>NZ_JBITGA010000012.1:0-324333 GCF_044456565.1 Streptomyces sp. NPDC050842 | reverse complement strand
TGGCGTTGATTTTTGGCACGCTGTTGAGTTCTCAAGGAACGGACGCTTCCTTTGTACTCACCCTCTCGGGCTTTCCTCCGGGCTTCCCTTCGGTATTTCGTGTTTCCAGCTTAGCAGATCCGATTTCCCGTTTCTGCCACCCGCTGGAGCGGGCTGCCAGGTGTGGAATTCGCTTTCGCGTTTTCCGTTCCCGGCGGGGTCAAACATTACCAGGCTTTCTCGGTCCCCCTGACCACTCCCCCGGCGAGCTGACGCACGCAGAGGTGTAGACCACTGGGGTTAGGATCTGGCTTGATAGGTGCTGCCGACCCGCGACTCAAGGCCGCGTTGGGGTCAGGCAGGAGTACGACAGTACATCCCACCGTCAGTAGAGGCAAATCGTTTCGGGGTAGCCCTAGGTCCGCCAACTGGTACGTCTCGTGCGGAACTAGGACTTCTTATGACTTACGCTTCTGAACAGTACGCCGTCCAGGACAGGTAGTGACGGCGCCACACAATCTCCGCCCCTGGGAGGCTTCCCATGACATCCGTGACGTCGCCGCTTGCCGGACGCGCCATCGGTCTCGCCGCAGTTCCCGACCCGGTCTTCTCCGGTGCGATGGTCGGGCCTGGTACCGCCATCGATCCCGTGCGTGAGCCCTCGGAGGCGGTGTCCCCTCTCGACGGGGTCGTCGTCTCCATGCACCCGCACGCTTTCGTCGTCGTCGACAGTGAGGGGCACGGCGTGCTCACCCACCTCGGCATCGACACCGTTCAGCTCAACGGCGAGGGCTTCGAGCTACTCGTCAACAAGGGTGACACCGTGACGCGCGGACAGGCCGTCGTGCGCTGGAACCCCGCCGCGGTCGAGGCCGCCGGCAAGTCCCCCATCTGTCCCATCGTGGCCCTGGAGGCCACCGCGGACTCGCTCTCCGACGTCGTCGAGGACGGCGACGTGAAGGCCGACGACCTGCTCTTCAACTGGAGCTGAGTCGGTTCGTCGTCGTGACGACCGCGAGTTCGACATTCAACGCGGCGGCCGGGGCCGTCGCTCAATCGGAGACGGGTGAGATGGAGACAACGCTGCGAGGCGTCGGCGTCAGCCACGGTGTGGCTATCGGCGAGGTCCGGCACATGGGCACGGCGGTTCTCGAACCGCCGGCCAAGCAGATTCCGGCCGATGAGGCGGAGCGCGAACAGGGGCGCGCCCGTCAGGCGGTGGAAGCTGTGGCCGCGGACCTCAACGCGCGGGGCAATCTGGCCGGCGGCGAGGCACAGGCGGTGCTCGAGGCCCAGGCGATGATCGCCCAGGACCCGGAGCTCATGGCCGACGTCGACCGCCGGATCGCGGTCGGCAGCACCGCGGAGCGCGGGATCTACGACGCGTTCTCGCACTACCGGGAGCTGCTCGCGGGTGCCGGTGAGTACATGGCCGGGCGCGTCGCCGACCTCGACGACGTACGGAACCGGATCGTCGCGCGGCTGCTCGGTGTCCCTATGCCTGGTGTGCCGGACAGCGACGAGCCGTACGTGCTGATCGCGCGGGACCTTGCGCCCGCGGACACCGCGCTTCTCGACCCGACGCTCGTGCTCGGTTTCGTCACGGAGGAGGGCGGGCCGACCAGCCACAGCGCGATTCTCGCGCGGGCGCTGGGTGTGCCGGCCATCGTCGCGCTGCCCGGCGCGGGTGAGCTGGCCGAGGGCACGCTCATCGCCGTCGACGGTTCGACCGGTGAGATCTTCGTGGACCCCAGCGAGGAGAAGAAGGCGGAGCTGACGCAGGCCGCCGCCGCGCGGAAGGCCGCGCTCTCCTCGTCGAGCGGTCCTGGTGCGACCTCGGACGGGCACAAGGTGCCGCTGCTCGCCAACGTCGGCGGTCCTGCGGACGTGCCGGCCGCGGTGGAGGCGGGTGCCGAGGGCGTCGGTCTGTTCCGTACGGAGTTCCTCTTCCTGGACGACAGCAAGCAGGCGCCGTCCGAGGAGAAGCAGATCGAGGCCTACCGCAAGGTGCTCGAGGCGTTCCCCGAGGGCCGTGTGGTCGTGCGGGTGCTCGACGCCGGTGCGGACAAGCCGCTGGACTTCCTGACGCCGGTCGACGAGCCGAACCCCGCGCTCGGTGTGCGCGGGCTGCGGTCGCTGCTCGACCACCCGGAGGTGCTGCGGACGCAGCTGACCGCGCTGGCGAAGGCGGCCGAGGGGCTGCCCGTGTACCTCGAGGTCATGGCGCCGATGGTGGCCGACCGTACGGATGCGAAGGCCTTCGCCGACGCGTGCCGTGAGGCGGGGCTGCGGGCGAAGTTCGGTGCGATGGTCGAGATTCCCTCGGCCGCGCTGCGGGCGCGCTCGATTCTCCAGGAGGTCGAGTTCCTGTCGCTCGGCACCAACGACCTCGCGCAGTACACCTTCGCCGCCGACCGTCAGGTCGGTGCCGTGTCCCGGCTCCAGGACCCGTGGCAGCCCGCGCTGCTCGACCTGGTCGCGCTGTCCGCCGAGGCGGCCAAGGCCGAGGGCAAGAGCTGCGGTGTCTGTGGCGAGGCCGCTTCGGACCCGCTGCTCGCCTGTGTCCTGACGGGTCTGGGGGTCACCTCCCTGTCGATGGGCGCCGCGTCGATTCCGTACGTGCGGGCGACGCTTGCCAAGTACACGCTGGCGCAGTGCGAGCGGGCCGCTGCCGCGGCGCGTGCCGCGGACACCGCGCACGAGGCACGCCTCGCCGCGCAGGCGGTGCTGTCCGGGGAGTGATCCCTGGTTGTTGCCGGTATTAAGGGGCTTCCCGTCACTTTGGTGGCGGGGAGCCCCTTCCGCGTGTGCGGTCAGTGGTGGGCGGGCCACTCGTCGTCGGGGGCGGGGGCGAGGGGGAAGCCCGCGCGGTAGTCGACGCCCGGCTCCGGGGAGAGGGGCTCTCCCGTGCGGGCGTCGGTGCAGTAGGCGGCGAAGACCTCGGCCTCGGTGAGGGGGGTCAGTGTGCCGTCGGTGAGGCGCCAGCCGTGGAGGCGGTCGGCGACGCCGGGGCTGGTGGTCCGCAGGACGAGGCCGCCGGGCGCCGCGAGGGTGATGCCCGCCGCGAGGACTGCCGTGAACTCTGCGGCCTCGGTGCCTTCGAGGTCGCTCGCGCCGTGGGTGTGGAGGACCGCGAGGAGTTGGTCGTCGGCCGCGGGGACGCTGCAGACGAGGTGGTGGGCGCCTGGGCCCGCTGCTTCGAGGAGGCGTACGAGCAGCCGGGAGGCCTGCTCGAAGGCCGCCCTTCCGATGTCCTTGCCGCAGGTCGCGCAGTCGCCGGCGGTGGCGAGGACCGTGGTCGCGTACTCCCAGGTGGCGTGGCGGACGGCAGTGTCGACGAGTTCCGGCAGGAGGGCGCTCAGGGGCTGTCCTGTATAGGTGACGCGGGCTCCTGTGGTGGCGAGGTGCGCGGTGAAGCGGCTGCGGCTCGTGGGGTGGTCCGGGTCGATGGCCGTCTCCGTGCAGTAGGCCTCGTACTCCTCGGGGTCGAAGAGGGTGACCGTCGTGTGTCCGCCCTGGGTGGCGAGGGATTTGAGGAGCGCCTCGATCTGCTGGAGGTAGGTCGTGTGGTCGTCGAAGGCGAAGGTGCTGTAGCGGCGCATGGCCGCGAAGTCCTGCGCGTCCGCGAGGAGTCCGACGGTGCTGGGGACCTCGCGGCGGAGGGCGCGGCGGAGGTGGGTGGTCGTGGTGCCGGTCCTGGTCATGTCTCCCCCTGGTGACAGTCCGATCAGTGCTCACTCACCGTAACCTTCGGCACTGACAGTGACGGTTCGGTGAGGCGTCGGCGGACCAGGCGGTTCTGTGCCGTGCAGGTGGCGACGAGGGCCGCGCCGAGGAGGGGCCAGCCGAGCGGGCCCGTGGAGACGAGTCCTGTCATGAGGAGGGGGCCGGCGAAGCGCTGGGTGGACTGGGCGAGGCCGTGGACGCCGAGGTAGGCGCCTTGGGCGTCGTCCGGGGCGAGGGCCACGGAGATCTCCCAGGAGGCGATGGTGTGGATCATCTCGGCGAACGTGAGGACCACGGCCGCGGTGATCAGGGCGGTGATGGAGAGGGTGCGGCCGGTCAGGGCCGAGGCGGCGACGGCAAGGGTGCCCGTCGCGAAGAGGACTGCCAGCGGGGTGTAGAGGCGGCGGGCGGCTTCGGTGGTCGCGCCGAAGCGGGAGAGCGGGACCTGGAAGATCACGACGAGGGCGCTGTTGAGGACCAGGAGGAGCGGTGCGAGGCCCACGGGGGCTTCGGTCGCGTGGACGATCCAGAGGGGCAGGGCGACCTGGAGGATCGAGTCGTGGAGGAAGAAGACGCCGTCGCCCGCGGTGAAGGCGAGGAAGCCGCGGTCGCGCCAGGGGTTGGAGGGCTTGGCACTCGGGGTCGCGTCGGTGGAGGCCGCCACTACGCGGGACGTCGCTGGCGCCGGGGGCTCGGCGCAGCGGAGGGTGAGTGCGGCCATGACCAGGTAGGAGAGCGCGTCGCCGATGAGGAGGAGCTGGAAGGCGGTGGTGGAGCCGACGGCGAGGGCCGCTGCCGCGCCGAGGCCGCCGAGGGTCCAGCCGAGGTTGGAGGTCGTGCGGTTGATGGCCTGGTAGCGGACGCGGTCGGCGCCTGCCACGCGGGCCGCGTAGAGCTTGGTGAGGACGTTCGTGGCGCGGTCGGGGAGGGCGCCGACGGCCGAGAGCAGGACGAGGAGTGCGTAGTCGTCGGTCGTGAGGAGGGCCAGGAGGGCCGCCGCGCGCAGGAGTTGGGCACCGATGATCACGCGGACGAGGGGGAAGCGGTCCGCGAGGCGGCCGCCGAGGGGCGCGCCCGCGATGCCGGCGGCGCCCGAGAGGGCGATGAGGAGGCCCACCTGGCCGAGGCCGAGCCCGGTGACGTAGGTGAAGTAGAGGGCCATGGCGGTGGACCAGAGGCCGGTGCCGCACTTGTCGATGAAGCCGATGACGAGCATGCGGCGGCCGTCGCGGCCACCGGGGATGCGGTCCTTGAGGGGTGGGCGGGTCGGACGGGCGGTGCGGCTCATGGGTCCCCCTTGCATGTTCCTTTGTATTGATACATACTGTGTTACGTGGCAGCACAATATGTGATCGAAGGGGCTACGGCCAAGGGGATTGCCGCGTCCGTGGAGAGGGGCGTGGCCGAGGGCCGGCTCGCGCCCGGCGACGCCCTGCCGCCGGTGCGGCGGCTCGCCGACGACCTCGGAGTGAGTCCGGGGACGGTGGCGACGGCCTACAAGGAGTTGCGGCAGCGGGGGCTGATCGTCACCCGCGGGCGGGGCGGCACGGTGGTGGCGGACGTGCCGTCGGTCGCCTCCCGGCGGCCCCCGCGCGTGCCGGCCGGGCTCGTCGATCTCGCCGGCGGGCATCCCGACCCCGCCTTCCTGCCCGTACTGCGGCCGCCTTCGGCCGTCGCCCCGGTGTACGGCTCCCATCGCGCGGCCCCGCGCCTCGCGGCGCTCGAGGCGCTGTCCAGGGAGTGGTTCGAACGGGACGGGGTGCCCGCGGAGCACGTGACGTTCGCGCACGGCGCGCTGGACTGCATCGCGCGGCTCCTCTCGACGGAGCTGCGGCCCGGCGACGCCGTGGCCGTCGAGGATCCCGGCTTCCACCACCTGCTCGACCTCGTCCCCGCGCTGGGGTTGCGGATGGTGCCTGTCGCGGTGGACGGCGAGGGTCTCGTCGCGGAATCGCTGCGGACGGCGCTGCGGGGCGGGGTGCGCGCGGTGGTGTGCAGTCCGCGCGGACAGTGCCCCACCGGCGCCTTCTTCACCCGGTCACGGCGGGACGAACTCGTCGCCGTACTACGGAAGTTCCCCGAGGTCCTCGTCGTCGAGGACGATCACAACGCCGAGGTGGGCGGGGCCGCGGCGTACACGCTCGCGGCTGCGGGGCTCGACCGGTGGGCGCAGGTGCGGACCGTGTCCAAGCACCTCGGCATCGACCTGCGGTGGGCCGGGGTCGCTTGTGACGCGGTGACGCTGGCGCGGCACGACGGGCGGATGCTGATGACCTCGGGCTGGGTCAGTCACGTACTCCAGGAGACGGTGACCGGGCTGCTCGCCGACGATGCGGTGCGCGAGCTCGTGGCGGCCGGCGAGGCCGCGTACGCGGAACGGCGTGCCGCGCTGATCGGTGCGCTCGGCACGTACGGGATCCGTGCTGTGGGGGCGAGCGGGCTGAACGTGTGGGTGCCCGTGCGGGACGAGTCCGCCGTCGTCAACGGGCTGCGGACGCAGGGCTGGTGGGTCGCCGCGGGCGCGCGCTTCCGGATCGCCGCGCCGCCGGCCGTCCGGATCACGACGGCGACGCTCGCGCCTCCGGACGCGGTGCGCCTCGCGGCGGACTTCGCCGGGGTGCTCGGGGATTCGCAGGCCACGTACGGGGGGTGAGAGGGCGGTAGACGTGCGGGTGCTCCGGGGGAGTTTACGTCCTCCTCCCGGAGCTTCTTCCGCCGCTTGGACGTCAGTTCATCGGGTGCGGTAGGCGTTCCGCAGGGTCTCGGTGAAGGTGTTGCCCGCGGTGTCGGTCAGTTCCGCGCGGAGCGAGACCGTGCCGCCGGGGCCGGGGGTGCGGAACCCCGCCCGGCCGTCGAGGACCGGGACCCGGGTCCATGTGGTGCCGCCGTCCGTGGACACCGACACGGTGAGGGAGCGGACGCCGGTCGTGGCCGCCGCGCCCTGGACGGTCACCGGGACCCGCGTCAGGGCGCCCGCCGGGGCGGTGCCGTCGAGGTCGAGGGCCGGGGCGAAGCGGACCGTGCTGAGCGGGAGTTCCGCGGGGTGGGAGGCCGCGGCCGAGGTGAAGGTCCAGGACGCCGTGACGCGTCCGCCCGCCGTCGGGCCGCTGCCGTGGGTCGCCATGGCCGTGAGCGTGTACGCGGCTCGGCCGGGTGTGGTGGTGAACTCCGCGCGGCCCGGGGTGCCGTTCCGGGTGCCGATCAGGACGCCGTCGCGGTGGAACGTGGTGGTGGCCGCGTGGAAGCGCGGCGCGCTCGGCGCGTGACCGTCCCCGTCCGCGAGGAGCGGGATGTCGAGGGCGAGGGTGTCGCCGGTACGGAGGCCTGCCGGACGGGCGCCGGGGGACGGGTCGAGGGCGGGGCCGTAGACCGCGTTGTCGAAGGTGTGCGTGGTGGTGGCGCCCGGGCGCACCGCGAAGTCGTTCGCGAAGTAGCGGTTGGGCGGGGTCTCGGGGGCGGCGGGGGCGGCGTAACCGACGTCCCACAGGCCCCGCTCCGGGGTCACGAGGAAGGTCGCGGTGGCGAGGGGTGCGAGGGGCTGGCTGAGTCCGACGGTGGGGCCGGCGCTGGGCTGGATGTCGACGAATCCGGTGCCGGTGGCTCCGCCGGGGGCGGCCGCGCGGACCTTCACGGTGGCCAGCGCGCCGGGGGCGGGGTTCCGGACGAGGCCGGTCAGGGCACGGTCGGACGTGAAGGTGTAGCCGAGTGCGTAGTCGGCGCGCTCGCCGGACCAGTAGGTGTCGATCCACTCCTTCACCGAGCCCGATTCGGCGGCGGGGCCGAGGTGGGCCACTCGCAGGCGGTCGCTCGCCATCATGATGTTCGCCGAGCGGGTCGTCCCCTCGTGGGTGGCCTCCACGAACGCCATGCTGTGGAGGTACCGGGCGCCGGCGTCCTGCGGGCGGACGTTCACCGGGGCCGTGGTGCGGGCGTCGACGGTGATCGCCGTGTCGTGGTCGAGGTCCAGACGGGGCTGGACGATCCAGTCGGTTCCCTCGGCCGGGTCGGCGCCGAGCAGGGTGGAGTCGAGCAGGTAGCGGCCCTTGGGCAGTCGGACGGTGACCGTCCCGGACTCGTCGTAGGGGGTTGCCGAGGCGTCGGCTCCTGGGCCGGAGATGCCGGTGACGCTCGTCTGGTAGCGGCCTGTGGCGGCTCCCGCGCGGTCCAGGTGCCGGATCGTCAGCGTGTACGTCTCGGGGGTTCCGTCCGCGGCGACCGCTGTCGGGTTCAGCGCGGAGAGGGAGGTTCCGGCGAGGACTCCGGCCAGGGCCAGGGTGCGCAGGGCCGAGCGCCGGGTCGTGCGTCGGGTCGTGGAGCGGGGTGTCGTGGGTTCGTTCATGTCCAGCACTGCTCGCGGCGGGCGGGGCGTTCCCGTGACCTGGGACACATCGCGGGCAGGTCGGCCCGGCGGTGTGTCCCAGGTCACGGGAACGCCGGCGAACCAGCGCCCAGTGCCTTGTGTGGAATCACCTATGAGAGATCGTTTCCGCGCCGGAGACCCGGCGGCGCTGGGCGAGGCGTACGACGAGCACGCGCGGGTCCTGTACCACTACGCGTTCCGGGTGTGCGGCGACCGGGCGGCGGCCGAGGACGTCGTCTCCGCCACGTTCCTGGAGGCGTGGCGCTGCCGCGGAAAGGTGCACGCCGACGGCGGCACCCTGCGGCCGTGGCTGCTGGGCATCGCGACCAACATCATGCGTGGCGCCGCGCGGGAGGCGCGGCGCCGGGACGCGGCGCTCGCCAGGCTCCCCGAGCGGGGTGTGCTGCCCGACTTCGCCGACGACGTCCTCGCCCGGATGACGGACGGGGAGCAGGTACGGGCGGCCCGTGCCGCGCTCGGGAAGCTCCGGCGCCGTGAACGGGAGGTCTTCACGCTGGTGGTGTGGGCCGGCCTGGACTACGCCGCTGCCGGAGAGGCGCTGGGCATACCGGTCGGGACCGTGCGGTCCCGGCTGTCCCGGGCCCGTGAGCGGCTTCGCAAGCTCGCGGACGCCGAGCTGCGCGCGCTGCGGCGGCGAGGGCGGTCCGCCGGGCCGGCGGCCGGACGTTCCGGATGGTCCGGACATTCGCCTGGCCTGCCCGACGTCCAACAGTCCGTTGTCCGGGAGCCGCATGTCCCGCACGCCGTCCGCCCCGCCGTCCGCCCCGCCCTCGTGCCCCTCACGACCCCGGAGAACCAGGCATGAACACCTCCCGAAAGACGCACTCGACGCACTCCCCCTCGGACGAGCTCCTGCGCGGCGAGCTGACGGAGCTTCTGCCGCCGCCGCCCGTGCCCGACCTCGCACCCGAGCGGGAGCACGCCCTCCGGTACGCCGTCCTGCGCGACGCCCTGGCCTCCGGGCCCGCCGCGCGCCGCCCGCGTGCCCCCCGCGCCGTCCCCCGCTTCACCTGGATCGCCGCGCCCGCGGCGGCCTGCGCGCTCGTGGCCGGTGCCGTCGTCCTCGCCCCGGCGGAGGTCCCGTCCCGGCCCTCGGGGCAGGTCTCGGCCGGGCAGCCGACGGTGCGCGACGCCGGGCGGCTGCTGTCCCGCGCCGCGCTCGCCGCCGCCGTGGCGCCGGCCCCGGACGCCCGGCCCCAGGACTTCGTCTACGTGCGGAGCCTGGTCGCCCACGCCGGGCGCAGCGCGGCCGGGGGCGTCGCCACGCTGCCTCCCGTACGTCAGCGTGAGGTGTGGCTCTCCGCCGACGGCAGCCGCGCCGGGCTCCTGCGCGAGGCCGGCGCGGCCGACTCCGTACTCTCCCCGCGCCTGCCCGTGTACGAGCTGGACCACCGGGGGGCGTCGCCGGAACCGTCCACGCTGGAGGCGGCGGCGCCGTCCGTCACGAACCCGACGCATACGTACGTGGCCGGCCTGCCGACCGACCCCGATGCTCTGCTGCGGCTGGTCCGGGAGGAGACCCGTGGGGGCGGGGGCGACGCCGATCAGCGGGCCTTCCGCGCGATCGGGACCCTGCTCGCCGAGACCTGGGCTCCTCCGAAGGTGACGTCCGCGCTGTACGAGGCCGCGGCGCGGATCCCCGGGGTCGGCGTCCTGTCGTCCGCGAAGGACGCCGCCGGGCGGGAGGGCGTCGCCGTCTCCCGTACCGCCGACGGCGAGCAGACCCAGTGGATCTTCGACCGGGCGACGTCGGTGTTCCTCGGCGAGCGCACGGTGCTCACCGAGACCACGGCTGCGGGGAGGAAGGGCACGGTGCTCGGTGTGTCGGCCGTCCTCGCCAAGGGCGCCGTCGCCAGGACCGGCGAGCTGCCGGCCGCGCCCCGCGCCTGAGTCCCGCCGCACGCGTACGACGCGAGGCCGGTCCCTGTTCCGGGGACCGGCCTCGTCTCGTGTGCGTCAGGACCTGCGGGTGGCCGCCAGGGTCTCGTAGAAGTGGAGGAGACCGAGGTTGTCGACCGAGCCGGCGTTGACGGCCTTGGCCAGGGGCGTGCCCTGGAGGAGGCGCTTGACCGGGACCTCGATGCGCTTGCCGGTGAGGGTGTGCGGGACGCCCGGCACCTCGATGATGTCGTCGGGGACGTGGCGCGGGGAGAGCTCCGTGCGGATCGTTCGCTTGATGCGGCCGATCAGCTCGTCGTCGAGGGTGGCGCCGTCCACGAGGTGGACGAAGAGCGGCATCCAGTAGCCGCCGTCCGGCTCCTCCAGGCCGATCACCAGGGATTCGCGGATCTCCGGGAGGCGTTCGACTGCCTCGTAGATATCGGCGCTCCCCATCCGCACGCCCTGACGGTTCAGGGTGGAGTCGGAGCGGCCGTGGATGACGACCGAGCCGTGGTCGGTGATCGTGATCCAGTCGCCGTGGCGCCAGACGCCCGGGAACATCTCGAAGTAGCTGTCGCGGTAGCGGCTGCCGTCGGGGTCGTTCCAGAAGTGGATCGGCATGGACGGCATGGGGTTGGTGACGACGAGCTCGCCGACCTCGCCGATCACCGGCTTGCCGGAGGGGTCCCAGGACTGGAGGTCGGTGCCGAGGCCGGCCGCCTGGAGCTCGCCGATGTGGACGGGGAGCGTGGGGACGGCGCCGGCGAAGCAGGAGCACACGTCCGTGCCGCCGCTGACGGAGGCGATCCACAGGTCCTCGCGGACCTCGTCGTGGAGCCAGCGGAAGCCGTCGGGGGGCAGCGGGGAGCCGGTGGTGGCCACACACTTCACGGCCGAGAGGTCGAAGTCACGGCCGGGGTGCACGTCCGCCTTGGCGCAGGCCATGACGTACGCGGCGGAGGTGCCGTACAGGGTGGCGTGGGTGCGTTCGGCGACCCGCCACTGGGCGCCGGTGTCGGGGTAGCCGGGGCTGCCGTCGTACAGGACGACGGTCGTGCCGGTGAGCAGGCCGGAGACGAGGAAGTTCCACATCATCCAGCCGGTGGAGGTGTACCAGAAGAACACGTCCTCGGGGCCGAGGTCGCAGTGGAGGCCCAGCTGCTTGACGTGCTCGACGAGGATGCCGCCCTGGGACTGGACGATCGCCTTCGGCAGGCCGGTGGTGCCGGAGGAGTACAGGACCCACAGCGGGTGCCCGAACGGGACCTGCTCGTAGACCGGCTCGACGTCGGCGGCGACGAGGTCGGCCCAGTCGAGGGTGCCTTCCGGGGCGGGGGTGCCGAGGAGCGGGATGTGGACGACGGCGCGGAGGGTGGGCAGCTCGGCGCGGAGTTCGGCGACGGTCTCGCGGCGGTCGTGCTCCTTGCCGCCGTAGCGGTAGCCGTCGACGGTGAAGAGGACGACCGGCTCGACCTGCTGGAAGCGGTCGAGGACGCTGCGGGCGCCGAAGTCCGGGGCGCAGGACGTCCACACGGCGCCGACGGCGGCGGTGGCGAGGAGGGCCACGACGGACTGCGGGACGTTCGGCAGGTAGCCGCTGACGCGGTCGCCCGGCTGTACGCCGATCGTGCGCAGTTCGGCGGCGAGGGAGCCGACCTGGCGGCGGAGCTCGGCCCAGGTGGTCGGCGCGGGCTCATGTGTCTCGTCCACATGGAGCAGTGCCGTGTCATGGGGTCGCTCGTCCGCGGCGCGCAGGGCGTGCTCGGCGTAGTTGAGCGTGGCGCCGGGGAACCACTCGGCGCCCGGCATCGAGCGGTCGCCGAGGACGCGCTCGTACGGGGTGGAGAAGCGGAGGTCGAACCACTCGACGACGGCCTGCCAGAAGGCTTCGAGCTCGTCGACCGACCAGCGGTGGAGCGCCGGGTAGCCGCCCTCGGCCGGTGCACCGTGGTGCTCGGCCGCCCAGGCCTGGAAGCGGGTGACGGCGGCGGAGGCGATGCGTTCGTCGTCCGGCTGCCAGAGCGGCTCGGTCTGCGCTGATGTCATGGGGCTGCTCCCTGGCTGTACGCGGGGTCGGCGTGTGTCCCGCGCACGTGCTGGGGTGTGCGCGCGACGCGGCTGACAGGACGATGCCATGTGATCGTCTTTCGCACCAGGTCTGCCCGCCCATGGTCGGGTAGTTGAATATGTGCTCCCACCACGGGTGAACGGAAGTTGAACGGAGCTCGTATCGCCCCTGGTGGGTGGCAGGGTGATCACCATGGACGGTCGGGAACTGGTGCGTTCGATCAAGGTGTTCGGCTCGGCGCGGGGCTTGCGGACGGTGCGGGCGGCATGGCGGCAGCGGCGTACGGACGCGTGGGGGCTGCCGCCGAAGGGGGCGGAGCGGGCACGGGTGCCGGGCCTCGCGACGGAGGGGGAGTCGCTGCCGGGCGGGGGAATCGTCCGGTTCGCGCGTTCCTCGCTGCGGATCTCCGTTTCGGTGGGCGGCGCGGTGTTCTGGGGGTGGGACGGGGCCGAGCCTCTGCCGTCGTACGCGTTGGCCGGCGAGGCGCCTGAACCCGATCCGCGGGCCGCCCTGGAGCCGGACACGGACGGCGGGTGGCGGATCGTCTCGGAGCGGGTGACGGTGGCGGTCTCCCGTCACGGGGCGGTGGAGATCCGGACGCCGGGCGGGGTGATGCTGCGCCGGGACCTGCCGCCGCGGTGGTGGGAGCAGGTGGCGGGGGCGGATTCACGGCCGGGTTCGGGGTCGGGCGCGGCTGCGGGCTCGGCGGCGCGGTGGGTGCAGCGCAGTGAGGTGCCGGCGGACGCGCGGTTCTTCGGCCTCGGCGGGCGGGCGGCGGGGCCGCGCCTGCGGGACGGCTCGTACCGGCTGTGGAACACCGACCCCAAGGGGGGCTTCGCCCCCGGGGACGATCCGCTGTACCTCACCATGCCCGTGCAGTTCGTCGTCTCGGACGCCGGGACGCACCTCGCCTTCCACGACAACTCCTGGGACGGGCGGGTCACCCTCGCCGAGGGCGAGGAGGGCGCCGGCTCGGGTCACGACCGGCCGGGGACCAGTGAGGTCCGGATGGGGGGCGGTCCGCTGCGCTGCTGGGTGGTGGTCGGCACCCCCGCGCGCGTGCTGCACGGCTGGGCGGCGCTGACGGGCGCGCCCGCGCTGCCGCCGTCCTGGGCGCTCGGGCCCCAGCACGCGCGCTGGGGGTTCGGCAGCGCGCGGGAGGTGCGGCGGGTGGTCGCCGGGTACCGGGAGCGGGGGCTCCCGCTGTCCGCCGTACACCTGGACATCGACCACTACGACGGGCACCGGGTGTTCACCGTGGACCGGGAGCGGTTCCCGGACCTGCCGGGGCTCGCGGCGGAGCTGCGGGAGCAGGGCGTCCGGCTCGTGTCGATCGTGGACCCGGCGGTGAAGGCCGAGCCGGGGAACGCCGTCTACGACGGCGGGCGGGCGGTCGGGGCGTTCGTGCGGGACGCCCGGGGCAACGAGGTCCGCGGGGAGGTGTGGCCGGGCGAGTGCGCCTATCCGGACTTCACCGATCCGGCGGTACGGGAGTGGTGGGGCGGGCTGTACGAGGAGCGGCTCCGGCAGGGCTTCGCCGGGGTGTGGCACGACATGAACGAGCCGGTGTCCTTCGCGCCCTTCGGTGACATGACGCTGCCGCGCTCGGCGCGGCACGCGCTGGACGGGCGGGGCGGTGACCACCGGGAGGCGCACAACGTGTACGGGCTCACGATGGCCCGGGCGGGGTACGACGGGCTGCGCCGGCTGCGGCCCGACGAACGGCCCTTCCTGTTCTCCCGTTCCGGCTGGGCGGGCATGCAGCGGTACGGCGGCACCTGGTCGGGCGACGTGTCGACCGGGTGGCCGGGGCTGCGGGCCTCGCTCTCCCTGGTGCTGGGGCTCGGGCTGTGCGGCGTGCCGTACTCGGGGCCGGACGTGGGCGGTTTCGACGGGAGTCCGTCGCCGGAGCTGTACCTGCGCTGGTTCCAGCTGGGGGCGTGGCTGCCGTTCTTCCGTACCCACTCGGCGATCGACGCGGGGCGACGCGAACCCTGGGAGTTCGGCCCCGAGGTCCTGGAGCACGCGCGCGTGGCACTGGCCGAGCGGGAGCGGCTGCGGCCGTACTTCGAGACGCTGGCCCGGCTCGCCCGGATGACGGGCGCGCCGTACGTCCGTCCGGTGTGGTGGGGGACGCCGGAGGACCGGGGGCTGCGCGACTGCGAGGACGCGTTCCTCCTTGGTGACGCGCTGCTGGTGGCGCCGGTCCTGACGCGGGGCGCGGACCAGCGGGCGGTGCGGCTGCCGCGCGGCCGCTGGTACGACACGGCGACGGGGCGGGCGTACGAAGGGCCGGGGCAGGTGCTGCTCGACGCGCCGCTGTCGCGGGTGCCGGTGCTGGCCCGGGCGGGGGCGGTGCTCCCGGTGCGCGGCGACGGGGACGGACCGGCTCTGGAGGTGTGGGCGCCCGCGGCGGGGCGGACGGGCGGCGGGCTCGTCGTCCGGGACACCGGGGACGGCTGGGAGCCGGCCGAGATCGAGCGCTACCAGTCACGGCTCGTGGACGGCCGGGTGGTGGTGGAGCGGGTGACGGACGACGGGGTGGAGGCGGTGGGGCTGCCGGTGCGAGTGCGGGGGCTGTGAGGCGTGAGAGGGGTGTGAGGGCCTGATTCAGCCGGTGAGTGCGCGCGCACGGCGGCGTCCGCCGCGCGCCGGAAGATACCGGTGGCGCAGCCTCATCAGGACGGCCGCGGCCAGGAAGGCGCAGACCGCCGCTCCGCAGACGGACAGGGCCACTCCCACGGCGTTCCCCAAGGGCATGGTCGCCATGGCGAGGACCGCCACGCCGATGCTCGTCGTCCTCACGATGCTCAGTGGCTTGTACGCGACGGCGTGCAGAGCGTGGGGTTTCGCGTCGCCGCCTCGGTGGCCCGCCCGGACGGCCTCCACCACGAGGGCGCCGGCGGCGACGAGCGCCGAACCGACCTGGGCCCAGACGAACGGATCCAGCAGGATCTGCAGGACCGCGGCCGTCATCGAGACCGCGGTCCCGAGGACCGTCGCGACGAAGGCGTGGACGAAGTCCTCCCGGGGCAGGACGTACGGCAGCCGCACATGGATCCGCGTCAGGCGTTCGCCACGTTCCCAGGCGGCCTCCCGGCCCTCCGTGGTGTCGAGCGAGAACTCCAGGACATCGTCGGCCGCGTCGGCGTCGACGAGCGGCCGGATCTCGGCGTTCTCGCTCACCAGCGGAGGCCCCGCGACCTCGAGCCCCTCCGGGGTCACGACATGCAGCCGGTTCTGCCGCACTTCCTGGGGGAAGGCGACCTCCGTCGACACCAGTACGGCGCCCCAGCCGAGCCGGTCCACCCGGCACTTGCCGTCGAATTCGTAGCTCACCTCCGACGACATCCCCGGGTGGGCGTCGACGAGTGCCACCACCGGCATGTAACGGATCAGCCGGCGGATCCGCCACCGGTACCTGTCGTCGAGGTCGTCGTTCTCGGCCGCCTGCGTGAGCACGGAGGTGATCTCGTCCGTCTCCGGGCTCCACGCGAGGGCCTGGAGGCTCCGGGCGATCTCCCGTCCCGGAGCGGTGTCCGCGTCACCGTCCGGGGTGAGGAGCCGGTGGACGCCCCGGGCGATCTGCAGCTTCACGTCGGTCGACGTGAGCATGTTGACCGGGCGGCCGTTGCGGTCCTTGAGGTGGAGGTCGTCCAGGAACCTGTCCTCGTCCCAGGGGACGAGATCCACGATCACCGGTGTCCGGGGAGCCGTCTGGACCTCCGCGCCGACGAGCGCGCTGAGCTTCGTCCTGACGTGGTGGCGCGCGACGCTCCGGTCGGGGAACTCCAGCCGGTGGGTGCGGGTCGTGATCGTGGCGGAGATCTCGTCGAGCTCCTGGAACATGCGCAGTTCGTCCCAGCCCGGGGCGGCGGGCAGGCCCCGCGGGTCCACGGTGGTCATCGCCGCGGGCATGACGGAGGCCGTCAGGGACAGCGCCGGGGCCCGCCTCTCCGTGTAGTACGCGACCAGGTCGGCGGCGAGCATGACGATCCGTGAGACCGCGGGGTCCTGCGACGGCGGGTGCTCCGCGAGGTGCTGTTCCAGTTCCATGACCGTGCCGTGCTCCGCCCGGTCCGGGGCGCTGAGGATCTCGGCGACGGACCGGACGATCCGCGCCAGCGGGACGGCGTCGGGGGTGGGCGCGGCGAGGGCGTTCACCGCCGCGGTCGCGGCCCGGCCTGCGGCCTCGGCGCGGCCGACGAGGAGGGCGCTGTGCGCGAAGGAGGCGAGCCGGGTGACGGAGGCGCCGGGCCGGACCGCCGCGAGGTGGCGTACTTCCTTGACGTACCGGTCGAGCCGGTCGAGCCGCAGGGGCTCCAGCGGTTGGTGGTAGTAGGCGGCGGCGAGGCGATGGGCTCGTGCGTGCCGGTCCGGGGCCGTCTCACGGAGGCGGGTGGCCAACGCCGTACGGAAGAAGGACCGGAGGACGTACGCCGTCCGTTCGGGTCCTTCGTCGTCGTCGGCGGCCCAGGGATGTGCCACGGCGTCCTTCTGGACGAAGGGGTTCGCGGCGATCTCGCGCGTGCCGATGCCCAGCGCGAGCGCCCTCGCCGTGTAGGCGACGAGCGGCGGGTCGAAGAGGTCGTGGACGCACAGGGCTTCGATCAGTCGTCGCTCGTCGGTGGGCAGGCGGTCGAAGCGGTCGAACGCGCGCTGGGTCAACTCGTCGTTCATGGCTGCCTCACCCGGTCCCGAGCGGTTCGCTGTGGAGGTCGAGGAACTCGCGTATCAGGCCGGGAATGCCTTGGTGGCTCCGGTGGATGCTCGTCGCCTGTCCCTTGAGGCTGTCGAAGCCGAGCGTGGTGATCCACTCCTCGACGGCGTCGATACCGAACGGGGGCAACACCATGGTGTGGACCGCGGTGACATGGGGGTACGCGAGGCGCGGCACGTGCCGTCCGGCCACGAAGACGCTCGTGCCGCGTCGGCTGAGCAGTTCGGGCAGCAGGTCCGTGCCGAGCCAGTCGCGCATGGGCGCCTCGCAGTGTTCGAAGGCGTCCAGGCAGATGACGGGGTTGCGGGGGTCCCCCGCAAGGGTGTCCAGGAGGGCGTCGCTCATCGCGTCCAGCTGGATCTTGTGGTCCCTCGAGGTGTTGACGACCATCTGGATGTTGGCGTTGCGCGCCCTCATGTCGTGCACGTTCACCGTCGCCGTCGACTGTGCGATCTGGGAGCGCACCGCCTGGTAGCCGGGGACGGGGACGTCCTGGCGGCGGGCCTGCCGCGCCAGATCCCTCAGGACGTCGTCCTTCTCGACCACGCGCTCCAGGTCGACGTAGTAGACACCGGAAGCGATGTGCCGCCGGTAGATCTCCCGGAGCAGCGAGGTCT
Source organism: Streptomyces sp. NPDC050842 (assembly GCF_044456565.1). NCBI lineage: Bacteria > Bacillati > Actinomycetota > Actinomycetes > Kitasatosporales > Streptomycetaceae > Streptomyces > Streptomyces sp. NPDC050842. The sequence continues at coordinate 306,961 of NZ_JBITGA010000012.1, read as the reverse complement.
TCCCGATGCCTTCCGGCCCTTCGAAGAAGAGCGCCTGCTGTTCGTTCCTCGCGTCGACGACGGCCGCGGAGCGTGCCAGCTGCTCCGTCCGGTCGACATGGACGTGTTCTCGACTCTGCACCCCGTCGCCCCCGCTTCCGATGTCCCGATGCGTGTCAGGTGCGGTCGGTGCCGGTGGGCTCGCCGGTGGGAGCGCTGTCGGTCCCGTCGCCTCCGGTGATCGTGAGCTTCGACCGTTTGGCCTTCGAGCGGAAGAACGCGGTCCGCGCGCCCTTCGGCATCGTGAGCTCGGAATGCTTGAACACGGAGTCGTGGGCCTGGAACTCCTGCTCGCTGAGGCCGCGCTGTTCCTCGTTGCTCTCGAAGCCCGCGCTGACGCCGGGCATCTGCACCGTCGCCTTGCGCAGCCTGTGCCTGAGGGCGAAGACGATCGCGACGACCGCTGCGACCCCGACGATGGCGATGACGGCCTCGGGCCAGCCGACATTCATGGACGCTCCCCTCCACATCGTCGTCTTGGGGCGACGGCGAGCGGACAGCATGCCACAACAGTCCGGCACTCAGGGAGAGTTGGAGGCGCAGGTGCACACGCCCGCGCCCCGGCGTACGCCCCCCGCTGCTCAGTCGTACGCCCCTGCTCGGTCGTACGCGCCCGCGAACCACTTCCGTACCGCCTCCGTGTGGAGCGGGAAGGCCAGCTCCTCGGGTGCGTGGAGCAGGTGGTGGCCGCTGGTCTCGTCCGTGGGCTCCGAGGGCGGGAGCGCGGTGGCGGGGCGGGGTGGGAGCAGGCCGAAGAGCAGGAGGTGGCCGCCCGGGGAGCTCATCGCGTCGGCGAGCCGGACGTCCCCGGCGGAGGCCTGGATGCCGGTCTCCTCGCGCAGTTCGCGCGCGACGGCGGTGCGCCAGTCCTCGGCGTGGTCGATGAAGCCGCCGGGGAGGGCGATCCCGCCCCTCTGCGGCTCGATGGTGCGGGTGATGACGACGAGTCCCGTCCCCCGCTCCCCGTCCCCGTCGGTGACGGGGAGGAGGGCGACGGCGACGGGCAGCGGGTTGCGGTAGGCGGTGTGGCCGCAGGCCGGGCAGGTGCGGGGCCAGTCGCCCCTGGCCGAGTGCGCGGCGCCGCAGGCGGAGCAGTGGGAGCTGTGGGAGTCCATCACGGCCCCGACGGTATGCGATCACCCTTTCCCGGCGCTGCCGGAACTGATAGACGGTGCGCATGACAGGACTCGCTTCCGCCCTCCGTACCCTCGCCGTCACCGCCGCGGCCGGTCTGTTCGCCGTGACCGGCGCCGTCGCCGCCCCCGCTCCCCCGGCCTCCGCCGCGCCGGAGCCCAAGGCCCCACGGGAGTTCGTGGCCCTGAGCTCGGTCGACCGGACGATCGTCCAGGAGATGCGCTACACGACGGCGCACAACTTCGTGGGCGAGCCGATCGACGGCTACCGGCAGCCGCTCTGCATCCTGACGCGGCCGGCCGCCGAGGCGCTGCACCGCGCGCAGGTGCGGCTGCTCGCCCGCGGCTACACCCTGAAGGTCTACGACTGCTACCGGCCGCAGCGGGCCGTCGACCACTTCGTGCGCTGGGCGAGGGACCTGGAGGACGAGCGCATGAAGGAGGAGTTCTATCCGCTCGTCGACAAGTCGAGGCTGTTCGCGGACGGATACATCGCGGAGAAGTCCGGGCACAGCCGGGGTTCGACGGTGGACCTGACGATCGTGCGGCTGCCGGCGGTACCCACGCGCGCGTACGTGCCGGGCGAGGAGCTCGTCGAGTGCTACGCGCCGCGGGAGGAGCGGTTCCCGGACAACTCCGTGGACATGGGCACCGGGTACGACTGCTTCGACACGCGCTCGCACACCGACGACCCGCGGATCCAGGGCGAGCAGCGGGCCAACCGGCAGCTCCTCAAGGGGCTGCTCGCGGAGCAGGGCTTCGTGAACCTGCCCGAGGAGTGGTGGCACTTCACCTTCAAGCCGGAGCCGTTCCCGAGCACGTTCTTCGACTTCCCGGTGGCGAGGAGGTCGGTGGCCGGGCACTGAGTCTTTCCCGTCCGGGGCACCCGTGCCACACTTCTGACGGTTCGTCAGAATGGGAGGGTTCGATGGCACGGACGCGCAGACCGGTGGTGGCCCGGTGGTTCACCGACGACTCGGTGCCGGAGGCGGAGTTCCGGCTGCTCGGGACCCGCTGCACGGCCTGCACCTCGGTCTTCTTCCCGCGTGAGGACGACTGGTGCCGCAATCCGGGGTGCCCCGGCGGCGGTGTGCTCGCCGAGGTGCCGCTCTCGCCGCGCGGCCGGGTCTGGTCGTACACGGACGGCCGCTACCGGCCGCCGGCCCCGTACGTCTCCGATCCGGACGCGCCCTGGGAGCCGTACACGCTCGTGGCCGTGGAGCTGGCGGCCGAGGCGATGGTGGTCCTCGGGCAGGCGGCCCCCGGGGTGCGGCCGGCCGATCTCGCGGTGGGCACGGAGGTCGAGGTGGTGCCGGGGGTCCTGAACGAGGACGAGGTCCACATCTGGACCACCTGGAACTGGCGGCCCGTCGCGCGGCAGGAACGGGAGGAGCAGTCGTGAACGACATCGCCGTCCTCGGGGCCGGAATGCACCCGTGGGGCAAGTGGGGCCGGAGTTTCGTCAGTTACGGGACGGCCGCCGCCCGCGCCGCGCTCGCCGACGCCGGGCTCGGCTGGGAGGACGTCGGCTCGATCGTCGGCGCGGACACCATGCGGTGCGGCTACCCGGGTTACGTGGCCGGGGCGACCTTCGCCCAGGCCCTCGGCTGGCAGGGGGCGCGGGTCACCAGCGTGTACGCGGCCTGCGCCTCGGGCGCGCAGGCCATCGGGACGGCCCGCGCCCAGATCCTGGCCGGTCTCGCGGACGTGGTCCTGGTCGTCGGCGCGGACGCGACGCCCAAGGGGTTCCTCGCCCCGGCCGGCGGCGAGCGTCCGGACGATCCGGACTGGCTGCGGTTCCGGGTGCTCGGGGCGACCAACCCCGCGTACTTCGCGCTCTACGCCCGCCGCAGGATGGCCCTGTACGGCGACACGGCCGAGGACTTCGCCCAGGTGAAGGTGAAGAACGCGGCGGCCGGCGCGCTCAATCCGCTCGCCCGCTACCGCACGCGCGTGACCGCCGAGGAGGTCGCGGCCTCCGCCGTCGTCGCCGATCCGCTGCGGCTCCTCGACATCTGCGCGACCTCGGACGGGGGCGCCGCGCTCGTCCTGTCCAGCATGGAGTTCGCTCGCCGGCACGGGCGGCCCGATCCGGTGCGGGTGCGGGCCGTGTCCACGGTCTCCCCCACGTACCCCAAGGCGGTGCTCGACCTGCCCGACATCGCGACCGACTCGGCGGCCGCGGTCTCCCCCGCGGCGCACGGATTCCGCGCGTCGATCGCGCGGGCCGCGTACGAGGAGGCGGGGCTCGGGCCCGAGGACCTGTCCCTGGCGGAGGTCTACGACCTGTCGACGGCTCTGGAACTGGAGTGGTACGAGGACATCGGGCTGTGCGGGACGGGCGAGGGCGCCAAGCTGCTGCGCGAGGGCGTCACGGCGCTGGGCGGCCGGCTGCCGGTCAACACCAGCGGCGGCCTCGCCTCCTTCGGGGAGGCCGTGCCCGCGCAGGCGATCGCCCAGGTCTGCGAGCTGACCTGGCAGTTGCGGGGCACGGCGGGAGACCGGCAGGTGCCCGGGGCGCGGGTCGGCATCACCGCGAACCAGGGCCTGTTCGGGCACGGGTCGGCGGTGGTGGCGGTGCGCTGAACCCCCCGCTGAAGCCCTCACCGAACCCCCTCCGTAAGGAGGGGGTCCCTCAGGTGCCGGCCGGTGCGTGGCTCCTGTCCGCGAGGACCAGGGCGTGCTGGACGACCGCCACGAGGATGTTCTTCACCGACTCCCGGTCGCGGGCGTCGCACATCAGGAGCTCGACCTCGGGGTCCAGGTCGAGCGCCCCTCGCACGCTCTCGGCCGGGAACCTCCGGGCTCCCTCGAAGCAGTTGACGGCGACCGTGAAGGGGATGCCGCGCCGCTCGAAGTAGTCGATGGCCGCGAAGCTGTCCTCCAGGCGGCGGGTGTCCGCGAGGACGACCGCGCCGAGCGCGCCCTGGGCGAGCTCGTCCCACAGGAACCAGAAACGGTCCTGGCCGGGGGTCCCGAACAAGTACAGGACGAGGTCCTCGCGGAGGGTGATCCGGCCGAAGTCCATGGCGACCGTGGTGGTGGTCTTGTTCTCGACGCCGTGAAGGTCGTCGACGGGCCGCCCCGCCTCACTGAGGATCTCCTCGGTGCGCAGGGGCCTGATCTCGCTGACCGCGCCCACCAGCGTCGTCTTGCCGACCCCGAACCCGCCTGCGACGAGGATCTTCAGGGTCACCGGCTCGACGAGCGGCTTCTTGCGGCTAGAGCGCCCGAAGGCCATTGATCACCTCGCGAAGGATGCTCACGTCCGGCAGTTCTGCCGGCGGAACGGGGCGGGTCACATGGACGAGTTCGTCCTCGACGAGATCGCCGACGAGGACCCGGACCACCCCGACGGGGAGGTCGAGTCCTGCGGCGAGCTCGGCGATCGACTGGGGCTGCTCGGAGCAGCGTTCGACGATCTCCACGTGTTCCGGGGAGAGCGTCTGGTCACGGCCGGGGTCGTCGGCGGCGGGCTCGGGGACCACCAGCGCGATCAGGTCGAGCCGGTGACGGGTGGCGGCGCTGGTCCGGCCGCGGGTCATCGCGTACGGACGGACCACCGGCCCGGCGTCGGCGTCGAACCAGTGGTGGTGGCCGGGGGGTCTGTCCTCGGCCGCCTGGTTCGGCTCGGCTGCGTCACTCATGCCGTCCCACTCACCCTCCGGAGGGCAGGCCGGTCCGGGGGGCCGTCGTGAGGTGGGCCCCGACCCGCTTCACCATCAGGGTCATCTCGTAGGCGACCTGGCCGACGTCGGAGTCGGCGTCGGCGAGGACCGCCAGGCAGCTGCCGTCGCCGGCGGCCGTGACGAAGAGGAAGGCGTCCTCCAGCTCGACGACCGTCTGGCGGACCCTGCCCGCCTCGAAGTGACGGCCGACGCCCTTGGCGAGGCTGTGGAAGCCGGACGCCACCGCGGCCAGGTGCTCGCCGTCCTCCCGGGTCAACTGCTGCGAGGCGCCGGTGGGCAGCCCGTCGCTGGAGAGCACCAGGGCCTTGCGGATGGACCCGACCCGCTGGACGAGTTCGTCGAGGAGCCAGTTCAGCTCGCCGTTTCCGTGGCCGAATGCGGGGTTGGTGCTGGGTGCTGCGGCGTTCGGTGCGGTCATCGACCGTCCCCCTCGGGTGTCGTTCCTGGTGCTGACGTGTCGTCCGGGTCCGCTGTGTGCCGGCGTCCGCGCTGCCAGCCGCGCTGCATGGCGGCCATGCGGGCGCGTACCTCCTCGGCGTCGCGTTCGAAGGAGTCGGGTCCGGCGGCGCCGACGGTCGTACGGTCGCCGGCGCCCGCTCCGGTGCCACGGTCGGCCGCGGCCTCGGTCTCACGGAGCTGGGGCGCGAGGTTGGCCTGGCGGACGCGGCGGGGCAGCCCGCCGAACGGTTCGGGAGCCTCCGGCGCCACGGAACCCTCCGGTGGTACGGGAACGAGGGTGGGTCCCTGGACAGGGACCGGGGCGGGGCCGGAAACGGGCGCCGGGGCGGGGCCCGGCGCGGCGTCGGGGCCCGGCGCGGGGTGCGCCCTGCCGGGCTCGTCGACACGGCGGCCGCGGTCCACGATCAGCGTGGGGGTGGAGCGGCGCGGCAGCGGTACGGGGCCGCGTCCGGCGCCTTCGGCGTGCGCGTCGTCCTCGCCGCGGCCGGTCGTCTGGTCGGGCGCCTGCTGGTGCTGCTCGCCCGCCGGGGCGAGGCCGGAGCGGCGGCGGTCGCGGGGCCGGAAGAGGCCGCCGCGCTCGCTCTCGGTGTCGAGGAGGTCCGCGGACCGGTCGAAGAGCACGTCGAACTCGTCGGCGCCGAGCGGCGCCTCCAGCTCGACGGGTCCGTCCAGGACGCCGGGGACCTCGGTCACGTCGGGGACCCGGGCGAGCACGGGACGGCGGGTGGGCAGCGGGGTGGGACCGGCGGTGTCCCCGCCGAGGCGGCCGGTGCCGTCGGCGGTGCCGGCGCGCTCCAGGGACGTGCCGTCCGGGGTCGTGCCGTCCAGCGTCTTGGCGTCCGCGGAGTCGCGGCCCATGGTCTTGCGGTCCAGACGGAATCCGGCGCCCTGGGTCTCGGGTGCGTCGGTGAGCAGCGCGGCCGGGATGAAGACGACCGCGGTCGTCCCTCCGTACGGGGACGTCTGGAGCGAGACGCGGACGTTCTGGCGCTGGGCGAGCCGGCTGACCACGAAGAGGCCGAGGCGGTCGGTGTCCGACAGCTCGAACTCGGGGGTCTCGGCGAGCCGGAGGTTGGCGTCGAGCAGCGCGTCGGCGTTCATGCCGAGGCCGCGGTCGTGGATCTCCAGGGTGAAGCCGTTGGCGACGCGCTCGCCGAGCACCTGCACGGCGGTGTGCGGGGGCGAGAACACCGTGGCGTTCTCCAGGAGTTCCGCGATGAGGTGGGTGAGGTCGGCGACGGCGGGGCCGCCCACGCCGAGGCGCGGCAGTCGGCGCACCTCGATCCGCTCGTAGTCCTCGACCTCGGCGACGGCGGCGCGGACCACGTCCATGAGCTGGACGGGCTTGCGCCACTGACGGGAGGGGGCGGCGCCGGACAGGATGACGAGGCCTTCGGCGTGCCGGCGCATACGGGTGGTGAGGTGGTCGAGCCGGAAGAGGTCCGCGAGCTCGTCGGTGTCCTCCGTGCGCCGCTCCATCGTGTCGAGGAGGGTGAGCTGACGGTGGAGCAGGACCTGGTTGCGGCGGGCGAGGTTGACGAACACCTCGGAGACGCCGCGGCGCAGCTCCGACTGCTTGACGGCGGCCTCGACGGCGGCGCGCTGGAGGGTGTTGAGGGCCTGGCCGACCTGGCCGACCTCGTCCTCCCCGTACCGGAGGTGGGGCACCTCCGTGCCGACGTCGACGTGTTCGCCGGCGGCGAGCCGGCGCATGACGCTGGGCAGCCGCACGCCGGAGACCTCCTGGGCCTCCTTCTGGAGGCGGCGCAGGTCGTGGACGAGCGAGCGGCCGATGCGGACGGAGATGACGATCGAGGCGAGCAGGGCGAGGAAGCCGAGGACGCCGGCGACGCCGACCTTGAGGAGCACGCTGTAGGCGGCGGGCTGGACGCGGTCCTGGTAGCGGTCGCCCGCCGCGGTGTTCTCGCGGGCGAGGTCGTCCAGGACGGGGCTCGCCTCCTCCTGCCAGTACGCGGCCGTGACGGCGCGCGGCTCGTCGGTGGGGCCCTCGTCGATGATCGCCTTCTCGGCGGCCCGCAGCGCGGTGGTCTCGGGGCCTGCCCAGTACTTCTCGAAGCGCTCGCGCTCGGTGGTCGGCAGGAGTTCGAGGTTGACCTCGTAGAACTGCTCGCGGTTGGCGACGAGGTCGGTCATCACGCGGATCTCCGGGGCGGTGATCCGGTCCGCGACGAGCGCCGAGATGATCAGGGCGTCCTCGCGGGAGAGCACCTCGCGGGCGCGGGTGATGCCGACCAGGGCGCGGCCCTGCTTGTCCATCTCCACGTTCTCGAGGGCGTGGAGGGTGACGAGGAAGCCGTAGCAGGGGTCGACGAGCCGATTGTAGAACTCGAGGGCCTGGATCCGGCCGATGCTGCGCTTCTCGACGGAGCGGCGCAGCGACTCGAGGTCGTCGAGCGCTTCGAGGAGGGAGTTGAGCCGCTGGGTGGTGACGGGCCGCATCTCCTCGCGTACGCCCGGCTCGGCGGCGTTCGCGCGGATCCGGGATATCTGCCGGTCGGTGGCCCGGCGGGTCTCGCGCAGGGAGGCGAGGGCCGTGGAACCCCGGGGGTCGGCGAGGTAGATGAGCGACTGGCGGCGTTCGAGCTGGATGACGCGGGCGGTGTCCTCCAGCGGGTAGCCGATCTTGTCGACGATGTAGCCGACGTCGAGGAGCTGGTCGGCCTCGCGGCCCGTCAGGACCGTCGCGAAGCCCCACAGGCCGGTCAGGGAGACGAGCGGTACGAGGAGCAACGCCACGATCTTCCGGCGGATGGACTTCCCGCGAAAGCGCATGGCCTCCCCCAGCTCGGCCCCCGCGCGCCACGGAGGTCCTTCACGTTCGTGACGTCGCGCGTCAACACGAGGCGTCAACCTTCGGTTTCAAACAAATGGCGGCGTGAGCCTACTACTGCATCACGGCCATCTCGAAGGCATGTCCGGACGATTTTCAGCCTGTCGAGTGAGCGTTGATCATGAGATGTCCTGGTATTCGGGGAGTTGGGATCGGCCACTGTGGCACAGGACACCTGATGGTGTGCCATTTCTCCGGCCTGGGGAGATGGCTGGAACTGTGCGTTCCGGTCAGATTCAGGCGAAACCTTTTCCCCTTCTCGTACGTCATTAAGTGCGGGGAGGGTCCTGTCCGCGTAAAGGCGCTCACAACGGGCAGCCAACCCCTGGAGGCGTTCAGCGGTGGGGAGTGACAGGACGATGGAAGACGAGTCGCGGTCGGCGCGGCAGTTGTGGGTGGACGACGAGAAGGGCCGGCAGCGGATGCCCGATCCGGTGCGTACCGCCGCCGTACGCGCCGTGATGATCACGTCGGTGACGCTCGTCCAGGGGGTGGTGGCCTTCTACTGCACGGTCGCGGGCTCCTGGCTGGCGTTCCCGATGACGGTCAGCTCGGTGGCGTCGACGGTCGTGGCCACCTGGAGTGTCCTCGATGTCTGGATCACCCGTCAGGTGTGGCGCCAGCGCAACGGCGTCGTGTCGGAGCCGAGCAGTACGGCGCGTCAGCTGCGCCGAGAGCGGCGCGCGGAGAGCCGGGCTGAAGGTCGGTCGGAAGGTCGTGCGCAGGGCCGGTCGGGAGGCCGGTCGGAGGCGGCTCCGTTTTCCGAAGCGGCCTGACAGGACGAACGAGCGGCCCGGTCCCCCGTCGCGGGGGCCGGGCCGCTCTGTCGTGGGTCAGGCGCCGGCCGGCGGTGCGGTGGGGTCGTCCGAGGCGTGGCGGCGGAACATCCGCGTCGCCGTGATCTCGCCGTGGATCGACTCCCCCTCCCCGGCCACCTGCGGCAGGCCCGGACGCAGGTGCTCCTCCACGCTGATGTACTTGAGCCCGGCCCGCAGGTCGGCGTCGTTCCGCAGCCGGATCACCAGCGGGAACTCGGCCAGTGCCGTCGTGTCGAACAGGCCCGTCGTGTACAGCAGCTGGACGCCGAGCGCGTCCGACACGGCCCGCTGGAGCTCCAGCAGATACGTGGCGTTGGCGCGGCCGATCGGGTTGTCCAGGAAGAGCGTGCCCGCGTGGCGGTGCTTGTCGCGGCCCCGGTCGTTGGAGCGGAGCGCCGCCATCGTGCAGTACAGGGCGATCGCCGCGGTGAGCAGCTGACCGCCGGAGAAGACGTCGCCCATCTGCCCGACGGGCACCCGCTCGGCGCGCAGGACGGCGTCCGGCTTGAGGATCTCGACGGAGATGCCCCGGGGTTCGAGCGCGGCCTGGACGCCTCGCAGCAGCAGGGACATGCCGTCGCGGCGCAGGTCGGAGTTCTTCTTGACGGCGGCGCGGGTCGCCTCGTCGACGACCTCGCCGAGCCGCTCCGCGAGGGTGGCCTGATCGGGCTCCTCGAAGCGGATCCGCAGGAACTCCTGGCCCGACCACTCGCCGAGCCCCTCCGGCAGCCGGGAGAGCCGCTGCGCGGAGCGGAGGGTGGCGAGCGAGGACTCCACGAGACCGCGGAGCCGGTCCACGATCGAGTCGCGGTTGCGCTCCAGCTGCGCCAGTTCGTCCGTGAGGACCCGGAGCCGGGGCGCGAAGGCCTCGGCCCACTTGGCGGCGTGCTCGGGCAGCGCGGACGCGGGCAGTTCGCGGATCTGCTGGCGCGCCGGGGTGCGGACCTGCTCGTAGCGGGTGGAGTTGGCGTGCCGGACGAGGATGTCGCTCGCCTCGCGCACGGCGGCGTCGGCGCCGGACAGTTCGGCGGTGCAGCCGCGCAGCGCGCGGCGCGCCTCGCCCGCCGTCGTGCGGGCCTCCTCCAGGGTGCCGGTGTACGTCTCGGACGCGTCGCGCTCCTCGTCGGCGTGGTCGCGGAGCAGGTCGCGCAGGAGGGCCGCCGTCTCGTCGAAGCCGCCCGCCGCGTCCTCGGCGGCCCGGTGGTCGCGGAGCAGCCCGGCGTGGGCGGCGCGCGCCGCGTCCAGGGCGTCGGTACGGGAGGCGAGTTCGCCGGTGGCGGTACGCAGCAGGGTCTGTGCCTGCTCGGCGTCGGCGGGCACCCGGTCCTCGGGCAGCTCGGTGTGCGCTTCGCCGTCCTCGGGGGCCAGGCGCTCGGACTCGCCCCGGAGCCGGCCGAGCTTCTCGCTCGCCTCCGTGGCGCGCGTCTCCAGCATCTGGACGAGCGACTCGGCGCGGGCCGCGGCCGCCTGCCGGGACGGGCCGTCGGCTCCGTCGGTGGACTCCAGGAGCTGTTCGGCGCGGGTGCGGACCTTGTTGGTGAGGCGGTCGAGCTCGGCGAGGGCGGCGGACTCGTCGCTCTCGGCACGGGCCTGCTCGGCGCGCAGGTCGGCGCCGACGCCGACCTTCTCGTACAGCTGGGAGGCGGCCCGGTAGGCCTCGCGGAGGGTGGGGAGCGCGGTGCGGGGCGCGGCCGGGTCCTCCTCGGGGAGGGTGTCGGGGGCGCCGGCGATCTCGGCGCGCTCGGCGCGCAGGGCGCGGGCGGTGCGGTGGGCGTCGTCGGCGGCGCGCTGGGTCGCGCGGCGGTCCTCGTCGGCGGCGCGGGCGCGCTCCAGGCAGGTCTGGGCGCGGGCCTCGGACTCGGCGGCGTCGTCGGCCAGTTCGCGGAGCTTGGCCTGCCAGGCGGAGCGCTCGCGCAGCCGGAAGGCGAGGCCCGCGAGGGCGTCGGCGACGCGGCGGGCGCGCTGCGCCGCCTCCTGCCGCTCGTCCCGGAGGTGCGTCGCCTCGGCGGCGCCCTCGTCGGCCTCGCCGCGTGCCGTACGGGTCTCGGCGAGGGTCGCGGCGGCGGCCTCCGCGGTCTCGCGGGCGGTCGAGGCGACGGCAGCGAGCTCGGCGAGCATGCCGGGCGGGCAGTCGGCGCGCCAGGCGCCGATCCGGGAGGCGAGGGCGCGGTCGCCGGCGAGGCGGGCGGCGAGGGTACGGATCTCCTCGTCGCGGGCGGTCGCGCGGGCGCGCAGGGCGTGCCGCTCCTCGTCGGCGGCCTGCTCGTCGTGCATGGCGGGGTTCGGCGGGACCAGAAAGACGCCGCTGTCCTCGCCCGTGTCCTGCGTCGGTACGGGGGCGAGGAGGGCGGCGGCGGTGCCGACGGCCACGGTGGAGCGGGGCAGCAGGGCCGCCGTACCGAGGACCTCGCGGGCGCGGCCGTACGAGACGGGGTCGGTGATCACGACGCCGTCGACGAGCTCGGGGCGGGCGGCGAGGACGCGGGCGTGGTCGGCGGGGTCCACGGCCTGGGCGAGGTAGCGCCAGCCGGGGAGCGCGGGGATGCCCTGCTCGCCGAGGTACTCGACGGTGGCGAGGACGTCGGGGCCGGGCGGCAGCAGGCCGCCGTCGCCGAGGGCGCCGAGGATGCGGGAGTCGTCGGCCGCGGCGGTGCGGAGCTCGAAGAGCTGCCGCTCGGCCGAGGTGACGGCCTGGTCGAGCATGCCGCGCAGTTCGTCGGCGTACCGGTCGAACTCGGTGACGGTCAGCGGCCCCTGGGGGCCGGTCCCGGCGGGGAGGCCGAACGCGGCGCCGGGGACGGTGCCGCCCTCGGCGGTCGCGTCCGCGACGTCGTCGTGCGGCGCGGGGTCCTCGGGCGCACGGGTGGCGCCCGCGCGCTGGCCCGGGAGGGGCGAGCCGCCGGCCGGGAGGCTCAGCAGCTCGGCGAGCCGTTCCTCGGAGGCGAGGGACTCGGCGGCGCGGCGCTCCGCGTCGTAGGCGTTCCCCGCGGCCTCGGCGGCGTCCGCGGCGCGGGCGGCGGCGAGTTCGGCGCGGGACTCGGCGGCGGCGGCCTCGCGGGCGCGGTCGGCGGCGGTACGGGCGGCCTCGCGGGCCGTGTCCCAGACGGCGACCGCGGTCTTCTCCGCGTCGCTCGCGGCGAGGGCGGCCCGGGCCGGGTCGGCGTCGGGCGCGGAGTCGTCGAGCCAGCCGGCCCGTACCGCCTCGGCGGTCTCCTGCTCGACCTCGGCGAGCCGCTGGCGCAGGTGGCCGGCCTCGCTGCGGGCCCGCTGGGCCTCGGTGGCGGCGGCCGTGGCGTCACGGTGGGCGGTCTCGCTGGCGTCCTGGAGGGCCGTGGAGCGCTCCTCCTCCTCGGCGGCGTGCCGCTCGCCCTCCTCGGCGGCGGCGGCGAGGGCCCGTACGAGATCGGCCGCGGCCTCCGCGCGGGCCGCGAGGGCGGGGGCCGCGTCGCGCTCGGCCTCGCGGATGGCGGCGGCCACGCGCGCGGAGCGGTCGCCCGCGGCACGGTGGCGGAGGACGACCTCGGCCGCCTGCCAGGCGGCGTGCATGGTGCGGGCGTCGGTGAGCTCGCGGCGCTGGGAGGCGGCGCCCTTCTCGGCGACGGTCAGGGCCAGGGAGGCGTGCCGGTAGGCGAGTTCGGCGGAGATGAGGGCGCTGCGGCCGCGGGCGGTCTCGGCCTCGGCGACGGCGTGGGCGGCCGAGGTGACCCGCTGGGCGAGTTCGGCGGCGCGGCCGCGCTCCTCGTCGGCGCGGGCGGAGAGCCGGCGGGCGAGGGTACGGGTGCGCCGCTCGGCCGCCGTGTGGACGTCCCGGGCGTGGGCGCGGGTGGCGGCGGCCTCGACGATGCGGCCGAGGAGGTCGACGGAGCCGGCCGTGAACTCGCGCTCGGCGGTCAGTTCGGCGCGGCGGCCGAGCTTGTTGCCGAAGCCGCTGACGAGGTCGGCGAGGCCGTCGGTGTCCCGGGTGTCGGTGACGGCGCGCAGCAGGAGGTCGGTGAAGTCGGAGTCCTTCTTGACCGCGAAGAGGCCGGCGGCCTCGCCCTCGTCGGCGTTCATCTCGCGCTGGTAGCGGAAGAGTTCGGGGTCGAGTCCGAGCTCGCCGAGGTGCTCGTTCCAGCGGTCGTGGATCTCCTCCCAGACGACCTCCAGGTGCGGGTAGGCCTTGCCGGCCTCGGTGAGGGCGTCGCGGAAGCCCTTCATCGTGCGGCGGCGGCCGGTGGCTCCGGAGGCGCCCTCGACGGGCCGGCGGACGGAGGTCGCCTCGGCGACGGGGAGATTGTCGAGGCTGAGTCCGGGGCCGGGGCGGAAGGCGTACCAGGCCTCGGCGAACTTCCGCGGGTCGTTGGAGACCTGACGGCCGCGCCACTCGCTGGCCTTGCCGACGACGACGAGTTCGCCCGTGAGGGTGTGCTGCCACTCCAGGGCGACGTGTCCGCAGTCGTCGGCGAGGAGGAACTTGCGCAGGACGCCCGAGCTGGCGCCGCCGAGGGTGTTGCGGTGGCCGGGGAGCATGACCGAGAAGATCAGCTTGAGGAGGACGGACTTGCCGCCGCCGTTCTCCAGGAAGAGCACGCCCGCGGGCGCGGGGCGGCGCGGCGGGCCGACCGGCTCGTCCTCGAAGAACTCCGCCTGGGTGGGGGCGGGGTGGGGCACGGGCGCGCCGACCCCGCGCAGGTCCAGGACGGTGTCGGCGTAGCGCGCACCGGCGGGGCCGATGGAGTAGAGGCGGACCCGGGACAGCTCGTACATGGCGGGGGACTCTCGTGCTCGTCGTGCTCAGGAAGGTCGGTTACGCGGCGCGGGGCGGGGCGGTTGCGCGGGGCTGTTACGCGTGGAACGGGAGGCCCGCGTCGGCGGCGAGCTCCAGGTCGTCGCCCTCGGGCGGCGGGACGAGGGTCGCCGAGCCGTCACTGACCGGCACGACACCGAGTTCGAGGAGCTCGGCCATGGCGGCGGAGCCGGCCATGTCGCGGACCTGGAGCTGGTAGCGCGCGGTCGTGCGGTAGGAGCCGCCCCCCTCGTCGCCGGTGCGCTGGAGGAAGCCGGAGTCGGTGAGGAAGGCCGCGGCCTTGCCGACGATGCCGGTGGTGGATCCGGCGAGACGGCGGGCATCCTTGGTGGCCCCGGTGGCGCTGCGGCGGGCGTAGATCCGCCAGCCGGCCTCCAGGCCGGGGGCGTCGGAGGCCGGGTCGGTGTTCTCGCCCAGCTCCTCGGCCCGCTGCTCCAGCCGCAGACAGGCCTGGCGTACGAAGGCGTCGACGCCGTTGACGGTGAGGCGGCCGATGTACCCGTCGTCGGCGAGGTCCTCGGGGCGGGGGAAGGCCATGGCGGCGACGGCGAGGTGGGCAAGGCCGTGGAGGAACCGGTCGGCCGAGTCCGGCGAGGCGCGGCGGGCGTAGTCGCCCATGCGGACGGCGAAGACGGAGTCCTCGCCGGCGGTGACGGCCATCCCGGCGCGCGGGGAGACCTCCAGGACGACGAGGCCGAGGCCGGTGGCGACGGCGTCGGCGAGGCGCGCGAAGGCGGGGTCCTCGCGGTAGCGGCGGAGCAGTTCGGTGTACTCGGCGTCCCGGGCCGGGAGCAGCTTGGGCTGGAGCCCGAAGGAGACGAGCCGGGCCGCGTCGGCCGCGTCGGCGGGGGTGACGGCGGACGGCGAGGAGGGCGCGGGGACCGCCGGGGCGTGCGGGGGCTCCTGCTCGCTCCACGCGTCGGCGTACTCGGCGTGGGTTTCGCTCACGGCTGGGGCTCCTCGGTGCGGCTCTCGGGCGGTACGTCGTCGGGGACGGGTCGGGGCGGGGGCACGGGCAGGGGCAGCGGTACGGGGGTGACGGCCGCCGGCGCGGGCGCGGGGCGGCGGGAGGGCGCGGCAGGTTCGGCCGTGAGCCGCACGGCGCGCACGGTCGGGACGCTCCTGCGCCGGGACGCGGCGTCGGCGCGGGACGGCTCCGGCGCCGGTACGGCTCCGAGCCGCGGCTTCGTGCCGGGCTCGTTCTTGTGCTCTGCATCGGCCTGGCCACGCGCAACGGCGGGCCGGTCCACGCGCACGGCCCGCACCCGAGGGCCGGCCTCGGCACCGGCCCGGTCGGCTGCCGTACGGACCGGGCCGGGCTCCGGCTCGGGCTCGGGCTCGGGCTCCGGCTGGGGGTCCTGCTCGGGCTCCGGCTGGGGGTCCTGCTCGGGCTGCTGCCCGAGTGCTGCCGTCTCCGGCCTGGGGCCGGGAACGACGGTGGCGACGGCCGGCCCGTCCGCCGGGGCCGCGATCGCCGTCGGCTCGACGGCGGGGCGAGGTGTCGGCGCGGACGGTTCGGGCGCGGAGATCCCAGGCGTGGACGTCAGCAGCGCGGACGGCCCCTGCTCGGGCGTGCCCGGCTCGGACCGTGTGCCTGACGTGTCCGTCGCGGGCGCCTGGGGCTCCTCGTGTGCCTCGGGAGCGGGTGTGGCCGCGTCGGAGGCGTCCGTGGGGGCGGTCGGGATGACGGTCACGTCGCCTCCGAGCGGTCGGCGGCCATGCCCACCGCGTCGAGGAGGGCCGTACCGACGATGAGGTCGGCGCCGCCGAACTCGGGGTCGTCCAGCGGGGTGCCGTCGTCGACGGCGAAGAGGAGGCGCTCCTCGCCCTGTCGGTAGGCCGTGCCGACCGGCGGGCTGGCGGCGTGCACGGCGAGCAGGGCGACGAGGTAGGGCAGGTCGTCGTCGAGGAGGCGGGCCTCGGCCAGCAGACCGGAGAGGCGGCGCGGGGCGTCGTGCTCCAGGTCGAGCAGGCGCATCGCGCTCGCGAGCTGCTCCTCGCTGAAGCGGGAGTCGTCGGGGGTGGCGATCAGCTCGGGCTCGGGCATCTCCGCGCCGAGGTGCTCGCGCTCCACGGGCGGGGTGAGGAGCAGGTCGACGAGGTCGCCGAGGCGGACGGACGCGGGGGTGCGCAGTCCGGTGCCGTGGGCGAAGAAGGCGTCGGTGACCCTGCCGGCCTGCTCGACGGGGAGCGGCAGGATCGGGGCGACCAGCTGCCCGTACAGGTCGAGGCCGGTGTACGCGGTGGGGGCGGCGAAGGCCTGCCGGTCCTGTTCGGCGCGGAAGAGCGGCCCGGCTTCCAGGAGGCGGGACTGGAGCTGGGTGTGGCGCCGGATGCAGTCCTTCACTATGTCGACGAGCTCGGCGGCACGGCGCTTGTGTTCGGCTGTTTTTGGATCAAGCCCGGTCTCGGCCTCGTCGCGGGCCTTGCGGATGTTGGTGAGGATCGCGTTCTCGTGGCGGTAGCGGTCGGCCACGTGGTCGAGGGCCTCGTCGATCATGTCCGGGACCGCCTGGAGCCAGTCCACCGCGCGGACGTTGCGCCGGGTGGCCTCCAGGGTCTTGCGGAGGCTCTCCGCGTACTGCACGGTCCGGTAGCGCGCCTGCTCGGCGGCGAGCTGCGCGTCGGCGAGGCGGCCCCGGCTGATGAGGACCTCCAGCTTCACCTCGGCGGCGATCTGGGCGCTGGTGACGTCGGTGTCGAGGGCGCCCACGAGGACGTTGACCGCTTCGTCGGTGGTGCGGAGGTAGACGCCGCCCCCGTAGCCCGGGACCTCCTCGATGAGCTTGAAGTCGTAGTCCCTGCGGACGTAGACCCCGTCGGTGCCGAAGGTGCCGTAGACGGCGCGGAAGCCGCGGTCGACGCTGCCGACGTTGATCAGGTTCTCCAGGACCCAGCGGGCGACGCGCTCGTGCTCGGCGGCGGGGCGGGAGGGTGCCTGGGCGGCGACGCGGGGCAGCAGCCGGGCGACGATCTGCTCGTGGTCGGCGCCGGTGTCGAAGTCCATGTTGAGCGTGACGAGGTCGATCGCGGAGAGGGCCACCTCGGCCATCGCGTAGACCGTGTACTCGCCGGCCAGGTTCGCCTTGCGCGCGTCGAGGTCGTGCAGCGGGGCGGTGCACGCGAGCGCGCGGAGGCGCCGCGCGAGCCCTTCGTCGGCGGCCGGGCCCTGCGCGGGCCGCGGCGCCGCGCTGAGCTGGGGCGGAGCGAGGTCCGTCGAGGCAGGCGAAGTCACGGTGGACAGATTAGGTCCTCGAACTGACAACGGTCGAAACGGCGCAGATGCGACCGGGCCCGCGGAGGCGGCCGGGCCCTCCGTCGGGGGCCTGCCGGGCGGGCCGTCAGGGGCCTGTCGGGTCGTCCACGGCCTGGGCGTAGGCGGCGGTGACGCGGGCGCGGGAGTCGTCGAGGTAGCGGGCGAGGAGCCGCTCCGCCGAGGCCCGCTCCCCGGCGCGCAGGGCGTCCAGGATCTCCCGGTTCCGGAGGAGATAGGGCTCGTGCAGCACGCGCGGGTCGTCCACGACGTGGAAGGCGAGCCGGAGTTCGGCGAGGACGCCGCGCATCAGCTCGTCGGTGCGCGCGCTGCCGGCGAGGGCGACGAGCTCGCGGTGGAAGTGGATGTTGGCCGTGGAGACGCCCGGCCAGTCGTCCGTGCGGGCCGCGTTCTCTCCCTCCTCGACGGCGGCGACGAGGCCGTCGACGGCGTAGGGCGGCTGTCCGAGGCCTCGGACGACGGCGCACTCGACGAGCCGCCGGGTGCGGTAGATGTCGTCCACGTCACCCACGGCGAGGACCCGGACGAAGACCCCGCGGTTGAGCTCGTGGACGAGCAGGCGCTCGTGGGTGAGCAGCCGGAAGGCCTCGCGGAGTGTGTTGCGGGACACACCGAGGGCGCCGCCGATGCTCTCCTCGGAGAGCCGGACGCCGGGCGGGAAGTAGCCCTCGGCGATCCGGGTCCGCAGGATGTCCGCGACCCGCTCCGCCGTGCTCGTACGCCCGAGCAGCGCGCGGTCGTCCGCCAGACCTCCGGTCTCACTCACGTCCACAGCGCCTCTCCCGTTCGGTCGTCCGCGGCCGAGTCAACCGCAGAGAGCAGGGATCCGACAACATTCCTCTTGTCGGATCGTTGAACAATCCCCTACCTTGGCCCGGCGCCACACCGAGCAGCACCGCACCACCGCACGACCAGGTGGGAAAGGAAGCACCGCATGACCTCGGCCTCGATCGACCTCAACGCCGACCTCGGAGAGGGCTTCGGCCGCTGGACGCTGACCGACGACGAGCGACTGCTCTCCGTCGTCACCAGCGCCAACGTGGCCTGTGGCTTCCACGCCGGGGACGCGGCCACCATGCGGCGCGTCTGCGAGCTCGCGGTCGAACGGGGCGTACGGATCGGGGCCCAGGTGTCCTACCGGGACCTGGCCGGCTTCGGGCGGCGCTCGATGGACGTCCCGGCGGAGGAGCTGGCCGCCGAAGTGGCGTACCAGATCGGCGCCCTGGAGGTCTTCGCCCGGGCGGCGGGCTCGCGCGTCGCGTACGTGAAGCCGCACGGCGCGCTCTACAACCGGGTGGTCCGGGACGAGGAGCAGGCCGCGGCGGTCGTCGAGGGCGTCCTGCTCGCCGACCGGACGCTGCCCGTCCTGGGGCTCCCGGGGTCCCGGCTGCACGAGGCCGCGTCGGAGGCCGGACTTCCGGTCGTCCCCGAGGCCTTCGGCGACCGCGCCTACCGGGCCGACGGCTCCCTGGTGCCACGGGGGCAGGAGGGGGCCGTCGTCAGCGATCCCGCCCAGGTCGTGGAGCGCTCGGTGGCCATGGCCCGGTTCGGGATCGTGACGGCGCACTGCGGGAGCTCCGTCGCCGTGCGGGCCCGGTCGCTGTGCCTGCACGGGGACACCCCCGGCGCGGTGGAGCTGGCCCGCCGGGTCCGGGAAGGCCTGGAGACCTCCGGGCTCCGGGTGGAGGCCTTCGCATGAGCGTGCGGACGCTGCGCGTGGGCGAACGGGCCCTCCTGGTGGAACTGGCCGACGGCACGGAGACGGAGGCCTTCCACGCCGAGCTGCTGCGCCGGCGGGCGGCGGGGGTGCTCCCCGCCGTACGGGAGATCGTGCCGGCGGCGCGGACGGTGCTGCTGGACGGGGTGGCGGACCCCGCCCGGCTCGCGGCCGAGGTGGAGCGCTGGGAGGTCGGGCCGCTGCACGCGCGCGTGGGCGCGGTGGTGGAGGTGCCGGTCCGCTACGACGGGCCCGATCTGGCGGAGGTCGCCGCGCTGTGGGGGGTGTCCGTCGAGGAGGCGGTACGCGTCCACACGGCGACCGGGTTCCGGGTCGCCTTCTGCGGGTTCGCGCCGGGCTTCGGCTATCTGACCGGTCTCGGCGAGCGGTACGAGGTGCCCCGGCGGGCCACACCGCGCACCGCCGTCCCGGCCGGGTCGGTCGCGCTCGCCGGGCCCTACACGGGCGTGTACCCGCGCTCCTCCCCCGGCGGCTGGCAGCTGATCGGCACCACGGACGTGGTGCTCTGGGACGCCGGACGGGAGCCCGCCGCGCTGCTCGCGCCGGGCACCCGGGTCCGGTTCACGGATTCCACGGCACAAACGGCAAAAGGCGGGCGGCGGTGACCGACCGTGCCGTCGCCGTGGTCCGGTCCGGGGCGCTGACCACCGTGCAGGACCTGGGGCGCACGGGGTACGCGCATCTCGGCGTGCCCCGCTCGGGCGCCCTCGACCCGGGAGCCGTGCGGCTCCTCAACCGGCTCGCCGGCAATGTCGGCGCCTCGGAGGGGGCTGCGGTCCTGGAGACCACCGTCGACGGGTGCGCGCTGCGGCCCCGGTGCGCCGTCACCACCGCGGTGGGCGGTGCGCCGTGCCCGGTCCGGGTGGACGGGCGTCCGGCCGCCTGGGGGACGGCGATCCGTGTGCCCGCCGGGTCCCTCCTGGAGATCGGCGCGGCCGTCCGCGGGCTGCGCTCGTACGTGGCCTTCGGCGGCGGGATCGCCGTCGAGCCGGTGCTCGGCAGCCGCTCCACCGACCTGCTGTCCGGGCTCGGCCCGGCGCCGCTGGCGGAGGGGGCGGTGCTGCCGCTGGGAGCGGACACGCCCGTACGGGCGTCGGTCGACGCTCCTCCCTGGCCGGGCCCGCCGGACGAACTCGTCCTGCGGGTCCGGCCGGGCCCCCGCGACGACTGGTTCACCGCCGCCGCCCTGCGTACCTTCGCCACGCGCGCGTACCGGGTGTCGTCGGCGAGCAACCGGATAGGGCTGCGGCTCGAGGGACCGGCGCTCGACCGGGCCCTGCCGGGAGAGCTGGCGAGCGAGGGCATGGTCCTCGGCGCGGTGCAGGTGCCGCCGGACGGGCGCCCGGTGGTCTTCCTCGCGGACCATCCCACGACCGGGGGCTACCCGGTGGTCGCGGTGGTCCGGGAGGCCGATCTGGGCGCGGCGGCGCAGGCGGTGCCGGGAACGCCGGTGCGGTTCGTGCCGGTGCGCTGAGCGGGTCCCTCAGGGGGAGGCGGGCGGCGGACCGTAGCCACCGCCGCCGGGGGTGCGCAGGACCAGGACGTCGTCGGGGCCCGTCTCGGTCGTCGCGGCGCCGTCGAGGTGCTCGACGGTGCCGTCTGCGCGTTCCATGAGGTTCTCGCCGAGGGCGCCCGGCTCGCCGCCGGCCATGCCGTACGGCGGGACCCTGCGGTGTCCGGTGAGGAGGGCCACCGTCATCGGCTCCAGGAAGCGGATGCGGCGCTCCACGCCGTGGCCGCCGTGCCACCGGCCGCGCCCGCCGCCGTCCTCCCGTACCGCGAAGGAGTCGACCCGGACCGGGTGGCGCCATTCCAGGACCTCGGGGTCGGTGAGCCGGGAGTTGGTCATGTGGGTCTGGACCGCGTCGGCGCCGTCGAAGCCGTCGCCCGCGCCGGAGCCGCTGGCGACCGTCTCGTAGTACTGCACGCGCGCGTTGCCGAAGGTGAGGTTGTTCATGGTGCCGGAGCCCTCGGCCTGGACGCCGAGGGCCGCGTACAGCGCGCCCGTGACGGCCTGGGAGGTCTCGACGTTCCCGGCGACGGTGGCGGCGGGGTGGACGGGCGCGAGCATCGAGCCGGCGGGGACGCGGACCTCCAGGGGTTCCAGGCAGCCGCTGTTGAGCGGGATGTCCTCGTCGACGAGGGTGCGGAAGACGTACAGGACGGCGGCCATGACGACGGAGGTGGGCGCGTTGGCGTTGCCGGGCAGCTGGGGCGACGTGCCGGTGAAGTCGACGACGGCGGAGCGCCGTTCGCGGTCGACGCGGACCGCGACCCGGATGACCGCGCCGCCGTCCGTCTCGTAGCGGTACGCGCCGTCGTGGAGGCGCGCGACGATGCGGCGGACGGACTCCTCGGCGTTGGCGCGGACGTGCCGCATGTACGCCTGGACGACGTCGAGACCGAACTCGTCGACCGTCCTGCGCAGTTCCTCGATGCCCTTCTCGTTGGCGGCGATCTGGGCGCGCAGGTCGGCGAGGTTGGTGTCCGGGTCGCGGGAGGGGTGGCGGGCGCCGGTGAGCAGGGCCCGGGTCTCGGCCTCGCGGAGCCGGCCGTCGCGGACGAGCAGCCAGTTGTCGAAGAGGACGCCCTCCTCCTCGACGGTGCGGCTGAAGGCGGGCATGGAGCCGGGGGTGATGCCGCCGATCTCGGCATGGTGGCCGCGCGAGGCGACCAGGAAGCGGAGTGCCCCTCCGGCATCGCCCGCCTCGTCGAACACCGGGGTCACGACGGTCACGTCGGGCAGGTGCGTGCCGCCGTGGTACGGGTCGTTGATGGCGTACACGTCGCCGGGCCGCAGGTCGTCCGCGCGCCGCCGCAGGACCTCCTTGATGGACTCGCCCATGGAGCCGAGGTGGACGGGGATGTGGGGCGCGTTGGCGATGAGGTTGCCCTCGGCGTCGAAGAGGGCGCAGGAGAAGTCGAGGCGTTCCTTGATGTTGACCGAGTGGGCGGTGTTCTCCAGGCGCACGCCCATCTGCTCGGCAATGGCCATGAAGAGGCTGTTGAAGACCTCCAGGAGGACCGGGTCCACGTCCGTCCCCGCGGCCACGCGCGCGGGGCGCGGTGTGACGCGGTGCAGGAGGAGGTGTCCGCCGTCGGTCGCGGTGGCCCGCCAGCCGGTGTCGACGACGGTCGTGGCGTCGGCCTCGGCGAGGAGCGCGGGGCCGTCGACGGTGTCGCCGGGGCGGAGGTCCTCGCGCCGGTGGAGGGGGGTGTCGTGGGGGGTGCCGCCGCTGTGCATCCGGACGGTGGCCCGGGGGGTGAGGGGGCCCGTCCGCTCGCCGGTGTCGACGAGGACGGGGCCGTGCGGTCCTGCGCTGCCGACGGCCTCCACGGAGACCGCCTCGACGACGAGCGGCTTGTCCATGGTGAACGCGTACCGCGTCCGGTGGAGGGCTGTGAACGCGGTTTTCATCGATGCGGCGGGGGCGAGGTCGACGGGGAGGCTCGCGTCCGTCCCCGCGTACCTCAGGAGCACGCGCGCGTGGGTGGTGACCGCCGCGTCCGGCAGGCCGTCGGCGCGCAGCTCCTCGCGGGTCCGCTCGGCGAGTTCGGCGCAGAGGGCCGTCACGCGCGCGTGGGTGCCGGCGGCGTCGAGCTCGGCCTCGACGGACCGCTCCCGCATGGCGGTGGCGTCGGCGAGCCCGATGCCGTAAGCGGAGAGCACGCCGGCCAGTGGCGGTACGAGGACGGTGTCGATGCCCAGGGCGTCGGCGACGGCGCAGGCGTGCTGGCCGCCGGCGCCGCCGAAGCTGGTGAGGGCGTACCGGGTGACGTCGTGGCCTCGCTGGACGGAGATCTTCTCGACGGCGTTGGCCATGTTGAGGACGGCGATCTCCAGGAAGCCCGCGGCGACCTCCTCCGGGGTCCGGCCGCCGCCGGTCTCCGCGGCGAGGGCCGTGAACCGCTCGCGTACGACCTCGGCGTCCAGGGGCCGGTCGCCGGTCTCGCCGAACACGGCGGGGAAGTGGGCGGGCTGGACGCGACCGAGCATGACGTTGGCGTCGGTGACGGTGAGCGGGCCGCCGCGGCGGTAGCAGGCGGGGCCGGGGACGGCGCCCGCCGAGTCGGGGCCCACGCGGTAGCGGCGGCCGTCGTAGTGGAGGACGGAGCCGCCGCCCGCCGCGACGGTGTGGATGCTCATCATGGGGGCCCTCATCCGCACCCCGGCGACCTGTGTACCGAGTTCACGCTCGAAGGCGCCCGCGTAGTGCGACACGTCCGTGGACGTGCCGCCCATGTCGAAGCCGATGACCCGGTCGTGTCCCGCCTGTGCCGAGGTGCGGACCATGCCGACGACGCCGCCGGCCGGTCCCGACAGGACGGCGTCCTTGCCGCGGAAGTGGGCGGCCTCGCGCAGTCCGCCGTTGGACTGCATGAACATGAGGCGGATTCCGGCGAGTTCGCGGGCGACCTCGTCGACGTACCGGCGCAGGATCGGCGAGAGGTAGGCGTCGACGACGGTGGTGTCGCCGCGGGGGATCAGCTTGATCAGCGGGCTGACCTCGTGGGAGCAGCTGATCTGGGTGAAGCCGGCGGCCTTGGCGGCCTCGGCGATCCGGGTCTCGTGGGCGGGGTGGCGGTAGCCGTGCAGCAGGACGACGGCGACGGAGCGGAACCCGTCCTGGTGGGCGGCGGCGAGCGCCTCGGCGACGGCGGCCTCGTCCAGGGGGAGGACGACGTGGCCGTGGGCGTCGACCCGCTCCGGGACCTCGGCCACGCGCGCGTACACCGCCTCGGGCAGCACGATGTGCCGGTCGAAGAGCCGGGGCCTGTTCTGGTAGGCGATGCGGAGGGCGTCGCGGAAGCCCTCCGTGATGAGGAGGAGGGTCGGTTCGCCGCGGCGCTCCAGGAGGGCGTTGGTGGCGACGGTGGTGCCCATCTTGACGACGGCGATCCGGTCGGCGGGAACGGGTTCGCCGGGGCCGAGGCCGAGGAGCGCGCGGATCCCGGCGACGGCGGCGTCCTGGTCGCGCGTGGGGTCGTGCGAGAGCAGTTTGCGGGTGACGAGCCGCCCGTCGGGCCGCCGTCCGACGACGTCGGTGAAGGTGCCGCCCCGGTCGATCCAGAACTCCCAGCGCCCGTTCATCTCCCCATTGTGGCCGCGAGCGCGGCGGCGAGGGCGGCGTCCGCGCGCGCGTCCAGGGGTTCGGTGCCGGTGCCGTCGGCCCAGTGGCGGAGTTCGGCGCCGGCGAGCAGGAGCAGCTGCGGGAGCAGGTCGCGGCCGCGCCGCAGCACCCAGCCGGTTCCGGCGGTGGCGAGCCAGAGCAGGGCCTCCGCCCGCGTCGGCGGCGGTTCCGCGGGCTCCCGCGCGGGCGGTGCGCCGTGGGCGAGCCCCCGGGCGGCGAGGAGCCGGTGGAAGCCCGCGGCGACGGCCCGGTGGCCGCGTTCGCCCGGGTGGAGCCGGTCGGCGCTCCAGAGGGCACGGTCCTCGGTCCAGGTGGCGTCGGCGAGGTGCAGGTGGACCGTGCCGTACCGGTCGGACAGGGCGTGCACCACCGCGTTGACCGTGCGCTGGCGCCGGGCCAGCGGGCGGGCCAGCGGCGGCGGCAGCCCGAGCATCCGCCCGGGGTCGGGCAGGCACGCGGTCAGCACGACGGCCCCGGCCGCGTCGAGGTCCGCGAGGACGCGGTCGAGGCGGTGGGCGAGGAGGCCGATGTCGAAGGTGCGGCGCAGGGTGTCGTTGACCCCGACGACCACGGAGGCGAGGTGCGGCCGGAAGGCGAGGGCCCGGGGCCGCTGGTCCTCGTCGACGTCCCCGCTGAGGGCGCCGCCGACGGCGAGGTTCAGGAGCACCGTCTTCCGTCCCTCGGCCGCGAGCCCGTCGGCGAGCAGGGGTGCCCACCCCCGCCAGGCCCCGTCCACCCGGTCGCCGAGGCCCTCGCTGAACGAGTCGCCGAGCACGGCGAAACGGAGGGGGCCGTCCGGGGTTCCGGACCCGGGAGGCACCGCCGTCCGGGTCCCGAGGGACGACTCGACGGTCATCGGCGTGCCTCTTCGGTACGGGACAGGGCGGCCTGCGGCGGCGGCAGCGAGGCCCAGGAGACGGCGGACGGTAGGGGCGGCGGGATGGGAGACGGTACGGGCGAGGGGACGGGAGACGGTACGGGCGCCCGGACGGGAGACGGTACGGGCGCCGGGACGGGAGACGGTACGGGCGCCGGCAGCGCGTCGTGGGCCTGGAGGAACGCGACCACCGACCGGTCCCAGGTGAATCGCTCCGCACGCGCGCGTGCGGCCGCGCGGCGGGCGGCCTCGGGAACGGCCAGCACCCCCCGTACCGCCTCCGCGAAGGCCTGCGGGGTGTCGGCGGCCACGGCCCCCGCGGCCCCGACGACCTCCGGGAGGGCGGAGGAGGCGCTGACGACGACCGGCGTCCCGCAGGCGAGGGCCTCCAGGGCGGAGAGGCCGAACGTCTCCGCGGGCCCCGGGGCAAGACACACGTCCGCCGCTGCCTGGAGATCCGCGAGGGCCTCCCGGTCGGCGACGTGCCCGAGGAACCGCACCGGGAGGCGTCGCTCGCGTGCCCGCCGCTCCAGGGCACCCCGCAGGGGCCCGTCGCCCGCGACGACCAGCGCCACCCTGACCCCGGCGCCCCGGAGCTCCGCGAGGGCGTCCAGGGCCGTGCCGGGCCGCTTCTCGACGGAGAGCCGCGAGCACAGCGCCAGGAGGACCCGTTCCCCGTCCGCGTACCGGGCGCGCAGCACGGTGCTGCGGCGGCCGGGCCGGCACCGCTCCAGGTCCACGCCGAGCGGAGCCCGTACGACGTTGCGCGCCCCGATCCGCAGGAACTCGCGCTCCGCCCACTCCGTGGTGCAGACGATCCGGGCGAAGGCCCAGGCCGTGCGGCGGTTGAGCCGGTCCGCCGCGCGGGCCGCGAGCGCGGGGGGAACGCCCCAAGTGCGCAGCACCCCGTCCGCCGTCTCGTGGGAGACCATCACCGACGGCACCCGGGCGCGGCGCGCCCACTCCCCCGTCCACCGCAGGGTCGTCCGGTCCGAGACCTCGATCCGGTCGGGGGCGAGCTCGTCGAGGAGGCGGCCGACCCGCCGCCGGTCGGCGAGGACCCGGTAGCCGCCGGTGGCGGGCAGGACGGGTCCCGGGAGGGTGATGACCCGGCCCTGCTCGGTGTGGTGGTCGCTCGCGACGTCGCCGGGGACGAGGAGGACGGGTTCGTGCCCGGCGGCGAGGTAGCCGCGGCCGAGCTGGTCGAGCGCGGTGCGCAGACCGCCGGAGGTGGAGGTCACGAAGTTGGCGAGCCGCACGATCCGGAGCCCGCCGCCCGGACCGCCGCCCGGACCGCCGCCCGAGCCGTTTCCCACACCGGTACTTCCCTGAACGGGAGGAGTGCCGTTCACGCCGCCACCGCCGTCCGCTCGCGCAGGACCTCCTGGTAGTGGCCGATCAGCTCGTCGCCGAGCGCCTCCCAGGTGCGGCCCTCGACGGCGGCCCGGCCGGCGAGGCCGTAGGCGGCGCGCACGTCCGGGGCGGCGGCGAGCGAGGTGACGGCCTCCCGCAGCGCGTCCGGGTCGCCGGGCGGTACGAGGAGCCCGGTGTGCCCGTGGTCGACCAGGTCCAGGGGCCCGCCGGCGGCCGGGGCGATCACCGGAACCCCGCTCGCCATGGCCTCCTGGACGGTCTGGCAGAACGTCTCGTACGGGCCGGTGTGGGCGAAGACGTCCAGCGAGGCGAAGATCCGGGCGAGGTCGTCGCCGGTGCGGCGGCCCAGGAACCGGGCGTCCGGCAGGGCGGCACGCAGCCCGGGCCCGCTGGGCCCGTCGCCGACGACCACGGTCCGGACGTCCGGTATGCCGCGGATCCCGGCGAGCAGGTCCACGCGCTTCTCGGGCGCGAGGCGGCCTACGTAGCCGACGAGGAGTTCGCCGCGGGGGGCGAGTTCGCGGCGCAGGCCGGCGTCGCGCAGACCGGGCCGGAAGCGGTCGGTGTCCACGCCGCGCCCCCACAGCCGGATGCGGCGGATGCCGTGGGACTCCAGGTCGCGTACGGCGGCGGACGACGGGGCGAGGGTGCGGTCGGCGGCGCCGTGGACGGCGCGCAGCCGGCGCCAGGCGGCGCCCTCGCCGGCGCCCACGTACGTACGGGCGTAGCCGGCGAGGTCGGTCTGGTAGACGGCGACGGCGGGGATGCCGAGCCGGGCGGCGGCCGTCATTCCGCGCACCCCGAGGACGAAGGGTCCCGCGAGGTGGACGAGGTCGGCGCGGTGCGCGGCGATGGCGGCGGCGACCCGGCGGCTGGGCAGGGCGACCCGGACCTGGGGATAGCCGGGCAGGGGCAGCGACGGCACCCGGACGACGGCGCAGGGTGCGTCGGCGTCCGCCGCCGGATCGGCGACGGCGGGGGCGATGACGAGCGGGACGTGGCCCCGTCGGACGAGGTGGCGCGCGGTCTGAAGGGCGCAGTGCGCCACACCGTTGACATCGGGAGGGAAGGATTCTGTGACGATGACGACACGCATACGGGTGTTGTCGTCCCGCTTGGCGTGTACCCGCCGACGTCGATCTGGACGGCGGGGGAACGTCCCATGAGCGTTTCGCCGCGGGGTCCGACGCGCTCGCCGGGCGTCCGGTCACCGGACGCCCGGGGCGGGGCCACGATCGGCGGGATCTCCGCCGCAGGCCGCGCCGCCCCGGGGTCCGGGAATCGGTCGGAACGGGCCTTCAGACCTGGGGAGGGGTCAGATCTGGGGCCGGGTCAGACCTGGAGATCCGGTCCTATCCGGTTGCGCACCGCGGTCTGGACCTCGGCTTCCTCGGCCGGGTCCGCGGCGAGGCGGCGGAGCCGGTCGGCGACCCGTACGTCGCCGGTCTCGGCGTGCTGGGCGGCCACCTCGCGGGTGGTCTCCTCGCAGTCCCAGAGGCACTCGACGGCGAAGCCGGTCGCGAAGGTGGGGTCGGTGGCGGCGAGGGATCGGGCCACTCGTCCGCGCAACTGGGAGGAGGACGTCTCGCGGTAGACGTGCCGGAGCACGGGTGCGGCGCAGGCGATGTCGAGCCGGCCCGCCCCGTCGACGAGGACGGCGAGTTCGGGTGCGTCGGGTCCGGCAGCACGGATGGTCCCGCGCAGCGCCCCGAGGACGAGGCCGGCGTCCTGCGCCGTGCCTCGGCAGGCGAGGACCTCGGCGGCTGCGGTGCCGAGCTCGTCGGTGCGCCGGACCCACGCGCGGGCACGGGCGACCGCGTCCTCCCCGCACATGCGCCGGTAGGCGGCGACGGCCGCGTCGGCGACCGGGCGGGATCCGCCGTCGACGGCGGCCTCCACGAGGTCGAGGACGGCGGGGTCCCGCGATGCGGCGAGGTGGTGGAGCGCGGCTCCGCGCGCCCCCGTCGAGCCGTCGCGGGCGGCGGCGAGGAGTTCGGCGCGGTCCTCGGGGCCGGCGACGGCGGCGAGGCAGCGGGCGGCGGGGCCGTACAGCTCGGCGCCTCGCTCGTAGCCCTCCTGCGCCCAGTCGAGGACGGCGCGCACGCTCCAGCCGGGGCGGGGGCCCGCGGGGCGCATCTGGCGCTGCCAGCGGTCGAAGGAGCCCTGTTCCTGCGCGGCCCTGACCCGGGCGCCGACGGCGTCCCGCTGGTCCTCGGCCCACAGCCGCCAGGGCCGGGGCTCGAAGGCGTCGCGCACGACGGTCGCCAGCTCGGCGTCGCCCGCCGGGTCGGCCGGGAAGCGGGCGAGCACGGGAAGGGCGAGCCCGCGGAGCCCGGCGTCGTCGTCGCGCAGGGCCAGCTCGTCCAGGGCCCAGGCCCAGTTCGAGCCGGTCGCCGCGTAGCTCCGGAGCAGGAGCAGGGCGTCCTGGCGTCCGTAGGAGGCGAGGTGCCCCAGGACGGCGAGCGCGAGCCCGGTCCTGGACTCCTCGGGGTCGAGGTGGTCCTCGGCACCGAAGAGGTGCGCCTCGATCTCGTCGAGACCGCCGTGGAGGTCCAGGTAGAGACGGGCGTAGTAGAGGGAGCGGTTCTCGACCTGCCAGTCGTGGCGGGGGTCGGAGAGAACGCAGTGGTTGAGGGCCGCGAGGGCCTCGGCCCGTGGCGCGGCGAGCGCGTGCAGGGTGCCGTCGCCGCGGCCCCTCTGCAGCAGGCCGAGCAGGGTGCCGCTCGGCGCTATGACTGGATCGAACATGGAAGACGCCTCACATCAAGCTGTCGACACGACCGGGGGAGACCGGGATGACCCGGGTCAGGCGATACATCTCTGTACGCCTAGGCCGTGCGGCAACATGTCGGGCCGCTCGTCGTCCATCGCTTGCCAGTGACCATCTTCCTCTGCCTCTCGTCGGTGGCCCGGTCTGCCGGGCCCGACGTCATGATGACCCACCCATTTCGCCACCGCGACCACATTTACGACGCTGCTCTCACCTGGGGTTCAGTACCCGTTCACCGGGCTCCGAAGAGCTCCAGGAGATCGGCCTTGCCGAACATGCGGGCGGTGTCGACGGCGGACGGAGTCCCGGACTCCGGATTTGCGCCGCCGGCGAGCAGGGCGCGGATGACGGCGTCCTCGCCCTTGAAGACGGCGCCCGCGAGCGGGGTCTGGCCGCGGTCGTTGGCGCGGTCCGCGTCGGCGCCGCGCTCCAGGAGGGCCGAGACCGCGGCGGCGTGGCCGTGGTAGGCGGCGAGCATGACGAGGGAGTCACCCTTGTCGTTGGTGAGGTTCGCCGGGACGCCCGCGTCGACGTAGGCGGCCAGGGCGGCGGTGTCTCCCGTGCGCGCGAGGTCGAAGACCTTGGACGCCAGCTCGATGACCTCGGGGTCCGGAGTCTCGCTCATCGGGTGGAACCGCCTCTCTCCTGCAGTGTCGACCTGGGCACGGCAAGCGCGGCCGTACGAGTGAATCGACAGGGTACTGCCCGTCGGGCGACATGACCGCGCTCCACTGAGGCAAAGATCACCGCGATCCGGCCTCGACGCGCCTCTAACTCACCGCAGGGTTTTCGCCACCCGGCGAGGCATCCCGTGTGAGCCGGTCAAGTGAAATCAGGCGGATTTCACTCTAATGCACCTTTAGTCACATAGATACTTGCTGTGAACCTGGAAGGACTCATGGTGACTGTCCCCTCAACCAGGAGAACACCAAATGATCCTGTCCATCTCAGGCGTGGTCCTGCTCGGCATCATCTGCTTCCTGTTCTTCAAGAAGGACGGGATGAAGGCCTCCCACGCCCTCGTCAGCGCGCTGTTCGGCTTCTACCTCGCGGGCACCGCCATCGCCCCCAGCATCACGGCGGGCGGGCAGAGCCTCGCCGGTCTCCTGGGCGGAATCAAGTTCTGACGCCCCGAGGGGGCTTCCCGCCCCTTCACCCAGCCCCTTCCACGAAACCAGGAGTACGACGTGGCCCGGCGACCACTCCCCCGCATTCTGAACAGCGGCAGCGCGCAGATCGCTCGTAGCCGAGAGATCGCGCGCACGGCCGCCGACAGCGCCACCGACGTGCTCCAGCCGCTGATCACGGTCTCCCGTGGTCTGCGGAAGCTGGCCGCGACCGCGCGCGCCAAGTGGGCCGCGACCCCCAAGGAGCGGCGCGGTCCCACGCTGCTCCTGGTCGCGGCCTGCGTCCTGGTCGTCGCCCTCGTGCCGTACGGGCCGCTGCTCGCGCTCGTCACGCTCATGGGCGCCGCCGCGTGGAAGGGGCGCGAACGCCCGGTCGTCAAGACCGGACCCGACGACGCGGAGATCGCCCGGCTCAAGGGCATGTACGAGGCCCTCGTGCCGTACTTCTCCGTTCCCGACGACCCCTCCCCGCTCTTCGCCCACGGCGGCGACTGGAGCGGCGCCTTCGCGGAGTACGCCTTCGACGAGGACGGGCGGCCGACCCGGCTGCGGATCGCTTACCCCCCGTACTTCACCGACGGCGAACCGGCCGCGCGCGCCCGCGTCGAGCAGCTGCTGCACGCCAAGTCGGGCCGCGGCCGCGAGTACCACTTCGACTGGGACCAGGAGGGCAACCGGCTCGTCATGAGCGTGCTGCCCGCCCTGCCCACCACCATCGCCGCCCAGCGTTTCGTCACGGTGCCGGGCGAGACCGTGCTCGGCTTCACCGACGAGGACGCCGTGCAGCGGACCGTGCCCGTGGTCACGGCGGACGACACGGAGGACGCCCCGGCCGTCGTCTGGCGCACCGGCCCCCGCTCCACCGAGCCGCACCTGCTCGCCGTGGGCCAGCCGGGCAGCGGCACCACCTCCCTGCTGCGCTCGATCGCGCTCCAGGCCCTCCCGCACGGGGACGTGCTGATCGTCGAGGGCGGCGGCACCGGCGAGTACGCCTGCCTGACCGGCCGCGACGGCGTCCTCGCCGTCGAGTGCGGACTCTCCGGCGCCCTGGCCAGCCTGGAGTGGGCGGCCCACGAGACGGAGCGGCGGCTGATCGCCGCCAACCGCGCCCGGCAGGCGGGGCATCCCGCGCCGGAGGACACCCGGCGGCCGCTGTGGATCCTCCTCGACCGGCCGGGCGTCCTCGGCCACCTGGCCGCCGCCGACGGCCGCCCCGACCCGCAGGAGCTGCTCCAGGTGCCGCTGCGGCACGGGCGCGCGGCGCAGGTCACGGTGGTGGTGGCCGAGCAGTTCGACAGCACGGACACGCTGAGCGAGACGGTACGGAGCCACACCCGGGCGCGGATCGTGCTCGGTCCCGCCTCCCCCGAGCAGATCGAGTCCGTCCTCGGCGTCGCACCGCACACCACGCCGACGCCCCAGGTGCCGCCGGGCCGTGGCTACGCCCGGCTCGGTACGGGCCCGGTCCTGCGGCTCCAGGTGCCGGCGACGCCCGACCCGTACGACGACGCCACGAGCGAGGCGCACCGCCAGGCGGTCCTCGCGCTCCTCCCGGAACGCCGCACGGCGGCGGACACGGTGGCCGTCGAGACCGTGGGAGGCGGCACCGTGACGATCGGGACGGTGGCACTCGAGACGGTGCCGGTCGCGGCGGTGTCGGCAGTCGAGACGATCCCGGCCTCGGCCCCCGACCCGGTTCCCGCCCGGCCGCTCCACCAGCCCGACGCCGCCCCGGTCGCCCCCGTCGCCCGCTACGAGGACGAACCCGCCCCGCGCCTCGCGGCGGACCCGGGCCCGGCGCCCCGCCACGCCCCGGTCGCGGCCGAGGGCTGAGCACGCCGCGGACATGCCGAAGGCCGGTACGGACCCCCATCCGTACCGGCCTCTCGGCATACGCCGTTACGCCGTTACGCCTCTACGCCACGAACGAGCGAGGCGGTTCCACTCCCCCGCCCGCGCCCGACTCCACCAGGCGCGCAGCGGCGGCCAGCCGGGCGGCCGCCTCGTCGGCGACCGGGCCGCCCACCGTGAAGGGCAGCCGGATGAAGCCCTCGAAGGCGCCGTCCACGCCGAACCGCGGGCCCGAGGGGACCCGGACGCCGACGCGTTCGCCCGCCTCGGCGAGCCGTGAGCCGGAGAGCCCGCCGGTGCGGACCCAGAGCGTCAGCCCGCCGCGCGGCACCGAGAACTCCCACTCCGGCAGCTCCCTGCGGACCGCGGTGACGATCGCGTCCCGGTTCTCGCGCGCCTGTGCGCGCCGGAGGCTCACGGCCTTCTCCCAGCCGCCGGTCCCCATCAGCCAGTTCACGCCGAGCTGTTCCAGTACGGGGGTGCCGAGGTCCGCGTACGCGCGCGCGGCCACGAGGGAGCGGATGACGTCGGGGGCGGCCCGGACCCAGCCGATCCGCATGCCCGCCCAGAAGGCCTTGCTGGCCGAGCCGACCGTCAGGACCGTCGAGCCGGCCGGGTCGAAGGCGCAGACCGGCCGGGGCATCTCCAGGTCGTCGTCGAGGTGCAGCTCGGTCATGGTCTCGTCGACGACGAGGACCGTGCCGGCCGAGCGGGCCGCGTCCACGAGCTGCCGTCGCTGGTCCTCGTCGGCCAGCGCGCCGGTCGGGTTGTGGAAGTCGGCGACGACGTACGCGAGGCGGGGCGCCGCGTCCCGCAGCACCTGGCGCCAGCGGCCCATGTCCCAGCTGCCGAGCCCCTCGGACATGGCGACGGGGACGAGCCGGGCTCCGGCCTCCCGCATGAGCTGGAGGATGTTGGCGTACGAGGGCGACTCGACGGCGATGCGCTCGCCGCGCCCCGCGAAGAGGTGGCAGATGGCGTCGATGGCGCCCATGGCCCCGGTCGTCACCATGATCTGCTCGGGCATGGTCGGAATGCCGCGCGCCGTGTAGCGGTCGGCGAGCGTCTGGCGCAGCGCGGGCAGCCCGGCCGGGTAGTCGCCGTGTGTGTGGGCGTAGGGCGGCAGCTCCTCCAGGGCGCCCTGGACGCCCCGGGTGAGCCAGGGCTCGGGCGCGGGCAGGGCCGCGCAGCCGAGGTCGATCAAGGAGCCGAGGGCCTCCGGGGGCAGCGGTTCG
This sequence comes from Streptomyces sp. NPDC050842, assembly GCF_044456565.1. Taxonomy (NCBI): domain Bacteria; kingdom Bacillati; phylum Actinomycetota; class Actinomycetes; order Kitasatosporales; family Streptomycetaceae; genus Streptomyces; species Streptomyces sp. NPDC050842. The sequence continues at coordinate 273,808 of NZ_JBITGA010000012.1, read as the reverse complement.
AGGCCGCGCGCGGGCAGCGGGTTCCCGGCCGGCACGGCCGTCCAGCTGCCGGCCCCGCGGCGGGACTCCAGGAAGCCCTCGGAGCGCAGCGCCTCGTAGGCGGCGGCCACCGTCGTCCGGCTGACGGTCAGGGCGACGGCGAGTTCCCGTTCGGCGGGCAGGCGGGCGGCGACGGGGACACGGCCTTCCAGGACGAGGAGGCGGATGCCGTCGGCGAGGGCCCGGTAGGCGGGCGGCTTGCGGGCGCCGGGTCCCAAGGGCCGGGCCTGCTGCGCCTGGAGCTGCCGGGCGAGCTGTGCGGGCCCCACTGCCGAAGTCCACTGAGCCATCGAAATCAGTCCACCTTCATCGAATTGGCCATGGTTGGCACCCGATACCCCGCCACAGAGTGTCATGAGCCAGTCCACTACCACCACCCTGGGGGGAAGTCCCTTGTCCATCGCCTCCGGCCTCCACGGCCGGCACCTCACCCGTCGGCTCGTCCAGCTGTACGTCGGTCTGACGCTGTACGGGGTGAGCTCGGCGCTCCTGGTGCGCAGCGGGCTCGGCCTGGAGCCCTGGGGCGTCCTCCACCAGGGTCTCGCCGAGAAGACCGGGCTGACCATCGGGGTGGTGTCGATCATCGTCGGGGCGGCCGTGCTGCTCCTGTGGATCCCGATCCGGCAGAAGCCGGGTCTGGGCACCGTCTCCAACGTCTTCGCGATCGGCATCGCGATGGACGGCACGCTGGCGCTCGTCCCCGACGTCCACGGCCCGGCCGGGCAGGTGCCGCTCCTCGCGCTCGGCATCGTCCTGAACGGGGTGGCCACCGGCCTGTACATCGCGGCGCGGTTCGGCCCCGGCCCGCGCGACGGGCTGATGACCGGGCTGCACCGGCTCACCGGCCGGTCGATCCGGCTGGTGCGGACGGCGATCGAGGTGGCCGTCGTCGCGACCGGCTTCGCGCTCGGCGGTTCGGTCGGCGTCGGGACGGTCCTGTACGCGCTGGCGATCGGCCCGCTCGCCCAGTACTTCCTGCGCTGGTTCGCCGTACCCGAGGGCGTGACCCAGGCCGCGCCCGAGCCGGGGTCCGGCGGCCCGGAAGCCTCGCCGGAAGAGGCGTCCGTCCTCCCGGCGGTCGCCCCCGGGACACCGGGACAGGCCATACTGCGCCCGTGACTCGCGTACGCCACCCCTATCTCGACCACCCCTCCCCCCTCGCGTTCGCCCACCGCGGCGGCACGGCGAACGGCCTGGAGAACACCGCGGCCGCCTTCCGCCGGGCCTCCGCGGCGGGCTACCGCTACTTCGAGACCGATGTGCACACGACGGCGGACGGCGCGCTCGTCGCCTTCCACGACGCGACCCTCGACCGCGTCACGGACGCCTCGGGCCGGATCCGCGACCTGCCGTGGGCGGCGGTCAGCGAGGCCCGCGTGGCGGGCAGGGAACCGCTGCCGCTCTTCGCCGACCTCCTGGAGGAGTTCCCGGAGGCCCGCTGGAACGTGGACCTCAAGGCCGAGTCCGCGCTGTACCCGCTGGTGAACCTCATCCGCAAGAAGCGCGCCTGGGACCGGGTCTGCGTGGGCTCCTTCACCGAGGCTCGGGTGGCGCGGGCCCAGCAGATGGCCGGGCCCAGGCTGGCCACCTCGTACGGCGTGCGCGGGGTGATCGGGCTGCGGCTGCGCTCCTTCGGCATCCCGGCGGCGGTACGGGCGGGGGCGATCGCCGCACAGGTCCCGGAGCGCCAGGCGGGCGTCCCCGTGGTCGACCGCCGTTTCGTGCGGGAGGCGCACGCGCGCGGGCTCCAGGTCCACGTCTGGACGGTGAACGATCCGGACCGGATGAACTCTCTCCTCGACCTGGGCGTGGATGGCATCATGACCGATCATCTGGAGACGCTGCGCTCGGTGCTGACCGAGCGGGGGGTGTGGGTCTGAGAGCGCGTCGAGCCGGCGCGGGCACGGATCACGGGGACGAGCGAGGGGGCGCGGCCTTGACCGCAGACACCACCGAACCGGAGGAGTACGCCACCGGTCCCGCCGAACGGCGGCGCGAGCAGCACGGCTGGTACTTCTACGACTTCGCGTGCTCGGTGTACTCGACGAGCGTGCTGACCGTGTTCCTCGGCCCGTACCTGACCTCAGTGGCGCGGGCGGCGTCCGACGCCGAGGGCTTCGTGCACCCGCTCGGGATACCCGTGCGGGCCGGCTCGCTCTTCGCGTACGCCGTGTCCGCCTCGATCGTGGTCGCCGTCCTGGTGATGCCGCTGGTGGGCGCGGTGGCGGACCGTACGGGCCGGAAGAAGCCGCTGCTCGCGGCGGCGGCGTACCTGGGGGCCACGGCCACGGCGGGGATGTTCTTCCTCGCGGGCGAGCGCTACCTCCTGGGCGCGTTCCTGCTGATCGTGGCGAACGCCTCGCTCGCGGTGTCGATGGTGCTCTACAACGCCTATCTGCCGCAGATCGCGGAGCCGGACGAGCGGGACAAGGTCTCCTCGCGCGGCTGGGCCTTCGGCTACACGTCCGGCGCGCTGGTCCTCGTGGTGAACCTGGTCCTGTACTCGGGTCACGACTCGTTCGGCCTCACCGAGGGCGAGGCGATCCGGATCTGTCTCGCCTCGGCCGGTGTGTGGTGGGGCGCCTTCACCCTCGTACCGCTGCGGCGGCTGCGCGACCGGCACGTCCGCGCGGACGGGGACGAGCGGGCCGGCGCGGTCGGCAGCGGCTGGCGGCAGCTGCGGGCGACCCTCAAGGACATGCGCCGGTATCCGCTGACGCTCTCCTTCCTGCTGGCCTATCTGGTCTACAACGACGGCGTGCAGACGGTGATCTCGCAGGCATCCGTGTACGGCTCGGAGGAGCTGGGCCTCGACCAGACGACCCTGATCACGGCGGTGCTGCTGGTCCAGGTGCTCGCGGTGGCGGGCGCCCTGGGGATGGGGCGACTCGCCCGGTCGCACGGTGCCAAGCGGACGATTCTCGGCTCGCTCGCGGTCTGGACCCTGATCCTGGCGGCGGCCTACTTCCTGCCGGCCGACGCGCCCGTGTTCTTCTACTCTCTGGCGGCCGCGATCGGCCTGGTCCTGGGCGGCAGCCAGGCCCTGTCGCGCTCGCTGTTCTCTCATCTGGTGCCGCGCGGCAAGGAGGCGGAGTACTTCTCGGCGTACGAGATGAGCGATCGGGGACTGAGCTGGCTGGGTCCACTCGTGTTCGGTCTCGCGTATCAGCTGACCGGAAGCTATCGGGATGCCATCATCTCTCTCGTGATCTTCTTCGCCGTCGGATTCGCCCTGCTCGCCAGGGTCCCGGTGCGGCGCGCGGTGGAGGAGGCGGGCAACCCGCTGCCGGAGCGAATTTAGAGAGCGAATTTAGACGCGGAAGTGAAAGGCCGGTAGTGTACGCCTTTGGCCTGCCAGGCGGACCGTTACTGCGTGCTGCTTTGGTGAAGACAGTGAGTCACATCTGATGTCAGATGTGACAAAACGGGCACTGGTGGGTACAACAAGGGGCGGCACGACGGGCGACGCATGACCCGGCACGGGAATCTTTACCGCCGACCGGACGTTGACCGGATAACGACGACAGCGACACCTGTCCTGTGGGCGACAAGCCCGGGAGGCACGATTCATGAGTGAGCGAGCTCTTCGCGGCACGCGCCTCGTGGTGACGAGCTACGAGACCGACCGCGGCATCGATCTGGCCCCGCGCCAGGCCGTGGAGTACGCATGCGAGAAGGGCCATCGTTTCGAGATGCCCTTCTCGGTGGAAGCGGAAATTCCGCCGGAGTGGGAGTGCAAGGTCTGCGGAATCCAGGCACTCCTGGTGGACGGGGACGGACCTGAGGAGAAGAAGGGCAAGCCTGCGCGTACGCACTGGGACATGCTCATGGAGCGCCGCACCCGCGAGGAGCTGGAGGAGGTCCTTGCCGAAAGGCTGGCCGTCCTGCGCTCCGGCGCCATGAACATCGCCGTGCATCCGCGCGACAGCCGTAAGTCCGCGTAGCGGACCGCCGGACGAACAACGCCGAGGGGCCCGGTACACGAAGTGTGTACCGGGCCCCTCGGCGTTTCCGCGTGCCCGGGAGCTGGACAAAACCCGGCACAGCGGAACTCCGCGCACCCCGGAGGGATACGCGGAGCGGAGTGAGTATGACGTCGGTCGCGTCAGGGCATCAGGGGCGAGCGGGGCTCGTCGGGCCGACGGGGGCCCTGGCTCGCGTCCTCGCGGACGACCTCACCCTGGACGACCTTTCCGTCCGGGCGACGCATGCGCGCCTGCTGGAAGGCGTCCTGGAGGCTGCCGGGAGGCGCGGCGGTCATACGGCGCTCCACGGCCTTCTCCGCGTACCGCCCGAGGAACGAGCGGACCTGCGGGATCAGCAGCAGGAGTCCGGCCGCGTCCGAGACGAGGCCGGGGATCATCAGGAGCAGGCCGCCGAGCATCAGGAAGCCGTTGCGGTCCTCCGCGCCGGTCTTCCCGGCCGCCGAGGGCACCTCGCCCGTCTGGGCGGCCGCCTGCGCCTGCTGGAAGGTCGTGGTGAGGTTCTGGAAGGCGCGTCGGCCCGCCCGCTTCATGACGGTGGCGCCGAGTACGGCGCCGCCGACGAGCAGGGCGAGCACGGTCAGCGCGCCGGTCGCGTTCGCCACCACCGTGAGCAGCCAGATCTCCAGGACCAGCCAGACGGCGATGCCGAGCGGAAGGAACGTGCGCGCGCGGGAGCGCTTCGGGGCGAGAGGAGGCGTTGCGCCGGTCGTCATGGTCCCCAGTGTGCCTGGCACCCCGCCGGAACGTCGTAAAGGAAGGATCAGTACGCGCGACGGCGGAAGGCCTGCCTCGGAGGCGTCAGGAGGACTTGCGGCCGAGCATGCGGCCGACCTTCTCCGCACGTGCCGTCACACCCCAGCCGGTGACCCGCCACAGCGCCTCGACGACGATGTTCCGGCTCATCTTGGAGTCGCCGATCTCACGCTCCACGAAGGTGATCGGGACCTCGACGACATGGAAGCCGGCGGCGACCGCGCGACGGGCCAGGTCGACCTGGAAGCAGTAGCCCGCGGAGGCCACGTCCTCCAGACCCAGGCCCTCCAGGGTCTCCTTGCGGAAGGCCCGGTAGCCGCCCGTCACGTCGCGGATCGGCACGTCGAGCATCACGCGGGAGTAGAGGCTGCCGCCGCGGGAGATGAACTCGCGGGACTTCGGCCAGTTCACGATCCGGCCGCCGGGCACCCAGCGGGAGCCGAGGACCAGGTCCGCGCCCTTGAGCGCGGTGAGCAGCCGGGGCAGCTCCTCGGGCTGGTGCGAGCCGTCCGCGTCCATCTCGACGAGGACGCCGTACCCCTGCTCGATGCCCCAGCGGAAGCCGGCGAGGTAGGCGGCGCCGAGCCCCTCCTTGCCCTTCCGGTGCAGCACGTGGACGTGATCGTCCTCGGAGGAGATCTCGTCCGCGAACTTGCCCGTGCCGTCGGGGCTGTTGTCGTCGGCGACGAGAACGTGCGCCTCGGGTACGGCCTCCCGCACCCGCGCGACGATCGGCTTGATGTTCTCCGCCTCGTTGTAGGTCGGAATGATCACCAAGGCCTTGCCGAGCGGGCCGTAACGCCTCTGGCCACCGTCGTTCACTACTGCCCCTTCGGATACAAACGCAGGACCCCACCATAGCGAGGTCCTCGGAGTGCTCCGGCGCGGCGGTCGCGCGGTGAAGGGACATATGGGGGCGGTTGCCGTGCGGTGCGGGGCCCGTCGTCCTTCGGTCCGACCTGGGATCCGCTGGCTGCGGGTCGACCGAGAGCCGTTGTCTACTGAACGTCCGGGCCCCACCCGGGTCGCACCTTCCGCCGGAGAAACCTTCCCTCGCGGCCGAGGCGCGGGCGGCGGTCGGCGACTGCGGGGCGGTTTCAAACGGTCGGACGTCCTGTGGTGGACGCGGAGAACCTACCCGCCCCCGACCGTCGACTGTCAACACCCGCTTGACCTGCGCAGACTCCCTGAAAGCCCAGGCCGGAGGCGAAGATCCGCAGGTCGGGGACAAGCGTGCGGAGCGGCGCTCCAGGGTCGGAAATATCCCTACATCACTCGTTCGGCCGTACGAACACCGTCTGTCCGTACACCACCGTGCGCAGGCAGACGGGGAGCTCCGCGCCGGGCGAAAGATCGGGCAGACCCGGCGTGCCGGAGCGGGGGTCGGTGGACCAGCGGGCGACCCGGTCGTCGGGCGCCTGGACGAGAAGTTCGCCCGTGCGCCAGACCGCGTAGTCGGCGGGGGCGCCGGGGACGAGCGTCCCTGCGTCGTCCCGGCCCACGGCCCGCCAGCCGCCCCGGGTGTGGGCGGTGAAGGCCGCCCGGACGGAGATCCGGTGCTCGGGGGTGCGGTGGAAGGCGGCGGCCCGGACGGCGCCCCAGGGGTCGAGCGGGGTGACCGGGCTGTCGGAGCCGAAGGCCAGCGGCACACCGGCGCGGAGCAGCGCTGCGTACGGGTTGAGGGTCCTGGCCCGCTCGACGCCGAGCCGGTCGGCGTACATGCCGTCCTCGCCGCCCCAGAGCGCGTCGAAGGCGGGCTGGACCGAGGCGGTGAGGCCCAGCTCGGCGAAGGCGGCGACGGTCTCGGGGGTGAGCATCTCGGCGTGCTCGACGCGGTGCCGGGCGGCCCGGATCCGGGCGAGGCCGAGCTTCTCGGCGGCGGCGCGGACGCCCTCGACCACGGCGGTGACGGCGGCGTCCCCGATGGCGTGGAAGCCGGCCTGGAGCCCGGCCTCGGTGCAGGCCACGACATGGAGGGCGACGGCCGCCGCGTCCAGGTGGGCGGCGCCCGTGTGCCCGGCGTCGGCGTGGTCCGCGTACGGCTCGTGGAGGCAGGCGGTGTGCGAGCCGAGGGAGCCGTCGGCGAACAGGTCGCCGGCCGCGCCGAGGGCGCCCAGCGCCCGTGCCCGCTCGATGTCGAGGTCCGCCCAGTAGCCGACGACCCGGGGCCCGGCCTCGGCGCGGGCCAGGTCCAGGAGGCCGGTGAAGTCCTCCTCGGAGGAGATCTGCGGGCCGCCGCACTCGTGCAGGGTGCCGATGCCGAGGGAGGCGGCGTGGCTCAGGGCGGCGCGCTGCGCCTCCGTGCGCTGCGCCGGGGAGACGGCGGCGAAGGCGGCGGCACGTACGGCGTGATGTGCGTCACCGGTGAGCGGCCGCTGCCCGTCGTGGAAGCCGTCCAGGTCGCGGACGCCGGGGACGAGGTCGAGGAGGGCGGTCGTGACGACGGCCGAGTGGACGTCGATCCGGGTCAGGTAGAGCGGGCGGCCGCCGGTGAGCCCGTCGAGCTCGGCGCGGGTGAGCGGGCGGCGTTCGGGCCAGCGGGCGGCGTCCCAGCCGTGGCCGATGAGGATGCGGTCCCCGGGGCGGGCGTCGGCGTGGGCCCGGATCAGCTCCGCCGCCTCGGCGAGCGAGGCGGCGGAGGACAGGTCGAGGCCGGTGAGGGCGAAGCCGGTGGCCGTGGTGTGCACGTGCGCGTCGACGAACGCCGGGGTGACGAGCGCGCCCTCCAGGTCGACGACCTCGTCCACGCCGGAGGCGAAGGCGTCGGCCGCGCCCTCCGAGCCCACCCAGGCGACGTGCCCGCGCTCCACCACCATGGCGGTGGCGAAGGGATCGGCGGGGCTGTGGACTTCGCCGCCGCGCAGCAGCACGGTGCGGTGCTCGGCGGCGGAGGCGGCGGACGCCGCGGACATGGGCTCACTCATGCGCCCAGGCTATGACCTGCCGGGACCCGGTTTGTCCGGCAGGTCCCCCATCGCGACCGGAGGCGCGGTCAGATGCGCGGCGGCCGGGCCTCGTACGGGGTGGACAGGACGACGGTCGTCCGGCTGGAGACCCCGGCCTGCGAGCGGATGCGGCTGAGCAGGTGTTCCAGCTCCAGCGGCGTGGCGACCCGGACCTTGAGGATGTAGTTCTCGTCGCCCGCGACGCTGTGGCAGGCCTCGATCTCCGGGATGTCGGCGAGCCGGTCGGGGGTGTCGTCGGGGGCGCTCGGGTCGAAGGGTTTGACCGAGATGAAGGCGGTGAGCGGCAGACCCACGGCCTCCGGGTCGACGACGGCGGCATAGCCGCGGATGACTCCGCGCTGCTCGAGACGGCGGACGCGCTGATGCACTGCCGAGGTGGACAGGCCGGTGGCCTTGCCCAGGTCGGTGTAGCTCATGCGCCCGTCCTTGACGAGCAACTCGACGATCTGACGATCCAGCTCCTCCATGCGGTGACCCTAGTGCGCCGCGAGCGCCCCAGGACAACCGGGGCCGACCCGTATAGGGCGCTATGGGCGGTCACGGGGCACCTGCGACAGGCATGTGACGAACGCCACAGGTTTGCACCCGGCCCGGGATCCCGGCTCACGGTTATGCGGAGTTCCGTATGGGAAGTGCTTGCTGTGGTCGAGGCCGTCACAGACCCGGCCGACGCACCCGAGGGGGAGATTCTCCATGCAGGATCCTGTTGAATCCGTCGACACGTTCGACGAGCTCGACGCGTACGACACCTTTGAGATGTTCCGGGTCGTCTGCCCGGAGTGCGTGCAGCCGATCGCGCTGCTCGCCGACGAGGACGTGCTGCCCGAGCACGCCCTCTGCCCCACGCCGTGGAACCCCTTCGTCCTGACGGTGTGCCCGGGGACGGGCCTCGCGGCCTCCGCGGCCCGCCCGGCGGACGACACCCTGGAGGTCCAGGAGCAGGACACCGCGCTGCTCCTGACGCTCCCCCAGAGCCTCGACTGGCGGACGCAGCCCTTCTCGCACGTCGGCGGTCCGGGCTCACGTCCGCTCCGGGTGCCCCAGATGCGGCGCGCCGCCTAGGGCCTGTCCTGCGGTGCCCGCTCAGGGCACCCGTCTCACCAGTAGCTTCCCCGTACCATCGCCGCGAGCGTGGCGTGGTGCAGGATGAGGGCGTCCGGGTCGCCGGGCACCTCGACCTCTCCGAAGTACGCCTGCCGGTACGCGATCCTGAGCATCACGATCGCGTGCCGCAGGGCCGCGTAGAGGGTGTGGAACTCCATGTCGCGCGGGGTGTGCCCGGTCAGTTCCGCGTACCGCCGCTCGATCGCGTCGCGGCGCAGGAAGTCGGGCAGGCCGGGCTGGCCGAAGGAGACCGTCAGGTCCTGGAAGAAGCGGTGGAGGTAGACCGTCCAGCCGAGGTCGACCTCGCGCGGGACGCAGGACGCCATCTCCCAGTCGAGGACGGCGGCGGGTGTGAACCCGTCGTAGACGATGTTCCCGATCCGGGCGTCACCCCAGCCGAGCACGGCCGGCCCCTCGTCGGCGGGCCAGTGCGCCTCCAGCCAGTCGAAGGCGGACTCGATGAGCGGTGAAGGGGCCAGACCCTCCACCACCCAGGCGTAGTAGGCGCGTTGGGCGTCGACGTGACGGCGCAGGGGCGAGCCGGCGCCGTCCGGCAACAGGAACTCGGCTTCCTTCGCGGGGAACTGGTCGTGCAGCCGGGCCAGGACGGACACGGACTCGTCCTCCAGAAGGGCGCGTTCGGCGTCGGTGGCGGCGTGCAGCCAGTTCCCCTCGTACGTATAGGGCATGACGTCCGGCGGCACCCGGCCCTCGGCGCGGGCCATCACGAAGAAGGGGGCGCCGAGCGGCCCCGGGTCCTCCTCCAGCCAGAGCACGCGCGGTACGGGTACGTCGGTGTGCTCGCCGACCAGGCGCATCACGCGGTGCTGGCGCGCCATGTCGTAGACGGGGAACACGCTGTACGCGGCGGGGTCGGCGGCCAGCCGGAGGGCGCAGCCGCGCACGGGGGCGTCGGGGTGGTCCAGGTCGAAGAGCAGGGTCTCGCTGGACATGCCGTTGGTGCCGGGCACGGCGAGGCCGGTGACACGGGCTCCGGGCAGGTGCCGGTCCAGCCAGGCGGTGAGCCGCCGGCCGAGCTCCTCGGGGTCGCGGGTGGTGGTGCGGGGACGGGGTGCGGTCGCCATGCGAGCCTCCTCAGCCGGCCGTCGACGTGTGGTCGGCGAAGCCGCTGGGGTCGTGGCGGCCGAAGGAGCCGTGTTCGAAGATGCCGTAGCCGGTGTGTCCGTCGAGGGTGAAGCGGGCGGCGTGGTCGGTGACGCCGTAGGCGGCCATGGGGTGCGCGGACGGGTCGGAGAGGTCGTAGACGCGTCGGTCGGTCCAGCCGCGGCCCTGCCAGGTGCCGTGCTGCCAGTCGTTGGCGGGCGGGTATCCGGCGCCGACGGCCAGAGGCGAGGAGGCGAGGATCTCGACGCCGATCTCCAGGGGTTTCCCGGCCGGGTCGGCGAGGTGGACGACGGCCCGCTCGGGGTGGCGGGTGCCCGGGCGGTAGGTGATGTCGGTGCGGGGCCAGCCGAGTTGGGTGTCGCGGTGCCCGTTCCGTACGAGCAGGGCTTCGTTGAGGGTGCGATAGCCGTCGGCGTCCTCCTGGGCGATGACCATGAGGAAGCGGTCCTCGAAGCGCATCGGGATCCAGAGCCAGTGGAAGCCCTCGGGTCGGAACTCGGCGGCGCGGCCGGGCTCTTCGCCGGGTATCGGGCGGACGCCCCAGCTGCGGTCGCGGGTGCCGGTCCACTCCCCCGCGGTGACCGTGAACTCCTCGCCGCCCGCCCTGATCGTGCCCGTGCAGTGCCCGGCCTGGACGAAGCGGCGGCCTTCGAGGGTGAGGCGGCCACCGTGGCGCTGGGTGTGGTGGGGCTCCCAGACGGTGGGGAAGTCGCCGGTCCAGGTGAGGTCGAAGGAGAGCCCTTCGGGGTCGTCCGGATCGGCCTCGCAGCGCAGGGAGAGCCGCTTGAGGGGTTCGTCGACCGTGATGACGAGGGGGCCGACGGACAGGTTCGTACGGTCGTCGCCGAGGGCGTCGGAAGCGCGCACGGCGTGCAGCCGGTCGCCCGTGCGGAGGGTCGCGTAGGCGTCGATGACACCGGTGTTCGGGTAGACGCCGAGGCCGGCGATGAGCAGGGCCCGGCCCTGGTGGTCGAAGACGTGGAAGATGCAGCGGTCATAGGCGTTGCGGTCGCTGCTCACGTGGTGCTTCATCGAGAGCGGGGCCTGGTGCACGGGGTATTCGTCGAGCGCGACGGGCCGGTCGTCGACGTGCCGCTTCACCGACATGGCTGACCTCCTGATCGGCGGGTGGTTCCGCGTCGGCGGGTGCTTCCGCGATGAAAGCTGACGGTACGTCAGATAAATGCCGGGGGGCCAGAGTCGCGCACCGGGTACCGGGCGAACTGCCGCTCGAATCCGTTCAGGGGTGACCCCGGCAGCCGGAGGCGCGTTGGTCCGGGCATGACCACGCTGTACACGACTCCCAGCAGTTACGGTCGGCACCGGCAGGCCGAACCGCATGGCGAAGAATCGGTTCCTCATAAGGCGCCGGTGCTGCCGCAGGCACCCGCTCCGGCGCCCCTCCCCGCCCCCAACCCCCTCCCCACGCCCGTCCCGGTCCCCGTTCCGGTCCAGGTCGCCCCGGACCCGCCCATCTACCAGGACGTCCTCAGCCTCTGGGCCAGCCAGGGCCGCACCCTCCCGGGCCACCGCGACCAGGAGTGGAGCCGGCTCGCCGCCGGCCCCGTCTGGGCGGACCGCACCGTACGCGTCAGCGGGACTCTGGTCCGACGAGGTGACGCGCGATGACCACCCGCTGGATCTGATTGGTCCCCTCGACGATCTGCAGCATCTTCGCCTCGCGGAGATACCGCTCCACCGGGAAGTCCGCGGTGTAGCCGTACCCACCGAGCACCTGCACCGCGTCCGTCGTGACCCGCATGGCGGCGTCCGTGCAGAAGAGCTTCGCCATCGCCGCCGACCGCCCGAACTCCCGCCCCTCGTCCCGGAGCCGTGCCGCCTCCAGGTAGAGCGCCCGGCCCGCCTCCACCAGGGTCGCCATGTCGGCGAGCAGGAAGCGGAGCCCCTGGAAGTCGGCGATCGGCCGCCCGAACTGCCGGCGCTCGCGCGCGTACGCCACGGCCTCGTCCAGCGCCGCTCGGCCGAGCCCGACCGCGCAGGCCGCGATGCCGAGCCGGCCCGAGTCCAGGGCGGCGAGGGCGATCGCGAAGCCCTGCCCCTCGGCGCCGAGGCGCCGTGCGTCGGGGACCCGTACGCCGTCGAAGTGCAGCTGGGCGGTGGGCGAGCCTTTCATGCCCATCTTCCGCTCGGGCGGGGCCGCGCTCAGCCCCTGGGCGTCCCCCGGCACCAGGAAGGCGGTGATGCCGCGCGCCCCCGGACCGCCGGTGCGGGCCATGACCGTGCAGAAGTCCGCGATCCCGCCGTGGGTGATCCAGGCCTTGGTGCCGTCGACGACCCACTCGTCGCCGTCCCGGACCGCCCGGGTCCGCAGCGCCGCCGCGTCCGAGCCGGCGGAGGGTTCGGAGAGGCAGTACGCGCCGAGGAGGCCGCCGCCCAGCATCGCGGGCAGGTGCTCGGCCCGCTGCTCCTCGGTACCGAAGCCGGCGAGGGCGTGACAGGAGAGCGTGTGGACGCTGACGCCGAGGCCCACGGTGAGCCGGGCCGCGGCGAGCTCCTCCAGGACCTGGAGGTAGACCTCGTACGGCTGCCCTCCCCCGCCGTACGCCGGGTCGTAGGGGAGCCCGAGCAGTCCCGACCGGGAGAGCAGCGCGAACAGCTCACGGGGGAACACCCCGGCCGCCTCCTCCTCCGCGGCGCGCGGGGCGATCTCCCGCCGGGCGATGTCGCCGACCAGGGCGAGCAGCTCCCGGGCCTCATCGGTGGGCAGCCGGCGTTCCACGCCGTCCGCGGGGCTTTCGGACATGGCCGGGTGCTCCTCCCTGCGGGGCGGCGCGAGTGGGCGCGCACGCGGTCGCGGGGAGTATGCCCGTTCCGTCCGGGGGGATCACACGGCCGTGGTCACATGAGGCCCGCCCGGGTGACGAACACGGCGAGCACGACGACCAGGGTCCAGCCGAGCACGTGCTCCAGGATCTTGGGTCCGTCGCCGTCCCGGGGACCGCCCGTGCGGGCGCGGGAGAGGAGACGGGTGTGGGTGGTTGCGGTCATGGCCACCACAGTGCGGCACGGGGGCGGCCCCGGGGTAGAGACGTCGGTCACGTCCCCTGGAGCCGCCCGGCCCGGTCAGCCGATGCCGAGGGCCGCGAGGGCCTTGCGCTGCGCGGGCGAAGGACGGTCGGGGAAGTAGAGGTAGCAGACCCCGCCTGTGCCGGAGAGCACTTTCCCGCTCGCGTTGTACCGCTTGGTGCGGAGCCAGATGTTCTCCCACTCGCGCCGCCGGTAGATCCGGCGGACGGCCTCGTTGCTGGGCGAGGCGGGGTCGTTGGCGATGACGTCGCCGTCCGCGGTGAAGCCGATGACGGTCATGAGGTGGCCTGAGGTGCCGTACCCGGCCCCGGTCAGCTCCTCCTTGCGGAAGGACTGGGACGTTATGGCCGGGATGCCCGCCCGGACCAGGGATTCGAGCTCGGTGAGCGAGCGGAGCCGGGTCACCACCGCGTTCATGTCGGGGTACGTGGCCGCGTAGGCGGCGTTGAAGGGCCAGTTGCCGCAGCCCTCGTACTGGTGGTCGTAGGTGAAGCGGGCCGCGTGGCAGACCTGGGGGTCGGCGAAGTCCGGGTTCACCCAGGCCAGCTCCTCGGCCGAGGGGCGGCGCCCCCAGTACTCGACGATCATCTGGGAGGAGGTCGGGCTGCACCAGGCCTCGCCGCCGTTGTCGTACTCGGGGTACTGCCCCACGTGGGTGTTCTGGGAGTAGCGCGGCACGGTCAGCTCGTGGGCGGGGCCGGGCTCCGAGGCCGGGACGGTGAAGCGGTCCGGGACGTCCGAGGCCATCGCGCCGAGCCGCCAGACCGTCGGGGTGAGGCCGCTCCCCGGGGTGCGGTAGAGGGTGAGACGGAGCCGGTACGAGCGCAGCCGGAGGCCGCTCGCCGCGTCGTCGATCGCGAAGGTGTCGGTCCAGACGGAGCTCTTGCCGTCGGTCTGGTCGTCGACCGAGGTGCGCCGGATGTCGGCGTCGCCGGAGGCCCAGCGCCCCAGCACGTACCAGGGGGTGTCGGTGGCGTCGGAGTACGTGCCGGAGAGCTCGACCTGGAGCCAGGTGCCGGGCGGCGTGTGGGCGTTCCAGGAGGCGATGACCTCGGTGGCGGGCACGGTCGGGGTGTGCACGGGCGAGGTCCAGCTCGCGTACTCCCAGGCCGAGGTCCGGCCCGTGTGCGGGTCGGCGTACTCGGTACGGCCCGCGGGGATGGCGAGGACCAGGCCGGGGCGGTGGCCGGCGACCGCCTTCGTCCCGGCCGCGCTGCCGCACCTCCAGTCGGTGTACGAGGACCAGAAGCGGTTGTCGACGACACCGCGCGCCGGTGCGTGTCCCCGGGCGGCGGCGCAGTCGTCCGACGCGTCCGGGACGCAGTCGGGGGAGGCAGGGGCAGCGGTGGCCGGGGCGGTGGTGGCCGCGGCCGTTCCCGCGGCGGCCGCGAGAGCCGCGGCGAGGACGGTTCTGCGCGGGGTGGAGTTGGTCATGGGCGGTGACCCCCAGTCGAGAACGGCGGGCGTACGGACAGGGCTGCGCTGGCCCACTATCCCGGCTCGCGCGGGGCCTCCGCCAGCACTTCGCCCCGCGTCGCCGCACCAATATTGGTCTCGACCACTGGCGATGGCACCTCCCTGACCTGCGACGGTCCCCCACTCCCCTACCCTGGGCCCATGAACGACCTCGACCGTGCGGCACACGCCCTGCTCCGGCTCCCGCCCTCCTGCGGACCGGTCCGGCTGGTCGCGGTCGACGGCCACGCGGGCTCCGGGAAGTCCACCCTCGCTGCCCGCCTCTCCACCGCCCTCGGCGGCGCCCCCGTCCTGCACCTCGACGACCTCGCCACCCACGAGGAGCTCTTCGCGTGGACCGAGCGGCTTCGGCGGCAGGTCCTGGAGCCGCTCTCCCGGGGCGAGACCGCGCTCTACCGGCCGTACGACTGGCACCGCCGGAGCTTCGGCGAGGCCCGCGCGCTGCCGCCGGCCCCGGTCGTCCTCGTCGAGGGTGTCGGCGCGGGCCGGGCGGTGGTGCGGCCGTTCCTGGCGTGGCTGCTGTGGATGGAGCGGGAGCCCGAGGAGTCCTGGGTCCGAGGGCGGCACCGGGACGGCCCGGAGCAGGCCGAGTTCTGGGACGCGTGGACGCTGGCGGAGACTCGCCACTTCGCCGAGGATCCTTCCCGGCCCTTCGCCGACACGCTGGTACGGGAGGGTCGAGAGGGGTACGACTGGCTTCCCGGGCCCTCCGTGACAGCGGGCCCGGACCAGATCATCACGTACCGTGACGGCTCTCTGTCCGTGAATTGAGGGTCCGAAAGTCCGCTTCCGCAAGTGCCTGAACACCGCTTGACCCAAGGGGCGTACAGGTCTTACGTTCTCAATGTGCGGCTTTTCGGAGCCGCCGCAGACACGAAGCCCCCGGTTGTTCCCCCGTGATCGGGGGCTTCGTTCTGCCCCATCACCCCCTCGGGGGCCCTTGCGCGACCTCTGATGCTCACCCAGGGTCACTGCTTCCGGATCATGCGCTTCTCCTTAATCGCGCAGCCCCTGCGCAGGTACGATGCCCGCAGGTGCGGTCAAATCCCGTCCATGCGAAGACGGTTGTGGGGGACCCGATGGACATCGGCACGCAGGGCTCGCTGGCCCCCGCCGAGCTCGCCTGGCTGCGCGGAGTCGACGCCTACACGATGGGCGCCTATCCGCAGGCGGAGGACGAGTTCCGGACGGCGGTACGGATCGACCCCGGGATGGCGGACGCCTGGCTCGGGCTGCACGCGCTCCGGGTCGACACGACGACCGCGTTACTGCGCATGTACCGCCATCGAGAACGCTTCGGCGAGCAGCGCACCCGGCACCGCCGCACGCTGAACTCCTGGTACTGGCTGGGCTGGTGGGTCCAGCCCGTCCTGGAGAGCCCGCGCGACCTCCTGCTCGCGCACGCCTCCCACTGGCTCGACGGACGCCACGTACCGGAGCTGGACCGGGCCCTCGCCGGGCTCCCCCCGGTCGACACCGACCCGCAGGTCCGCTTCCTGCACGCCTGCCGCGCCTATCTCGTCAAGGACTGGGACCAGCTCGTCCGCCATACGGAGACCCTCGTCGACGACCCGCTGCTCGGCATCGAGGCGGGGCTCTTCGGCGGCATGGCCCGGGTCCGCCTGGAGATGTACGGCCAGGCCGAGCCGCTGCTCTCGGCCTCACTGATGCGCTGCCGCAGCGAGCAGCCGCAGCGCAAGGAGCTCCGCTACTGGCTGGCCCGCGCCCACGAGGGCACCGGGCGCAGCGCCGCGGCCCTGCCCCTCTACCGGGCCGTGCACCGGATCGACCCGGCGTTCATGGACACGGCCGCCCGGCTCGCGGCCATCGCCGAGTACGACGGCTTCGAGGGGTACGACGGCGTGGACGACCCGTCCGGGCTCGCCACGGTCGCGCTCGGCACCGTCGGCGGCGGCCTCGGCCAGGAGACGGTGGACACCGCCCCGGCCGCCGACCCCGACGCCGGGACGCTGGGCGACGGGCTGCGGCTCGCGCCCGAACCCGTACCGCCGCTCGCTCCCGTCACCCCGCCCGAGACCGTACGGCAGAAGACGCCGGTGCCCTCGCAGCCGGGGCCGCCGCGCTTCCCCGCCGGGCCCACCGATCCCGTCCTGCTCGCGGAGGCGCTCGCCGAGCTGGAGGGCATGGTCGGGCTCGACCCGGTGAAGCGCCAGGTCAAGGCGCTCTCCGCGCAGCTGGAGATGGCGCGGCTGCGCGCCGGCCAGGGGCTCCCGGTCCAGCCGCCCAAGCGCCACTTCGTCTTCTCCGGCCCCTCCGGCACCGGGAAGACCACGGTCGCCCGGATCCTGGGCCGGGTCTTCTACGCCCTCGGGCTGCTCGGCGGCGACCACCTCGTGGAGGCCCAGCGGGCCGACCTCGTCGGCGAGTTCCTCGGCCAGACGGCGGTCAAGGCCAATGAGCTCATCGACTCGGCGCTCGGCGGGGTGCTCTTCGTCGACGAGGCGTACGCGCTCTCCAACACGGGCTACAGCAAGGGCGACGCGTACGGCGACGAGGCCCTCCAGGTCCTCCTGAAGCGGGCCGAGGACAACCGCGATCACCTGGTGGTCATCCTCGCGGGCTACCCCGAGGGCATGGACCGGCTGCTCAACACCAACCCCGGCCTGTCCTCGCGCTTCACCACACGGGTCGACTTCCCCTCGTACCGGCCGCTCGAACTGACCGCGATCGGCGAGGTCCTGGCGGCGGCGAACGGCGACGGCTGGGACGACGAGGCCCGGGAGGAGCTCCGCTCGATCAGCGGGCACGTGGTCGAGCAGGGCTGGATCGACGAGCTGGGCAACGGCCGCTTCCTGCGCACCCTGTACGAGAAATCCTGCGCCTACCGGGACCTGCGGCTCTCCGGCTACTCCGGCGCGCTGACCCGGGACGACCTCGCCACGCTCCGGCTCGCCGACCTGATGCAGGCGTACGGCGAGGTCCTGTCGGGCCGCGGTCCGATCGACCGCGGCCCCCAGCAGGATCCCCCCGCGTACTAGGCGGGGGCGCGCGCCGGCGCGGGGGCCGGTTTCATGCGGTGGGCGGGGTCCCGGACCTCGCCCACGAGCATCTCCAGGACGTCTTCCAGCGCGACCAGGCCGAGGACCCGGCCCGAGCCGTCCGCGACCTGCGCCAGATGGGTGGCGGCGCGGCGCATCACGGTGAGGGCGTCGTCGAGCGGCAGCTCGGCGCGGAGCGTCGCCATCGGCCGCCACAGCTGGTGCGGCACGGCCCGCTCCCGCTCCTCCAGGTCGAGGACGTCCTTCACGTGCACGAAGCCCATGAAGGTGCCGCGCGCCTCGGCGCGGACCGGGAAGCGCGAGTAGCCGGTCCGTACGGTCAGCTCCTCGATCTCGCGTGGGGTGACGGACGGCGGGACCGTCACCAGGGAGCCGGGGCCGATGAGGACGTCCGTCACCGGGCGGCTGCCCAGTTCGAGGGCGTCCTCCAGACGTTCCTGCTCGGCCGGGTCGAGCAGCCCGGCCTGGCCGGCGTCCTCGACGAGCCGGCCGAGCTGCGTCCGGGTGAAGACCGCCTCCACCTCGTCCTTCGGCTCGACCTTGAACGCCCGCAGGACGAGCCGGGCGCAGGCGCCCAGCGCGGCCGTCACCGGCCGGCAGAGCCGGGCGAAGCCGACCAGTGCCGGGGCGAGCCAGAGCGCGGTCCGCTCGGGCGCGGCCATCGCCAGGTTCTTCGGGACCATCTCGCCGATGACGAGGTGGAGGAAGACGACCGCGGCGAGGGCGATGACGTAGCCGAGCGGGTGGATCAGGCCCTCCGGGACCCCGACCGTGTGGAAGACCGGTTCGAGGAGACGGGCCACGGTCGGTTCGGCGACGGCGCCGAGGGTCAGCGAGCAGACGGTGATGCCGAACTGCGCGGCCGCCATCATCTGCGGCAGGTTCTCCAGACCGTGGAGGACCTTCTGGGCGCGGACGCCGCCGAGCGGTTCGATCTGGCTGCGGCGGACGGAGACGAGCGCGAACTCGGCCCCGACGAAGAAGCCGTTGGCCAGGACCAGGACGACGGCGAACAGCAGCTGGAGCGTGCTCATCGGACGCCCTCCGCGACGAGCGGGGCGGCGGCGTCCGCCGCGACCGGGTCGGCGTACGGCTCCGAGCCCAGGCGGCCGGGGTCCAGGCCCGCTTCCAGGCCCGCTTCGAGGCCCGGTCCCGATGCGCGGCCCGAGCCCGGGTCCGGGACCGGTCCGGTCCGCACGAGCCGGACGCGCCCGGCCCGGTAGCGGTCGACCTGGCGCACCGAGAGCCGCCAGCCGGGGAGCTCGGCGTGGTCGCCGGGCGCGGGGATGCGCCCGAGGAGGTCGGCGACGAGCCCGGCCACGGTCTCGTACGGCCCGTCGGGCACGTCGAGGCCTATCCGGCGCAGGGTGTGGACCCGGCAGGAGCCGTCGGCCTCCCAGGCGGGCCGGCCGTCCTCGGCGGGGGCGGCGGCCAGCTCGGGGCGTCCGTCGGCGAGGGTGTCGTGCTCGTCGCGCACCTCGCCGACGAGCTCCTCGACGATGTCCTCCAGGGTGACGACGCCGGCCGTACCGCCGTACTCGTCCACGACCACCGCGATCGGCTGCTCCCTGCGCAGCCGCTCCAGGAGGGCCTGGGCGGGCAGCGTCTCGGGGACGAGGAGCGGCGGGACCGCGATCCGGCCGACGAGGGTGCGCAGCCGGGCGTGCGGGGCGACGGCGAGCGCGTCCTTGAGGTGGACCATGCCGACGATCTCGTCGATGCGGTCGCGGTAGACGGGGAAGCGCGAGAGGCCGGTGGCCCGGGTGAGGTTGAGGACGTCGGCCGCGGTGGCGTCCCACTGGAGGGCGCTCACCTTCACCCGCGGGGTCATGACCTGCCCGGCGGTGAGGCCGCCGAGGGAGAGAGTCCGGACGAAGAGGTCGGCCGTGTCCTGTTCGAGCGCGCCGGCCAGGGCGGAGTGCCGGGCGAGCGAGACGAGCTCGCCGGGGGTGCGGACGGAGTCCAGCTCCTCGGTGGGCTCGACGCCCAGGAGCCGGACCAGCCGGTTGGCGACCCGGTTGAGCAGGGCGATCACCGGCCGGAAGAGCGCGGAGAAGCGGCGCTGCGGGGTGGCGACGAAACGGGCCACCTGGAGCGGCCGGGAGACCGCCCAGTTCTTGGGCACGAGCTCGCCGACCACCATCTGGACGGCGGAGGCGAGCAGCATCCCGATCACCACCGCGACCCCGGAGACGGCCCCTTCGGGCAGTCCCGTCGCGGTGAGCGGCCCGTTCAGCAGCCCGGCGAGCGCGGGCTGCGCGAGCATGCCGACGACGAGCGAGGTGATCGTGATGCCGAGCTGGGTGCCGGAGAGCTGGAAGGACAGCTCGCGCAGCGCGGTGACGACGGTACGGGCACGCCGGTCGCCGGCGGCCGCGGCCCGCTCGGCCTCGGCGCGCTCGACGGTCACGAGACCGAACTCGGCGGCCACGAAGAAGCCGTTGGCGAGGATCAGGAGAAAGGCCGCGGCGAGCAGCAGGAGGGAGACGATCATGCCGCCGCCTCCTGGGAGGGGGCGGCGCAGGTACTACCGGACGATCCGTCCATTGCTGGAGGGAGTCACTCCTCGGGTCGAAGGGTGGCCCCGCGGGCCGCGGCTGCGGCCCTGCACACGCGAGGCGGTGGTGCCGCTCGGCACCACCGCCTCCAGAGTAGTCACGCGAACGCCCCGCGGGGCAGGGGGTCGGCCCCGGATGGGGGACGGATCCGGGTTCTCCCGCCCGGGATCCGTTCGGCGTCCGTTCGGCCGTACGATCGACCGTCCGTTCGCCGGGGGTCGGGTCTCAGACCCGCTCCGCGACCGTCCCGTGGTTCTCGGCCAGGGCCCGCAGGGCGCGGGCGTCCCGGATCGCCGCCTCCTTGGCGATGCCGGGCTGGATGCCGAGCACGGGCATGCTGGTGCCGTCGCTCAGGTCCAGGAAGACCCACGGGTCGCCGGGGCGGAGGTTGACCTTGAGGATCTCCGCCCAGGCGAGCCGCCGGGTCCGGGTGATGTTGACGACCGTGACGCCCTCGTCGTCGGCGACGACCTTCGGGCGGCTCAGCATGATGAGGACCCCGAAGAGCAGCGCGGCCGTGAAGACGAAGCTGACGCGCTCCCCCGGTCCCAGCCGCTCCAGCATCAGGGCGACGGCCGTGATGACCACGAACATCACGGTTCCCACGGTCAGCAGGACGGCCCGGGTGCGTCCCGGCCGGAAGGTGACCGGGAGGGCGGGCAGCGGTGACTCGGACATCGGGGTCTCCTCCGTGCCTCGGGGGACGTACGGGCCGGGCCGCCGTCAGAGGCGGCAGGCGTGGATGGCGGTGGTGAGGATGGCGCGCGCGCCGATCTCGTACAGGTCGTCCATGATCCGCTGCGCCTCCTTGGCGGGGACCATCGCGCGGACGGCGACCCAGCCCTCGTTGTGCAGCGGGGAGACGGTCGGCGACTCGAGGCCCGGGGTGAGGGCGACGGCCTGCTCCAGGTGCTCGGCGCGGCAGTCGTAGTCCATCATCACGTACGAGCGCGCGACCAGGACGCCCTGGAGGCGGCGCAGGAACTGCTGCACCTGCGGGTGGTCGTCCGTGGCGCCGTGGCGGCGGACGACGACGGCCTCGGAGGTGAGGATCGGCTCGCCGATGACCTCGAGTCCGGCGTTGCGCAGGCTGGTGCCGGTCTCCACGACGTCCGCGATGACCTGGGCGACGCCCAGCTGGATCGCGGTCTCGACCGCGCCGTCCAGGTGGACGACGGAGGCGTCGATCCCCTGGTCGGCGAGGTGCTTGGCGACGATGCCCTCGTAGGAGGTCGCGATGGTCATGCCACCGAAGTCCTCCGGGCCGTTCGCGGTGCCGGGCCGGGTGGCGTAGCGGAAGGTGGAGCGGCCGAAGTTCAGCGCGAGGATCTCCTCGGCGCTGGCTCCGGAGTCCAGGAGCAGGTCACGGCCGGTGATGCCGATGTCCAGCTTCCCGGAGGCGACGTAGATCGCGATGTCCTTCGGCCGCAGGTAGAAGAACTCGACCTCGTTGTCGGGGTCGATGACGACGAGCTCCTTGGACTCCTTGCGCTGCCGGTAGCCGGCCTCATGGAGCATTGCCGACGCAGGTCCGGAGAGGGAACCCTTGTTGGGAACGGCGATGCGCAGCATGGGGTGAGCTTCCTTTGCCTGGGAGTGGTGGGGAGACCGAACCGACCGAACTAGTTAGTCGTGCTCAGGGATCGTGCTCAGGGATCGTGCTCAGAGGTGGGCGTAGACGTCGTCCAGCGAGATCCCGCGGGCGACCATCATCACCTGGACGTGGTACAGCAGCTGCGAGATCTCCTCGGCGGCCGCTTCCTTGCCCTCGTACTCGGCGGCCATCCAGACCTCGGCGGCCTCCTCGACGACCTTCTTGCCGATGGCATGGACGCCCTTGTCCACCAGTTCCGCGGTGCGGGAGGTGGCCGGGTCGCCGGTCTCGGCCTTGAGCTTGAGCTCGGCGAAGAGCTCTTCGAAGCTTTTACGGGTTCCGTTCGCCATGATGGTCCTAAGGGTACGGGGTAAGGGTCGCGTACTTAGCGCCAGGGTTCGCTGACCGTGCGCAGCGTGGTGGCGGTGGCGACGGCGGCGGTGACCGCTTCGTGGCCCTTGTCCTCGGAGGAGCCTTCGAGGCCGGCCCGGTCGAGGGCCTGCTCTTCGTTGTCGACGGTGAGGACGCCGAATCCGACGGGTACGCCGGTGTCGATCGAGACCTGGGTGAGGCCGTGGGTCACGCCCTGGCACACGTACTCGAAGTGCGGGGTTCCGCCGCGGATGACGACTCCGAGCGCGACGATGGCATCGTAGCCGCGCCCGGCGAGGACCTTCGCCACGACCGGGAGCTCGAAGCTGCCGGGGACGCGCAGCAGCGTCGGCTCGTCGATGCCGAGCTCGCTGAGGGCGCGCAGGGCACCGTCGACGAGGCCGTCCATGATCTTCTCGTGCCACTGCGCCGCGATGACCGCGACCCGCAGGTCGCCGCAGTTCTTCACGCTGAGGACGGGTGCGCCCTTGCCGCTCATGTCTCTCCTTGAACCTTGAACCGTGAACCGTGAACGTACGAAAGGTGGGGATTACTGGTTGCCGCAGGTGGAGGCCGGGGAGCCGTCCAGCCAGGGCAGGTCGTGGCCCATCCGGTCCCGCTTGGTGCGCAGGTAGCGGAGGTTGTGCTCGCCGGCCTGGACCGGCATCGGCTCGCGGCCCTCGACCCTGAGGCCGTACCGGGTGAGGGCCTCGATCTTGTCGGGGTTGTTGGTCATCAGGCGCAGGCCGCGGACGCCGAGGTCGACGAGGATCTGGGCGCCGGCGGCGTAGTCGCGGGCGTCGGCGGGCAGCCCGAGCTCCAGGTTGGCGTCGAGGGTGTCGCGGCCCTGCTCCTGGAGCTCGTACGCGCGGAGCTTGGAGAGCAGGCCGATCCCGCGGCCCTCGTGGCCCCGCAGATAGACGACGACGCCGCGGCCGGCCTCCTGGATGCGGTCCATGGAGGCCTGGAGCTGGGGGCCGCAGTCGCAGCGCAGCGAGTGGAAGATGTCGCCGGTCAGGCACTCGGAGTGGACCCGCACGAGCAGGTCCTCGCCGTCGCCGATCTCGCCGTGGACGAGGGCGACGTGCTCGACGCCGTCGACGGTGGAGCGGTAGCCGTACGCGGTGAAGTCCCCGTGCGCGGTGGGCAGCTGGACCTCGGCCTCGCGGCGGACGGTCGGCTCGGCGGAGCGCCGGTAGGCGATCAGGTCCTCGATGGAGATGATCGTGAGGCCGTGCTTGCGGGCGAAGGGGACCAGCTCGGGCAGGCGCAGCATGACGCCGTCCTCGCCGGCGATCTCGACGATCGCGCCGGCCGGGCGGAGGCCCGCGAGGCGGGCGAGGTCGACGGCGGCCTCGGTGTGGCCGTTGCGGGCGAGGACGCCGCCGGCCTTGGCGCGGAGGGGGAAGACGTGTCCGGGGCGGACGAAGTCGGACGGCTCGTGGCTGCCGCTCGCCAGCATCCGCAGGGTGGTGGCGCGGTCGGCGGCGGAGATGCCGGTGGTGACGCCGTGCGCGGGGGACGCGTCGACGGAGACGGTGAAGGCCGTCCGCATCGACTCGGTGTTGTGCTCGACCATCTGCGGGAGCTGGAGGCGCTCCAGCTCCTCGTCCTCCATGGGCGCGCAGATCAGGCCGCGGCACTCGCTCATCATGAAGGCGACGATCTCGGGGGTCGCCTTCTCGGCGGCGATGACGAGGTCGCCCTCGTTCTCGCGGTCCTCGTCGTCGACGACGACGACGGGGCGCCCGGCGGCGATGTCACGGATGGCCTGCTCGACGGGGTCGAGGGCGAGGTCGGTGGCGTCGAAGAGGGGAAGGGCGGCGCTCATGCGTGGGCTCCTTCCAGAGCGGCGGAGGTCGTGCGCGTCCGGAGCCACCAGTCGCGCATGCCCCAGATGACGAGGGCGAAGTAGATGACGTAGACCAGGCCGGAGAAGGCGAGGCCGCTGTTGAAGGCGAGGGGGACGCCGACGAGGTCGACGAGGAGCCAGGCGAACCAGAACTCGACGAGGCCGCGGGCCTGGGCGATCATCGCGACGAGCGTGCCGACGAAGATGTACGCGTCGGCCCACGGGCTCCAGGAGAGCGACGGGTAGAGGGTGAAGAGCCCGCCGACGGCGAGGGTGCCGGCGACCGCGCCCGCGAGGAGCAGACCGCGCTCCTTCCAGGTGGCGAAGCGGACGGCGATGGAGCCGTCCTGGGCCTGCTGCCTGCCGCGGTTCCACTGCCACCAGCCCCAGGCGGCGACGCCGATGACCAGGAGCTGCTTGCCGACGCCGCCGGAGAGGTGGGCGGAGGCGTAGGCGCCGACGAGGATCAGGCCGGAGAGCAGCTGGGCGGGCCAGGTGAGGATGGAGCGGCGCCAGCCGAGCGCGAGGGCTATGAGTCCGATCGTGTTGCCGATCATGTCGGACCACATGATGTGCTGGTCGAGGACGGTGAACGCCTCGGAGTTGAGCCAGTTCACTTGCCGTTCTCCAGGGTGTTCGGGCCGAGCAGTCGCTCGACGTACTTGGCGATGACGTCCACTTCCAGGTTGACCGGGTCGCCGCTCTTCTTGATGCCGAGCGTGGTCAGGGCGAGGGTGGTGGGGATGAGGCTGATGGTGAACCAGTCGTCGGCGACCTCGACGACGGTGAGGCTGACGCCGTCGACCGTGATCGAGCCCTTCTCGACGACGTAGCGCGAGAGGTGGGCGGGCAGGCCGACCTTGACCAGTTCCCAGTGCTCGGACGGGGTCCGGCCGAGGATCGTGCCGGTGCCGTCGACGTGTCCCTGGACGATGTGGCCGCCGAGGCGGTCGCCCACGGCCATGGGCCGCTCCAGGTTGACCCGGGAGCCGGCTTCGAGGGCGCCGAGGCTGGACCGCTTGAGGGTCTCGGCCATGACGTCGGCGGTGAACTCGCCGTCGCCGAACTCGACGACCGTGAGACAGACACCGTTGACGGCGATGGAGTCGCCGTGCTGGGCGCCTTCCGTGACCAGGGGGCCGCGCAGTCGGAAGCGGGAGGCGTCCTCCAGCTGCTCGACGGCGACGACCTCGCCCAGTTCTTCGACGATTCCGGTGAACACGGTCAGCGCTCCTTGGGGGTGGCGGTGATACGGAGGTCGGGGCCGATGCGCACGGTCTCGGTGACGTCGAGCCGCAACGCTTCGGTGATGGTGCCGATTCCCGCGTCGGCGAGGGCGTGCGGGCCCGCGCCGAGGAGGACCGGGGCGAGGTAGCCGACGACCTGGTCGACGGCGCCCGCGGCGACGAAGGCGCCCGCGAGGGTGGGGCCGCCTTCGAGGAGGACGGAGCGGACGCCGCGCTCGTGCAGGGCGTCCAGGAGGGCGGGTACGGACAGGCCGCGCCCGGCCCTGGGAAGGCGTACGACGTCGGGCAGGCCGGTCGCAGCGTTCTCTGCGTTCTCGGCGATCGCGATCAGGGTGGGGGCCGCGTCGTCGAGGACCCGGGCGCCCGGCTTCACGGCGGTCGCCTCGGTGTCGACGACGACCCGCAGCGGCTGTACGACGTCTTCGATCCCGCGTACGGCCAGATGGGGGTCGTCGGCGCGGGCGGTGCCGGAGCCGACGACGACGGCGTCGGACTCGGCGCGCAGCCGGTGGACGTCGGCACGGGACTCGGCGGAGGTGATCCAGCGGGAGGTTCCGTCGGCGGCGGCGATCCGGCCGTCGAGGGTGGCGGCGTACTTCCACCGGACGAAGGGCCGGTGGCGGCGTACGGAGGTGAGCCAGGCGATGTTGCCCGTCTCGGCCTCGTCCTCCAGGAGGCCGCCCGTGACCTCGACGCCCGCGGCGCGCAGGGTGTCGGCGCCGCCTGTGGCCTGCGGGTTCGGGTCGCCGACCGCGTACACGACCCGGCTGACCCCGGCCTCGATCAGGGCCTGGGCGCAGGGGCCGGTGCGTCCGGTGTGGTTGCAGGGTTCGAGCGTGACGTACGCGGTGCCGCCGCGGGCCAGGACGCCGGCCTCGCGCAGGGCGTGCACCTCGGCGTGCGGGCCGCCGGCGCGCTGGTGCCAGCCCTCGCCGACCTGGTGTCCGGAGGCGTCGGTGACGACGCAGCCGACGACGGGATTGGGGCTGGTGGCGCCGAGTCCGCGTGCGGCGAGCTCGACGGCGCGTCGCATGGCGGTGATGTCGGCCTGCTGGGCCACCGGGTCCTCCTGCCTCTTCGGGCACGGACTCCGGGGCCTGTCGATGACGACAGAGAGCGGGAAAGACGCCTCGCGCAGGGTGCGCCGAGGCCGAGTCCTCCGGGTACGCCGAATCGGTTGCGACACGGCGACCAGCGGACGTACGGCTGACACACCCCTGGAAAGGGGTCGCCCGCCGCGCACTGCCTCCCATCCGGACTTTCACCGTCGGTCCAGGAGTTTCACCTGGTCAACCGGCCGCTGGCTGCGGACGGGTCGCGGACTATACCGCCGGTTCGGAATTACACCGACCCCGGAGTGCGCTGCTGCTGATACAGGGCCAGTGTGCCACGGCCCGTGACCGGCCATACCGGCGAGGGCGTGTGGCCTGGCTCACACGGACCCATTCCTGCCTTCTATGGTCCAGACCTATTGACGCACTGGTCTAGTCCTCTTAATCTCCGTGTCACCTCCGAGGTAACGGTCCGACGGTGTGCGCACTCCCCGGGCCCAACACGACCCACCCCCTTGTTCGTTGTGTTTTTCCACTCCCCCTACGCCCGAAGGCGTGGGGGGACCCCCACCCCAGGAGGACCGATCGTGTTGTCCCCCACCACGAAGAGAGCGTCGCTGCTCGCTTCCGGCGCGGCCGTCGCCGGTCTGCTGCTCAGCTCGCTTGCCGGCGGCGTCTCGTACGCGGCCGACAACGAGTCGTGTCGGCCCGACGGGCTGTACAAGACCCCGGGCGTCGACGTCCCGTACTGCTCGGTCTACGACGCCGAGGGCCGCGAGAAGATGGGCGCGGACCACCAGCGCCGGGTCATCGGCTACTTCACCGGCTGGCGCACCGGCAAGAACGGCGAGCCCGCGTACCTCGCCAAGGACATCCCGTGGGAGAAGATCACCCACATCAACTACGCCTTCGGCCACATCGGGAGCGACAACAAGCTCTCCGTGGGTACGGACGGCCCGAACAACGCGGCCACCGGGATGACCTGGCCCGGTGTCGCGGGCGCCGAGATGGACCCGGCGTACGCGTACAAGGGGCACTTCAACCTGCTCAACAAGTTCAAGAAGCAGCACCCGAACGTCAAGACGCTGATCTCCGTCGGCGGCTGGGCGGAGACCGGCGGCTACTTCGCGGACAACGGCGACCGGGTGAACTCCGGCGGCTTCTACTCCATGGCCACCAACGCCGACGGTTCGGTCAACCAGGCCGGGATCGACACCTTCGCGGCCTCGTCCGTCGACTTCATCCGCAAGTACGGGTTCAACGGCGTCGACATCGACTACGAGTACCCGACCACGATGAAGGACGCCGGCAACCCGCTCGACTGGCAGCTCGCGAACGCGCGCCGCGCCGGGCTGGTGCAGGGCTACGCGGCCCTCATGAAGTCCCTGCGCGAGAAGCTGGACGCGGCCGGCGCCGCCGACGGCAAGCACTACCTGCTGACCGTCGCCGCCCCCTCCTCCGGCTACCTGCTGCGGGGCATGGAGACCTTCCAGATGCAGCAGTATCTGGACTACGTCAACATCATGTCCTACGACCTGCACGGCGCCTGGAACGAGTACGTCGGCCCCAACGCCTCGCTCTTCGACGACGGCAAGGACGGCGAGCTCGCCGCCGCCAACGTCTACGGCTCGGCGCAGTACGGCAACATCGGCTACCTCAACACCGACTGGGCGTACCACTACTTCCGCGGCTCGATGCCGGCCGGCCGCATCAACATCGGCCTGCCCTACTACACCCGCGGCCACAAGAACGTCCAGGGCGGCACCGACGGCCTGTGGGGCAAGGCCTCCGCGACCACCTGCCCGGCCGGCGCCGGTCTGACCAAGTGCGGTGACGGTGCCGTCGGCATCGACAACCTGTGGCACGACAAGGACACCGCGGGCAAGGAGTCGCCCGCCGGCTCCAACCCGATGTGGCACGCCAAGAACCTCGAGAAGGGGATCGTCGGCGACTACGTCACCCAGTACGGCTTCCCGGCGAACACCACCCTGACCGGCACCTACGCCCGCAAGTACGACTCGACCCTGGTCGCGCCGTGGCTGTGGAACGCCGAGAAGAAGGTCTTCCTCTCCACCGAGGACGAGCAGTCCGTGGCCGCCAAGGCCGACTACGTGGTCGACCGCGGCATCGGCGGCACCATGGTCTGGGAGATGGCCGGCGACTACGCCTGGAACGCCGCCAAGGGCCAGTACGAGATGGGCTCCACGCTCACCTCGCTGATGTACGACAAGTTCAAGGCGGCCACCCCGTACGGCGCGAAGAAGTCCAACAAGGCGCTGCCGACCCAGGCCGTGAAGATCGACACCCGGTTCACCGAGTTCAAGCTGGGCGACTCGAACTACCCGATCACCCCGAAGATCAAGATCACCAACAACACGGCGACGGCGCTGCCGGGCGGCACCGAGTTCCAGTTCGACTACGGCACCTCGGCGCCGAGCAACGCCTCGGACCAGTCGGGCTTCGGCACGAAGGTCATCAGCAGCGACCACACGGGCGGCAACGTGGGCGGCCTGAAGGGCGACTTCCACCGCGTCTCCCTGAAGCTCCCGGCCTGGCAGTCGCTGGCCCCCGGCGCCTCGGTCGACCTGTCGTTCAACTACTACCTGCCGCTGTCCACCCCCTCCAACTGGACGGTGAACATCAACGGCACGACGTACGCCCTCGCCGGTGACCTGGCGCGCGGCACGACGGTCGTGGAGCCCGGCTCCACCACGCCGCCGACCACCCCGCCGACCACGCCTCCCACCACCCCGCCGACGACCCCGCCGACCACTCCCCCGACCACGCCTCCGACGACGCAGCCCACGGGCTGCGGCACGGTCCCGGCGTACGTGGCCGGCACGGTCTACAACGCGGGCAACGAGGTCTCCCACAACGGCCGCAAGTACAAGGCCCAGTGGTGGACCCAGAACGAGACGCCGGGCACGACCGGCGACTGGGGCGTCTGGAAGGACCTCGGCGCCTGCTGAAGCGCCGGCCGACGCACCCCCTCCGAAAGACCCCCGGCGGCGGACTCTCACGGCCCTTGGCCGCCGCCGGGCTCCCACCGCGCCGCGCCCCCCTGTCCGGGGCGCGGCGCTCCGGCGTTCCCGGCCGGGGGTGCGTGCTGCGTTCCGCCTTCTACGGGAACAGCTCGTCCTGGGCCGCGTCCCTGGCGAGGAGGAGGGCGCCGCGGAGGACGGCCGTGTCCCCGAGGGCCGTGGGGCGGACCTCCGTACGGAGCGGGGAGAGCCGTGCGGCCTCGGCCTCCACGCGGGCCGCGAGCCCCGTGCCGCCCTGGTGGCCGGTCTCGCCGCCGAGGACCACACAGCCGGGGTCCAGGACGGAGGCCACCGCCGCCGTGCCGACGGCCAGGCGGTGGGCGAGGGCGTCGAGGAAGGGGCCGTGTCCCGAGCCGAGCGCGGTCTCCGGGTCGAGGCCGTGCTCGACGGCCAGGGCCTCGACCGCGGCGGTGCAGGCCAGCTCGTGGAAGCCGCCGTCGCAGCCGGTGGCCGAAGGGAGCCCGGAGGTTCCCGGCACGGGCAGGAAGCCGATCTCGCCGGCGCCGCCCGAGGCCCCGCGGCGCAGTCGTCCGTCCAGGACGACGGCGGCGCCGACGCCCTGGCCGAGCCAGAGCAGCACGAAGTCGTCGCGGTCGCGGGCGGCGCCCTCGCGGAGCTCGGCGAAGGCGGCGAGGTTGGTCTCGTTCTCGACGAGGACGCGGGCGGGCAGCCGTTCCTGGAGGACGGCGACCAGGCGGCGGTGCCAGGCGGGCAGTTTCGCGGAGTCGCGCAGCTCGCCGGTGGCCGGGTCGATGAGCCCGGGGGCGCCGACGGCCACGGTGTGCAGCCGGTCGACGCCGGCCTCCTTGGCGGTGCGCTCCAGGAGCGTGACCGCCTTCTCCACGGCGGGGCCCGTGCCGCCGTCGTCACCGACGGGCGCGGATGCCTCGGCCAGGGTCACGCCGAGGAGGTCGGAGACGGTCACGGAGACGGATCGGGTGCGCACGTCGAGCGCGGCGAGGTACGCGCGGTCGGCCACGATGCCGTACAGCTTGGCGTTGGGCCCGCGACGCTCGGCCCCGGACTCCCCGACGACATGGACGAGCCCGGACTCCCGGAGCCGCTCGACGAGGTCGGCGACGGTCGGGCGGGAGAGTCCGGTGAGCGTCTTGAGCTGAGTGGCCGTCAACGGGCCCTCGTCCTGGAGCAGTCGCAGGGCGAGCCGGTCGTTGATGGCCCGTGCGGTGCTCGGGGATGCGGCCATGCGGCGATCCTCTCAGACGCGAATCCGTACGGACTCCCTCCTGCGGTCTATTTATCAGGCAGGGTCCCTGATAGTTTACCGCCACATCACGACACAGGGAGGGCACATGGCGGCGGAGACCGTCTTCAGCACCGAGCGACTGCGGCGGGCACGCTTCGCCGTCGCCGCGGTCTTCTGCGTCCACGGCGCGGTGACCGGCAGCTTCGCGACCCGCATTCCGTGGATCCAGGAGCACGCGGGCGTCAGCGCCGGACAGCTCGGGCTCGCGCTCGCCTTCCCCGCGCTCGGCGCCTCCCTCGCGATGCCGCTGGCCGGTGCCATCAGCCACCGCTTCGGCGCCCGCACGGCCCTGCGCGGCCTGCTCGCCCTGTGGACGCTGTCCCTGACGCTGCCCTCGCTGGCGCCGAACGTCTGGGGGCTGTGCGGGGTGCTCTTCGTGTACGGCGCGACGGCGGGCATGTCCGACGTGGCGATGAACGCGCTGGGCGTCGAGACCGAGAACCGGCTCGGCAAGTCCATCATGTCGAGCCTGCACGGCATGTGGAGCGTGGGCGCGCTGATCGGCTCGGCCGCCGGCACGGTCGCCGCCCACCTCGGGGGCGACGCCCGGATCCACCATCTGATCGCGGCCCTGACCCTCACCGCGCTCGGCCTGTTCTTCTGCCAGGGCGTCCTGGACGTGGTCGGCACCCAGGACGAGGAGGCGCCGCCGCGGTTCTCGCTGCCGCCGAAGTCCGCGCTGGTCATCGGCGCGATCGGCTTCTGCGGGGTGTTCGCGGAGGGCGCCAGCCTCGACTGGTCGGCCGTCTACCTCCGGGACGAGCTCGGCAGCTCGGCCGGGCTCGCGGCCGCCTCGACGACCGCCTTCGCGCTGACGATGGCCGTGGCCCGGCTGGCCGGCGACCGCGTCGTGGACCGCTTCGGCGCGGTCCGTACGGTACGGGTCGGGGGCGCCGTCGCCACCCTCGGCGGGCTCATGGTCGTCCTCGCCCCGCACGCCGCCGTCGCGATGGCCGGTTTCGGTCTCATCGGCCTCGGCATCGCGGTCGTCGTCCCGCTCGCCTTCGCCGCCGCGGCCCGCAGCGGCCCGAACCCGAGCCAGGCCATCGCGGGCGTCGCCACCATCACGTACACCTCGGGTCTCATCGCCCCCTCGGCGATCGGCGGCATCGCCGACGCGACCTCGCTCGTCTTCTCCTTCGGTCTGGTCACCCTGCTGGCCCTGGGTCTGGTGCTCGGCGCGGGCGTGCTCAGGCCCGGTGCGCGGGCGGCGGCGGCGTCGGCCAAGGCGGACGGCGCCCCGGCGAAGAGCTCCGGCCCGGTCGCGTAACGGCGGGCCGTCAGGGGCGTCCGCTCCGGCCGGGCCGCGGTCGCACGGCGGGGAACGGTTCCGGCAGGTCGTGGCGCATACCATGTGGCTGATCTTTTGCGGTCACGACACGGCCGCCGGAACCTCTGAACGGGAGCGACCTCATGAACCTCGGCGTGCGCTGGACCCTGCACGGCGACGGGAGAACACCCGCTCCCGGGGCCGTCGTCCGGCCGGACGAGCGGCTCTCCTGGCCCCGCACCGTCGGCCTCGGCGCCCAGCACGTCGTCGCCATGTTCGGGGCGTCCTTCGTCGCCCCTGTCTTGATGGGTCTGGACCCGAACCTCGCGATCATGATGTCCGGTGTCGCGACCGCGATCTTCCTCCTCGCGACCCGCGGCACCGTCCCGTCCTACCTGGGCTGTTCGCTCTCCTTCGTGGGTGTCGCCGCCGCCATCCGGGCCTCGGGCGGCACCAGCGCCACCGTGACCGGCGCGGTCCTCGTCGTCGGCGCGGTGCTCTTCCTCGCGGGTCTCGCGGTACGGAAGTTCGGCGCGCGGATCATCCACGCGGCGATGCCCCCGATCGTGACCGGCGCCGTCGTCATGCTGATCGGCTTCAACCTGGCCCCGGTCACCGCGTCGACGTACTGGCCGCAGGACCAGTGGACGGCGCTGCTCGTGATGCTGTTCACCGGTCTGGCCGTGGTCTGCCTGCGCGGCTTCTGGTCCCGGATCGCGATCTTCCTCGGCCTGGTCTTCGGCTACGGCATCTCCTGGATCTTCGACCTCGTCTTCGGCAAGATCCACTCGATGTCCCCGAGCGGTCAGATCACCGACCACTGGCGGCTCGACCTCTCCGGCGTCTCGAAGGCCGACTGGATCGGCCTGCCCTCCTTCCACGGGCCGAGCTTCGAGTGGTCCGCGATCCTGGTCGCCCTGCCCGTGGTCATCGCGCTGATCGCCGAGAACGCCGGGCACGTCAAGGCCGTCGGCGAGATGACCGGCGACAACCTGGACGACCAGCTCGGCACGGCGATCGCCGCCGACGGCGCCGCCTCGATGCTGTCGACGGCGGTGGGCGGCCCGCCGAACACCACGTACTCCGAGAACATCGGCGTCATGGCCGCCACCCGGGTCTACTCGACCGCCGCCTACTGGGCCGCGGCCGGCTTCGCGCTCCTCTTCGGCCTCTGCCCCAAGTTCGGCGCGATCGTCGCCGCCATCCCCGGCGGGGTACTCGGCGGCATCACCGTGATCCTCTACGGCATGATCGGCCTGCTCGGCGCCCAGATCTGGATCAATGCCAAGGTCGACCTGCGCAACCCGCTCAACCTGGTCCCGGCCGCCGCCGGCATCATCATCGGCGTCGGCGGCGTGAAGCTCACCTTCACCGACACCTTCGAGCTGGGCGGCATCGCGCTCGGCACGATCGTCGTGATCACCGGCTACCACGTGCTGAGGGCCTTCGCCCCGGCCCACCTCAAGGAGCAGGAGCCCCTCCTGGACTCCGGCACCAGCTCGTACGAGAGCACCTCCGACGAGGTTCCGCTGGCGAAGAACTGAGTGATTCGCCCGTTCTGGGGAAGCCGGGCCCAGGGAGTTCCCTCCCGGCCCGGCGACTGGAAACCTGCACCCATGGCGCAGACCCAGCAGATCGGGCAACCCCTCGCTCACCACCTCGGGCCGTTCCTGGCGGTCGACCCCGTGGTGGACCGGATGCGGACACTCCGCTCCACCTGGCATCCGGCCGACGGGGTCGCCGTCTTCAACCGGGTGTACCTGACGGTCACCGAGGAGATCGGCCACGCCATCGAGGCGGGCACCTTCGCCGACCGCACGGCGGCCGCCACCCTCGACGTGCGCTTCGCCGAGCGCTACCTCACGGCGGTCGACACCGTCGCCGCCGGCGGCCCGGCGCCCGCCTGCTGGCGGCCCCTCTTCCGCTACCGGCGCCATCCCGGCGTACGCCCGCTGCAGTTCGCGCTCGCCGGGATCAACGCCCACGTGGGCCACGACCTGGCGCTCGCGGTGGTCGACACGTGCCGCGCCCTGGAGTGCGCGCCCGCCGACCTGGAGGACGAGTTCGACCGGGTCGGCGACATCCTCGTCCTCCTGGAGGAGCGCATCAGGGAGGAACTGCAGCCGGGCCCGGACCTCCTGGAGATCGCGGACCCGCTGACGCATCTGCTCGGCTGCTGGAGCCTGGACCGGGCCCGCGACGGGGCCTGGCTGGCGGCGCGCTCGCTCTGGCAGCTGCGCGGGCTGCCGGAGCTGGCCGGGGAGTTCACCGAACGGCTCGACCGGTCGGTGGGCCTGGTGGGGCGGATGCTGCTCACACCGCTCACCAGGCCCTGACCCGTACGGCCGGGTCCGGTCCGGCCGGGACTCAGTCCTCCGGCAGCTCGACCGGGGCGATCTCCTCGTAGACGTCGCCCGGACCCGGGTTGGTGGCGTCGGTGCCGCCGCCGAAGTGGTGCATCACGCCCCACACCGCGTTGAGCGCCGTCTGCACCGCGCCCTCGGCCCAGCCGGCCGTCCAGGAGATGTCGTCGCCCGCGAGGAAGATGCCCCGCTTGTCCTCGGGCAGCCGCTCCTGCATGAAGTGCGTGAACAGGCGGCGCTGGTAGCGGTAGTGGCCCGGCAGGTTCGCCTTGAAGGCGCCCATGAAGTAGGGCTCGTTCTCCCAGGAGACCGTCACCGGGTTGCCGATGATGTGCTTCCGGATGTCGACCTTCGGGTAGATCTCGCCGAGCGACTTCAGCATGACCTCCATCCGCTCGTTGGCGGAGAGCGGCAGCCACTTCAGGCTGTCGTCGCACCAGGTGTACGAGAGGCAGATCGTGGCCGGCTTGTCCGGGCCCTCGTCCAGGAGGTACGTGCCGCGGGTCATCCGGTCGGTCAGCGTCATCGACATGACGTCCCGGCCGGTCTGCTCGTCCTTGTCCAGCCAGAACGGCCGGTCCACGGGCACGAAGAGCTTCGAGGACTCCATGTAGTGGGTGCGCTCGATCGCCGTCCAGTGGTCGATCGGGAAGAGCGAGTCGTCGCAGGCGATCTTGGAGAGCAGCATCCAGGACTGGGCGGTGAAGATCGCCGCCGGGTACGTACGGATGTCGCCGGAGGCGTCGGTGACGGTGATCCGGTTGCCGGCGGTCCGGTTCAGCCGGGTCACGGCCGGCTTCGGGGTGCCCTCGTGCAGGGAGCTGAGCGAGGTGCCCGGCGCCCAGTGGACGATCTTCTCCGGCTCGCGCTCCCAGAGGCGCAGCGGCAGCTGCTGCGAGCCGCCCACGATGCCGCGGTGGTGGTCGTCCGCCTCGGTGTAGACGACACGGAGGATCTCCAGGATGGAGTTGGGGAAGTCGGTGTCCCAGCCGCCGGTGCCGAAGCCGACCTGGCCGAAGATCTCGCGGTGCCGGAAGGACTTGAAGGACTCCGACTCGCAGAGGAAGCCGTAGAAGGTCTGGTTGTCGAGCTTCTCGACGAGCTTCGACCAGATCTCGCGGATGCGCGGGACGTCGCGCTCGCGCATGGCCTGGTTCATGTCGGAGAAGTCGGCGCCCTCGTCCAGGCAGGCGTTCCACGCGTTCATCACGTCGCGGTAGACCTGCGGGAGGTCGTCGACGGTGGTGGCGTAGTGCGACTCGCCCTTGAGGTCGACGACGGTCGAGGGGGTCGACTCGGCGAGCGGGTTCGGGAAAGGCGTGGTCTCCAGGCCGACGAGGTCGATGTAGTGCTGGAGCGCGGTCGAGGAGGGCGGGAAGCGCATCGCGCCCATCTCCGCGGTGAGGCCCTCGGTGGCGGTGCCCTCGAAGCCGACGGTCCGCAGCCGGCCGCCGATCTGGTCGGCCTCGTAGACGACGGGCTTGAGGCCCATCTTCATGAGCTCGTACGCGGCGATGATGCCCGAGAGACCGCCGCCGATGACGGCGACCTCGGTGCCGTGCTCGGTGGCCGGTATCTGGCCGAGACCGGCCGGGTGGGCCAGGAAGTCGTCGTACGCGTACGGGAAGTCCGGACCGAACATGGTGATCGGCGGCTGGCCGTCGCTGTGGGGGACGGCGGTCGTGGGCACCGTGGACGTCATGGGGTACGGACTCCTTGCACGGAAAAGAAGGACGAGGCAGGTCGGGGGGTGGGGACGGCTCAGACGAGGGGGCCGTAGAGGCCCGGGCGCCGGTCGCGGAGGTAGGGGTTCTCCGC
This sequence comes from Streptomyces sp. NPDC050842, assembly GCF_044456565.1. Classification (NCBI taxonomy): domain Bacteria; kingdom Bacillati; phylum Actinomycetota; class Actinomycetes; order Kitasatosporales; family Streptomycetaceae; genus Streptomyces; species Streptomyces sp. NPDC050842. The sequence continues at coordinate 237,860 of NZ_JBITGA010000012.1, read as the reverse complement.
GCGGGAGGCCGCCAGGAAGTCGGTGTCGACGTCGCCGAAGACGAGGTCCTCGCCGCGCCCGGCGCGGGCGCGGGCGGTACCGTCGGGGCCGGCCAGGGCGGAGAGGCCGACGAACTCGAAGGCGCCCTCGGAGCCGGTCCGGTTGGCGTACGCGATGTAGAGCTGGTTCTCGAAGGCGCGGACCGGCACCACGGACAGGGGCACGATCTCGGCGGGGTGCATCAGCGCGGTCGGTACGAGGAGGAGGTCCGTACCCGCCAGCGCGTGCGCCCGTACGTTCTCGGGGAACTCGACGTCGTAGCAGATCATCACGCCGACGGTGAGGCCGTCGACCTCCGCCTGGACGACGGCCAGGTCACCGGGGGTGAACCACGTCAGCTCGAAGTCTCCGAAGAGGTGGGTCTTCCGGTACTGCGCGAGCGGGACGCCGTCGGCGCCGATGAGCTGCGCGGAGTTGTAGAGGACCCCGTGCCGCTCGGTGTCGCGCTCCGGGTAGCCGTAGCCGACGGCGAGGCCGTGGCGCACGGCGATCGCCGCGACGGCGCGGGCGGAGGGGCCGTCGGCCGGCTCGGCCAGGCGCGCGATGTCGGCGCCGATGGCGTAGCCGGTGAGGAACAGCTCGGGGGCGAGCAGCAGGCCCGCTCCGGCGGCAGCGGCGCGGGCGGCGGCCTCGTCGAGGATCTTGAGGTTGGCGGCCACGTCACCGAGCTCGCCGGAGCTCTGGAGCAGGGCGGTGCGCAGCGCGGGCATGAGCGATCCTCGGGGGGTCGGAGTACAAGGGGAAGACGTCAAAAACGGTACGGTTTCGCGCTCTGTTCGGACAAGGCGGGAGCGTTGCGGACCGACCGTCGAACCATTGCGCGATCCATGTCCCCTGTGGCGATTCGTTGCGTACGGCTCCGCCGGGGGTCGTACGGCTCCCCCGCCGCGCGGCGGAGACGGGAACCGTCCTGCGGCGCGACGCCCCGGCGCGGCCTGCGCGGAAGAGTGGTCCTCGTCCGGAAGACCTGCCGGACGACCTGCCGAAAGGACCGGGAAAGACCATGAACCGTCGTACGAGGACCGTCGCCGTCGCCGCCGCTGTTCTGCTCACCCTGGGAGCCGGGGGTATCGCCGCGGCGGACGACGCTCCCGCCCCGGCCGCGGCCTCGGCCACCGTCAAGGAGGCCGCCGCGCTGACCGGCACCGCGAAGCTGTACCGGCCGGCCGGTGACGACATCACCTTCACCTTCGACGCGCACCTCGCCGAGATGAACCGGCAGGATCCGACGAAGGCCACGGGCACGTTCCGCTTCAGCCACTACAAGGGCGACTGGGGCGGCTACGCGGAGGTGAAGGTCGACTGCCTCACCACGGGCGGCAAGGTGGCCGTCGTCTCCGGTGTCGTCACGAAGACCGATGTGAAGGAGTTCCGGAAGGCCCGCGTCGGGGTCACGGTGCACGACGACGCCAACGGCGACCGGCTGGGCTACACCTGGATGACCGCCGACCCGCAGAAGGACAAGGTGCCGCCGTGCATCAGCGGCGCGCCGTTCGAGAAGGTCAAGGAGGGGACGGGCGACTTCAAGGTCGTGCCCTGGGAGTTCGTCTACCCGACCGAGTAGACCGCCCCACGGGGGTGGGCGGGCGAAGGGCGGTGCGGGAACCACGGCCCGCACCGCCCCGACCGCCCGTGCCCCGCAGGTCCGAGCAGGGCTACGCGGGCGAGCCCGAGGAGAAGCGCCGCAGCAGCGGCGAGAGCACCAGGACGGACTTGGTGCGCTCCACGAAGGGCTCGCCCGCGATGCGCTCCAGGACGCGCTCGAAGTGGCGCATGTCCGAGGCGAAGACCTGGACGACGGCGTCCGCGTCGCCGGTGACGGTCGACGCGGACACCACCTCGGGGTACCGCTCCAGACCTCGCCGGATGTCGTTCGGCGAGGTGTTGTGGCGGCAGTAGATCTCGACGAAGCCCTCGGTCTCCCAGCCGAGCGCCGCCGGATCCACCCGTACGGTGAATCCGGTGATGGCGCCCTCGGCCCTGAGCCGGTCCACGCGCCGTTTCACGGCGGGCGCGGAGAGACCGACCAGCGAGCCGATGTCGGCGTAGCTGCGGCGGGCGTCTTCCGCGAGGGCGTGGACGATGCGTTCGTCGAGGTCGTTGAGTCGCACTACGGGTGGATCACTTCTCTGTCGATGCCGCTGATTCTGCGGGCGCCTCGATGGCCAGTCGGGAGCGGCGGATGCCGTACTGGAAGTAGAACACGAGGCCCGCCACCATCCAGCCACCGAAGACGATCCACGTGGCGATGTCCAGGCTGAACATCATGTAGCCGCAGGCGAGCAGGCCGAGGATCGGCGTGATCGGGAAGAGCGCGACCTTGAAGGTGCGCGGCAGGTCGGGGCGGGTCCTGCGCAGGATGACAACGGCGACGTTGACGAGGCCGAAGGCGAAGAGCGTGCCGATGCTGGTGGCGTCGGCGAGCTTGCCGAGCGGGATGAAGGCAGCGAGGGTGCCGCAGAAGAGGGAGACGATCACCACGTTTGCGCGGGGGGCGCCGGACTTGGCGTCGACCCTGGCGAAGACCCGGGGGACGAGTCCGTCGCGCGACATGGCGAAGAGGATGCGGGTCTGGCCGTAGAGGACGGCGAAGACGACGGAGGCGATGGCGACGACGGCGCCCGCGGCGAGGACGACGCCCCAGAAACTGTGCCCCGAGACGTCGGTCATGATCTGGGCGAGCGCGGCCTCGGTGTCCTCGAAGTCCTGCCACGGCATGGCGCCGACGGCGACGAAGGCGACGAGGACGTAGAGCACGGTGACGATCAGCAGCGAGAGCATGATCGCGCGGGGCAGGTCGCGCTTGGGGTTCTTGGCCTCTTCACCGGCGGTGGAGGCGGCGTCGAAGCCGATGTACGAGAAGAAGAGGGTGGCGGCTCCGGCGCTGATGCCCATGATGCCGAGCGGGGCGAGGGGGGTGTAGTTGCCACCCTTGATGCCCAGGAAGCCGATGCCGATGAAGAGAAGCAGGGTGACGATCTTCACCGCGACCATGATCGAGTTGATCCGGGCGCTCTCCTTGGCGCCGCGCATCAGGAACACCATGGCGAGCAGCACCACGACCAGCGCGGGCAGGTTGATGAAGCCGCCCTCGCCCATCGGGGAGGAGATCTGTTCGGGGATCGTGATCCCCAGGGTGCCGTCGAGGAGTTCGTTGAGGTACTCGCCCCAGCCGACGGCGACCGCCGCGACGGAGACGCCGTACTCCAGGACCAGGCACCAGCCGCAGACCCAGGCGACGAGTTCGCCCATCGTTGCGTACGCGTACGAATACGAAGACCCGGAGACGGGCACCGATCCGGCCAGCTCCGCGTAGGACAGAGCGGAGAAGAGGGCGGTCAGGCCGGCGATCACGAAGGAGATCGTCACGGCTGGGCCGGCCTTGGGGGCGGCGTCGCCGAGGACGACGAAGATGCCGGTGCCGAGCGTGGCACCGATGCTGATCATGGTCAGCTGCCACATGGAGAGCGAGCGGCGGAGGCTGCCGCCCTCACCCTGCCCACCCTCCATGACCAGGCGTTCCACCGGCTTGCGCCGGGTGAGGGCGCCGAGCGCGGAGGTCTTGGGGGTGGTCGTGTCGACGACCGGTGGGGCTGCGCCGTGGTCCAGCACTGCGGAGGCTCCTTATCGCTGCCTGTAGGCGGTGGGACGACCACGGCGGCTCGCGGGCATGCCGAAGCAAGCCCACGGGGGAGGGGAACCGCCGAGCAGGCGGTCGCCGCCACTCCTGGTACGGGGCACGAGCCTAAGGGGCTGAGGTTCGCAGTCGTAATGCAGGGTTGTTGCGCACTACCGGATGATCATTGCGCGCTCGCGGCGCAGACGGGGAAACATTGCGCGCCCCTGCATGAATCGGCATATTGGGGGCCTGAGGCTCACTCCGCGTGCGGGTGCACGGGGCCCTGCCGAGGCGCGGCACGCGCGCGTGCACGTGCCTTGACTCCTCGTGCCCCATGACCCACGCTGCGAGCCCCCGGAAACCCACGATCGGAGGCCTCGGTGGGCTGGCTCGCCCCGGCGCCCTTCCTGCGCGGCACGGCCTGGCTCGACGGGGACCGGCCCGTACGGGCGGATCCGGCCGACCTGGAGCGGATCCCGTGGGACATCGCCGAGCGGGCCGCGCTGCCCATCGGCGTACGGATCGAGTTCACGGCGGAGCCCGGGACGCGGGCGGTGGAGCTGCGCTACCGCGCGGCCGTCCCGGACCCCGAGGACCCGCTCGCCGCGCTGCGCCACAGCTTCGCGCTCTGGCAGGGCAGGCGGCTCGTCGGCGAGACCTGCGCCGTCCCGGCGCCGGAGGGCACGGTGAGCCTCCCCCTGCCCCCGCACGGCGGCGTCTTCACCGTCCACCTCCCCGAGGGCCAGTCCCCGGTCCCGCTCGCCCTGCGGGCCGTCGGCGGCCGCCTCTCCCCCGCCCCGGTCCTGCCCCGCTGGCTCGTCCACGGCGACTCGATCACCGAGGGCTGGTGGGCGACCCGTCCCGCGCACTCCTGGCCCGCCACGGCGGGGCGGCTGCTCGGGCTCGACGCGGTCAATCTGGGGTACGCGGGCGGGGCGCGCGGCGAGCTCCCCCTTGCCGAGCACCTCGCGCGGCTCCCGGGCGACGTGGTCACCCTCGCCTTCGGCACCAACTGCTGGTCCCGGGTGCCCGCGACGGCGGAGTGGCTCTACGCGACCGTCCGGGCGTTCGTGGGCCTGGTCCGCCGCGGCCATCCGGACACCCCGCTGCTCATCGTCTCACCCGTCCTGCGCCCGGAGGCCGAGCACACCCGCAACGTCCTCGGAGCCACCCTCACGGAGCTGCGCAGGGCCATGGAGCGCGCGGGCCGCGACCTGGCGGCCGAGGGCGACGGCCGGCTCCTGGTCCTCCCGGGGCGCTCCCTGCTCGGCCCCGAGCACCTGGCGGACGGACTCCACCCGAACGACGGGGGTCACGCCCGGATCGCGGCGGCGGTGGCGGAGGCCTTACGCCCCCACGTACCGGTCAGCCGCCCCGTACCGCCAGCGGCCTGACCAGGAAGGTGCACGCGTCCGCGCACGCGTGCGCGCGGCCCTCCGCGTCCGTCCAGCCGTAGCGGTCGGTGTAGGTGACCACGGGCTCGTAGCCGAGGCGCGCGTACAGCGCCGCCGCCCGCGGGTTGTCATGGCCCACGCCGAGCCCCATCGCCGTCCCGCCGCGCTCCCGCACCAGCTCCTCGGCCGCGCGGATCAGCGCCGTGCCGATGCCCTGTCCGCGGAGCCCCTCGGGCCACACGTCCAGCCCGTTGAGCTCGGGGCAGTCGCCGACCACGGCCCGTACCTCGGGCGCGGCGCAGCCGTCCCAGCGCACCTGCCCGTGGCCGACGGGAACGCCGTCGCGCCAGGCGAGGAGGTACGTCCCGGCCCCGGCCTCCTGACGCGCGAATCGGTCCGCGTGCCGGCTCGGCGCCCCGGGGTCGGGGATGTGACGGTCGAGCAGGGGCACGTCGGCGGCGCGGCAGGGCCTGATGTCCATGCGCCGACGGTACGGGAACGCCGTGGGCCCCCGGGAGGATTTTCCCGGGGGCCCACGGCGTCGGAGACGAGAGGTACTAGCTCCAGCTGGCGTGCAGCGGCTTGCCCTCGGCGTAACCGGCGGCGGACTGGATGCCGACCACGGACTTCTCCTCGAACTCGGCGAGCGAGCCGGCACCGGCGTAGGTGCAGGAGGAGCGGACGCCCGCGATGATCGAGTCGATCAGGTCCTCGACGCCCGGACGGGTCGGGTCGAGGAACATGCGGGAGGTGGAGATGCCCTCCTCGAACAGCGCCTTGCGGGCGCGGTCGTAGGCGGACTCCTCGCTCGTGCGGTTCTTGACGGCGCGCGCGGAGGCCATGCCGAAGGACTCCTTGTAGAGCCGCCCGTTGGCGTCCTGCTGGAGGTCGCCCGGGGACTCGTACGTCCCGGCGAACCAGGAGCCGATCATCACGTTCGACGCGCCGGCGGCGAGCGCCATGGCGACATCGCGCGGGTGCCGGACGCCACCGTCGGCCCAGACGTGCTTGCCGTACTTCTTGGCCTCGGCCGCGCACTCCAGGACGGCCGAGAACTGCGGCCGGCCGACGCCGGTCATCATGCGGGTGGTGCACATGGCACCGGGGCCGACGCCGACCTTGATGATGTCGGCGCCCGCCTCGATGAGGTCCTTGACGCCCTCGGCGGCGACGATGTTGCCCGCGACGATCGGGACCTGCGGGTCGAGCGCCCGGACGGCCTTGATCGCGGCGATCATCGACTCCTGGTGGCCGTGCGCCGTGTCGATGACGAGCGTGTCCACGCCCGCGTCGAGGAGCTGCTTGGCCTTGCCCACGAAGTCGCCGTTGATGCCGACGGCGGCGGCGATGCGCAGCTTGCCCTCGGCGTCGGTGGCCGGGGTGTACAGGGTCGCGCGGAGCGCGCCCTTGCGGGTCAGGATGCCGACCAGGCGCCCGTCCTTGTCGACGGCCGGGGCGTAGCGGCGGTTGGCGTGGTCCAGCGTGTTGAACGCCTCGCGCGGCTCGATGTCGGCGTCGATGAGGAGCAGGTCCTTCGACATGACCTCGGACAGCTGGGTGAAGCGGTCCACGCCGGACAGGTCGGCGTCGGTGACGACACCGATCGGGCGGCGGTTCTCGTCGACGACGACGCCGGCGCCGTGGGCCCGCTTCGGCAGCAGGGAGAGCGCGTCGGCGACGGTCTGGTGGGGCTCCAGGACGATCGGGGTGTCGAGCACGTGGTGGCGGCTCTTGACCCACGCGATGACGTCGGTGACGACCTCGATCGGGATGTCCTGGGGGATGACGACCAGGCCGCCGCGGCGGGCGACGGTCTCGGCCATGCGACGGCCGGCGATGGCGGTCATGTTGGCGACGACCAGCGGGATCGTCGTACCGGTTCCGTCCGGCGAGGAGAGGTCCACCGCCTGGCGGGAACCGACGGCCGAGCGGCTCGGCACCATGAACACATCGTCGTACGTCAGGTCGTAGGGCGGCTTGACGTCATTGAGGAAACGCACGTGCTGACATCCCAGTCGTTCGGATCGGCCCCTAGGCATTTCAGCCAGGGGAAAAAGCACGTAGTTCATTGTCCCACGCCTGTACGAATACCAGCCCCGGGCGAATCATCCGAGGCTTGCGGCAGGCGGTTCGTCGGATTCTACGAAGCCCTCCCCCAGGGAGAGGAGGACGGAGAGGTGGGCGGGACGCTCGTCGACGGCCGTGGCGAAGACCTCCTGGGCGGTCTGCCACTCGCGGGGACGCGTCCCGGCGTACCCCTGCCAGCCGGTGACGACGAGGACGACGGGCTCGGGAAGATCGGTCAGGCAGTCGGCCAGGGCGTCCCAGTTCCGGCCGAACCACGCGGGCAGCGCGAGGGTCACGGCGCACCGGTCCATGAGGGCGGCCTTGTCCGTGACGCCGGACAGGTCGAGGACGACGGCGTCGTCGAGTCTCATCCGAGCACCTCCCGGAAGGTCTCGTAGTGGTCGTCGGTCCAGTAGATCTCGCCGTCCCGCCCGGTGACGATCCGGCGCGCCCCGCGGTCGCGTTCGCCGGGGGTCCTCACGGTGTACTCGCGGTAGTGACCGCGTTCCTTCCGCGGCAGGATCCGCTCGAAGTTCGAGAAGACGGCGCCGTCCTTGGCGTACGGGTAGGGGCCGCCGCGCGCGATGAGTTCGAGTGTCCGCCGCGCCTCGGGCGGCAGGTCGGCGGCCCGTACGGTGGGCAGGCCCGAGGTCCCGGTGGCCGCGGGTGCCGACGTGCCCCTCGCCGTCGGGACCGAGTCGCTCGCGGTGGAGCATCCGGCCAGGAAGACGCAGAGGACGAGCGCGAGGAGTACGCGAAGGGGCCGGAGCGACATGTCCCGAACATACCGTTACGGGATGGCTCCAGCCCCTCGGACCTCGCGGTGACGGCTCAGCTGCCGTCGGGGTCCGTCCGGTCGAGCGCCGGGTGCGTGCCCGGGCTGGACTCGGTCAGCAGGTAGTCCGCCGCGGCGCGGTCCGTGACCAGGCTGGTGACGAGTCCGGAGCGGAGCACCGCCCCGATCGCCGCCGCCTTGCGCTGCCCGCCGGCGATCGCCACGACCTCGGGGATGCGCCGCAGCCGGTCCGCCTCGACGGTGATGCACCGCTCGCCCAGGTCGCGGCCGACGCGGCGGCCCTCGGAGTCGAAGAGGTGCGCGGACATCTCGGCGGCGACGCCCAGCGAGGCGTAGTGGGCGCGCTCCGCGTCGGAGAGCATGTCGTGGACGGTCGAGATGCCCGGCTCCCAGGAGCCGATGGACACGCAGGCGACCGTCACCTTGTCGAAGTACTCGAAGGCCCGCGCGATGCCGGTCTGGCTGCGCAGCGCCGCGGCGGTGGCCGGGTCCGGGAGCAGCATGGGCGCGTAGATCGGGTGCGCCTCGCCGCCGGAGACCTGGGCGGCACGCCGTACGGCCTCGACCGAGCCGCGCTCGGCGGTCCCGGCGTCGTACACGCCGGTGAGCTGCACGACCGTACAGGGCGGCAGCCGGTCGAGCGCCGCGGCCATGTGGATGGTGGAGCGGCCCCAGGCGAGGCCCAGGACGTCGCCCTCGGTGACCAGCTCGCCGAGCAGGTCGGCCGCTACCTCGCCGAGGTTCTCCGGGTCGGGCGACTCGTCCGCGGCCTCCGCCGGGGATTCGACGACGACGGCGTGGCGGAGTCCGTAGCGGGCGCGGAGCGCGTCGGAGCGCTCGGCGTCCAGCTCGGCCGGCACGCGGATCTCGATGCGTACGAGGTCGCGCTCCAGGGCGGTCTCCAGGACCCGCGCCACCTTGAAGCGGCTCACGCCGAACTCCTCGGCGATCTGGATCTTGGACTTGCCCTCGAGGTAGAAGCGGCGGGCCATGGCCGCCGCCTGCACCAGCTCCGCGGGGCCCATCCGCAGGGCTGATCGTCCCGCCGACATACCGGCCACCGCGATCTCCTCACTGCTGTTCACGTACCGCTGTTCGCATACGGCTGTTCGCATACGGCTGTCGTTCACACTCTGGACTCGCCGTCCATCCTGTCAGATCCGGCGGGCCTTGATCAGTCCTGTCGGCGGCCCGACGGGCCGCGTTCATCCGGCGGAGGCTCAGTGGCCACACGCCCACGCGGCGGCGGCCGTGGTGGCCTCGGCGCGGGCCCGCAGCGAGGCCACGGCGGCCGCCGGGTCCGCCGCGCCGTAGACCGCCGAACCCGCGACGAACACGTCGGCGCCGGCCTCGGCGCACCGCTCGATGGTGGACTCGGCGACCCCGCCGTCGACCTGGAGCCACAGCTCCAGACCGTGCTTGGAGATCAGCTCACGGGTGCGGCGGATCTTGGGCAGCATGATGTCGAGGAAGGCCTGGCCGCCGAAGCCGGGCTCGACCGTCATGATCAGCAGCATGTCGAGCTCGGGGAGCAGGTCCTCGTACGGCTCGATCGGCGTGGCCGGCTTGAGCGCCATCGAGGCACGCGCGCCCTTGGCCCGGATCTCCCGCGCGAGCCGCACGGGAGCGGCCGCGGCCTCCACGTGGAAGGTCACCGACCCGGCGCCCGCCTCCACGTACTGGGGCGCCCAGCGGTCGGGGTCCTCGATCATGAGGTGGCAGTCGAGCGGTGTCCCCGTCGCCCGGGCGAGCGACTCGACGATCGGCACCCCCAGCGTCAGGTTGGGCACGAAGTGGTTGTCCATCACGTCGACGTGCAGCCAGTCGGCGCCCTCGACGGCCTTCGCCTCCTCGGCGAGCCGGGCGAAGTCCGCGGACAGGATGCTGGGGTTGATCTGCGCCATGTGCCAAGCCTCCCACGTTCTTGGGTACTTCTTTGCCGCTGAGCGGTTTCGGATCCGGTCCAGACCAATTTCGGTACGAAGCGACGAGCCCTGGACCGGGACGGACCGGGAGAATGCGGTCAGATGATCGAAGGGGCGGGCGCCTCTGGGGGCTCGGGGGTCAGACCGTGCGGCGCAGCAGCGCCAGGTACATGGCGTCCGTGCCGTGCAGATGCGGCCAGAGCTGGATGTCCGGGCCGTCGCCGAGCGCCGGGACGCCGGGCAGCAACGGGCGGGCGTCGATGAGCTCGGCGCCGCCGACCTTCTTCAGGACGTCGTCGACGACCACGCGGGTCTCGGCCAGGTGCGGCGAGCAGGTCGCGTACCCGACGATCCCGCCGACGCGCACGGCCCGCAGGGCCTCCGTGAGCAGTCCGCGCTGGAGCGGCGCGAAGCCGTCCAGGTCCTCGGGGCGACGGCGCCAGCGGGCCTCGGGACGGCGGCGCAGGGCGCCGAGACCCGAGCAGGGGACGTCCATCAGGACGCGGTCGAAGGAGCCGGGGCGCCACGGCGGGCGGGTGCCGTCGGCGGCGATGACCTGGTACGGGCCGGGGTTGCCGGCGAGGGCGCGCTCGACGAGCCGGGCGCGGTGCGGCTGCTTCTCGGAGGCGAGGAGCGCGGCGCCGCGCTCGGAGGCGAGGGCGGCGAGGAGGGCGGCCTTGCCGCCGGGTCCCGCGCAGCCGTCGAGCCAGCGGGCGTCGGACCCTTCGAGCGGCGCGTTGGCGAGGGCGAGCGCGACGAGCTGGCTGCCCTCGTCCTGGACACCGGCACTGCCGTCCTTGACCGCCTCGATGGCGCCGGGCTCGCCGCCCTCGGCCATCCGGAGGGCGTACGGGGACCAGCGGCCCGGCAGCGTCTCGGTGGCCGCGGCGAGCTCCTCGGTGGTGGAGCGGCCGGGGCGGGCGACGAGGGTGACCTCGGGGCGCTCGTTGTCGGCCTCCAGGAGGTCCTCGATGCCGGCGCGGCCGCCGCCGAGGGCGTCCCAGAGCGCCGAGACCACCCAGCGGGGGTGCGAGTGGACGACGGCGAGGTGGTCCTCGGCGTCCTTGTCGTACGGCGGGGCGACCTGCGCCACCCAGGCGTCGAGGTCCTGCTGCGAGATCTTCCGCAGCACGGCGTTCACGAACTTGGCGCGCCCGTCGCCGAGCACCACCCGGGCGAGCTCGACGCTGGCGGAGACGGCCGCGTGCGTGGGGATCCGGGTGCCGAGCAGCTGGTGGGCGCCGAGCGCGAGCACGTCGAGCACGGGCGGGTCGACCTCGCGCAGCGGCCGGTCGATGCAGGCGGAGATGATCGCGTCGTACGTGCCCTGGCGCCGCAGCGTCCCGTAGACGAGTTCGGTCGCGAGGGCCGCGTCGCGGCCGTCGAAGTCGCACTTCTCCCGGGCCTTCTTGAGGAGCGGCGGCAGTACCAGGTTGGCGTAGGCGTCGCGCTCGTCCACCGCCCTCAGTGCCTCGAAGGCGAGCATCCGGACGGGGTCCTTCTGGGGCCTCCGGTAGGGCTTGTGGGGACGGCGACTTGCCTGCTCGCTCAAAGGTGCTCCGCGTGACGAAATGAAGAGGTCGAACCCTCCAAGACTACGTCCGCCGCGCCCCCACCCGCGCCCGGGGCGGCCGAGCCGCCCGCCGGGCAGGTCCTAGACGCCCAGTCGCTCGCCGGCGGCAATGCGGACGCCGCGCGCCCAGTCGGCGGCCTTCATCGGCTTCTTGCCCTGCGGCTGGACCCAGAGCAGCTCGACGGCGTACGAGCCGGTGCCCGCGTACACGTTGTTCTTGCCGACCGCGAGCTCGCCCGGGGCCAGGTCGATGCGGTCCGGGAGGGGGGTGACCTGGATCAGCTTGAGGCGCTCGCCGCGGAAGACGGTCCAGGCGCCGGGCGCCGGGGTGCAGCCGCGGACCACGCGGTCGACCCGCAGGGCGGGGGCCGCGAAGTCGACGTGCGCGTCCTCGACCTGGATCTTCGGGGCGAGGGTGATGCCCTCGACGGGCTGCGGTACGGCCTGGAGGTTGCCGTCCTCGATGCCGTCCATGGTCGCGGCGAGCAGTCCGGCGCCCGCGAAGGCGAGCCGGGTCAGCAGGTCGCCGCTGGTGTCGGTCGGGCGGACGTCCTCGGTGACGACGCCGTAGACCGGGCCCGAGTCGAGGCCCTCCTCGATCAGGAACGTGGACGCGCCCGTCACCTGGTCGCCCGCCATCAGGGAGTGCTGCACCGGCGCCGCACCGCGCCACGCGGGCAGCAGCGAGAAGTGCAGGTTGACCCAGCCCCGCGAGGGGATGTCGAGGGCGACCTTGGGAAGCAGCGCGCCGTAGGCGACGACCGGGCAGCAGTCCGGGGCGATCTCCCGGAGCCGGGCGAGGAAGTCCTCGTCACGGGGCTTGACCGGCTTGAGGACCTCGATCCCGGCTTCCTCGGCCCGCTGGGCCACCGGACTGGCGACGAGCCGCCGGCCGCGCCCCGCCGGGGCGTCCGGGCGGGTGACCACGGCGGCCACCTCGTGCCGGCCGGAGGCGAGCAGGGCGTCCAGGGCGGGTACGGCGACCTCGGGGGTGCCTGCGAAGACGAGCTTCATGGGTGGCGGCTGCCTGTCTGTCCGGGGGCGTTGCGAGCGACGCACCAGTCTAGGGGGTGCCTTGTCGATCAGGCCGGATCAGGGAGCGGGGCCTGGTGCGTGCGATCGCAAGGCGGAGGAGGGAGTCAACGCGGAGTGTTGGCGACCGACGACAACGCGGCGAGCGTGCGTGCCAGGCCCCGCGAGCCCGGCCTGATCGGCAAGGCATCCCCTAGGACGGCAGGCGCCAGGGGGTGGCGTGGGGACCGGCCGCGCGCCACCCCCAGGGGGTGGCGCGCCGATCAGGCCGGATCAGGGAGCGGCGTCTGGTGCCGTGGATCGCAAGGCGGAGGAGGGAGTCATGGCGGAGCCATGGCGAGTGACGACAACGCGGCGAGGCGCGGTGCCAGACGCCGCGAGCCCGGCCTGGTCGGCGCGCCACCCCCCAGGGGCGTACGTGGGGACGAGCGCCCCGCGCATATGCGTGTACGCCCCCGCAGCGTGACCCAACTCCCGGTGGCGCGTTGGTCAAGAGAGATTGACCGAATCGGGTCGCCGCTCCCCCCTGCGACCCGCCCCCTTTACACGCCGGTTCGAGAGGCTTTCACATGGCCGACCACGCAACCCACGACGCCCAAGCCCGGGCGAGTCTGCACCTGTTGGTGCGGGACATCGAGCGGGTCCGGCGGCAGGTGGACGCACTGCGCACGCTCACGGCCCAGTTGGGCAATGTCTACCGTCCCCGCCGCTCCGGCCCGTCGACGGGCTTCGTCGTCTACGGGCGCGCGCCCGCCCCGACCGTACGCCTCGCCCAGGAGCTGCGGGACAGCGTCGAGACCCTGGTGACCGCGGCGGTCGACTTCGACCGCTCGCTCGGTTTCTCGTGGGACGCGGTGGGTTCCGCGCTCGGTGTCACCAAGCAGGCCGTCCACCGCCGTTACGGTGCCCGGCGCGCGCCCCAGCCGGGGATCGTCGCGGAGCAGCAGGACCACGGTACGGAGCCGGGCGTGGCCCGCCCCCTTCCCTCGGTGCCCGCCGCCCGCTCGATGCCGCCGCAGCCCACCTCGGGCAGCGCCACCCTCCGCGAGGACCCGCGCCCGTCGGCCTTCCCCGGCCCGCGCAACGGCTGACCCGCCTAGCCTCCGACGGCCGCCCGCCCCCTGGGCCGGCGGCCGTCGGGCGTACCGGCCGATGTCCGGTCGGCACGCGCCACTGGTCCGGGTGCCGTCGGGCGTTCCGGCCGGTGCCGGCCGGCTTCAGCCGATGTCCGGCGGGTCGACGCGGATCCGTACGGGTTCGCCTCCGCCGCGCGCGAGCCCGGCCGCCCTGGCCTGCTTGAGGGCCGCCGCCAGGGCCGCCCCGCTGCCCGGCGGCACCCGGACCAGAGCGCGGTCCCACTGCTCGCCGGGAGGCGGGTCACCGGGCCGGCGCGGCCCGCCGGGGCGGACCACCGGCAGCGGCACCGGACCGAGGACCTCCGCGTCGCCCGGCAGCCCCGCCACCGCGAGGAACCCCTCGACGGCCTCCGGCGTACCGGACACCGCCGCCATCCGGGACACCGGCGGGAAGCCCAGCTCGGCCCGCTCGGCCAGCTCCCGCTGGGCGTGCCCCACCGGGTCCCAGCGGACGAGCGCCTGGACGGGCCGCAGCGTCGGCTCGGCGACCACGACGACCGTGCCGCCCTCGGCCTGGCCCCGCACCAGCGAGGCCGCGTCGATCCAGCGGCGCAGCGCCTCCTCGCCCGCGCGCAGGTCGGGCCGGCCGAGCATGGCCCAGCCGTCGAGCAGCAGCGCGGCCGCGTAGCCGCCCTCGGCGACGGGTTCGGCGCCGGGGGTGGAGACGACGAGCGCGGGCCGCCCGGGCACGGTGTCCAGGATGTGGTCGCGCCCCGAGGTCCGTACGGGCACCGCCGGGAACGCCCGGCCGAGCTCCTCCGCCGTGCGCCGCGCGCCGACCACCTGGGCCCGCAGCCGGTTCGAGCCGCATGCCACGCAGTGCCAGTCGGGAGCGCCGTTCCCGCACCAGCCGCAGCGCAGCTCCTGCTGCTCGGGGGCCTCCAGGGGCCCGGCGCAGTGGCGGCAGCGGGCGGGCGTCCGGCAGCGCTCGCAGGCCAGCCGGGGTACGTATCCGCGCCGGGGGACCTGGACGAGCACCGGCCCGGTCTTCAGCCCCTCCCGTACGGCCTGCCAGGCCAGCGAGGGCAGCCGGGCGGCGCGCGCGGCCTCGTCGCGGGCCAGCTCGCCGTCGCCGACGGTCCGGATCAGGGGGGCCGCCCTGCGGACCTGCTCGCGTCCGGCGGTCAGCGCCTTGGCCCAGCCGGACTCGACGAGCTGGGCCGCTTCGACGGTGCAGCTGGTGCCGCCGAGGAGGAAGGCGCACCGGTCGTGGGTGGCGCGCAGGATCAGTACGTCGCGCGCGTGGGGCTGCGGGGCGTGCGGCTCGCTGTGGCTGCCGTCGCCGTCGTCCCAGATGACGACGAGGCCGAGGTCCCGTACGGGGGCGAACATCGCGGCCCGGGTGCCGACGACGGCCCGCACCGCACCGCGCCGGACCGCGAGCCACTGCCCGTACCGCTTCTCGGGGCCCGCGTCGGCGGTGAGCAGCGCGTGCCGCCCGGGCCCCAGGACCTCGGTCAGCGCCGCGTCGGCCCGCCCGGCCGCCCGGCCGTCCGGGACGACGACGAGCGCGCCCCGGCCGGAGGCCAGGGTCGCGGCGACGGCCCGGGCGATCTCCTCGGCCCAGTGCGGTCCCGGCAGCGCGTTCCACACGGCCCGGGGCGCGCCGCCGCGCGCGAGGGAGTCCAGGAAGGCCGCCCCCTGCTCGTACCGCGTCCAGCTCCCCGGCTCCGGGGGCTTCGGCGGCGGCAGGGGCTCCGGAGAGGTCCGGCCTTCCGCGCGGGCGCTGCGCGGCGGTACGGCGAGCTGGAGCACGTCGGCGAGGCTGCCCGCGTACCGGTCGGCGACGGCCCGGGCGAGGCCGAGCAGCTCGGGGCCGAGGACCGGCTCGGGCGAGACGACGTCGGCGAGGGCGGCGAGGGGCCCGGAGTAGTCGGAGGTGGCGCGGCGCTCGACGAGGAAGCCGTCGATCAGCCGGCCGCCCTCACGGCGCCCGTTCCGCACCTGGTGCGCGCCCGCCCCGAACCGCACGCGGACACGGACTCCGGGCCGGGCGACGTCGTCCAGTTCCTCGGGGACCGCGTAGTCGAAGAACTGGTCGAGGTGGAGCGCCCCCTTGTTCACGACGACCCGGGCGACGGGCAGCTCCTTGGCCAGCGCGGCCCCGCGCCAGGTCCGCGGCTTGGCCTTCGGCACGTTCGCCTTCCGCACGGTCTCCCGAATGAGCGCGAGCTGCTCGGGCCCGTCGGAATTCTCCTTCTCGCTGCTCACAGCCCCATACCTACCAGACGGCACCGACAGTCGGGCAGACGGAAGCCCGGCACCCCAAGGGGTACCGGGCTTCCGTCACGTGCAGCCGGGAGTTCCGGGAGCTCTCACACTCCGGGACTCCGGGAATTACAGGCCTGCGGCCTTCTTCAGGGCGTCCACGCGGTCCGTGCGCTCCCAGGTGAAGTCCGGCAGCTCGCGGCCGAAGTGGCCGTAGGCGGCGGTCTGCGAGTAGATCGGGCGGAGCAGGTCGAGGTCGCGGATGATCGCGGCCGGGCGCAGGTCGAAGACCTCGCCGATGGCGTTCTCGATCTTCTCGGTGTCGACCGTGTTCGTGCCGAAGGTCTCGACGAAGAGGCCGACGGGCTCGGCCTTGCCGATCGCGTACGCGACCTGGACCTCGCAGCGCGAGGCCAGGCCCGCGGCGACGACGTTCTTCGCGACCCAGCGCATCGCGTACGCGGCGGAGCGGTCGACCTTCGACGGGTCCTTGCCGGAGAAGGCACCGCCGCCGTGCCGGGCCATGCCACCGTACGTGTCGATGATGATCTTGCGGCCGGTGAGGCCGGCGTCGCCCATCGGGCCGCCGATCTCGAAACGCCCGGTCGGGTTCACCAGGAGGCGGTAGCCGTCGGTGTCGAGCTTGATGCCGTCCTCGACGAGCTGCGCGAGCACGTGCTCCACGACGAACTCGCGGATGTCGGGGGCGAGCAGCGACTCGAGGTCGATGTCGGAGGCGTGCTGCGAGGAGACGACGACCGTGTCGAGGCGGATGGCCTTGTCGCCGTCGTACTCGATGGTGACCTGGGTCTTGCCGTCGGGGCGCAGGTACGGGATGGTCCCGTTCTTGCGGACCTCGGTGAGGCGGCGGGAGAGCCGGTGCGCGATGTGGATCGGCAGCGGCATCAGCTCGGGGGTCTCGTCCGAGGCGTAGCCGAACATCAGGCCCTGGTCGCCGGCGCCCTGCTTGTCGAGCTCGTCCTCGTCGCCCTCGACCCGCTTCTCGTACGCGGTGTCGACACCCTGCGCGATGTCCGGGGACTGCGATCCGATGGACACCGACACGCCGCAGGAGGCGCCGTCGAAGCCCTTCTTCGAGGAGTCGTAACCGATCTCGAGGATCTTGTTCCGGACGAGGGTGGGGATGTCCGCCCACGCCTTGGTGGTCACCTCACCGGCGACGTGTACCAGGCCGGTGGTGATCAGCGTCTCGACGGCGACGCGCGAGGTGGGGTCCTCTCGCAGCAGTGCGTCGAGGATGGTGTCGCTGATCTGGTCAGCGATCTTGTCGGGGTGACCCTCGGTGACGGACTCCGAGGTGAACAGACGACGGGACACAACGCTCCCTGGGGTTGCAGCGGCTGCTGGCTACTCGTGACGGACCGGCAGGGGGCTGCGCCCCGCGACGTTCCACGAACAGTCTATCGGTCGTGGTCGGGCAATGGACCAGGTGTCTCGCCTGGCGAATGGTCGGCGGTGACCGGAACCGGCGCCCGGCCCGGCGGGAGAGCCCCTTCCGGTGGGGCGTAAATCACTCGGGAATCACTCGCGAGTCGGCGTTTCTCACCCTGCGGAACGCCTCCGCAGGGTGACACCGCGCCAAGCCCGGGCGCGTCCGATCCCCCGCGAGGCCCCTCAGGCGGTGGGACGCAGAAGCGGCAGGACCAGGTCCCAGACCGTCTCGGCGAGCGCTTCCTTCGGCCCGTACGGCACGGGGGTCTCGGCGCCGTCCGCCGCGAGCACGACGGCCTCGTTCTCCTCGGAGCCGAAGGTCTTGCGCTCCCCCACCTCGTTGACGACGAGCAGGTCGCAGCCCTTGCGGCGGAGCTTCTCGCGTCCGTTGGCGAGGACGTCGTCGGTCTCGGCGGCGAAGCCGACGACGACCTGACCCGGCAGGGCGCGGTCGGCGGAGAGCTCGGCGAGGATGTCGGGGTTGCGGACGAGTTCGATGGTGGGCGCTCCCCCGTCGTCCTTCTTCTTGATCTTCCCCGAGGCGTAGACGGCCGGGCGGAAGTCGGCGACGGCGGCGGCCATCACCACGGCGTCGGCGTCCCCCGCGGCCTTGAGGACGGCCTCGCGGAGCTGGAGGGCGGCGCCGACGTGGACCACGTCGACCCCGGCGGGGTCGGGGATGCCGGTATTGGCCTCGACGAGCGTGACCCGGGCGCCGCGCGCGGCGGCCGCCCTGGCGAGGGCGTACCCCTGCTTGCCGGAGGAGCGGTTGCCCAGGTAGCGGACGGGGTCGAGGGGCTCACGGGTGCCGCCCGCGCTGACCACGACGTGACGACCGGCGAGGTCGGGGGCGGTGACGCCGCGCGCGACGATCCGCCGGCAGACCTCGAAGATCTCGGCGGGGTCCGGCAGCCGTCCCTTGCCGGTGTCGACGCCGGTCAGGCGGCCGACGGCGGGCTCGATGACGACGGCGCCGCGGCGGCGCAGCGTGGCCACGTTCTCCTGGGTGGCCGGGTGCTCCCACATCTCGGTGTGCATCGCCGGGGCGAAGACGACCGGACAGCGAGCGGTGAGCAGCGTGTTGGTGAGGAGGTCGTCGGCGAGGCCGTGGGCGGCCTTGGCGAGCATGTCGGCGGTGGCGGGGGCGACGACGACGAGGTCGGCGCCCTGGCCGATCCGTACGTGCGGCACCTCGTGGACCGACTCCCACACCTCGGTCGAGACGGGGTGTCCGGAGAGCGCGGACCAGGTCGCCGCGCCGACGAAGTGGAGGGCGGAGTCGGTGGGCACGACGCGCACGTCGTGGCCCGACTCGGTGAGCCGGCGCAGCAGCTCGCACGCCTTGTAGGCGGCGATGCCGCCACTGACGCCCAGAACGACCTTCGGCTTCGTCACCACTGCCACTCCCCGCACTCGGATGCCTACGACTCCATGAGACACCAAAGGCCCGGCGGTTTTCCGCCGGGCCTTCGGTGACGAACGTT
This sequence comes from Streptomyces sp. NPDC050842, assembly GCF_044456565.1. Taxonomy (NCBI): domain Bacteria; kingdom Bacillati; phylum Actinomycetota; class Actinomycetes; order Kitasatosporales; family Streptomycetaceae; genus Streptomyces; species Streptomyces sp. NPDC050842. Next base: position 219,134 of record NZ_JBITGA010000012.1, on the reverse strand, counting down.
ACGTGCTTACTGCGCCGGGCCCTCGATGGCCTCGGACGTCAGCAGACCCGCGTTGATCTCCCGCAGGGCGATCGAGAGCGGCTTCTCGTGGACGTGGGTGTCGACGAGCGGACCCACGTACTCCAGCAGGCCCTCGCCGAGCTGGGAGTAGTACGCGTTGATCTGACGCGCGCGCTTGGCCGCGTAGATCACGAGGCTGTACTTCGAGTCGGTTGCCTCGAGCAGCTCGTCGATCGGCGGGTTGATAATGCCCTCGGGCGCAGTCATCGAAGAGGACACGCTCTACCTTCCGAAGATGGAAAAAAGATCAGACAGACACTGTGGGTTCTGGGGGCCTGTGGCGTCAGCCACTGATGTCCGGGTCCCCAGAAGACAGCAGCATCAACGTTAGCAGCTCGCGGGCGACGTCCTCGACTGAGGTATTGACGAGCGTGGTGTCGAACTCCGATTCGGCGGCCAGCTCGACCTTCGCGGCCGCCAGCCGGCGCTCGATGACCTCGGGCGACTCGGTGCCGCGGCCGGTGAGCCGGCGGACCAGCTCGTCCCAGCTCGGCGGGGCCAGGAAGACCAGCTGGGACTCGGGCATCGAGTCCTTGACCTGACGGGCGCCCTGGAGGTCGATCTCGAGGAGTACGGGCTCTCCCGAGTCGAGGCGGTCGAGCACCGCGCCACGCGGGGTGCCGTAGCGGTTGCCCGCGAACTCGGCCCATTCGAGGAGTTCACCATTGGCGATCAGCTTGTCGAACTCGTCGTCCGTGACGAAGAAATAGTGGACGCCGTGCTTCTCGCCGGGGCGGGGCTTCCGTGTCGTGGCCGACACCGAGAGCCAGACCTCGGGGTGGACCTTGCGCATATGAGCGACGACCGTGCTCTTGCCGACCCCTGAGGGGCCGGAGAGCACGGTCAGCCGCGGACGTACCTCTGCTGCCATGCAGCGATTATTCCAGCTTTACCGGTGTGCCCGGGACGCGTGTCCCGGATCAGGCGCCGGTGCTGCCGAACTCGCGCTCCAGGGAGGCGATCTGGTTGGAGCCGAGACCACGGACTCGGCGGCTCTCGGAGATGCCGAGGCGCTCCATGATCTGCTTGGCGCGGACCTTGCCCACGCCGGGCAGGGACTCGAGCAGAGCGGAGACCTTCATCTTGCCGATGACGTCGTTCTCCTGCCCGGTCTTGATGACCTCGTGGAGCGAGGCGCCGGAGTGCTTGAGTCGATTCTTGACCTCGGCCCGCTCCCGGCGAGCCGCGGCGGCCTTTTCGAGCGCGGCTGCGCGCTGTTCAGGGGTAAGGGGCGGAAGAGCCACGCCTACGTCACCTCGGATGTCGATCTGTCGGATACGGACCGGTGAGGAACCCAGCGCCCCACACCAGTGGAGCAACGTCCGACGGCGTGGCCGTTGAACGCCTGCTCTGCCCCGGAGACTAGCGGCCGAGGCCGCTCCAGTCAGCGAGAACAGCGGAAAAGTCCTGGTCAGCATCGACCGACCAGGACTTTTCCGGCATAACGACCCGGTTTTGAGCCAAGTTTTCGTCAAGTGGCGAGACGGCTGGTGAGACGGTTCCTCTCGCCGGACCGATTCACGGCCGGCTCACGGCCGATTCACGGCCGATCCTGTGGGCCGATCCGCTCCGACCTGCGGATTGACCGCGAGCCCGGCGGAAACGCGCTCACGCGTCGACGGCCGCGCGGATCTCGTCCGCGTACCGGTCCGCCGAGGCCCGCAGGGCGGACACGTCCGGACCGTGACGGAGAACACCCCGACTGACGTTCGGGACGACGTTGCGGACGGCCGCGCCGAAGACGGCGGGGAGGTCGGCCGGGGTCGCGCCCTGGGCCCCGATGCCGGGCGCGAGGAGCGGGCCGTTGATGTCCAGGTCGAACGAGGACAGGTCGCCGAGCGTGGCGCCGACGACCGCGCCGAAGGAGCCCATGGGGGTCTCCCCCGCGTTCTCCTCGGCGAGGTGCGCCAGCATGGTCGCGCCGATGGTGCGCCCGTCCTCGCGGACGGCCCGCTGGACCTCCGAGCCCTCCGGGTTCGAGGTGAGCGCCAGGACGAAGAGACCGGCGCCGGACTCCCGGGCCAGGTCCACGGCCGGCTTCAGGGAGCCGTAGCCGAGGTACGGGGAGACGGTGAGCGCGTCGGAGAAGAGCGGCGAGTCCTTGTGCAGGAACGCCTCCGCGTACGCGGCCATCGTGGAACCGATGTCGCCGCGCTTGGCGTCCATGACGACCAGGCCGCCCGCGGCGCGCACGTCGGCGACGGCGCGCTCCAGGACGGCGATGCCCCGCGAGCCGAAGCGCTCGAAGAAGGCGGCCTGCGGCTTGAAGACGGCGACGGTGCCGGCGAGCGCCTCGACGACCGTGAAGGTGAAGCGCTCCAGACCGGCGATGTCGTCGGTCAGGCCCCAGGAGTCGAGCAGGGCGGCGTGCGGGTCGATGCCGACGCAGAGCGGGCCGCGCTCGTCCATGGCGGAGCGCAGGCGGGTGCCGAATGTCAGGGGCCGCCCGACGGGCGTCGATGAGGGGCGGTGGTCGGGCGACGGGAGGGCGGTCACTTGGCGGCCTTTCGGGAGTCGGCGCCGACGGCTTCGGCGAGGGTGGCGTACGGAGAGGCGGCGAGGCGCGCGGCGAGGCCCTTGTGGATCGCGCGGGCGTAGAACGGGCCCTCGTAGATGAAGGCGCTGTAGCCCTGGATCAGGGTGGCTCCGGCGAGGATGCGCTGCCAGGCGTCCTCGGCGTTCTCGATGCCGCCGACGCCCACCAGGACGAGCCGGTCCCCCACGCGCGCGTGGAGGCGGCGCAGGACGGCCAGGGAGCGCTCCTTGACGGGCGCGCCGGACAGGCCGCCGGTCTCCTCGACCAGGGCCGGGTCGGACGTCAGTCCGAGGCCCTCGCGGGCAATGGTGGTGTTGGTGGCGATGATGCCGTCGAGGCCGAGCTCCAGGGCGAGGTCGGCGACCGCGTCGACGTCCTCGTCGGCGAGGTCGGGGGCGATCTTGACGAGGAGGGGGACCCGGCGGTCGGTGACCGCGCGGTCCGCCGCTTCCCGTACCGCCGTGAGCAGCGGGCGCAGCGACTCGGTGGCCTGGAGGTTGCGCAGCCCGGGGGTGTTCGGCGAGGAGACGTTCACGACGAGGTAGTCGGCGTGCGCGGCGAGGCGCTCGGTGGACTTCACGTAGTCGGCGGCGGCCTCGGCCTCCGGGACGACCTTGGTCTTGCCGATGTTGACGCCCACGACGGTCTTGAACACCGGCACGCGCGCGTGGAGGCGGTCGGCGACGGCGGCGGAGCCCTCGTTGTTGAAGCCCATGCGGTTGATCAGGGCGCGGTCCGGGACCAGCCGGAAGAGGCGCTTCTTGGGGTTGCCGGGCTGGGCCTCGCCGGTGACCGTGCCGATCTCGACGTGGTCGAAGCCGAGCATCGCCATGCCGTCGATGGCGACGGCGTTCTTGTCGAATCCGGCGGCGAGACCGAAGGGGCCGTGCATGCGGAGGCCGAGGGCCTCGGTGCGCAGCTCCTTGTACCGGGGCGCCAGGACGGCGGCGACGAAGGTCCGGAGAACGGGGACGCGCGCGGCGAGGCGGATCCAGCGGAAGGCCAGGTGGTGGGCCTCCTCGGGGTCCATGCGCTTGAAGACCAGGTGGAAGAAGAACTTGTACATGCGGGAGATCCAGGTGTGCTCATGAAGAGGGGGACACCGCGGTGTTTCCGGTGTCCCCCTGCTTCGTACGGGCTGCTAGTCGCGGGCCGCGGTCAGATGCTCCGCGTGTTCCTGGAGCGAGCGGACGCCGACGTCGCCGTGGTTGAGCGCGTCGATGCCCTGGACGGCCGCGGCGAGCGCCTGGACCGTGGTGAGGCACGGGACGCCGCGCGCCACCGCGGCCGTACGGATCTCGTAGCCGTCGAGGCGGCCGCCGGTGCCGTACGGGGTGTTGACGATCAGGTCGACCTGGCCGTCGTGGATCAGCTGGACGACGGTCTTCTCGCCGTTCGGGCCCTCGCCCTCGCTGAGCTTGCGCACGATCGTGGCATTGATGCCGTTGCGCTTGAGGACCTCGGCGGTGCCGGAGGTGGCGAGCAGTTCGAAGCCGTGGGCGACGAGCTCGCGCGCCGGGAAGATCATCGAGCGCTTGTCGCGGTTGGCGACGGAGATGAACGCGCGGCCCTTGGTGGGCAGCGGGCCGTAGGCACCGGCCTGCGACTTGGCGTACGCCGTGCCGAAGACCGCGTCGATGCCCATGACCTCGCCGGTGGAGCGCATCTCCGGGCCGAGGACGGTGTCGACGCCGCGGCCGTGGATGTCGCGGAAGCGCGACCACGGCATGACGGCCTCCTTGACGGAGATCGGCGCGTCGATCGGCAGGGTGCCGCCGTCGCCGTTCTTCGGCAGCAGGCCCTCTTCGCGCAGCTCGGCGATGGTGGCGCCCAGCGAGATGCGGGCGGCGGCCTTCGCGAGCGGGACGGCGGTCGCCTTCGAGGTGAAGGGGACGGTCCGGGAGGCGCGGGGGTTCGCCTCCAGGACGTAGAGGATGTCGCCGGCCATGGCGAACTGGATGTTGATCAGGCCGCGGACGCCGACGCCCTTGGCGATCGCCTCGGTGGAGATGCGCAGGCGCTTGATGTCGAAGCCGCCGAGGGTGATCGGGGGCAGGGCGCAGGCCGAGTCGCCGGAGTGGATGCCGGCTTCCTCGATGTGCTCCATGACGCCGCCGAGGTAGAGCTCCTCGCCGTCGTAGAGCGCGTCGACGTCGATCTCGATGGCGTCGTCGAGGAAGCGGTCGACCAGGACCGGCCGGGTGGGGCTGATCTCGGTGGACTCGGCGATGTACGACTCGAGGCGGGTCTCGTCGTACACGATCTCCATGCCGCGGCCGCCGAGCACGTACGACGGGCGTACGAGGACGGGGTAGCCGATCTCGTCGGCGATGGCCTTGGCGCCGGCGAAGGTGGTCGCGGTGCCGTGCTTCGGGGCGGGGAGGCCGGCCTCGGCGAGGACCCGGCCGAAGGCGCCGCGGTCCTCTGCGGCGTGGATGGCCTCCGGCGGGGTGCCGACGACCGGCACGCCGTTGTCCTTGAGCGCCTGCGACAGACCCAGCGGGGTCTGGCCGCCGAGCTGGACGACGACACCGGCGACGGGTCCCGCGAGGGTCTCGGCGTGGACGATCTCCAGCACGTCCTCGAGCGTCAGCGGCTCGAAGTACAGGCGGTCGGAGGTGTCGTAGTCCGTCGAGACGGTCTCCGGGTTGCAGTTGACCATCACGGTCTCGTAGCCGGCGTCGCTGAGCGCGAAGGAGGCGTGGACGCAGGAGTAGTCGAACTCGATGCCCTGGCCGATGCGGTTCGGGCCGGAGCCCAGGATGATCACGGCGGGCTTGGTGCGCGGCGCGACCTCGCTCTCCTCGTCGTACGAGGAGTAGAAGTACGGGGTCTTGGCGGCGAACTCGGCGGCGCAGGTGTCGACCGTCTTGTAGACCGGGCGGACGCCGAGCGCGTGCCGGACCTCGCGGACGACGTCCTCGCGCAGGCCGCGGATCTCGGCGATCTGGGCGTCGGAGAAGCCGTGGCGCTTGGCCTCGGCGAGGATCTCGGGGTCGAGCTTCTCGGCGGCGGTCAGCTCGTCGGCGATCTCCTTGATCAGGAAGAGCTGGTCGACGAACCACGGGTCGATCTTCGTGGCGTCGAAGACCTCCTGCGGGGTGGCGCCGGCGCGGATGGCCTGCATCACGGTGTTGATGCGGCCGTCGGTCGGGCGGACCGACGCGCTCAGGAGCTCGTCCTTGTCGCCGGGCTCGCCGACGAAGGTGAACTGCGAGCCCTTCTTCTCCAGGGAGCGCAGCGCCTTCTGGAGCGCCTCGGTGAAGTTGCGGCCGATCGCCATGGCCTCGCCGACCGACTTCATGGTCGTGGTCAGCGTGGAGTCGGCGGAGGGGAACTTCTCGAAGGCGAAGCGCGGGGCCTTGACGACGACGTAGTCGAGCGAGGGCTCGAAGGACGCCGGGGTCTTCTCCGTGATGTCGTTCGGGATCTCGTCCAGCGTGTAGCCGACTGCGAGGCGGGCCGCGATCTTGGCGATCGGGAAGCCGGTCGCCTTGGAGGCGAGCGCCGAGGAGCGGGAGACGCGCGGGTTCATCTCGATGACGATGATCCGGCCGTCGACCGGGTCGATCGCGAACTGGATGTTGCAGCCGCCGGTGTCGACGCCGACCTCGCGGATGATCGCGATGCCGATGTCGCGCAGCCGCTGGTACTCGCGGTCGGTGAGCGTCATCGCCGGGGCGACGGTGATCGAGTCACCGGTGTGGACGCCCATCGGGTCGAAGTTCTCGATGGAGCAGACCACCACGACGTTGTCGTTCTTGTCGCGCATCAGCTCCAGCTCGTACTCCTTCCAGCCGAGGATGGACTCCTCCAGGAGCACCTCGGTGGTCGGGGAGAGCGTGAGGCCCTGGCCGGCGATGCGGCGGAGCTCTTCCTCGTCGTGCGCGAAGCCGGAGCCGGCGCCGCCCATGGTGAAGGAGGGGCGGACGACGACGGGGTACCCGCCGAGCGTGTCGACGCCCTGGATCACGTCGTCCATGGTGTGGCAGATGACCGAGCGGGCGGACTCGCCGTAGCCGATCTTGGCCTTGACGGCCTCGACGACGCCCTTGAAGAGGTCGCGGTCCTCGCCCTTGTTGATGGCCTCGACGTTGGCGCCGATGAGCTCGACGCCGTACTTCTCCAGGACGCCCTGCTCGTGCATGGAGATCGCGGTGTTGAGCGCGGTCTGGCCGCCGAGGGTGGGCAGGAGGGCGTCGGGGCGCTCCTTGGCGATGATCTTCTCGACGAACTCGGGGGTGATCGGCTCGACGTACGTGGCGTCGGCGATCTCCGGGTCGGTCATGATCGTGGCCGGGTTGGAGTTGACCAGGATGACCCGCAGGCCCTCGGCCTTGAGGATGCGGCAGGCCTGGGTGCCGGAGTAGTCGAACTCGGCGGCCTGTCCGATGACGATCGGGCCGGAGCCGATGACCAGGACGGACTGGATATCGGTGCGCTTAGGCACGCTCGGCCTCCATGAGGGCTACGAAACGGTCGAAGAGGTACGCGGCGTCGTGCGGGCCCGCGGCCGCCTCGGGGTGGTACTGGACGGAGAAGGCAGGCTGGTCGAGCAGCCGGAGACCCTCCACGACCTGGTCGTTCAGGCACACGTGGGAGACCTCGGCGCGCCCGTAGGGCGTGTCGGAGACCTTGTCGAGGGGCGCGTCGACGGCGAAGCCGTGGTTGTGCGCGGTGACCTCGACCTTGCCCGTGGTGCGGTCCTGGACCGGCTGGTTGATGCCGCGGTGGCCGTACTTCAGCTTGTAGGTGCCGAAGCCGAGGGCGCGTCCGAGGATCTGGTTGCCGAAGCAGATGCCGAAGAGCGGGGTCTTGCGCTCCAGGACGGCGCGCATGACGGCGACGGGGCCGTCGGCGGTGGCCGGGTCGCCCGGGCCGTTGGAGAAGAAGACGCCGTCCGGGTTCACCGCGTAGATGTCCTCGGCGGTGGCGGTGGCGGGCAGCACGTGGACCTCGATGCCGCGCTCGGCCATCCGGTGCGGGGTCATGCCCTTGATGCCGAGGTCGACGGCCGCGACGGTGAACTTCTTCGTGCCGATCGCGGGGACGACGTACGTCTCCTTGGTGGCGACCTCGGCGGAGAGGTTCGCGCCCTTCATCTGGGGCTGCTCCTGGACCTTCGCGAGGAGGGCCTCGTCGCGGATGCCGGTCCAGGCGTCGCCGGAGAAGATGCCGACGCGCATGGCGCCGCGCTCGCGCAGGTGGCGGGTGAGGGCGCGGGTGTCGATGCCGGAGATGCCGACGACGCCCTGGCGCTCCAGCTCCTCGTCCAGCGAGCGCTGGGCGCGCCAGTTGGAGGAGACGCGGGCGGGGTCGCGGACGACGTAGCCGGAGACCCAGATGCGGCCGGACTCGGGGTCCTCGTCGTTGACGCCGGTGTTGCCGACGTGCGGGGCCGTCATGACGACGACCTGGCGGTGGTACGACGGGTCGGTGAGGGTCTCCTGGTAGCCGGTCATGCCGGTGGAGAACACGGCCTCGCCGAAGGTCTCCCCCACGGCCCCGTAGGCGCGGCCGCGGAAGATGCGGCCGTCCTCCAGGACGAGTACGGCGGGAGCCTTGGCGGCTCCCCTTGTGGAGGTCGTCATCGTGCGATGCCTTCCGTCGTGGTGTGGTTCATGGAGTTGAGGGCCTCGACCCAGGCGGTGTGCTCGGCCGCCCGGTCGGAGCGGAAGCCGGAGTCGAGCAGCTTCTCGCCGTGGGCCCAGGTGACGATCAGCAGGCCGCCCTCGGCGAGGACCTTGCCGGCGATGCCCTTGTCGAGGCGGGCCTCGCGCAGGGCGTCCGTCGGGATGAAGAAGTCGTTCGCCCCGGGGCGTACGACCGTGATTCCGGCGTCGGTGAGCGTGAGCTCGACGCGGCTGCGGGTGCCGAGGCCGTGGGCGACGATCCGGTCGAGCCACTGCCCGGCGGTCGTGGACCCGTGGTAGCGCCCGCTGAGAGTCAGTTTCGCCGCTCCGGGAGCCTCCGGCGCGGTGGGCGGTTCGGGCAGGTCCGACTGGAGGCTGCCGCGCCACTTCCAGCCCTGGCGCATCAGCCAGTAGACGAGGACGACGAAGAGCAGCAGTCCGGCGACCCAGCCGATCCGTCCGGCCCAGTCGGTCACTTCCGCCGACTTCTGATCCGCTGCCTCTGCGGCGATTGCGATGAGTGGTGTCACGCCAGCTTCCCGTCCACGACCGTTGCCCGGCCCCGCAGGATGGTGTGGGTGACGCGTCCCGGCAGCTCACGGCCCTCGTAGGGGGTGTTACGGCTGCGGGAGGCGAAGTCCGCGGGGTCCACGACACCACGGTAAGCCGGATCGACCAGCGTCAGGTTCGCGGGCTCACCAGCCGAGACGGGTCGTCCGTGGCCCTTGGCCTGTCCGATGCGGGCCGGGGCGAAGGACATGCGGTCGGCGACGCCGGCCCAGTCGAGGAGGCCGGTCTCGACCATCGTCTGCTGGACGACGGAGAGGGCGGTCTCCAGGCCGACCATGCCCATGGCGGCCGCGGCCCACTCGCAGTCCTTGTCCTCGTGCGGGTGCGGGGCGTGGTCGGTGGCGACGATGTCGATCGTGCCGTCGGCCAGCGCCTCGCGCAGCGCGAGGACGTCCTTCTCGGTGCGCAGCGGCGGGTTGACCTTGTAGACGGGGTTGTACGAGCGGACCAGCTCGTCCGTGAGGAGGAGGTGGTGCGGGGTGACCTCGGCGGTGACGTCGATGCCGCGGGACTTGGCCCAGCGGACGATCTCGACGGAGCCGGCGGTGGAGAGGTGGCAGATGTGGACGCGGGAGCCGACGTGCTCGGCGAGGAGGACGTCGCGCGCGATGATCGACTCCTCGGCGACGGCCGGCCAGCCGCCGAGACCGAGCTCGGCGGAGACGATGCCCTCGTTCATCTGGGCGCCCTCGGTGAGGCGGGGCTCCTGGGCGTGCTGGGCGACGACGCCGCCGAAGGCCTTCACGTACTCCAGGGCGCGGCGCATGATCACGGCGTCGTCGACGCACTTGCCGTCGTCGGAGAAGACGGTGACGCCGGCGGCGGAGTCGTGCATGGCGCCGAGCTCGGCGAGCTTCCTGCCCTCCAGGCCCACGGTGACGGCGCCGATGGGCTGGACGTCGCAGTAGCCGGACTCCTTGCCGAGCCGGTAGACCTGCTCGACGACACCGGCGGTGTCGGCGACCGGGTGGGTGTTGGCCATGGCGAAGACGGCGGTGTAGCCGCCGGAGGCGGCGGCGCGGGTGCCGGTGAGGACGGTCTCGGAGTCCTCGCGGCCGGGCTCGCGCAGGTGGGTGTGGAGGTCGACCAGGCCGGGCAGCAGGATCTGCCCCTCGGCCTCGATGACCGTCGCGCCCTCGGCCGACAGGCCCGTGCCGACCTCGGCGATGGTCTCGCCGTCGATCAGGACGTCCTGGGCCTCGCCGCCGAGCACCTGCGCACCACGGATAAGGATCTTGCTCATGATTACTTGCTCTCCTCGGTGCGGGTGGTGCTGGGGGCGGTGGCGGCGGAGTCGTTGCCGCCGAGCAGCAGGTAGAGGACGGCCATCCGGATCGAGACGCCGTTGGCGACCTGCTCGATCACCGTGCAGCGGTCGGAGTCGGCGACCTCGGCGGTGATCTCCATGCCGCGGACCATGGGTCCGGGGTGCATGACGATGGCGTGCTCGGGCATCTTCGCCATCCGGTCGCCGTCGAGCCCGTACCGGCGCGAGTACTCGCGCTCGGTGGGGAAGAAGGCGGCGTTCATCCGCTCTCGCTGCACACGCAGCATCATCACCGCGTCGGACTTCGGCAGCACCCTGTCGAGGTCGTACGAGATCTCGCAGGGCCAGGTCTCGACGCCGACGGGGACGAGGGTCGGCGGGGCCACCAGGGTGACCTCGGCGCCGAGGGTGTGCAGCAGGTCGACGTTGGAGCGGGCGACCCGGCTGTGCAGGATGTCGCCGACGATCGTGATGCGCCGGCCGGCCAGGTCCTTGCCGAGGCCCGCGTCACGGCCGACCAGCCGGCGGCGCATGGTGAAGGCGTCCAGGAGGGCCTGGGTGGGGTGCTGGTGGGTGCCGTCGCCGGCGTTGACGACGGGGGCGTCGATCCAGCCGGAGGTGGCGAGGCGGTACGGGGCGCCGGAGGCGCCGTGCCGGATGACGACCGCGTCGACGCCCATGGCCTCCAGGGTCTGCGCGGTGTCCTTGAGGGACTCGCCCTTGGAGACGCTGGAGCCCTTGGCCGCGAAGTTGATCACGTCGGCGGAGAGGCGCTTCTCGGCGGCCTCGAAGGAGATCCGGGTCCGGGTGGAGTCCTCGAAGAACAGGTTGCAGATGGTCCGGCCGCGCAGAGCGGGCAGCTTCTTGATGGGCCGGTCGGCCACCCGGGCCATCTCCTCGGCGGTGTCGAGGATCAGGACGGCGTCGTCGCGGGTGAGGTCGGCGGCCGAGATGAGGTGACGCATCATCGGGGTTTCTCTCCGTGGTGGGGAGGTGCGAGGGCATGCGGGGGCGCAGGGGTGTGCCCCTGCCCCGCGGGGAAGCCGGTCCGGCTAGGAGGAGGTCTTGGAACCGAGCAGGACGGTGTCGCGACCGTCTTCCTCGGCGAGCTGGACCTTGACCGTCTCCCGCAGCGACGTGGGGAGGTTCTTGCCGACGTAGTCGGCGCGGATCGGAAGTTCGCGGTGGCCGCGGTCGACGAGGACCGCGAGCTGGACGGCGCGCGGGCGGCCGATGTCGCCGAGGGCGTCGAGGGCGGCGCGGATGGTGCGGCCGGAGAAGAGCACGTCGTCGACGAGGACGACGAGGCGGCCGTCGATGCCGTCACCGGGGATGTCGGTGCGGCCGAGGGCGCGGGCCGGCTTCAGCCGCAGGTCGTCCCGGTACATCGTGATGTCGAGGGAACCGACCGGGATCTTGGCGCCGGTGATCGATTCGAGCTTCTCGGCCAGCCGACGGGCGAGGAAGACACCGCGGGTGGGGATACCGAGGAGAACCACGTCGTCCGCGCCCTTGGCGCGCTCGACGATCTCGTGGGCGATGCGGGTCAGGACCCGCGCGATGTCGGGGGCCTCGAGCACGGGCCGGGCGTCATCGCTGTACTGCTGAGTGTCCATGGGAAACGGACCTCCTTCTCCGCCTCACGGGACGGCTCTTAAAGGACGTCGGATTTGCGCGGCCCACACTACCAGGGGCAAGCGGTCGCGCCTCCGACGCCCCCGCCGCCACCCCGGGCGACGTCCCCCGGGAGGAGGCGGTACGGACCTTTCGGCTTGACGGGCAAGCGTAACGCTGCGTAACCTCACAGTGAGTTACCAGCCGCGCGGCGCAGCCGCATGTCGTCACAGCGTCCGGGAGCGTTATGTCCAGCGAATACGCAAAGCAGCTCGGGGCCAAACTCCGTGCCATCCGCACCCAGCAGGGTCTTTCCCTCCACGGGGTGGAGGAGAAGTCCCAGGGCCGCTGGAAGGCCGTGGTGGTCGGGTCGTACGAGCGTGGTGACCGCGCGGTGACCGTGCAGCGTCTCGCCGAGCTGGCCGACTTCTACGGGGTGCCGGTGCAGGAGCTCCTGCCGGGCACGACCCCGGGCGGGGCCGCCGAGCCGCCGCCGAAGCTGGTCCTGGACCTGGAGCGCCTCGCGCACGTCCCCCAGGAGAAGGCCGGCCCCCTCCAGCGCTACGCGGCGACGATCCAGTCGCAGCGCGGCGACTACAACGGCAAGGTGCTGTCGATCCGCCAGGACGACCTGCGCACCCTGGCCGTCATCTACGACCAGTCCCCCTCGGTCCTCACCGAGCAGCTGATCAGCTGGGGCGTCCTCGACGCGGACGCGCGCCGCGCCGTCGCCCACGAGGAGAACTGACCCTTCCGCTGCCCTTCCGAGGCAACAGCAGAAACGTACCGCCGGGCCCGTGGACGTCATCCGACGTCCACGGGCCCGGTGCTTTCTCCGGCCTGTACGGGCCGCTCAGGGCCTCCGGAGCACTCCGGCGCCCCGGAGTGCCCGGACACGTCGAAGGGGCCCGCAGCGTGAGCGCTGCGGGCCCCTTCGACGGCCGGTGACGGGCTACGGACTCAGACGTCCGCGTCCCGGCGGAGGCGCGGCTTCAAGTCCTTGAAGCGCGCCAGCAGGCCGTTGACGAAGTTCGGGGACTCGTCGGTGGAGAACTCCTTGGCGAGCTGGACCGCTTCGTCGATCGCGACCGCGTCCGGCGTCCCGTCCTCCCAGATCAGCTCGTACGCGCCGAGGCGCACGATGTTCCGGTCGGCGACCGGCATCCGGTCGAGGTCCCAGTCCACCGCGTAGGTGGCGATGAGCTCGTCGATGCGGTGGATGTGCGCCGCGTACCCCTCGACCAGCTGCATGGTGAAGTCGGTGACCGGCGGCTGACGGTCGTCCGACCGCGCGAGCCGGACCTGGTCCGCGAGGACCTCCTGGACGGAGGCGTCGCGCTGGTCGGCCTCGAAGAGGATCTGGAAGGCGCGCTTGCGGGCCTTGCTCCGAGCGGCCACGGTTAGTCGTTCACCCGGCCGAGGTAGTCGCTGGTGCGGGTGTCGACCTTGACCTTCTCACCGGTGGTGATGAAGAGCGGGACCTGGATCTCGTGACCGGTCACCAGCTTGGCGGGCTTGGTGCCGCCGGTGGAGCGGTCGCCCTGGACGCCCGGGTCGGTGTGCTCGATCGTCAGCACGACGGCGGCGGGGAGCTCGACGTAGAGCACCGAGCCCTCGTGCTGCGCGACCGAGGCGGTGAAGCCCTCGATGAGGAAGTTCGCGGCGTCGCCCACCGACTTGCGGTCGACGTGCAGCTGGTCGTAGGTCTCCATGTCCATGAAGACGAAGTAGTCGCCGTCCATGTAGGAGAACTGCATGTCGCGGCGGTCGATGGTGGCCGTCTCGACCTTCACACCGGCGTTGAAGGTCTTGTCGACGACCTTGCCGGACAGCACGTTCTTGAGCTTGGTGCGCACGAAGGCCGGGCCCTTGCCGGGCTTGACGTGCTGGAACTCGACGACGGACCAGAGCTGGCCGCCTTCGAGCTTGAGCACCATGCCGTTCTTGAGGTCGTTCGTGGAAGCCACGGTTGCGGAATCTCCTGGACTGACGTGGGACCGTGGAGGCGTACGCGCCTTACAGCGCGAGCAGCTCCTTGGTCGTGATGGTGAGTAGCTCGGGTCCGCCGTCCGCCTCCTGGCGTACGACGAGCGTGTCATCGATCCGGACCCCGCCCCGGCCCGGGAGGTGGACCCCCGGTTCGACGGTGACCGGCACACAAGCGTCCAGTTTACCCATGGCCGAGGGTGAGAGCTGCGGGTCCTCGTCGATTTCGAGCCCCACCCCGTGCCCGGTGAGCGGCACGGCGCCCTCCGCGTGGCCTCCGGCGTCCAGGATCTGGCGGGCCGCCCGGTCCACGTCGCGGTACTCGGCGCCCGGTGCGAGGGACTCGCGTCCGGCCCGCTGAGCGGCGAAGACGAGCTCGTACAGCTCGATCTGCCAGTCGGCGGGCGTCGTGCCGATGACGAAGGTGCGACCGATCTCGCACCGGTAGCCGCGGTAGTCGGCGCCGAGGCAGACGGAGAGGAAATCACCCTCCTCGACCCGGCGGTCGGTGGGCCGGTGCCTCCGGCGCCCGGAGTGCGGGCCGGTCGCCACCGATGTCGCGAAGGCCGCTCCGTCGGCGCCGTGGTCGACGAGCCGCCGCTCCAGTTCCAGGGCGAGGTGGCGCTCGGTCCGCCCCACCAGGATCGACTCCAGGAGTTCGCCGAGGGCCTGGTCGGCGATCTCGGCGGCGATCCGCAGGCAGGCGATCTCGTCCTCGTCCTTGACGATCCTGAGCTGTTCCACGGCGCAGGCGAGGTCGGCGAGGTGGAGTCCGGGCGCGACGGAACCCATCGCGCGGTGCCGGGCCACGGTCAGGTCGTGTTCCTCGACGGCGAGCGCGTCGGCGCCCGCCCGGCGGGCGAGGTCGACGGCGGCGACGGCCGGATCGCCCCCGCCGGCGGGCAGGACCTGTTGCCGGAGCAGCTCGTCGAGCCGTCCGTCGGCCGGCTCGCCGCCGGGCGTGACGGGGCAGAGCAGGACGTCCGCGGCCGGCTCGGGGCCGATGAGCAGGACGGCTCCCGCGGGCGAACCGCCCGCGAGATAGCGGACGTTGGCGGGGCGGGAGACCAGGGCCGCCGGGCTGCCCGCGGCCGCGCACCGATCGCGCAGCCGTACACGGCGGTCCGCATACACCTCTGACATGCTCCGAGCCTACGAGCAGCTCGGCGAGGTGGCCTGTTCTGCGCGGCCGACCGTGCGGGACCGGGTCCCCGTCACGGTCACCAGGAGGGCGGGCTGGCTATCGCGCGGGCGAGGACGTCGTCGAGGACGCGCGCGGTGGTCTCGACGTCGTACGTGGAGTTGTCGATGATCGGCAGGCCGGAGCCGTACCAGCCGGCCATCCGGCCGTGGATGGCGGCGACCTCCTCGTCCGAGAGGCGCCGGTTGCCGCTGCGCTCGGCGTTGCGCTCCAGGACGATCTCCAGGCCCGGCAGGAGCACGACGGGCAGCAGGCCGGGGCCGACGTGTCGCTTCCAGCCGCCGAGGCCGACGACGGGCCGGTCGGGGAAGACCGCGTCGTCGACGATGCAGGAGATGCCGTTGGCGAGGAAGTTGCGCGCGGCGAAGCCGCAGGTGCGGCGGGCGAGCCGGTACTGCGCCTCGGAGTGCTCGTTCCAGCCGGACTGCGGGTCGGCGAAGCCGGAGCAGACCCACTCGCGCACGTCGTCGAGGCTGATGTGCGCGGTGGGCACGCGGCGCCGCTTGGCCCAGTGGCGGGCGACGGTCGTCTTGCCCGCGCCCGCGGGGCCGATGAGCAGGACGGCGAGGGTCGCTCCGCCGGTCCCCCCGCCGTGCTCCACGAGCGGCGCGACGGGCGCGCCCACGGGAGGCAGCGGGACGTGGCCGGTGAGGTCCGCCCGGAGCGGCCCC
The DNA here is from genome assembly GCF_044456565.1 of Streptomyces sp. NPDC050842. Taxonomy (NCBI): domain Bacteria; kingdom Bacillati; phylum Actinomycetota; class Actinomycetes; order Kitasatosporales; family Streptomycetaceae; genus Streptomyces; species Streptomyces sp. NPDC050842. Next base: position 203,596 of record NZ_JBITGA010000012.1, on the reverse strand, counting down.
TGGGCCGGGTGCTGCGGGGCAGCCGGATGCCGAGGGGACGCCGAGTGCTGCGGTACTGCTCCGGGGGCGCCCCAGCCCGGTCCGCCGGGGCCCGGGGCGGGCGGCGCGGAGTGCGGGGGCGGAGCGGGGTGCGGGGGCCGGGGGGCACCCGCCTGAAGGGCGGGGTGCACGCCGAGCCGGGACCCGGCGGACGGTGCGGGGTACGGGGCGCTCTGCGGGAGCGCGGGCGGAACGGGCGGGTGCACGCCCTGCGCGCCGCCCCCCGGCCCGGAGACGGGCCCTGCGACGGGTCCGGGACCCGATCCGGGAACCTGTCCCGAGGCCGGCCCTGGCGCGGCGCCTGCCACGGGTCCGGTGCCGGGCGCCTGGCCCGGCGACTGCTCGGGCGGTGGCAGCGGGCCCCCCACTGCGTGCTGCATCCGGTGCCACTCCGTCTCGTACGACTGACCGATGTATCAGGGACGCCGGAACGTTACCGTCCCTGCCCTCCACACGGGGAACGGCCGGGGGCGGCGCGTAGTGCCCTGCCCGCTCCCGGCCGTGTCCATTCCCGTGTCAGCCGGCCAGTTCCTCGGCCAGCGCCCGCAGGGCCAGCCGGTAGGAGCCGATCCCGAAGCCGGCCACCGTCCCGGTCGCCACGGCCGCGACGACCGAGGTGTGCCGGAACTCCTCGCGGGTGTACGGGTTCGAGATGTGCACCTCGATCAGCGGGGCCGTCCGCTGCGCGGCCGCGTCCCGCATCCCGTACGAGTAGTGCGTGAACGCCCCCGGATTGAGCACCACCGGGACCGAGCCGTCCGCCGCCTCGTGGAGCCAGCGGATCATCTCGCCCTCGTCGTTGGTCTCCCGGACCTCGACGTCGAAGCCGAGCTCCGCGCCGAGGGCCCGGCAGGACTCGACGAGCCCCTTGTACGAGGTGGCGCCGTAGATGTCGGGCTCGCGGGAACCGAGCCGCCCGAGGTTCGGGCCGTTCAGCACCAGCACGGGTCGGGGGTCGGTCACACCGCCACCTCGCCGTACGCCGCGAACAGCACGGCCGGGTCGGGCCCTTCCAGGACGGCCGGCTTGCCGAGCCCGTCGAGGACGATGAAGCGCAGCAGGTCGCCGCGGGACTTCTTGTCCACCTTCATCGTCTCCAGGAGCTTGGGCCACTGGTCGCCGCGGTACGTGAGCGGCAGGCCGACGGACTCCAGGACCGCGCGGTGCCGGTCGGCGGTGGCGTCGTCGAGCCGCCCGGCGAGCCGGCCGAGCTCGGCGGCGAAGACCATGCCGACGGAGACGGCGGCGCCGTGCCGCCACTGGTACCGCTCGTTCTTCTCGATGGCGTGGGCCAGCGTGTGGCCGTAGTTGAGGATCTCGCGGCGGCCGGACTCCTTGAGGTCACCGGAGACGACGTCGGCCTTGACCCGGATCGACCGCACGATCAGCTCGGCGGTGCGCGGCCCGGCGGGCGTACGGGCGGCCTCCGGGTCCTCCTCGACGAGGTCGAGGATCACGGGGTCGGCGATGAAGCCGGCCTTGATGATCTCGGCGAGCCCGCTGACGTAGTCGTTCACCGGCAGCGAGTCGAGCGCGGCGAGGTCGCAGATGACGCCCGCCGGCGGGTGGAAGGCGCCGACGAGGTTCTTGCCCTCGGCGGTGTTGATGCCCGTCTTGCCGCCGACGGCCGCGTCGACCATGGCCAGCACCGTGGTCGGGACGGCGATCCAGCGCACGCCCCGCAGCCAGGTCGCGGCCACGAAGCCCGCCAGGTCGGTGGTCGCGCCGCCGCCGACGCCGACGATGACGTCGGTCCGGGTGAAGCCGGTCTGGCCCAGCGCCTTCCAGCAGTAGGCGGCGACCTCGGCGGTCTTCGCCTCCTCCGCGTTCGGCACCTGGATGGCGACGGCCTCGAAGCCCTGGTCGGCGAGGTCCGCGCGGAGCGCCTCGCCGGTGCCGGCGAGCGCCTCCGGGTGGATCACGGCGACGCGCTTGGCCCGGCTGCCGATGAGGGCGGGGAGTTCGCCGAGCAGCTGCCGGCCGACCAGCACCTCGTACGGCTCCGTGCCCGCGCTGCCCGCGACCTGGATACGGGTCACTTCCTGGTCCGTCGTCATGCGTCCTTCTTCAGATCCAGTGCCGAGAGGACCGCGTCCGCGACCTCTTCGGGGGTGCGGTCGTCGGTGGTGACGACCACCCGTGCGACTTCGGTGTAGAGATGGCGGCGCGCCTCCATCAGCTCGCGCCACTGGCGGCGCGGGTTGACGGCGAGCAGCGGCCGCGCGGTGTTGAGGCCGACGCGGCGGACCGCCTCCTCGACGTCCATCGAGAGGTACGCGACGGGCAGTCCGGCGAGCAGGGCGCGGGTGTCGGCGTCGAGGATCGCGCCGCCGCCGAGGGCGAGGACGCCCTCGTGTGCGGTGACGGCCTCACGGACGGCGGCCCGCTCCAGGGCGCGGAAGTGCTCCTCGCCGTCCTCGACGAAGATGTCGGAGATCTCCCGGCCCTCGGCGGCGACGATGTCGGCGTCGGTGTCCCGGTAGGGCGCGCCGAGCCGTTCGGCCAGGAGCGCGCCCACCGTGGACTTGCCGGAGCCCATGGGTCCGACGAGGACGACCAGCGGTCCGGCGGTCACCGGATGTGCAGGTTGTCGAGGTACGACCGCACGTTGCGGCGGGTCTCCGGGACGCTGTCGCCGCCGAACTTCTCGACGACGGCGTCCGCGAGGACGAGCGCGACCATGGCCTCGGCGACGATGCCGGCGGCGGGGACGGCGCACACGTCGGAGCGCTGGTGGTGCGCGGCCGTGGCCTCGCCGGTGACGACGTCGATCGTGGCGAGGGCGCGCGGGACGGTCGCGATCGGCTTCATCGCGGCGCGGACGCGCAGCAGCTCACCGGTGGTCAGACCGCCCTCGGTGCCGCCGGAACGGCCGGAGGTGCGCTTGATGCCGTCCTCGGTGCGGACGATCTCGTCGTGGGCCTTCGAGCCGGGCACGCGGGCGAGCTCGAAGCCGTCGCCGACCTCGACGCCCTTGATGGCCTGGATGCCCATGAGGGCGGCGGCGAGCCGGGCGTCGAGGCGCCGGTCCCAGTGGACATGGGAGCCGAGCCCGACGGGCACACCGTACGCGAGCACCTCGACGACACCTCCGAGGGTGTCCCCGTCCTTGTGGGCCTGGTCGATCTCGGCGACCATCGCCTTCGACGCGTCGGCGTCGAGGCAGCGGACCGGGTCGGCGTCGAGCCGCTCGACGTCGGCGGGGGTCGGGTAGACGCCGTACGGGGCCTTGGCGGCCGCCAGTTCGACGACGTGCGAGACGATCTCGATGCCCGCGGTCTCCTTGATGAAGGAGCGGGCGATGGCGCCGAGGGCGACACGGGCGGCGGTCTCCCGGGCGCTGGCGCGCTCCAGGATCGGGCGGGCCTCGTCGAAGCCGTACTTCTGCATGCCGGCGAGGTCGGCGTGGCCGGGCCGGGGCCGGGTCAGGGGCGCGTTGCGGCCCGTCTCCTTCAGCTCGGCCGGGTCGACCGGGTCGGCCGACATGACCTTCTCCCACTTGGGCCACTCGGTGTTGCCGACCATGACGGCGATCGGGGAACCGAGAGAGAGCCCGTGGCGGACACCGCCGAGGAAGGTGATCTCGTCCTGCTCGAACTTCATCCGGGCGCCGCGCCCATAGCCGAGTCGCCGCCGCGCGAGGTGGTCCGCCACCAGCTCGGTGGTGACGGGGACGCCGGCGGGAAGACCCTCCAGCGTCGCGACCAGCGCGGGTCCGTGGGATTCCCCAGCGGTCAGCCAACGCAACCTGCTCAACGATGCTCCTCATGCTCGCGCCTGGGTACTGCGACGGCGCGGCCGGGTGCGCGGCCCGGGCCCGCCGTATCCGATCCTCCCACGTCCGGGCCGGTCGCCCGATCCCCGGTCCAGCTATCGGACGCGGGTCTCGACTTCCTGGACGGTTTCCACAGCCTCCGACGCGGTCTCCGGAGCGGTCTCAGAAACCTCCGGCCCGGCCTCCGAGGCAGAGGCGGAACGGTTCCGCAGCCAGGAGACGAAGCCGTACACCAGGGTCGCGCCGAACAGCGCGAGCACGGTGCACCGCGCCCACAGGGGCAGCGAGCTGAAGAACCCCACCCACAGGAAGCGCAGCACGTCGAAGCCCATGTCCCACTTGGACGCCAGTACCAGTTCCTCGCCCATATCCCCCGTACCCCCCTGCTCGCCGACCGATCCGGCGCAGACGAGCCTACCTGGCGGCCAGCGCCCGCTCCCCCGCCGCACGCATCGCCGCGAGCGGGGCGGGCGTGCGGCCCGTCATCTGCTCGACCTGGAGGACGGCCTGGTGGACGAGGAGGTCGAGGCCGCCGACCACCTTGCCGCCGCGCTCGGCCCAGGCCGCGGCGAGCGCGGTCGGCCAGGGGTCGTACAGGACGTCGAAGAGCGTGCCGACCGCGTCCGGGACGGCGGTGGCGAGGGCGTTCGTGGTGCCGGCCGGGGTGGTCGCGATGACCAGCGGCGCGGCGAAGCCCTCGGCCGCGCGCTCCCAGTCGGCGGTACGGACGTCCACGCCGAGCCGCTCGCCCCAGCCGCGCATCTCCTCGGCGCGCGCCTCGCTGCGGACGTACGCGGTGACGGGACCCGCGCAGACCCGGGCGAGCGCGGCCAGCGCGGAGGAGGCGGTGGCGCCGGCGCCGAGGATCGCCGCCGACTCCACCTTCTCTACCCCCCGCTCACGCAGGGCGGCGATCATGCCGGGGATGTCGGTGTTGTCGCCGACCCGGCGGCCGTCCTCACGGAAGACGACCGTGTTGACGGCCTCCACGGACGCGGCCGTGTCGCTGATCTCGTCGAGCAGCGGGATGATCGCCCGCTTGAGCGGCATGGTCAGCGAGAGACCCGCCCAAGCGTCGTCCAGCTCGCCGACGAAGCCGGGCAGTCCGGCCTCGTCGACCTCGAACCGGTCGTACGACCAGTCGTCGAGGTCCAGCTCGGCGTATGCCGCCCGGTGCAGGACCGGGGAGAGCGAGTGGGCGATCGGCGAACCGAGGACGGCCGCGCGGTGCTGCTTGCTCACTGGCCCTGTTCCCGTTCCTTCTCGTACTCCGCGACGTTCTGGTTGTGCTCCTTGAGGGTCACGGAGAAGACGGTCTTGTTCTCGTTGATCGACACGAAGTAGTACCACGGCCCGTCGGCCGGGGTCATCGCCGAGTTCAGCGCCTCGATGCCGGGATTGCTGATGGGGCCGGGAATGAGGCCCTTCACGTCGAACGCGTATGTGTTGTACGGGTCCTTGATCTTGCGCATCTTCTCGACCGAGCCGACGTCGAGGGTGGTCGTGCCCCTGAGGTAGTTCACCGTCGAGTCGAACTCCAGGCGGCCCACGGTCTCCACGTTGTTCGGCTTGAGCCGGTTGTAGACGACCCGTGCGACCTTGTCGAAGTCGTGCTTGTACTTGCCTTCGACCTGCACGAGGCTCGCGACCGTCAGCAGCTCCCACGGCCCTTCCAGGCCGTGCTCCTGCGCCTTCGCCTCCAGGTCGAGCTTCGTGTACTCCGCGTTCGCGCGGGACACCATCTTGCGGAGCACCTCCTCGGGCTTGGCCGTCTTGGAGACCGGGTAGCTGGCCGGGAAGAGGAAGCCCTCCAGGGGGTCCTTGACGTCCTTGTGGTTCTTGGCCCAGTCGGGCAGCCCGAGGGAGTCCGCCTTCGCGCGGGCGATGCCCTTGGTGGTGCCCGCCTCGAGGTCGAGGCGCTTGTCGAGCTGGTCGTACACCCAGGTGTTGCGCTTGCCCTCGGGGATGACGAAGTTGGCCTGGCTCGCCGGGTTGAGCATGAGGGCGACCGCGCTCTCGGCCGACATCTCCTTCTTCAGCGTGTAGACGCCCGCCTGGATCGAGAGACCCTTCGCGTTCCGCCCCTGCGCCGAGACGAAGGCGTCGACGCTCTTCACCACGCCGGCCTTCTTGAGGATGTTGCCGATCTGGTAACCGCCGGAGTCCTTCGGGATCTCGACCTGGACCTCGCCGGAGCCACTGCCCGCATAGTCCTCGGCCGCGCCGAACTCGCCCTGCCAGAACTGGTAGCCGAAGTAGCCGATGCCGCCGACGCCGCCCACCAGGACGGCCGCCACGACGAGGCAGGCCACGCCGTTCTTGCCCTTGCGTTTCTTCGACTTGCTCCGGCGTTCGCGGTCGCCGCCGCGGGAACCGCGTCCCGGCGCCGGCTCGTCGTCGTACTCGTCGTCGTCCGAGTCGTCGGCGCCGGTGAAGAAGGGGTGCTGCTCCTCCTCCGGCTCCGGACGCGCCTCTTCCTCCGGCGCCCAGTCGATCACCGGCTCCGGCGGGTTCTGCCGGTGGCCGGGAGGCTGGGGCGGCGGGTACGCCTCGGGCGTGCCGTAGAAGTCGGGGTTCTGGCCGCCGTACGGATCGGCCGGGGGCGCGCCGTACGCCATCGCCGCCTGGCCCGACTCCCAGCCGCCGTCGTACTGCTGTCCGAGGTCCCCGGGCGTGTCGTAACCGCCCGGGTACCCCGTCCCGTACTGCTGCTGCGGGTGCTGCTGGTACTGCTGCGGCGGGTGCTGCTGCATCTGCTGCTGGTACTGCGGATCCGCGTAGCCCTGGGACTGCTGCGGGTCCTGGTACTGCTGCCCTGGGTACTGCTGCTGCTCCTGGTACGGGGGCTGCTGCTGGTACTGCTGCTGATACGGGGCGTCCTCGTACCCCTGACCGCCGCCCTGGCCGTACTGGCTCGCCTGCTGCGGCTGCTGCGGCTGCTGGTACTGCTGCTGACCTTCCCACCCCTGGTCCCCGTACAACGGGTCCGTGGGGTGCCACGGTTCGGAGCCGGGGCCCCGTCCATACTCAGTCATCGATCCCCAAACAGCCGCGAGGCTTCCGGACGATCCGCCTCTACGTAGTGCGGCAATTGTTCGAACACCGCCGCATCGCGCGGAACGTTACCGTATCGCGATCAGATGACCACTTCGACGCCCTCACCGGGCGGATTACCTGATACCCGTTCGGACTCAAGAGCGGCTTGCAGGATGATCACAGCGGCGGCCTGATCGATGACGGACCGCCCCTTCTTCGCCTTCACTCCCGAGGCCCGCAGCCCCTGGGTCGCCGTGACGGTCGTCATCCGCTCGTCGACCAGCCGGACCGGCACGGGCGCGATGCCCTTGGCCATCTCGCGGGCGAAGGCGCGGACCTTGGTCGCGGCCGGGCCCTCCCGCCCGTTGAGCGAGCGGGGCAGGCCCACGACGACCTCGATGGGCTCGTACTCCTCGACGATCTGGCGGAGCCGCCGGTGGGCGGCCGGGACGTCGCGTCCCGGCACGGTCTCCACCGGCGTGGCGAGGATCCCGTCGGGGTCGCACGAGGCGACCCCGATCCGGGCGTCCCCGACGTCGACCGCGATACGGCGGCCGCGGCGCAGCGTCACGCCGTCTCCGTCACGAGACGCTCGACGGCGGCGATGGCCTCGCCGACGGCCTCCGGGTTCGTGCCGCCGCCCTGGGCGACGTCCGGCTTGCCGCCGCCACCGCCGCCGAGCGTCTTGGCGGCCGTGCGGACGAGCTCGCCGGCCTTGAGGCCGCGCTCGCGGGCGGCCTCGTTGGTGGCGATGACCGTGAGCGGCTTGCCGTTGGCCGTGGTGAACAGGGCGACGACGGCCGGCCGGCCGCCGGAGATGCGGCCACGGACGTCGAGGACCAGCCTGCGCAGGTCGTCGGCGGTGGTGCCGTCCGGGACCTGACCGGTCACGAGGGCGACGCCGCGGACGTCCTTGGCGGAGTCGACGAGCCCGGCGGCGGCCTGGAGGACCTTCTCCGCGCGGAACTTCTCGATCTCCTTCTCGGCGTCCTTCAGCTTGCCGAGCATGGCGGAGATCTTCTCCGGCAGCTCCTCCGGACGGCCCTTGACCAGCTCCTGGAGCTGGGCGACGACCGTGTGCTCCTTGGCGAGGAAGTTGTACGCGTCGACACCGACGAGGGCCTCGATACGGCGCACGCCGGAGCCGATGGACGACTCGCCGAGCAGCTTCACCAGACCGAGCTGGGAGGTGTTGCGGACGTGCGTGCCGCCGCACAGCTCCTTGGAGAAGTCGCCGATGGTGACGACGCGGACCTGCTCGCCGTACTTCTCGCCGAACTCGGCGATGGCACCCTGGCGCTTGGCCTCGTCGATGGCCATGACCTCGGCGTGGACCTCCAGCTCGCGCGAGAGGATCTCGTTGATCTTCTGCTCGACATCGACGAGGACCGTGCCGGGGACGGCGTTCGGCGAACCGAAGTCGAAGCGGAAACGGCCCGGCTGGTTCTCGGAACCGGCCTGGGCGGCCGTCGGGCCGAGGGCGTCGCGCAGCGCCTGGTGGGTCAGGTGGGTGGCCGAGTGGGCGCGGGCGATGGCCGTCCGGCGCCGGACGTCGATGGTGGCGTAGGCGGTGGAGCCGACGGTCACCTCGCCGACCTGGACGGAGCCCTTGTGCACGGAGACGCCCGGGACCGGCTGCTGGACGTCACGGATGTCGATGACGGCGCCGCTGTGCAGCTTGATCCGGCCCTGGTCGGCGATCTGGCCGCCGCCCTCGGCGTAGAACGGGGTGCGGTCGAGGACGACCTCGACCTCGTCGCCCTCGGAGGCCGCCGGCGACGGGACGCCGTTGACGAGGAGGCCGACGACCGTGGTCTCGCCCTCGGTGTTGGTGTAGCCGGTGAACTGGGTGGCGCCGTTGCCGTCGGCGATCTCCCGGTACGCGGTCATGTCGGCGTGACCGGTCTTCTTGGCCTTGGCGTCGGCCTTGGCGCGCTCCCGCTGCTCCTTCATCAGGCGGCGGAAGCCGTCCTCGTCCACGGAGAGGCCCTGCTCGGAGGCCATCTCCAGGGTGAGGTCGATCGGGAAGCCCCAGGTGTCGTGGAGCAGGAACGCCTTGTCGCCGGAGAGGATCGTGCCGCCGGCGGCCTTGGTCTCGGTGACGGCGGTGTCGAGGATGTTCGTGCCGCCCTTGAGGGCCTTCAGGAAGGCGGCCTCTTCGGCGAGGGCGACCGTCTCGATGCGCTTGCGGTCGCTGACCAGCTCCGGGTACTGCTCGCCCATCGTGTCGATCACGGTGTCCACGAGCTCCTGGACGACCGGGCCGGTGGCGCCGAGCAGGCGCATGTTGCGGACGGCGCGGCGCATGATGCGGCGCAGCACGTAGCCGCGGCCCTCGTTGCCGGGGGTGACGCCGTCGCCGATGAGCATGACGGACGTGCGCATGTGGTCGGCGACGACGCGCAGCGAGACGTCGCTGTCGTGGGCCTTGCCGTAGGCGACGCCGGTGAGCTCGGTGGCCTTGTCGATGACGACCTGGAGGGTGTCCGTCTCGTACATGTTCTGGACGCCCTGGAGGATCATCGCCAGGCGCTCCAGGCCGAGGCCCGTGTCGATGTTCTTCGACGGCAGCTCACCGAGGATCGGGAAGTCGTCCTTGCCGGAGCCCTCGCCGCGCTCGTACTGCATGAAGACCAGGTTCCAGATCTCCACGTACCGCTCGTCGTTGACGGCCGGGCCGCCCTCGACGCCGAACTCGGGACCCCGGTCGTAGTTGATCTCGGAGCACGGGCCACAGGGTCCGGGGACGCCCATCGACCAGTAGTTGTCCTTCTTGCCGAGGCGCTGGATGCGCTCGGCGGGGACGCCGACGACGTCACGCCAGATCCGCTCGGCCTCGTCGTCCTCCAGGTAGACGGTGATCCAGAGCTTCTCCGGGTCCAGCCCGTAGCCGCCGTGCTCCACCGAGGAGGTCAGCAGCTCCCAGGCGAGCTTGATGGCGCCTTCCTTGAAGTAGTCGCCGAAGGAGAAGTTGCCGCACATCTGGAAGAACGTGCCGTGGCGGGTGGTCTTGCCGACTTCCTCGATGTCGGGCGTCCGCACGCACTTCTGCACGCTGGAGGCGCGTGTGAAGGGCGGCTTCACCTCGCCCAGGAAGTAGGGCTTGAAGGGCACCATGCCGGCGGGGACGAGCAGCAGAGTCGGGTCGTCCGCGATGAGCGACGCCGAAGGGACGACGGTGTGCCCGCGCTCCTCGAAGAAGCTCAGCCAGCGGCGGCGGATTTCAGCCGACTCCATCAGTGGTCCTCATTCCGGTTGTACGAGATCGTGGGGATTGAATACGTCGTGGTCGGGCGCGCGGTGGGATCGAGCGCTGCCCTGCGGCGCGGCTGCGGAAGCTCGCGGTCCTGGTCCGCAGATGCGTCCAGGCCGAGTGCCTCGCCCAGTTCGGCCTCCCGCTGGACCATGCCCGCCCTCACGTCGAGGGCGAAGTCCTTGAGCCGGTGACCGGTCTCGACGGCCTTGTTCGCCGCCTGGGCGGCGAGGCTCTCGGGGGTCAGCTGCTTCAGCTTCCGGTTGACCTTGGCGGTGGCCCACACGCCGGCGGCTGCGCCGGCCGTGAACCAGAACGTGCGGCGGAACATGGTGGCTCAGCCCTTCTGCTTCCGGCGCCGTGCGGACGGCACCGTACGGCCGACGATCACAGTACGTCGCGCGGTGGTCCGCGGCACGTCCTCGCCGTCCCGGCCGCGGCCGAGCGCCTTGCGCACGCCGTAGCCGAACGCGGCCACCTTGACGAGCGGGCCGCCGAAGGTGGAGGCGACGGTGGAGGAGAGCGCGGACGCGTTGGAGGTGACCTCCTGGACGTCCGAGGCGATGGCGTCGACCCGGTCGAGCTGGGTCTGCGCGGAGCGCACGGTCGCGGAGGCGTCGGCGAGCAGGGGAACGGCCTGCTCGGTCACGTCCGCCACCAGCTTGGTGGTCGCCCTGAGCGTCTGCGCCAGCCTCACCAGCACCACGGCGAGGAAGGAGACCAGGATCGCCCAGAAGACGGCCACCAGGATCCCGGCAACCTCTCCACCGGTCACTCTGCACCGCTCTCTGCTGTCGTTCGCCCTTGGGGCCCTTGCCAAAAGTAGTCACCCGAGCCTATCGCGCCCGGGCTGTCCCGCCGTACCGCATTACCGCTCGTGGGAAGGGAGTTGCGGAATCCGATTGTACGGAGCGCGTGCGGATGGGTACGCTCCGTGTCCCATGCGACGGAGCAATCTCCCGGCGGAGCCGAACCGGTTCGTCGGACGGGCCGCCGAGCAGGCCGAACTGACGCGACTCCTCGAGGAGTCGCGTCTCGTCACGGTCGTCGGGGTGGGTGGGGTCGGCAAGACGAGGCTCGCGCTGTGTGCGGCCTCGGAGGCGCAGAAACGCTACGGCGAAGAAGTACGGCTCGCCGAGCTCGCGCCGCTCCGTGATCCGGATCTGGTGGACCACGCCCTGGTCGAGGCGCTCGGGCTGACCGACCACACGCTGCGGGGCCCGCGCGAGGTGCTGGTCGAGCATCTCGCGGAGCGGCGGCTCCTGCTGGTGCTCGACGGTTTCGAGCACCTGGTGGAGAGCTGTGCGCCGCTGGTCGGGGAACTGCTCGCGCACGCTCCCGGGCTCACGGTGCTCGCCGTGGGCCGCCGCCCGCTGCGCGTGGCGGGCGAGGCCGTGTTCCGGCTGGCACCGATGAGCGAGGCGGACGCGGTGACGCTGCTCGCCGAGCGGGCCGCGGAGGCGGGCGCCCCGGTCGTCCAGATGCACGACTCCACGCGCGAGCTCTGCCGTCGGCTCGACGGGATCCCGCTCGCTCTCGAACTGGCGGCCGGTCGTCTGCCCCTCCTCTCCGTCGAGCAGATGCTGTGCCGTCTCGACGACCGCTTCCTGCTCCTCACGGTCGGCGCGCGCGGGGCGCTCCCCCGCCACCAGACCCTGCGCACGGCGATCGGCTGGAGCCACGAGCTGTGCACCCCGGAGGAGCGCCTGCTGTGGGCGCGGCTCTCCGTGTTCGCCGGCACCTTCGACCTGGAGGCGGTGGAGTACGTGTGCGGCGGCGCCGAGCTGCCGCCGGACGGGATCCTGGACCTGCTCGGTGGGCTGCTCGCGCAGTCGCTGGTGGTGCGGGAGGACACGCCGGCCGGGCCGGGCTACCGGATCCTGGACACGGTCGCCGCGTACGGGGCGGAGTGGCTGGCCGCGCTCGGCGACACGGAGCGGCTGCGCCGCAGGCACCGCGACTGGTACATGGGCCTGGCGACCTGGTGCGAGCTGGAGTGGTTCAGCCCGCGCCAGGCGGAGGTCGCGGCCCGGACGGACGCGGCGCTGCCGAATCTGCGGGCGGCCCTCGACCTGTGTCTCGAACTCCCGGAGGACGCGCATCTCGCGCAGCACCTGGCCGGCACCCTCTGGTTCGCCTGGGTGGGCTGCGGGCGCCTCTCGGAGGGCAGGCACTGGCTGGAGCGGGCGCTCGCGCTGGAGTCCGGGCACGAGGAGGCCCGGCTGAAGGCGCTGTGGGTGCTCGGCTACGTGACGATCCTCCAGGGCGACGGTACGGCCGCGGTGGCGGCGCTCCACGAGTGCGGGGAGCGGGCCCGGGCCTCCCGGAACGCGCTGGCGGAGGCGTACGCGACGCACCGGATGGGCTGTCTGGCGCTGCTCTCGGACGACATGCCGCGGGCGGAGGAGCTGATCGGGCGGGCGCTGGACGGGTACCGGGAGCTCGGCGAGCTGAACAGCAACGTGCTGATGGGGCAGGTCGAGCTGGCGATGGCGCGGGCCTTCGCGGGCGATCTGGAGGGGGCGGTCGCGATCTGCCGCGAGGTGCGGGAGGTCTGCGAGGAGCGCGGGGAGCGCTGGACCCGGGCGTACGCCCTCTACGTGCTCGCGTTCTCGGCGTGGACCCGGGGCGAGTTCGGGGAGGCGCGGGAGCTGCTCGCCGAGTGCGTGACGATCAACCACGCCTTCCGTGACCAGGTGGGGCTCGTCCTCGCGATCGAGCTGCTCGCGCTGGTGACGGTGAGCGAGGGCGATCCCGTGGAGGCGGCGGTGCTGCAGGGCGCGACGGTGCCCGTCTGGGACACCGTGGGGATCCGGCTCTTCGGTTCCGCCTCGTTCAACGGGCCGCGGGCGCTGTGCGAGGAGCACGCGGGCGCGGCGCTGGGGGCGGAGGCGTATGCCGCCGCGTTCCGCGAGGGGCGGGGGCTCTCCTTGGACGCGGCGGTGGAGCGGGCGCTCGCGAACCGTCGGGATCCGGCCATCGGCGGAGCGACTGCGGCTGCCGGTCCCGCGGCCCCGCGCCCCTTCCGTACGGCCCGGTCGGCGACGGTCCCGGGAACGCGGAAGCCCGCCGGCTCCCCCACCGGCAAGGGTGGGGAAGCGGCGGGCTGAACACCGCGAGGGTGGTACTACGTCCCCCGGCTGTCGCCGGGGGCCCGGATCAGCGGGCGTAGTACTCGACGACCAGCTGCTCGTCGCAGATGACCGGGATTTCCTTGCGGTTCGGGTCGCGGTCGAGGCGGAAGGCCAGGGCCTTCAGGTTGACCTGCAGGTAGCGCGGGGTCTCACCGTCGGCGGCGAAGCCACCCTCACGGGCGACCTCGAACAGCGGCTTGGTGCGGCTGCGCTCGCGGACCATCACGACGTCGTCGGGACGGACACGGAACGACGGCTTGTCGACCTTGCCACCGTTGACCTGGATGTGGCCGTGGACGACCATCTGACGGGCCTGGTAGATGGTGCGGGCGATGCCCGAACGCAGGACCAGGGCGTCGAGGCGACGCTCGAGCTCGACGACCAGCGCCTCGCCCGTCTTGCCCTCGGCCTTCTTGGCGCGGTCGTACGCGCGGGCCATCTGGCGCTCGGAGATGTCGTACTGAGCGCGCAGACGCTGCTTCTCGAGCAGACGGACCTTGTAGTCCGAGTTCTGCTTGCGACCACGGCCGTGCTCGCCCGGCGGGTAGGGGCGGGCCTCGAAGTACTTGACAGCCTTCGGGGTCAGCGCGATACCGAGCGCACGCGACTTCTTGACCTTGGGACGGGACTGGTTCGGCATGAACCAACCTCTCTATCTGAACGAAAACGGCTTCACCAGGGTTAAGGGAGGTCGCATCCGCAGCCGGGAAACCCGCCGGGTCCGTACAGGACGGACCTGTTGGGCAGCCGCTCCCAGGTCTGGGCACATACGTGCAGCACGCGAACGACCCACCGTCGCTCCCGGAATCCGGGTGATGGTGGGTGACCCGCGACACCTTCGAAGGTGCGCGACACTCCTGGAAACCCCGCCCGAGGGCCGGGTCTCCGGCTGACTGTCCCGTTCTGGTGGTGCCGACCGGAGCCGGGCACGGGACGCAGCAATCCTGACCAGTGTACCGGGTCCACGGGGCGCCCTCGCCCGGGGGCGGACGCCTCGAACGGCGGGTGCTACTCGTCGCCCTTCAGGCGGGCCCGCACCCGCTCCACCACGTCCGCGTAGCGCGCCTCCGCGCCGTAGCGCGTGGGCTCGTAGTACGTGCGGCCGTGGATCGTGTCCGGCGCGTACTGCTGGGCCGCGATGCCGCCCGGCACGTCGTGCGGGTACACGTACCCCTGGGCGTGGCCGAGCTTGGCCGCGCCCTTGTAGTGGCCGTCGCGCAGGTGCGGCGGGACCGAGCCCGCGAGGCCGTTCCGTACGTCCGCCAGGGCGGCGCCGATCGCGGTCGTCGCCGCGTTCGACTTCGGGGCCAGGGCCAGGGCGATCGTGGCGTGGCTGAGGGTGAGCGCGGCCTCCGGGAAGCCGATCATGGCGACGGCCTGCGCGGCGGCGACGGCGATCGGCAGCGCGTTCGGATCGGCGAGGCCGATGTCCTCGCTCGCGGAGATCATCAGTCGCCGGGCGATGAACCGCGGGTCCTCCCCCGCCTCGATCATCCGCGCCAGGTAGTGCAGGGCCGCGTCCACGTCCGAACCTCGGATCGACTTGATGAGCGCGCTGGCCACGTCGTAGTGCTGGTCGCCGTCCTTGTCGTACTTCACGGCCGCGCGGTCGACGGTCTCCTCGACCGTCTGGAGCGTGATCTCCGGCTCGCGCTTGGCGAGGGCGGCGCCGGCCGCCGCCTCCAGGGCGGTCAGGGCGCGCCGGGCGTCGCCGCCGGCGACCCGGAGGAGGTGGGCCTCGGCGTCCTCCGGGAGGGACACGGCCCCGGCGAGCCCCCGCTCGTCGGTGAGCGCCCGGGCCATCAGGCCGCGCAGGTCGTCGTCGGTCAGCGGCTCCAGGGTGAGGAGCAGCGAGCGGGAGAGGAGCGGGGAGATGATCGAGAAGTACGGGTTCTCGGTGGTGGCCGCGATGAGCGTCACCCAGCGGTTCTCGACGGCGGGCAGCAGAGAGTCCTGCTGGGCCTTGGAGAAGCGGTGGATCTCGTCGAGGAAGAGGACGGTCTCCTTGCCGTAGCCACCGACCGCGCGCCGGGCGCCGTCGATGACGGCCCGGACCTCCTTGACGCCCGCGGTGATCGCGGACAGTTCCACGAACCGCTTGTTGGTCGCCTTGGAGACGACGTACGCCAGGGTCGTCTTCCCGATGCCGGGCGGACCCCAGAGGATCACGGAGGAGGCGCCGGCGGGGCCGCCGTCGCCGTCGCCCACGAGCCGGCGCAGCGGCGATCCGGGCTTGAGCAGGTGCTTCTGCCCCACCACCTCGTCGAGGGTGCGCGGGCGCATCCGGACGGCCAGCGGGCTGCTGGACGGGTCCTTCTCCTGGCGGTCTTCGGCGGCTGCGGTAAAGAGGTCGGGCTCCACAGTCATGAAGCCTAGGTCACGCCACTGACAGCACCGCCCGCCGTCAGCCGGTCCAGAAGTCCCACCAGCGGGTCAGGATCAGCATCCCGATGATCCCGATGTGCAGGACGGGCAGGAGCCAGGTGAACTCGTCGAAGAAGGTCTTGAGGCCGCCGGGGGCGGGGATGACACCGCTCCGGACGTTGTGCGAGGTCACGTACCAGAACATGACGATGGTGGCGACCCAGGCCAGACAGCACCACAGGCAGAGCGAGTTGATCTCGTACAGCGACTGGTACATGAGCCAGGTGCAGAAGCCGACGCCGAAGAGCGTGCCCGCGTTGAGGCCGAGCCAGTACCAGCGGCGGTAGCGGGCGCCCGCGAGCAGGCCGACGCCGATCGCGACGACCATGGCGAACGTCACGAGGCCGAGCATCGGGTTCGGGAAACCGAAGACCGCCGCCTGCTCGCTCTTCATGATGTTGCCGCAGGAGACGATCGGGTTGAGGCTGCAGCCCGGCGTGAAGTTCGGGTCCTCCAGGAGCTTGAACTTGTCGATCGTGATCACCCAGGAGGCGAGCAGACCGGCCGCTCCGGTGATCACGAGCAGCCAGGCGAAGGCCTTGCTCGCACCGATCCTGCCGCCGTCGTTCCGGCTGGACGCGGCTTCGTCCACCGCTGCCTTCGTCATGTCGCGGATTCCCTCGCTCGCGGGCCGTCTGGGCACGGTCATTCTGCCGTACGGGGGAACCCTCCCACCGTTCGCGGGGGATAAGTGAGGCCGGCATAAGGGCGACGCGCAGGGGCCCGGACCAGCGCGTGTGCGTGGTCCGGGCCCCTGCGTCCGTACGGTCCGTCAGGCCAGCTTGGCGCGTACCGCGTCCAGCAGGGCGTCCACGGCGACGGCCTGCTGCTCGCCGGACTCCATGTCCTTGAGCTGGACGACGCCCTCGGCGAGGTCGCGCTCACCGGCGACGACGGCGAGCCGGGCACCGGAGCGGTTGGCGTCCTTCATGGCGCCCTTGAGGCCCTTGCCGCCGAAGGAGAAGTCCGCGGCGATGCCCTCCCGGCGCAGCTCCGTGACCTTGCCGAAGAGGACGCGTCGCGCCTCCTCGCCGAGGGCCACCGCGAAGACGCTGGTGGCGCCGGGGATGTCGAGCTCGACACCCTCCGCCTCCAGGGCGAGGACCGTGCGGTCCACGCCGAGCGCCCAGCCCACGGACGGCAGCGCGGGGCCGCCGATCATCTCGGAGAGGCCGTCGTAGCGGCCGCCGCCGCCGACCGCCGACTGCGAGCCGAGACCGTCGTGGACGAACTCGAAGGTCGTCCGGGTGTAGTAGTCGAGGCCGCGCACCAGCTTGGCGTCGTCCTCGAAGACCACGCCCGCCGCGGTGATGAGGGCGCGCACCTCCTCGTGGTACGCCTTGCACGCGTCGCACAGGTAGTCGCGCAGGAGCGGCGCGCCGACGAGCTGCTTCTGCACGGACTCGCGCTTGTCGTCGAGGACGCGCAGCGGGTTGATCTCGGCGCGGCGCAGCGTCTCCTCGTCGAGGTCGAGGCCGCGCAGGAAGGACTGGAGCGCCTCGCGGTAGACGGGACGGCACTCCTTGTCGCCCAGCGAGTTCAGCAGGATGCGGAAGTTCCGCAGGCCGAGCGTGCGGTACGCCTGGTCGGCGAGGATGATCAGCTCGGCGTCGAGCGCCGGGTCCTCGGCGCCGATCGCCTCGGCGCCGACCTGCGAGAAGTGGCGGTAGCGGCCCGCCTGGGCGCGCTCGTAGCGGTAGTACGAGCCGGAGTACCAGAGCTTGACCGGCAGGTTGCCGAGCTTGTGGAGGTTGCCCTGGAGCGCCGCGCGCAGGACGGACGCGGTGCCCTCCGGCCGCAGGGCCAGCTCGTCGCCGCCCTTGGTCGTGAGGGTGTACATCTCCTTGGACACGATGTCGGTGGACTCGCCGACACCGCGGGAGAACAGCTTCACGTCCTCGAAGCCGGGGGTCTCGACGTAGCCGTAGCCGGAGTTCCGCAGCGGGGTGGAGATCGCCTCGCGCACCGCGAGGAACGTCGCGGAACGGGGCGGCAGCAGGTCGTAGGTGCCCTTGGGGGCCTTGAAGGTGCTCACGTGGATCTTCGTCACATTCCTCGTCGGGGAGCCTTCGCGCTCCCGAGGCCGGAGGCCACGTCCCGCAGATACGGGTTCGTGGCGCGTTCCTGGCCGATGGTCGTCTGGGGACCGTGTCCCGAAAGCACCACGGTCGAGTTGTCGAGGGGCAGGCACACGCGGGCCAGCGATTCGAGCATCTCGTCCATGTCACCGCCGGGCAGGTCGGTGCGTCCGATGGAGCCGGCGAAGAGCAGATCCCCCGAGAAGAACACGGAAGGAACGTCCGCGCTCGGGGGCATCCGGAAGGTCACCGACCCCTTGGTATGACCGGGCGCGTGGGCGACGGAGAAGTCCAGACCGGCGAGCTTCAGCTCGGCGCCGTCGGTGAGCTCCCGCACGTCGTCGGGCTCCCCCACCGTCAGCTCGCCCATGAGGGGCATCCCGATGGAGCGGCCGAGGGCCTTCTCCGGGTCGCTCATCATGTACCGGTCGGAGGGGTGGATCCACGCGGGGACGTCATGGGCGCCGCACACCGGAACGACGGAGGCGACGTGGTCGATGTGTCCGTGGGTGAGGACGACGGCGACGGGCTTGAGCCGATGCTTCTTGAGCGTCTCCTCGACTCCCTGGGCGGCCTGGTGGCCCGGGTCGATGATCACGCACTCCTCGCCTGCGGCGGGGGCGACCAGATAGCAATTGGTCCCCCAGGCCCCGGCGGGGAACCCGGCAATCAGCACGTTCGTCCTTAGATGTCGTCCGGCACGGGGGCGCGGAACTCGTGGAAAACACGGAATGCGGCAGATCAGAGCCTACCGGCGCTGCCGGTTCCACAGCCAACCCGTATACGGTACGGGCACATCCGGCCAGGACAGGAACAGACGAGCGACGGGAGCGAAACCGGTGGTCACGAGCGATCAGCGGCGGCGGCAGCTTGCCAGGGAGAAGTACGTGCGGCAGCAGCAGCGGCGGGAGGAGAAGCGGCGCAAGGCGAAGCGGCGCAATACCGTCATCGCGGCCTCCCTGGCCGTGGTGCTGGCGGCAGGCGGTGCCGTGTACGCCTCGGTGGCGCTGACGGGCGACTCGAAGGGCTCGGACGCCGCCTCGGGCGACTCGCCCACCACGCCGACCCCGGAGCCCACGCAGAGCGAGTCGAAGGCCCCCGAGCCGAAGATGGCCGTGGACGCCAAGGGCACGTACACCATGTCCCTCGCGACCAACGAGGGCGACATCGCGATCGCGATGGACGCGGCGAAGACCCCGCGCACGGTGAACTCCTTCCACCACCTCGCCGCGAAGAAGTACTTCGACGGGAGCAAATGCCACCGCCTGACGACCGACGGCATCTACGTGCTCCAGTGCGGCGACCCGACGGGCGAGGGCACCGGCGGCCCGGGCTACAACATCCCGGACGAGAACCTGGACGCCCTGGGCAAGGCGGGCGCGGACGGCAAGGTGACCTACCCGGCCGGCACGGTCGCCATGGCCAACACCGGGCAGCCCGGCACGGGCGGTTCGCAGTTCTTCCTCGTCTACAAGGACAGCAAGCTGCCGCCGCAGTACACCCCCTTCGGGAAGATGGACGCGGCCGGTCTCAAGGCGGTCGAGGACGTGGCCGCGGCCGGTGGCGTGGACGGTGCCTCGGACGGCGCCCCGAAGAAGCCCGTCACCATCGAGAAGGCCACCGTCGCGAAGAAGTGAGCCGGGCGTCCGCACACGTGCGTGACCGTGGAATTTCGGTCGCGCTGAGTGCGGACAGCCGGGCCGCCGTTCGCCTAGATTGGCGTTGTGCAGCGTGGGCCTGTCGGCCGCGCCGCGGAAGGCGGGCGAGGCCCGCCGGGAAACTGTGGACGATGCCCGGGGGGTACGACCCCGCGACGGCATCATGGTGAGGAGGCGCTGTGAGCAGCGACCCGTGGGGCCGCGTCGACGAGACGGGCACCGTGTACGTGCGGACGGCCGAGGGTGAGAAGGTCGTCGGATCGTGGCAGGCCGGCACCCCTGAGGAGGCCCTGGCCTACTTCGAGCGCAAGTACGAGGGCTTGGTGGTCGAGATCGGCCTCCTCGAGAAGCGTGTGAGGACCACCGACCTCTCGGCGAAGGACGCCACCACGGCGATCGAGCACATCCGCCAGCAGATCGACGAGCACCACGCCGTCGGCGACCTGGCGGCGCTCGGCGTCCGGCTGGACAAGCTCGTCGCGTCGGTCGACTCGCGCCGCGAGGAGCGCAAGGCCCAGAAGGCCAAGCAGACCGACGAGGCGCGGGTCGCCAAGGAGGCCCTCGTCACCGAGGCCGAGGAGCTGGCCCAGAGCGAGCAGTGGCGTTCCGCGGGCGAGCGGCTCCGCGCGCTCGTGGACACCTGGAAGGGTCTCCCCCGGCTGGACCGCAAGTCCGACGACGAGCTGTGGCACCGCTTCTCGCACGCCCGCTCGGCGTTCTCGAAGCGTCGCAAGGCCCACTTCGCCTCCCTGGACGCCCAGCGCGAGGACGCCCGCAAGGCGAAGGAGCGTCTGGTCGCCGAGGCGGAGTCGCTGTCCGGCTCCACCGACTGGGGGAACACGGCGGCCCGCTACCGCGAGCTGATGACGGAGTGGAAGGCCGCCGGCCGGGCGCAGCGCGAGCACGAGGACGACCTGTGGAACCGCTTCCGCGGCGCCCAGGACGTCTTCTTCGCGGCGCGCGGCGAGGTCTTCGCCGAGCGGGACGCGGAGCAGACCGAGAACCTCAAGCTCAAGGAGGAGCTCGCGACCGAGGCCGAGAAGCTGCTGCCGGTGACGGACCTGAAGGCGGCCCGCGCGGCCTTCCGCTCCCTCAACGAGCGCTGGGAGGCCATCGGCCACGTGCCGCGTGACGCCAGGCCGAAGGTCGAGGCCCGGATGCACACGGTGGAGCGGGCGCTCCAGGAGACCGAGGAGGCCGAGTGGCGCCGGACGAACCCGGAGGCACGCGCGCGTGCCGCGGGTCTGACCGGTCAGCTCCAGGACGCCGTCGAGAAGCTGCGCAAGCAGATCGACGCGGCCCGCGCCGCCGGGAACGACGCGAAGGCCGACAAGCTCGCCCGTGAGCTGGAGGGCCGTCAGGCCCTGCTCGACCAGGCCATGAAGGGCCTGGAGGAGTTCGGCGGCTGACGCGGAAGCCGTGACCGTACGAGGAAGGCCCCCCGGCATCACGCCGGGGGCCTTCCTCATGGGCGTCTCTACGGCCTGCGTGCCGAGGTCACGCGGTAGACGTCGTAGACGCCCTCCACGCCCCGGACAGCCTTCAGGACGTGCCCCAGGTGCTTGGGGTCGCCCATCTCGAAGGTGAAGCGCGAGGTGGCCACCCGGTCGCGGGACGTCTGGACGGCCGCCGAGAGGATGTTGACGTGCTGGTCCGAGAGGACCCGGGTGACGTCCGAGAGGAGCCGGGAGCGGTCCAGGGCCTCGACCTGGATGGCGACCAGGAAGACCGAGGACTGGGTGGGCGCCCACTCGACCTCGAGGATGCGCTCCGGCTCGCGGGAGAGCGACTCCACGTTCACGCAGTCGCTGCGGTGAACCGATACGCCACTGCCCCGGGTGACGAACCCGATGATCGGGTCGCCGGGGACGGGCGTACAGCAGCGCGCCAGCTTCACCCAGACGTCCTCGACGCCCTTGACGACGACGCCCGGGTCGGCGCTGGAGCGGCGCTTGGAGCGGCCGCGGGTCGGCGGGGCGGCCTCGTCGATGTCCTCGGTGGCCGCTTCTTCGCCGCCCAGCGCCTGGACCAGCTTCTGGACGATCGACTGGGCGGTGACGTGGCCCTCGCCGATCGCCGCGTACAGCGAGGAGATGTCGCTGTAGCGCATCTCGTGCGCGAGGGTGACGAGCGAGTCGCCGGTGAGGATCCGCTGGATCGGCAGATTCTGCTTGCGCATGGCCCGCGCGATGGCGTCCTTGCCCTGCTCGATGGCCTCGTCGCGGCGCTCCTTGGAGAACCAGGCGCGGATCTTGTTGCGGGCGCGCGGGGACTTGACGAAGCCGAGCCAGTCGCGGGAGGGGCCGGCGCCGGCGGCCTTGGAGGTGAAGACCTCGACCAGGTCGCCGTTGTCGAGGGTCGATTCGAGCGGGACGAGCCGCCCGTTGACCCGTGCTCCTATCGTGCGGTGGCCGACCTCCGTGTGGACCGCGTACGAGAAGTCGACGGGGGTCGCGCCGGCGGGCAGCGCGATGACGTCGCCCTTGGGCGTGAAGACGAAGACCTCGTTGCGCGAGAGGTCGAAGCGGAGGGACTCCAGGAACTCGCTGGGGTCCTCGGTCTCCTTCTGCCAGTCGAGGAGCTGGCGCAGCCACGCCATGTCGTTGAGGTGGTCGTCCTTGCCGGCCTTCTTCGGCACGTCGGTGCGCACCTTGGAGGCGCCGGCGGAGGGATCCTGCTTGTACTTCCAGTGCGCGGCGATGCCGTACTCGGCGCGCCGGTGCATGTCGAAGGTGCGGATCTGGAGCTCGACGGGCTTGCCGTTGGGTCCGATGACCGTCGTGTGCAGCGACTGGTACATGTTGAACTTCGGCATCGCGATGTAGTCCTTGAACCGGCCGGGGACCGGGTTCCATCGCGCGTGGACGGTGCCGAGCGCCGCGTAGCAGTCGCGGACGGTGTCCACGAGGACGCGGATGCCGACCAGGTCGTAGATCTCCGCGAAGTCACGGCCGCGGACGATCATCTTCTGGTAGACGCTGTAGTAGTGCTTCGGGCGGCCGGTGACGGTGGCCTTGATACGGGCGGCGCGCAGGTCGGTCTGGACCTCGTCGGTCACTATGGCGAGGTACTCGTCCCGCTTGGGGGCGCGCTCGGCGACGAGCCGGACGATCTCGTCGTACATCTTGGGGTAGAGGATCGCGAAGGCGAGGTCCTCCAGCTCCCACTTGATGGTGTTCATGCCCAGGCGGTGGGCCAGGGGCGCGTAGATCTCGAGGGTCTCGCGGGCCTTCTTCTCCTGCTTCTCCCGCTTGAGGTAGCGCATGGTGCGCATGTTGTGCAGGCGGTCGGCGAGCTTGATGACCAGGACGCGCGGGTCCTTGGCCATGGCGACGACCATCTTGCGGACGGTCTCGGCCTGCGCGGCCTCGCCGAACTTGACCTTGTCGAGCTTGGTGACGCCGTCGACGAGCAGGGCGACCTGGTCGCCGAAGTCGCGGCGGAGGGTGTCGAGGCCGTACTCGGTGTCCTCGACGGTGTCGTGCAGGAGACCGGCCATCAGCGTCGCCGGGTCCATGCCGAGCTCGGCGAGGATCGTCGTGACGGCGAGCGGGTGCGTGATGTACGGGTCGCCGCTCTTGCGCTTCTGGCCCCGGTGCCAGCGCTCGGCGACCTGGTAGGCGCGCTCGATCTGGCGGAGGGTCGCCGTCTCGATCTTGGGGTCGTTGGAGCGGACGATCCGCAGCAGCGGTTCGAGGACCGGGTTGTACGGGGAGGAACGCTGGACGCCGAGGCGGGCGAGGCGGGCGCGGACGCGGTTGGACGAGCCGCCCGAGCGGGCGGGCGCGGCCGGGGTGGGCCGGGCGGCGGGAGCCGGAGTGGGCGCCGGGGCGGGCGTCTCGGGCGCGGGCCCGGTCTCCGCGGGCTTGTCCTGGGGCGTGCCGGTCCCCGGCGCGGCCTTTTCGGCCTTCGGGTCGGGCTGCGCGGCGGAGAGTGACTGGGCCT
The DNA here is from genome assembly GCF_044456565.1 of Streptomyces sp. NPDC050842. Lineage (NCBI taxonomy): Bacteria > Bacillati > Actinomycetota > Actinomycetes > Kitasatosporales > Streptomycetaceae > Streptomyces > Streptomyces sp. NPDC050842. The sequence continues at coordinate 180,254 of NZ_JBITGA010000012.1, read as the reverse complement.
CGTCTGGCAAGAGCGCTCCTCGTGCGGTTCCGGGTCCCCCGGTCAGGCCCGGAGATGCCATGGTATCGAGCCACGACCCGCCCTGCTCACGCGCCCGGGGCGCGGACGGCACGGGCGCCGGGGAAGCGCGCCATTCGGGCCCCGTACGGGGACATACCGGGAAAACAGCGGGGGCGCCCCGGGGATTCCCCGGAGCGCCCCTGTGGGCCTTGCTGTGGGCCGTGCTGTCGGACCCTGGGGTCAGACCGTGATCAGCGCCGTGAGCGGGGCGCCGTTCAGGGCCGGTTCCAGACGGGCGCGGCCCGGGAGGAAGCCGAGTTCCATGAGGACGGCGACGCCCGCGACCTCGGCGCCGGCACGGCGGACGAGCTCGATCGAGGCCTCGGCCGTTCCGCCGGTGGCGAGGACGTCGTCGATGACCATGACGCGGTCGCCCGCGGCGAGGTCCTCGGCGTGCACCTCGATCTCGGCGGTGCCGTACTCCAGCTCGTAGGCCTGGCGGAGCGTGGCACCGGGGAGCTTGCCGGCCTTGCGGACCGGGATGAAGCCCAGGCCCGCGCGGATGGCCACCGGGGCGGCCAGGATGAAGCCGCGGGCCTCCAGGCCGACGATCTTCGTCGCGCCGTGCGCGGTGCACAGTGCGGCGAGGGCGTCGGTGAGGGCCGTGAAGGCCTCCGGGTCGGCGAGCAGCGGCGTGATGTCCTTGAACAGCACGCCCGGCTTCGGGTAGTCGGGGACGTCGCGGATGCGGCTGAGCAGCAGCCCGGTGACGTCCTGCGTTCCTGTGGTCGTCATGCGCGGTGCTCCTGAGCGCCGTGACGGCTCGGGCGCGGGCCCACGACCGCGGCCTCGCCGGGCAGGTCGTCCGCGGCGTCCAGCGGCTCGCCCTTGGCGGCGGCGGAGGCCCGCTTGACCATGATGCGCTTCTTGAGCGCCTTGATCGCCGGCTCGCGCTCCTTGAGGTCGGCGACGAGCGGGGTGGCGATGAAGATCGAGGAGTACGCGCCGGCGGCGAGACCCACGAACAGCGACAGCGAGATGTCGTTCAGCATGCCGGCGCCGAGGACGCCGCCACCGATGAAGAGCAGGCCGGCGACGGGCAGCAGCGCGACCACGGTGGTGTTGATCGAACGGACCAGGGTGCCGTTGATCGAGCGGTTGGCGAGCTCGCTGTAGGTGAAGCGGGTCTGCTTCGTGATGTCCTTCGTCTGTTCCTTGAGGGAGTCGAAGACGACGACCGTGTCGTACAGCGAGTAGCCGAGGATCGTCAGCAGACCGATGACGGTACCGACGGTGACCTCGAAGCCGACCAGTGAGTAGATGCCCACGGTGATCGTGAGGTCGTGGATGAGGGCGATGAGTGCCGCGACCGCCATTCTCCACTCGAAGGCGATCGCCAGATAGATCACCACGAGGATCATGAAGATCCCCAGACCCGTCCAGGCCTTGGTGGCGATCTGCTCGCCCCAGCTGGGGCCGACGAGCTCCGCCGCGATCTTGTCCTCGGGGACGTTCAGGTCCTTGGCGAGCTCCTCGCGGACCTGGTCGGACTGGGCCGTGTCGAGGCCGCCGACCTGGATGCGGAGGGAGCCGTTGCCGAGCTGCTGGACGATCGCGTCGTGGCCCGAGGCCTCTTCCGCGTACTCCTGCGCCTGGCTGACGGAGACCTCGCTCTTCGGGGTGGTGAAGACCGCGCCGCCCTGGAACTCGATGCCCATGTTGAGGCCGCGGACGGCCAGGGCGACGATGGCGGTGATGGTGATCAGGATGGACAGGCCATACCAGATCTTGCGGTTGCCGATGAAGTCGTAACCGACCTCACCGCGGTGGAGCCGGGCGCCGAGATCGCCGAGCTTCGACATCTCACGCCTCCTTCGGGTCGGCAGCGGCAGGGGCAGTGGCACGGCGGGAGCGGCGCAGCGGCGGCTTGGCACCGAGACGCTTCGGGTCGAGACCCGACCACGGGTGACCGTTGCCGAAGAACTTGGTCTTCGCGAGCATCGTCATGATCGGCTTGGTGAAGAGGAAGACCACGACGATGTCGAGCAGGGTGGTGAGGCCGAGCGTGAACGCGAAGCCCTGGACCTTGCCGACGGTGACGATGAAGAGCACGGCCGCGGCCAGGAACGACACGAAGTCGGAGACCATGATGGTGCGGCGGGCACGCGGCCAGGCGCGCTCGACGGCCGGGCGGAGCGTGCGGCCCTCGCGGAGCTCGTCGCGGATTCGCTCGAAGTAGACGATGAACGAGTCCGCGGTGATACCGATGGCGACGATGGCGCCGCAGACGGCCGGCAGGTTCAGCGCGAAGCCGATGGCCGGGCCGAGCAGGGCCATGATCACGTAGGTGAGGAGCGCCGAGACACCGAGGCTGAGGATGGCGACCAGCGACAGGCCCCGGTAGTAGGCGACCAGGTAGATGATGACCAGGGCGAGACCGATGGCACCGGCGATGAGGCCGGCTTCCAGCTGGTCACCACCGAGCGCGGCGGTGACGGTGTCGACGCTCTGGGTCTCGAAGGTCAGCGGCAGGGCGCCGTAGGACAGGATGTTGCCGAGGTCCTGGGCGGACTGCTGGTTGAAGTTGCCGGAGATCTCCGCGCTGGCGCTGAGCGTCTGGCGCACCGAGGGCGCCGAGACGACCTCGCCGTCCAGGACGATCGCGAACCGGTTCGCCGGGTCGGCCTGCTGCGAGAGCTTGCCGGTGATCGACTGGAACTTCTTCGAGCCCTCGCCCGTGAAGTCCATGGTGACGATCCACATACCGCGCTGCTGGTCGAACTGGCCCTTGGCGTCGTCGACGTCACGGCCCTCGACCTCGGCCGGGCCGAGGAGGTACTTCGCCCACACGCCCGGGGCGTCCTCGCCGCAGGCCACGGTGGGCTCGGTCGGCTTGACGCCCTGGCCGGCAGCGGTGCGCTGCTTGGGGTCGAGGCAGTTCAGGGTGGCGAACTTCTGCTGCAGCGCCACGGTGGCGGCGTCGGCGGAAGGGGTCGCCTGCGGGGTCCCGGTGGCCTTCGGCTTCGCGGAGGTCGAGGAGCTCGCGGTGGGCGTCGGGCTCGGGGCCTTGAGGGCCTCGCTGACCGCGCGGCCCTGCGTGGTGGCGGTGGCCGTCGGGGTGGCCGACTTCTCGCCGACGCTCGCGCCGGAGGCGGAGGCGGACGGCTTGGCCGAGGGAGTTCCCGAGGCGGAGCCCGAGGGGGTGGCGCTCGGCGCCGCCGGGGGCGCGCCGTCGGCGACGGTGAGAACGGGCCGGAAGTAGAGCTGGGCGGTGGTGCCGACCTGCTCGCGGGCCTGCTTCTCGTTCGTACCCCGGGGGATGTTGACGATGATGTTCTCGCGGCCCTGGGTCTGGACCTCTGCCTCGGAGACACCCAGACCGTTGACACGGCGCTCGATGATGCCGACCGCGGTGTTCATGTTGGTCTCGTTGACCGCCGACTCCTGGCCGGGCTCGGCCTTCGCCTTGAGCGTGATCGACGTTCCGCCGGCGAGGTCGATGCCGAGGCGCGGGGTGGTGTGCCCCGACCAGAACATTCCGCCGGTGAGCGCGACCATGGCGATCAGGATGAATGCCAGGGCGCGGCCCGGACGGCTCTGTCCCCCCGCCGCCCCTCGGCCCTTCTTCGGTGCTGCCACCTGTCGTATCTCCCTGTCCAACCGTCTCGCGCCGGGTATGCGTGAGACGGCCACGAAGTGTGTGTGGGGACCTGCCCCCGCAGACGTGCAACCGTTCCGGAGACCGCGCACGCCGGTGGGCGTGCGCGGGGTCCCCGGCCGCGACTACTTCGCGTCGGTCTCGCCGTCGGCCTTGCCGTCCTTCTGCCCCTCGGTCCCGGCCTCGGCCGCGTCCGCCTTCTTCGTCAGGTCGGCCTTCGGCGCCGCGTCCTCGGACTCGGCGGTCTCCGCGTCCTTGACCGCGTCCTTCTCCGAGGCCTCGGCGGTCTCGGTGAGCGAGGAGGCGTCGTCGGGGACGACGGCGTCGGTGTCCGACTCCGGGTCGTCGCCGTGGACGATGCGGTTGTACTCGGAGTCCTCGAGGACCGCGCCGATCGAGTTCTTGGCGTAGACGGCGTGGACGCCGGGCGCGACCTCGAGGAGGACGGTCTCGTCGCCGATCTCCTTGACGGTGGCGTACATCCCCCCGATCGTCCGCACACCGGTGCCGGGCTGCATCTCATTGCGCATCTGCGCGGCCGCCTGCTGCTTCTTCTTCGCAGAGCGGGTCATCAGGAACATGGCCCCGATGAGGACGATGAAGGGGAGGAGGGTCACGATGCTCACGGGACGGGTTTCCTTCGCACGGTCGCGGAGAACCCGCGGCCTGATCTTCGGGGGTGGGCGCGCCGACCAGAAAGGGCGGCATCGGCGGAGTCTAGGCGAGTCCGCATCGATGGAACAACGTCCAGCATCGCACCCCGGTTCCGGTCCAGGCGAGTGTCGCCACCGTCACGCCCCGAAGAGCCCCTGTTGTCCGCTTCCGGACGTCCCCGGGCCCGCTGCCTGCGGCGGAACGAGTCCGAGATGGGCCCATGCCGCGGGAGTGGCGACCCGACCACGGGGCGTGCGGGCCAGCAGGCCTTCGCGTACGAGGAAGGGTTCCGCGACCTCCTCGACGGTCTCGCGCTCCTCCCCCACGGCGACCGCGAGGGTGGACAGGCCGACCGGGCCGCCGCCGAACAGCTTGAGCAGCGCCTCCAGGACCGCGCGGTCGAGGCGGTCGAGGCCCCGGCTGTCCACCTCGTACACCCGGAGGGCGGCCTCGGAGATGTCGCGGGTGATCACTCCGTCGGCCCTGACCTGCGCGTAGTCGCGGACCCGGCGCAGGAGGCGGTTGGCGATGCGGGGAGTGCCGCGGGAGCGGCCGGCGATCTCGGCGGCACCGGCGGCGTCGATCTCGACGTCGAGGAGGCCGGCGGAGCGGTGGATCACGCGCTGGAGCTCGCCCGGGTCGTAGAACTCCATGTGGGCGGTGAAGCCGAAGCGGTCGCGCAGCGGGGGCGGCAGGAGTCCGGCCCGGGTGGTGGCGCCGACCAGCGTGAAGGGCGGGAGCTCCAAGGGGATGGCGGTGGCGCCGGGGCCCTTGCCGACGATGACGTCGACGCGGAAGTCCTCCATCGCCATGTACAGCATCTCCTCGGCGGGCCGGGACATCCGGTGGATCTCGTCGAGGAAGAGGATCTCGCCCTCCTGGAGGGAGGAGAGGATCGCGGCGAGGTCGCCGGCGTGCTGGATGGCGGGGCCGGAGGTGATGCGGATCGGCGCGTTCATCTCGGCGGCGATGATCATCGAAAGGGTGGTCTTGCCGAGGCCGGGGGCGCCGGAGAGCAGCACGTGGTCGGCGGTGGCGCCGCGCTGGCGGGCCGCCTTGAGGACCAGGTCGAGCTGCTGGCGGACCTTCTCCTGGCCGACGAACTCGCTGAGGTCCTTCGGGCGCAGGGCCGCCTCGACGGCCTGGTCGTCCCCCTCAGCGGCGGCGCCGACGATCCGCGCCTCGGCCTCGGCTGCCTCGGCGGTGATGTCGTCGTCCCAGTTCACGGTGGATGCCTTCTCGTTCGTACGGTCGGGTGGCGCCCGGCCCGCCGGGGCCGGGCGGGGAGGTCAGCGGGCGCGGTTGAGGGTCTGCAGGGCGGCGCGGAGCAGCTGCGGTACGGGCGCGGCGCCGGTCTCGGCGAGGGCGGCTTCGGCCTGCGGGGTGACGGCGCTGACGGCTTCCTCGGCCTCGCGGCTCGCGTAGCCGAGCCCGATCAGCGCGGCGGACAGCTGCTCGGTCCAGGGCGCGGGTCCGGAGGCCGCGGCGCGCTGGGCGCCGACCAGGCCGCTGCTGCCGAGGGGGGCGCCGAGCTTGTCCTTCAGTTCGAGGAGGAGCTTCTGCGCGCCCTTCTTGCCGATGCCGGGGACGGCGGTGAGCGCCTTCTCGTCGCCGGTGGAGACGGCGACGCGCAGCGCGTCGGGGCTGTGCACGCCGAGCATCGCCTGCGCGAGGCGGGGGCCGACGCCGCTGGCGGTCTGGAGCAGCTCGAAGACCTGCCGCTCGTCGTCGTCGGCGAAGCCGTACAGCGTGAGCGAGTCCTCGCGCACGACCAGGGAGGTGGCGAGCCGGGCTTCCTGACCGATCCTCAGGGCGGAGAGGGTGTTCGGCGTGCACTGGACGGCCATGCCCACGCCGCCGACCTCGATCACGGCGGTGGTGGGGGCGAGCGCGGCGACCGGGCCGCTGACGAAGGCGATCATCGGGTTCGGCCTTTCACGGCGGATGTCTGGTGTGGAGCGGTTGCCTGCTGCGGGCCGGGTGCCTGCTGCGGAGCGGCCGCCTGCTGCTTGGCGATCGCCTGCTGGAGGCGGTTCTGGGCGACGGCCTGCTGGAGCCTGTTCTGGGCGGGCGCCCGCCAGATGTGGCAGATGGCGAGCGCGAGGGCGTCGGCGGCGTCGGCCGGCTTGGGCGGTGCGGAGAGCCGCAGGAGCCGGGTCACCATGGCCCCGACCTGGGCCTTGTCGGCCCGCCCGCTGCCCGTGACGGCGGCCTTGACCTCGCTCGGGGTGTGCAGGGCGACGGGGATGCCGCGGCGCGAGGCGCACAGCATGGCGACCGCGCTGGCCTGGGCCGTGCCCATCACCGTACGCACGTTGTGCTGGCTGAACACCCGCTCCACGGCGACCAGTTCGGGCGAGAAGCGGTCGAGCCACTCCTCGATGCCGCGCTCGATGGCGACGAGGCGCACGCCGATGTCCGCGTCGGCCGGCGTCCTGACCACGCCCACCCCGAGCATGGTCAGGGGCCGGCCGGCGACGCCCTCGACGACGCCGACGCCGCACCGGGTCAGCCCGGGGTCCACCCCGAGAACGCGCACTGTGCCCCTCCCTGGACCGCTGTCGCTCAACTGTTTGTGCAGGCTATCGGCTGGCACTGACAACGCAGCGGGCCGACGGGGGTGTGTCCCCGTCGGCCCGCTGTGGAAACAGCCGTGATCAGGCGTGATCCGACACCATTCAGGCGTCGACCTTCTCCATGACCTCGTCGCTGACGTCGAAGTTGGCGAAGACGTTCTGCACGTCGTCGCTGTCCTCCAGCGCGTCGATCAGCTTGAACATCTTGCGCGCGCCCTCTTCGTCGAGCTCGACCTGCATGGTCGGGACGAAGCTGGAGTCCGCGGAGTCGTAGTCGATGCCGGCCTCCTGGAGGGCGGTACGGACCGCGACCAGGTCGGTGGCCTCGCTGATGATCTCGAAGGACTCACCGAGGTCGTTGACCTCCTCGGCGCCGGCTTCGAGCACCGACTCCAGGACGTCGTCCTCGGACAGCTCACCCTTGGGGAGCACGACGACACCCTTGCGGTTGAACAGGTACGAGACCGAGCCCGGGTCGGCCATCGAGCCGCCGTTGCGGGTCATGGCGACGCGGACGTCGGAGGCGGCACGGTTGCGGTTGTCGGTGAGGCACTCGATGAGCACCGCGACACCGTTCGGGCCGTAGCCCTCGTACATGATCGTCGCGTAGTCGACGCCGCCGGCCTCGAGGCCGCCGCCGCGCTTGATCGCCGAGTCGATGTTCTTGTTCGGGACCGAGCTCTTCTTGGCCTTCTGGACGGCGTCGAACAGCGTCGGGTTACCGTCCAGGTCGGCACCGCCGGTGCGGGCCGCGACCTCGATGTTCTTGATCAGCTTCGCGAAGAGCTTGCCGCGCTTGGCATCGATCACGGCCTTCTTGTGCTTCGTCGTAGCCCATTTAGAGTGGCCGGACATCTGCCTGTCTCCTTCGCGTAACCCATTTCTGAACGAACCCCAGAGATCCTACCGGGATCGAGTCACCGCGCGGCGCGCACCATGTCGACGAACAGGCCGTGCAGTCGGTGATCCCCGGTGAGCTCGGGGTGGAACGAAGTGGCGAGGGCGTTCCCCTGCCGTACGGCCACGATGTGGCCGCCGTGCTCGGCGAGGACCTCGACCTGGGCGCCGACGGATTCGACCCACGGGGCACGGATGAAGACGCCCTCGACGGGGCCGTCCTCGATGCCCGTGACGGTGACGCCGGCCTCGAAGGACTCGTTCTGCCGCCCGAAGGCGTTGCGGCGGACGATCATGTCGATGCCGCCGAAGGTCTCCTGGCCCGAGCGCGGGTCGAGGATCTTGTCGGCGAGCATGATCAGCCCTGCGCAGGTGCCGTAGACCGGCATGCCCGCGGCGATGCGCTCGCGAAGCGGCTCCATGAGGCCGAAGAGCACGGCCAGCTTGGAGATGGTGGTGGACTCACCACCGGGGATGACCAGGCCGTCGACCTCGGCGAGCTCCTCGGGGCGCCGGACCGGCCTGGCCACGGCGTCAGCCGAGGCCAGGGCGATCAGGTGCTCCCGTACGTCGCCCTGGAGGGCCAGGACACCAATGACGGGAGTGGGGTTCATCGGTGCTTACCAGCCCCGGTTGGCGTAGCGCTCGGACTCGGGGAGGGTGTCGCAGTTGATGCCGACCATGGCCTCGCCCAGGTTGCGGGAGGCGTCCGCGATGACCTTCGGGTCGTCGAAGAACGTGGTGGCCTTCACGATGGCGGCGGCGCGCTTGGCCGGGTCGCCCGACTTGAAGATGCCGGAGCCGACGAAGACGCCCTCGGCACCGAGCTGGCGCATGAGCGCGGCGTCGGCGGGGGTGGCGACACCACCGGCGGAGAACAGCACGACCGGCAGCTTGCCGAGCTCGGCGACCTCCTTGACGAGCTCGTACGGGGCGCGCAGCTCCTTGGCGGCGGCGAACAGCTCGTTGTTGTCGTAGCCGCGCAGCCTGGCGATCTCGTTCTTGATCTGGCGCAGGTGGCGGACGGCCTCGACGACGTTGCCGGTGCCGGCCTCGCCCTTGGAGCGGATCATGGCCGCGCCCTCGGCGATGCGGCGGAGGGCCTCGCCCAGGTTGGTGGCGCCACAGACGAAGGGGGTCGTGAAGGCCCACTTGTCGGAGTGGTTGACCTCGTCGGCCGGGGTCAGGACCTCGGACTCGTCGATGTAGTCGACGCCGAGGGACTGCAGGATCTGCGCCTCGACGAAGTGGCCGATGCGGGACTTGGCCATGACCGGGATGGAGACCGCGCCGATGATCTCTTCGATCATGTTCGGGTCGGACATGCGGGCCACGCCGCCGTCCTTGCGGATGTCCGCGGGGACCCGCTCCAGGGCCATGACGGCCACGGCGCCGGCGTCCTCGGCGATCTTCGCCTGCTCGGCGTTGACCACGTCCATGATCACGCCGCCCTTGAGCTGCTCGGCCATGCCGCGCTTGACGCGCGCGGTGCCGGTCTCGGGGGACTGGAAGGTGGTGGAAGGCGTGGTGGACACGGATACCTCACTCGTGACAACAGGGGTTGACGACAAGATGAGGAAACAGGCCACATGGGGTCCACATCAAGGGCCAATGTGGACCCGGTGGATCGTTTTCGCAGGTGACGCGGGCTCAGGCCGGGCGATCGGCAAGGGCCACGGGCGGCTCGTCGTCCATTTCGAAGGCCAGCGGGAAGGGCGCGTGGCCTGCGAGCCGGAACCAGCGCACCTTGCGGTGGCGGCGCAGGGCGCGGGCGGCCCGTACTGCGTCGTTGTGGAAGCGGCGCGCCATCGGCACCCGGCGCACGGCCTGGGCCAGCTCCCCCGCGGCCTCCGGGCCGCCGGGCGCCTCCCGTACGAGCTCCACCTGCTCGGGCTCGCCGAAGACGGCCCGCAGCGCCTGGCTGAGTTCGCTCTCGGCGACCTCCCGGTGGTCCTCCTCGGCCTGCCGGGCGGCGTGCGCGGCCTCGTACAGCACGATCGAGGCGGCGGGGTCGAGGACGCCGGAGGTGGCCAGCTCCTGGGTGACCGAGGCCCGGCGGAGCAGCTGGGCGTCCAGGGCGGCGCGGGCGGCGTCGATACGGGAGTGCAGCCGGTCGAGCCGTCCGGCGGTCCAGCTGAGATAGACGCCGATGAGGATCAGCGCGACAACGGTCCAGATCAGGGTTTCGGTCACGGGCGCACAGGCTACCGGGACGGCGCCGTCTTGCCGGGCCTAGGCTTCCGGGCCTGACCCGCACCCCGTGTTGCGCCGCGCTGGTGGTGCGGGTCGGCACAGGGGGGCGGAGGCGCCCGCAGAGGGCGCCGTCCCGTGTGCCCACCCGTCCCGCCCTGCGGGACGATTGCCCACACGGGGGGGCGGCTCGGCCTGAGGTTCGCCGTCCCTACAGGCCCAGTCTCGCGCGGAGCCCGACCCGCTCGTCCGTGTCCACCGCCGCCGCGCCGTCCGTGACCGTCTCGTAGACGGCGAGGATGTCCGCGCCGACCGTGCTCCAGTCGAAGCGCCGTACGTGCGACGAGCCCCGCGCGCTCAGCTCCGCGCGCCGCGTCTCGTCGCCCAGGAGCCGGATCGCCGCCTCCGCGAGGGCGTCCGCGTCCTCGTTGGCGAAGAGCTCGCCCGCCGACCCCTGGTCCAGGACCTGCGCGAACGCGTCCAGGTCGGAGGCGAGGACCGGCGCTCCCGCCGACAACGCCTCGACGAGGATGATGCCGAAGCTCTCGCCGCCGGTGTTGGGCGCCACGTACACGTCGACGCTGCGCAGCAGCCGCGCCTTGTCCTCGTCGCTGACCATGCCGAGGAACTCCACCCGGGAGCGCATCTCGCGCGGCAGCGAGGCCACCGCCTCCTCCTCGTCGCCGCGGCCCGCGACGAGCAGCCGGGCGCCCGGCCGCTCGGTGAGGATCCTGGGCAGGGCCCGCATGAGGACGGGCAGACCCTTGCGCGGCTCGTCGATCCGCCCGATGAAGCCGAGCGTCTCGCCCTGCCACTCCTTCTTCGGCTCGGCGCGGGCGAAGAAGTCCACGTCGACGCCGTTGGGGATGAGGACGGCGTCGCCGCCGAGGTGCTCGACGAGGGTCCTGCGCGCGTACTCGCTCACCGCGATCCGGGCGCTGATCTTCTCCAGCGCGGGCTGGAGGATCGGGTACGCGGCGATCATCGCCCGCGAGCGCGGGTTCGACGTGTGGAAGGTCGCCACGATCGGCCCCGACGCCGCCCAGCAGGTGAGCAGCCCCAGCGACGGCGAGGTCGGCTCGTGGATGTGGACGACGTCGAAGGTGCCGTCGTGCAGCCAGCGGCGTACGCGGGCGGCGGAGAGGAAGCCGAAGCTGAGCCGCGCCACCGAGCCGTTGTACGACACGGCCACGGCGCGGCCCGCCGACACCACGTACGGCGGCAGCGGGGTCTCGTCGTCGGCGGGGGCGAGGACGGAGACCTCGTGCCCGAGCCGGATGAGGTGTTCGGCGAGGTCGCGGATGTGGAACTGGACGCCGCCCGGCACGTCCCAGGAGTACGGGCAGACGATCCCGATCCTCACGCGGTCCGCTCCCCTTCCCGGTCCGGGCCCTGCGGGCCCTCGGGGCGTTCGTCCAGGTCCGCGAGCCACAGTCGTTGCAGCATGTGCCAGTCCTCCGGGTGGTCCGCGATGCCGGCGGCGAAGGCGTCGGCCAGCGCCTGTGTCGTGACAGACGTCCTCTCGGCCCGCGTACCTGACTCCGGTACGTCGACGGGCGGGTGGATCCGCCCCCGCATGACGGCGGTGTCGTCGTACCAGAGCGTCACCGGCAGCAGCAGTGCGCCCGTCTGCTGCGCGAGGATCGCCGGGCCGGCCGGCATCCGCGCCGTGTCGCCGAAGAACGTGACCTCGATGCCGGACGCCGACAGGTCGCGGTCGGCGACCAGGCAGACCAGGCCGCCGGCCCGCAGCCGCCGCGCGAGCGTCCCGAAGGCGGAGCCCCCGGTGTGCGGGAGGACCTCCATGCCGAGGGACTCGCGGTAGGCGACGAAGCGGTCGTACAGGGTCTCCGGCTTGAGCCGCTCCGCGACCGTCGTGAAGGGCAGGCCGAGCGCGCGGGTCACCCACACGCCCGCGAGGTCCCAGTTGGCCAGGTGCGGCAGCGCGATGATGACGCCCCGCCCGGCGGCGACCCCTTCGAGCAGGTAGTGGGCGCCCTTGATGTCGACGTCGCTCTCGACCCGCTCCTTGCTCCAGGTCGGCAGCCGGAAGGACTCCATCCAGTACCGCATGTACGAGCGCATGCCGGCCTTCGACAGCTCGGCGAGGCGCTCGGGCGTGGCGTCCGGCACCACGCGTGCGAGGTTGGACTCCAGCCGCAGGACGCTCTTGCCGCGCCGCTTCCAGGTGAAGTCGGCGATCCGCCGGCCGAGGCCGGTCGCCACCGGCTCCGGCAGCTTCTTCACGGTCGACCAGCCCAGGCCGTACAGCCCGTCGGTCAGCCTGTCCTTGAGTGCGCTCACGACGTCGCCTCGCTCCCCCTGGCCGCGGCGTCCGCCTCGGCCGACTCCCGTCGTACCGTCACCACGCGCTGTCCCAGGGTCACCGCGCTGCCGACCGCCACGATCCACAGGGCGATCGGGAGCAGCACCTGGACGCCGGGCACGCCGAAGGCGTGCAGTCCGGCGAGACCGGCGGCGACCAGCGAGATGACGAGGCGCTCGGCGCGCTCGATGAGACCGTTCACCGCGACCGGCAGGCCAATCGATTCGCCACGGGCCTTGGTGTACGAGACGACCTGGCCGCTCGCGAGGCAGAAGATGGCGACGGCGCACAGCACGTTGTCGTCGCCCGTGCCCGCGTACCAGAGCGCGAAGCCGCCGAAGATGGCGCCGTCCGCGACCCGGTCGAGCGTCGAGTCGAGGAACGCCCCCCAACGGCTGGAGATCCCCGCCTGCCGGGCCATGTTGCCGTCGACGAGGTCGGAGAAGACGAAGAGGGTGATGACGATCGTGCCCCAGAAGAACTCTCCCCGGGGGAAGAAGACCAGCGCACCGGCCATCACTCCCGCCGTGCCGATGAGCGTGACCGCGTCGGGGCTGACGCCCCGGCGGAGCAGAAACGCGGCGAACGGTGTGAGGACACGCGTAAAAAAGGCACGCGCGTACTTGTTCAGCATGGCCTTCCCGAGGTTCGGTGGGCCGCGCGGCCCCTATGACCACCGGCTCACCCATCGTAGCCACGCGCGCGACGCCGACGCGGCGGGCACCCGTCCCCGCCGCGTCGGCGTCCCCGCGCGGGTCCGTGCGTGTACGACGTATGGACGCTTCCCGAAGCCGGTGCAAAGCTCGAAGGACCACCGCGGGCACGCGCAGGAGCCGCACCGCGACACGCCACTCCCCCGCGGCACCCCTCGCGTACCACCGCTCCATGCGAGCAGTCGGGAGGAACACATCATGGGTGACAAGGCGAACACGGCCGCCGGAGCCGCCGGCAGGGCTTTGACGGCCGACCGGCCCGCGTCCGTACGGAACGTGGTGCTGGTCGGCCACAGCGGATCGGGCAAGACGACCCTCGTCGAGGCGCTCGCCCAGGCCGCCGGGGCGGTCAACCGGGCGGGGCGCGTCGAGGACGGCGGGACGGTCTCCGACTACGACGAGATCGAGCACCGCCAGCAGCGCTCCGTACAGCTCTCCCTCGTCCCGGTCGGCTGGGACGGGTTCAAGATCAATCTCCTCGACACACCCGGGTACGCCGACTTCGTCGGGGAGCTGAGGGCCGGTCTGCGGGCGGCGGACGCGGCCCTCTTCGTCGTCTCGGCCGCGCAGGAGGCCGATGCCGTCGCCGCCTCCACCCGCATGGTCTGGGAGGAGTGCGCCGCCGTCGGCATGCCCCGCGCCATCGTCGTCACCCACCTCGACACCGCCCGCACCGACTTCACCGAGCTCACCGCCGTCTGCGCCGACCTCTTCGGGCACGACGACCCGGACGCCGTCCTCCCCCTCTACCTGCCGGTGCGCGGCACCGAGGGCGCCGACGGGCACGCGCCCGCCACGGGACTCGTCGGTCTGCTCTCGGAGCGGATCCTCGACTACTCGACGGGCGTACGACGCGAGGAGGCGCCCGACGAGGGCCAGCGGGAGCTGATCGCGGAGGCCCGCGCCCGGCTCATCGAGGGGATCATCGCGGAGAGCGAGGACGAGACCCTCATGGACCGCTATCTCGGCGGCGAGGAGATCGACCTGAAGACGCTCGTCGACGACCTGGAGAAGGCCGTCGCCCGGGGCGGCTTCCACCCGGTCCTCGCGGCCGCCCCCGCCGTCGACGGCGGGACGCAGGGCCTCGGCACCCTCGAACTCCTGGAGCTGATCACCGGCGGCTTCCCCTCCCCCCTGGAGCACGAGCCGCCCGCCGTCACCACGCCCGACGGGCAGCCCCGGCCACCGGTCACCTGCGACCCCGACGGCCCGCTGGTCGCCGAGGTCGTCAAGACCGCCGCCGACCCGTACGTCGGCCGGATCTCCCTGGTGCGGGTCTTCTCCGGGACGCTGCGACCCGACGAGACGGTGCACGTCTCCGGCCACGGCATGGCCGACCGGGGGCACGAGGACCACGACGTCGACGAGCGGATCGGCGGGCTCACCTCCCCCTTCGGCAAGCAGCAGCGGCCCATGGCGCACTGCATCGCCGGGGACCTCGCCAGTGTCGCGCGGCTCGGCCGCGCCGAGACCGGCGACACGATCTCCGCGAAGGACGACCCGCTCCTGATGGAGCCGTGGAGCATGCCGGAGCCCCTGCTGCCGCTCGCCGTCGAGGCGCACAGCAAGGCCGACGAGGACAAGCTCTCGCAGGGCCTGGCCCGACTGGTCGCCGAGGACCCGACCATGCGCCTCGAACAGAACCAGGACACCCGCCAGGTGGTGCTGTGGTGCCTGGGCGAGGCCCACCAGGACGTCGTCCTGGAACGGCTCCAGGGGCGGTACGGGGTCCGGGTCGACGCCGTGCCCTACAAGGTGTCGCTGCGCGAGACCTTCGGCGGCGCGTCGGCGGGCCGGGGCAGGCACGTCAAGCAGTCCGGCGGCCACGGCCAGTTCGCGATCTGCGAGCTCGACGTGGAGCCGCTGCCGGCGGGCAGCGGCATCGAGTTCGTCGACAAGGTGGTCGGCGGAGCGGTCCCGCGCCAGTTCATCGCCTCCGTCGAGAAGGGGGTACGGGCCCAGGCCGCCCGGGGCGTCGCCGCCGGCTACCCGCTCGTCGACGTCCGGATCACCCTGCGGGACGGCAAGGCCCACTCGGTCGACTCCTCCGACGCCGCCTTCCAGACGGCTGGGGCGCTCGCGCTGCGCGAGGCGGCCGCCGGGGTCCCCGTCCATCTCCTGGAGCCGGTCGCCGAGGTCCAGGTAATCGTCCCCGACGAGTACGTCGGCCCGGTCATGGGCGATCTGTCGGGGCGGCGCGGCCGGGTCGTCGGCACCGAGCAGGCGGGGCCGGGACGGACCCTGGTCAGGGCGGAGGTGCCGGAGATCGAGATCGGCCGGTACGCGATCGACCTGCGCTCCGTCTCGCACGGCACGGGCCGCTTCGACCGTGCCTACGCCCGGCACGAAGCGATGCCTCCGCACCTCGCGGACAGGATCCGCGAACAGGCCGAGAAGGGAGCCTAGTTGACGGAGCGACAGCAGTGGACGTCCGCCCTGCGCGCGCCGGGCGGACGGCATTCGGCCGTCGATATCCACAGGCCGTGACGCATCGGGCAGTACCCGGTTACGCTGTGGTGCCCAGCTCAGAAGGTGTGCGGGGCGCGGCAGTTGGGAACAGCCCGCACAGGTGATCGCGGCGATGGGGGCGGCAGTGGCTTTCGACGGATTCGGACCCGGGGCTCAGGTCCCCCTCATGGGCTCGGACGGGCAGACCGGGGCGACCCACGCCCTCGCCTCGGCCGCGTACCGGGACAGCCCGCTCAAGACGATCCAGGAGGCGGACAACGACCTCTACAAGACGACGGTCAAAGAGGGGAGATGGGGGCTCTTCCGCCCCGACCTCGGCGAGGCCTTCTCCCGCGCCGTCCAGGTCCGTGTGCTCGGCGGCGCCCGCAAGGCCCTCATCCAGTCCTTCGGCGCCGACCCCCAGCCGGTCGTCGAGCACTGCCTCGCCGCCACGCACATCCGCCGACAGCGCGACATCAAGCTGACCCTGGTCACCTTCGTCTGCGGGGTGCTCTTCCTGCCCGGTCTGCTGTTGTGGCTCGGCGTCATCCAGCTCCGCCGCCTCTCCGCCGGCTCCGAGAACAGGCGCGCTGGCGCCGCCGGCACCGCCCTCCTGGTCGCGGCCGGTGTCGTCGCCGCGATCGTCCTGCTCAAGCTGCCGTTCGACGGGATCCTGCCCAACTACCTTCGCGCGATGATCGTGGCGCCGGTCGTGGGCTGGTTCCTCGCGCGCCGGATCTGCGAGCGGTACGCCGTCGATCTGCGCGAGCGGTGGACGGGCCTGCTCAGCGGCGGCGGTGTGGGCCCCCACGTCCCCAAGTCCGCTCCCCAGGATCCGGGCGAGAAGTCGGCGGAGGAGCTCCGGGTCAATCTGGAGAAGCTCGCCGCCGAACAGCAGTCCAACATCGTCTTCTACGCGGGCGCCAAGGGCGTCCTCGGTCTCGGCACCCGCTGGGGCAGCTGGACGCTCGCCGAGGAGCTCGTCCCCCAGGCAGGCCGGGAGATCCACGCCTTCCGCGCCTGGGACGTCATACGGAAGATCCACGACGAGCTCACGCTCCTGGAGCGCGGCTCCCTCAAGACCGGCTTCCCCAAGCCGACCGTCAAGCACTGGATCGTCTCCCCGGTCGGCGAGGGCGCCGACGAGGTCACCCGCCCCGAGGGCGACAGCATCGTGCACTACCAGGTCAAGCCGCACGAGATACAGCGCATCTGCAACGACCAGCAGTTCGGTGCGGGCAACCGCCACTACCTCGGCGTGCAGTTCGCGCTCTGGGACGGGAACCTGGTCCTCACGATGATGGTGACCGTCACCTCGCTCCACCACACGCTGCGGATCGAGGTCACCGGCCACGCCCTCGGGCCCGTGCACGGCCTCTTCACCACCAAGCCGAAGGCCAAGACCAAGGAGGTCTCCAAGACCGTCCGCTTCTGGGAGACGAGGGAGATCCAACAGGCCCTCCTGGAGACCGACGACATCGTCCGGCTCGCCGTCCGCGCCCCGCTGACCTGGTACCCGCCGGTCCTGGAGTTCCTCGGCGGCAAGATGGTCCTGCCCGAGCCCTTCGGCCTGCGGCACGTCTGGGCCGGCCCGCTCTGGAAGAACCGCTTCATGGCCGACGACGCGATCCGCATGGCGACGCCGGTGCTGCGGGCCGTCCACGCCGCGACCGTCAAGATGCTCGACGACCACGGTGTGGACACGGAGCGCTTCACCAACCGCTCGCTCGTCCTCGGCGGCATGATCCAGGACCCGGGCCCGAAGAAGGCCGACGTCTACGACGCCTGAGCGGGAAGCCTGCGACGGCCCGGGTCACTGGACCCGGGCCGTCGCAGGCGTACGGACGAGACCGATCAGATGGTGGCCGGCCAGGCGTCGGCGAGCATCTTCCGGGTGTCGGCGAGCAGCTGCGGAAGCACCTTGGTGTGCCCGACGACCGGCATGAAGTTGGTGTCGCCGCCCCAGCGCGGCACCACGTGCTGGTGCAGGTGCGCGGCGATCCCGGCGCCGGCCACGGCGCCCTGGTTCATGCCGATGTTGAAGCCGTGCGCACCCGACGCCGTCCGCAGCGCGACCATCGCGCGCTTGGTGAGGTCGGCGAGCTCCGCCGTCTCCGCCACGTCCAGGTCCGTGTAGTCGGCGACGTGCCGGTAGGGGACGACCATGAGGTGGCCGCCGTTGTACGGGTACAGGTTGAGGACCGCGTACACGCTCTCGCCGCGGGCGATCACCAGACCGTCCTCGTCGGACTTCGCCGGGATCGAGCAGAACGGACAGCCGTCGTCGGCCCCCGGCCCGGTCGGCTTGTTCTCGCCCTGGATGTACGCCATCCGGTGAGGCGTCCACAGGCGCTGGAACGCGTCCCGCGTCCCGACTCCGATCTGCTGCTCCGGCTCAGTCGTCATGCTGTGCAGCATATTGCGTCGCCCGTTCGGAACGTGTCGCCGGGGCGGAAGATCCATGCAGACGCCATGCTGATCCGATGCGCGACAGGCCACCGAAACCGCCCCGGCAGGAACGCTGGGACCGCCGTATGGAGACCCCGCTCGCCGTGGCGTCCCTGGCCTATCTGACGGGCTACGCGGTCCGGGTCCTCGGCCACCACGATCTGCCCCAGGTCTGGCTCGACCTCTGCCTCGCCGTCACCCTCGCCTCCTGGGCCGTCTTCATCGCGGACTACGGGGTACGGCTCCGCCTCAGCGGCCTCGGCCCGCTCCGCTTCGTCCGCACCCACCTCCTCGACACGGTGGTCCTGTTGCTGCCCCTGCTGCGGCCGGTGCGGATGGTGACCATCTACGACCGGGTTCAGCGCCGCCAGGAGAAGCCGCGGCTCAGCCTCTACGCGCGGGTGATGGTCTACGCCGGCCTCACCACGACCCTGCTGGGCTTCGCGGGAGCGCTCACCGTCTACCAGTACGAGGTCGACGCCCCGGGCGCCACGATCCGCACCTTCGGCGACGCGGTGTGGTGGGCCTGCGCCACGCTCGCCACGGTCGGGTACGGGGACGTCTCCCCGGTGACCACGGGCGGCCGGGTGACGGCGGTGGGCGTGATGGCCTGCGGGCTCGCCCTGCTCGGCGCGGTGACGGGTTCGTTCTCGTCCTGGCTGATCCAGGCGTTCACGCGGGAGGACGAGAAGAGGCCCCCGGGGGAATCCCCGGGGGCCTGATCACGCGTGCGGCCGTCAGACCTGGACGCGGTCCTCGACGATCTTGGCGATCTTGGCGATGGCCTCGTCGACGGGGATGCCGTTCTCCTGCGAACCGTCGCGGTAGCGGAAGGAGACGGCGCCGGCGGCCATGTCGTCGTCACCCGCGATGATCATGAACGGGACCTTCTGCTTCTGCGCGTTCCGGATCTTCTTCTGCATCCGGTCCGAGGACGAGTCGACGTCCACGCGCAGGCCCTGCTTCTTCGCCTTGGCGGCGAACTCGTGCAGGTAGTCGACGTGGGCGTCGCCGATCGGGATACCGGTCGCCTGCACCGGCGCCAGCCACGGCGGCATCGCACCCGCGTAGTGCTCCAGGAGCACCGCGAAGAAGCGCTCGATGGAACCGAAGAGCGCGCGGTGGATCATGACCGGGCGCTGCTTGGTGCCGTCCGGGGAGGTGTACTCCAGGTCGAAGCGCTCCGGCAGGTTGAAGTCGAGCTGCACGGTCGACATCTGCCAGGTGCGACCGATGGCGTCGCGCGCCTGCACCGAGATCTTCGGGCCGTAGAACGCGGCGCCGCCCGGGTCGGGGGTCAGCGGGAGGCCCTGCTTCTCGGCGACCTGCTGGAGGACCGCGGTGGCCTCCTCCCAGACCTCGTCCGAGCCGACGAACTTCTCCGGGTCCTTGGTGGACAGCTCCAGGTAGAAGTCGTTCAGGCCGTAGTCGCGGAGCAGGTTGAGGACGAAGGTGAGGGTCTTGTCCAGCTCCTCCGCCATCTGCTCGCGGGTGCAGTAGATGTGCGCGTCGTCCTGGGTGAAGCCGCGCGCCCGGGTCAGACCGTGGACGACGCCGGACTTCTCGTACCGGTACACGGTGCCGAACTCGAACAGGCGCAGCGGGAGTTCACGGTACGAACGGCCGCGCGCGTCGAAGATCAGGTTGTGCATCGGGCAGTTCATGGGCTTGAGGTAGTAGTCCACGCCCTCGTCGAGCTGCATGGGGGGGTACATGCCCTCGGCGTACCAGTCCAGGTGGCCCGACTTCTCGAACAGCTTGCCCTTGGTGGCGTGCGGCGAGTAGACGAACTCGTAGCCCTCCTCCTCGTGGCGCTTGCGCGAGTAGTCCTCCATGACCCGGCGGATGATGCCGCCCTTGGGGTGGAAGACCGCGAGGCCGGAGCCGATCTCGTCCGGGACGGAGAAGAGGTCGAGCTCGTTGCCGAGCTTGCGGTGGTCGCGCTTCTCGGCCTCGGCCAGGAAGTCGAGGTGGGCCTTCAGCTCGTCCTTCGACGGCCAGGCGGTGCCGTAGATGCGCTGGAGCATCGGGTTCTTCTCGCTGCCGCGCCAGTAGGCGGCCGCGTTGCGCATGAGCTTGAACGCCGGGATGTTCCGGGTGGTCGGCAGGTGCGGACCGCGGCAGAGGTCCTTCCAGCACAGCTCGCCGGTCTTGGCGTCGAGGTTGTCGTAGATGCTCAGCTCGCCGCCGCCCACCTCGACGTTGGCCCCGTCGTCGGTGGACGCGGCGCCCTTGATGCCGATGAGCTCCAGCTTGTACGGCTCGTCGGCGAGCTCCTCGCGGGCGGCCTCGTCGGTCACCACGCGGCGGGAGAAGCGCTGGCCGCGCTTCTGGATCTCCTGCATCTTCTTCTCGATGACCTTGAGGTCCTCGGGAGTGAAGGGCTTCTCGACGTCGAAGTCGTAGTAGAAGCCGTCCCGGACCGGCGGGCCGATGCCCAGCTTGGCCTCGGGGAAGAGCTCCTGCACGGCCTGGGCCATGACGTGGGCGGTGGAGTGGCGCAGGATGTCGAGACCGTCCGGGGAGGAGATCTCGACGCCCTCGACGACATCGCCCTCGGCGAGCTCGTACGAGAGGTCCTTCAGCTCGCCGCCCACGCGGGCGGCGATCACGGTGCGGTCGTCGGCGAAGAGGGCACCGGCGGTGGTGCCCGCGCTCACCGCCCTCTCCTCTGCCTCCGAGGCGGACTGGACGGTCACACGGACTTCAGACACTGGTGTTCTTCTTCCTTCGGGGCGCAGGCAGGCACGAGGTGCCGGCGCCGACGGTGCGCGACAGAGACGAGGTGCCGCATCACGCCGATCCTACCGAGCCGACCGGCCCGCCCGCGCACCGGTTTCTCCCGCCCCGAGTCCTACCGTCGCCCCACGCGTCACGCCTCGTCCGGGCCGCACGCCTCCTCGAAGAAGTCGAGGTTCTCGTGGAGCGACTTCATCAGCCGGTCCCGTTCCGCCTCGTCGACCTGGACGGGGACGACCCCGGAGGCGTCGGTGAGGCGCCGGAAGCCGCCCCTGCTCTCCAGGCGGCCCACGACGCTGATCGGCAGCCCGACGAGATGGGCGTGGACGGCGGTGCGGTACGCCTCTTCCCCGAGGGTGACACGGACGTGCGGGACCTCCGCCCCGCCGAGCACGCGCAGCCGGACGGTGCCGTCGCCGCGCGCCCCCGAGCGGCGCATCCGGACGACGGCCCCGGTGATGCGTACCGGCACGGACGGCTCGTCGGTCAGATAGCGGGCGCTCGCCTCGCGCAGGGCGGGCAGGTCGCCGGGCGAGAACTCGACGGGTTCGGGGCGGGCGGCGCACCCCTCGGGCGCTCCGGCGGCCGGGGCCCATTCGAGGGCGACCCTGGCCCCTTCCGTGCCCCGGACCAGGGCGACGAGGGCCTCGGTGAGCTCGCGGCTGACGCCCGCCTCGACGGCGGCGTCGAAGGCCTCCATGCCGCCGGTGGCCCGCTGGTAGTCGGTGGCCTCCCGGGCCGCGTAGAGCGCGTGGTAGAGCCGGACGGCGATGGGCCGGCCCGGTTCGACCGGCAGGAAGGCGGTCAGGCCGCGTCCGCCGGGGGCGGCGCCCACGACGACGGTCTCCAGGGAGGCCTGGGCGGGCCGGCGGTGGCGGGCGCCGTGGTAACCGGCCCGTCCGCGCACGGCGAGGGCGCCCGCGAGGAGCAGCTGCCGGGCGGCCGACCTGAGCTGTTCCTGCACGGTCCACGGGACCGTGCCGGCCGGGCCGGGCGGTACGTCGCGCCACCAGCGGATCTCGTCGCTGGGGACGGAGAGGCCGGTGAGGACCTCGCGCGCGGAGGGCGTGCCGCTGTGGGCGAGGGCGGCGAGCGCCTCGCCGAGCAGGTCCTCGCAGTCGGGGAAGGCCCGGCTCTCCGGGACGAGCAGGCTCGTCCCGCCGCTTCCCGTGGCGCCCGGGCCGCCCGGCGGGGTCCAGCGGCTGTAGCGCCCGGCCGCCCCGCCGCGCCGCCGCCAGCCGTGGCGGGCGAGGAGCGCGCCGAGGACGCGCGGGTCGACCCGCCCGGGGTCGGGCGGTCCCTGCGTGTCGGCCCAGGGCCCCGCGGGCGGTGCGGGGATCCCGGTCCAGGGCCCGGGGGTGTCAGCGGGCGCCGGATGGGGCCGGTAGGGCGGCGGTACGGAGCCGGAACCGCGCCCGTCGCCCTCACCGCCGGCTCCGTACCCGCCGTCGGGGTCGCCGATCGGTCGGTGCATCAAGGTCTCCCTCCCACGCCGACCCGGGTCATGATCTCGCAGAGCGCCCGGTCGTCGAAGATCCGCGTCGTCGGGATGCGCACCGTGGTCCGGCGGCGTCCCGTGACCGGGTGTCCGGCCAGGTTGATCCAGTAGCAGCAGTGCCGCAGGTCGAGCCCGTCGTGGCTCGCCCTCAGCCAGTCCTCCTGCGTTCTCGGGACGATCATCACGACCAGGATCTTGTGCACGGACACGGGCGTCCGGGCGAGCTTCACCAGGTGGTCGTTGTCGAGCGTGAACGAGAACGCGGCGGAGGCGCTTCCCGGCGCGCGCGGCGGTATCTGGTAGGTGCACTTGAGCTGCACCTTGATGGTCACTTCGTCGTCGACGGTGTGTGCGGGAGAGCCGTGGCTGACGTGCCAGTCGATGCCGTTGTCCGGAAAGGGCTGGGACAGTGAACAGCCGGCCGCCGCGGCGACCGCGTGGAGGTAGCCCACCTGGAGGGTCTCCATGCAGGCGGTGGTGGCGAGTGAGCCGCGCGTCGTTGCTGCCCGCTGAGGCGGCAGCCCTCCCGACTCGGGCTGGGCGAGCGCCATGTCGATTTCCTTCCCCGTCCCTGGTGTTGTGACCGGTCCGCGTACGGCGCAAACAGTGCGGGTATCACCGTTTCGGGCAGGGGGTTGGCCATCTGCCGCTGGGGTGCGAGGAGTTCGGGGATGACAACGCACTGGTACGAAGGGCCCCTGGCCGCTTTCGACACGGAGACCACGGGAGTCGACGTCGAGGAGGACCGGATCGTCTCGGCCGCCCTCGTCGTACAGGACACGGTCGGAGCGCGTCCGCGGGTGACGCGCTGGCTGGTGAATCCGGGCATACCCGTGCCGGAGGGGGCCACGGCCGTACACGGACTGACGGACGATCACCTCCAGCGGAACGGCCGGTGGCCGGCTCCGGTGATGGAGGAGCTGGCACGGGCACTCGCCGAGCAGATCGCCTCGGGGCGGCCGCTCGTGGTGATGAACGCACCGTTCGACCTGACGATCCTGGACCGGGAGCTGCGCCGGCACCGGGCGTCGTCGCTGGGGACCTATCTGGCGAGTTCGCCGCTGTGCGTGCTCGACCCGCGGGTCCTGGACAAGCACTTGGACCGCTACCGCAAGGGCCGCCGGACGCTCACCGACCTCTGCGCGCACTACGAGGTGGAGCTGGCCGGTGCGCACGACGCGGCGGCGGACGCGACCGCGTCGCTGGACCTCGTACGGGCTCTGGCGCGGCGCTTCTCGTCCCGCCTCGAACGGCTGACCCCGGCGGAGCTGCACACGCTCCAGGCGGTGTGGCACGCGGCCCAGGCTCGCGGGCTCCAGGCGTGGTTCACGCGGCAGGGGACACCGGAGACGGTGGACCCGGCCTGGCCGCTGCGACCGGAACTGCGCACGGCGGCCTGACGGATGGGGCCACGGAATGACAAAGGCCGGTCCGTCTTTCGACGGACCGGCCTTTCCCGGTGGGCGATACTGGGATCGAACCAGTGACCCCTTCGGTGTGAACGAAGTGCTCTCCCGCTGAGCTAATCGCCCGGGAACGGGTTGAACCATACAGGCCGGTACGGGTTTCGTTCAAACCGCCCACCCGTCACCCGACCACCGCCCCTCATCGACGCTCTTCGAGCGGCCCCTTCATATGGGCGGCGAGTCCACGCCGTCCGCCGCGCATCATCAGGGCGTGATTGGCCCGGAAGACGGGTCGCCCCGGGACGGCGAGGGCCCGCAGGAGCCGGGCGCGGACCTCCACCTCCTGCTCGTACACGGCGCGGGTGCCCACCCCTTCCTCGACGAGAGTCCAGCGGGCCCACCCCTCCAGGTCCCCGCCGAGGCCCACCTCCAGGATCCGGGCGGCGGGGTCGCGGCGCAGGGAGCGGGCGGTGACGACGATCTCGTACGGGAGGAGGGAGCGGAAGCGGGCGGTGCCGGTGGTGTCGTCGAGGGGGACGACCTCGCGGACCTGGGGCCACCAGCGGGGGTACTCCTCGGCGCGTTCGAGCACGGCGTAGACGGCGTCGGGCGGGGCGGCGAGCCGCCAGACGCTCCGGAAGCGGTACCGGCACCAGTCCATGCCTCCAGTCTGAGGTACTCAGGCCGGGATCTGAGTACGGTGACGCATTCCCGTCGCGTGTGGCGGGGGCCACACTCCGGTCATGGACACTTCCCTGCCGCCCGCGGACGAGCTGGTGCTCGTCGACCGCGAGCTGGCGCAACTCGACGCGCGCCGGACCCAGTTGCTGGCCCGCCGGGCCTGGCTGATCCAGGTGCTGTACTCGGCGGTCCCGGCGGCGGCGCCACCGCGGCCGGGGAGCAGGGCGGTCGCGGACTCGACCCCGCGGAGCGCGCAGAACGTGCTGCTGACACTCGGCGGGACGCTCCTGACGATCGCCGCGGTCGCCTTCACCCTGGTGAGCTGGGGCTCGATGGGGATCGGCGGCCGCGCGGCGGTGCTGCTCGTGGTGACCTCGGCGGCCCTGGCCGCGCCGGTGGCGCTGCTGCGGAAGGGTCTGGTCTCGACGGCCGAGTCGGTGGCGGCGCTGGGCCTGGTCCTGATGGTCCTCGACGCGTACGCGCTGCACCGGGTGGCGCTGGCGGAGACGGACGGCCTGGGCTACACGGCGGTGGCGTCCGCGGTCCTCGCGGGGGCGTGGACGGCGTACGGCTCGGCGCTGCCCCGGCTGCGGATCCCGCTGCCGGTGGCCGTCGTCGCGGCCCAGCTGCCGCTGCCGCTGGGCGTGCTCGCGGCCGGGGGCGGGCCGACGGCCTTCGCCTGGGCGGCGCTGGTCACGGTCGCGGCGGACGCGGCGGTGGCGCTGTGGACCCGCCCGGCGGCGGTCCGGATCACGGCGGTCACCGGGGCGACGGCGCTCGGCGGCTGGTCGCTCCTGACGGGCGCGTGGCTCTCCCTGTCCGCGCCGTGGAGCGGCGCGCCGCTCCTCCTGGCGAGCGCGGCACTGACGCTGTACGTGGCCTGGCGTCGGCCTCCGCTCGCGGCGGCGGCCTCGGTGCTCGCGGGCCTGTCGGCGGTGGCGGCCCTCGGCGGCCTCCTCCGAGCGGCGCTCCCGGCGGACTGGACGGTCCCGGGGTACGCACTGTGCGGCCTCGCCCTGGCGTCGCTGTGGCGCGCGGGCGGACCGCGCCTCGGCGCGGACTCCGTGGCGGCGCCCGCGGCGGACGCCGGTGCGACCGGCGCGGGCGCGACGACCGGCGCGGATGCCGCGGTCCGGGCGGACACGCCCGCGTGGCTGCCTCGTGGCGTCCGGCTCGGGCTGGCCGGCGCCGGGGCCGGGGTCATGGCGCTCGGCGCGCTGTGGGCGCTGCCGCCCGCGGCCGTGGGGCTGCTGGGGCCGGTGGCCCGGACGACGGAGGTGTGGTCCGGCGAGCACGCCGAGCGTGCCCTGACCTCGTACCCCGCGACCGCCGTCCTGGTCCTCCTGGTGGCCGCCGCCGCGCTCGCGGCCGTCCCCCGGCTCTGGGCCCGCTGCGGCGTGCTCGCGGTGGTCTGGGCGCTGCTCACGGCCCTGCCCGTCGCCCTGAACCTGCCGTACGCGGCGACGCTGGCCCTCCAGCTCCTCACCACGGCGGCCACCCTCGGGATCGCCGTCCGCCCCGGCCCGCTCCTGCGCGGACTGCGGCGGGCCGAGGCGCCGGTCACGACGGCGCTGCCCCCGCTCCCCGGTCCCGGGGCTCCCTGGGGCACCTGGGCACCCCTGCGGCCCCAGGCGCGGGCGACCGTCCTGGAGCCCCGTACCGCGCTCGGCTGGTGCGCGTACGCCGGCGGGCTCGCGTCCGCCGTGAGCGCGGGCGCGCTGGCGCTGGACGTCCGCGAGGCCACGTTCGCCGCGCTCGGGGTGCTGCTCGGCCTGTTCGCGGGCGTCGCCGTGCTCGGGGAGGGCGCGCGCCGGGCGGTCTCCGCCTGCGTCGCCGTCCTCGCGGCGGCGGGGCTCGTCCTGGCGGTGGCGGCCGCGGCTGGGTTCGAGGACCACTGGACGGCCCTGGCGCTGCTCCTGGTCCCGGCGGCCACCGCGGCGCTCGCCGCCCGGACGCGTACGGGCCCGGTGACCCTGGCGGTCGAGATCACCGGCGCCTCCGTGGGGCTGCTCGCCCTGGGGGTCGCCGCTTCCCGGCCCGCGTTCCTCGCGCTCGCGCTGGCCGTCGGCGGGGTGATCGCGGCGGCGACGGCGGTCCGGCCGGAGCGGCGGCGGTTCGCGTCGTGGGCGGCGGCGGCCCTGTTCCTGCTCGCCACCTGGGTCCGGCTCGCGGTCTCGGACGTGACGACCCCGGAGGCGTACACGCTGCCGGTGACCGTGCCCGCACTGATCGTCGGGTTCCTGCGGCGGCGTCGGGACCCGGAGGCCTCGTCCTGGACGGCGTACGGCCGCGGTCTCGCGGCGACGCTGCTGCCGAGCCTCGTGGCGGCCTGGGTGGACCCGGACTGGGTGCGCCCGCTGCTCCTGGGGGTCGCGGCGCTCGTCGTGACGCTGCTCGGCGCGCGGTTCCGGCTGCAGGCGCTGCTCGTGCTCGGCGGTGGGGTGCTGGCCCTGGACGGGCTGCACGAGCTGGCTCCGTACGTCGTGCAGGCGGTGGGCGCGCTGCCGCGCTGGCTGCCGCCGGCGCTCGCCGGGCTCCTGCTGCTCGCGGTGGGTGCCACGTACGAGCAGCGGCTGCGGGATGCCCGGCGGCTGCGGGAGCGGCTGGCGCGGATGCGGTGACACACCGAGAACGCCGGGAACGCCGGGAACGCCGACAGCCACCGACGAACGCCGAAGGCCCGGAGACGGTGTTCCGTCTCCGGGCCTTCGGGCCGGGTGGTGGGCGATACTGGGTTCGAACCAGTGACCCCTTCGGTGTGAACGAAGTGCTCTCCCACTGAGCTAATCGCCCGGGCGCACCGCAAACATTACCCCATGTCAGCGGGGCTCCCGAACCGCCCGAAGGTCACTCGTCGATCTTCCACGGCATGACGATGCCGAACTTCCAGAGGTAGACGGCGAGCAGGGCGCCGATGATCACCAGGCCGACGGTGGTGAGGATGATGTTCCTGCGACGGACCTTGGGATCGAGGGCGCGCTGGGCGGCCTCGGTGACCTTCCGCTTGGTCCAGCGGAGCACGAGCTGTGCCCAGACGAACTCGGTCGCCCAGATCGCCATGCCGCCGAAGATGACCAGCCAGCCGGGTCCGGGCAGCGGCAGCATGACGACGCCCGCGCCGACCACGGCCAGTCCCACGATGAAGACGCCGACCTGCCAGCTCAGGTGCAGGCCTCGTCGGGACTTGATGAACTCCGGTGCGCGGGATCCCAATTCGGCTTCCTGGCCGGCTGCGGAATCCCCTGTACGCTCGTCACTCTCCGCATTCATACCCCCCAACTTACCGGACGCGAGGGGCCAACCGGTATGGCGGTATTACCCAAAGTTACATACCGCCATCCGAGCTACCTGAACGATCACAAAACCGACAGAGGGGTTTACAACGGCACTGGAGGTGGCATGTCGATTTCGCCGACGTGCGAATCCCCGAGCGCACACTGAGCGAAAGGCCCTGGCGCTTATGAACACCACGGTCAGCTGCGAGCTGCACCTGCGCCTCGTTGTGTCGAGCGAGTCCTCACTGCCTGTACCCGCGGGCCTGCGGTATGACACGGCCGATCCGTATGCCGTGCACGCCACCTTCCACACCGGAGCCGAAGAGACGGTCGAGTGGGTCTTCGCCCGCGACCTTCTCGCCGAGGGGCTGCACCGGCCCACCGGCACGGGCGACGTCCGCGTCTGGCCATCCCGTAGTCACGGCCAGGGAGTCGTCTGCATCGCGTTGAGCTCACCCGAGGGAGAAGCCCTGCTCGAGGCCCCGGCGAGGGCCCTGGAGTCGTTCCTGAAGCGGACCGACGCCGCCGTGCCACCGGGCACCGAGCACCGGCACTTCGATCTCGATACGGAGCTCTCCCACATCCTGGCCGACAGCTGAGCCAGGCCGAGAGCCGCACGGCGCCGTCCGACTCGGGGCGACGGCGCCGCGTGGGCAGTCACATAGGCACGACGACGGCGTTCCCCACCGCGCAGCCGGCGCGGTGGCGGGCGCCGTTGTCCCTTTCCCGGCCGCGCTAGAGTCAGCGCCATTCCGCGGGCGCCCGCCCGCAGCCGGCCAGGGAGCGAATCGTGCTGATCCCCCACGACACCCGGATCGCCCTCGACACCGTCGTCGATCTGATGAACACGGCCCCCCAGGGCGACCGCCCCGACGAGCTCGCGGATCTCGAAGGGCTGCGGACCTTCGTACGGGCGCACAAGATCAGCGACGTGGGCGATCTCGGAGCCGGCGACCTGAAGGCCGTCCGCGACGTCCGCGAGAAGTTCACCGCGGTGTTCTCGGCCCCCGAACCCCGGATCGCGGCCCCGCTGATCAACCAGCTGGTGGCGGCGGCGGGCACCACCCCGCAGCTCACCGACCACGACGGCTACGACCTGCACGTGCACTACTTCGCGCCGGGCGCCTCCGTGGCGGACCATCTCGGCGCCGACTGCGGCATGGCCCTCGCGTTCATCGTGGTGGCGGGCGAGCAGGAGCGGCTGCGCCGCTGCGAGGCACCGGACTGCGGCCGGGCCTTCGTCGACCTGTCCCGCAACCGCTCGCGCCGCTACTGCGACAGCCGCACCTGCGGCAACCGCCTGCACGTGGCCGCGTACCGGGCGCGCCGCAAGGAAGCGGCGGGCTGACAGCCGGACCCGCTCCCCGCGCGCAGGGCGCGGGCGCGAGGCGTCACAGCACGAAGAGGTCGTGCACGGCGGCCGTGAGCAGCAGGCAGCCGATCACCGCGAGGAAGATCATCAGCGGCGGCTGGGAGAGCGCGAACAGACAGCCGCGCGGTTCCTCCGCGGGCATGTCGACGGGTCCGGCGGCATCGGGGGCGGCGGGGACGGGCTCCCGCGAGGTATCCAGCATCTCGGGGGGATGATGACGCACGCCACGCCCGGGAAATCCCGAAACACGCCTCACCGCAAAGGCTGTTCACCCCTTCCCGTGGATCACGGGAACGGGAATCGCCAGAAGTGATCAGATTCCGTGCTTCTTCAGAATCGCCTCGATGTCGCTGAAGTCCTCTCCGGCGGACTGGCCGGTCTGCGGCTTCGGCGCCACGGCGCGCGAGGGCGAGGAAGCGGCCGGGGCCACGGCACGCGGCTCCGCTCCCCCGGTGGTCTCCTTACGCCCGCCCCGACGCCGCTCGATGGCCCGCGTGGACGAGAAGAGCAGCCAGGCGGCACCGAGCACGCCGAATCCCGCCCAGGCCACCGGGCTGAAGGCCGTGTCGGCGAGCCATTCCACGGCACCGGTCATCACGAGCCCCAGCGGAACCAGCGAATAGGCGACGATCCTGGCGGCGGACAGGAAGCGCTTCCGGTACGCCGTGACCCCGGCGATGCCCAGGCCCGCCACGGCCGCCGCGGAGCAAATGGTCTCGGCGATCATGCGATCCTCCAGGTCCGGGTGATACGTCCCTTCCATCCTGCACCGCCGAGGGCGCCCGGGGCCACGCCCCGGGGTCGTTCTCAGGGAGATCTCGGGGTCGCGGCGGCCGGATCTCCTCCCCAGGGGGCGGTGAGGGACACTGCTGCCATGAACGACTCCACCACCGCACCCGCCTCCCCCGTCGTCCTGGAGGCCTGGTTCGACCTCCAATGCCCCGACTGCTTCGTGGCCCTCGACGACGTCCGCGCGCTGCGCGAGACGTACGGCGACCGCCTCGACGTACAGCTGCGCCACTTCCCGCTGGCGAAGCACAAGCACGCCTACGCCGCCGCCCAGGCCGCCGAGGAGGCCGTCGAGCAGGGCAAGGGCTGGCCGTACGTGGAGGCGCTGCTGGCCAGGACCGCCGACCTCGGCGACCGGGGGGAGCCGGTCCTCCTGGAGGTGGCGACCGAACTGGGGCTGGACGCCGAGGAGTTCGACACCGCCCTGATCGACGGCCGGCACCTGCTGACCGTCGACGCGGACGAGGCCGAGGGCAAGGCGATCAAGGTCACCGGCACTCCGACGTACGTGATCGGCGGCGAGCGCCTCGACGGCGGCCAGAGCCAGGACGGCCTGCGGCAGCGCATCGAGGAGATCGCCGACCGCCTCCTGAAGGGCTGACCACCCCTACAGAAGCGCCTTGGCGCTGTTCACGTAGGTGGTGCGGTAGCCGAGGGACTCGTAGAGCCGGATGGCCGGGGTGTTGCCCGCGAAGACGTGGAGTCCGAACAGTTCCTCCCCGGCCTCCCGCGCGACCCGCTCGGCGAGCAGCATGAGGGCCCGGCCGTAGCCGCGCCCGCGCTGCTCCTCCGCGACCTCGATGTCGTACACGAAAGCGGCCCACCGTCCCGGTTCGAGCTCGATGCGGCCGGTCCACAGGAAGCCGGCGGGCCGCCCGTCCCGGACGACCACGTGGATCGCGATGCCGGGGGTGGCCAGGCCCTGCGGGAGGTACCGGCGGTGGCTGTCGTCGGCCTTGGCGCGGGCCTGGTCCTCAGGGACTCCGCGGTCGATCCAACTCTGCGCGAAGCCCTCCTTGGCCCGCGCCTCCCACTCGGTGAACTCGCTCCCGGTCATGGGCCTGACCTCGACACCGTCCGGCAGGGCCGGCGGCTCGGCGGCCAGTTCCTTGACCATGTTCCGGCTGCGCTCGCCGTAGCCCAGCGAGCGGGCCATCCGCAGCGCCGCCTCCGCGTCGGCGGGCACCGATATCTGCACCTCGGCGCAGCCCCAGCTCCGCAGCACCTCCTCGGAGGCGAGCGCGGCGACCGTGCCGCGGCCCCGCCGCCGGTCCGGCTCGTCGACCCGGAGTCCCTGGATCACGCCCGAGGCGGCGCCGAAGCCGGGATCGGTCGAGAGATGGACGGAGCCGACGCGGCGACTGTTCACGCACACGTCGTAGGTACGGGATCGGCCGCCGTCAGGCGTCTGCTGAAGCGGCCCGGCCGGCCGCAGGGTGGTGGTCATCATGGGTGTTCTACCCACCCCCGGGCCGTCCGTCATCCCGATTTACGCGCGACCGTTCACGCGAGGGGGCCGGCTGGAGGCGGTTCAGGCGAGGCGCGGGTCCCGGTCCTGGGCCGCGCGCTCGTCGAAGATCCGCATGGCCTTGGCGGTGACCGGCCCCGGGGCGCCGGTGAGCACACGGCCGTCGACGCGGTGCACGGCCTGGACGTCGCGGAGGGTCGAGGTCAGGAAGATCTCCTCGGCGCTCTCCAGCACGTCCAGCGGCAGATCGGTCTCCTCGGCGCTGGTCCACTCCACGGCGAGGGCCCGGGTGATGCCCGCCAGGCAGCCGGAGGCGACGGGCGGGGTGTGGATCGCGCCGTCGAGCACGACGAAGACATTGGAGCCGGTGCCCTCGCAGAGCCGCCCCAGGGTGTTGGCGAAGAGCGCCTCGGAGGCGCCCTGCTCGCGCGCCCTGGCGAGGGCGACGACGTTCTCCGCGTACGAGGTGGTCTTCAGGCCGGCGAGGGCGCTGCGCTCGTTACGGGTCCAGGGCACGGTGATCACCGCGGTGGAGTCGGCGCGGCGGGCGGTCTCGCCGAGGCCGACGACGAGGCTGCCGCCGGCGTCGCCGCGCTCCGAGCCGAGCGGCGAGAGACCGCCGGTGTACGTGATCCGCAGCCGGCCGAGCTCCATCGGGTTGGCGGCGAGGACGGCGGCGCAGGCGCGGCGGACCTCGTCGAGGTCCGGGTCGGGCAGGCCCAGACCGCGGGCGGAGCGGGTGAGTCGGTCCAGGTGGAGGGTGAGGGCAAACGTTTCTCCCCGCTCGGCCTTGACCGTCTCGAAGACGCCGTCGCCGACGGTCAGCCCGTGGTCCAGGACGGAGACCAGGGCGGTCTCCGCGTCGTGCAGCCCGCCGTTGACCCAGAGTTTCATCGAGAGATGGCCTTTCCGCTCGCCTCGTAGGCGTCCGACTCGTAGGCGCCCGACGCTATCGCGACCAGCCGGGACGCCTTCAGCTCGGTCTCCTCCCACTCGCGCTCCGGGTCCGAACCCCAGGTGATCCCGGCACCGGTGCCGAAGCGGAGCACGCCCTCGGGACGGTCGATCCAGAAGGTGCGTATGCCGACGGCCAGCTCTGCGGTGTCCGCGTCTGCGTCGACCCAGCCGATGCCTCCGCAGTACGGGCCGCGGGGGGCGGTCTCCAGGGCCTCGATGATCCGCAGGGCGCTGGACTTGGGCGCGCCGGTGACGGAGCCGGGCGGGAAGGTCGCGTCGAGGAGCTCGGGCCAGCCCGCGTCCTCGCGCAGGAGGCCGGTGACGGTGGAGACGAGATGGACGAGGCCGGGGTGCTCCTCGATCGCGCAGAGCGCGGGAACGGCGACGGTGCCGGTCGCGCTGACGCGTCCCAGGTCGTTGCGGACCAGGTCGACGATCATCACGTTCTCGGCGTGGTCCTTGGGGAGGAGGTCGGCGGCGGTGCGGCCGGTGCCCTTGATGGGGCCCGAGGTGATCAGGGCCCCTTCGCGACGGAGGTAGAGCTCGGGGGAAGCGGTGGCGATCTCCACACCGTGGGCGGGGAGGCGGATCGTTCCGGCGTAGGGCGCGGGGTTGCCCCGGGCGAGCAGCGCGGTCAGGGCGTCGACGTCGGCGGCTGCCGGGTCCGGCAGCGGCGCGGTCAGCACCCGGCAGAGGTTCGCCTGGTAGACCTCGCCGCGCGCGATGTGTTCGCGCACGCGCCGGACGCCCGCGGTGTACGCGGCGCGGTCGAGCGAGGACGTCCAGTCACCGGCCCCCGGTCCCCGCCACGCTCCCGGCACGGGCGTGGGCACCGGGTCGGGCCGCACGTCGCCGAAGCGGGCGCAGGTCAGACGGCCTTCGAAGTCCGCACAGACGGCCCAGAAGCCGGTGGAGTCCAGGGCCTCGGGGTCATGGGTGACGTCCCGGAGATCGGTCGCGACGAGGCCGCCGAAGCGGGCCAGAGGAGCAAAGTCGTGCACGCATCGAGTCTAGGTCGGGTGGACGGGGTCCCCGGGTTCGTGTGTGCGGGGTCGCGTGGGCGGGGGCTGCGCGCGACTCGGGCGACACGGCGAGTGAACGCCACGCGACCCTCCGGGGCGCCGTGGCGGGCACCCCGATCGGCGCGCAGGTCAGCACGCTGCGGAAACGCGTTTTTGTACTGGCCCAGGAATCCGCTAGAGTTCAACACGTCGCCGGGACGCGCAAGCGGAACGGAAACGACAAGCGGACGTGGCTCAGTTGGTAGAGCATCACCTTGCCAAGGTGAGGGTCGCGAGTTCGAATCTCGTCGTCCGCTCGATGTGGGGGATCTTCCCGAACCCCTGTTATCACTCCTGGTGGAGTGGCCGAGAGGCGAGGCAACGGCCTGCAAAGCCGTCTACACGGGTTCAAATCCCGTCTCCACCTCCAAGGACGATTAGCTCAGCGGGAGAGCACTTCCCTGACACGGAAGGGGTCACTGGTTCAATCCCAGTATCGTCCACTGGATCTTCGGATCCTGGATCTCCGGATCCCCCGCGCGATTAGCTCAGCGGGAGAGCGCTTCCCTGACACGGAAGAGGTCACTGGTTCAATCCCAGTATCGCGCACACAGCACCCGGCACCGTCGATCACGACGCGTGCACCACCCGCGCGATTAGCTCAGCGGGAGAGCGCTTCCCTGACACGGAAGAGGTCACTGGTTCAATCCCAGTATCGCGCACGCAGCACGGAGTATCTTCGGATACGACGTGGGTACCATCCCGCGCGATTAGCTCAGCGGGAGAGCGCTTCCCTGACACGGAAGAGGTCACTGGTTCAATCCCAGTATCGCGCACCATCTGACGAAGCCCCCGGCCGCATCTCGCGCCGGGGGCTTCCTCGTGCTCGGGATCCTCAGGAGGAGAAGAGCATCCGGCCGAAGCCGCGCTGGCGGTAGTGACCGCCGTGGTGGCCGCCCTGGTGCGGGGCTCCCCAGGCGGGGGCCGCGGGGGCGGGCTGCGCCGGGTAGGCCGGCGGGGCCGGCGGCGCCTGCTGGGCCCACTGGGACTCCAGGCGAGTCAGGGACTCCAACTCGCCGAAGTCCAGGAATATCCCGCGGCAGCCGCTGCACTGCTCGATCTGGACGCCGTTGCGGTTGTACGTGTGCATGGCCGCATGGCACTTGGGACACTGCATGCTCGGCTCAACTCCCTGACATTGCCGTTCGAATGGTGCCTTTCACTTTACGTGGACGCCGAAGCGGCCGAATCGGTTCGATGCCCGGCTATCCGCGCGCAGGTGTCGATCATCACGTCCTCGACCTCGTCGAGCGGCCGGCGCTCGGCCACGGACTTGGCGAGGGCCAGGGCCGCCGTCTGGACCGTCAGGGCCCTTGCCGGGACGTCCAGTTGGACCCACGGATCGGCGCCGACGGCCGGACCGGCCGCCTCCTGGTACGCGCCGAGGAAACGGGACCACACCTCCGGCGGCAGGATGCCGGCGGCGAACCAGGCGGCGGGGCGGGCCAGATCCCACGCGGGATCGCCGAGGCCGAGGTCGTCGATGTCGATGAGCCGCCAGGGTCCGTCGCCGACCGGCCGGGGCCCGCGCACCAGTTGGCCCAGGTGGAAGTCGCCGTGACAGAGCAGCCGGGGGCCCGACGGACCGGCGTCGGGGATCGTCCGCCAGGCGCTGAGCACGGTGGCGGCGGCGGGATGGTCCGGCGCCGTCCGGCGCATCCGGTCCACGGCGAGCGACACCTTGAGCGGGGCCCTCATCGCCGGGAGCCTCGGCGCCAATGCCGGCGGGGGCGGCGTGCGGTGGAGCAGCGCGAGGAGCCGTGCCGCGTCCTCCCAGGGGGCGGCGTCGGGATCGTCCGGGGCGACGGGCGGCCCGTACGGCCAGGCGGTGACGGGACGGCCTTCGAGTGCGACGCCGCCTCCCCGCGACGGGACCGGGAGCGGGAGCGGCGGCAGGAGGATGCCGTCGACGTCGGGGTGGGCGGCGAGCGCCAGCCGGGCGCGGTGCGCCTCGGGGTCGGTGTCGGGGGCGTGCGCCTTGGCGACGAGCGGCCCGTGGCGTACGACGGTCCCGTCGTCCCGGTCGGCGAGCACCCCGACGAGCTCGCTCGCGCAGTGGCACGGTGTGCCGGGACGGTGAGCGGCCGCGCGCGCCACGGCGGCGAGCCGGGTGAGGTGTGCGGATGGAGCGAGCCGGTCGGGCCGGTCGGGCTGGTCGGGCTGGTCGGGCTGGTCGAACCTGGCGGGCTGGTCGAGCCTGGCGGGCTGGTCGAGCCTGGCGGGCTGGTCGGGCCTGGCGGGCGGCGGCGGGGTGGGCGAGGGGGCGGCCGGTGAGGCCTGGGCGGTCGGTGAAGGTCGTGAGGGCTGGGCGGCGGGGTCCACGCGGGGAGCGTACGCGTCGCTCCCCCGAGCGACGGCCCTGGGGACCGGGTTCCGGGACGCGCGAAGGCCGGTCAGCTCCCCAGCTGACCGGCCTCACGCTGCCGTCCGCCACACCCCCGTCCCCACGGGGTTGATGGCCGGATGTCCCTGACCCGGGCCGCTCTCCCTGGTCCGGGCGCTGTTCAGCGCCCCAACATCACGCCCACGGACGACGCCTGTGTGACCACTGCTTCCCAGCCGCCGAAGACGACCACGAGCAGGGCCGCGAGAGGGAGGACCATGGCCGTGGCCACCAAGGGGTGACGACGGCCCGAAGGGCTGGTGGTCGACCGCGGTGCCGTGTACGCCATGGTTCCTCTCCTGTCGTGTCTGGCGCGGCGGGTACGTGACCTCGGGGGACGAGTGCTGCACCCGCCGCTGACAACAACACTAGGGAGCGCGAGGCGTCCGGACGTCATGCCCGCGTACCGACTTGCGGGCCTCCCGGAGGATGACGCCCGGCCGCGCGGAGTACTCCCCTGGGTGGAGACGGGGGTCCGGAAGTGGGGGTCTTCCCGGAGGGGTCGGCCCGTCCGGTGACCGGTGCGGCCCGCCGACCGGAGGTGCCGCCCGACGGGTCTCGGCGGGTGCCGGGCAGGTCACCGGGCGTGACATCGCTCACTTCACCGGGGCCTGGCCGGATCTCAGGGTCCCGGAGCCCGGTGAGGCGTCCTCCCGGCCGCGACAGGGCTCTCGCGACCCTCCGTCAAGTGATCGGCGGGGAAGGGTGGTTGAGGCCGCGTCCCGGTTCGCGCTCCGGCTTGTCGTCCCCCTCAGCACTGACAATCGATCCCGGTGCGAGGGCGCGGCCTATGAGCACGTTCGGGCGCCACTACGTAAGCTGTGCCACGTCGAACGGACGAGGGGACGGACATGGCGATGATGCGGCTCCGGCGCGAGGATCCGCGGATCGTCGGGTCGTTCCGGCTCCACCGCAGGCTGGGGGCCGGCGGGATGGGGGTCGTGTACCTCGGGTCCGACCGGCGCGGTCAGCGCGTGGCGCTCAAGGTGATCCGGCCGGACCTGGCAGAGGACCAGGAGTTCCGGTCCCGCTTCGCCCGCGAGGTCTCCGCGGCCCGGCGGATCCGCGGCGGCTGCACCGCCCGGCTGGTCGCCGCCGACCTGGAGGCCGAGCGCCCCTGGTTCGCCACCCAGTACGTGCCCGGCCCCTCGCTGCACGACCGGGTCGCCGAGGAGGGCGGCCTGCGCGCCGCCGACGTGGCCTCCATCGGAGCCGCGCTCTCGGAGGGCCTCGTCGCCGTCCACGAGGCCGGGGTCGTCCACCGCGACCTGAAGCCCTCGAACATCCTGCTCTCCCCCAAGGGCCCCCGGATCATCGACTTCGGGATCGCCTGGGCCACCGGAGCCAGCACGCTCACCCACGTGGGGACGGCCGTGGGCTCGCCCGGCTTCCTCGCCCCGGAGCAGGTGCGCGGCGCGGCCGTCACCCCCGCCACGGACGTGTTCTCGCTCGGCGCCACCCTCGCGTACGCGGCGATGGCCGACTCCCCCTTCGGGCACGGGAGTTCGGAGGTCATGCTCTACCGGGTCGTACACGAGGAGCCGCAGCTCCACGGCGTCCCCGACGCGCTCGCCCCGCTCATCCGGGCCTGTCTGGCGAAGGACCCGGAGGAACGTCCCAGCACGCTCCAGCTGTCGATGCGGCTCAAGGAGATCGCCGCCCGCGAGGCGCAGGGCCTGCCGGTCTCGCGTCCGCCCGTCCAGCGGGAGCGGGCCGAGGAGCGGAACACCGCCCGGCCGACCGAGCGGTACACGGAGCGGGACACCCGCGGCCACGGTCCCGAGCGGGACGCGGAGCGCGAGCAGCGGGGGCAGACGCGGGGCACGAACCCGGCGTCACGGCCCTCCGCCGGGCCGCGGACCGGCGGCTCCCGAGCCCCCCAGTCCCGTCCCGGCACCCGGCCGGGCGCCCGCTCGACGTCGACGGGACGCCGTCCCGCCAACCCCCGTCTGCTGCGCCAGCGCCTCTTCGTCTTCGTGGTCGTGACACTGGTCGTCGCCCTGGGCATCGCCGCCGCGCAGGCCTTGCAGGGCTAGGGCCGGGAAGGCAGAAAGCCGACCGAGGTCGTCTGACCTCCGTCGGCTCTTCACTGCCGGGAGGGCGTCCTGCCTCCGTCGGCTCTTCGCCGTCGGGAGGGCGTCCGGCCTCCGTCGGCTCTTCTGTCAGGACTCCGGGCGGCCCGTCGCCACCGCGTAGAACGCGACCGCCGCCGCCGCGCCCACGTTCAGCGAGTCGACTCCGTGGGCCATCGGGATCCGGACCCATTCGTCGGCCGCGCGCAGCGCCTGCGTGGAGAGGCCGTCGCCCTCCGCTCCGAGCATCAGCGCCACCCGCTCCAGTCGGTGAGGGGCCGCCTCGTCGATCGACGTCGCCTTCTCCGCCGGGGTCAGCGCGAGGAGCTTGAACCCCGCTTCCCGTACCGCCTCCAGGCCGCGGGGCCAGGTGTCCAGGCGGGCGTACGGGACGGAGAAGACCGCGCCCATCGAGACCTTGACGGAGCGTCGGTAGAGCGGGTCCGCGCAGTCCGGGGAGAGCAGGACGGCGTCCATGCCCAGGGCGGCGGCGCTGCGGAAGATCGCGCCGATGTTGGTGTGGTCGTTGACCGACTCCATGATCACCACCCGGCGTGCGTCGGCGAGCAGCTCCGTCGCGTCCGGGAGCGGCTTGCGCTGCATCGAGGCGAGGGCGCCGCGGTGGACGTGGTACCCGGTGACGCGTTCGGCGAGGTCCGGCTGGACCGCGTACACCGGCGCCGGGACCTCGTCGATGACGTCGCGCATGACGTCGACCCACTTGGCGGAGAGCAGCATCGACCGCATCTCGTACCCCGCCTGCCTGGCACGGCGGATGACCTTCTCGCCCTCCGCGATGAACAGGCCCTCGGCGGGCTCGCGTCTGCGTCGGAGCTCGACGTCGGTCAGGCCGGTGTAGTCGCGCAGGCGCGGGTCGTCGGGGTCGTCGATCGTGATGAGTTCGGCCACGGGGTGATACTGCCTTGTCCGGGGTGTGGTGCCAATGGTGTGCGACGGGTGGTGACAGGTTTCAGTTACCCCTGGTCACTTCACCAGCTTGCCGGGACCTTCGGTGACGACGTCACCGATGACGATGACCGCCGGCGGGCGGACCTCCTCGGCCTTGACGGTCTCGGCGACCGTCGCGAGCGTGGCGTCCACCCGGCGCTGGGCCGCCGTCGTGCCCTCCTGGACCAGGGCCAGTGGGGTCTCCGGGCTCTTGCCGTGCGCGATGAGCGCCTCGGCGATCTTCCCGATCTTGTCGACGCCCATGAGGATCACCAGGGTGCCGGTGAGCTTGGCGAGCGACGCCCAGTCGACGAGGGAGCGCGGGTCGTCCGGGGCGACGTGGCCGCTGACCACGGTGAACTCGTGGGCCACGCCCCGGTGGGTGACCGGGATGCCGGCCGCGCCCGGGACCGAGATCGAGCTGGAGATGCCGGGGACCACCGTGCAGGCGATGCCTTCGACGGCGAGCGCCTGGGCCTCTTCCATGCCTCGGCCGAAGACGAACGGGTCGCCGCCCTTGAGACGGACGACCGACTTTCCGGCCTTCGCGTGCTCGATCAGCGCGTTGTTGATGGCCTCCTGGGCCATGAAGCGGCCGTACGGGATCTTCGCCGCGTCGATCACCTCGACGTGCGGGGGCAGTTCGTCGAGGAGGTCACGGGGGCCGAGCCGGTCGGCGATGACCACGTCCGCCTCGGCGAGCAGCCGGCGTCCGCGGACGGTGATCAGGTCCGGGTCGCCCGGGCCGCCGCCGACCAGGGCGACGAAGGGGGTACGGGAGCGGTGTGCGGGGGCAGCGAGGGAACCGTCACGGAGGCCCTCGACGATCGCGTCGCGCACGGCGGCGGAGCGGCGGGGGTCGTGGCCGGTGAGCACCGCGACGGTGATGCCCGCGTCGCGGCCGGTGGCCGGGGTCCAGGCGGTGGCCGCCTCGGCGTCGTCGGAGCGCACGCACCAGGTGCGGGTCCGCTCGGCCTCGGCGGAGGCCGCGGCGTTGGCCGTCGCGTCGGTGGTGGCCACCAGCGCGTACCAGGTGTCGGCGAGGTCACCGTCCTCGTACCGCCGCTTCACCCAGGCGATCTCGCCCGCCTCGGCCATCGCCTCCACGGAGGGCGTCGCGGACGGGGAGATCAGCGTGATGTCGGCGCCCGCGGCGATCAGCGCGGGCAGGCGGCGCTGGGCCACCTGGCCGCCGCCGAGAACGACGACGCGGCGGCCGGCGAGGCGCAGTCCGACGGGGTAGGCGGGGTGCGTCGCGTTCTCGGTGTGCTCGGCCATGGGTGAGCGGCTCCTCGGAGAGGCTGTGCGTGTGCGGGCCGCTGCTGCGGTGAAGCGGCTGGTGGGGTGGGCGGGGACGCCTGGTGCCCACGATATCGGGGGTGAGGGGGCGTCACGCTGTGACGGATCTCCCCGTGGTGCGTCCGTGCGTGGGGGACGCTCCGGGAGCGTGTTCGGGACTGCATGTTTTACGGCGGCTGCGGGCGCATGAGGGCCGGAGGCTCTCATGCGCCACAAAACACGCTCTACGTCCCGAACACGCTCCCTGCGCGTCCCCCACTCCCCTTTGCGGGTGGGAGACGCGCCGGTGGTGCTACTTCTCGGTGACTCCCGCCGAGTCGAACGTGGCCACCTCGTGCATCGCTCGGGCCGCGCTCTGGACCAGGGGAAGCGCCAGGAGGGCTCCCGTGCCTTCGCCGAGGCGGAGGTCCAGGTCGACCAGGGGGCGCAGACCCAGCTTGTTCAGGGCCGCCACGTGGCCCGGCTCCGCGCTGCGGTGGCCGGCGATGCAGGCCGCGAGCGACTCCGGGGCGATCGCGCGGGCCACGAGGGCCGCCGCGCCGGTCGAGACGCCGTCGAGGATCACCGGGGTACGGAGCGAGGCCGCGCCCAGGATCAGGCCGACGAGGGCCGCGTGCTCCAGGCCGCCGATCGCCGAGAGGACGCCGATCGGGTCCGCCGGGTCCGGCTTGTGCAGGTCGAGGGCGCGGCGGACCACGTCCACCTTGCGGGCGTGCGTCTCGTCGTTGATGCCGGTGCCGCGGCCCGTGACCTCGGCGGCGTCGACCCCGGTGTAGACCGAGATCAGCGCGGCGGACGCGGTCGTGTTCGCGATGCCCATCTCGCCGGTGAGGATCGCCTTGTTGCCCGCGGCCACGAGGTCGCGGGCCGTTTCGATGCCCACCTCGATCGCGGCGAGCACTTCCTCGTGGGTCATCGCGAGACCCGTGGTGAAGTCGCCGGTGCCCGGGCGGACCTTGCGGGGAAGGAGACCGGGGGTCGCCGGGAGCTCGGTGGCGACGCCGACGTCGATGACGCAGACCTCGGCGCCTACCTGGTTGGCGAACGCGTTGCAGACCGCTCCCCCGCCGAGGAAGTTGGCCACCATCTGGCCGGTGACCTCCTGCGGCCAGGGCGTGACGCCCTGGGCGTGGACCCCGTGGTCACCGGCGAAGATCGCGACGGCCGCCGGCTCCGGGATCGGGGGAGGGCAGATGCGGGAGAGGCCGGCGAGCTGCGCCGAGATGATCTCCAGCATGCCCAGGGCACCCGCGGGCTTGGTCATGCGCTTCTGGCGCTCCCAGGCCTCGCCGAGCGCCTTGGCGTCCAGCGGACGGATGTTGGCGACGGTCTCCTGGAGCAGGTCGTGCGGCTCCTCGCCGGGCAGGGCGCGGCGGCCGTACGTCTCCTCGTGGACGACCCAGGCCAGCGGGCGGCGCTTGGACCAGCCCGCCTGCATCAGCTCGGGCTCCTCGGGGAACTCGTCGACGTATCCCACGCAGAGGTACGCGACGACTTCGAGGTGCTCGGGCAGGCCGAGGGTACGGACCATCTCGCGCTCGTCGAAGAAGCTGACCCAGCCGACGCCGAGGCCCTCGGCGCGGGCGGCGAGCCAGAGGTTCTCGACGGCGAGCGCCGAGGAGTACGGGGCCATCTGCGGCTGCGTGTAGCGGCCCAGGGTGTGGCGGCCGCCCCGGGTGGGGTCGGCGGTCACGACGATGTTGACCGGGGTGTCGAGGATGGCCTCGATCTTCAGTTCCTTGAACTGCTTGGCCCGGGCCTTGGGCAGCGACTTGGCGTAGGCGTCGCGCTGCCGCTGGGCCAGTTCGTGCATCGTCTGCCGGGTCTCGGCGGAGCGGATGACGACGAAGTCCCAGGGCTGCGAGTGGCCGACGCTGGGGGCCGTGTGGGCGGCCTCCAGGACGCGGAGCAGCACCTCGTGCGGGATGGGGTCGGAGCGGAAGCCGTTGCGGATGTCGCGGCGCTCGCGCATCACCCGCAGGACCGCCTCGCGCTCGGCGTCGTCGTAGCCGGGCGCCGGGGCTCCTTGGGCCGCGACCTGCTCCTCGTCCGTGGAGATGACGTCGTCCACGGCGACGACGTCGTTCACGGCGATGACGTCGTCGGTGGCCGTGAGTTCGTCCGTGGCCGTGACGTCGTCCGTAGCCGTGACGCCGTCCGTGGTGGTCGGCTCTTCGGCGACGGGGAGTTCTTCGGCGGCCGTGAGCTGCTCGGTGACGGTCGGCTCGTCCGTGGCGGTGAGCTGTTCGGCTGCGGGGAGTTCGTCCGCTTCCACCAGGTCCGCGGCGTCCACGAAGCCGTCGAGGTCGGTGTCCGCCTCTGCCTCGGGGGTCGCCTCAGGCTCCGGGGCCAGGGCTGCGGCCTCGGCTGCGACGGCCTCGGGCTGCGCCGCCACCGCCTCGGTGGGCTCGGCGGGGGCGGGCTGTTCCTGCTGCTCCGGCTGTTCGTGCGGCGCGGCCTCTGCCTGGATCTCTGCCTGCGCCTCCGGCGCCTGCTCGGGCAGCGGCTCGGGGGTGACCTCCGCGACGACGAGCGGCTCCACCGGCGTCTGCTCCACGGGAGCCTCGAGCACGACGACGGGCTCGGCGGTCGGCTCTGCCGGAATGTGTACGACGGCCTCGGCCGGCTGCACCGGCTCCTCGGCGGGCTCCGGCTCCGGCGCCTGCTCCGCCTCGGGGGCGGGCGCGGGGGCTTCCGCGGCGGGCTCGGCCTCGCGCGGCGCGGGCACGATGGCCTGGGGCTCGACGGGCTCCGGGGCGACGGCCTCGGCGGGCTCCTCCGCCGGCGCCTCGGGTGCGACAGCCGCGGGGACCTCGGGTGCGACAGCCGCGGGGACCTCGGGTGCGACGGCCGCGGGGACCTGGGCCGGGGCCTCGGCCTCGGCGGCCGGGGTCGGGGCCAGGTGCGGGGCCGTCGGGACGGAGCCCTCCACCTGGACGAACTGGCCGGTCGTCGGGACGACCGTTTCTGCGGGGGCGACCGGCTGGGGTGCCACGGCCTCCTGCGGCTGCGCGGCCCACGGCTCGGCGCCCTGCGGCGCGAGCTGCCGGTCCTGCGGGATGTCGAAGTACTCGGGGCCCGTCGTCGGCGGTCCCGGGTTCCGTACGGGCATCGGCGCGGGTGTGGTGGCCACGACCGGCGCGGGCTGCGGGACCTGGGCGGGCGCGGCGGCCGGGCCTCGGTCGGCGAGCGAGAGCACGACGCCACCGGTGACCTCGGGCACGGGCGGACCCATGTGCAGGGGCCTCCGGGCGGGCGGCGGGGTCG
Organism: Streptomyces sp. NPDC050842; assembly: GCF_044456565.1. Lineage (NCBI taxonomy): Bacteria > Bacillati > Actinomycetota > Actinomycetes > Kitasatosporales > Streptomycetaceae > Streptomyces > Streptomyces sp. NPDC050842. Next base: position 137,129 of record NZ_JBITGA010000012.1, on the reverse strand, counting down.
GTGCGCCGGTGGGCGGCGGCACGCGGACGCCGCCGAGGTCGACCGAACCGGTGTCGCGGCCCGCGGCCTCGTGGGCGCCGGTGTCGAGAATGCCGGGCTCGTAGCCGTGGTCGGCGAGGACGGGCTCCTGCGGGGCGACGGGGACGCCGTGCGCCGGGGTGCCCTGGACGGGCGTGCCGTGTGCCGGAGTGCCGTGCACCGGGGTCCCGTGCGCCGGCGTGCCGACCGCCTGCGCCTGCGGCGGCGTCTGGACCTGAGGAGCGGTCAGTACGTCGGCGAGGACGAAGGAGTCCGGGAGCGGGCCCGTGAGGGGGTCGGTGAGCGGGTCGCCCATCGGGGCGGCCGTCTCCGGGGCCGCCGGCGCGGCGGCGGTCACGGGCAGCCCGCCCTGGTGCGGGACCACGGGGGGCACCTGCGGGGCCGGTACGGCGACCGGCGGCGCGGGGGCGACGCCCGGCGGGTGCTCGCTCCAGGCGCCCTGGGCGCCCGGCATGAGAAGGATGTCGTCGTCTTCGGCTGCGTGCTCGGAGGGGTCCAGGAAGGTGTACGCGCCCGGTGCGGGGATGCCCGGCTGCTCGACCATGCCTGCGTTCTCCGGCAGTCCCTCGCCCGAGACCTGGCCGGTGTCCGTCATGCGTACCCCTCGCCCATCGCTTGTGCTTCCTTCAGACCTGCGCCCGTCGTGTACAACGAGCGCACGCGCCGCGCGGCACGAAGGACGCGCGGACACCCACTCATTGTCGCGGCCCTCGGCCGTCGTGGCAGGCAGATCCGCCACGGCGTGCTGTGGACTGCGCCACGTCGCGCGGTCCCCCCTTGCTCCGTACCACATCAGCGAGCCGAAAGGGCCGCCGATTCGAGACATTCGAGAACCTCATGCCGAACGTCCCGGTGCGGTACAACAATCGGCCAGCCTACCTGTCCCCGCGGGGCGGCCGGATCACTGGGCGCCGTCGCTCCTGCGTCCGGCCAGCAGGAAGACGACCGAACGCTCGCGCTCCGACCAGTCGTCCGGGTCGAGTCCGACGGTCTGGAGGAGGAGGCTCTCGACGGTGTAGCCGCCGTCGGCGAGGGCGGTGCCGATGGCCTCCGCCTCGTCGCGGGTGGAGGCGTGGGCGACGATGCGCTCGGGGCGTCGGTCGGTGCAGGCGGTGACGACGGGGACGCCGCCGGCCGCGATGCGTACGACATCGGGTTCGGGCAGGTCCTCCAGGACGTGCGGGGCGCGGCCGGCGACGGTCTGGAGCGGCACGCCGTGACGGCGGGCGGCCGCTTCGGTGCGGGCGCAGGCGGCCGGGTCGGTGTCCACGGCGATGACGGCGGCACCGAAGCGGGCGGCCTCGACGGCGAAGGCGCCGCCCGCGCAGCCGATGTCCCAGACCAGGTCGCCGACCCGGGGGCCGAGCCGGGCGAGCTGGGCGGCGCGCAGGGCCGGGTCCTCGCCGGCTCCGGGCCGGACCGGCGGGTTGGCGCCGGTGGTGCCGGGGCCGTGGCCCCGCGGGTCGTACCCCCCGGGGGCGTACTCCTCGGCCGGCAGGCCCCAGCCCCGTACGGAGCGCACGGCCGGGTCCTGGCCCATCAGCCAGGGGACGGCCGGGGCGTGGGTGCCCGCGCCGCCCACTCCCCCGATGACGAGGACGACGTTGGGGTCGCGCCAGGCGTGGTCGGCGGCGCTGTCGGAGGTGAGGACGGAGACCCGTTCGCGGTCGGTGCCGAGCTCCTCGCAGACGACGAAGGTGCGGTGTACCCCGTCGAGGAGGAGGGCGAGTTCGGCCGGTCCCGCGCCCGGCGAGGTGAGGACGGCGACCTTGGGGTGGGCGCGGCAGACGTTCACGGCGCGCCGCAGGGTGCGCTGGTGGGCGACGACGATCCGGGCGTCCTCCCAGGGCATCCCGGCGCGGGCGAAGGCGGCGGCGACGGAGGAGACCGCGGGGACGACCTCGACCTCCAGGCCGTGCTCGGGGGCGCGCAGGGTGCGGACGACGCCGAAGAAACCGGGGTCGCCGTCGGCGAGGACGACGGCGGTGCCGCGGTGGCCCGCGATGCGGCGGGCGGCGAGGTCGACGCTGCCGAGGCGGACGCGTTCGGCCGCGGCGGGCACCTCGGGCAGTGCCAGGTGGTGGGCCGCGCCGGCCACGAGGGTGGCGGCGGAGAGCGCGGACGTGGCCGCCGAGGTGAGGGGCGAGCCGTCCCAGCCGATCACCGTGACGCGGTCCGCCATCGTCGTCTGTCTCCTGTGGTGTTGTCGCAGGTCGGGGGCATGCCGAGCGTACCCCGGGTTGGTCTGCGGGGCTCAGCTCCAGTCGGTGTACGAGGAGTATCCGGCCTCGGCCATCTGGTCGGCGAGACCATCGAGGTCCTCGGGGAGCAGGCCCCAGACGATGAAGTCGGTGCGCAGGTCGGTCCAGCCGCCGTCCTCGGTACGGGTGCGCGCTATGCAGGCGTTGCGGAGGACGCCTTCGCTGATGCAGCCGATCTTCTGGGCGACCTGCTGGGAGGCGGTGTTGTCCGCCGCCGTGCGCAGTTCGAGGCGCTCGAACCTCTGGTCGCCGAAGAGCCACTGGGCGGTGGCGAGCGCGGCTTCGGAGGCGTACCCCTCGCCGCGGGCCCACGGGGCGATGATGTAGGAGAGCTCGGTGGAGCGCACACGCCAATTGGTGTTGCCCAGCTGGATGATGCCCACGAGCCGCTGGGTGAGGAACTCGGTGACGGCGAGGTCGAGGCCTCGGCCGGCGGCGCGTTCGGTGGGGGCGTACTCGGTGATCCAGCGGCGGGCGGCGTCCTCGGTGTACGGCTGGGGTACGGCCGTCCACGCCCCGACCATCTCGTCGTTCATCATCTCGGCCAGAGCCGGGGCGTCGGCCTCTTCGAGCGCGCGCAGCACCAACCGGTCCGTGTTGATGGAGATGTCCGGAAAGGTGGTAGTCATGCTCAGCTCCATGCCGTGGACCGTCCGAATCGACCGTGAACGCACAGCATGCAGCATGCGGCCGTCGGCGCGCATGGCCGGGTGGGGGTGTGGCGAAGGCCCCGCGCATCGGACGGGATGCGGGGGCCTTCGTCACAAGGACTGTACGGGGAAACCGGTCTGACGGTTCCTCGGACGCCGGGTCCTACTTGGCGACGGCGCCGAACGCCGGGATGACCGAGCCCTTGTAGGTGTCCTCGATGTACTTCTTCACCTCGGGCGAGTTGAGGAGCTCGGCGAGCTTCTGCACGCGGGCGTCCTTCTCGTTGCCCTCCTTGACGGCGAGGAAGTTGGCGTACGGGTTGCCGTCGGCCTTCTCCAGGACGAGGGCGTCCTTCGCCGGGGAGAGGTCGGCCTCGATGGCGTAGTTGCCGTTGATGACGGCGGCGTCCACGTCGCTCAGGGCGCGGGGCACGGTGGCGGCCTCCAGCTCCTTGAACTCCAGGCCCTTCTTGTCGGTGATGTCGGAGAGCTTGGCGTTGGTGCCGACACCCGGCTTGACGGTGATCAGGCCGTTCTCGGCGAGCAGCTGGAGCGCGCGGCCGCCGTTGGTGGTGTCGTTGGGGACGGCGATCGTCTGGCCCGCCTTGATGTCCTTCACCGACTTGAGGCTCTTGGAGTAGAGGCCCAGCGGCTCCAGGTGGACGTTGACCACGGGGACGATGGTGGTCTTGTTCTTCTGGTTGAAGTCGTCGAGGTACGGCTTGTGCTGGAAGAAGTTGGCGTCGACCAGGCCGGACTGGGTGGAGGTGTTCGGCAGGACGTAGTCCGTGAACTCCTTCACCTCCAGCTTCAGGCCCGCCTTCTCGGCCAGGTTGTCCTTGACGTAGTTGAGGATGTCGGCGTGCGGCGTCGGGGACGCGGCGACGACGAGCGCCTTGGAGGTGTCACCGGAGCCGGCCGCGTCCTTGGAGGAGGACGGGTCCGAGGAGGTGCCGCAGGCGGTGAGGCCGAGGGCGAGGGCGGCGGTGGCGGCGATACCGGCGGTGAGCTTGATGTTCTTGCGCACGAAGAGTGCCTCTTTCCGGTGGAGCGGTGGACGCCTGGACAACAAGTCCGGGCTGTTCTTCGAAAAACGAAGCCTTGGGGTGGGGCGCGGCGGCCCGGAGTACGTCCCGGGCCACGTACGGCTCAGGCCGTGCGGCCCCGGCGGGCGAGGAGCCGGACGACTCCGTCGCCGATGAGCTGGACGACGGTCACGATCAGGACCAGGACGACGACGGTGACGAGCATGAACGTCGTGTCGAAGCGCTGGTATCCGTAGGTGACGGCCTTGGAGCCGAGGCCCTCGCCGCCGACCGCGCCGGCCATCGCCGAGTAGCCGATGAGCACGATCACCGTGGTGGTGACGCCCGAGACGAGCGAGGGCAGGGCCTGCGGGAGCAGCACCTTGCGGACGATGGTCGGGATGCCGCCGCCCATGGCCTGGACGGCCTCGACGAGCCCGTGGTCGACCTCGCGGATCGCCGTCTCGACGAGGCGCGCGAAGAAGGGGATGGCGCCGATGGCGAGCGGCACGATCATCGCGGTGGGGCCGATGAAGGTGCCGACGACGAAGGTGGTGACGGGGATCAGCGCGATCAGCAGGATGATGAACGGCAGCGAACGCCCGATGTTCACGATCGCACCGACGACCTTGTTCACCGGCCGGTTCTGCAGCAGTCCGCCCTTGTCCGTGAGGACGAGGAGGATGCCGAGCGGCAGGCCGCCGAGCACGGTCACGACGGCGGCCCAGAGGACCATGTAGAGCGTGTCGACGGTGCCCTGCTCCAGCAGGGGCTGCATCTCGGACCAGGTCACTTGGCACCATCCTTGGCCAGTACGGGCACGGTGTCGGCCGGCACGGTGACCGCTTCGGCGGCCGCGTCGGCTTCCTCGGGGTCGACGGGTTCGACCTGGAGGCCCTGCTCGCGCAGGAAGCCGACCGGGACGACGTTGTCCTCGTACCGTCCGGGGAGTTCGATCCGCATCCGGCCGATCTGCTTGCCGCCCACGGTGTCCATCGCCGCCCCGAGGATCGAGATGTCGATGTTGTAGGTGCGGGAGAGCTGGGAGATGACCGGCTGGGTCGCGGACTCGCCGTGGAAGGTGACGTCGACGACCGTGCGGTCGGGGCCCGTGGGGGCGCCGCTGACCGGGAAGAGCTCGGACGCCAGCTGGGAGCCGGGGGTGGCGAGCAGTCCGGTGACGGTGCCGGACTCGACGACGCGGCCGTGCTGCATGAGGGCGGCGGAGTCGCAGATCGTCTTGACGACGTCCATCTCGTGCGTGATGAGCAGGACGGTGAGGCCGAGCTGCCGGTTGAGGTCGCGCAGGAGCTGGAGGATGGAGCGGGTGGTCTCCGGGTCGAGGGCGCTGGTGGCCTCGTCGGAGAGGAGGACCTTGGGCTCGCCGGCGAGGGCGCGGGCGATGCCGACGCGCTGCTTCTGGCCGCCGGAGAGCTGGCCCGGGTAGGACTTGGCCTTGTCGGCGAGGCCGACGAGGTCGAGGAGTTCGAGGGCACGGCGGGATCGTTCGGCGCCGGAGACGCCGAGGATCTCCAGGGGAAGCTCGATGTTGTCCTTGACCGTGCGGGAGGACAGCAGGTTGAAGTGCTGGAAGACCATGCCGATGCTGCTGCGCGCCCGGCGCAGGTCCTTCCCGGCGCGGCGGCCCTTTCCGGCGAGGGCGGTGAGGTCGACTCCGTCGACGGTCACGGTGCCGGAGGTGGGGCGCTCCAGGAGGTTGACGCAGCGGATGAGCGAGGACTTGCCGGCGCCGCTCTGGCCGATCACGCCGAAGACCTCGCCCTCGCGGACGTGCAGGTCGACGCCGTCCAGAGCGGTGACCTGGCGGCCGCGCGACTCGTAGACCTTGGTCAGGCCCGAAGTGGTGATCACAGGGTTTCCGTCACTGTCGAGTGCGCGGCGCGGGGTCCGCCGGGCACGGGGCATTCGTCGTTCGGACAGTCAGGCGCACGGAGGCCGGTCCGGCTGGTGGCCGGAGGCGGTGTGCGCACGGGGCAGGCACGGTCCGCCGCCGGATGGCGGGAGGATCGGCTCGGCCGTCTGGTCTCGCTTCGGGGCGCGAGACGCTGCGGGGGCCCTCAGAAGGCGCACATTCGACACATACAACGAGCACCGGGCGTCGTGATCGCCTCGGTCGCAAGGGTGCGGCTGCTCGTCGTGGTCATGTCTGCAAGTAAAGCATGCGCAGTCGCGAACGAAAGTGCAGTGTCCGAATAGCGGACGCCGTTGAGATGCCATGCGGACATTCATCGGCGGGGCGTACGCGGGCCGCTGTCCGGTGCTTGGCCTGCGAGGACGTACCCGGCCGTGCCCGACGGTCGACGAGGGTCCGGATCAGGCGCGGGCGGCAGGTGTGGCCAAGACCACGGTCCGTGCGTCCGCCACCGACCTGGTGCGGAAGAGGGAGGCGGGGGGCGAGCGCATCGGGCCTTTCGGACCGTAATACCCTCGGGCGCATGCTCGACGCCCTGACGGTCGCGGTCTCCGTGGCCGCGCTCGCCCTCGCCGCCTGGTGCGGCTTCGCCGCCTTCCGGGACCAGCCGACCAAGGACTGGCACTTCATCGGCATGGCCGTGGTGACCTTCCTGGTCCTGGCCCAGCTGATCGTCGGCATCGTGCAGCTCGTGCGCGGCGACAAGGCCGAGGAGGGCGCGACGGTCTTCGTCGCCTATCTGCTGGGCGCGCTGTGCGCGGTGCCGATCGCCGGGTTCATGTCGCTCGCGGAGCGCAGCCGGTGGGGCTCGGCGACGGTGGCCGCCGGTGCGGTGGTCCTGGCCGTTCTCGAAGTGCGTCTCTACGACATTTGGACGGTGGGCTGACCATGACCGAGACGCAGGAGAAGGCGGCACAGGGCGCGAGGACCCGTCTCGTCTCGGGCCCGGGCATCCTGCTCGTCTGGCTGTACGGCGTGATGTCGGTCGGCGCGGTCTCCCGCTCGATCTACCAGATCGCGACCGAGTTCGACCGGGCGCCGCTCGCGTACGGCCTGTCGGCGGTGGCGGCCGTGGTCTATGCCTTCATCACCTACACGCTGGTACGGGGTGGGGAGACGGCCCGCAGGGCGGCGCTGGTCTGCTGCGCCGCCGAGCTCGCGGGCGTGCTGATCGTGGGGACCTGGACGCTGGTGGAGCCGTCCGCCTTCCCGGACGCGACGGTCTGGTCGGACTACGGCTACGGCTACCTCTTCATCCCGGTGCTGCTGCCGCTGACCGGCATCTGGTGGCTGCGCCGGTCGCGTACCGCCGTCGCAGCCTGAGCCGTCGCAGCCCGAGTCGTCGCCGCCCGAGTTTCAGGCGGCGTCCTTCTCCAGGGTCACGAGGGTGAGCTTGGGGCCGAGCTCGCGGGCCGCCACCTGTGCGTACCCCTTGCTGCGGTAGAGCCGCAGATTTCCCTCGCTGCGGTGGCCGGTGAAGAGCTGGAAGCGCTTGGCGGAGGGCGCGGCCGGTGCGGTCGCGGCGGCGAAGTGGCGCTCGATGCCGTCGAGGAGACGGCCTCCCAGGCCGTGGCGCTGCATGCGCGGATGGACGATCAGCTTGGCGATCCGTACCGTGCCGTCCTCGTCGAGGCGGGCCCGCACCGAGGCGACGACCTCGTCGCCGAGCCGGGCCACCAGGCCGTACCCCTCGTCCAGTTCGCCGCGCAGCGCGTCGAGCGACTGGGTGAGCGGTTCGATGGACCAGTCTCCGTACAGCTCCGCCTCGCTCTGGTAGCAGAGGTACTGCAGCTTCAGGATGTGCTCCGCGTCCTGCGCGTCCGCTGCTGAGATGGTCACACTCAGGCCCATGTGTGCACGCCTCCCGCTCATGTGGTTCGCCGTCGGTTTATCGCACCCTTCCCCGTCGGCCGGGGGCGGGAACCTCTGCAGCCAGCATTCTGCGCAGGCATCCCAGGCAACGGGAACGCATCGGCCCCAAACTGCCTTGTGAGATACCCAACTCTCCTGCGATTTCCCGGTAGGTGGGGTCTTCCGGATCGAGCATCGCGGTGAGCAGGCGCGGGCACCGGCCGGGCGTTCGCGTGACGGCGGCGCGCAGGGTGCGGTGGCGTTCGGCGACGAGGAGCGAGGTCTCCGGGGAGCCTTCCGGTCCCCCTTCGGTGTCCGGCGGCGAGGTCGGCTCGCCCTGGTACGGGCGCTCCCGGTCGGTGGTCCGGCGGGCGCGACGGGCCTCGGCGCGGACGGCGCGGCGCAGCCAGTCGGCGGGCCGCTCGGGGGCGCCCGTCTCCTGGAGTCGCTCCAGGAGGCGGAGCCAGACGGCCTGTTCGAGGTCGCCGGGGTCGACGCCGGCGGCCGGGGCCTCGGCGTCCGACTCTGCGGCGAGCAGCGGGGCGAGGGCGGCGAGGAGGCCGGGGGTCGCGAGGGAGTCGGGAGCGGGGGCGGGGGCGGGGGCCGGGGCTGCGGCGGGTGCCGGGGCTGCGGCCGGGTCCGCGTACGTCGTGGTCTCGGGGGTGGTCATGACCGGCACGATGTCCGGCTGCGCGGATGCGGTTGCGGTGCGGGGCGTAAACCACCCGGGAGGAGGTCGTACCGGCCCGAACGGCCGGGCCGGACGGCCTCCTCCCGCGCCGGTCAGTCGCGGGCGGCCGTGAAGTCCGCGGCGGCGAGCAGCGCGGTGTCGGGGTTGTCGGAGAAGATGCCGTCGATCCCCGTCTCCAGGTACCGCTTCAGCGCCCCGAAGGCGTCGCCGTAGGCCGTCGGGTCCGTGCCCCGGCGGAAGTCGGCGGGGAGGAAGCTGTTCTCGTTGCGGTGCGTGTACGGGTGGAGGAGCAGCCCCTCGGCGTGCGCGTCGCGGACGAGGGTGGTCGGGGTGCCGAGGCGGCCGGTCGCGTCCTTCGGGATCACCAGGTCGAGCGTGGGGCCGATGCCCTGCGCGTACGAGGCGATCCAGCGCAGGCCCTCGGGCGTGACCAGGTCGGCGACGGTGCGCGGGTCACCGGCCTGGACGAAGTCCCAGGGGCGGCTGGCCGCGGCGGAGAGCAGGACCACTCCCGGGGAGTCGACCAGCTTCGCCAGCCGCTGGATGCTGCTGGGCTCGAAGGACTGGAGGAAGACCGGGGAGTTCGCGCGGTGGCGTCCGTAGCGGCGCAGGAGCTTGGCGAGCCGCTCCTCCAGGCCGAGGCCGAGGGAGCGGAAGTAGGTGGGGTGCTTGGTCTCGACGTGCAGCCAGACGTCGCGGCCCCGGCGGCGGCCCTCCTCGTCGGCCCAGCGGAGCACCTCCTCGAAGGTGGGGATCGTCCAGCGGCCGTCGTAGAGGGTGTTCTCCTGGCGGGTGCCGGGGATCCGCTCCTTCGCCCGCAGGGTCTTGAGCTCGGCGAGGGTGAAGTCCTCGGTGAACCAGCCGGTGTACGAGGTGCCGTCGACGCTCTTGGTGGTCTTCCGGGAGGCGAACTCGGGGTGGTCGGCGACGTCGGTGGTGCCGGTGATGTCGTTCTCGTGGCGGCAGACGAGGTGCCCGTCCCGGGTGGGGACGAGGTCCTGCTCGATGACGTGGGCGCCGAGGTCGAGGGCGTGCCGGTAGGAGCCGAGCGTGTGCTCGGGGCGGTAGCCGCTGGCGCCTCGGTGGGCGATGACGGTGGGAACGGGGAGGGAGCGGTGGCCGCGGCCGCGGCTGTCGCCCCGGGCCTCGTCGGCGTGGGCGGTGCCCGTGGGGAGGGCCGTCGAGGCCCCCAGTACCGCCGCCGCTCCGGCCGCTCCGAGAACGGTCCGCCGTGCCGGGGTCCGGCGCTCGCCCTGGGTCATGAAGGCTCCTCTTGTGTGATGTCCCGCACCTGTCAACGGGGAGCTCCGACGCTAGGCAAGGAGGCCCTACGGACGGCAGACCTCTGCCGAACATGGCGGAAACACACGTCAACACTGCGTATCCACTCGGTGAACCCGATGTGCGTACGGCGGTGACCCGCGAGTATCGTCGCCAGCTGCACCGTCGGCTGGCCCGACCCCGCCCGCGCGTCACCCGGAGGAACCGTTGTCCCGTCTCGCGATCATCAAGGCAGTGCTCGGGCCGGTCATGCGCCTGATGTTCCGCCCCCGCGTGGAGGGCGCCGAGAACATCCCGGGGACCGGTCCCGTCATCCTCGCGGGCAACCACCTGACCTTCATCGACTCGATGATCATGCCGATCTGCCTGGACCGTCAGGTCTTCTTCATCGGCAAGGACGAGTACGTGACGGGCAAGGGCATCAAGGGCCGGGCGATGGCCTGGTTCTTCACCAGCGTCGGCATGATCCCGGTGGACCGGGACGGCGGGCGCGGCGGTGTGGCGGCGCTGATGACCGGGCGGCGGGTCCTGGAGGAGGGCAAGATCTTCTCGATCTACCCGGAGGGCACCCGCTCCCCCGACGGCCGGCTGTACCGGGGCCGTACGGGCATCGCGCGCCTCACCCTGATGACCGGTGCGCCGGTGGTGCCGTTCGCGATGATCGGCACCGACAAGATCCAGCCGGGCGGGGCGGGGGTGCCGCGGCCGGGCAAGGTCACGGTCCGCTTCGGCGAGCCGATGGAGTTCTCGCGGTACGACGGGATGGACCGCGACCGCTATGTCCTGCGGGCGGTGACGGACTCGGTGATGGCCGAGGTGATGCGGCTGTCCGGGCAGGAGTACGTGGACATGTACGCCACCAAGGCGAAGGCCGCGTAACGCTCGTATACGCACGTGCCGGTGCCCCCGTACAGCTGGACTGTGCGGGGGCACCGGCGTGTTCCACGGCGTCAGTGCCGTCAGTGCTCGACGCCGTCCTCCAGCTTCTGGCCCCTGAGCAGGAACCAGGCCGCGACCGAGGCCGCGAGGAGGACCGCCGCGCCGACGCCGGCCGCGATCCGCAGACCGTCGACGAAGGCCAGCTGGGCGGCCGACACCAGGGCGGTCGCCGTCTCCGGGGCGAGGGCGCCGGAGGCCTCCACAGCGCCGCCGAGCGACTCGTGGGCGGCCGAGGCGATGTCGGTGGGGACACCGGTCGGGGTGGCGAAGTTCCGGTAGACGCCGGTCACGATCGAACCGAGTACGGCGATGCCGAGCGCGGCGCCGAGCTCGTACGCGGTCTCGGAGACGGCGGAGGCGGAGCCCGCCTGGTCCTTCGGAACGCTGGACAGGATCACGTCGGCGGTGACGGTGAAGGCGAAGCCGGCGCCCACGCCGACGACGAGCAGGCTCGCGCCGAGCAGCGGATAGCCGGTGTTCCCGTCGATCGTCGTCAGGACGGCGAGGGAGAGGCCGACGGCCGCGAGACCGCCCGCCACGACGGACCGCACGGAGAACCGTCGGGCGACGACACCGGCGACGAGACCGGCCGTGACGGCGCCGATCGCGGCGGGGAGCTCGGCGAGACCGGCCTCCAGGGGCTGGCGGCCCTGGACCAGCTGGAAGAACTGGGACAGGAAGAACACCAGGCCGGAGAGGCCCAGGATGGTCAGCAGGTCGGCGAGGACGGCGCCGGAGAATCCGCGGTTGCGGAAGAGGCGCATGTCCAGGAGCGGCGCGGGCAGGGTGAGCTGCCTGCGGACGAACCAGGTCAGGGCGGTGGCACCGGCGAGGGCGGCCAGCCCCGCGTCGAGGGAGAGGCCGTGGGAGGCCAGTTCCTTGATCGCGTACACGACGGCGATCACGCCGACGAGGGAGAGGCCGACGCTGGTGAGGTCCCAGGGGCCCGGGTTCGGGTTCTTCGACTCGGGGATCATCTTGATGCCGACGAGGACGAGGACCGCCATGACGGGCAGGTTGATGAGGAAGACCGAGCCCCACCAGAAGTGCTCCAGGAGGAATCCGCCGACGACCGGTCCGACGGCGGCACCGGCCGAGGCCATGGCGCCCCAGATGCCGATGGCGAGGCTGCGCTCACGCGGGTCGTGGAAGAGGTTCCGGATGAGCGCCAGGGTGGACGGCATCAGGGTGGCGCCGGCGACGCCGAGCAGCGCGCGGGCCACGATCATCATCTCGGGGCTGGTCGCGTAGGCGTTCAGGACGGAGACCGCACCGAAGGCCGTGGCGCCGATGAGCAGCAGCTTCTTACGGCCGATGCGGTCGCCGAGGCTGCCCATGGAGACCAGGAGTCCGGCGATGACGAACGAGTAGACGTCGCCGATCCAGAGCAGCTGGGAGCCGGAGGGCTTGAGGTCCTCGGAGAGGAAGGGGGTGGCGAGGCCGAGGACCGTCGCGTCCACCGCCACGAGCAGGACGGCCAGGACGAGGACGGAAAGGGCGAGCCACCGGCCGGGGCGGCGGACGCCCTCGATATGGTCGGGGTGCTTGAGGGTACTGATGCTCACTTCTCCACGCTCCTGCGCGCTCCGCCGAGCAACAGCTCGACGATCATGTACTGGAAGTCCTTGGCGGCGACCCGGCCGTCCTGCACGGCCCAGGCTGCCGAACCGACGAGCCCGTAGAAGGCCTCGGTGAGCCAGGCGGGGGTCAGGTCGATCCGGAAGGTGCCCTCTTCCTGGCCGCGCTTGAAGAGGTCGGAGACCCGGGCGTCGAGGCGGGCCCAGCCTTCGTTCTGCTGGTCGCCCTCGAAGAGCTGGTTCTCGGTCACGAGGAACGACAGCAGCGGCGCCATCGGCTCCGTCTCGGCGACGAGCCTGCGTACGGCCTCGTCGGCGGGCCCCTCGTCTATGCGGGCCCGGTCGTGCGCCGCCTCCAACTCCTGGATCCCGAGCTCCTCCAGAGCCCTGACCAGGGCGTCGCGCCCGGCGAAGTGCCGGTGCAGCGTGGCCCGACCGATCCCGGCGGCCCGCGCGACCTCGTCCATGGTGGCGGTCGCCTTGCGGGAGAGCAGGGCGGCGGCGCTGTGGAGCACCTGGGTGCGATCGACTGACATGAGACGACCATACACCGAATGAGACATCACTGTCTCATTACCGAGCGAGAGAGCCCGGCGAGTCGGGCAAGCGAAAAGGCGCCGCCGCCCTCCGGTGTGGAGGGCGGCGGCGCCGCGAGCGTCGTGCGGGCTACTTCTTGGCGTCGGCCCAGGCGTGCTGGATCACCAGGTCGGCCTTGACCTCGACGAGCTGGGTGGCGACCGCCGAGGGGGCGGTGCCGCCTCGGCCGTCACGGGAGGCGAGGGCGCCGGGGACGTTGAGGACCGTGCGGACCTCGGGGGTGAGGTGCTCGGAGATCTTGGCGAACTGGTCGTCCGTGAGCTCGTCCAGCTCCTTGCCCTCGGACTCGGCGACCTTGACGCACTCGCCGGCGACCTCGTGCGCCACCCGAAACGGCACGCCCTGCTTGACCAGCCACTCCGCGATGTCCGTCGCGAGCGAGAAGCCCGCCGGGGCCAGCTCCTCCATGCGCTCGCGGTGGACCGTGAGCGTGGCCATCATGCCGGTGAAGGCGGGCAGCAGGACCTCCAACTGGTCGCAGGAGTCGAAGACCGGCTCCTTGTCCTCCTGGAGGTCGCGGTTGTACGCGAGCGGGAGAGCCTTGAGCGTGGCGAGCAGGCCCGTCAGGTTGCCGATGAGACGGCCCGACTTGCCCCGCGCCAGTTCGGCGATGTCCGGGTTCTTCTTCTGCGGCATGATCGACGAGCCCGTGGAGAAGGCGTCGTGGAGGGTCACGAAGGAGAACTCCTTCGTGTTCCAGATGATGATCTCCTCCGCGATCCGGGAGAGGTTCACCCCGATCATCGCCGTGATGAAGGCGAACTCCGCCACGAAGTCACGGGAGGCCGTGCCGTCGATCGAGTTGCCGACGGAGCCGCGCTCGAAGCCGAGGTCCTTGGCGACCGCCTCCGGGTCGAGCCCGAGCGAGGAGCCCGCGAGGGCACCGGAGCCGTACGGGGAGACGGCCGTCCGGGTGTCCCACTGGCGCAGCCGCTCGCCGTCCCGGGACAGGGACTGGGCGTGGGCCAGGACGTGGTGGGCGAAGAGCACCGGCTGGGCGTGCTGGAGGTGCGTACGGCCGGGCATGGCGACGTCCGCGTGCGCCTCGGCGAGGCCGACCAGGGCGTCCTGGAGGTCGGCGATGAGGCCGCCGATGACGCGGGCGTGGTCCCGGAGGTACATCCGGAAGAGGGTGGCGACCTGGTCGTTCCGGGACCGGCCGGCGCGCAGCTTGCCGCCGAGGTCGGGGCCGAGGCGCTCCAGGAGGCCGCGCTCCAGGGCGGTGTGGACGTCCTCGTCGGCGATCGTGCCGACGAAGGAGCCGTCGGCGACGTCCGCCTCCAGCAGGTCGAGGCCCGCGAGCATGCGCGTCAGCTCGTCCTCGGTGAGCAGCCCCGCCTTGTGCAGCACGCGCGCGTGGGCGCGGGAGCCGGCGATGTCGTACGGCGCGAGACGCCAGTCGAAGTGGACCGACGCGGACAGCTTCGCGAGGGCCTCGGCGGGGCCGTCGGCGAACCGGCCGCCCCAGAGCCGGACGTCACCGTTGTTGCTGCTCACAGCTGCTACTCCTCAGGAGGGTGGGTGTACGTGTGCGGGTCACGCCAGGTCATGCCGGGCGGCGATCGCGCACCCTCTACTAGGCATAACTATGCGGTCCACCGTATGTTTTGTCAACGCGATGCCGGGCAGGTCGACACCCGGCCCGGCGATCCCGGTGATCCCGATAATCAGGGGCGTCCTGCCGCCTTGAGTCCTAGGCTCCGGCCATGTCGAGCAACGCGCACGTGGACGTCTCGGACCACCTGGCCCGCGCCCTCGAAGGGGCCGACGCCGGCGCGTGGGCCGAACTGGACGGACACGTCCGTGGCCTGACCCGGTGGGGCGGCCGCGTCCCGCCCCGAGGCACGTGGCTCTCCCCCACGCCGAGCCGCCCTCCCACCACCCTCGAACTGGCACTCGCCGTGTGCGACCCCGACGGCCGGACCAGGGAGGCCGCCCTCCCGTACGTCACCCACGTCCCCACGCTCCTCCCCCTGGCCGTGATCCGCTGCGCCGACTGGGTCGAGCCCGTACGGGAACGGGCCCGGGCCCTGCTGCGCGCGGAGCTGCCGGGGCTCGCGCCCGAGACGCTCACCGCAGTGGCCTCCGTCGCCCTCCGGGAGGGTCGCCGGCTGCGCGGGGACTCCGCACGCGAACTGCTGATCGCACGGCTCCACGAGAGTCCGAGGCGCATCTGACGGCGCTGCTCACCGCCGAGGACCGGGCCGTTCGGCGGCTCGCGCACCGGGTCGCCGTCGAGCGCGGTCTCCTCTCCCCCGCGCGGCTCGCCACGATCGCCGCCGGCGACCCGGACGTGGTCGTCCAGGATCTGTGCGCGAGCGCGGCGATCGCCGCCTCGGGCGACTCGGTCGACGAGACCGTTCTCGCCCCCTTGCTGGCATCCCGGACCGGCCGTGTGCGGGCGGCGGGCGTCACGGCGCTTCGCCGGAGCGGGCGGGCCGCCGACGCCGAGCCGTTCCTGTACGACCGCTCCGTGCTCGTACGGGCGTGCGCCCGCTGGGCCCTGCGGCAGGTGGGTACGGATCCGTCGACGCTCTACCGGGCCGCCTGCGCCGCCGGGGACCGGACGCCCGACTTCGCTCCGGTGGGTCTCGCCGAGTGCGGCGACCGGGCCGCGGACGCGCCGACGCTCTGGTCGCTCATCGCGCACGAGCGGCCCCGGGTGCGGGCCGGCGCCGTGGTGGGGCTGCGGCTGCTCGACGCCGTCCGGCCCCAGCGGCTCGTACCGCTGCTCGACGACAGTTCGCCGCGGGTCGTACGCGAGGCCACGAAGGCGCTGGGCCCCTGGCCCGAGCAGCTTCCGGCCGCTTCCCCGCCCAATCCCCTGGCCGATCCCTCAGCCGAGGTGCCGACCGTGGTGTCCGTCGACGCGACGGCCACCGGCCAGGTCGATGCCCCGGTCCACGCGTCGGCCTCGAAGCCGGGCGCGTGGGTGCTCCGAGTGCTCCGCCTCGCACGCGGGCGCGATCGCACTCGGACACCCGGGACGTGAGACGGCAGCGCCCCGGCGCGTCAACGGCGGCGGGGCGACGGCCGGTTGTGGGTCCGTGCCGGCAGCACATCGCCGTCGGCACGCGGAGCGTTCCGACGGCGATCAACCGGTGCCGACACGGGTACTACGTCAGGTCAGCCCTTCTGCGCCAGGCGCAGCAGGTGGTCGGCGAGTGCTTGACCGCCCGTCGGGTCCCGGCTGATCAGCAGGAGGGTGTCGTCGCCCGCGATCGTGCCGAGGATCGCGTGGAGTTCGGCCTGGTCGATGGCCGACGCGAGGAACTGGGCCGCGCCCGGCGGGGTCCGCAGCACCACCAGGTTGGCGGAGGCCTCGGCGGAGATCAGCAGTTCGCCGGAGAGGCGCCGCATGCGCTCCTCCTTGGCGGACTCGCCGAGCGGGGCCTGCGGGGTGCGGAAGCCGCCCTCGCTGGGCACCGCGTAGATCAGCTCTCCCCCGGTGTTGCGGATCTTCACCGCGCCCAGCTCGTCGAGGTCGCGGGAGAGCGTCGCCTGAGTGACGCTCAGCCCGTCGTCCGCGAGGAGCTTGGCGAGCTGGCTCTGCGAGCGCACCGGCTGACGGTTGAGGATGTCGACGATCCTGCGGTGGCGTGCGGTGCGGGTCTGCGGAACGGACGGCCCGCCGTGCTCGTTCTCCTGCGCGTCGGTCATCGTCGTCTCATTCTCCGGTTCGTCCTTGCCCGTTCGCCACGTCGAGGACTCCGGGGAGGGCCCGGAGGAAGGTGTCCGCCTCGGCGTCGGTGAGGACCAGCGGAGGCATGATCCTGACGACATCGGGGGCGGGCGCGTTCACCAGGAGGCCGGCGTCCTGGGCCGCCTCCTGCACCTGGGGTGCGAGGGGCCCGGTGAGCACGATACCCAGCAGGAGGCCCGCACCACGGACGTGGGAGACCAGCGGGTGGCCCAGACCCTCGATTCCCGAGCGCAGCCGCTCCCCGACCGCCTTGACGTGGTCGAGGGCGGCGTCGGCCCCGAGGGTGTCCAGGACGGCGAGTCCGGCGGCGCAGGCGATCGGGTTGCCGCCGAAGGTGGTGCCGTGGTGGCCGGGGCCGAAGAGGTCCGCGGCCGGGCCGAAGGCGACGGTCGCACCGAGCGGGAGGCCGCCGCCGAGCCCCTTGGCGAGGGTCACGACATCCGGCTCGACGCCGTCGTGGGCCTGGTACTCGAACCAGTGGCCGCAGCGGCCGATGCCGGTCTGGACCTCGTCGAGGACGAGGAGGGTGCCGGTGGCGCGGGTGATCTCCCGGGCGGCCTTGAGGTAGCCGGGGGGCGGGACGACGACGCCGTTCTCGCCCTGGATCGGCTCGATGATCACGAAGGCCGTGTCCTCGGTGACCGCGGCGCGCAGGGCCTCGACGTCGCCGTAAGGGACGTGGGTGACGTCACCGGGCAGCGGCAGGAAGGGGGTCTGCTTGCCGGGCTGGCCGGTGAGCGCGAGGGAGCCCATGGTCCGGCCGTGGAAACCGCCGTCGGTGGCGACCATGTGCGTACGACCGGTGAGCCGGCCGATCTTGAACGCGGCCTCGTTGGCCTCGGCGCCCGAGTTGCAGAAGAAGACCCTGCCGGGCCGGCCGAAGAGGCCGAGCAGCCGCTCGGCGAGGGCGACGGGCGGCTCGGCGACGAAGAGATTGGAGACGTGGCCGAGGCTCTGGACCTGCCGGGTCACGGCCTCGACGATCGCCGGGTGTCCGTGGCCGAGGGCGTTGACGGCGATGCCGCCGACGAAGTCGAGGTACTCGTTGCCGTCGGCGTCCCAGACCTTGGCGCCCTCACCGCGGACGAGGGGCAGCCGGGGGGTGCCGTAGTTGTTCATGAGCGAGCCCTGCCACCGCTGGGTCAGCTGCTCATTGCCGGTGCTGCTCATCGGTTCAGTCCCCCTGTCCGTCGGGCACGACCATCGTCCCGATGCCCTCGTCGGTGAAGATCTCCAGCAGGATCGAGTGCTGGACCCGGCCGTCGATCACGCGGGCCGTGGTGACCCCGTTCCGTACGGCGTGCAGGCAGCCCTCCATCTTGGGGACCATGCCGCTGGAGAGCTCGGGCAGCAGCTTCTCCAGCTGGCTCGCGGTGAGCCTGCTGATGACCTCGTCGCTGTTCGGCCAGTCCTCGTAGAGGCCCTCTACGTCGGTCAGGACCATCAGTGTCTCGGCACCCAGCGCCGCAGCGAGTGCCGCAGCCGCCGTATCAGCATTGACGTTGTAGACATGTCCGTCGTCCTGGGAGCGGGCGATGGAGGAGATGACCGGGATCCGGCCGTCCTCCAGGAGCGCCTCGATGGCGCCGGTGTCGATGGCGGTGATCTCGCCGACCCGGCCGATGTCGACCTGTTCGCCTCCGATGACCGGCTGGTGCTTCGTGGCCGTGATGGTGTGCGCGTCCTCGCCCGTCATGCCGATGGCGAACGGGCCGTGCTGGTTGAGCAGCCCGACGAGCTCGCGCTGGACCTGTCCGGCGAGGACCATCCGTACGACGTCCATGGCGTCCTCGGTGGTGACGCGCAGGCCGGCCTTGAACTCGCTGACGATGCCGTGCTTGTCGAGCGCGGCGCTGATCTGGGGGCCGCCGCCGTGCACGACGACCGGCTTGAGGCCGGCGTGGCGCAGGAAGACGACGTCCTGGGCGAAGGCGGCCTTCAGGTCCTCGTCGATCATGGCGTTTCCGCCGAACTTGATGACGACGGTCTTGCCGTGGTGGCGGGTGAGCCAGGGCAGGGCCTCGATGAGGATCTGGGCCTTCGGGAGGGCGGTGTGCTTCCGCGCGGGCGTGTTGGGGTTGTCGGCCTTGTTCACGACGAGTACGCGCTGTTCTCGTGGACGTAGTCGGCGGTGAGGTCGTTCGCCCAGATGACGGCGGACTCGGAGCCGGCGGCCAGGTCGGCGGTGATGGTGACCTCCCGGTAGCGCATGTCGACGAGCTCGCGGTCCTCGCCGACGGAGCCGTTCTTGCAGACCCACACGCCGTTGATGGCGACGTTGAGCCGGTCCGGGTCGAAGGCCGCCCGCGTGGTGCCGATGGCGGAGAGCACCCGGCCCCAGTTGGGGTCCTCACCGTGGATGGCGCACTTGAGGAGGTTGTTCCGGGCGATGGACCGGCCCACCTCGACGGCGTCGTCCTCGGTCGCGGCGTTGATCACCTCGATGCGGATGTCCTTGCTGGCGCCCTCGGCGTCGCCGATGAGCTGGCGGGCGAGGTCGTCGCAGACGGCCCGTACGGCCTCGGTGAACTCGTCCTGCGCGGGGGTGACGCCGGAGGCGCCGGAGGCGAGGAGGAGCACGGTGTCGTTGGTGGACATGCAGCCGTCGGAGTCGACCCGGTCGAAGGTGACGCGGGTGGCGCCCCGGAGGGCGCTGTCCAGGCCCTTGGCGTCGACGTCGGCATCGGTGGTGAGGACGACGAGCATGGTGGCGAGGCCGGGGGCGAGCATGCCGGCGCCCTTGGCCATGCCGCCGACCGTCCAGCCTTCCTTCGTGACCACGGAGGTCTTGTGGACGGTGTCGGTGGTCTTGATGGCGATGGCGGCCTTCTCGCCGCCGTGCTCGGAGAGTTCGTCCGCGGCCTTCTCGACGCCGGGGAGGAGCTTGTCCATGGGGAGCAGGATGCCGATGAGGCCGGTGGAGGCGACGGCGACGTCGCCGGCGCCGACCTCCGGGCCCTTGGCGCTCAGGACCTCGGCGACCTTCTCGGCGGTGGTGTGGGTGTCCTGGAAGCCCTGGGGACCGGTGCAGGCGTTGGCGCCGCCGGAGTTGAGGACGACGGCGGTCAGTTCGCCGTCGGCGAGGACCTGCTGGGACCAGAGGACCGGCGCGGCCTTGACGCGGTTGGAGGTGAAGACTCCCGCGGCGGCGCGGCGGGGCCCGGTGTTGACCACGAGGGCCAGGTCCGGGTTGCCGTTCTGCTTGATTCCGGCGGCGATGCCCGCTGCCGTGAATCCCTTCGCTGCGGTCACGCTCACGGCGCAACTCCAATCGTGGAAAGTCCGGTGTCCTCGGGGAGGCCCAGGGCGATGTTCATGCTCTGCACCGCACCGCCGGCGGTGCCCTTGGTGAGGTTGTCGATGGCGCTGATGGCGATGATCCGGTTCGCGGCCGCGTCGTACGTGACCTGTACCTGAACGGCGTTGGAACCGTAGACGGACGCCGTCGCCGGCCACTGCCCCTCGGGGAGCAGGTGGACGAAGGGCTCGTCGGCGAAGGCCTTCTCGTACGCGTCCCGTACGGATCCGGCGGTGACGCCCGGCTTCGCGGCGGCCGTGCAGGTGGCGAGGATGCCGCGGGGCATCGGGGCCAGGGTGGGCGTGAAGGAGACGGTGACCCGCTCCCCCGCGGGACCGCTGAGGTTCTGGATCATCTCGGGGGTGTGGCGGTGGCCGCCACCGACGCCGTACGGCGACATGCTGCCCATGACCTCGCTGCCGAGGAGGTGGGGCTTGGCGGCCTTGCCCGCGCCGGAGGTCCCTGAGGCGGCGACGATCACGGCTTCGGGCTCGGCGAGGCCGTTCGCGTACGCCGGGAAGAGGGCGAGCGAGACGGCGGTGGGGTAGCAGCCGGGCACCGCGATGCGCTTGGACCCTTCGAGCGCGGCGCGGGCGCCGGGCAGCTCGGGGAGGCCGTAGGGCCAGGTACCCGCGTGCGGGGAGCCGTAGTACGTCTCCCAGTCGGCGGGGTTCTCCAGCCGGAAGTCGGCGCCCATGTCGACGACGAGGACGTCGGGACCGAGCTGCTCGGCGACGGCGGCCGACTGCCCGTGCGGCAGCGCCAGGAAGACGACGTCGTGCCCGGCGAGCTCCGCGGGCTCGGTCGGCGCGAGGACGCGGTCGGCGAGCGGGAGCAGGTGGGGCTGGAGGGCGCCGAGCTTCTGGCCCGCGTTGGAGTGGCCCGTCAGGGTGCCGATCTCGACGTGGGGGTGGGCGAGAAGGAGGCGCAGGAGCTCTCCGCCCGCGTATCCGCTCGCGCCGGCGACCGCTGCTCGTACCTTCATCGAAACCCTCCTCGTGGATGGCATGACTATACGTGCGTCCGCAGTTTTATGCAACGACCGACCGCCCCGGGGCCGGGGCGGCCACGTCGTGTCACATCGGGGGGTGTCCTCGCGTCAAGGCGGTGACGGAACCGACGAGGAGTGAGGCCCCATGCACGACGACACATTGCTCACCGCTCTGACCAGGCGCTTCGATGCCGATCAGGAGCAGCTGCGGGGCGTGGCCCTGCGCATGACGGGGTCGCGGGCCGAGGCCGAGGACGTGCTCGCGGCGGTACGGGCGGAGCTCGGGCGGGATGGCACGGATGTCGCCGGAGCCTGGCTGGCGGCCCACGTGGGGCAGGCATGCGTACGCGGACTCCAGGAACGGGCGGCCGCCGGGCGGCCGGGGCCTGAGGGCGGAGGGCTGGGCGGGGGCGGGGGTCTGGGCAGGGGCGGAGATCTGGGCGGGGGCGGGGCCATCGGGGCCCCGGCCGGGGCGGACCTCGGGGTGCACTCCGTGTGGCTCGCGCTGCTCGTGATCCTTGAGGCCCTCGGGGCCGAGGAGCGGCTCGCGTACGTCCTGCACGACCTGTTCGGGCTGCCGGCCGACGAGACGGCTCGGGTCACCGGCGGCTCCCCCGAGGACGCGGCGCGGCTCGCCCGGCGCGTCCGGGAGCGGATCCGGGGCGGCGGGGCGGCGCGGACCGACGGCGTTCCGGGCCGGCAGCGCGCGGTGGCGGAGCGGTTTCTCGCGGCCGCACGCGCGCGTGACGCCCGCGCGCTGGCTGCCGTCCTCGCCCCGGACGTCGTGGCGTACTCCGCGCGCGGGCCGGTCCACGGCGCCCCGGCCGTCGCGGAGGCGGCCGCCTCCTTCGCCCGCCTCGCCGACATGGCGAGGCCCGCGCTGGTCGACGGGTCCGTCGGGCTCGTCGCCTTCGTGGCCGGCGTCCCGGTCTCCGCGGTGGCGTTCGCGCTCCGGCACGACCGGATCGTCGCCCTCGACATCGTCGCCGGGGAGGACCGGGTACGCGCCCTGGACCTGGCCTTTCCCGACGGGTGAGCGGGCGGGGCAGGGAGGGGGCGGGCCCTGGGCGGGGCGGAATTCCGGTGCGTCGGGGTGCGCGCTCCGTTAGCCTCGACGTATGTCTACGCCCCGAATCTCCTAGCTGCGGACCCACGCCCACGCCACCCGTGTGTCCTTCAGCTGTTTCGGAGCGTTATCCCATGATCACCGTTCATGGTGCCGACGTGCGCGTCGGCGCCCGGCTCCTGCTGTCCGGCGTCTCCTTCCACATCGCCCCCGGCGACCGGATCGGCCTCGTCGGCCGCAACGGCGCCGGCAAGACCACCCTGCTCGACACCCTGGCCGGGCTGCGCGCCCCGGCCGCCGGCTCCGTCACCCGTACGGGCTCCGTCGGCCATCTCGCGCAGGACTCGCGGGCCGCCGACCCGACCGTGTCCGTCACCGACCGGATCCTCTCCGCGCGCGGTCTCGACCTGGCCGTCCGGCGGCTCGCGGAGGCGGCCCGCCGACTCGGCGAGGCGCCCGACGCGCGGGCGCTCGCCGCGTACGACCGGGCGGAGGCCGCGTTCGAGGCGGGCGGCGGGTACGCGGCCGAGGCGGAGGCGGCCCGGGTCGCCGCCGGGCTCGGCCTGCCCGCCGAGGTGATGGACCGGCCCGTCGGCCGGCTGTCCGGCGGGCAGAAGCGCCGGGTCGAGCTGGCCCGGATCCTCTTCGCCGGTCACGGCCCGGAGGACACCCTGCTCCTCGACGAGCCGACCAACCACCTGGACGCCGACTCGATCGGCTGGCTGCGCGGCTTCCTGACCGCCCACCGGGGCGGCCTCGTGCTGATCAGCCACGACGTCCGGCTCCTCACCGACACCGTCAACCGGGTCTTCCACCTCGACCCGCAGCGCGCCGCGCTCGACGTCCACAACACCGGTTGGCAGGTCTACCTCGCGCAGCGGGACGCCGACGAGCGGCGCCGAGTGCGCGAGCGCGCCAACACGGAGCGGAAGGCGGCCGCGCTGCACGCGCAGGCGGAGCGCATGAAGTCCCGCGTGGCGACGGCGACGACGGCCCGCAGCATGGCGCGCCGGGCCGACCGGATGCTCGCCGGGCTCGACCCCGCGCGCCAGGCCGAGCGGGTCGCCCGCATCCGGCTGCCCGAGCCCGCGCCCTGCGGCCGTACGCCGCTGGGTGCGGTCTCGCTCACCAAGGCGTACGGGGAGCGCCCCGTCCTCGGCGGGGTGGACCTGGCGGTGGACCGGGGCAGCAGGCTGGTCGTCCTCGGGCTCAACGGAGCCGGGAAGACGACGCTGCTGCGGCTTCTCGCCGGGGCGGAGACGCCCGACGCGGGACGGGTCGTACGCGGCCACGGCCTGCGCCTCGGGTACTTCGCCCAGGAACACGACACGCTGGACCGGGGCCGCACGGTCCGGGAGAACCTCGCGGGGGCCGCACCGCACCTGACGGACGGTGAGGTACGGGCGGTGCTGGGCGCCTTCCTGTTCCGGGGCGACGACGCCGACAAGCTGGCCGGGGTGCTCTCCGGCGGCGAGAAGACCCGGCTGGCGCTGGCCGCCCTCGTCCACTCCGGCGCCAACGTCCTGCTCCTCGACGAGCCCACGAACAATCTGGACCCCGCCTCCCGCGACGAGGTCCTGGCGGCCGTGGGCACCTACCCGGGCGCGATCGTGATGGTCACGCACGACGAGGACGCCGTCGACGCGCTGCGCCCGGAGCGGGTCCTGCTGCTCCCGGACGCGGACGAGGACCTGTGGAGCGAGGAGTACCGGGAGTTCGTCACCCTGGCGTGACGGGGAGGGGAGGGCGGGGCGGCGGGGCGCCGGGACCGTGACCCTGACCTACGCGTCAGGGTTCAGTCCGGGGGACGAGGGGGAAAGCCCCGAGGCCCCGGCGCCTCGCGCCCGCCTAGCCTGGAGGGCATGATCATCGATGCGCAGACCCACGTACGGGTCGCCCGCCCCTCGCGGGACCTCGCCGCCGCCGAGCGGTTCTACGTCGACGGGCTCGGCCTCTCCGTGCAGTGGCGGACCACCGTGCGGGTGCCCGGCGAACACGACCTCCTCATGGTCGGCCCGGCCGGCGGGGGCTGGCACTTCGAGCTGACCCGCGACCCCGAGCACCCGGTGGAGCCCACCCCCACCGTGGAGGACCTGTTCGTCGTCTACCTCGGCGCGCCCGTCGAGGAGGAGCAGGTCGAGCGGCTGCTCGCGGCGGGCGGTACGCGGATACCCGCGCACAACCCGTACTGGGACGAGTACGGCGTCACCGTCGCCGACCCCGACGGCTACCAGCTCGTCCTGTGCTCCCGTACGTGGGGCTGAATCCTGGGGCGGTGACGCCTCAGGCGGTGTCCTCGCGATCGGGCTGACGGACCGCCCGGATCACCACGAACTTCGGGTCGCTCGCGACGAGCTCGCTGTTTCCGAAGATGCGGCGGAGGGTGACGTGGTAGCCGAGGTGGCGGTTGCCGACGACCCACAGTTCGCCGCCCGGCCGCAGCGCGCGCCGCGCTTCCGTGAACATGCGGCGGGCCGTGCGGTCGGTGGTGGCCTGGTGACTGTGGAACGGCGGGTTGTTGAGGACGAGGTCGACCGAGCCGGCGGGCAGGTCCGAGAGCCCGTCGCCGACGATGAACTCGGCCTTGCGCCCTTCGCCCACATGGGTGCGGAAGTTCTCCTCGGCGGAGGCGACCGCTGGGTACGACTCGTCGGTGAAGACCAGTTCCGCGTCGGGTTCGTGGAGGGCGATGGCGAGACCCACCACGCCGTTGCCGCAGCCGAGGTCGGCGACCCGGGCGCGGCCGAGGTCACCGGGCAGGTTCGCGAGCAGGAAGCGGGTGCCGATGTCGAGGCGGTCGGCGCAGAAGACCCCGGCGTGGTTGGTGACGGTCAGGCCGGGGAGGCCGGGCGCGGGGGTGTCCGCCGGGAGGGCGTACCGGTGCGGCCAGGGGTTCGGGCGCGGGACGATGCCGGGCTCGGGCGTGGTGTGGATCAGCCGGGCCTTCTTCACCGCGAGCGAGGTGCGGGTGGTCCCCAGGATCCGCTCGAAGAGGCGGAGTGTGGAGGTGTGGATGTCCTTGACCATGCCGGTGCCGACGATCACGGTGCCCTCGTGCACGGCGGGTGCCAGCCGGTGCAGCTGGTCCTCCAGGAGCGCGAGGCTCTTGGGGACGCGGACGAGGAGGACGTCGATCCGCTCGGGCGGCGGGTCCTGCGTGGTCAGCAGCCGGACGGCGTCCGGAGCGGCCCCGGCGCGCGCGAGGTTGGCCCGCGTGGCCTGCCGGCCGAGGTAGGAGTCGGAGATCTGGACGAGCTCGCCGGGCCCGGCAGCCTGGAGTGCGGTGACGAGTGCTCCCCAGCGGTCGCCGAGGACGGCGACGGCGCCGGACAGATCGGTACCGCTCTCGGCCAGGTGGCCCAGGAGGTACTCGTCGGACGCGTCCCAGGCCCGCAGCGGATCGCGCGGGTCCTCGGGGTGGCGGGTCAGCGTGAAGGCGCCCCATGACGTGGTCAAACGGTTCATCGTGCTCTCAGGCTAGCCGGTCGCGGCCTTCCGCTCTCCCTCCGCGTGCTCGCCGGCGGCGGCGAGGAGCCTTTCCCAGAGCGTGGCGAAGAGGCTCCGGGCGTCCGGGGCCCCGGGAAACGCGGGCCCGGTGGCGAGGGCGGCCGTCACCGGGGTGCGCTCGACCGCACTGCGTACCGTCGGCATGTCCGTACCCCCGGCCTCACCCTCGGCCTCACCCCCGGCCTCGACGACGCTCCGCAGGGCGCACGACGCGTCGTTCAGCGCAGGGCGGCGTCGAGGTGGAGGTGCCAGAGGCCGGGGCGGCCGGTGAGCGTGACGGTGGAGAGCGGGCGGACGTCGACGTTCCAGTACGTGGAGGGCGGCGCCTTCAGGGCGTACACGAGGGCCGCCCGGACGACGGAGGGTTCGGCGACGGCGACGATGGAGCAGTCCTCGGCCGGGCGGGTGTCGAGCCAGTTCCCTATCCGGGTGATGAAGGCGAGGAGCGGTTCACCGCCGTGCGGGGCGGTGCGGGCGTCGGTGAGCCAGGCGTCGACGGCGGCCGGTTCGAGGGCGGCGACCTCGGCGAGGGTGAGGCCGCGCCAGCGGCCCATGTCGCACTCGCGCAGCGCGGGCTGGGCGAGGGGCGCGTAGCCGAGGGCGGTGCCGGTGGCGCGGCTGCGCGGGGTCGGGGAGCAGTAGCGCAGCTCGGCCGCGCCGAGCGGGATGAGCGCGGGCGCGGCGACCTGCACCTCGTACCAGCCGGCCTCGTCGAGCGGCCGGTCGTCGTCGAAGCGTTCGGCGAGCAGGGAGGAGCTGCGTGCCGCCGCGACGAGCGTGACCCGAAGACTCATGGCCGCGATCGTGAGGCCGGTGGCCTCCCAGGTCAAGGGGTCATTTCCCGGGACCGGAGGGGCGTCGGGTCACTGCTGCCCGAGAGTCATCCACTTGTCCGGAATTTGCAGTGGCGCGAAACCGACCTTCTCGTACACGCCGTGCGCGTCGGCGGTGGCGAGCAGGATGCGGCGCAGTCCGTACGGTTCGAGGTGGTCGCGGACGGCGGTGACGAGCGCGGTGCCGAGGCCGGTGCCGCGGACCTGCGGGTCGACGTAGACGTCGCAGAGCCAGGCGAAGGTGGCGTAGTCGGTGACGATGCGCGCGTACGCGGCCATCTCGCCGGTCTCGCCGTGGTAGGCGCCGAAGTTGAGCGAGCCCGAGATGGCCGCGTCCTGCTTCTCCCGAGGTCGGCCGAGGGCCCAGTAGGCGTCTGTGGAGAGCCAGTGGTGGACGCGGGCCGCGTCGATCCGTGCGGGATCGGCTGAGATCTCGTACGCCCCGTGCATGACGGCGGTGCCGGAGGGGGCGGCGGTGGTGCTGGAGTCCATGGGCGCAGGGTTCCAGGGGCGCGGGCTCTTGTCAGGTGAATTTGCCACGCCCGGGAACCGCCGTGCGGTCCGGTCCGGGCCCCTCGCCCGGACCGGACCGCCGCTCAGACGGCGATCTCGTCGACCGCCGCCCGCAGGCGGCGCACCCCTTCCGCGATCTCGGTGGGGCCCGCCACACCCGCGAAACTCAGCCGGATGTGCCCGGCAGGGGGTTCGGCGCAGAAGTAGGGGCGGCCCGGAGCGACGGCGACGCCGGTGCGCAGGGCCGTGGCGAGGAGCGAGGCCTCGGGCAGCGAGTCGGGGAGGCGGAGCCAGAGGTGGTAGCCGCCGGAGGGGACGCGCGGCAGGGCGAGCTCGGGGAGGTGGAGGGCGACGGCCGCGGTCATGGCCTGCCGGCGGCTCCTGAGCTCCTGGGAGACGGCCCGGAGGTGTCGGTGCCAGGCCGGGGCGCCGACGAGTTCGAGGGCGGCCTCCTGGAGGGGCCGGGGGACGAAGAAGCTGTCGACGACCTGGATGGCGCGCAGGCGTTCCAGGACGGGGCCGCGGGCGGCGAGGGCGCCGACGCGAAGACTGGGCGAGGTGGGCTTGGTGAGCGAGCAGACGTGGACGACGACGCCGTCGGGGTCGTCGGCGGCGAGCGTCGCGGGGAGCGGCCCCGCGTCCTCGTGGACGAGGCGGCGGGCGAAGTCGTCCTCGACGACGAAGGCGCCGGCGGCGCGGGCGATGCGAACGATCTCCCGGCGCCGTTCCGGGGTGAGTGCGGTGCCTGTGGGGTTCTGGAAGAGCGGCTGGCAGACGAAGACGCGCGCCCCGGTGGCCCGGAAGGCGGCTTCGAGGAGCTCGGGGCGGACCCCGTCGGCGTCGCCCGGTACGGGGACGGGCCGGAGTCCGGCGGCGCGGGCGACGGCGAGCATGCCCGGGTAGGTGGGCGACTCGACGAGCACGGGGGTGCCGGGCGGGGCGAGGGCGCGCAGGGCGGTGGAGATGGCGGACTGGCCGCCCGCGGTGATCAGCACCTCGGCGGCGGTGACGCTGCCGCCGATCTCGCGGGCGAACCACTCGCGCAGTTCGGGCAGGCCGTCCGTGGGCGGTCGTCCCCAGGCGCCGGGGCGGCGTCCGGCGCGGGCCAGGGCGGCGGCGAGGGCCCGCTCGGGCTGGAGGGAGTGGTGGAGGTAGCCGCCGTTGAACTCGATCACTCCCGGCGGCGGCACGGAGAGGGTGACGAGGACACCGGAGGCGTCGACGGCCCGGGGGACGAGCTCGGTGGCGGTGTCCGCGCTGAGCGCGAGTTCCTGCCAGGAGGTGTCCCCGGCGACGGGGGTGGCACGCGGCTCGGCGCGGAAGACGCCGGCGCCGGGACGGGTGACGACGAGGCCTTCGGCGGCGAGCTGGGCGAGGGCTCGGGTCACGGTGACCGGGGAGACGCGGTAGCGCTCGACGAGTGCGCGACTCGACGGCAGTTTTCCACCTGGAGAGTAGCGGTTGAGCTCCGCTCTCAGGGATCCCGCCAGTTCCGCGACACTGCTACGCTCATGCATGAGACCAGAGGATAGCGCTACTGCCACCACGACGATAGCGGTCGCCGCCGCCGAGGGAAGCACTCCGTCCGCCTCCGCGGGGACGGGCTCGCGCCGGGCCGGCAGGCCCTCCGGAGCTGAGGCGCCCGCCCCCCTGACGCGCGGCACCCTGCTCGCCCTCCTCGGCGTGGTCTCCTTCTCGCTGACCTTCCCGTCGACGGTGTGGGGCCTGGAGAGCTTCGGGCCCTGGTCCCTGGTGGCCGTTCGCTCCACGCTCGCCGCGCTCATCGCGGGCGCCTTCCTCCTCGCCGGCCGGGTGCCGCTGCCGGAGCGCCGCCACTGGGCCGGCCTCGCCGTCGTCGCCGGCGGTGTCGTCATCGGCTTCCCGCTCCTGACGACGCTGGCCCTGCAGACCTCCACCACCTCGCACGCCGCCGTCGTCGTGGGCCTGCTGCCGCTCACCACGGCGACGCTCGCCGCGATCCGGACCGGGCGGCGGCCGTCCCGGACCTTCTGGTTCGCCGCCGTCGCCGGAGCCGTCGTGGTGCTCGGCTTCACGGTCCAGCAGAGCGGCGGCGCGGTGTCCACGGGCGACGTGTACCTCTTCGGGGCGCTGCTCGTGTGCGCCGCCGGCTACACGGAGGGCGGCCGGCTCGCGGCGCTCATGCCGGGCTGGCAGGTCATCGGCTGGGCCCTGGTCCTCTGCCTGCCGCTGATGGCGGTCGCCTCGGCGGTCGCGCTGTCGATCGAGCCGGTCCACCTCACCGCCCACGGCGTCATCGGCCTGGCGTGGGTGGCCGCCGGTTCCACCTTCTTCGGCCTGTACGTCTGGTACCGGGGCATGGCCGAGATCGGCATCCCCAAGGCCAGCCAGCTCCAGCTCTCGCAGCCGCTCCTCACCCTGATCTGGTCGGTGTTCCTGCTCGGCGAGTCGCTGCCTCTCGCCGCCCCGCTCGCCGCCGTGGGGGTCCTCGTCTGCATCGCGGTCACCCAGCGGGCGAAGAGCTGACGCGACGAATCGGGGTGGCGCGGGTCACAATGGCAGACAGAGACTCCGAGTAGGACTGGCGCGTCGCGAGGAGGTCACCCCGATGCACGCGAGCGTGGGCGACAAGCTGCTGGTGCACGGCCGAACCGTCGGTCACCACGACCGTACGGCCGAGGTTCTGCAGGTACTGGGGGAGAACGGCACTCCCCCGTACCGCGTGAAATTCGACGACGACGGCCACGAGGCCCTGATGTCACCCGGCCCCGACACCGTCGTACGCCATCGCCCGGAGGCGGAGGCCCGCTAGGGCCTGTCCTTCGGCGGACGGACCCTGGTCGGGTAGTGATCGGCCACCACGGTGGCCATCGCCCCGGCCCGGTCCGCGGCGACCTCTTTCGCCGCGAAGAAGCAGTGCCCGCCGACCGACCGGTACGTGGCGGCGAGCTCCAGATGGCGTGACAGCTCCTTCGGGTCCTGCCAGGCCGCCGGCTGGGCGGGATCGCCCGCCTTGTAGAGGGCCTCGCCGATGTACAGGCCGACGCCGGTCCCCCGGACGACCGCGTCCCACCAGGGCAGCAGCTTCGCGTAGTCCGCGGCGGGCAGGCCGATGTTCCAGTACAGCTGCGGGACGACGTGGTCGATCCAGCCCTCCCGGATCCACTTGCGCGTGTCGGCGTACAGGTCGTCGTACGTCTGGACTCCGGCGCGGGTGTCCGAGCCCTCGGGGTCGGTGGCGATGTTCCGCCACACACCGAAGGGGCTTATCCCGAATGCCACCTGCTTCTTCGTGTCCTTGATGCGGGCGGCCATCTCGGAGACCAGCAGGTCGGTGTTGTTCCGCCGCCAGGACGCCTTGTCGGGGAAGTCCGCCCCGTACCGCGCGTACGCCTCGTCGTCGGCGAAGACCTGCCCGGCCACCGGATACGGATAGAAGTAGTCGTCCCAGTGCACGGCGTCGATGTCGTAGCGGCGCAGCGCGTCCAGCATCGCGTCCTGGACGAAGCCGCGGACCTCGGGCAGGCCGGGGTTGTAGTACAGCTTTCCGCCGTAGGGCAGGACCCACTCGGGATGGAGCCGGGCCGGGTGGTCGGCGACGAGCCGGGTCGGATCCGTGTGATTCGCCACTCGGTACGGGTTGAACCAGGCGTGCAGTTCGAGCCCGCGCGCGTGGGCCTCCTCGACGGCCGTGCCCAGCGGGTCCCAGCCCGGGTCGCGGCCCTGCGTACCGGTCAGGCACTGGGCCCACGGCTCGTACGGCGAGGGCCACAGGGCGTCGGCGGTCGGCCGGACCTGGAGGACCACCGCGTTGAGGTTGCGCTCGACGGCCGTGTCGAGATGCGCGAGGAGTTCGGCGCGCTGCTCCTCGGCGGTCAGGCCGGACCGGGAGGGCCAGTCGCGGTTGGCGACCGTGGCCACCCACATGCCCCGGAACTCGCGCTTGCGGTGTGGCCCTTTCCCCCGGTCCGGGGACGCGGTGACGGCGGCCGGCGTCCCCCCTGCCGGTCCCGTTGTCGCTCCCGTCACCATGAGCGCCGCCCCGGTGGCGCCGGCCACGAACCCTCTTCTGCCGATAGGCCGCACTTGTACCCCTCTTCTGTCGGATACGTCACACCCACCCGGACAGCATGCCCGCCCCGGACGATCGATCATCGGTTAATGAGCGGTAACGTCGTGGGGGTCGAGGCGGACGCACCGGAATCACACGGGGCCCGCCGCCAGAGAAGAGCGAAAGGCACGAGGTGACGGACTCCATGGCCGACATTGAGCGCGTCGGAGTGGTGGGTTGCGGCCAGATGGGCGCGGGCATCGCGGAGGTGTGTGCCCGGAGCGGCCTTGAGGTGAAGGTCGCCGAGACCACCGGCGAGGCGCTGGAATTCGGCCGCACGCGGCTCTACAACTCGCTGGCGAAGGCCGCCGAACGCGGCAAGATCAGCGAGGAGGAGCGGGACGCGACGCTCGCCCGCCTCAGCTTCACCACGGACCTGGGCGAGTTCGCCGACCGCGACCTCGTGATCGAGGCGGTCGTGGAGAACGAGCAGGTCAAGACCGAGATCTTCCAGGTGCTCGACCAGGTGATGACCCGGCCCGACGCCATCCTGGCCTCGAACACCTCCTCCATCCCGCTCGTCAAGCTGGCCGTGGCGACCTCCCGCCCCGACCAGGTCATCGGCATCCACTTCTTCAACCCGGCCCCGGTGCAGAAGCTCGTCGAGCTGATCCCGGCCCTCACCACCTCCGAGGGCACGATCAGCCGGGCCCAGGCCTTCGCGGAGAAGACCCTCGGCAAGCACGCGATCCGCGCGCAGGACCGCTCCGGCTTCGTCGTCAACGCGCTGCTCGTGCCGTACCTGCTCTCCGCGATCCGGATGTTCGAGTCGGGCATCGCGAGCCGCGACGACATCGACAACGGCATGGAGTACGGCTGCGCCCACCCGATGGGCCCGCTGAAGCTCTCCGACCTCATCGGTCTGGACACGATCGCCTCGATCGCCGACTCGATGTACGCCGAGTTCAAGGAGCCGCTGTACGCCGCTCCCCCGCTGCTCCAGCGCATGGTGGACGCGGGCCGGCTCGGCCGGAAGACGGGCTCGGGCTTCTACCCGTACTCCTGACCTCCCCTGAACACCGGACGGCCCGTACTCACGCACAGGTACGGGCCGTCCGGCATATCCCCGTGTCTCAGCCGAGACGCAGGTGGTGGAGCATGAGCAGCCCGGCGGCCATGTTGGCGGCCGGGATCTCACCGCGGGCGATCATGTCGGGGACCTGTTTGAGCGGGATCCAGGCCCGCCGTGAGGACTCGAACGCGTCCTCGGGCGGACCGGTGTACGTGGCCTGTTCCGCCCAGTAGAGGTGATGGCGGGCGTCGGTGAGACCGTTCGACGGCTCGACGGTGAGGAGATGGCGCAGCGGCCCCGGCCGCCAGCCGGTCTCCTCCTCCATCTCGCGCGCGGCGGCGGTCTCGACGTCCTCCCCGTCCTCGACGACACCGGCAGCCAGTTCCCAGCCCCAGCTGTCGGTGATGAAGCGGTGGCGCCAGAGCATCAGGACTTCGTCGGCCTCGTTGACGGCGGTCGCGACGGCGACCGGGCGGAGCCGGATCAGATAGTGGTCGAGGTGGCGGCCGTCCGGGAGTTCGACGTCCGCGAGGTTCACCTGGAACCAGCGATTCTCATAGACAGAGCGTTCGCTCAGTTTCGTCCACTGCACGTTCTTGCCACCTTCCGACTGGTCGGTGCTTGTTTGGTGGCAATATCGCAGCAGTTGGAGGCCTACGGGGCTACAGGGGAACGCGCAGAGCCCCGTCGATGAGATCCGCCGCCTCCCGGGCGTCCACTCCACCGCTCGCGAGGAGATGCTCCCGCACCTGCCGCAGGCGGTCCCGCAGCCGCCGCGACTCCATCCCCCGGGCCCGCTCGGTCATCTCCATCGCCGTGCGCGCCGCCCCGTCGACCTCGCCCCGCCGCAGCTCGATCTGGCACAGCATGGCCAGCCGGTGCACCCGCCCCCGGTCGTGCGAGGGAGTCCGGACCGCCGCCGAGGCGTGCTCGTGGGCCGCGGGGAGATCACCCAGACTGAGCAGGGCCTCCGCCACCTGCACGTTGACGAACCCCGGCTGGACGTACCCCGTCTCCGCCGGTTCCGCGCCCGGACTGATCCGCTCCGCCTCCGCCTCCGCCCGCCGGATGCAGGCCAGCGCGGCCGCCCCGTCGCCCAGATGCGCGTACGCCTTCGCCTGCATCGCCGTCAGATCGGCGGCGAGCGCCGGGGTGATCTGGCGCCCGGCGGCCCGCAGCGCCGCCTCCGCGAACGCCACCGCCTGCCGGTACTCCCCCATGAACAGCGACTGGTTGACCAGGAGCGCGATGACATAGGCGCCGAGGCCCCGGTCGCCACTGGCCTTCGCGAGCCGCAGCGCCTGATGGAAGTAGCGCTGGGCGAGACCGTGCGCGTCCGCGTCGTAGGCGCAGATTCCGGCCACCGCCACCAGGCCGCCGGTGGCCCGGTGCAGCCTCCTGCCGAGCGCGTCGCTGTACGCGCCGCGGAGCAGCGGCGCGGTCTCGGTGGTGAGGAAGCCGACGATGCGGGCGCGGGTCGCGATGCCCCCCGCCTTGCGGTACATCTGCTCGTAGTGGGACCGGGCGGCGCTCAGTACGGCGATGTCGGCCGCGGACACCGTCGTCCCCCGGCCGTCACGGGAGACGTCCACGTCCTCCGGCGGGTTCTCCCACTCCCACACCGGCATCACCGCGGGGGTGCCCGTCACGGCCTGCGCACCGACTATGTGCGGGCGCTGCTGCTCGTCGGAGCGCCACAGGGCCGCCGCGCGCTCGACGAAGCCGGAGAGCGGCGTGCCGAAGGCGGGCGGCGGTCCGCCCGGCACGCCGAGGCCGATGTCGTCCAGGGTCACCTGCCGGTGCAGCCGGGCGGCGAGCACCTCGCAGATCAGGTCGGGCACCTGGCCGCGCGGCCGCTGGCCCTTCAACCAGCGGGCCACGGCGGTGTGTTCGTAGCGCAGGGGAATCCCCCTGGCCCGGCCGGCCCGGTTCACGCGGGCGGCGAGCCCGGCGTGGGAGACGCCCGCTTCGTCGAGCAGGGCGTCGAGCAGGGTGTTGGGCTGCATGCCCCCTCCGGTCGCTCGGTGAACTCAGCCTAGGGGTGTCGGACGCGGCCCGTGGCCGAATCCCGACGGGTGATTTCGCACGGGGTGTGAACGAAGTACCCGTTCTTCCGGTCCGCGTACTCTGCCCGGCCCGGCCCCGCACCGCTTGACTGTGCTTCTCGCCGCAAGGCGACGACCGGGCCGCCGGCTCCCCCCTCTTACAGTGCGGCCGCCCGGTCCGCGTCGCCCGCCCCGCTGATCTGCCCGACACTCCGTGGCGGGGCGGGCGACGCCGGCGCCGGCCCCTCCGCTCAACAGTGGGAGGAGGGGGCGGGCCGGGGGCGGCGCAGCCCGGGTTCGGCGGGCTGCGCCGGCACCCGGACACGGTCGTTGCGGACGACGAGGAGCGCGATGTCGTCGGCGAGCCGGCCGCCCGTGTGGTCGAGGACTGCCGCGTGGACCCGGCGGACCAGCATCGCGGGCGCCTCACCGGCCATCCTGGCCAGGGCGTCGTCGAGGGCGAAGAACCGGCCGCGGTGATCACGGGCCTCCTCCGCCCCGTCGGTGTACAGGACCAGCGTCTCGCCGGGAAGCAGCCGGGAGCCGGCGTACGGCGCGAGCACGGCGGGCAGCGGAAGGACGCCGAGCGGCGGAAGCGGATCGCCGAGCGGCAGCCGCTCCACCCTCCGTCCGATGCGGTACGGGCCGGGGTGACCGCAGTTGAGCACCGAAAGCCGCCCGTCGGCCGCGACCTCCAGAAGCAGCAGGGTCACGAACTCCTCGGCCGCCGGATGCCCCGGCTCCACCCCGCTCCGCGCCGGGTGCTCGTCGCGCGCCCGCTCCCGCAGATGCCGTTCGAGGGCCCGCTCCAACCGCCGCAGGACCCCGCCCAGTTCGGCCTCGTCATGGGCGGCCTCGCGAAAACTCCCCAGCACGGCCACCACGGCGCCGAGCGCGGCGAGCCCGTGCCCCCGCACGTCCCCGACGACGATCCGCACGCCGTACGGGGTGGCCACCGCCTCGTACAGGTCCCCGCCGACGGAGGCGCCCCACGAGGCCGACAACTGCCCCGCGGCGAGCGCCAGTCCGTCGAGCCGGGCGGGCGGCGGCCGCAACAGCACCTGCTGCGTGGCGTCGGCGACGGCCCGGACCCGGGCCAGCTCGCGGGCGAGCCCCCTTCGCACACCGAGAACGAGCCCGGTGCCGACCGTCAGGAAGACGACGCTGGTGGCGATCCGCATGGGCAGCCCCGGCTGCCGGGCCAGCGGACAGCCGAACTTCCACACCACGGCCACCGCGCCCCAGGCGGTGGGAAGAGCGAGCGGGGCCAGCCGGCGGAGCCGGGAGCCAGCGGAGAGCAACGACCTGGAACGGATCATGCACGGCCCTTCCCGAGCCCCGACAGCGCCCGAAGGCCCTGCGGCCCACAGGTCCGCCCCTGCGGCCGCGTCGATTCTGCCGACCGTACGGGCCACGGGGGAACACCCCTCGGCGATCTCACCCGAAGGAGTGAGCACCCCCGGCGCGCTGCCTTTCGCCAGGCCTCCGCCACGCGCACGCGCGGCCGAATAGCGCTCCGGCGTACGACCCGAGGGTCGCTGAACTGCCGAGCGAGCGAGATGAGGAGCGCGGGCATAACCTGAAGGAAGAAGTCTTGAAGAGGCCCCGTGATCGTCACATGTGAGGCCACTCAGATGAAGTTCCTCAACTCCCCCCGTGTGCTGGCCACCTCGGTCGCGCTCACCGCCGCGTTCGTGTTCGGATCGCTGGGCACCGCGGCTCCGGCCTCGGCCTATGCCCCCGGTGCGACGACCGGGCAACCCGGTCAGGTGGTACTGCCCCAGGTCCAGGTGTCCGACGTCGGCACCACCGCGCAGGATCAGCGACTCACGTTCCACGCCGGCACCGTGCCCCGGGTGTTCCGCTCTGCCGCCGTTCCGGCCGCGGACGCGCAGAACGTCGTGGCCGCCTATGACCTCCAGCGGTGGAACGGCTCTCAATGGGTCAATGTCGCCCACGAGATGTTCGAAGCTCAGATCCTCCCCGGCGAGCACGAGATCCCCCTGCCCATGGTCTGGATCCAACCGCCCACGAGCGAGGGCACGTACCGCATCACGTTCAGTTTCGCCTGGAGCCCGACGAGCACACCCGGTCGTGTTCTGGGAGAGCAGCGTTGGACGTCCAGCACGGCGGACGACCTCACGTGCGGCGGAATTCTCCGGGCGTGCGAGTCCCGCTCCGGACACACCGTGGTCGGTCCGCTCACCCCCTAGAGCGAACCGGTGCGCGTGGGGGCCGTTCTGAGGGAGGCCTCGTGTTCCGCTCACTCCGCATCATCGCCGCTCTCGTGGCAGCTCTTCTCTGCGCGCTCACCCTGGGCGCCGCCGCCGTTCCCCCGCCCCCGCCGAACCCTGTGTGGCTCAGGAGTTTCGAGAGGGTCCTCAGCCGGGGCACGCAACTCGCGGACACGTACCGCCCCGGGCAGACGGCCACGCTGAGCGAGCTGGCCGAGCAGAAGTCGAGACTGGACGAACTCCTGTCGGCAGTCCCCGCCGACCCACCGGAACAGGTCGCGGCCGCCATCGCCCGAGGGCAGCGGCTGGCGGAGCGACTGGCCGCGATCGACGTGTGGTGGACACTGGACGACGACGCCGCCGCGGTGGCCGACGCCGCCCTCGTCCCGCTCAGGGACACCACTCTCGAGACGCAGACCGCGCTGCGGAGCGACATGAGGAAGGTGGCGAGAGGGGTCATCGAGGACGTGGCGTGCGGCGAGGTGTGGACCCGGCTCACGAACGACCAGAAGGAGCGGCTCAACGTACCCCTCGAGAGCCACGACCACCTGAAGAACACACAGGAGGCGATCGAGGGACAGGCCCGGTCGGTCCTGACCGAGAAGTGGTACCCCCAATTCCTGAACCGGGCCATCAGCTGGTACACGTACGCCGCCGGCATCCATAAGAAGGCCTTCGAGGTGGCGGAATTCCTGGAGGGCGGCCAGTTCACCTCGACGGACGGGCGGGCCTTCTACTACTACTTCCACTACTGCGCGAAGCCGCCGCGCTAGTACTCCAGCCGTAGTTCGTGATCTCGATCGTGAGGGGCGCCGAGGAGGCAGCTGGCAGCGTCGATCATTTGGACGAGACCGACCGCGCTGTCGCGGGCGTCCGTTGCTTCTCCGCCTACCCGAGTCCACCGAGACGGAGGGCGTTCTCAATCTCGCTGAGTTTCGCGGAGGACAGAACGCCCGCTCGCTCGATCAGGTCGTCCCGGAACACGGTGGTCAGCCACGTGCAAGGGGTAAAGCCCGGACGCGGCAACGCGAACCGAAGCACGCCTTCAAAGGGCAGTCCTTCCCCGGCGCCTACTGCCACTTCGACGCCCAGACCGGTGATGTCGACACCCGCCCGAGCGACGACCTGCATCACCCGGATCCCGGACGCGTCGTCTCCCGACAGCAGCACGACCGGCCGCCGTTCGTCGAACTCCACCCACCAGACTTCGCCACGTTGCACATGTCCTCCTGACACAGGAACGGCGGGCGGACGCTGCGCGACCCCGACGCGCTGTGGAGACGGGTGCGGCCACCCGTTGATCACCGGTGTGTGAAGACAAACGATCACGCGGTGGCCGCAGGTCACAGCGTAGACCCTGCCCGCTGGCAGGAGGCGTTCGAGGGCCTGATGAGCCGGATAGCGGGACGGTTCCCACGGGTCGAACCCCGGTTCCGGGGTCCGGAAGTCAGTGCTCGGACTGCTGTCGGACCAGGCCGCATGGGGCGCCGGCGACGAGGTCTACGGCAGCAACGCCAAGCTGCGAACCGCACTGGAGGAACGCGGCGCCGGCTACGTCCTCGCGGTGGCCTGCTCACACGAAGTCGCCACCGGGGCGGGGAGGTTCCGTGCGGACACCCTGACCAAGAAGGTGCCCAAGCGGGCCTGGCAGAAGCTCTCCGCAGGGGCCGGGGCCACGGGCCACCGTCGTCCGACCCGTCCGCGATGCCGCCCACCGGCTCGGTCGGTCCGACTGGCGGCGCCGCCACCAGGCCCGATCCCAGGCCGGCCACTACCGTCGACAAGCCACTCAGGCATGAAGATCACGATCTACGGCTGGAGTGCTAGGTGCCCCCGGCGGTCGGACAACGGCGGAGGGCCGCCCCCGGGAATCCCCGGGGGCGGCCCTCCTCTTCCGTGCTCCGCTACGGCGCTCAGGCGCCGCGTAGGGCGGCGCCCGTGCGCTCGGACGCCAAGGCGACCGCCGCGTCGCGGGCAGCGGTGGCCTCGTCGACCGTGAGGGTGCGGTCCGTGGCGCGGAACTTCAGTGCGTACGCCAGGGACTTGGTGCCCTCGTCCAGCTGGTCGCCGGTGTAGACGTCGAAGAGGCGGATGGACTCGAGGAGCTCACCCGCGCCCTCGCGGAGCGCGGTCTCGACCTCGGCGGCCGGGACCTCGGTGGCGACGACCAGGGCGACGTCCTGGGTGGCGACCGGGAAGGAGGAGATCCGGGGGGCCTTGAGCGGGCCCTCGTTCGCCTTCTCCAGGAGGTCCAGGTCGATCTCCATCGCGCAGCTGCGGGCCGGAAGGCCGAAGGCCTTGACGACGCGCGGGTGGAGCTCGCCGGCGTGGCCGACGAGGACCTTCTCGCCGTCGATCTCGGCGTGGAACGCGGCGCAGCGGCCCGGGTGCCACGGGGCGTGCTGGTCGGCGCTGATGATCAGCTCGGCCCCGGCCTCGGCGGCCACGGTCCGGCCGGCCTCGATCGCGTCCGCCCAGTCGGACGGACGGCCCTTGCCCCACCAGCCGGCCTGCTCGCGCGCACCGGCGAGGACGACGGCGGCGCGACGCGGCTGCGCGGGCAGCGCGGCGTTGACGACGGCGACCTCCTCGTCGGTGGGACGGCGGTCGACGGGCAGCCGGACGGCGACGCCGGGCTGTCCCTCGGGCCGGAAGACGAGGCCGGTCTCGAAGAGCGCCAGGTCGTGGCTGCCGCGGCTGTCGTTGCGACGGAGCGCGCCGAGCAGGCCCGGGAGCAGCGTCGTACGGAGCGCGGGCTCCTCGTCCGAGAGCGGGTTGACCAGGGTCACGAGCCGGCGACGGGCGTCGTCCGCGTCGAGACCGAGGTTGTCGAGGGCCTGCTCGCCGATGAACGGGTAGTTGAGCGCCTCGACGTAGCCGGCGCCGGCCAGGGCGCGGCCCACACGGCGGTGGGTGCGCTGGCGCTCGGTGAGCCCGCGGCCGGCCGGGGGCTTCGGCAGCGTGGAGGGCAGGTTCTCGTAGCCCTCCAGACGGATGACCTCTTCGGCGAGGTCGTTCGGCTCGCTGAGGTCGGGGCGCCACGACGGCACGGTGACGACGATCTCGTCCTGGCCGTAGACGTCGCAGCCGACCTCCTGGAGGCGGCGGACGACGGTCTCGCGGCCGTAGTCGACGCCCGCGACCTTGTCCGGGTGGTTCGCCGGCATGGTGATCGTGCGCGGCGCGGACGGGGCGCTGATCTCGGTGACGCCGGCCTCGGCCGTGCCGCCCGCGAGCAGCACGAGCAGGTCGACGGTGCGCTGCGCGGCAGCGGCGGCGGCCTGCGGGTCGACGCCACGCTCGAAGCGCTTGGACGCCTCGGAGGACAGCTTGTGGCGGCGGGCGGTGCGCGCGATCGAGATCGCGTCGAAGTGCGCGGCCTCGATGACGACCTCGGAGGTGCCGGTGACGAAGCCGGTCTCCGGGTCGGTCACCGGGTCGGCGATCTCCGTGTTCGCGCCGCCCATGACGCCGGCGATGCCGATCGGACCGCGGTTGTCGGTGATGACCAGGTCCGCCGCGTCCAGGACGCGGACGGTGCCGTCGAGGGTGGTGATCTTCTCGCCGGCCTCGGCGCGGCGCACCCCGATGGGGCCGTCGAGACGGCTCCGGTCGTAGGCGTGCAGCGGCTGGCCGAGTTCCAGCATCACGTAGTTCGTGACGTCCACGGCCAGCGAGATCGGGCGCATGCCGGCCTTCTGCAGACGGCGCTGCAGCCAGATCGGGGAGCGCGCCTCGGGCGCGAGACCGACGACGGTGCGCGCGGTGAAGCGGTCGCAGCCGATCGGGTCGGAGACCTGGACCGGGTAGCCGTACGCGTTCGGCGCGGGCACGTCGAGGAGTGCCGGGTCGCGCAGCGGCAGGCCGTACGCGATGGCGAGCTCGCGGGCGATGCCGCGCAGGGAGAGGCAGTAGCCGCGGTCGGGGGTGACGGCGATGTCGAGGACCTCGTCGTACAGCTCCAGGAGGACCGTGGCGTCGATGCCGATCTCGTACTCCGGCGGGAGCACGATGATGCCGTGCGTACCGTCGTCGCCCATGCCCAGCTCGTCGCCGGAGCAGATCATGCCGCGGGACACCCGGCCGTACGTCTTGCGCTCGGCGATCCGGAAGTCACCGGGGAGGACGGCGCCGGGCAGGGCCACGACGACCTTGTCGCCGACGGCGAAGTTCCGGGCGCCGCAGATGATCTCCTGGGGCTCGCCCGTTCCGTTCGCCTGGCCGACGTCGACGGTGCAGAAGCGGATGGGCTTCTTGAACTCCGTCAGCTCCTCGATGGTGAGGACCTTGGCGACCACCAGCGGGCCGGTCAGGCCGGTGCCGAGCTGCTCGACGGTCTCGACCTCGAGGCCTGCCGAAATGAGTTTGGCCTGGACGTCTCGGCCGGTCTCCGTCGCCGGCAGGTCGACGTACTCCCGCAGCCAAGAAAGCGGGACCCGCATCAGATCTCCATCCCGAACGGTCGGGTGAACCGGACGTCACCCTCGACCATGTCTCGCATGTCGTCGACGTTGTGGCGGAACATCAGCATCCGCTCGATGCCGAACCCGAAGGCGAATCCGCTGTACTTCTCGGGGTCCACACCGCAGGCGACGAGCACCTTCGGGTTGACCATGCCGCAGCCGCCGAGCTCGATCCAGCCCTCGCTGCCGCAGGTGCGGCAGGGACGGTCCGGGTTGCCGACGGACTCACCGCGGCAGACGTAGCAGAGCATGTCCATCTCGGCGGACGGCTCGGTGAAGGGGAAGAAGTTCGGGCGGAGCCGGGTCTTCATGTCCGGGCCGAAGAGCGCCTGGACCATGTGGTCCAGGGTGCCCTTGAGGTCGGCCATGGTCAGGCCCTCGTCGACGGCGAGCAGCTCGATCTGGTGGAAGACCGGGGTGTGCGTGGCGTCGAGCTCGTCGGTGCGGTAGACGCGGCCGGGGCACACCACGTAGACCGGGGGCTCCCGGTCGAGGAGCGTGCGGGCCTGGACCGGCGAGGTGTGCGTGCGCAGCACGACGCCGGACTCGTCACCCGTGGTCCCCTCGGGGCCCTGGATGAAGAACGTGTCCTGCATCTGGCGCGCCGGGTGGTCCGGGACGAAGTTGAGGGCGTCGAAGTTGAACCACTCCGCCTCGACCTCGGGGCCCTCGGCGACCTCGTACCCCATGGAGACGAAGACGTCCGCGACGCGCTCCATGAGCGTCGTCAGCGGGTGCCGGGCGCCGGCCGGGACACGGTCGTACGGCAGGGTGACGTCGACGGCCTCCTCGACGAGGACGCGGGCGTCCCGCTCGGCCTCCAGCTCGGTCTGGCGGGCGGCGAGCGCCTTGGAGACCGCGCCGCGGGCCTGGCCCACGACCTTTCCGGCGGCGGCCTTGGCCTGCGGGGGCAGGGCGCCGATCTCGCGATTGGCGAGCGCCAGCGGCGAGGTGCCGCCGGTGTGCGCGGTCTTCGCGTGCGCGAGCGCGTCGAGGTCGCCGGCGGCCGCGAAGGCGGCGAGCGCCTCGTCCCGCATGCGCTCGATCTCTTCCGGTTTCAAGGCCTCGACCTCGACCGGGTCGTACGACTTATTCGGTGCCGACATCTCTTCCCGTGCTTCCGTTTGGCTGGCTGGGCGCGGCCCCGCTCGACGACAAGGGCGCAAACGTGCCAAAGGTCGAGTCTAACGGGGCGCTCGGACGGTGATGAGCCCGTGGGCAGGCCGGGCGGCCTCTGATCTCGTCTGGATCTTGTCCGAAACTGGTCGGATCTCGTCAGATGAGATGGGCCGGGGTGCCGACGGGCAGGGTAAATCGGAACTCGGCCCCGCCGCGGGGGCCCCGTCCGACGGTGATGGTGCCGCCGTGGGCCTCGACGATGCCCTTGACGATGTAGAGGCCGAGGCCGGTGCCGCCGCGTTTGCTGCCCCGCCAGAAGCGGGTGAAGACGCGGCTCATCGACGCTTCGGGGATGCCGGGGCCCTCGTCGCTCACGGTGACCTCCGTCCCCTCTTCTCCGTCGTCGCCCGCCGTACCGGGTGCCACCTCGATGGTGACGGTTCCGTCGCCGTGGCGCACCGCGTTTTCCAGGAGGTTGCCGAGGATCTGGTCGATCTTGTCGGGGTCGGCCCAGAGCGGGGGCAGCTGCGGTCTGATCCGTACGAAGAAGCGGTCCGGGGACTGGCCGCCGGTGGTGTGGACCTGGATGTGGCGGCCGATGGCGGCGGCGAGGTCGACGGGCTGGCGGCGTACCTCAAGGCGGCCGGAGTCGATCCGGGAGATGTCGAGGAGCTCGGCGATGAGGCGCTTGATGCGGCCCGCGTCGGCGTCGACGGTCTCCAGCATCAGCCGCTTCTGCTCGTCGGTGAACCGCTCCCACTTGTCGAGGAGGGTCGCGGTGAAGCCCTTGACGGAGGTGAGCGGGGAGCGCAGCTCGTGGGCGACGGTGGCGATGAGCTCGGCGTGGCTGCGCTCGGTGCGGCGGCGGGCGTCGGTGCCGCGCAGGGACACCACGACGCGGCGGACGGGGCCTGTGGGGTACTCGCGGACGTACCGGGCGGAGACGAGGACCTCGCGGCCGCCGGGGAGCAGCAGATTGCGCTCGGGCTGGCCGCGGCGGGTGGCGAGTCCGCCGTACGGGTCGGTCAGGGTCCACCAGCGGCGCCCCTTGAGGTCCTCCAGGGGGAGGGCCTGGTCGAGGGGGAGGCCGAGGGCCCGGTCGGCGGGTACGGCGGTGATGCGGCCGGCGGCGGCGTTGAAGCAGACGACCCGGCCGCTCTCGTCGGCGATGACGAGACCGTCGGGCAGGTCGTCGGGGTCGACCCCCGCGAAGGCGGTGGTGGTGTCGGCGGTGGAGACCGTCGCGTCCGCGGGTGTCCCGGGGCCTCCCGGCTCTTCCGGGGCGTGCGGTGCGGCGCTCCGTGCCTGTGCGGGACTGTCCGTGCCGACCGTCATCCCCGTATCCCACCCCTCCGTGTAGCGCAGTGGGCCCCCGAAAGGGTCACTCTACTGGGCGGGGGCGCCGGAATGGACCCTTCAGGCGGAGGTTCGGGGGCGCTGGGCGCGGGCGGAGGCGTACAGGCAGACGGCGGCCGCCGTGGCGAGGTTGAGGCTCTCGGCCTTGCCGTGGATGGGGACGCGGACGACGGCGTCGGCGAGGGCCCTGGTCTCCTCGGGCAGGCCCCAGGCCTCGTTGCCGAAGATCCAGGCGGTGGGCCCGCCCATGGTGCCGGCGTCGAGTTCGGCGTCGAGGTCGTCCTGGCCCGCTCCGTCGGCGGCGAGGATCCGTACGCCGGCGCTCTTGAGCCCGGCGACGGCCTGCTCCACGGGGACGCCGACGGCGACCGGCAGGTGGAAGAGGGAGCCGACGGAGGCGCGGACGGACTTGGGGTTGTACAGGTCGACGGAGGCGTCGGTGAGGACGACGGCGTCGGCTCCCGCGGCGTCGGCGCAGCGCAGTACGGTGCCGGCGTTCCCGGGGTCGCGGACGTGCGCGAGGACGGCGACCAGCTTGGGCCGGGCGGCGACGATCTCCTCGAAGGGCGAGTCCAGGAAG
The DNA here is from genome assembly GCF_044456565.1 of Streptomyces sp. NPDC050842. Classification (NCBI taxonomy): domain Bacteria; kingdom Bacillati; phylum Actinomycetota; class Actinomycetes; order Kitasatosporales; family Streptomycetaceae; genus Streptomyces; species Streptomyces sp. NPDC050842. Next base: position 93,475 of record NZ_JBITGA010000012.1, on the reverse strand, counting down.
CGGCAGACGCCGACGATCCCCTGCGGGGTGACGGTCTGGGACACCTCGGCGAGGACGGCGTCGGAGGCGTGGTGGACGCGGGCTCCGGAAGCGAGCGCGGCCTCGATGATCGGGGCGTACCGCTCGGCGGCCTCGACGGTGGTGAAGAGCTCGACGAGGGTGGGCTCCCCGCTCGCCCCGCGGTGGTCGACGGCCTCACGGACGGCCTGCGGGCCCTCGGCGATGAAGAGGCGGTCCTTGCCCCGGAAGGTGCGCTTGGCGAGCCGCCGGGCGGCGACGACGCGCGGGGAACGCGGGGAGATCAGCTCGGGGGTGACCATGAGGTGCGGCGGTTCTCTCTTCGAGGGGGACGGCGACTTCGGGGGCCGACGCACCCGGACCCGCAGGCGCACGCGCCTGCGGGTCCGGGCAGAGGTACTGCGGCCTGGCAGATCAGGCGGCGGCCTTCGGGGCGTTGACGTCGGCCGGCAGAGCCTTCTGCGCGACCTCGACCAGCGCGGCGAACGCGTTGATGTCGTTGACGGCCAGCTCGGCGAGGATCTTGCGGTCCACCTCGATGTTGGCGGCGTTCAGACCCTGGATGAGGCGGTTGTACGTCATGCCGTTCTGACGGGCAGCGGCGTTGATGCGCTGGATCCACAGACGGCGGAAGTCGCCCTTGCGCTTCTTGCGGTCGTTGTAGTTGTAGACCAGCGAGTGGGTGACCTGCTCCTTGGCCTTGCGGTACAGGCGCGAACGCTGACCGCGGTAGCCGGAGGCCGCCTCGAGGATTGCCCGGCGCTTCTTGTGGGCGTTGACTGCCCGCTTGACGCGTGCCACTTGTTAACTCCTTGTAGCGGGGTCGTGGTGGTCCTCACACGACCCGAAAAACGAATGGATCCCGGTCTGAGCCGGATGCCCCCGTCGCCGAGGGCGGGAGATCAGATCAGATGCCCAGCATCTTCTTGATCTTGGCGGCGTCACCCGGGGCCATCTCGGCGTTGCCGGTGAGGCGACGCGTCAGCTTGGACGACTTGTGCTCGAGCAGGTGGCGCTTGCCGGCGCGCTCGCGCATGATCTTGCCGGTGCCGGTGACCTTGAAGCGCTTCTTGGCACCGGAGTGCGTCTTGTTCTTCGGCATCGCGCCGTATCTCCTCGTCAGTGGCGCTCCCCCGGTGTGGAGACCGGACTGCCGGGAGCGTCAATTCTTAGTTTGGTGGTTCCGGGCGGAGCCCGGGGCTGCCTGGATGGCAGCCCGTCGGGTCACGCCTCGGGGTTCTCGACCGGAGCGTCGGCCTCGGCCTCGGCGACCGGAGCCTCGGTGGCCTCGGTCTCCTCGACCTGAGCCTCCTCGACCGGAGCGTCGGACGCCTCGTCGGCGGCGACGCCCTGGCGCTCGGCCTTGCGTGCGGCCTGGGCCTCACGCGCCTCGGCCATGGCCTCGGTCTTCTTCTTGTGCGGGCCGAGAACCATGATCATGTTCCGGCCGTCCTGCTTCGGGTTGGACTCGATGAAGCCAAGCTCCTCGACGTCCGACGCCAGCCGCTGAAGCAGCCGGAAACCAAGCTCGGGGCGGGACTGCTCACGACCACGGAACATGATCGTGATCTTGACCTTGTCGCCCTGCTTGAGGAACCGGACGACGTGACCCTTCTTGGTGTCGTAGTCGTGCGGGTCGATCTTCGGCCGGAGCTTCATCTCCTTGATGACCGTGTGCGCCTGGTTCTTGCGCGCCTCACGGGCCTTCATGGCCGACTCGTACTTGAACTTCCCGTAGTCCATGAGCTTGCACACGGGCGGACGGGCGGTCGCCGCGACCTCGACCAGATCGAGGTCGTACTCCTGTGCGAGCTCCAGGGCCTTGGCAAGCGGAACAATCCCGACCTGCTCGCCGCTGGGTCCGACAAGTCGCACCTCGGGAACGCGAATCCTGTCGTTGATGCGGGGCTCGGCGCTGATGGATCCTCCTCGGTAGCACCACGCGACCGCCTGGCGGACGGACGCGCAACGTCTGTTCTGAGACCAACCGAGCCGGCGCACAAAAAACGCCCCGGACGGGACACAGGCGGGGCTCCACGGAAATACCGGAGCACCGCCGCGGTCAACCGCGGGGCGCAAAATCGGGCGGTTCCATCGTCCGTACGGAACGATGGGGACCACCTGACCGGTGACCCGCCACCCGCGAGGGTGGTCAGGTGGGAGTACGGAGCCTCCACTTGTGGGCCGGGCACATAGGTGTCCGGCCGGTCGTTACACAAGGTTAGCAGGACCCGGCGGTCTCCGCTAACCGAGGACCGGCCTATCGTATGAGGCATGAGCGAGACCCCCCAGAACGAGTCCGCGGACTCCCCCGAAAACCCCGACTTCGACGCCATGACCCGCGACATCGCGGAGGTCCCGGCCGTCGAGGTGATCGTGACGGTCGCCGTCAACCTGATGAGCGCCGCCGCGGTGAAGCTCGGGCTCACCGAGGAGGGCGACAAGTACAAGGACCTCGACGAGGCCCGCAAGCTGGTGCACGCGCTCGCGGGCCTGCTGGACGCCGGCGCGACGGAGGTCTCCTCCTTCCACGCCGCTCCCCTGCGGGACGGCCTGAAGTCCCTTCAGCTCGCCTTCCGCGAGGCGTCCCTGATCCCGGACGAGCCGGGCCAGGGTCCCGGCGAGAAGTACACCGGTCCGGTGTACGGCTAGGACGTCTCTCCGTTACTACCGCTTGACGTAGAAGGGCTCGCCGGGAGGCGTGGCCGAGGCCGGCAGCAGTGCCAGGTCGAGGCCCCGCACCAGGCGGGCCCTCAGTGTTTCGTCGGCCGCGAGGGCGCGGGCGACGCGCTGGGCGGCCTCCGCCGGAGAGGCGTCCTCGGCGAGGACCAGGGCCAGGGTGCCGTCGGCGCTGCCGGGGCCCAGGTGGGCGCGGAGGACCGCGGGCTCGGCGGCGACGGCGGCCCGTACGGCCTCCCGTACGGCCGGGTCGGCGAGCGGGTCGGCGCTGGAGCGGCCCTCGGCGAGGGCGAGCAGCGCCGGTCCCGTGAGCTGGTACGGGACGGGGCCCGCGAGGTCCAGGACGACGGTGTCGGCCTTCTCGTGCGCGGCCGCTTGGAGCGCCTGGTGGAGCGGGACGGCCACGGGCCGGGCCTCCGGGTCCCACAGGGCGAGCGAGGCGATCGAGGTGAAGGCGGGCAGGGCCCGGCGGTCGCCCGCGGTGAGGGTGGGGACCGCCATGTCGCTGGTCTTCTCGCGGCGCAGGCCGTTCTCGTCGGTCTCGACCTCGCCGAGGAGAGCGACCACGGGGACGAGCAGCCGGGCGCCCTTGAGCGCTTCGAGGACGGGGCCGTGGGCGGTCCTGTCCTCCGCCCAGGCCGCGAGGGCCGCGGCGAGCCGCGGGTCGGCGGTGCCGTCGTCGTCGGAGAAACCGGGGTCCGGAATGTTCTTGAGCGCCACGCACCGAGCCTAACGGGCTATCGGCGCGGTTCTGTCCGCCGGGTCGTCAGCGGGTGCGCCTCGTGCGCCCGAGGGCGACGGCGGTCAGGAGCAGCAGGGCACCGAGTCCGCCGGCGGCGGGGGCGAGCAGGCCGACGGGGCGGCTCTCCTCGACGGCGGGGGTCGGGCCGGGGCCGAAGTACTGCCGCCGGTAGCCGGTGGTGGCGTTCTTGGGGTCGCCGCCCTTGCGCGCGGCCCCTGCCTTGATGGCGGCGGCCGGGTCGACCGTCCCGTACCCCTTGGCGTCGCTGCGGCCGCCCTTGGGGCGGTTGCGGGCGGTGTCGATGAGCAGTTGTTTGATCTGGGCCGGGGTGAGGTCGGGGTGGGCGGACCTGACGAGGGCGACGGCGCCGGAGACGAACGCGGCGGCGGCGCTGGTGCCCCAGCCCTCGTAGTAGCGGCGGTCGGGGTCGGCGATGACGATCTCGAGGCCGGGGGCGCTGACCGTGGCGTACCAGCGGCGGGTGGAGAACGAGGCGTGGGTGCCGTAGCGGTCGACGGCGGTGACGGCGATGACGCCGGGGTAGGCGGCGGGGTACGAGATGTGGTCGCCCTTCTCGCCGCCGTTGCCGGCGGAGGCGACGACGGAGACGCCCTTGGCGAGGGCGTACTGGACGGCGGCGTCCTCGCCCGCGTCGGGGTGGGCGGACTTGGAGTCGTCGCCGAGGGAGAGGTTGATGACGTCGGCGCCGTGGTCGGCGGCCCAGCGGATGCCCTCGGCGAGGGCGGTGCCGCGGGTCTTGCGGGCCTTGTCGCGGGCCTTGTCGCCGCTTTCCAGGATGACCCGGACGGGAAGGATCTCGACATCGGGGGCGACGCCGAGGACGCCGCTCTCGTCGCCGGGGCCGTGGCCGTGCCCGGCGATGATGCCGGCCATGGCGGTGCCGTGCCGGGCCCAGGCGCGGTCGCCCTTGGAGGCGCCGAATCCGATGAGGTCGCGGCCGGGGAGGACGGAGCCCGCCAGGTCCGGGTGGTCGGCGTCGACGCCCGTGTCGAGGACGGCGACCTTGACGCCCTTGCCCTTGGTGGTGCGCCAGGCCTCGGTGGTGCGCATGGCCTCCAGGCCCCACTGGCGGGTCCGGATGGTGTCGGCGTGGGCGGGGGCGGTGGTCGCGGGCAGCACGGAGAAGGCGGCGGCGAGGAGGACGACGGCGGTCGCCCGGGTGGACGTGGCCGCCCGGGTGGACGTGGCCGCCCGGGTGGAAGCGATCGCCCTGGCGGAGGGCATCGCCCGGGGGCGGGTCGGGCGGGTCACCGGGCGGTCTCCTTCTCCTTGGCGGTCGCGGCGACGGCCTTGCGCAGCAGCGCTTCGAAGCGGGCGGTGATGCCCTTGGCCTCGTGGCCGAGGCCGGACTGGGCGGTGGCGTCGGTACGGCCCCGGGCCATGGCCTGGTCGGCGGGCTGCGGGCGGTCGACGGCCCGGCCGTCGGCGAAGCCGGAGACTGCGGTGACGACGACGGGGAGGTCGGCGGGGGCACTCAGCCACCAGCTCGCGCGCTGCCGGGCGCCGAAGCGGGCCGCGACGGTGGAGGGGCCGGAGAGGGCCGGGGGGACGTCCGCGCCGAGGCGGGCGGTGAGGCCGCCCTGGCCGAGGGTGCGCTGGGCGTCGGCCTCCGCGCGGGTGAAGACCAGGCCGACGGTGATCACGCTGCTGGCGGTGGCGTCGGTGTACGTGGCGCGCAGGACGCGCTCGCAGCCGAGCGGGGTGAGGGTGGCGAGCAGGCCCTTGGCCAGGACGGCGGGTGAGCAGGGCGTGTCCGGGGCGACGACGATCCGGGTCCACGTGCGGGCGGCGGCACCGGGGCCCGCGCCGGGGCCCGCGAGGGTGCGGGGGAAGAGGGTGTCCACGGGGGCGTTGTGCCAGAGGTCCTTCGCCTCGGTGTACCCGGCGGGTTCGGCGGGGTGCGCGGGGTCGGCGGAGGCCAGCCATATCCCGGCGAGGGCCCCGCCGATGAGCCCGACCCCGAGGACGACGCAGGCCGTGACCGCGAGCACGCGCCCGGTGCGGCGCTCGCGTACGGGGCGCAGCCGGGTCGTGGTCTCGGCGGGGGCCTCGGGCGGCAGGGCGCCGGCGAGCCCGTATCCGTACGCGGTCACGGGCGCGGGCGCGGGTCGCGTCGCGTGAGCCGTGCGCGGCGTGTCACGGATCGGCCGCAGCCGGGTGGTGGTCTCCACCTCCGGCAGGCCGCCCGCCCCGTCCGACGACGCCCAGGCGCGGGCGGGCGCGGGCGCCTGGCGGGACGTCAGCGGCGCGGAGCCGGCGGAGGGGCGCGGGGACGCGGCGCCACGCCGTGCCTCGGACGTGTCCGGAGCGGCGTGCGGGACGGTGGTCCGGGCGGACGGCCCGGATGCCGGGACGGCCGGAGGGGCCACCGGGCGGGCGGCGGCGGGCGGGGACTCGGGGCGGGCGGGGGCGGACGACATCGGCGGGCCCGCCGGGCGCGGCTGCCGCAGGGCGCCGTCGGCGGTGCCCGATCGGGGCGCCTCGGGGGCGGCCAGGCGCTGAGGAGGCGCGGCCGGGGTGCCGGTGGCCGTGGGTGCCTTGGGAGCAGCCGGGTGCTGAGGAGCGGTCGGCTGGGGACCCGCGGGCGCGGGCGCCTTGAGGGCCGCGGCCGGCGCGGGGTGGGGCGGGGCGGGCGGGTACGCGGGCACCGGGGTGCCCGTGGCCGCGGGCGGCTCGGGGGCCGCTGACGCGGGGTGAGGCGGGGCCACCGGGGGCAGGGGCGGTGGGATGACCGGCGCCGCGGTGGCGCGCTCGGCGCCGCCCTGGACGGCCGGCGGCGCGAGGGGCGCGGAGGCCGGGGCCGTTCTCGGCGTGGAGCGCGCCGGGGACGGCGGGTTACCGGCCTCCGTCGGGCGCTCGGAGGCGGGCCGGACGGTGGCCGGCGCGAGGGGCGCGGACGCCGGGGCCGTTCTCGGCGTGGAGCGCACCGGGGGCTCCGGAGCGGCCGAGCGCGGCGGGTTGGCGGGCGTCTTCGGGTGCTCGGAGGCGGGTCGGGCAGTCGGCGGTGCCAGGGGCGCGGGGGCCTCGGGGGGCCTCGGTGTGGAGCGCTCCGGGGGCGGCGCGGGTGCCGGGGGTGCGGGTGGGGTGGGGAGGAGGGCGTCGGTGATCCGGGACGTGGGACGTGGGTGTTCGGCAGTCATCCCCGTCCCCCTGCTCGTGTCGACAATGCCCGTCACTCTACGGGCTGTTCCCCGCCGCGGAGGAACCGGGCGGACCGGGGTCGGGGGCTACCCACCCGTATACCTGTCTGGCAAGCTCGGGCCATGACTCCCCGCGCCGCCGACCGGGCCCGTTACGACCGTGCCACCGCTCATCTCGACGCGCCCGTGGCGATCGTCGACCTGGAGGCCTTCGACGACAACGCGGCGGATCTCGTCCGCCGGGCCGCCGGCAAGCCGATCCGCGTCGCGAGCAAGTCCGTGCGCTGCCGCGCGCTCCTGGAGCGGGTGCTCGCGCGGGACGGGTTCGCCGGGATCATGTCGTTCACGCTCGACGAGTCGCTGTGGCTGGCGCGTGCCGGGTTCGACGACGTGCTGCTCGCGTACCCGTCGGCGGACCGCGCCGGCTTCGCCGAGCTCGCGCGGGATCCGAAGCTCGCGGCCGCCGTGACGGTGATGGTCGACGACGTGGCCCAGCTCGATCTGATCGACGCCGCCCGCGCGGGCGGGGCGGAGGAGGTCCGGGTCTGTCTGGAGCTGGACACGGCGCTCCAGCTCTTCGGCGGGCGGGTACGGATCGGGGCGCGGCGCTCGCCGCTGCGCACCCCCGCCGAGCTGGCCGAGGTGGCCCGTTCCGTGGTGCGGCGCCCGGGCTTCCGGCTGGTCGGGATCATGGCGTACGAGGGGCACGTCGCCGGCGTCGGCGACTCGGTCGCGGGGCGGCCGCTGCGCTCGCGGGCGATCCGGCTGATGCAGTCCGCGGCCCGCCGGGAGCTGGCGGAGCGCCGGGCGGCCGTCGTCCGTGCGGTACGGGCGGTGGCGCCGGACCTGGAGTTCGTGAACGGCGGCGGCACCGGGAGCGTGCAGCACACGGCCGCCGAGGACGCGGTGACGGAGATCGCCGCCGGTTCGGGGCTCTTCGTGCCGCGCCTCTTCGACAACTACACGTCCTTCAGCGGGCGTCCGGCCGCGCTGTTCGCGCAGCCCGTCGTCCGCCGCCCCGGTGTGGGCGTGGTGACGGTGCTGGGCGGCGGCTATCCGGCGTCCGGGGTGGCGGGCCCTGACCGGCTGCCCGTGCCGTATCTGCCGGAGGGCCTGCGGTACGACCCGCAGGAGGGTCCGGGCGAGGTCCAGACCCCGCTGCTCGGCTCGCCGGCCGACGACCTGCGGATCGGCGACAAGGTGTGGTTCCGGCACGCGAAGGCCGGCGAGCTGTGCGAGCGGTTCGAGAGCCTCCGGCTGGTCGAGGGTGACCGGATCACGGCCACCGTGCCGACCTACCGGGGGGAAGGGCGGACCTTCCTCTAGAGGCCGCTAGAAGACCGTGTCCCGCTGGTCCGGGATCACGGTGCCGTCCGGGCGGCGGACCGGTTCCGGCGTGCCGTCGCCCGCCGTGTAGCCCGTCGTGGCGCAGGGGTAGGGGCCGGCCTTCTGTCGCTTCGGCTCGATGAACATGGGGTTGACGAGCCAGCGGCCGTCGCCGTTCTCGTACGCCCGGCACATGACTTCGTTCTTGTTGCGGTTGAGGACCAGCCGCAGGCCGGTGGCGTCCCGCAGGAACGAGATGTCCGTGTCGGAGTCCCCGGCGGCGAACACCTGCCGCCGTGAGGCCGGCTGGACGCGCTCGGCGGCGGGGCCGCGCACACCGAGGATCTCCTGGTTGATCCAGCAGCGTTTGCCGTCGATGTAGGTGATCATCTCGTCCTTGCCGTCCCGGACGGTGCCGCAGCCCTTGAGGTGGGCGGTGAGCCGGCCGTGCTCGGTGGTGTTGCGGATGCCGAGGGTGTGGGAGGGGTCGACCCCTACGCCCTTCGCCCAGACGTCGACGACCGGTTCGGGCGAGGCGGAGACGACCCAGACGTCGAAGCCCGCGGCCTTGAGCGTACGGATGAGGTCGCGCTGCTGGTCGTAGTAGCGAACCCAGCCGGTGACCTGGGCCGTGCCGACCCGCTGGGTGGCGCCCTGCGGCGCGGCGAGGTTCTCGGTGCGGGCCGCGGCGGCGAAGGACTCGACCTGGCGGGTGGTCCAGCCGCGCAGGAGCTGGGCCAGCCAGGCGTACTGGGGTTCCATGCGGCGGTGGTCGTAGCCCGCGAAAGCCCCCTCGCCCCCTGTGGTGGTGCCTTCGCCGTACACGGCGAGGAGCTCGTCGGCGCAGCGGGTGTCGGTGGCCGTGGGGAGGGTGCGTACGCCGGTGGGACACGCCTCGCCGAGGGCGGCGGCGGCCTCGGGGGTGAGGTGGCGGCTGGTGGTGGACCAGTCGCCGTTCCGGGGCGGGCGTATGCGGTCGTTGCGCAGGAGCCAGTAGAAGGTGGCGTCGCCGACGTCGTTCTTGATGACGGTGTTGTCCCAGTCGAAGACCGCGACGGGCTTCTTCCCCTTGTCTCGGCAGTGGTCGGCGATCAGCGCGTCGATGCGCGCCTTGTTGTCGCCGTACCAGCCTTCGGAGACCTTCAGGGTCGGGCATCCGGCGGGCTTCGCCTCGGCCTGGGTGGCGGAGGCGAGGCCGGTCGCCGCGAGGGCGAGCGCGGCGGCGGCCGCGGACGTGCGGAGACGGAGTCGGTGGTTCATGATCGCTCTCCTGTCGGGACTGTGGTCGGGACTGAGGTCGGGACTGTTCCGGACGCGGAACAGCCGGGCGCCTTGCGACGCCCGGCTGCCGGGTGGGGGGTGTGGGGGATGCGTGGGGCCTAGAGCGGGGTCACGTACGCGCCCGAGATTCCGCCGTCGACGAGGAAGTCGCTGGCGTTGACGAAGGAGGAGTCGTCGCTCGCGAGGAACGCGACGGCGGCGGCGATCTCCTCCGCCTCGGCGAAGCGCCCGACCGGGATGTGCACGAGGCGGCGCGCGGCCCGCTCCGGGTCCTTGGCGAACAGCTCCCGGAGAAGGGGGGTGTTGACCGGTCCGGGGCAGAGGGCGTTGACCCGGATGCCCTCGCGGGCGAACTGGACGCCCAGCTCGCGGGACATCGCGAGGACACCGCCCTTGGACGCCGTGTACGAGATCTGGCTGGTGGCCGCGCCCATGATCGCGACGAAGGAGGCGGTGTTGATGATGGAGCCCCTGCCCTGACGGCGCATGTAGGGGAGGGCGGCCTTGCAGCACAGGAAGACGGAGGTGAGGTTGACGTCCTGGACGCGCTTCCAGGCCTCCAGGCCGGTCTCCAGGATGGAGTCGTCGTCGGGCGGCGAGATACCGGCGTTGTTGAAGGCGATGTCGACGGAGCCGTAGGTCTCGAAGGCGGTGCGGAACAGCGCCTCGACCTCCTCCGGGTCGGTGACGTCGACCTTCACGAAGGTGCCGCCGACGGCCTCGGCCGCGGCCTTGCCGGCCACCTCGTCGATGTCGCCGCAGACGACGTTCGCGCCCTCGGAGGCGAGCCGGCGGGCGGTGGCGAGTCCGATGCCGCTGCCGGCTCCGGTGATGACGGCGGTACGGCCGACCAGGCGGCGGCAGATGGCGGGGGCCTGGGGGGAACCCCCAGAGGATGTCACGGTTTCGGTGCTGGTCATGGGTGCTCAGGCCTCCGTGCTGATGAAGACGTTCTTGGTTTCGGTGAAGGCGGTCAGGGCGTCGGGGCCCAGTTCACGGCCGAGGCCGGACTGCCGGTAGCCGCCGAACGGGGTCCAGTAGCGGACGCTGGAGTGGGAGTTGACGGAGAGGTTGCCGGCCCGGACGGCGCGGGAGGCGCGCAGGGCGCGGCCGACGTCCCGGGTCCAGATCGAGCCGGAGAGGCCGTACTCGGTGGCGTTGGCGAGCCGGATCGCGTCGGCCTCGTCGTCGAAGGGCAGGACGACGGCGACCGGGCCGAAGATCTCCTCGACGGCGCAGGGCGCGTCCTCGGGTACGCCGGTGAGGACGGTCGGCGGGAACCAGAAGCCGGGGCCTTCGGGGGCCTTGCCGCGGATCCCCTGGAGGTCCTCGGTGACGTACGAGCGGACGCGGTCGAGCTGGGCGCGGGAGATGAGCGGGCCCATCTGCGTGCGCTCGTCGAGCGGGTCGCCGACGACGATCTCCTCGATCGCGGGGGTGAGGAGCTCCAGGAAGCGGTCGTACGCGCTCCGCTGCACGAGGATGCGGGTGCGGGCGCAGCAGTCCTGGCCGCTGTTGTCGAGGAAGGCCATCGGCGCCGCGGCGGCCGCCGCCTCGATGTCCGCGTCGGCGAAGACGATGTTGGGGCTCTTGCCGCCGAGTTCGAGGGTGAGTCGCTTCACCTGGTCGGCGCACTTGGCCATGATCGATTTTCCGACCCTGGTGGAGCCGGTGAAGACGATCTTCGCGATGCCGGGGTGCTCGACGAGGGCGTTACCCGCGACGGGTCCCGTGCCGGGGAGGACCTGGAAGAGGCCTTCGGGCAGGCCGGCCTCCAGGGCGAGCTCGGCGAGGCGGAGCGCGGTGAGGGGGGTGGTCTCGGCGGGCTTGAGGAGGACGGCGTTGCCGGCGGCGAGGGCGGGTGCGGTGGCCCAGGCGGCGATCGGCATGGGGAAGTTCCAGGGCGCGATGACGCCGACGACCCCGAGGGGTTCGAGGAGGGTGACGTCGAGGCCGCCGGCCACCGGGATCTGGCGTCCGTTGAGGCGCTCCACTCCCCCGGCGGCGAAGTCGAGCAGGTCGCGGACGTTACCGGCCTCCCAGCGGGCGTTGCCGAGGGTGTGCCCGGCCTCGGTGACCTCCAGCCGGGCGAGTTCCTCGGTGTGCGCGTCGACGACGGCGGCGAAGCGTCGGAGGAGCCGGGCGCGGTCGGCGGGCGCGGCGGCGGCCCAGCCGCGCTGGGCGGCGGTGGCTCGTGCGACGGCGGCGTCGACGTCGGCCGGGGTGGCGGCGGGGACGGTGGCGACCAGCTCCTCCGTCGCCGGGTTCAGTACCTGGAGCAACTCGTTCCTCTCTCTTGTCACAAGTGCCGGTCAGCCGGCCGGCCGGTCACAGACGTTCGAAGGAGCGGCGCAGCTCCCAGTCGGTCACCGCGGCGTCGAAGGCGTCGAGTTCGACGCGGGCCATGTTGCGGTAGTGGGCGACGACCTCGGCGCCGAAGGCGGCCTTGGCGATCTCGCTGGTGTCCCAGAGTTCGGCGGCCTCGCGCAGCGTGGTGGGGACGTGCGCGTACTCGCCGGTGTAGGCGTTCCCGGTGCAGGGCTCCGGGAGTTCGAGCTTCTGCTCGATCCCGTACAGGCCGGCGGCGACCAGGCCCGCGACGGCGAGGTAGGGGTTGACGTCGCCGCCGGGGAGGCGGTTCTCGAAGCGGGTGGAGCGGCCGTGGCCGACGACCCGGAGCGAGCAGGTGCGGTTGTCGTGGCCCCAGGCGACGGCGGTGGGGGCGAAGGAGCCGGGCTGGAACCGCTTGTAGGAGTTGATGTTGGGGGCGTAGAGGAGGGAGAAGTCGCGGAGGGCGGCGAGCTGTCCGGCGAGGAAGTGCCGCATGGTCGCGGACATGCCGTGCGGGTCGTCCCCCGCCATCACGTTCGTGCCCGCGTCGTCGATGGACTGGAGGGACAGATGGATGTGGCAGGAGTTGCCCTCGCGCTCGTTGTACTTCGCCATGAAGGTGAGCGAGTAGCCCTCCTGGGAGGCGATCTCCTTGGCGCCCGTCTTGTAGACGGCGTGCCGGTCGCAGGTGACGAGGGCCTCGTCGTACTTGAAGGCGATCTCGTGCTGGCCGGGGTTGCACTCGCCCTTGGCGGACTCGACGGTGAGTCCGGCGGCGGTCATCTCGTTGCGGATGCGGCGCAGGAGGGGTTCGATGCGACCGGTACCGAGGACGGAGTAGTCGATGTTGTACTGGTTGGCGGGGGTGAGGCCGCGGTAGTTCGCGTCCCAGGCCTGCTCGTAGCTGTCGTTGAAGACGATGAACTCGAGCTCGGTGCCGACGTGGGCGGTGAAGCCGTGCTCGGCGAGGCGCTCCAGCTGGCGGCGGAGGATCTGGCGGGGGGCCGCGACGACCGGGCTGCCGTCGGCCCAGGCGAGGTCGGCCGTCACCATGGCGGTGGCCTCGTTCCAGGGGACGCGGCGGAGGGTGGCGAGGTCGGGGTGCATCGCGAAGTCGCCGTAGCCGCGGTCCCAGGAGGACATCTCGTAGCCCTCGACGGTGTTCATCTCGGTGTCGACGGCCAGAAGATAGTTGCAGCCCTCGGTGCCGTGGCCGAGGACGTCGTCCAGGAAGAACTGTGCGGCGAACCGCTTGCCCTGGAGCCGTCCCTGCATGTCGGGGAAGGCCAGGACGACGGTGTCGATCTCGCCGCTCGCGACGAGGGCGCGCAGCTCCTCGACGGTGAGCGGGGGTGTGCGGTCTGCCACGGGATTGCTCCTCCTTCGGCCTGCCGGGAGCCATAAGGTATTGCCGAAGACCATTGCTTGGGAAGTCCTGGAGAAAGGGAAACGAGGAACGTGGCCAGTACGAGTGAACCGGCGGACCGGCTGACGCCCGTGCTGCGGCCGGTGCGGGCGGGCAACGGCTTCGAGGAGGCGCTGCAGCAGATCCTCCAGGTGGTACGGCTCGGTCTCGTGCCGGGCGGGGAGCGGCTGCCCGCCGAGCGGGAGCTGGCCGAGCGGATGGGGATCAGCCGGGTGACCCTGCGCGAGGTCCTCAAGGTCCTCCAGGAGCAGGGCCTCGTCGAGAGCCGGCGCGGCCGGTACGGCGGGACGTTCGTGCTGCCCCGCGTCCAGACCGCCGACGAGGACGAGCTGCGCCGCCGGATCGCCTCGGTCGACATGGAGGACATCCTGCGCTTCCGTGAGGTCCTGGAGGTGGGGGCCGCCGGGCTCTGCGCGGCCCACGGGCTCGACGCGGCGGGCGCCGAGCGGCTGCGGGCCGCCGTGGCGGCGACCCATGACGCCCCCCTGGCCGAATACCGCCGCCAGGACACCCTGCTCCACCTCACGCTCGCCGAGCTCTCCGGCTCGCCGACGCTGACCGCCCAGTACGCCGCCGTCCGGGCGACGGTGAACGACCTCCTCGACTGCATCCCCCTGCTCGTACGCAATCTGGAGCACTCCCAGCACCAGCACACCGCACTGGTGGAGGCGGTCCTCGACGGGGACGCGGACGCGGCGCGCGAGGTGATGCGCGAGCACTGCGCGGGCACGGCGGCGCTGCTGCGGGGTTTCCTGACGTAGGGAAAGGGCACGCGTAACCCGAAAGTAACGCACGGGGGTTGCGCATCCCGCACGGCGCCGCAAAGGTATGGCTCCAATCCATTGGGCCCGTTGCGGGGAGCTGACGCTGCCATGACGCTCGAAGAAACGACCGGGAACACCTCCGGCGGCACCACCCCACCGAAGGACGACTACCTGGAGCGCCGCGCGCTGCGCCGCGGCAGCGCCGGCTGGCTGCTGCTCACCGGCCTCGGCGTCGCCTACGTGGTCTCCGGGGACTTCTCCGGCTGGAACATCGGCCTGTCGAAGGGCGGCTTCGGCGGACTCGCCATCGCCACCGTCCTCATGGGCGCGATGTACGCCTGTCTGGTCTTCGCGCTCGCCGAGCTCTCCGCCATCCTGCCCACGGCGGGCGGCGGCTACGGCTTCGCCCGGCGGGCGCTCGGCACCTGGGGCGGGTTCCTCACCGGCACCGCGATCCTCATCGAGTACGTCCTCGCCCCCGCCGCGATCTCCATCTTCATCGGCGACTACGTCGAGTCCCTCGGCCTCTTCGGCCTGGAGTCCGGCTGGCCGGTCTACCTCGTCTGCTTCGCGCTCTTCATCGGCATCCACCTGTGGGGCGTGGGCGAGGCGCTGCGGTTCAGCCTGATCGTGACGGCCATCGCGGTCGCGGCGCTCGTCGTCTTCGCGCTCGGCGCGTTCACCGACTTCCACGTCGACGGCCTGAACGACATCCCGGTCGACGGCGAGGCCTTCGGGTCGAACTCCTGGCTCCCCTTCGGACTGCTCGGGATCTGGGCCGCGTTCCCCTTCGGCATGTGGTTCTTCCTCGGAGTGGAGGGCGTGCCGCTCGCCGCCGAGGAGGCGAAGGACCCGGTGCGGTCGATGCCGAGGGCGCTCGCGATCTCGATGGGGATCCTGGTGCTCCTCGCCGTCATGACCTTCCTCGCCGCCACCGGCGCGCGCGGCTCGGCCGCCGTGCAGGAGGCGGGGAACCCGCTCGTCGTGGCGCTCCAGGGCGACGGGGAGCCGACGGCGCTCAGCCGCTTCGTGAACTACGCGGGCCTCGCGGGCCTGGTCGCCTCCTTCTTCTCCCTCATCTACGCCGGATCACGCCAGCTGTTCGCCCTCTCCCGGGCCGGCTACCTGCCCCGCTTCCTCTCCCTCACCAGCCGCCGCAAGTCGCCGTACCTGGGGCTGCTCATCCCGGGCGCGATCGGCTTCGCCCTCGCCGCCGGCACCGGCAACGGGGCGCGGATGCTGAACATCGCGGTCTTCGGCGCCACCATCTCGTACGCCCTCATGGCGCTCTCGCACATCGTGCTGCGGCGCCGCGAGCCCGGCCTCCACCGGCCGTACCGGACGCCCGGCGGAATCGTGACCTCGTCCATCGCCTTCGTCCTGGCCCTCTCGGCGCTCGTCGCGACCTTCCTGGTGGACCGGACGGCGGCGTTCATGGCGCTCGGGGTGTACGTGATCGCTCTCGCCTACTTCGCGTTCTACAGTCGGCACCATCTGGTGGCCGGCGCGCCGGAGGAGGAGTTCGCGGCGCTCGCCGCGGCCGAGGCCGAGCTCGCACGCGACTGATTCACCTGATGCACCTGATGCACCTGATGCACTGACACTCGGCAGCTCTGGAGGAAGTACGTGCCCAAGCCGCTCATCGGCGTGACCACCTATCTGGACCAGGCCCGCTGGGGGGTGTGGGACATGCAGGCCGCGCTGCTCCCCGCGCCGTACCCGCGGCTCGTCCGCGAGAGCGGGGGGCTCGCCGTGATGCTGCCGCCGGACGAGCCGGCCGCCGCGGCGGAGGTCGTGGCCCGGCTCGACGGGCTGGTCGTCGCGGGCGGGGCGGACGTCGAGCCCGTACGGTACGGGGCCGAGCCCGACCCCCGTACCGGCCCACCGGCCCGCGCCCGGGACTCCTGGGAACTGGCCCTGATCGACGCGGCCCTGGCCTCCGGCACCCCGCTCCTCGGGATCTGCCGTGGGATGCAGCTGCTGAACGTGGCCCTCGGCGGGACGCTGGTCCAGCACCTGGACGGGCATGTGGAGGCGGTCGGGGTGATCGGCCGGCACGCGGTCAAGCCGGTCCCGCACACCAGGTACGCCTCCCTGGTGCCCGAGCTGACCGAGGTCCCGACCTATCACCACCAGGCCGTGGACCGGCTGGGTGCGGGCCTCACGGCCTCGGCCCACGCCGAGGACGGCACGGTGGAGGCGGTGGAACTGGCCGCCCCCGTCTGGGCCCTCGGCGTGCAGTGGCATCCCGAGATGGGCGAGGACCTGCGCGTGATGCGAGGCCTCGTCGAGGCGGCGGGGGCGGGGGCGGGGGCGGGGGCGGACCGGCGGTAACCGGGAGGCTCGTTCAGCGGGTGGGCGCCGTGAGCGGTGTCCAGCTCGCGGGGCCCGCCGTGCACGGCCCGCCGTCATGCACCAGGAGGCGCCGCTCGGCCGGGTCGACCGCGACCGTGGCCAGCGTCGCCCACCTGCCGCCCAGGGTCCCCTCGGCGGGGGCGTGGCAGCAGACCTCGGCGCCGTCCTCCCGGTGTGCGGTGAGCAGGTCCACGAGGGTGTCGGTGCCGAGCGGGCCGGTGCCGAGCAGGCCGGTGTCGAGCAGGCCGGTGTGTTCGCGGACGCGGGTGGTGAGCAGGCGGTGGCGGTCGTACGTCTCCGGCTCCCGGCGCCCGCGCAGTTCGCCGGCGGCGAGGCCCGGGTCGAGGAAGTGGTTCGTGCGGACCAGCCAGCCCCGGTCGTCCGGGGCGACGACCGCCGAACCGCCGGGGGCGAGTTCGACGGAGGCGGCTCGGTCCGCCGTCACCACGGTGATGACCGTGGAGGCGGATACCGGCGCGGAGGTGAGGATGTCGACCGCCTCCTCGAACGACCCGGCCGCGCCGAGCACCTGACGGGCCACGAGGTGGACGGGGACGCCGGTGGCGGCGTCGCCGGTGTGGCCGAGGATGTTGAAGAGCACGCCCACACCGGCGTCGTTGACGCCGATCTTCGCGAGGATTCCGTGCTCGGTGATCCCCGCGAAGCCGCGGACGTCGCCGGTCACGGTCTGGAGGTGCCAGGCGTCGGCCAGCTCCTCGTGCCAGTCCCAGCACTGGCCGCCGGCGGTCCCGGCGCCGTCGGTACGGACGAGGGTGGAGCACTCCCCCGCCCTCGGCGCACCGGCCTCGGCGAGGATCTCGGTGCGCGCGTTGAGCGCGGCGATCGTCTGGAACGGCATCCCGGCGCCCTCGGCGACTCCCTCCATCTCCTCGACGAGCTCGGGCGCCCAGGCCCGGGTCGCGTCGACGGTACGGAGGGCGAGGGCGGCGACGTCCGGCATCCGTGCGCCGCTCGACGCGCCCGCGGCGACGGTCGCGAAGAGTTCCCCGTAGACCTGCCACGCGCGTCGGATGCCCTCGCGGGCCTGTCGGCCCCGGTCCTCGCCCCGGCGTCTCGGCGAGTCCCCGCTGATCCGGAGGACCGTACGGGCGTTCACGCGCGCGCCCGGGCGGCGCGCACGGTGGAGTCGTTCCGCATCAGGAGGGCGTAGACGGCCGCGGCGACCGTCATGCCGACGGGGAGGGAGAGGTCCAGGCCGCCCAGGGCCGCGGCGACGGGGCCGGTGTAGAGGGTGTCGACGCAGAGGGCCGCCGAGGTGGTGCCCGCCGTGAGGGCGATCGCGCCCGCGAGGTTGACGCCGCCAGTGTACCAGAAGGGGCCGCGCGGGGTCTCGTCGGAGAGCGCGGGGCCGTCGTACCGGCACCGGCGCAGCACGATGTCGGTCGCGTAGACGGCCATCAGGGGGCCGCTCAGGACCACGATCAGCTGGAGGGCGTTGCTGACGGTGTCGAGGAAGTCGGAGACGAGCAGCCCGTAGAGGGTCAGGGCCACGGCGACGGCGCCGTCGAAGAGGACGCTGACGGTACGGCGGATGCGGAGGCCGACGGCCTGGAGGGCGAGGCCGGCGCTGTAGGCGGTCAGGGCGTTGATGGAGATCGTGCCGAGGACGAGGGCGAGCAGGAAGACGGGGGTGAACCAGCCGGGCAGGATCGTCTGGAGGGCGTTCTGCGGGTCGCCCATGTCGACGGCGGTCGCGGCGAACGCGCCGAGGGAACAGACGACGACGCTGGGCAGGAAGGCGCCGAGGGCGGTCCAGCCGACGATCGCCTTCTTCGAGGCCGTGCGGGGCAGGTAGCGGGAGAAGTCGGCGCTCGTGGTGTACGAGAGCGGGCCCGAGGCGATCATCGTGGTGCCCGCGATGAGGAGGGCCCAGAGCGAGGTGCCGCCGAGCGGCTCGGCGGGGGCGTACGAGAAGTCGGCGTGGCGCAGGACGGCGAACGCGACGACGGCGAAGGCCGCGACGAGGGCGAGGGTGATCGGCACGTACAGCTTGATGATCAGGGCGTGGCCGTAGACGCTGATGGCCAGGGTGAGCGCGGCGATGACCACGATCACGGCCACCTTGACGGGGGTGTTCGCCGTGATGCCGGTCTTCTCGACGAGCGCGAAGGCGGCGGTCGCCGCGGCGGCGAGGTTGAGGGCGAAGTAGCAGACGGAGACGAGCCAGCCGCCGACCGCGTTGTTCACGCGGTTGCCGAGGACGCCGTAGACGGCCCGGGTGATCACCTCGCTGGGCGCGCCGGCGGCCGGGCCCGAGGTGGCGAGGAGTCCGGTGAGCAGCCAGAAGAGGTTGCCGACGACGATCACGGCGACGGCCTGCCAGAGCGTCAGGCCCATGAGCACGAGGGCTCCGCCGATGACGAGGCTGAGGTAGTTGACGTTGGCCGCGGCCCACACGGAGAAGAGCTCGCGGGGGTGTCCGTGGCGTTCGCCGTCGGGGATGTGATCGATGCCGTGGGCCTCGATGCGGCCGGGCCTGTCGGCGGCGGCCGACGGGGTGACCTCGACGCCCTGGGAGCGGGGGATCGGGTCGGGGATCGTGGAAGCCATGCGGCCCTCCGGGTGCGGGTGGTGCCCACCAGGCGACCGTTCGGTGTCCACCTGGTTGCCCCTGGTTGCTTATTGGTCGCACACTCAATAGCATCCCGGGTATGTCGTCAAGCGTTCAGCGCAAGCGCGTTCGGAAATCCCCGGAAGCCCGGCGGGCGGAGATCGTGGAGACCGCGGCCCGGGTCGCCCTGACCGAGGGCCTGGAGTGCGTCACCCTGCGGCGGATCGCCGAGGAGCTCGCCGTACGGCCCGGTCTGATCAGCCACTACTTCCCCTCGGCGGAGGATCTGGTGGGCGAGGCCTTCAGCGTCGCCTCCACCGGCGAGCTCGACGCGCTGCTGCCCGCGGACCGGCCGCACGGGACGCCCACGCAGTACCTCGCGCGCTACTTCGCCCTCTCGGCGGGAGAGGCGTACGACGACATCAGCCGTCTCTGGATCAACGCCCGCCACCTGAGCCGCTACCGGCCCGTCCTGCGCGACCGGGTCGCCGAGCAGGAGCTCGCCTCCGACGACCGGCTGGAAACGCTCATCCGCGAGGGCGTCGCGCGGGGCGAGTTCCGTACGGACGACCCGCGGACGGCGGCCATCCAGATCCTGGTGGTGCTCGACGGCCTGGGCGCCCACGCCAACACCGACCGGAGCAACCGGCCCGCGGCCGTGACGCGGATGGCCGTCACGACGGCGGAGCGGGAACTCGGCCTGGCGCACGGCGCCCTGACCGACCTACCACCGCTCGCGGAGCCGTCGGTCGAACCGGCCTCGCCCGTCACGCCCGTCACGACGGTCGAACCGGATGAGCCCGTCACGCCCGTCACGACGGTCGAACCGGATGAGCCGCGTGAACCGGTCGAAGCGGATGAGCCGGATGAGCCGGTTCAGCCCAACGTGCTCGACGAGCCCGCTGCCCCAGCCGCTCCCCACTGACCCCTCGCCCCACCGGCCTTACCCGGCCCCACAGCTAACCCTCCCCGCCTCCCCCGTACCGCCCCCTCCTCCCCTGGAGCCACCCGTGCGCGCCACCCGACTCGTCCTGCTCTCCGCCCGACTGCTCGACCCCGGCACGGGGGCGTTCCTGCCGCAGACCGCGCTCGCCGTCTCCGGCGACGGCCGGATCTCCGCCCTGGGCGACGACCGTGAGATCCGCGCCCTCGCCGGTCCCGGCACCACCGTCGTCGACGTCAAGGGCGCCGTCGTCACGCCCGGGCTCGTGGACGGCCACGTCCACCCGGTCACCGGCGCCGAGCTGACCGGGGGCCTCGACCTCTCGCACTGCGCCGGTCTCGACGACGTACGGGAGGCGCTCGCCCGGGAGGTCCGCCGCCTCGCCCGCGGGGAGTGGCTGTTCGCCTGGGGGCTCGACCCGAACGTCTTCGGCGACCGGCCCGTCGGGATCGCCCCCTTCGACTCCGTCCTCGACGGGGTGCCCGCCTTCCTGCTGCTCTTCGATGCCCACTCGGCGCTGGCCAGCCGCCGGGCGCTCGAACTCGCCGGCGTCGACGGGCCGCGTACCTTCGCGCAGGCCTCAGCCGAGGTCGTCTGCGACGCGGCCGGGCGCCCGACCGGTCTGCTCCAGGAGGACGCGGCCTGCGGGCTGGTCGAGCGGGTCGCCCCGCAGCCGACCCGCGAGGAGCGCCGGGAGGGGCTCGCCGCCGCCCTGCGGTCGATGGCGGCGGCCGGTCTGACCGGCGGCCACGTCATGGACGCCAACGGCGAGAGCCTCGCGCTGTACGGGGAGCTCGACGCCGCCGGCGAGCTGCCGCTGCGGCTGCGCGTCGCGCCCTGGTGCCAGCCCGGCACCGACGCGGACGGGGTCCGCGCCCTGATCGAGCAGCAGGGCACGGGCGGCGCCCTGTGGCGGGTGGCGGGCGTGAAGCTCTTCATGGACGGGACCATCGACAACGGCACCGCGTGGCTGGAGCGGCCCGACCGCCACGGCGAGTCCACGGCCGCGTTCTGGCCGGATCCCGCCGCGTACACGCACATCGTCGGGGAACTGCACCGGGCGGGCGTGGCCACCGCGACGCACGCGATCGGGGACGCGGCCGTACGGCACGTGCTCGACTCCGTCGAAAAGGCCCAGGCCTCGGACGCGGTCCGGGTACGCCACCGGGTGGAGCACATCGAGACGGTGCCGGACGACACGCTGCGCCGCTTCGCCGAGCTCGGGGTCGTCGCGTCCATGCAGCCCACGCACTGCTGCGACTTCACCCGCGCCGACCACACCGACAACTGGTCGCGCCGCCTCGGCGAGGAGCGGGCCTCGCGCGCCTGGCGCTGCCGCGACCTGGTGGACTCCGGGGCGCCCTTCGTCCTCGGCTCCGACTGGCCGATCGCGCCGTTCCCGCCGCTCGGCGTGCTGGCCGGCGCCCGGCACCGTCGCCCGAGCCGCGACCTCGGCCAGGCGCCGCACGGGCCCGAGCAGGCGCTGACGGCGCTGGAGGCGCTGCGGGGCATGACGACGGGACCGGCGTACGCGGCGGGCGAGGAGCACGAGGCGGGCCGGCTCGCGCTCGGCCACCGCGCCGACCTCACGGTCTTCGCGGACAGCCCGGTCACCACGGCGGCGACCGATCTCCCGGACCTGCCGGTCCTCCTCACGGTCCTGGACGGCCGGATCACCCACCGCGCGGCAGGCGTCTGACGCTTTTCCGGCCCGTCTCAGCCCGTCGGGCGGGCGCGGGTCAGGGACAGCAGGTCGCGGGCCGGGCCCGTCGGGCGGTGTCCGGCGGGCCAGACCGCGCGCAGGTCGCGGCGGAGCAGGACGCCCTCGACGGGGATGGCGACCAGGCGGCGGGAGGCCAGCTCCTCGGTGATGGCGAGTTCGCTGAGGACGGCCGGGCCCGCCCCGCTGACGACGGCGGCCTTCACGGCCGTCGTGGAGGCGAGTTCGAGGAGCGGCTCGGCGAGCCCGCCGTGCCCGGCCAGCGCCGCGTCCAGGACCTGCCGGGTGCCCGAGCCGCGCTCCCGCAGGATCAGCGGGGTCGCGGCCAGTTCCGCCGGGTCCAGGGGGCGCCCGCGGCGCCGGGCCCAGGGATGCGAGGGGGCGGCGACGAGCGCGAGCCGGTCGTGCGCGACGACGACCCCGTCGAGGCCGTCCGGCACGGCGAGCCCCTCCACGAAGCCGACGTCCGCGTCGCCCGCGAAGAGCCGTTGCGCGACCGCCGCGGAGTTCCCCGCCTGGAGCGACACGGCCGTGTCGGGGCGCTCGGCGCGCAGCGCGATCAGCCAGCCCGGCAGCAGGTACTCGGCGATGGTCATGGACGCGGCCACCCGCAGGCGCGAGTCGCGTCGCCCACGCAGGGCCTGGGCGCCCGCGTCGAAGGCCTCCGCGGCCTCGACGATCCGCCGCGCCCAGTCCGTCACGAGCGCGCCCGCGTCGGTGAGCCGCGAGCCGCGCGGCGAGCGGTCGACGAGCGCCACTCCGAGCTGCCGCTCCATCGAGCGGATCCGGCTGCTCGCGGCGGGCTGGGTGATCCCGACCTCGCGGGCGGCCGCGCCGAGGCTGCCGTGCCGGGCGACGGCGATGAGGAGTTCGAGCGCGCCGAGATCCGGCACCCGGTGGGACAGGTGCGGCCTCGGCTCGTCGCCCTGTGTCCCGTGCCGGCCCGCCATCTCACTGCTCATAAACCCAGCTTATGACGTCATAGTCATAAGATCCCTGGTGGGTGCGGTGAAAGGGAGCGACGGTGGGGTCATGGCAAGCCTCGCAACACCCCGCTCGGCCCCTCGTCCGGCCTCCCGCGCCACCACCCCCGGCGCGCACCCCGCCACTACGGGCACCACAGCCGCCCCGGGCACCACGGCCACCACCGCCACCGCCACCGCCACGACAGCCACGACAGCCACCGGTGCCTCCCCGGCCCGTTCCGTCCGTCACCTCGGACCCAACTGGTACGCCTCCGTCATGGGCACGGCCATCGTCGCCAACGCGGGCGCGGCCCTCCCGGTGGACGTTCCCGGCCTCCGTACCGTCTGCGCGGCGGTCTGGGCGTTGTCGCTCGCCATGCTGCTCACCCTCGTCTCCGCCCGCGCGCTGCACTGGATCCACCACCGCGACCAGGCCCGCGCCCATCTTCTGGACCCCGCGATGGCGCCGTTCTACGGCTGCCTCTCGATGGCGCTGCTCGCCGTGGGCGGCGGCGCGATGATCGTGGGCAAGGACTGGATCGGGCTCCCCGCGGCCCTGGCGCTCGACACCGTGCTGTTCACCGCGGGCACGGTGATCGGTCTTGCGGCGGCCGTGGCCGTCCCGTACCTCATGGTGGTGCACCACCGGATCGAGAGCGCGTCCCCGGTGTGGCTGCTGCCGGTCGTCGCCCCCATGGTCTCCGCCGCGCTCGGCCCGCTGCTCGTGCCGCACCTGCCCGCCGGGCAGGCCCAGCAGACGCTCCTCATCGCCTGCTACGCGATGTTCGGGATCAGCCTGCTCGCCACCCTGGTCATGCTGCCCCTGGTCTTCGGCCGGCTCGTGACCGGCGGCCCGCTGCCCCTCGCGCTCACCCCCACGCTCTTCCTCGTCCTCGGCCCGCTGGGCCAGTCGACGACCGCCGCGAACAAGTTCGCCGACGTGGCCCCGAGCGTGCTGCCCGACCCGTACGCGCACGGCTTCGCCGCCTTCGCCGTCCTCTACGGGGTGCCTGTGATGGGCTTCGCGCTGCTGTGGCTGGCGCTCGCCGGGGCGATGGTGCTGCGGGCGCGGCGGCGGGGCATGGGCTTCGCCATGACGTTCTGGGCGTTCACCTTCCCGGTCGGGACCTGCGTGACCGGCGCCGAGGGACTCGCCCAGCACACCGGTCTCGACGTCTTCCGGTGGCTCGCCGTCGCGCTGTACGTGTTCCTCGTGGCCGCCTGGCTGGTGGCCGGCGTCCACACCGTGCGCGGGCTGCTCAGCGGCGCGCTGCTCGCAGGGCCCGGGACAGCGCCTGCGACAGGGCCTGCGGCGCCTCTGCCAGTGACGGCCCGTACCAGGTGAGCAGGCGCCCGTCGACGAGGGCGGCGGCGGTCCCGGGGAACGCCTCGGGACCGTCGTCCGGCGTGAAGCGGTAGGGCTCGTCGGGCAGGACGACCAGGTCGGGGGCGGTGGCGCGGAGCTCGTCGATCGGGATGCGCGGATAGCGCTCCGGGTGACCTTCGTACGCGTTCCGGACGCCGAGGCGGGCGAGCAGGTCGCCCGCGAAGGTGTCGCTGCCGAGGACCATCCAGGGGCGGCGCCAGATCGGTACGACGGCGGTGAGCGGACTTCCGTCCGGCGCGGGCTCCAGGGGCGTCACGGACTCCCAGGCCGCCTCGGCCTCCTCCAGCCAGCGCGGCCGGCGCGGCGCGCCGCAGGCGGCGAGGACCCGCTCCAGTTCGCGCAGGCCCTGGTCGAGGGTGCGGATCTCGGTGACGAGGACGTTGAGCCCGGCGGCCTTCAGGGCTGCGAGGTCCGGGGCCCGGTTCTCCTCCTCGTTGGCGAGGACGACGTCGGGCCGGAGCGCGGTGATCGCGGCGACGTCGGGGTTCTTGGTGCCGCCGATCCGTACGACGTCGAGGTCGGCGGGGTGGCTGCACCACTCCGTCGCGCCGACGAGGACGCCGGGCGCGGAGACGGCGACGGCCTCCGTCAGGGAGGGGACGAGGGAGACGACCCGCGGGACGGACCCGGCGCCTGCGGCCCTCACTCCTCCTCGACCTCGACGTGGTCGGCGACGGCGACGACGAGGAGGCGGGTGCCGGGCTCGGTGGCGCGCCAGCGGTGCCGTACGCCTCCGGAGAGGTAGAGCGTGTCGCCGCGGCCGAGGCGGTGGGCGCGGCCCTCGGCCTCGACCTCGGCGGCGCCGTCGGCGACGTACAGCAACTCGTCGTTCCGATGCTGGAATTCGCGGCCCGCGTCCTGCTCGCCGGTGAACTCCAGGGCGTGCAGCTGGTGGCGGCCCCGGACGAGCCGGCGGACTCCGTCGGGGAGCGTCGCGGACCGCTCGTCCGCCCGGACGACGTCGACGGTGCGGGAGGCCTCGGCGACGGCGAGGAGCTCGCCCGCGGTGGTCTCCAGGGCCTCGGCGACGAGTTCGAGGGAGCGGCGGCTGGGCCGGGCGCGCTCGTTCTCGACCTGGCTGAGGAAGGGGACGGAGAGGCCGCTGCGGGAGGCGACGACGGCCAGGGTGAGCTGGAGCGCTCTGCGGCGCCTCTTGACGGCCGCGCCCACGCGGGGTGATTCCTTCTCGTCCATGTCGGCTCCCTCCCTCTGCCTCGTGCGTATCCGTACCGGGCGGTTACCTGAACCTTACGCAGCTTTGGGGCGGGGTTTCGCGTCGTGACGAAAAAGGGGTGGTCGCCGAACACGTTCGGCGACCACCCCTTTTCGGACAGGAACGAATCCCGGTCCGCCGGGCGCTACTGCGGGGCGAGCTTCTCCGCGAGGCCGGGGTTGCGGTCCAGCCAGACGCGGACGGCCTGCTGCTCCTTGCCCTTGCCGGTCTCCTGGATGACGGCTTCGAGGTCCGTGAGCTGCTTCTCGGTGAGCTCGAAGTCCTTCAGCCAGGCGCCGACCTCGGGGTTCTCGGCGGCGAAGCCCTTGCGGGCGAGGGTGTGGACGCCGTCGCCCTTGCCCCAGGTGCCCTTGGGGTCGGTGAGCTTCTTCAGGTCGTGGGCGGAGTAGGCCCAGTGCGGGGACCAGAGGGTGACGACGACGGGCTCCTTGCGCTCGTACGCGCGCTTCAGCTCGGCCAGCATGCCGGGCGTGGAGCCGTCGACGACCTGGTACTCGCCCTCCAGGCCGTACTCCTTGAGGACCTTGTCCTTGAGGATGCCCATCATTCCGGCGCTGGGCTCGATGCCGACGATGCGGCCCTTGAACTGTCCCGCCTTGCCCTTGAGGTCGGCGAGCGAGTCGACGCCCTTCACGTACGAGGGGACGGCGAGCTCCAGGGAGGTGGGGCCGTACCAGGAGCCGAGGTCTTCGAGCTTGTTCTTGTACTTCTCCCAGTACTGGGCGTGGGTGACGGGGAGCCAGGAGTCGGTCTGGAAGTCGAGCTGCCCGCCGGCCAGGCCGGTGTAGAGCGCGCCGGCCTCCAGCTGCTTGGTGTCGACCTCGTAGCCGCGGCGCTCCAGGAGCTCCTTCCAGAGGTACGTGGAGGCGATGCCCTCGTCCCAGGGGATGTAGCCGATGCTGATCTTCTTGCCGTGGCCGCTGTTCGGGCCGGAGGCGGTGGTCGAGGTCGACCCGCCGGAACCGCCGAGGAAGCCCGTACCGCCGGCGACGAGCGCGAGCACGACGACGCCGACGAGGGCGGTGACGGGCTGGGGGCGGTGGGCCCACAGCTTCGCGCCGGGCCGCTTGGCGCTCGCGGCGCGCGCCTTGGCGGCGGCGCGGCGGCCCAGCGGGGAGACCTGGCGGCCGAGGGCGCCGGTCATCCGGTCCAGGTACATGGCGAGGACGACGATGGAGACGCCGGCCTCGAAGCCGAGGCCGATGTCGACATTGCCGATGGCGCGGTAGACCGCGCCGCCGAGGCCGCCGCCGCCGACCATGCCGGCGATGACGACCATGGAGAGGCCGAGCATGATGACCTGGTTGACGCCCGCCATGATCGTCGGGAGGGCGAGCGGGAGCTGCACGCGCAGGAGGGTGTCGCGCGGGGTGGTGCCGAAGGCCTCGGCGGCCTCGACGAGTTCGCCGTCGACCTGGCGGATGCCGAGCTCGGTCATCCGGACGCCCGGGGGCAGCGCGAAGACGATGGTGGCGATGATGCCGGGGACGACTCCGACGCCGAAGAAGATGATGCCGGGGATGAGGTAGACCATCGCCGGCATGGTCTGCATGAAGTCGAGGACGGGGCGCAGCACGGCGCTGACCGTCTTGGAGCGGGCCGCCCAGATGCCGAGCGGGACGGCGATCACCAGGGTGACGAGGGTGGCGACGAGGACGAGGGAGAGCGTCGCCATGGCCTCGTCCCACAGCTGCACCGAGTCGACGAGCGCGAAGCCCGCGAAGGCGAGGACACCGGCGGCGAGGCCGCGCAGCCACCAGGCGACGACGGCGAGGATGCCGGCGAAGAGCAGCGGCTGCGGTGCGGACAGGACGGCGTCGATGCCGTCGTAGAGACCGGTGACGCCGGTGCTGACGGCGTCGAAGAGCCAGGAGAACTGGGACTGGAGCCAGTCGACGGAGCTGTCGACCCACTCGCCGAGGGGGAGCCTAGGCACGGGCGGTCACCTCCTGCTCCTCGATGTCCTTCGCGGCGAGGCCGCCCATGACGCCGAGGAGGCGTTCGGTCGGTACGACGCCGAGGACGGTGCCGTCGGGGTCCTGGACGGTCACGGGGTGCGGGGCCAGGGCGGCGACGGCGCACAGGTCGGCGACGAGGGTGTCGGGTCCGACGGCCCGGCAGGAGCACTCCTCGGGACAGTCGGCGGGGACGGCGCCCTCGGCCATGACAGCGGCGGCGGTGAGCACGCGGGAGCGGTCGACGTCCTGGATGAAGGAGGCGACGTAGTCGTCGGCCGGGCGGACGAGGATGTCCTCGGCGGTGCCGAGCTGCACGATCCGGCCGTCGCGCATGACGGCGATCCGGTCGCCGATGCGCATGGCCTCGTTGAGGTCGTGGGTGATGAAGACGATCGTCTTGTTCAGCCGCTGCTGGAGCACGAGGAGCTGGTCCTGCATGTCGCGGCGGATGAGCGGGTCGAGCGCGCTGAAGGACTCGTCCATGAGGAGCAGGTCGGCGTCGGTGGCGAGGGCGCGGGCGAGGCCGACGCGCTGCTGCATGCCACCGGAGAGCTCGTCGGGCCAGGACTTCTCCCAGCCGGCGAGCCCGCACAGTTCGAGGGCCTCGGCGGCGCGGGTCTCGCGCTCGGCGCGCGGGACGCCCTGGACCTCCAGGCCGTAGGCGGCGTTCTCCAGGACGTTTCGGTGCGGGAAGAGCGCGAAGTGCTGGAAGACCATGCTGATCTTGGTGGCCCGGACGGCGCGCAGCTCGCGGGGGGAGAGTGCGGTGAGGTCGCGGCCGTCGAAGAGGACCCGGCCCGCGGTGGGTTCGAGCAGGCCGTTGAGCATGCGGAGGAGGGTGGACTTCCCGGAGCCGGACAGGCCCATCACGACGAAGATCTGACCGGGTTCGACGACGAAGCCGGCGTCGACGACGGCGGCCGTCGTCCCTTCGGCGCGCAGTTCGTCGCGGTCGGCGCCGTCGGCGAGGCGCCGGACGGCTTCGTCGGGTCGTCTGCCGAACACCTTGTACAGATGATCGGCCTGGAGCCTGGACACATAAACCTCACGGGTAGCAATGAGAACGGCCCTGCCACCCCCGCGCGGCCGGGCCGTGGAGCGGTGCGGGATCCGCCCGCGACCCGTCGCGTATGGGGATTCCGTTGTTGAATCCCGTACCGGGTTCCGCTCCGGGCTCGCGCCTGCCCGGCTTCACAGGGTGCAAACGCAAAGGTGACGGGGGTCACGTGCGGGGCGCGGGCATGGGGTCCCGGGAACGCTTGCGCACGGGCTCCGGTGCGCTCGCGCGGAGACTCGGGAACGTTCGCCTCCGGGACGTTCGCCTCCGGGACCGGCGAGTGAGCCGAAGGGGCGCGGCCGGGGGAACGGTCCCGAGCGCGCGGAGGCCCCGACGGAGGAGGGGTCGAGCACGGTCGGGGCCGTGAGCCCGGCTGGAGCGCCCCGGAGGTGAACCGAGCCTAAGATCGGCCGGGTGACGCGACGCCTGATGCTCCTCGACACCGCAAGCCTCTACTTCCGCGCCTACTTCGGTGTGCCGGACTCGGTCCGGGCCCCCGACGGCACGCCCGTGAACGCCGTCCGCGGCCTTCTCGACTTCATCACCCGACTCGTCCAGGACCACCACCCCGACGACCTGGTGGCCTGTTGGGACGAGGACTGGCGGCCGCAGTGGCGGGTGGACCTGATCCCCTCGTACAAGGCGCACCGGGTGGCGGCCGAGACGGAGACCGGCCCGGACGAGGAGGAGATCCCGGACACGCTCTCCCCGCAGGTGCCGGTGATCGAGGACGTCCTCGCGGCGCTCGGCATCGCCCGGATCGGGTCCGCGGGGTACGAGGCGGACGACGTCATCGGGACGCTGGCGGGGCGCGCCGCCGGGCCGGTGGACATCGTCACGGGGGACCGGGACCTGTTCCAGTTGGTGGACGACGAGCGCGCGGTGCGCGTGCTGTACCCGCGCAAGGGCGTCGGCGACTGCGACCTGGTGGACGACGAGCTGATCCGTACGAAGTACGGCGTGCGCCCCGACCAGTACGCGGACTTCGCGGCGCTGCGCGGCGACGCGAGCGACGGGCTGCCCGGGGTGAAGGGCATCGGCGAGAAGACGGCCGCGCAGCTGATCACGGAGTACGGGGATCTGGCCGGGGTGCGGGCGGCGGCCGAGGACCGGACGTCGAAGCTGACGCCGGCCAAGCGGCGCGGCATCGTGGAGGCGGCCGCGTATCTGGACGTGGCGCCGACGGTGGTGCGGGTCGCCGGGGACGTACCGCTGCCGGAGTTCGACGCGGCCCTGCCGTCGGAGCCCCGCGACCCGGCGGCGCTGGACGCGCTGGTGAAGCGCTGGGGTCTGGGCGGGGCGGTGGGACGCCTGCTGCCGGTGCTCACCCGCTGATCGCCGTGATCCGCCCTGGGCGACAGCACACCGGGGTGCTAGCTTAGGCATACCTAAGTTCGTCGAGTCAGGAGAGCCCCTCGTGGCAGAGCAGCCGGCCCGCAAGGCACCGAAGGCCACCGAAGCGCGCGTGGTGCGCACCGAGCGGATCACCCCGCACATGGTGCGGGTCGTGCTGGGAGGTCCCGGTCTCGACGCCTTCGAGGTCGGCGAGTACACCGACCACTACGTGAAGCTGCTGTTCGCGCCCGAGGGGGTCGCCTACCCCGAGCCGTTCGACATGGAGCGGATCCGGGAGGAGTTCCCCCGGGAGCAGTGGCCGACGACGCGGACATACACGGTACGGGCCTGGGACCCGGTCCACCGCGAGCTGACCGTCGACTTCGTGGTCCACGGCGACGAGGGCCTCGCGGGCCCCTGGGCGGCGCGGGCCCAGGCGGGCGAGACCGTGCGCTTCCTCGGCCCGGGCGGCGGCTACACGCCGGACCCGGCGGCGGACTGGCACCTGCTCGCGGGCGACGAGAGCGCGCTGCCGGCGATCGCGGTGGCGCTGGAGCGGCTGCCTGCGGGGGCGCGGGTGCACGCCTTCGTGGAGATCTCGGACGCAGCGGAGGAGCAGAAGTTCGCGACGGCCGCGGGCGTCGACGTCACCTGGCTGCACCGGGGCGACCGTCCGGCGGGCGAGGCCGTCGTCGAGGCCGTGCGGGCCCTTGAATTCCCGGCGGGCGACGTCCACGCGTTCGTCCACGGCGAGGCGGGCTTCGTGAAGGACCTCCGCCGGCACCTGCGGATGGAGCGCGGGGTGGCGCGCGAGCGGCTGTCGATCTCGGGGTACTGGCGCCTGGGGAAGACGGACGAGGCGTGGCGCGCGATCAAGCGCGACTGGAACGACCAGGTGGAGCGCGAGCAGGAGAAGTGAGCCGCTGAGCGCATGAGAGGGGGGTGGGGGCCGAGGCCCCCACCCCCCTCCGCGTTACGTCGCGCGGCCGAAGACGCGGTTCGAGGCGTCCACGTGGGCCAGCCGCCGCATGGCCGCGAAGATCGCGTCGCCGAGGACCGTGCCGACGACGACGCTCTCCACGAGCTCCTCGCGCGCCACATGGTGCGCCACGTACTCCAGGTCCGCCTTCGCCACACGCTCCGCCGCGTCCGCGTAGGTGTCCAGGACCTCGGCGAAGCCGCCGTGGCCGACGTCCTCCAGTGCCGCGAGGGCCGTCGCCAGCGCCTCCCCCGCCGGGTCGTCCGGATGGGCGCTCCAGCCGCGCGCGGCGATCAGCTCCGCGACGCGCTTCCGCGCCTCCTCGATCCCGGCGTCCTGCTCACGGCCGTAGCGCGGCACGATCCGGTTCGCCGCGGCGCCCAGCACCTTGTGCACCGGCCGCTCGGGGTCGTCGACCGCCACGATCACGTCGCGGACCCCGGCGACCGACAGGCCGCCCACGTCGAGGAGCGCCCGGATCAGGCGCAGGCGCTGGACATGCGTCTCCCCGTACGAGGCTTGATTCGGGCTCGTCAGCTCACCGGCCGGCAGCAGCCCTTCCCGTACGTAGAACTTGATCGTCGGCACGGACACCCCGGTCCTGCGACTCAATTCTCCGATGCGCACCGCGTGTTCACCCTTCCCGTCCTCCAACGGCCTTGCCGACCGACACTCCCATCATAGATAGTGGCGCTATCAGATAGTGGCGAGTGCCACTATCCATACTTTCCCACGGGGGGATCCATATGTCCCTACTCAGCAGGCCTTCGCTCAGCACCTCCTCGCTCCGGTCACTCGCCCGACTGCACCGACCGCTGGTCTGGTTCGCCGGCTCGATGGTCGTCCTCGCGCTCGTCTCCGCCGTCGGCCTGGCCGTCGACGACCGGATGCTGGTCGGCGTGCCGATCTGGTCCAAGCCGTTCAAGTTCTCGGTCGCGTTGTTCGCCTACACGCTCTCGCTCGCCTGGATGCTCTCCC
Source organism: Streptomyces sp. NPDC050842 (assembly GCF_044456565.1). Taxonomy (NCBI): domain Bacteria; kingdom Bacillati; phylum Actinomycetota; class Actinomycetes; order Kitasatosporales; family Streptomycetaceae; genus Streptomyces; species Streptomyces sp. NPDC050842. Next base: position 62,264 of record NZ_JBITGA010000012.1, on the reverse strand, counting down.
TGCTCGCTCCGTCCCAGCGCGCCCACCGCGTCGGCTGGTGGGCCGGAACCGTCGTCGCCGTCGCCTTGCTGGCCGAGATGGCGCTCATCACCCTCCAGGTGGTCCGCGGCACCCAGAGCCACTTCAACCAGGCGACTCCCTTCGACAACGCCGTCTTCCAGATCATGGGAGGCACCATCGCCGTCCTGTGGCTGAGCGCCCTGGTCATCGCGGTGCTCCTGCTGCGCGCCCGGATCCTCGACCGCGCCACCGCCTGGGCCGTCCGCCTCTCCTCACTCATCGCCCTCGCGGGCGCCGCCGTGGGCTTCCTCATGTCGGGTCCGACCCCGGAACAGCTGGCGGTCGACGACTCCCCCATCGTCGGCGCCCACAGCGTCGGCGTGCCGGACGGCGGCCCCACGATGGCGCTGACCGGCTGGTCGACCACCGGCGGCGACCTGCGCATCCCTCACTTCTTCGGCATGCACGCGCTCCAGCTGCTCCCGCTGCTCCTGATCGTCCTGACCGCTCTCGCACCGCGCTTCGCCCGGCTCGCCGACGAACGGTTCCGCCTCCGGCTCACCCTCATAGCCGCGGGAATGTACGCGGCGACCTTCGCCCTGCTGACCTGGCAGGCGCTACGCGGCCAGGCCCTGTTCTCACCGGACGGCACGACACTCGCCGCCGCGGGAGCGATAGCCCTGCTCGGCGCCGCCGCCACCGCACTCCCCCTCCGCACCCCCGCCCCCTCACCCACCCCCACCCCTGCCCCTGCCCCTGCCCCTGCCCCTGCCCCCTCCGAGGAGGTCCCGGCATGACCGGCTTCCTCTTCGAGCTGACGTTCTTCCTCGCGGCACCCGTCTGGCTCCTGATGATCGTCGCGCCGAACTGGCGGGTCACCGAACGCGTCGCCGCCTCACCGCTGACCGTCCTCCCGCTTCTCACGGTCTGGGCCGTCCTGGCCGCCCCCGTCTTCCCGGAACTGTGGACGGCGGTCAGCAGCCCCGACATCGACACCTTCCGCGATCTGGCGGCCCTCGCGAACGGCGCCGGCGCGATCTGGGCCCAGATCCTCGCCTGGGACCTGCTCCTCGGCCAATGGATGTACCGCGAAGCCCGCCGCCTCGCTCTCTCCCCCTACCTGATGGCCCCTCTCCTCCTCCTGACGATCCTCCTCTCCCCCCTCGCCCTCCCGATCTTCCTGGCGGCCCGAGCCTGGAAGACCCGGGCCGCGGACTAATCTCCCCCCATGCGAAACACCGACCGCGCCGTGGGAGCCGTCCTGGGCTCCGCGGTGGGCGACGCGCTGGGCGCACCCTTCGAGTTCGGGCTTGCCGGCGTCTTCCGCGAACGCTTCCCGGACGGCGTCGGAGAGCTGTGCGGAGGCGGCGGCTGGGATCCGGGCGAGGCCACCGACGACACGCAGATGGCCGTTCTCGTCGGGGAGTCGCTCCTCGAACACGGTGGTCTCGATCTACCGGACGTCTTCCACCGGTTCCGCCGCTGGGCAGCGGCCGACCCGAAGGACATCGGCCTCCAGACAGAGCAGGTCCTGCTCGGCGGCGACCCGTGGGACAGCGCGGCGGCGATGCACTTCCAGATCAACGGGCGTGCCGCGGGGAACGGTTCGCTGATGCGGGCGTCGACCTCCGCCGTCTACTTCGCCGCGCGCGGCCGGGCGGAGACGATGGACGCCGGTCGGCGGATCGCGGCGCTGACGCACGGGGACGGCGCGGCCTGGGAGGGGACGGCCATCCTCCACGAGCTGGTCCGGGTCGCTCTCCTCGGGGAGGACCCCGTCGCCGCGCTCCCCTCCACCCTTGCCGAAGTCGCCCCCGAGCACCGGGAGCGCTGGGCGACGGTCCTCGCTCCCGCCTGGCACCCGGACGACGCCACCGAGTTCAACGGCGCGGTCTGGCCCTGCCTGGGCTCGGCGGTGTGGGCGCTGCGCACCACGGGCTCTTTCGAGCAGGCCCTCGCCGCAGCGGTGGACCTGGGAGGCGACACCGACACGGTGGCGGCCGTGACCGGCATGCTCGCAGGCGCGGTGTACGGCCCCGACGCCGTCCCCTCCCGCTGGACCTCCACGCTGCACGTTCCCCTCCCCGGATCAGGCGGCCGGATCCTGCGCGCCGACGATCTGCGGGATCTGGCGAAGGCGCTGACGGAGCAGAGCGGAAGCGGGGACCGGCGACCGGGATCTCCGCGTCGGTGAGGTGGAGGACCCGGCCCTGACGGACAGCCGGCGCCCGGGTCAGGCCGTCCGCTTTCGGGCTGTCAGTTGGAAGAGGCGGGCCGTGTGTGGGTAGGGGTGTCGTGCCGTGGTGGCCAGTTCCAGGCGCTCCAGGTCGGCGTAGTACTCCTCGTCGTACTTGCGTGCGTCGTCGGTGATGTAGTCGCAGAAGGCGCGGATGCCGTAGTGCTGTACGTCCCCGCATCCGAGGTTCCGGAGGACCGGGATGACCTCTTCCGCCGTGTGGAGCGTCAGCTGCGCGTCGAACATCCTGGTCAGGAGCCGGTCGTTGTCGAGTGCGGCCAGGGCAGCCGTCGGGTCCATCTCCCGGACGGCGATGTTCAGGGGCGCCGAGTGCCGGTTGATCGCCATCAGGGAGAACAGTCCTCCGTCCTTCAGGGGAGCGAGCGCCCCGGCCAAGGTGGCCGGGACGTCGTCCATGTACTGCAGGAGGTTGTGGCACAGCACCACGTCGAACTCCCCGGCCGCGAGGTCGGCCGACAGGGCGGTCACGTCGGCGCGGACGCAGGTCATCCGTTCCGACAGGCCGCCCGCCGCCGCGCGTTCGGCCGCGGCGGCGAGCATGGCCGGTGCGTAGTCGACCACCGTGACGTGGTGTCCGCGGGCGGCGAGGCGCAGCGCGTCCCCTCCGTCCCCGCCCGCGAGGTCGAGCACCCGCAGGGGGCGCCCACCGTCCGGGCCGTCGAGGTGCCGCATCAGGTTCGCCTCGGCGACCGCGTAGCGGAGGCGGCCCCAGGGGGCCTCCTGCCACTCCTGCCAGGTGGTCATCGCGGTGTCGAACTTCTCGGAGTCTTCAGGCATCCGGTGACGATACGTCGGGACGTCAGCTCCGGGCGCGGACCGTGGCGAGGACCTCTCGGTCCGGCTGGAGGGTGAGACTCGGGACCGGGCGTATGTCGTCGGTGGTGAGGTCCAGGTGGTAGCGGCGGGCGAGAACCGCCAGCACCAGGACCGCCTCGACGAGCGCGAAGCGGGTGCCGAGGCAGACGCGGGGTCCGCCGCCGAAGGGGAACCAGGCGTACTCGGGTATCTCCTCGGCGGGTTCGCCGTCCTCGGTGGTGAGCCACCGCTCGGGGCGGAACGCGTCGGCGTCGCCGTACCAGCGGGGATCGCGCTGCGTGGCCCACTGGCTGGACCAGACGCGGGTGCCGACGGGGACCGGCTCGCCGCCGAGGGTGGCGCCTTCCTTGGCGATGCCGGTGATGAGCCAGATCGTCGGGTAGAGACGCAGGGTCTCCTTGACGACGGCCTGGGTGTACGGGAGGGAGGCGTAGTCGTCGTAGCCGGGCTCGTGGTCGGCGAGGACCCGGTCGACCTCCTCGGCGAGGGCGTCGCGGACGCGCGGGTTGCGGGAGAGCAGGTGCCAGGCCCAGACGAGCGTCGAACTGGTCGTCTCGTGGCCCCCGATGTACAGGGTGACGGTCTCGTCCCGGATCTCCTGGTCGGAGAGACGGGCACCGGTCTCGTCCCGGGCGGCGAGGAGGCGGCTGAGGAGATCGGGGCGCTCCGTGTCGCCGTCGCGGTGCCGGGAGACGACCCGGGAGACCTCGGCGTCGATGACGGCCGTGGCGCGCTTGATGCGGGCGCGCCCGGGTGTGGGAACCCAGTCGGGCAGGAGCGCTCCGATGCCGCTGAACTCGGCGCCGATCTCCTGCTGGGCGATGTCCATGGCCCGGCCGATGGCCTCGGCATCGGCGGCGGTGTCGACGCCGAAGATGGTGCGGACGGCGATGAGTTGGGTGAGGGCGGCCATCTCCTTCTTGATGTCGATGTGCTGTCCGTCGGTCCACCGGTCGGCGAGCGCGACGGCGCATTCCGTCATCGTCGCCGCGTAGGAGCGGACCTGCTTGGGGCGGACGGAGGGCTGGACGAGGGAGCGCTTGCGCCGCCAGTCGGCGCCCTTGGCGACCACGACCCCGTTGCCGAGGAGCGTGCGGAAGGCGATGCCGAGGTCGGGCTGGTCGAAGGTGCGCTCGACCTCGGTGAGGAGCTCGCCGACGGTGTCGGGGTGGGCGATGAAGAGGGCGGGGCCGCGTCCGAAGCGCCAGCGGACGAAGTCGCCGCGCTCCCGCAGCTGTTCGAAGAAGGCGAGGGGGTCCTTGCCGAAGGCGGGCAGGTTCCCGAGGAGGGGCAGACCCCGGGGGCCTTCGACGATGGCCGGGCGGCGGTTACCCGGTGTCGGCTGTGCCGGGTCGCCGTGTGTCCCGGCGTCCTGACCGGCTTGCGTGGTCATGTGCGTCCCCTCCCCAACTGGCCTTCCCCGTGTGCGAGTCCATGCAAGCGGAAGGGCCGACCCGGGCGCCACCCCTGTGGACAACGCCCTGTGGACAACCATGCTCACAGGGGACGGAACGCCCAGTGCCCGTGGCGTGATCGCCACGGGCACTGGCCTGAAGGAACCGGAGCCGTCAGCCCACCGAGCTGTAGGCGACGACACCCCGCAGCAGCGACTCGACGGCCTTGCGGGCGTTCTTGGAGACCGTGCTGTTCTCCTTGGGCGCCGCGGCGGCGATCTGTCCGAGGACGTCGATGACCTGCTTGCACCAGCGGACGAAGTCACCGGCGGGCATCTCCGCCTCGCGGAGCACCTCGTCGAGGCTCTTGTCGGAGGCCCACTGGTGGGCGGCCCAGGCGAAGCCGAGGTCCGGCTCGCGCTGCCCGACCCCCTCCGCCTGGTTGATCTTGAACTCCTCCTCAAGGGCGTCGAGACGGCCCCAGATCCGGACCATCTCACCGAGCGCCGCCTTGGCGTTGCCCGTGGGCAGCTTCGGTGCGACGGCGTCGTCGGCCTGGCGCGACTCGAACACCAACGCCGAGACACAGGCCGCAAGTTCGGGCGGGGTGAGACCCTCCCAGACACCGTCCCGGAGGCATTCGCTCGCCAGGAGGTCCAGCTCGCCGTAGAGCCGGGCCAGCCGCTTGCCGTTGTCCGTGACCTCGTCGGCCCGCAGGTAGTCCAGCTCGGTGAGGAGCGCGACGATCCGGTCGAAGGTCCGGGCGATCGTGTTGGTACGGCCCTCGATGCGCCGCTCCAGCTGGTGCGTGTCGCGCTGGAGGCGGTGGTAGCGCTCGGCCCAGCGGGCGTGGTCCTCGCGCTCGTCGCAGCCGTGGCAGGGATGGGCGCGGAGCGCGGTGCGCAGCCGGGCGATCTCGCGGTCGTCGGCGGCGGCCGCGCGCTGCTTGTGGTGACGCTCGGGATGGACGTGCCCGGCCTTGGTCCGCAGCGCGGACGCGAGATCCCTGCGGGACTGCGGCGAGCGCGGGTTGAAGGACTTGGGGATCCTCATGCGGTCGAGCGCCTCGACGGGGACCGGGAAGTCGATGGAGGCGAGCCTCTTGACCTGCCGCTCCGCGGTGAGGACGAGCGGACGCGGTCCGTCGTGCTGCTCGAAGCCCCGGTGGCCGTTGGTCCGCCCCGCGGGGATGCCGGGGTCGAGGACGAGGGCGAGTCCCGCGAACTTGCCGGTGGGGACATGGATGATGTCGCCCGGCTTGAGCTTCTCCAGCGAGCCGGCCGCCTGGGCGCGCCGCTGCGCGGCGCCCTGCCGGGCCAGTTCCGTCTCGCGGTCCTTGAGGTCGCGGCGGAGCCGCGCGTACTCCTCGAAGTCGCCGAGGTGGCAGGTCATGCCCTCGCGGTAGCCCTCCAGGCCCTCCTCGTTCTTCTGGACCTGGCGCGAGATGCCCACGACGGAGCGGTCGGCCTGGAACTGGGCGAAGGAGGTTTCGAGGAGCTCGCGGGAGCGGTGGCGGCCGAACTGGTCGACGAGGTTGACCGCCATGTTGTACGAGGGCCGGAAGCTGGACCGCAGCGGGTACGTGCGCGTGCCCGCGAGCCCGGCGAGGTGGCCCGGGTCGAAGCCGCGCTGCCAGAGGACCACGGCGTGGCCCTCGACGTCGATGCCACGGCGGCCGGCGCGGCCGGTGAGCTGGGTGTACTCGCCGGGCGTGATGTCGGCGTGCTGCTCGCCGTTCCACTTGACGAGCTTCTCCAGGACGACGGACCGCGCGGGCATGTTGATGCCGAGGGCGAGCGTCTCGGTGGCGAAGACGGCCTTCACGAGGCCGCGGACGAAGAGCTCTTCGACGACCTCCTTGAAGGTGGGGAGCATGCCGGCGTGGTGGGCGGCGATGCCCCGCTCCAGCGCTTCGAGCCACTCGTAGTAGCCGAGGACGTGGAGGTCCTCGGTGGGGATGGAGGCGGTCCGCTCCTCGACGATCTCGCGGACGCGCAGACGTCCCTCTTCGTTGTTGAGGCGGAGCCCGGCGTAGAGGCACTGCTGGACGGCGGCCTCGCAGCCGGCGCGGCTGAAGATGAAGGTGATGGCGGGCAGGAGCCCCTCGGCGTCGAGACGCTCGATGACCTCGGGGCGGCCGGGGGTCCAGATGCGGGAGCGCTGGCGGCGCTCGCGCTCGCGGTCCGCCTCACGGATCATCTTGCCGCGGCGCCGGTCACGCGGGTTGTACGTCGAGTTCTCGGTGCGGGCGAGGCGGACGAGGTCGGGGTTGACCTCGCGGCGCGCGGAGCCGCGGCCGCCGTGGTCGGTCTCCTCCTCGAAGAGGTCGTACATCCGGCGTCCGGCCAGGACGTGCTGCCAGAGCGGTACGGGACGGCTCTCGGAGACGATGACCTCGGTGTCGCCGCGGACGGTGTCGAGCCAGTCGCCGAACTCCTCGGCGTTGGACACGGTCGCGGAGAGTGACACCAGCGTGACGGATTCGGGGAGGTGGATGATCACTTCCTCCCAGACGGCGCCGCGGAAGCGGTCGGAGAGGTAGTGCACCTCGTCCATCACGACGTAGCCGAGGCCGGAGAGGGCCTGTGACCCCGCGTACAGCATGTTGCGGAGGACTTCGGTGGTCATGACGACGATCGGCGCGTCACCGTTGACGCTGTTGTCGCCGGTGAGCAGGCCGACCCTGTCCGCGCCGTAACGCTTGACGAGGTCGGCGTACTTCTGGTTCGACAGCGCCTTGATGGGCGTCGTGTAGAAGCACTTGCGGCCCTGGCTGAGGGCGAGATGGACGGCGAACTCGCCGACGATGGTCTTCCCGGAGCCCGTTGGCGCGGCGACGAGCACGCCCTTGCCCGACTCGAGGGCCTGGCACGCCTCGATCTGGAAGGGGTCCAGGTCGAAGTCGTACATCTCGCGGAAGGGGGCCAGCGCGGTCCGCTGCTCGGCATTTCGGGCGAGCGCGGCTGCGTACGCTTCGGCTGGTGTGAGGTCCTCTGTCATCTTGTCATCGAGCCTACCCGCCGCCTCTGACAGTGACGCGATCTTTATCGGGGCAATGCTCCCGGGGGCGCGGGAGGCGCCAGCACGCGCAGGGCGCCGGGGACGCACTCCACCGTGAGGGGCAGCCGGCCGAGGGGCTCGCCGTCGGCGTAGCCGGTGATGCCGGGGGCGTCGAGCGTGAGGGAGCGGACGCGGTACGTGGTGACCTTCGGGTGGTCGAGGTGGGTGCCGCGGTAGACGCGGGGGAACACCTTGATCAGCGTGGCGCGGGAACAGTCGCCGACGACGGTGACGTCGAGGAGTCCGTCGTCGGTACGGGCATCGGCGCAGATGCGCATGCCGCCGCCGTAGGACGTGCCGTTGCCGACGGCGACGAGGGTCGCGTCGGTCTCGACGACCCGCCCGTCGTCGAGGGTCAGCCGGTAGGGGACGGGCCGGAAGGCCGCGAGTTCGGCGAGGATCGCGAGGTCGTACTTGAAGCGTCCGGCGGGGAGGCGCATGCGGTTGCCGCGGTCGTTCACGCGGGAGTCGAAGCCCGAGGCGAGGACGGTGCCGAACCAGCGGGTGGTGGTGGGCCCCGTGATCCGCCCGAGGTCCATCGCGTGGCCGCCGGCGCCCTTGAGGAGCTCGGCGGTGACGCGGGCGGCCGCCGCCGGGGCGCGGACCGGCAGGCCGAGGGTGCGGGCGAAGTCGTTGCCGGTGCCGACGGCGATGACTCCGAGCGGCGTCCGGGTCCCCGCGACCGCCTGGAGCGCGAGGGAGATCATGCCGTCGCCGCCGACGGCGACGAGGGCACCGGTCCCCGCGTCGACGGCCTCGCGGGCGCGCCGCAGGGCGTCGTCGGCGTCGTGCCCGAGGAGGGTGCGGACGGAGAATCCGGCGTCCCTGAGGGCCCGTGCGGCGGGTTGCGCGGCGTGGGCGCCCCGGCCGCGGCCGGCGGTGGGGTTGACGAGGAGAGTGATGTCGCTGGTCATGTGGGGGTCCCCCCGGACGGAGTCTGGGGGGACCCTACAAGATCAGGTGATGTCGTCGTAACCGTTGACCCGGTGGGCGACGGATCCCCCGGTCTCCCCCGGCCCGGTCGCCTGCTCGGGCAGGGCCCGCGCGGCGCCGACGGGTTCGATGGCACCGACGGCCTCGGGGGTGAGGTCGAGTTCGGAGGCCTCGTCGTCGTCGAGAGCGGCGTCGGGGTTGTTGCGCTTGCGCCGCCGGTCGTTCAGGAGCGAGAAGCCGACGGCACCGAAGTACAGGATCGTGATGGGCCCCGCGAGGGCGATCATGCCGATCGGGTCGGTGGTGGGGGTGATGACGGCGCCGAAGACGAAGACGCCCATGATCACGCCGCGCCACCATCCGGCCATGCGGCGGCCGGTGAGGACACCGGTCAGGTTGAGCATCACCAGGACGAGCGGCAGCTCGAAGGCGAGACCGAAGACGAGCACCATGCGCAGGGTGAAGTCGAGGACGTCACCGAGCGAGAGGAGGTTCGCCGAGCCGGCGGGCGTGAGGCTGATGAGCACCTTCACGCTGATGGGGAGGATCAGGTACGCGAGGTAGGCGCCGGCGGAGAACAGCGGCACGGCCGCGCCGACGAAGGCGTACGTGTACTTCTTCTCGCTCTTGTGCAGTCCGGGCGCGACGAAGGCCCATAGCTGGTAGAGCCAGACGGGGCTGGCGATGACGAGGCCCGCGGTCAGCGACAGCTGGATCGTCGTGCTGAAGGGGGCCATCAGCGTGCTGAAGACGACCTCCGCGCAGTTGCCGCCGTCACTGGTGACGCCCGGTGGGCACTTGGGCACCGGATCCGACAGGAACTGCATCAGCTCCTCGCTGTACACGAGGGCCACGATCGTCACCGCGGTGATGGCGAGGAGAGCCTTCGCCAGGCGGTTGCGGAGTTCACGCAGGTGCTCCACGAGGGGCATCCGACCCTCGGGATCCTTCTCCTGCTTGCGGGCAGACTTGGGCAACCCACGTCCTCATCTCGTGCGGCAGCCGCCGCACGGTGCGGCGGCCGCGGCGGACCGGGTCAGCGCTTGGTGGTGTCCGAGGGCTCGGTCACGGGACGCGAGCTGGTCACGTCGCCGGGAGCGGCCTGGATCGTGCGCGGCGCGGGCTGCGCGTCCTGCGCTCCGGTTCCGGCGTGCGGCGGGTCGGCGGGGGCGCTCTGCTGGTCGTCCGACTTCATCGCCTTGGCCTCGCTCTTGAGGATGCGGGCCGACTTGCCCAGCGAGCGGGCCATGTCCGGGAGCTTCTTGGCGCCGAACAGGAGAATGATGACGACGAGGATGAGAATGATCTCGGTGGGGCCGAGCCTACCCATAGCTTTTACCTTCTTCACCGAGGCGACATTGGAGTGCGTGCCCGGCGGGTCGGACAAGCGTCCGGCCACCGCGCTGCCTGCGATCGTAACCCGCAGGAGTAAACGCGAGGCAATGCCCGTGCATACTCCCGATTGCGTCCCGCGACCCCGGACCGAGGCCGCTTCGTGCAGCGTACGGCACCGACTCAGCGCAGTGACTCGCCGGTTCGGGCCAGTCCCACGGCGGCCGTTTCGAGCTCTTCGGCGGCCTGGGTGATCCGTTCTGTGGTGCGGGCCACTTGCCGGCCGAGGCGCTGGACCTCCAGGAACACCTTGATGCCGAGAACGCCGAGGACGGCGATGCCGAGGAAGCCGAGGGCGATGGCGAGCATGGGCCAGAACATGGGCAGAGCCTAGACCTTGAGCGGGTAGGGGTCGTTCAGACGGTGGTGTGGAGACGTAGGGTGCGGACGCCGCCGCCGGTGAGGAGTTCGACGATGCGTTCGCCCGCGGGCTTGCGGACGGAGCTGCCGCACTCGGGGCAGGTGAAGGAGTAGAAGGTGGTCCGCCGGCTGGCGCCGATGGCGAGGCGCAGGGCGCTCGCGGAGAGCTCGAAGCGGGAGCGGCAGTCGGGGCAGGCGGCCTTGAAGAGGACCGGGGCCATCGTCGCAGCAAGACCAGGCATGACGGACATCTCCCTCGTTTCCCTACGGCAACATCCGGTTCGGCAACCACCGGGTTCGGCGAGAACCGGTTCGGCGACGACCGGTCAGGCGACGACCGGTTCGGCAACTACGTCAGCAACAGCGTTCTCGCAGCGGAGAGCGTCACACGCCCTCGTACGCGGCGAGTGCGGCGGTCGCCGCCTCCCGGGCGCTGTCGGCGAGCTCGCGCGGCGCCACGATCCGCCCGTCGCTGCCCAGCCGGAGGGCGAGCCTCCGCAGCGAGGCCGGGTCCGGAGTTCGCAGAGTGATCCGCAGGCCGCCGTCGGGCAGCTCGTCGGCGCGGTCGTGCGGGTAGTACTCGGCGACCCACCGGCCGCCGGGGCCGACCTCGACCACGACCTCGGGATCGTCGGCGGAGGGCTGGACCAGCCCCTCGGAGAGATCGCGCAGTTCCAGCTCGGGCGGCGCGGCGTGCTCGTCGAGGAGTCGGATCTCGACGACCCGGTCGAGACGGAAGGTGCGGCGCGCCTCGGAGAGCCGGCACCAGGCCTCCATGTACGTGTGGCCGACGGCGAAGAGCCGGATCGGGTCGACCTCGCGCTCGGTGAGCTCGTCGCGCGCGGGCGAGTAGTAGCGCACCCACAGCCGCCTGCGCTCCGAGATCGCCCGGTCGACCTCGGCGAAGACGCCGCCCTCGGACTCGAAGGTGACCGAGAGCCGGGAGCTGGCGCCGGCGGCCTCGCCGGCCGCGGCCTCCAGCTTGGCGGTGGCGCGGACCAGCGCGTCCCGGTCGCTCTCGCGGAGCCCGGGCAGGGTGGCGACGGCACGGGCGGCGACCAGGAGGGCGGTCGCCTCGTCGGCGGCGAGCCGCAGCGGCGCGGCGACGTCGTCGGGGTTGTGCCACCAGATCCGGTCGCCGTCGGTGTCGATGTCGAGCAGATCGCCGCCGCGGAAGCTGGTGCCGCACATGGGCAGCACGTCCAGGTCGGAGATCAGCTCGTCCTCGGTGATCCCGAAGGCGCGCGCGACGTCGGCGACGTGGGCGCCGGGGCGCTCACGGAGATACGTGACGAGGGACAGCATCCGCCTCGTCTGGTCGATCGCGTTGGCAGCCATGCGGTACGTCTCCCCCTCAGCCCTTGGCCACGGCGCGCAGCCGGTCCAGTACATCCGCCCGCAGATCGGCGGGTTCCCGTACGACGACGTCCGGGCCGAACTCGACCAGCCAGGCGTCGAGCCCGTGCCCGTACGGGATCTCCAGCTCGTCCCAGCCGTCGTCGCCCACCTCCACGGACTGGGCGCGGGCCCGCAGCGGGTAGCCGCAGCCGGCGCGCAGCCGGATCCGCGCGGAGCGGGTGGCGGTCTCCCCCGCCCAGCTCTCGACGGTCTCGCGGACGGTGACGACGTCGGGCACGGGCGCGGTGAAGGCGCCGGCCCGGGAGCGGACCTTGCCGGTGATCCGGGAGAGGCGGAAGACGCGCTCGGCGCCCCGGTCCCGGTCCCAGCCCGCGAGGTACCAGTGGCCGCGCCAGCATTCGAGGGTCCAGGGCTCGACCTGGCGGGTCTCGGGGCGGGCGGCGTTGGCCTTGCGGTAGTCGAAGACGACGGGCCTGCGGTCGCGGCAGGCCAGCATGAGGGGCTCGAAGGCGGCCTCGTGCACCGGGATGCGGGGTTCGAGGGCGCTGGGCTGGACGTCGTACGAGTCCTCCGCCTCGGGCATGCCGGCGGCGCGCAGCTTCTGGAGGGCGCCGCTGGCGGCACCCGCGAGCCGGGCCTGCTGCCAGACCCTGGCGGCGAGGCCGAGCGCGGCGGCCTCCTCGGCGTCGAGGGTGATGGGCGGGAGCCGGTTGGAGTCGCGGCGGGCGAGGTAGCCGGTCTCGCCCTCCAGGTTCTCGACGGTCTCGATGACGAGACCCAGCTCGCGCAGGTCGTCCTTGTCGCGCTCGAACATCCGGTTGAAGGCGTCGTCCCCGCTCGCTTCGAGGTAGGCCTCGATGGAGCCGCGGAGTTCGCGCTTGCTCAGCGGGCGGCGCGTCCCGAGCAGACACAGCGCGAGATTCATCAGCCGCTCGGACTTGGCAATCGCCATCGACGCCCCGCACCTCTTTTGCCGGATCCACTTGTCGGACGTCCGACCGTACCGCCCCGGAGTGTCGGGACAAAAGCCGAGGGCCCCCGCCGTGGATGGCGGGGGCCCTCGGATGACCTCACCGGTCGGACACGACCGATCAGACGGCGACCAGGTCGCAGACGAAGATCAGCGTCTCGCCCGGGGCGATCTTGGCGCCGGCGCCACGGTCACCGTAGGCGAGGTGGGCGGGGATGATCAGCTCGCGACGGCCGCCGACCTTCATGCCCTGGACGCCCTGGTCCCAGCCGGAGATGACCTGGCCGACACCGAGCCGGAACTCGAGCGGCTCGCCGCGGTTCCAGGAGGAGTCGAACTCCTCGCCGGTGGAGAAGGCGACGCCCACGTAGTGGACGCGGACGGTGGCGCCGGCCTTGGCCTCGGCGCCGTCGCCCTCCCAGATGTCCCTGATCTTCAGGTCCTTCGGCGGCTCGCCGCCCGGGAAGTCGACCTCGGGCTTCTCGATGCTCACTGAACTGCTCCTCATACTGATGAACTACGCGATCGGGACAGTCTTACATCTTCGTCAGGATGTCCACGGCGAACACCAGCGTGGAGTTCTTCGGAATGCCCTGCTGCTCCTTGTCGCCGAACGCCTCGGACGGCGGGGCGACGATGAGGACGCGGCTGCCGACCTTCTTGCCGACGAGACCGTCCTTGAGGCCCTTCAGCGTGAGCTGCGCGAGCGGGAAGTTCGCGGGCTTGCCGGTGGTGTAGGTCGAGTCGAAGACCTTGCCGTCCTTCCAGAGGGCGGCGACGTAGTTCACGACGACCGTGTCGGTCGCCTTGACGGCCTCGCCCTTGGACTCGAGCACGTAGTTCGAGACGAGCTTGGTCGGCGGGTCGACCTTGGGAACCGTCAGCGTGGGCGCCTTGCCGTCGGTGTTCGTCCCGACCTTCGGCAGGTCCTTGTTCTCCTGCGCGACCGGCGTGCCGGTGGCGGACTTCGGGATCGTGACGGCCTTCAGGATGTCCACGACGAAGACGAGGGTGGCGTTCGGCTTGATGCTCGGCGGCGAGCCGGCCTCGCCGTAGCCGAGCGCCGGCGGGATGCCTACCTCGATGCGGCTGCCGACCTTCTGCCCTTCGAGGGCCTGCTCCCAGCCCTTGATGACCTGGCCTTCACCGAGAGTGACGCTGAACGGCTGACCGCGGTCGAAGCTGTTGTCGAAGGGGGTGGTGGAGTCCCAGGCCTGGCCCAGGTAGTTCACCGAGAGCGCGTCGCCCTTCTTCGTCACCGGGCCGTCGCCCTCGCTGATGACGTTGACCTTGAGTTCCTTGGGCGGGTTGCCCTCGCCCTTGGCGAGGGTCGGCTTCTCCCCGAACTTCTCACCCGCGGTGATGGCGGGGAGTCCGTTCTTCATCGAGGCGGAATCGGAGCCCTTGTCGTCGCTGCCGCACGCCGCTGTCGAGAGCAGCAGCAGCGGGACGACGAGAAGGCCGGCAAGTCGGCGCACGTGTTCCTCAGATCTCAGACGGCACAGTAGTTGTCCCGACACTCTAGGGGGTGCTCCTGTCACGCCGAAGGGCTCCGCACGTCAAACGTGCGGAGCCCCATGACCGGTATGACCTGCTTACATTCCGGCGATCAGCTTTTCGACCCGGTCGTCGACGGAGCGGAACGGGTCCTTGCACAACACGGTGCGCTGCGCCTGGTCGTTGAGCTTGAGGTGGACCCAGTCGACGGTGAAGTCCCGGCGCTGCTCCTGGGCGCGGCGGATGAAGTCGCCGCGGAGTCGCGCCCTGGTGGTCTGCGGGGGCACCGACTTGCCCTCGAAGATCTTCATGTCATTGCAGATCCGGGCCGCCTGGCCGTTCTTCTGCAGCAGGTAGTAGAGCCCACGACGGCGGTGGATGTCGTGGTAGGCGAGGTCTATCTGCGCGACCCTCGGGTTCGACATGGTCATGTTGTGCTTGGCCCGGTACCGCTCGATGAGTCGGTGCTTCATGACCCAGTCGATCTCGGTCTCGATCTTGTCGAGCCGCTCGCTCTCGATCGCGTCGAGCGTACGGCCCCACAGCTCCAGGACCTGTGCGACGGTGCCGGTGCGGATGCCGCGCCGGTCGACGAAGTCGACGGCCTTCTCGTAGTACTCGCGCTGGACCTCCAGGGCGGAGGCCTCGCGGCCGCTGGCGAGCCGGACCTTGCGCTGGCCCGTGATGTCGTGGCTGACCTCGCGGATCGCCCGGATGGGGTTCTCCAGGGTCAGGTCGCGCATCACGGTGCCGGCCTCGATCATGCGGAGCACGAGGTCGGTGGCGCCGACCTTGAGCAGCATGGTCGTCTCGGACATGTTCGAGTCGCCGACGATGACGTGGAGGCGGCGGTAGCGCTCGGCGTCGGCGTGCGGCTCGTCCCGGGTGTTGATGATGGGCCGCGAGCGGGTCGTGGCGGAGCTGACGCCCTCCCAGATGTGCTCGGCACGCTGGGAGACGCAGAAGACCGCGCCACGCGGGGTCTGGAGGACCTTTCCCGCGCCGCAGATGAGCTGCCGGGTGACGAGGAAGGGAATGAGGATGTCCGCGAGTCGGGAGAACTCCCCGTGGCGGGCGACGAGATAGTTCTCGTGGCAGCCGTAGGAGTTTCCGGCGGAGTCGGTGTTGTTCTTGAAGAGATAGACGTCGCCCGCGATTCCCTCCTCGTGCAGGCGGCGTTCGGCGTCGACGAGCAGGCCTTCGAGAATGCGCTCGCCGGCCTTGTCGTGGGTGACCAGTTCGGTCACGTCGTCACATTCCGGTGTGGCATATTCCGGATGCGAACCCACGTCCAGGTACAGGCGGGCGCCGTTCCGCAGGAAGACATTGCTGCTGCGGCCCCATGACACGACACGGCGGAAGAGGTAGCGCGCCACTTCGTCAGGAGACAGTCGGCGCTGTCCCCTGAACGTGCACGTGACGCCGTACTCGTTCTCCAGCCCGAAAATGCGGCGGTCCATGTCTGAACATTACGCCTGACGGCGTGTGATGAAACCGGGTTGGGCGTTCCCGTTTCGATCATTTTCCGATCAGTGCGTGTTCTTTTCCGTGTGTACGGGCGTGGGGCCGCCCGCGCTGACGGCGTGTCGCGCGTCGGACTCGCCCGGAACAACCGGCCCCGCCGGGTTCACGGGTACGTGGAGGACTCGCCCGGTGGTGAGGAGGACGAGGAGGGCGATGAGGCCGCCCGCTCCGGCCACGGCGAATCCGGTGACGGTTCCGGCGAGTTCGACGGCGGGTCCCGCGACCGCGGAGCCGAGGGCCGAGCCGACGCCGAAGGTCGTGACGAGCCAGGAGAAGGCCTCGGTGACGGTGCCGGCCGGGGCGTGCCGGTCGACGACGATGAACGCGCAGGCGAGCACCGGGGCGAGGAACACGCCCGAGAGGACCGAGAGGCCGGTCATGGCGACCGGGCCGGGGGTCAGGGTGAGCGGCAGGTAGCAGAGCGCGAGGAGCAGGACGAGGACCCGCAGCCGCTTCTCGGGCGCTCCGCTCCACGTGCGGGCGCCGTAGGCGACGCCGCCGAGCAGGGCGCCGAGGCCCAGGGCGGCCATGAGCCAGCCGTAGACGGAGGGCCTGTCCAGGTCGTCGGCGTAGGAGACGGCGGCGACGGTGATGGAGCCCAGGGCGAGGCCGACGAAGAAGAAGGAGCCGAGGAGGGCGAGGAGACCGGGCGAGCGCAGGGCGCCCAGCCAGTGGGCCTCGCGGGGCGCGGAACGCCAGGTGCGGGAGGGCTCGGAGAGGACGACGGCGAGGGCGCCGAGGACGCCGAGGACGTTGATGACGAGGAGGGCGGCGGCGGGCGACCAGAGGGAGACGAGGAGGGTCAGCAGGAGGGGCCCGACGGTGAACATGACCTCCTGGGCGACCGCGTCGAGGGCGTACGCGCGGTGGACCCGGTCCTCGCGGCCGAGGACGCTCGGCCAGAGGGCGCGCAGTCCGCCCTCGAGGGGCGGGGTGAAGAGCCCGGCGAGGACGACGGCCGCGTAGGCGAGGGCGAGGTCGCCGATGCCGGTGAAGGCCAGCAGGACCATGCCGAGGGCGGAGAGGACGGCGGCGGGCAGCTGGACGCGCGGCTGGCCCTTGAGGTCGACGGCGCGGCCGAGGAGCGGCTGTCCGACGGCGGTGGCGACGCCGTAGGCGGCGATGAGGCCGCCGGCGAGCGTGTAGCTGCCGCCCTGGTCGCGGACGAACAGGGTGAGGGCGATCGGGCCGACGCCGTTGGGCAGGCGCCCGACGAGCGTGCCGGCAAGGAGCCGGGCGGCGTGCGGTGCCCGGAGTATGTCGAGATAGCCGCCGTGTGCCGTGGCCTCGGTGGCCATGTCGTCTCCCCTCACCCCCGGACTCCGCCGAGGTTTTACGTATAACGTCGACGTCATACGTACCATGTCGGCAGTGCGCGGGTCCACCCCGCGACCTGGGAGCGACCGGGTAGTGTCCGGATCCCACCCGACGTACCGAAGCACCCGGGACACCCCCGGCGCCGCGGGGCGTACCGGGACCCGTCCGACGCGGAGGCTTGTGTGCAGACCCCGGAGCCGCTCGGCGGCACGCGCCCGACCAGCCGGGACGTCGCCCGGGTCGCGGGCGTCTCGCAGGCCACCGTGTCGCTCGTCCTCGGCGACAAGTGGCGCGGGCGCGTCTCCGAGCGCACCGCCGACACGGTGCGGGAGGCGGCGCGGAGCCTCGGGTACCGCCCCAACCTCGCCGCCCGCAACCTCCGCCTCGGCCACACCCGTACGGCCCTGCTCGTCGTCCCGGCGCTCACCAACGAGTTCTTCGCCCGGGTCTACACGGGCGCGGCGACCGTCGCCGCCCGGCACGGCTTCGGGGTGGTCCTGTACCCCTCCCCCGACGGCGTCGGCCCCGCCAAGGACCCCTTCGCCTCGGCGCGGGCGGCGCTCGACGGGATCATCGCCTCCTCGATGGCCTCGGACGCCCTCAAGGCCTTCCGGGGCACCGACCTGCCCCTGGTCATGCTCGACAGCGACCCCGCCGACACCGGCGCCGCCGCCCACGTCAATCTCGACATCGCGGACGGCATGCGCCAGGTCACGGGCCATCTCCTCGCCCTCGGCCACCGACGCTTCGTCCACCTCGCGTCGGCCGTGCCGTCGTGGACCTTCGACGTCCGCGCCGCCGCGCTCGCCGAGGCCCTCTCCGGCGTGTCGGTACGGACCGTCCGCGCGCCCCTGGACGTGCACGGCGCGATGGCCGCCACCGAGCGGGCCCTCGCGGCCCCCGGACCTCGGCCCACCGCGCTCGTGTGCGACGACGACATCCTCGCGGCGGGCGCCTGCAAGGCCCTGCGGCGCCTCGGGCTGCGGGTCCCGGAGGACGTCTCGGTCACCGGCTTCGACGACCTCGCGCTCGCGACCGCCGTCGAACCGGAGCTGACCACCGTCTCGCTGCCCGCCGAGCGCATCGGCGAGCGAGGAATGGCGGCCCTCCTGGCCGTCCTCTCGGGCGAGCCGCCGCGTCCTGACGACCTCCCGGTCACCCTGGTGCCCCGCGGCTCCTCGGGGCCCGCACCGGCCGCCTGAGCCGCTCTCCCCGGAGACGCCGAGGGGCCCCGGTCCGCTCGCGCGCACCGGGGCCCCTCGGGCAGAACTCGGGCAGAGTCCGGACGGGACTCGGGCCCGACTACTCCTCCGGAACCTCGTCCGAGGGCTCGTCCGTCCTCGCCGCGGCGGCGTTGTCCGCCTCCAGGAGGCGCGACAGCTGCCGGCCGACGATCCGCTTGAACTTGCGCTGCTGCGGGCGCGTACGGTCCAGGACCGCCACCTCGAGGCGCTCCGCGGGGATCTCCCGCTCGCTGCCGTTGGTGTCCCGCGAGAGGGCCTGGACGGCCAGCTTCAGGGCCTCGGCCAGCGACATGCCGTCCCGGTGCCGCTGGTCCAGGAAGGAGCCGATCTGCTCCGCGTTGCCGCCGACGGCGACCGAACCGTGCTCGTCCACGATCGAGCCGTCGTGCGGCAGCCGGTAGATCTGGTCGCCCTCCGGCTCGGTGCCGACCTCGGCGACGACCAGCTCGACCTCGTACGGCTTCTCCCCCGCGCTGGAGAAGATCGTTCCGAGCGTCTGGGCGTAGACGTTGGCCAGGCCGCGCGCGGTGACGTCGTCCCGGTCGTAGGTGTAGCCCCGCAGGTCGGCGTAGCGCACGCCGCCGATGCGGAGGTTCTCGTATTCGTTGTACTTCCCGGCGGCGGCGAAGCCGATCCGGTCGTAGATCTCGCTGAACTTGTGCAGGGCGCGCGACGGGTTCTCGCCGACGAAGACGATGCCGTCGGTGTACTGGAGGACGACGAGGCTGCGGCCTCGGGCGATGCCCTTGCGGGCGTACTCCGCCCGGTCGGCCATGGCCTGCTGGGGTGAGACGTAGAACGGAGTGGACACCGGCGGTCCGTCCCTTTCTTCTGGGCTTCTACAGAGCGACGAGTGGTCAGAGCAGGGCGGCGCGCGGCCCGTCGGGCTGCGCGAGACGACCCTCGGTGACCGCCCGGGCCAGCTCGGAGGACTCGGCGTCGGTGAGCCTGCGGAAACCCTCCTCGGTGATGACGGTGACGAGCGGGAAGATCCGGCGGGCCATGTCGGGGCCACCGGTCGCCGAGTCGTCGTCCGCCGCGTCGTACAGCGCCTGCACGACCAGGGTCGTGGCCTGCTGCTCGGTGAGGTCGGATCGGTAGAGCTTCTTCATCGAGCCGCGCGCGAAGATCGAGCCGGAGCCGGTGGCGGCGTAGCCCTGCTCCTCGGAGCGGCCGCCGGTGACGTCGTAGGAGAAGATCCGGCCCTTCCCCTTGCCCTCGTCCCAGCCCGCGAAGAGCGGCACGACGGCGAGCCCCTGCATGGCCATGGCGAGGTTGCCGCGGATCATGGTGGACAGGCGGTTCGCCTTGCCCTCCAGGGAGAGCGTGGCGCCCTCCACCTTCTCGAAGTGCTCCAGCTCCAGCTGGAAGAGCTTGACCATCTCCACGGCGAGACCGGCGGTGCCGGCGATGGCGACGGCGGAGTACTCGTCGGCCGGGAAGACCTTCTCCATGTCCCGCTGCGCGATCATGTTGCCCATGGTGGCCCGCCGGTCGCCGGCGAGGACGACCCCGCCGGGGAAGGTGACCGCCACGATGGTCGTGCCGTGCGGGGCGTCGAGGACGCCCTCCGGCAGCTTCCGGTGGCTCGGCAGCAGCTCCGGCGAGTGGGCCGACAGGAAGTCCAGGAACGAGGACGATCCCGGCGTCAGGAAGGCCGCCGGCAGACGCCCGGTGCTACGAGGGTTGGCTTCCACGCGATTCCTTCCGGGTGGGAGAGTCGGCCCGCCGTGGGACGCACGGGCCGATCTTGCTTGCTGTGCACGGACCATACCCGTGCCACCGCCTGTCATCCGTCCCCGGGCCCACGGCTTTCTCCGGGGCTCCGGGGACGGAGGAGTACAGGCGCGGAAGGCGGCTACTCGCCGCCCTTCTGGACGAAACTACGAACGAACTCCTCCGCGTTGGACTCGAGGACGTCGTCGATCTCGTCCAGCACGGAGTCCACGTCGTCGCTCAGCTTCTCCTGGCGTTCCTGGAGATCGGAGCTCGCCTCCGTGGTGGTCTCCTCGACCTCCTCCGTGGATCGCGTCGCCTTCTGCTGTCCGCCGCCGGTGTCCTTGGTCGCCATATCCCTCACCCCGCTCGAAATCGGCCCGCTCGGTTGAGTCCGTACAAGATCAGACCCTATAGGTCGGGTCTGACTTCGGCCCCGCAGTTTCCACATCGCCCGGGCACTGTTTCCATGATTCCCAGTGCCGGCGCATTTCAGGCCCGTGCCGGGCCACCGATCATCCGCCGGAAAGCACGCGGACGAGTTCCTCCGCCGTACGGCAGCGGTCCAGGAGCGCCTTCACATGGGCTTTCGTGCCGCGCAGCGGCTCCATCGTCGGGACGCGCTGGAGCGAGTCCCGGCCCGGCAGGTCGAAGATCACCGAGTCCCAGGAGGCCGCGGCGACGTCGTCGGCGTACTGCTCCAGGCAGCGGCCCCGGAAATAGGCCCTGGTGTCCTCCGGAGGCGCCGTCTCGGCCTGCCGCACCTCGGTCTCGTCCAGGAGCCGCTTCATGCGCCCGCGGGCCGCCAGACGGTTGTACAGCCCCTTCTCGGGCCGCACGTCCGCGTACTGGAGGTCCACCAGGTGGAGGCGGGGCGCGTCCCAGTCCAGGCCGTCGCGGCGCCGGTAGCCCTCCATGAGCTCCCGCTTGGCGATCCAGTCGAGCTCGCCGGAGAGGCTCATCGGGTCGTTCTCGAGCCGGTTGAGGGTGTCCTCCCAGCGCGTGAGGACGTCCTTCGTCTGCTCGTCCGCGTCCGAGCCGTACCGCTCCTCCACGTACTTCCTGGCCAGCTCGAAGTACTCCATCTGCAACTGGACCGCGGTGAGCGTCCGGCCGCTGCGGAGCGTGACCAGGTACTGGAGGGTCGGGTCGTGCGAGACCTGGTGGAGCGTCCTGACGGGCTGGTCGACGGCGAGGTCCACGGTGATGAACCCGTCCTCGATCATCGACAGGACCAGCGCGGTCGTGCCGAGCTTGAGGTAGGTCGAGATCTCCGAGAGGTTCGCGTCCCCGATGATCACGTGCAGGCGGCGGTACCGCTCGGCGTCCGCGTGCGGCTCGTCGCGCGTGTTGATGATGGGCCGTTTGAGGGTGGTCTCCAGACCCACCTCGACCTCGAAGTAGTCGGCCCTCTGACTGATCTGGAAGCCGTTCTCCCGGCCGTCCTGACCGATGCCGACCCGGCCCGCCCCGGTGACGACCTGGCGGGAGACGAAGAAGGGGGTCAGGTGGCGCACGATGTCCGAGAAGGGGGTCTCCCGCTTCATCAGGTAGTTCTCGTGCGTGCCGTAGGAGGCGCCCTTGTTGTCGGTGTTGTTCTTGTAGAGGTGGATCGGCTGGGCTCCGGGGAGCTGGGCGGCACGGACGGCCGCCTCCGCCATGATCCGCTCGCCGGCCTTGTCCCAGAGGACGGCGTCCCGCGGGTTCGTGACCTCCGGCGAGCTGTACTCGGGGTGCGCGTGGTCCACGTAGAGCCGGGCCCCGTTGGTGAGGATCACGTTGGCGAGGCCGATGTCCTCGTCGGTGAGCTGGCTGGAGTCTGCGGCCTCGCGGGCGAGGTCGAAGCCGCGGGCGTCCCGCAGCGGATTCTCCTCCTCGAAATCCCAGCGGGCGCGGCGCGCCCGGTGCATCGCCGCCGCGTAGGCGTTGACGATCTGGGACGAGGTGAGCATGGCATTGGCGTTCGGGTGCCCGGGAACGGAGATCCCGTACTCCGTCTCGATGCCCATTACTCGCCGTACGGTCATGCGGCCCTCCTTGCCCGGCGTCGCTCACAGTGCGCGACTCGGCGTTACCGAAGAGCCTAGAGCGGCTCAGCGCTGGTGGGGAGATCACTTGCGGTATTTCCCGGGCTTCCGGGAGAAACCCGTGCTGCCGGGAGAAACGCTGGAAGGAATACACCGGCTGCGGATGCCCGGTTTCCGGACATCCGCAGCCGGTGGGCGTATTACAGGTACTGACCGGTGTTGGCCACCGTGTCGATGGAGCGTCCCGTGTCCGCGCCCTGCTTTCCGGTGACGAGCGTGCGGATGAAGACGATCCGCTCGCCCTTCTTTCCGGAGATCCTGGCCCAGTCGTCGGGGTTCGTGGTGTTGGGCAGGTCCTCGTTCTCCTTGAACTCGTCCACGCAAGCCTGGAGGAGGTGGGAGACCCGGATGCCCTTCTGGTTGTGATCGAGGAAGGCCTTGATGGCCATCTTCTTGGCCCGGTCGACGATGTTCTGGATCATCGCGCCGGAGTTGAAGTCCTTGAAGTAGAGGACTTCCTTGTCGCCGTTGGCGTACGTGACTTCGAGGAAGCGGTTCTCCTCGGATTCCGCGTACATCTGCTCGACGACCGACTGGATCATTCCGTGGGCGGCGGCGGCCTTCGAGCCGCTGTGCTCGGAGATGTCGTCCGTGTGGAGCGGCAGGGTGGCCGTGAGGTACTTCGCGAAGATGTCCTTCGCGGCCTCCGCGTCCGGACGCTCGATCTTGATCTTGACGTCGAGCCGGCCGGGCCGCAGGATCGCGGGGTCGATCATGTCCTCGCGGTTGGAGGCGCCGATGACGATGACGTTCTCCAGGCCCTCCACACCGTCGATCTCGGCGAGCAGCTGGGGGACGATGGTGTTCTCCACGTCCGAGCTGACACCGGATCCGCGGGTGCGGAAGAGGGATTCCATCTCGTCGAAGAAGACGATGACGGGGGTGCCCTCGCTCGCCTTCTCCCTCGCACGCTGGAAGACGAGGCGGATGTGCCGCTCGGTCTCGCCCACGTACTTGTTGAGGAGCTCGGGCCCCTTGATGTTGAGGAAGTAGGACTTCCCCGCGGGCTGACCGGTCACCTCGGCGACCTTCTTGGCCAGCGAGTTGGCCACGGCTTTCGCGATCAGCGTCTTGCCGCAGCCCGGCGGCCCGTAGAGCAGGATGCCCTTGGGCGGTCGGAGTTCGTGCTCCTTGAAGAGGTCGGGGTAGAGGTACGGCAGCTCGACCGCGTCGCGGATCAGCTCGATCTGGTTGCCCAGACCGCCGATCTTGTCGTAGTCGACGTCCGGGACCTCTTCCAGAACGAGCTCTTCGACCTCGCTCTTGGGGATGACCTCGTAGACGTAGCCCGATCTGGCGTCGAGCAGCAGGGCGTCGCCGGGGCGGATGGTGACGTCCAGCAGAGGCTCGGCGAGCCTCACCACCCGCTCCTCGTCGGTGTGCCCGACCACCAGGGCGCGCTCGCCGTCCTCGAGGATCTCCTTGAGGGTGACGATGTCTCCGGCACGCTCGTACTCCATGGCCTCGACCACGTTGAGCGCTTCGTTGAGCATGACTTCCTGGCCACGCCGGAGCTCTTCGAGCTCGACGCTGGGACTCACGTTCACCCGGAGCTTGCGGCCCCCGGTGAAGATGTCGCATGTGCCGTCCTCGTTGGCCTGCAGGAAGACACCGAAGCCGGCCGGCGGCTGTGCGAGCCGGTCGACCTCCTCCTTGAGGGCCACGATCTGGTCGCGGGCCTCACGGAGCGTATTGGCGAGCCGCTCGTTCTGCGCGGACACGCCGGCCAGGTTCGTCTGCAGCTCGACGATCCGCTCTTCGAGAATCCTCGTGTGTCGCGGAGAGTCGGCGAGCTTGCGGCGCAGGACGGCGATTTCCTGCTCGAGATAGGCAACCTGACCGGCGGGGTCCTCAGACCCTCGCCCCGGCCGGATGCCGCGGTTGATGTCGTCGTCGTGGGCTGCCACGGTCCTCACCTCCTCCAAGGGGAGCTGGACGCTTCCTGACCCTACCTGCGTGGGTGGTGATTGAAACCCCTAGATCAAAAAGACTCCGGGCCGTGTCCGATCTTCACCCTTGCGGTTCCCCTCTCGCCAGGGGAATACCCACCCTTTCGCCGTCTGAAAGCGGGCGGTTGTATCGTCGTCATGGGTCAACACCCTTCAGAGGTGGCCCGACTTACCCGCGCGAAGCAGAAACGGCAGGAGAAATGACCGTGCAGAACGAAGCCCCGGCAACGGGCGTCGAAGAGGCGCTGGAGGTCTGGATCGACCAGGACCTGTGCACCGGGGACGGGATCTGCGCGCAGTACGCTCCCGAGGTCTTCGAGCTGGACATCGACGGGCTCGCGTATGTGAAGAGCGCGGACGACGAGCTGCTCCAGGACAGCGGGGCGACGACGCCGGTGCCGCTGCCGATGCTCCAGGACGTGGTGGACTCGGCGAAGGAGTGCCCGGGCGACTGCATCCACGTGCGCCGGGTCGCCGACAAGGTCGAGGTGTACGGCCCCGACGCGGAGTGACGGGTCAGGCGCTCCGCGCCTCGGCACGGGTGGCGCGGACGAACGCGCCCCCCTGCCAGGCCCAGCTGACCTGCTCCTTCTCGTCGGGGCAGCACATGGGTACGCCGGGGGACGAGTAGCCGAGCAGCGTGGCGTGCACCGCTCCGTCGCGCACGGCGAGCTCGGTGACGTTCTTGCCCTCCCGCGGCGCGACGAGCGTGGCCACCACGCGCGCGGGGGCGCCCGTGCCCTTGCCGCGGGTGAGGACGTAGACGCCGCTCGGCGGTGTGCCCGAGCCGGCTTCGCAGTGCACGACCGCAACGGTCTCCGGGTTC
This sequence comes from Streptomyces sp. NPDC050842, assembly GCF_044456565.1. Classification (NCBI taxonomy): domain Bacteria; kingdom Bacillati; phylum Actinomycetota; class Actinomycetes; order Kitasatosporales; family Streptomycetaceae; genus Streptomyces; species Streptomyces sp. NPDC050842. Next base: position 37,563 of record NZ_JBITGA010000012.1, on the reverse strand, counting down.
CCGTCGCCGTCGAGGTCCCCGGAGACGCGCTTCGCGACCTTGTGCGGGGCTCCCGCGCACTCCAGGGGGTAGTCGGCCGCGGCGGCATCCGGAGCGGACGCCGGACGGGGGACGGCGGGGGCCGCCGTGGCTCCGGCGGGGCCGGGCTGGAGCAGTCCGGCGAGGGCGACGACCGCGGCGGTCGCGGTGGCGGTCGCCAGCCAGTGCGCCGGCCTGGCGTGGGTGTGCGCGAGGTCCGGCAGATCCGCGGGGTCCTGGGCGGCGGAGGGCTGCACGCGAGACGTCTCCTGTAGGGCTCTGGGCGGAGGGTTTCGGGCATCGTGCCACACGTCACAGGGTGACGGAACAGGTGGGGTCTCGCCGCACGGAGCCGGGGCTCGCCGCGCGCCCCGCAGGCCGAACATGAGGACGCCGCCGCCGAGTTCCCACCCGTGGGCGGGGAACTCGGCGGCGGCGCGGCACACATGTCGGGACGTCAGCCCCCGTACGGGGCGTGAGCCCCGCGTCAGGACGTCGGCATCGGTTCTGGGAGCGGGCCCCGTTTCAGGACTCAGCTCTTGTTGGGGCCTTCGTAGTCCTCGCCGTACGCGCCCTTGGCGGGGCGGCGGCGGCGCATCGGAGGCTCGACGCCGTCCGCCAGGCGGCGGGCGGTGACGAGGAAGCCGGTGTGGCCGATCATGCGGTGATCGGGCCGGACGGCGAGACCCTCGACGTGCCAGTTACGGATCATGGACTCCCAGGGCTGCGGCTCGGCGTAGCAGCCGAACTCGCGGATGGACTCCACGGTGCGCGCGAGCTGGGTGGTGGTCGCCACGTAGCAGCAGAGGATGCCGCCGGGGACCAGGGCCTTGGAGACGGCCTCCAGGCACTCCCAGGGAGCGAGCATGTCCAGGATGACGCGGTCGACGTCCGTGTCGGACAGGTTGTCCTGGAGGTCGCCGACGGTCAGCTGCCAGGCCGGGTGAGGGCCGCCGAAGTACCGCTCGACGTTGCCCTTCGCGATCTCGGCGAAGTCCTCGCGGCGCTCGTAGGAGTGCAGCATGCCGCTGTCTCCGATGGCGCGCAGGAGGAAGCTGCTCAGCGAGCCCGAGCCCACTCCCGCTTCCACGACGCGCGCGCCGGGGAAGATGTCGGCGAAGGCCAGGATCTGCCCCGCGTCCTTGGGGTAGACCACGGCGGCGCCGCGGGGCATGGACAGGACGTAGTCGGGGAGCAGGGGGCGCAGCGCGAGGTAGGCGACGTTTCCGGTGGTGCGGACAACGCTGCCCTCGGGGGCGCCGATCAGTTCGTCGTGCGGAAAAGAACCCTTGTGGGTGTGGAAGTTCTTTCCCTCTTCGAGCGTGAACGTGTAGTGACGGCCCTTGGGGTCGGTCAGCTGAACCTGGTCCCCGACCTTGAAGGGCCCGCGTCGGCGGGCGGCACCGGTCGGTTCGGACATGTGAGCACCCTATCAAGGGCCCAGGGTTACGAAGACGGTCGTGCCATGGCCCGGACGAACGCGCGCTCGACGTCGGTGGTGGCGAGGACGCCGTAGATCTCTCCGGTCTCCTCGACGACGAGGTACTCGGTCGCCGGGCAGGCGCGGAGATGGTCGAGCAGGGGCTGGCCGGTGAGCTCCGCGGGGACGCGCATGCCGTCGGCGAGGTCCTGGGCGAGGGCGCTGACGGCGACCCAGGGGCGGCGGTGCTGGGGGACGGCGGCGATGGCGGCCTCGCGGACGATGCCGGTGGGGTCGCCGCCGCTGTCGACGACGACGAGGGCGCGGGCGCCGGCGTCGTTGGCGCGACGGAGGGCCTCGGAGAGCGGGGTGGCGGGTTCGACGGGGATGGCGCGCCGGGTGAGGGTGCGGGCGCGGAGCTCGGGGAGGTGCTCGCGTAGCCGGGCCATGCGGAGGCTGTTTCCGGCGCCGGTCCAGATGATCGCGGCCAGGATGGCGGCGAGGAGCGCGTCGGTGACGGTGTCGAGGCCACTGATGTCGTCGGTGGCGTTGCCGAGGAAGCCGGTGCGGGTGAGCAGGGGCAGGCCGATGAGGACGAGGACGGCGAGGGCGCGGCCGACCCAGGCGGCGGCGACGGTGCCGCTCATGGGCTTGCCGGTGATCTTCCAGACGACGGCGCGGAGCATGCGGCCGCCGTCGAGGGGCAGGCCGGGGAGCAGGTTGAAGGCGGCGACGATCAGGTTCGAGATCATCAGGCCGGCGAGGATGACACCGGGGACGGTGCCGGGCTCGACGGCGTACATCGAGAGATAGAACACGCCGGCGAGGACGAGGGAGAGGAGCGGGCCGACGAAGGCGAGGACGAATTCGCGGCCGGGGGTCTCGGTCTCCTTCTCGATCTCGGAGACGCCGCCGAAGAACTGGAGCTGGATGCGGCGCACGGGCAGTTTGAACCGGAGCGCGGCGATCGTGTGTGCCAGTTCGTGGACGAGCACGGAGGCGTAGAAGGCGACGGCGAAGAAGAGGGAGACGAGGTAGCGGGCGGCGCCGAGTTCGGGCAGGACTCGTTCGATCTGGTCGCCGAAGACCCAGGTGATGAGGGCGGCGACGAGGAACCAGCTGGGTGCGACGTAGACGGGCACGCCGAAGGGGCGGCCCATGAGGATCCCGCCGCCGGGCTCCTCGGTCCGCTGCGGCTTGGGCTCGTCCTGGTTCACGGGTTCCTTTCGTCGCGACGGGTGACCCACGTCGGTGCGTCACGGTTCGATCATGCAGTGCGACGGGGTCCCAGGTCGATGGTATTCCGCTCGCTGTCGGTCGCGGGTCGTAGGGTCTGAGTCATGAGTACGAGCGAGCAGGAGCCGGCGGCCGCCGCCGCGGCCGAGGAGCCCCGGGCGCCCATGTCGTTGTCGCCGTCGCGGGCGAGCGATTTCATGCAGTGTCCGCTGCTGTACCGGTTCCGGGTGATCGACCGGCTGCCGCAGAAGCCGAGTGCGGCGGCGACGCGGGGCACGCTGGTGCACGCGGTGCTCGAGCGGCTCTTCGACGACGAGGCGACGGAGCGGACGGCGCCGCGGGCGAAGGCGATGGTGCCGGGGCAGTGGGAGCGGCTCCTGGAGTCCAAGCCGGAGCTGGGCGAGCTGTTCTCGGAGGATCCGGACGGGGAGCGGCTCGCGGGCTGGCTCGGCGAGGCGGAGCGGCTGGTCGAGCGGTGGTTCACGCTGGAGGACCCGACGCGTCTGGAGCCTGCCGAGCGCGAGCTGTTCGTGGAGACGGAGCTGGACTCGGGGCTGCGGCTGCGCGGGGTGATCGACCGGATCGACGTGACGCCTTCGGGTGACGTGCGGATCGTCGACTACAAGACGGGCAAGGCGCCCCGGCCCGAGTACCGCGAGGGCGCGCTGTTCCAGATGACGTTCTACGCGCTGGTGGTGTGGCGGCTGAAGCGGGTGCTGCCGCGGCGGTTGCAGCTGGTCTACCTGGGCAGTGGGGACGTGCTGACGTACGACCCGGTGGAGGCGGACCTGTTGCGGGTGGAGCGGAAGCTCCTGGCGCTGTGGGACGCGATCCGGCTGGCGACGGAGACGGGTGACTGGCGGCCGCGGCCGACGAAGCTCTGCGGCTGGTGTGACCATCAGGAGGTCTGTCCGGAGTTCGGCGGGACTCCCCCGGTGTATCCGCTGAAGATCGTTTCCGCGCGCCCGCCGGAGTCGGGTGAATCGGGGCAGGGCAGAATGGACCTGGCGCCGCCGGCACCGTGACAGCAGCCCATCTCTTGAGCTCAGCCCGCCCCGTGAAGGAGCCCTTGTGACGATCCGCGTCCTCCTGGTCGACGATCAGCCGCTGCTGCGCACCGGCTTCCGGATGATTCTGGAGGCGGAGCAGGACATCGCCGTGGTGGGCGAGGCCGGCGACGGTCTCCAGGCGCAGGACCAGGTGCGGGCGCTGCAGCCGGACGTGGTGCTGATGGACATCCGCATGCCGCGGATGGACGGTGTGGAGGCGACCCGGCAGATCACCGGTCCGGGCCGGGACGGTCCGGCGAAGGTGCTGGTGCTGACCACGTTCGATCTGGACGAGTACGTGGTGGAGGCCCTGCGGGCGGGCGCGAGCGGCTTCCTGCTGAAGGACGCCCCGGCGAACGAGCTGGTGCAGGCGATCCGTGTGGTGGCGGCGGGTGAGGCGATGCTGGCGCCGTCGATCACGCGCCGGCTGCTCGACAAGTACTCGGCGCATCTGCCGACGGGCGAGGAGCAGATGCCGGACACCCTGGGCACGTTGACCGATCGCGAGGTCGAGGTGCTGAAGCTGGTGGCGCGGGGCTTGTCGAACGCGGAGATCGCGGCGGATCTGTTCGTCAGCGAGACGACGGTGAAGACGCACGTGGGCCATGTGCTGACGAAGCTGGGCCTGCGGGACCGGGTGCAGGCCGCGGTGTACGCGTACGAGAGCGGTCTGGTGCGGCCCGGCGGCAATCAGTAGCGCCGACGACGGACGGTACGGCGGAGGGGCCCGGTGCGCGTGTCGCGCGCCGGGCCCCTCCGCCGTCACCCTCAGGACCGGCTCAGCCCTTCTTGAGCTCCCAGAAGCGGAAGACGGTGGAGGCGTCGAGGGTCCATTCGAGGCCGGTGACGTCGTCGCGGGCGACGGCGTACTGCTTGCCCTGCCAGAGCGGGAGGAGCGGGAGTTCCTCGGCGACGATGTCCTGGAGCTGTCCGTACTCGTCGGCGGTGGCGGCGCGGTCGGCGAGGGCGGCGGTCTTCGGGAGGATGTCGCCGGTGATCTTGGCGTTCCCGTAGTGGTTGCCCAGGACGTTGCCCTCGCCGAAGAAGGGGGCGGTGAAGTTGTCGGCGTCGGGGTAGTCGGGGACCCAGCCCTTGACGTAGACGCCGTACTTACCGGCGGCGATGTCCTTCTCGTACTGGTCGAAGGCGACGGACTTGACGTCGGCTTCGAAGAGGCCGCTGTCGTTGAGCTGGCCGGCGATGGCCTTGAGCTCCTGGTCGGTGGCCGGGCCGTAGCGGCTGGGCGTGGACCAGAGGGTGAGCTTCACCTTGCCGGTGATGTCGGCGTCGCGCAGGGCCTTCTTCGCCTTGGCCTTGTCGGGGCTGCCGTAGGTGTCGAAGAAGGCCGTGTTGTGGCCGGCGATGCCCGCCGGGACGATCGAGTAGAGCGGCGTGGCCGTCGACTTGTAGACGTCCTCGACGAGGGCCTCGCGGTTGACGAGGTGGGCGATGGCCCGGCGGACGCCGAGCTTGCCGACGACGGGGTCCTTCACGTTGAAGACGAGGTGCTGGACCTCGGCGCTGCTGCCCTGCGTGACCTCGAAGCCCCGGTCGTCGGTGGTCTCGGAGGTTTCGAGGGCGGCGATGTCGTCGGCGGAGAGGCCTCGGTAGGCGACGTCGACCTCGCCGTCGGCGAGTGCCTTGGAGAGGGCCGCGCGGTCGCCGCCGTAGAGCTTGAGGGTGACTCCGCCGTTCTTGGGCTTGGCGTTGCCCTTGTAACCGGAGTTGGCGGAGAAGCCGGCCTCGGTCTCGCTGATGGAGTCCAGCTTGTAGGGGCCGGAGCCGGTGGCCTTGCCGTCGGTGCGCAGGGCGTCGGCGGGGTAGTCGCGGTGGTCGACGATGGAGCCGGCGCCCGAGGCGATCTTACTGGGGAAGGTGGCGTCCGGGACCTTGAGGCGGAAGACGACGGTCCGCTCGTCGGGGGTCTCGATGGAGGCGATCGCGGAGAGCAGCGGCGCGGGACCGGACGGGTCGGCGATCTTCAGGGCCCGCTCGAAGGAGAACTTGACGTCCTTCGAGGTGAGCGGGTTGCCGTTGGAGAAGGTGAGGCCGTCCCGGAGGGTGCAGGTGTAGACCTTGCTGCCCGCGGAGAAGCCGCACTTGTCGGCGGCCTCGGGCTCGGGCTCGGAGCCGCCCTTGGGGAAGGCCAGCAGGGACTGGAAGACGTTGTTGAACAGCAGCCAGGAGCCGGGGTCGTAGCCGGCCGCCGGGTCGGTGGCGAGGATCTCGTCGGACATGCCGACGCGTATGCCGTCACCGGAGCCGGCGCCCCCGCCCTGCTCGGTGCCGCAGCCGCTGAGGAGGGCGGCGGACAGCCCCGCGGCGAGCGGGGCCGTCAGCCACTTGTTGTGTGCCTTCACAGAACTTGCCTCTTGATCTCTTGCCAGGCCGGCCGCGCGCTGGTGCGCGGCCGGTATCCGATCCGGTCGAGGGGGTTAGGGCCTGTCCGCCGGACAGTCCCTAGGCGGTGCCGCGGCCCAGTTCCCAGAGCAGCAGGTCGGACGACGTGTTGAGCGCGTACTCGACTCCGGTGAGGTCGTCGCGCGCGGCGACGTACTGCTTGCCCTGCCACAGCGGCAGGACGGGCACGTCCTCGGCGACGATCTTCTGGATCTGCGCGTAGACGGGGCTCGCGGCGGTGCGGTCGGCCTGGCGGCGCGACCGCGGGATGAGCTGGTCGCGGACGACCTTGTTGACGTACGGGGTGTTGAGGAAGTTGTCGCTGTCGAGGAACGGAGCGACGTAGTTGTCCGGGTCCGGGAAGTCCGGGAACCAGCCGAGGCCGTAGACGGCGTAGTCGCCGCGCTTCTGGGCCGGGCGGAAGGTGGACCACTCCGCGCCGCGGGTGGTGGCGTCGAAGAGTCCGCTGGAGACGAGCTGCTTCTTGAGCGCCTCGAACTCCTGGGCGGTCTCGGCGCCGTAGTGGTCGGTGGTGTAGTTCAGCGTCACCTTGACCGGGGTCTTGACGCCGGCGTCCTTGAGGATCTCGGCGGCGCGGGCGGGGTCGGGGTCGCCGTACGTGTCGTAGAAGGGGGTCGCGTGGCCGGTGATGCTGGAGGGGATCAGCGAGTAGAGCGGCTCGGCGGTGGGGCCGTAGACGCCGTTGACGAGGGCGCCCCGGTCGACGACGGCGGCCATGGCCTGGCGTACGGCCTTCTCCTTGACGGAGGGGGCCTTGGTGTTGAAGCCGAGGTAGCGGATCTCCAGGCCGGGGACCTCGGTGACGCGGATGCGTTCCTTGGGGGTCTCGGTGAGGTCCTTGATCTGCTTCTGCGACAGGGAGCGGGCCATCATGTCGATGTCGTCGCTCTCCAGGGCCTTGCCCATGGCGCCGGCGTCGGCGAAGGCGCGCAGCTCGACCTTGTCGTTGCGCGGGACGATGTCGCCCTTGTACTTCGGGTTCCTGGTGAACACGAACCGGGAGGCCTTCTCGCCCTCGCGCTCGACCTTCATGGTGTACGGGCCCGAGCCGTCGACGTCGAAGCCGTCACGGAGCTTCCCGGCGGCGTACTTGTCCTTGCTGAGGATGCCGGCGACCGGGGTCGAGAGCTTGTACGGGAAGGTGGCGTCGGGGGCCTTGAGGTGGAAGACGACCTCGGCGTCGCCCTTGGTCTCGACGGTGTCGACGTTGGAGAGGAGCGCGGCCGTTCCGTTGTCCGACTTGATCTTCAGCACGCGCTCGATGGAGTACTTGACGTCCTCGGCGGTGACCGGCGTGCCGTCGGCGAAGGTGAGGCCGGAGCGGAGCTTGCAGCGGTAGCTCTCGCTGGCCTTGTCGGAGAAGCCGCAGCTCTGGGCGGCCTCGGGGACGGGCTCACCGCCGCCGCGGGGCACGTGCAGCAGGGTCTGGACGGTCTGCCGCAGGATGTTCCAGGTGCCGGTGTCGTAGGCGAAGGCCGGGTCGAGGGGGGCGGGGGCGTCCTCGGTCGCGATGAACTGGTCCGTGGTGCCGACGACGATGGCTCTGCCGTCCTCCGCTCCGCCACACGCGGCGAGCAGGGGGGTCAGCAGTACGGCCGCGGCGGGCAGCACCAGGGTCTTGCGGTTCATCAGGGACGTTCTCCTCATCCGGCACTGGGATACAGCGGTCTGTGGACACTCCGCCGCCGGCCGCCCGGTCGGGGCGGGAGCGATCGGGCCGGGTGTTGCGATCGGTCCTGTGTTCACGGCGACTTGGGTGTGCGCCGGTGCACGCGGTTATGCGGCGAAGTACTCGCGAAAGATTAGTGGGCGCCGCCGCTATTGCCCGACCGCGGGCAGGCTCGGGGTAATCGCACGGTGATCATGAATACGGGCGGTTCGATAGTCATGCGGTGCCGCGATGCGGACGGGGGCCATCGAACCGGGACACATGGGATCACCGAAACCGGAAGATTCCGGGCATGGAACGCACCCAGGCCACCCACCGACGGGCACTCTGGGTGACGAAGGTCACGTGGAGGCTTTATCGGTGAATGGCCTGGCTGATTTCCGCGCGTGAAAGCGCATTCAGTCCGGAAGGCTCAGACGAAGCTCAAATTCCGGTGATCAATGTGCGCAGGAAGGGCACGTCGACTTCTTCCAGGGAACGCACGACGACCCGGCCCGGGGAGGGGGCGATCGGGGCGACGGAGGGCACCGCGACGACCCGGCAGCCGGCTGCCTCGGCGGCCGCCACACCGGTCGCCGTGTCCTCGATGACGGCGCACAGGGCCGGGTCGGCACCCACGCCGCGCGCGGCCGTCAGATACGGCTCGGGGTGCGGCTTGGTGCGGACGACCTCGTCCCCCGCGACGGTGAGCGCGAAGCGGTCCCGGCCGAGCGAGGCCAGGATCCGGTCGATGATCCGGCGGTGCGAGGCGGAGACCAGGGCGGTGGGGATGTTGTGCCGGGCCAGCTCGGCGAGGAGGCGCTCGGCGCCGGGCATGAGCGGGACGCCCCGCTCGATGCGCTGCGTGAACTTCTCGTTGAGCAGGACGGTCAATTCCTCGAGGGTGATGTCGGCGCCGGTGGACTCGATCAGGTAGCCCGCGCTGCGGGTCATCGGGCCGCCCACGACGATGTCGCGCCAGGCCTCGTCCAGCTGGTGCCCGAGGTCGGCGAAGACCTCGACCTCGGCGTCCCACCAGAACCCCTCCGTGTCGACGAGGGTCCCGTCCATGTCGAGGAAGACCGCCTGCAGCGCGGAGCTTCCGTTCGTGCGGAGCAGGGACGCGGGGACCGTACTGGTCATCCGGCACACCTTCCATGGAGGGACGAGAAGGCCGGCCCCCCTCCCCGGTACGGGGAGGAAGACCGGCCTGCACTGGACCGACAAGTCTACGTCTCGATCAGCGAGGACGCCGAGATTTACGTAGGGCGGTCACCGTGCGTTGAAGTACTTCGCCTCGGGATGGTGGATGACGATGGCGTCGGTCGACTGCTCGGGGTGGAGCTGGAACTCCTCCGACAGGTGCACGCCGATCCGCTCCGGCCGCAGCAGGTCCGCGATCTTCGCGCGGTCCTCCAGGTCGGGGCAGGCGCCGTACCCGAGGGAGAAGCGCGCGCCCCGGTACTTGAGGTCGAACATGTCCTCGACCTTGGCCGGATCCTCGCCGCCGAAGCCGAGCTCGGCGCGGACCCGGGCGTGCCAGTACTCGGCCATGGCCTCGGCGAGCTGGACGGACAGGCCGTGCAGCTCCAGGTAGTCGCGGTAGGAGTCGGACGCGAAGAGCTTGGCCGTGGCCTCGCCGATCTTCGACCCGACGGTGACCACCTGGAGGCCGACGACGTCGGTCTCGCCGGACTCCTCCGGGCGGAAGAAGTCCGCGAGGCACAGGCGGCGGCCCCGGCGCTGGCGGGGGAAGGTGAAGCGGGTCCGCTCGTTGCCCGCCTCGTCGAGGATGATCAGGTCCTCGCCCTTGGAGACGCAGGGGAAGTACCCGTAGACCACGGCCGCTTCGAGCAGGTTCTCGGTGTGCAGCTTCTCCAGGAGGCCCCGGAGCCGCGGCCGGCCCTCGCTCTCGACGAGCTCCTCGTACGTGGCGCCGCCCGCGCGGGCCTGCTTGAGGCCCCACTGGCCCTTGAAGAGGGCGCCCTCGTCCAGCCAGGAGGCGTAGTCCTTGAGCGGAATGCCCTTGACGACACGGGTGCCCCAGAACGGCGGGGTGGGGACGGCGTTGTCGACGGCGACGTCGGAGCGGCCGCCGGGCTCCTCCGGCTCCTCCACCTGGAGGACCGGAGTGTCACGCTTGGCGACGCGGCGCGGCTTGAGCTCGGGGAGCGCGGCTCCGGGGACGCCGCGCTTCACGGAGATGAGGGCGTCCATGAGGCGCAGGCCCTCGAAGGCGTCGCGGGCGTACCGCACCTCGCCCTGGTAGATCTCGTGCAGGTCCTGCTCCACGTAGGCCCGGGTGAGGGCCGCGCCGCCGAGGATCACCGGGTACTTGGCGGCCAGCTCGCGCTGGTTCAGCTCCTGCAGGTTCTCCTTCATGATCACGGTGGACTTGACGAGGAGACCGGACATGCCGATGACGTCGGCCTTGTGCTCCTCGGCGGCTTCCAGGATCGCGGAGACGGGCTGCTTGATGCCGATGTTGACGACGTTGTAGCCGTTGTTGGAGAGGATGATGTCGACGAGGTTCTTGCCGATGTCGTGGACGTCGCCGCGGACCGTCGCGAGGACGATGGTGCCCTTCCCCTCGGCGTCGGACTTCTCCATGTGGGGTTCGAGGTGGGCGACCGCGGTCTTCATGACCTCGGCGGACTGGAGCACGAACGGCAGCTGCATCTGGCCGGAGCCGAAGAGCTCTCCCACGGTCTTCATGCCGTCGAGCAGGGTCTCGTTGACGATGTCGAGGGCGGGGCGCTCGGTGAGGGCCTCGTCGAGGTCCGCCTCCAGGCCGTTCTTCTCGCCGTCGATGATCCGGCGCTTGAGCCGCTCGTCGAGCGGCAGCGCGAGGAGCTCCTCGGTCTTGCCCGCCTTCATCGACTTGGTGTTGACGCCCTCGAAGAGCGCCATCAGCTTCTGCAGCGGGTCGTAACCCTCGGCACGACGGTCGTAGATCAGGTCGAGGGCCGTCGTGACCTGCTCGTCGTCGAAACGGGCGATCGGCAGGATCTTCGAGGCGTGCACGATCGCCGAGTCGAGGCCGGCCTTCACGCACTCGTCGAGGAAGACCGAGTTGAGGAGGATGCGCGCGGCGGGGTTGAGGCCGAAGGAGATGTTCGACAGGCCCAGCGTGGTCTGGACGTCCGGGTGGCGCCGCTTCAGCTCGCGGATCGCCCCGATCGTGGCGATGCCGTCCTTGCGCGACTCCTCCTGACCGGTGCAGATCGTGAAGGTCAGGGTGTCGATGAGGATGTCCGACTCGTGGATGCCCCAGTTGCCGGTGAGGTCGTCGATCAGCCGCTCGGCGATGGCGACCTTGTGCTCGACGGTACGGGCCTGGCCCTCCTCGTCGATGGTGAGGGCGATGAGCGCGGCACCGTGCTCCTGCGCCAGCCGGGTGACCTTCGCGAAGCGGGACTCGGGGCCGTCGCCGTCCTCGTAGTTCACCGAGTTGATGACGGCCCGGCCACCGAGCTTCTCGAGGCCGGCCTGGATGACGTCGACCTCGGTGGAGTCGAGGACGATCGGCAGGGTGGAGGCGGTGGCGAAGCGCCCGGCCAGCTCCTCCATGTCGGCGACGCCGTCGCGGCCGACGTAGTCCACGCAGAGGTCGAGCATGTGCGCGCCCTCGCGGATCTGGTCGCGGGCCATCTCGACGCAGTCGTCCCAGCGGGCCTCCAGCATGGCCTCGCGGAACTTCTTGGAGCCGTTGGCGTTCGTCCGCTCGCCGATCGCCATGTACGCGGTGTCCTGGCGGAACGGGACCGTCTGGTAGAGCGAGGCGGCGCCGGGCTCGGGGTGCGGAGTGCGCTCGGGGGGCGTGACGTCCCGCACCCGCTCGACGACATGGCGCAGGTGCTCGGGGGTCGAGCCGCAGCAGCCGCCGATCAGCGACAGGCCGTAGTCACGGACGAAGTTCTCCTGGGCGTCGGCCATCTCCGGCGGCGTCAGCGGGAAGTACGCGCCGTCCTTGGTGAGCACGGGCAGGCCGGCGTTCGGCATGCACATCAGGGGCGTACGCGAGTGGCGGGCGAGGTAGCGCAGGTGCTCGCTCATCTCGGCCGGACCGGTGGAGCAGTTCAGGCCGATCATGTCGATGCCGAGCGGCTCCAGGGCGGTCAGCGCGGCGCCGATCTCCGAGCCGAGCAGCATGACGCCCGTGGTCTCGAAGGCGAGCGAACAGATGAGGGGCACATCGACGCCCAGGGCGTCCATGGCACGGCGCGCGCCGATGAGGCTCGACTTGGTCTGCAGCAGGTCCTGGGTCGTCTCGACGATCAGGGCGTCCGCGCCGCCGGCCAGCAGGCCCTCGGCGTTCTGCTGGTAGCCGTCGCGGAGCACGTCGTACGTGATGTGGCCGAGCGACGGGAGCTTCGTGCCCGGGCCGATGGAGCCCAGCACCCAGCGCTGACGGCCGTCCTTGGCGGTGAACTCGTCGGCGACCTCGCGGGCGATCCGGGCGCCCGACTCGGAGAGCTCGTGGATCCGGTCGGCGATCTCGTACTCGCCGGCAGCCGAGTGGTTGGAGCCGAAGGTGTTCGTCTCGACGCAGTCGACGCCGACCTCGAAGTACGCCTCGTGGACCGAGCGGACGATGTCGGGGCGCGTCACGTTCAGGATCTCGTTGCAGCCTTCGAGGTTCTGGAAGTCCTCGAGGGTGGGGTCCTGAGCCTGGAGCATGGTGCCCATGGCACCGTCGGCGACGACCACGCGGCTGGCGAGTGCCTCACGGAGGGCTGCGGCGCGGGTCCGGCTGTCAGCGGAAGGGGTCGGCAACGAGGCCATGGATGAGCTCCCTGGGATGCGACGGCTGTCGGCTTTGCACTCTCGGTGGAGGGTGCACGGGGTCAGCGTAACCGTGCTTGCCCCGGGGTGGACATGGTGTCCCACGGGGCGGACGGCATCCTGTGTGCGGGGACTCCCGGTGCGGCCCGTTCTTGACGGACACTGTCATGTGTGAGCCAAGGTCGGCATCGACCGATAGTGTTCAGCATTGTCGAACAACGTAAGAGGGAGAAGGGTCGGGCGATGGCGAAGAACATCCAGTCGCTTGAACGGGCGGCGGCGATGCTGCGACTGCTCGCGGGCGGCGAGCGCCGGCTCGGCCTGTCCGACATCGCGTCCTCGCTGGGGCTCGCGAAGGGCACGGCACACGGGATCCTGCGGACCCTCCAGGCGGAGGGCTTCGTGGAGCAGGAGGCGGCCTCGGGCCGCTACCAGCTGGGGGCGGAGCTGCTGCGGCTCGGCAACAGCTATCTGGACGTGCACGAGCTGCGGGCCCGGGCCCTCGTCTGGACGGACGACCTCGCGCGGTCGAGCGGCGAGAGCGTGCACCTGGGGGTGCTGCACCAGCGCGGCGTCCTGATCGTGCACCACGTCTTCCGGCCGGACGACAGCCGCCAGGTGCTGGAGGTGGGGGCCATGCAGCCGCTGCACTCCACCGCGCTCGGGAAGGTCCTCTCGGCCTACGACCCGGTGGCCCACAGCGAGGTGCTGGAGGTCGAGCGGGAGGCGTTCACGCCCCGGACGACCACGGAGCTCGGCGCCTTCGAGTCGCTGCTCGACCTGGCGCGCGCCAAGGGCTGGGCGGAGGACGTGGAGGAGACCTGGGAGGGCGTGGCCTCGGTGGCGGCGCCGATCCACGACCGGCGGCGGATGCCGGTGGGCGCGGTGGCGGTCACCGGCGCGGTGGAGCGGCTCCGCCCGGGCGGGGAGCTGCGCCCCGAACTGGTGGCGGCGGTGCGGGACTGCGCCCGCGCGGTCTCCCGGGACCTGGGGGCCGGCCGCTTCTGACGGCGCCGGGCGCCCGCCCGCGCGCACGAGCCCGTACGCGCGAACCCGTCGGTAACGATCCAGTTATCGGCGGGTTTTTCGCATCCCGGGCCCTTGACGTGCTGTTAACCCGGGGGCAAAACTTCCGTTCACCGGTCGGCATTGTCGAACACCTAACGGCAATACACGCTAGAGTGTGCCAGTGCCAAGGGCCGGTAACGCCCTCACACGAGGGCGCGGACCACCGGTGGGACCCGGGGTTCGCCTTCCCCTGGACGAAGGACAAAGGAGTCGCGGGTGTCCAGCTCCGACATCTTCCTCGGCGAGACCATCGGTACCGCCGTACTCATCCTGCTCGGCGGCGGTGTCTGTGCCGCCGTCACGCTCAAGAGCTCGAAGGCCCGCAACGCGGGCTGGCTCGCGATCACCTTCGGGTGGGGCTTCGCCGTCATGACGGCCGTCTACATGACGGCTTCCCTCTCCGGCGCCCATCTGAACCCCGCAGTCACGGTCGGCATCGCGATCAAGGACGGCGAGTGGGGCGACGTCCCCGTCTACATCGTCGGCCAGATGCTCGGCGCGATGATCGGCGCGGCGCTGGTCTGGGTGGCCTACTACGGACAGTTCCAGGCCCACCTCAGGGACCCGGAGACCGTCGGCGAGAAGCCGATCGAGGGCCCCGGCCCGGTGCTCGGCGTCTTCTCCACCGGCCCCGAGATCCGGAACACCTGGCAGAACCTGGCCACCGAGATCATCGGCACCGTCGTGCTGGTGCTCGCGGTGCTGACGCAGGGCCTGAACGACAGCGGCAAGGGCCTCGGCGTCATAGGCGCGCTCATCACCGCCTTCGTCGTCGTCTCCATCGGCCTCTCGCTCGGCGGCCCGACCGGCTACGCCATCAACCCGGCACGTGACCTCGGCCCGCGCATCGTGCACGCGCTGCTCCCGCTGCCGAACAAGGGCGGCTCCGACTGGAGCTACGCCTGGATCCCGGTCGCCGGTCCGCTGATCGGTGGAGCCATCGCCGCGGGTATCTACAACCTCGCGTTCGCCTGAGCCGTCCTTCTTCCAGACCTTCCTTGGAGCACACCGTGACCGACGCACACACGTCCGGCCCCTTCATCGCGGCCATCGACCAGGGCACCACCTCCTCGCGCTGCATCGTCTTCGACAAGGACGGCCGGATCGTCTCGGTCGACCAGAAGGAGCACGAGCAGATCTTCCCGAAGCCGGGCTGGGTCGAGCACGACGCCGCCGAGATCTGGACCAACGTCCAGGAGGTCGTCGCCGGAGCCCTCGACAAGGCGAACATCACCTCCGCCGACGTCAAGGCGATCGGCATCACCAACCAGCGCGAGACCACGCTGCTCTGGGACAAGAACACCGGTGAGCCCGTCCACAACGCCCTCGTCTGGCAGGACACCCGCACCGACGCCCTCTGCAAGGAGCTCGGCCGCAACGTCGGCCAGGACCGCTTCCGCCGCGAGACCGGCCTGCCGCTGGCGAGCTACTTCGCCGGCCCGAAGATCCGCTGGATGCTCGACAACGTCGAGGGCCTGCGCGAGCGCGCCGAGGCCGGCGACATCCTCTTCGGCACCATGGACTCGTGGGTCATCTGGAACCTCACGGGCGGCGCCGACGGCGGCGTGCACGTCACCGACGTCACCAACGCCTCGCGCACCATGCTGATGAACCTGCACACGCTGGCCTGGGACGAGAAGATCGCGGAGTCGATGGGGGTCCCCCTCAACGTCCTCCCCGAGATCCGGTCCTCCGCCGAGATCTACGGCCACGTCAAGGACGGCGCCCTCGCCGGTGTCCCGGTCGCCTCGGCGCTCGGCGACCAGCAGGCCGCCCTGTTCGGCCAGACCTGTTTCGCCGAGGGCGAGGCCAAGTCCACGTACGGCACCGGCACCTTCATGCTGATGAACACCGGTGACAAGATCATCAACTCCTACAGCGGCCTGCTGACCACGGTCGGCTACCAGATCGGCGATCAGAAGCCGGTCTACGCGCTGGAGGGCTCGATCGCCGTCACCGGTTCGCTGGTGCAGTGGATGCGCGACCAGATGGGCCTGATCAAGTCCGCGGCCGAGATCGAGACCCTCGCGTCCTCGGTCGAGGACAACGGCGGCGCCTACTTCGTGCCGGCCTTCTCCGGCCTGTTCGCCCCGTACTGGCGCTCCGACGCCCGCGGTGTGATCGCCGGCCTCACCCGGTACGTCACCAAGGCGCACATCGCCCGCGCCGTCCTGGAGGCCACCGCCTGGCAGACCCGCGAGATCACCGACGCCATGACGAAGGACTCCGGCGTCGAGCTGACCGCGCTGAAGGTCGACGGCGGCATGACCTCCAACAACCTGCTGATGCAGACCCTCTCCGACTTCCTGGACGCGCCCGTCGTGCGTCCGATGGTCGCCGAGACCACCTGCCTCGGTGCCGCCTACGCCGCCGGTCTGGCCGTCGGCTTCTGGCCGGACACCGACGCCCTGCGCGCCAACTGGCGCCGCGCGGCGGAATGGACCCCTCGCATGGACGCCGACAGGCGTGACAGCGAGTACAAGAGCTGGCTCAAGGCCGTGGAGCGGACCATGGGCTGGATCGAGGACGAGGAGTAAGACACATGACCACCCTGCAGAGCGTCCCTGCCCTTGGGACGCACCCGGCGTCCGGCTCCCTCCCGAGCCGCGCCGAGACCCGGGAGCAGCTCTCCAAGGCGACGTACGACCTCCTGGTCATCGGCGGCGGCATCCTGGGCATCTCCACCGCCTGGCACGCCGCGCAGTCCGGTCTGCGGGTGGCCCTGGTGGACGCCGGCGACTTCGCCGGCGCCACCTCCTCCGCCTCCTCCAAGCTCCTCCACGGCGGTCTGCGCTACCTGCAGACCGGCGCGGTGAAGCTGGTGGCGGAGAACCACTTCGAGCGGCGTGCGGTCTCGCGCCAGGTGGCACCGCACCTCGCCAACCCGCTCACCTTCTACCTGCCCGTCTACAAGGGCGGCCCGCACGGCGCGGCCAAGCTGGGCGCCGGCGTCTTCGCGTACTCCGCCCTGTCCGCCTTCGGCGACGGCGTCGGACACCTGCTCTCCCCCGCCAAGGCCGCGCAGGACGTGCCGGAGCTGCGGACGGACAACCTGAAGGCCGTGGCCGTCTACGGCGACGACCAGATGAACGACGCCCGCATGGCGCTGATGACGGTCCGCGCCGCCGTCGACGCCGGGGCAACCGTCCTCAACCACGCCGAGGTCACCGGCCTGCGCTTCACCCGGGGCCGGGTCACGGGCGCCGAGCTGAAGGACCGTACGAGCGGCGACGAGTTCGGCGTCACCGCCCGCCTCGTCCTGAACGCGACCGGCCCGTGGGTCGACCACCTGCGCACGATGGAGGACCCGAACGCGGCCCCCTCCATCCGCCTCTCCAAGGGCGCGCACCTGGTCCTCAAGCGGACCTCGCCGTGGAAGGCCGCGCTGGCCACCCCGATCGACAAGTACCGCATCACCTTCGCCCTCCCCTGGGAGGACATGCTGCTCCTCGGCACGACCGACGAGGAGTACGAGGGGGACCCCGGCCAGGTCGAGGTCACCGAGAAGGACACCGCCCAGATCCTGGACGAGGCCGCGTTCTCCATCCGCGACCAGCAGCTCGACCGCGATCTGATCACCTACGCCTTCGCGGGTCTGCGGGTGCTCCCGGGCGGTCCCGGCGACACCTCGAAGGCCAAGCGCGAGACGGTCGTCACCGAGGGCCGCGGCGGCATGCTGTCGGTGGCCGGCGGCAAGTGGACGACCTTCCGCCACATCGGCCGTACGGTGATGAAGAAGCTGGAGGCCCTCCCGGGCCACCCGCTGGGCGACGACTACGAGTCGGTCTCGACGCTGCCGAAGCGGCTCCCGCTGCCCGGTATCGCCAACCCGAACGCGGTCACGCACCGGCTGCTCTCCGACGGTCCGGCGCCCGGTCCGCGGATGGCCGCCGACACCGCCAGGCACCTGGCGACGCACTACGGCTCGCTCTCCTTCGACATCGCCCGCATGGCGAACGAGAACCCGGAGCTCGCCCGGCGGATCCACCCGGACGCCCCGGAGATCTGGGCGCAGGTCGCCTACGCCCGCGACCACGAGTGGGCCGAGACGGCGGACGACGTGCTGCGCCGCCGTACGACGCTGACGATACGAGGCCTGGCGACGGACGAGATCCGCGCCGGCGTCGAGTCCATGCTGCGGAAGTAACTCCCGCGGACGGAGGGGCGGTTCCCGAGCCGGGGACCGCCCCTCACGCGTGCCACGCTCCGTCCACACCGCCGCAACACTCCGCGCGCAGAGTGGACGCATGAAATTCCAGGTCCTCTCGATCGTCCACCACACCCCGCACCCGCTCACCGGCGAACTGCTCTCCGCCGCCGACCGGTTGGAGCAGGTGGTCACGCTCGGCGAGACCGCCGAGCGCCTCGGCTTCGACGCGTACGCGGTAGGCGAGCGCCACGCGGGCCCGTTCCTCTCCTCGGCCCCGACCGTGCTGCTCGCCGCGCTGGCGGCCCGGACCACCCGGATCCGGCTGCTCACCGGAGTGACCGTCGTCGCGATCCTCGATCCCGTCCGCGTCGCCGAGGACTACGCCACCCTCGACCAGCTCTCCCGCGGCCGGCTCGAACTCGTCGTCGGCAAGGGCGCGGAGGCCGGCCACTTCGACCTCTTCGGGCTGGACGAGGAGCGGCAGTGGGACCTCCAGAAGGAGAAGTACGAGCTGCTGCGCCGCCTCTGGTCGGAGGAGGGCGTCGACTGGGAGGGCGAGTTCCGGCCGCCGCTGAAGAACGTCACCACGGTGCCGCGCCCGTACGCCGGTCCGCCGCGGATCTGGCACGGCTCGGCCACCAGTCTCAACTCCCCCGAGCTCGCGGCGCGGCACGGCGATCCGCTCTTCACCGCCAACGCGATCCAGCCGAGGGAGGCGTACGCGCGGCTCATCGCCCACTACCGCGAGAAGTTCGAGGAGTACGGGCACGACCCGGCCCACGCGCGCGTGGCGGCCGGTTCGGGCGGGCTGCTCATCGCCGACACCACCGAACAGGCGGTCACCCGCTACCGGGACCTGTACGAGGCGAAGGTGCGGCAGAGCTTCCGCCCGCACCTGGAGGGGAAGGCCGGCTACAACACCCCGTTCCGCACGATCGAGGACGCGATCGCGGCCGGGCCCCAGCTGATCGGTTCGCCTCAGCAGATCATCGACAAGATCCTCGGCTACCACGAGCACTACGGGCACGACCTCCAGTCGGTCACCGTCGACACCTTCGGGCAGTCCACGGCCGAGCAGACCGAGACGCTCCAGCGGTTCGCCGAGGAGATCGCGCCGGTGGTGCGGAGGGAGGCGCCGAGCACGCTCTGGGAGGAGTGAGACCGCCGTGTGCGGAGGCGAGTTCCTGGGTAGTCGATCAAGGCCGCACGGGTTTTCGGGGATGCCCGGGGGCTGCGGACGGACCGCCGGAAAGCCGTAAGGTTGGTCCGTACGACAGGAACTTCGAAAAGGAGGCGCTGGGTGATCGAGCTCGAGGGGGTACCCGAGCTGATCGACCCGGTCATGGTGGCCGCGTTCGAGGGCTGGAACGACGCCGGCGACGCCGCCTCCACCGCGGTCGCCCATCTGGACCGGGAATGGAAGGGCGAGGTGTTCGCGGCCCTCGACGCCGAGGACTACTACGACTTCCAGGTCAACCGTCCCACGGTCTTCCTGGACAACGGTGTCCGGAAGATCACCTGGCCGACGACCCGGCTCTCCGTGGTCCGGATCGGCGGCGACAAGCCGCGTGACCTGGTGCTCGTGCGCGGGATCGAGCCCTCGATGCGCTGGCGCTCCTTCTGCAACGAGCTGCTCGCCTTCGCCCACGAGCTGGGGGTGGAGATGGTCGTGATCCTGGGCGCGCTGCTCGGGGACACGCCGCACACCCGACCGGTCCCCGTCAGCGGGGTGACGTCCGATCCGGACCTGGCGCGGACGATGGACCTGGAGGAGACCCGGTACGAGGGTCCGACGGGCATCGTCGGCATCCTCCAGGAGGCGTGCACGCACGCGGGCGTGCCCGCGGTGAGCCTCTGGGCGGCGGTGCCGCACTACGTGTCGCAGCCGCCGAACCCGAAGGCGACCCTCGCGCTCCTCAACCGTCTGGAGGACCTGATCGGTCTGCGCATCCCGCTGGGCGACCTGCCCGAGGACGCGCGGGCGTGGCAGCTGGGCGTGGACCAGCTGGCCGCCGAGGACAGCGAGGTCGCCGAGTACGTACAGACGCTGGAAGAGGCGCGGGACACGGCGGAGCTGCCGGAGGCCTCGGGCGAGGCGATCGCCCGCGAGTTCGAGCGGTATCTGCGGCGGCGCGAACCGGGCACCGGGCCCGGGGGCCCCGGGGTGGCGACGGAGGGCGGCGACTCGCCGTTCCTGCGGGACCCCGGGAGCGGCAGGACGAGGCCGCCGAAGCCGGAGCGGCCGGGGCCGGAGTCGGTACCGGGGCCGGTACCGGAGCCCGGCGCGGATCCGAGTCCCGAGGGGACGACCGAAGGATCCGCCGAGGACTCGTCCGACGAGGGCGGGAACGGCGACTCCGAGTCGTAGACATCGGTACGGGAGGGGTGCCCGAGGGCGCCCCTCCCGTACGCGTATCAGGCCGTCACGCGGTGAGCGGTCATGCGCAGGTGAACCGGGCCGCCGCCCAGTCCCCGTGGTCGCCGCTCTTCGATCCGTTGGTGTCCGTGATCCGCAGCCGGACGTGCCGGGCCCCGGTCACGTCGACGTCCACCGGCAGGGTCGCGGAGGCGCCCGTCAGCCGCGGTGAGGTCCACAGGACCCGGCCGTCCGCCTCGACGGAGAAGGCCACGTCCCCGTAGCCGTTGATCTCGTCGTCGATGCCGACGTCGGCGGTGAAGGCGGTGCAGCGTCCGCCGAGGTAGACCTCGATGTCGGAGTCGGCGTGGCCACCGATCCCCTTCTCGTAGGTCGTCCCGGCCAGGGTGAGCGGCCGGCCGTCGGCGGCGCCGGACTCGCCGTTGGAGCGGTCGCGTTCGGGCGGTCCCCAGCCGTTCGTGGAGCGCAGCCAGACCAGGTCGCTCGCCCAGGCGTCGCCCGTCGGCGGCGGAGGCATCACGCCGACCGCGAACCGCTGGGTGGCGGTGCGGTCGGTACCGGCCACGCGGTGGCGGGCGGTCGCGGTGAGGGCGGCCTCGCCGGGCTTCGCGTCCGCCGCCGGGGTGACGGTGACCTCGACGCGCCGGGTGGTGCCGGCCGGGATCCGGCCGATCGGTGCGGCCGGGGTGACCTGCCAGCCGGCCGGTGCGTCGAGCGTGACGCGTACGTCGCCGGCATCGCGGTTGCCCGCGGTGACGTCCACGGCGACCGTGCCCGGGGTGCCCGCGCCGAGCTCCTGCCCGGTGGGGGCGGCGAGGACGGCGGACGCGCCCGGTACGGCGCCGCCGACCGCGCTGGTGTCGGTCAGCCGCAGCTCGAAGCCGCGGTCGGTGGGCAGGGCCGCGGTCTTGACGCGGACCACTCCCCCGCGCTCGTCGCGGTCGTACCACCAGCCCTGGGCGGCGGCGTCGAAGGCGGCGCGCGAGGTGAGGGCGGGCAGCTTGCGCCCGTCGAGCCGGACGGCGCCGGGGGCGTCGCCGGTGTGGACCGTGAAGGCGTACGGCCGGGCGGCGGGCTTTCCGGTGTAGGTGCCGTTGCTCGCGCCGATGCGGACGGAGACGTCGCCGGGGCCGCCGTTCGGGGCGCGGACCTCGGCGCGCTGGGTGGCGTACCGGCCGCCGCGGTGTTCGCGGGTGACGCCGTCGTCCTCGTACAGCTCGAAGGAGGAACTGCCCTTCGGGTAGACGTCCCAGGCGATCGGGTCGCCGGGGGCGCGGTCGGTGTACGAGCGGATGTCACCGGGCCACATGGGGACGGTGGCGCCGGCCCGGACGAAGAGGGGCAGGGTGTCGAGCGGGGCGCTGTAGTCGTCGACGGTGACGGGGCCTTCGTAGGTGCGCCCGCTCCAGTAGTCGATCCAGGTGCCCTTGGGGAGATGGATACCGTCGCGCTCCACGGCGTCCTGGTAGACGGGGGCGACGAGGAAGTCCTCACCGCTGAGGAACTCGTACTTGGCGGCGTCGCTCGCGGCCTTCGGGTCGTCCGGGTACTCCAGGGCGAGCGGCCGGGCGAGGCCGACGCCGGTCTTCGTGGCCTGGTGGGCGTGGCTGTAGATGTACGGGAGCAGGGCCTCGTGGAGCTTGAGGGAGGCGCGGTTGATCGAGGTGTACGGCTCGCCGTACCGGAAGGGCTGCTTGTCGTTGGCGGCCCAGCCGTCCATGGTCATCGTGACGGGCAGGAAGGTCTTCCACTGGAGGTCGCGGGTGTACGTCTTGGCGCTGCCGCCGAAGATCCCGTCGACGTCGCCGGTGGTGTAGGCGAGGCCGGACATGGAGGCGCCGGCGTAGGTGGGGATCTGCCAGCGGATGTACTCCCAGGTGCCCGACTGGTCGCCGGACCACTGGACGCCGCAGCGCTGGGCGCCGGACCAGCTCTCGGGGGCCCAGGTGAAGCCGCGGGCGTCGCTGTGGGCCTCGATGCCGGCGTGGGCGTCCTTGCAGCCGTCGAGGGCGAACTTGTAGCCCGCGCCGACCCAGGCGACGTCGAGCTTGGCGACCCGCTGGCCGGCCTTGACCTGTTCTTCGAGCCGGTCGATGCCGTCCTCGGTCCACAGGCCGAGCTTCATGCCCCGCTCCCCCAGGCCGGCGGAGGCCTCGGGGAGGTTCTCGTAGCCGCAGCCGTAGCCGTCGTTGACGAGCATCCAGCCGTTGGGCATGTCGTTCTCGACGTAGCCGTCGGCGACCTTCAGGGCGTCGAGGGTGTGGCGTTCGCCGCGGTTGGCGTTGTGGAGGTAGCAGTCGGCGTCGCCGATCTCCAGGCCGTACACGGGCGGCAGGAAGGGCTTGCCGGTGAGGCGGGTGTACTGGCCGATGACGTCCTTGAGGGCGTCGCGGCCGGTGCCCGCGAAGTAGTAGGCGTCGAAGCGCTGTTCCTTCGCGGTGGTGGTGACGGGCTCGGTGAAGGCGTAGGTGTTGGGCGCGTAGGTGTTGCGGTAGACGCCGTAGCCGGCCGAGGAGAGGTAGAAGGGGACGGAGTTGGGGTGGCCGCCGTCGTTCCAGTTGTAGTCGACGCCGACCTCGACCGTCTTGTCGCGGTGGGTGGTGTTGCCGCGGCCGTTCTGCATGCCGGCGCCGTAGAACTGCTCGTCGGCGCCCCGGGCGAGGGTCTGGGTGGTGCGGTCCTGGTTCCAGGTGAGGCCCTGGGATTCGGACCAGAGCGGGGTGCCGTCGGCGCGTACGGCCGAGAAGCGCAGCGGGGACTTGGTGACGCGCAGGGTGACCGCGGCGGTGCCGAGCTCGTAGCGGTCGCCGAGGTCGCGCCAGTGGGTGACCGGGGGCGGGCCCTGGGGCAGGACGATGTCGGTGCCGGTGGGGTCGGTGAACCTGCCGTCGGGGGCGAGTTCGATGCGGAAGGTGTCGGCGGTGACGAAGGAGACGCGGGCCTCCGCCTGGCCCGCGGTCAGCCGGTAGACGGATCCGTCGGCGGCGAATCCGGTGACGTCGCCGACGGTGGTGTCGGACGGTTCGGCCGAGGCGCTGCCACCGGGTCCCGCGAAGGCGGTGAGCAACCCGAGCAGTGCACCGACGACTGCAGCTCTCATGCGCATTGATGATTGCATGAGGCCTATTTAGCGCAGATTCGAGCATCGCGACAGGACAAAAGGGAACCGCCCTCGGACTTCGTCGAGAAGTCCAAGGGCGGTTGCACTCACGGGAGTTGCTCCGCGGCGCTCGCTACAGGGCGACACCCAGGAGCGCGTCGACGGCGCGGGAGACGAGACCGGGAGCGGACTCGTCGGTGCCCCCCTCGGCGATCTGGAGCGCGGCCCAGCGGTCGACCGCGGCCAGGGCGGCCGGGGCGTCGAGGTCGTCGGAGAGGGCCTCGCGGATCTCCTCGACGAGCGCGTCGGCGGACGTGCCGTCGGGGCGGGAGACCGCGGCGCGCCAGCGGTCGAGCCGTTCCACGGCGTCCTGGAGGACCTGGTCGGTCCACTCCCAGTCGGCGCGGTAGTGGTGGGAGAGGAGCGCGAGCCGGATGGCGGCCGGGTCGACGCCGTCGCGGCGCAGCCGCGAGACGAAGACGAGGTTGCCCCGGGACTTGGACATCTTCTCGCCGTCCAGGCCGACCATGCCGGCGTGGACGTACGCCTTGGCCATCGGGAACTCGCCGGTGAGGGCCTGGGCGTGGGAGGCGCCCATCTCGTGGTGCGGGAAGATCAGGTCGGATCCGCCGCCCTGCACGTCGAAGCTCATGCCGAGGTGGTCCAGGGCGATGGCGACGCACTCGATGTGCCAGCCGGGACGCCCGGCGCCGAGGCTGGCGCCGTCCCAGCTCGGCTCGCCCTCGCGGGCGGCCATCCAGAGCATCGGGTCGAGCGGGTTCTTCTTGCCGGGGCGCTCCGGGTCTCCGCCGCGCTCGGCGGAGAGGTGGCGCATCAGCTCGGTGGAGTAGTTCGAGACCTCACCGAAGTGCGGGTCGGCGTCGACGGAGAAGTAGACGTCGCCTTCGAGCTCGTACGCGGCGCCGGAGTCCCGGAGCCGCTCGACGAGCGGGACGATGCCCGGTATGGCCTCGACAGCACCGATGTAGTGCTGCGGGGGCAGCATCCGCAGGGCGGTCATGTCCTCGCGGAAGAGGGCGGTCTCCCGCTCGGCCAGGCCGACCCAGTCGATGCCGTCACGGATGGCTCGTTCCAGCAGCGGGTCGTCCACGTCCGTCACGTTCTGGACGTACAGCACCTGCCGCTTGGTGTCGAGCCACACGCGCTGAACGAGGTCGAACGCGTTGTAGGTCGCCGCGTGACCCATGTGGGTCGCGTCGTACGGCGTGATGCCGCAGACGTAGATACGGGCGACGGGGCCGGGGGCGAGGGTGACTCGTCCGCCGGTCGCGGTGTCGTGGATCCGGAGGTCGCGGCCCTTGCCGGGAAGGGCGGGGACCTCAGAAGCGGGCCAGGCATGCATGACCCGAGCGTAACCGGACAGGTGTTCCGGATACGAACCGGATCCGGGATCTTGACCGATTAGGCGCTCTTGCGGGTCGGAGGCGTGCGTGCATACCCCCCAGGGGTCCAGACCCTCCCGGCCCGTGATGGCCGAAACTTTTCGGTCCGGCCCCCGCCTTGGACCCGATCTCAGACCGGCGGCCAGGGGATCGCCGGCCACAGCCCCGAGGGCTCCGGGTGCCGCCCGCTCGCCCGCAGCGCGGCCACACGGGCGCGTACCGCCGCCACCTCGGCCCCGGTGAGCAACTCCGCCAGACGGGTCGCGAGCGGCTCTCCGGGCGCCAGGGAGCGGTCCAGGGCGTCGAGGACCGCGGCCGCCTCGGCGGGCAGCTCCTCGCCCGCCCAGCCCCAGAGGAGCGTGCGCAGCTTGTCGTCGACGTGGAAGGAGACGCCGTGGTCGATGCCGTACAGGCGTCCGTCGGGGGCCGGCAGCAGGTGTCCGCCCTTGCGGTCACCGTTGTTGATGACGGCGTCCAGGACGGCGAGACGCCGCAGCTCGGGGGTGTCGGCGTGGACGAGGAGCGCGGTGCGGTCCTCGGCGATCTGGGCGGGCCCCACGGCCTTCCAGCCGTCGCCCGCCTCCTCGTCCTCGGTGAGGGCGAGGAGCCGCGCCTCCGGATCGGCCTCGATCCACAGCTGGACCATGCCATCGCCGTACGGGCCCTCGCGGAGCACCGTCGGCGGGATCAGGCCCCAGCCGGTGGCCTCGGAGATCTCGTACGCGGCGACCTCGCGCTGCGCGAGGGTGCCGTCCGGGAAGTCCCACAGGGGCTGCTCCCCCGCGACCGGCTTGTACACACAGGCCGCCTCACGGCCCTCGTACGCGACGGAGCAGTAGAGCACGGCGTTGGACGCCTCGCCGACCCGGCCGCGCACGGTCAGCTCACCGTGGGCGAGCAGCTCCGCGGCCGGCAGGGTCTCGGGGCTGCTGCTCATGCTCCGCGGCGGTATCCGTTCTGGCGCGGGCAGACGTGCCCCTCGGGGTCGAGCGGCAGGCTGCACAGCGGGCACGGCGGCCGGCCGGCGTTGACGACGTCCAGGGCCCGCTTGGCGAAGGACCGGGCCTGGGCGCCGCTGAGCCGGACGCGGAGCATCGGCGGGCCGTTCTCCTCGTCCTGGAGCATCCGCTCCTCGGCCTCGGCGAGGTCCTCCTCGGAGTCCACGTCGAGCTCGACGAGCGCCTGCGCCTCGACGATCAGCCGCTGCTCCTCGCCGTCCCACGCGAGCGCCATGGTGCCGACCCGGAACTCCTCCTCGACGGGGGCGTCGAGCGGGGCGGTGTCCGCGCTGTCGGCGGGGGCGATCGAGGGGACGGGGGCATTGCCGCCGGTGCGGCGCACGACCTCGTCCAGAAGCTCGTCGATGCGCTCGGCCAGTGCGGCGACCTGCGCCTTCTCCAGCGCGACGCTCGTCACCCGACCGCTCGCCGACGCCTGGAGGAAGAACGTACGGCGGCCAGGCAGCCCGACCGTACCGGCCACGAAACGCTCCGGTGGGTCGTAGAGGAACACCTGACGGGACACGTTCCCGGCTCCCTAAAGTCTCGACAGTCGTACGACAACGGCGCGTCCACCCTACTGCGCGAAGGGATCACGGTGCGCCCGCACCACCCCCGACCTCCGCCGCACCGCTGCTGTCGGGGGTCTCCCGGGGGACGAGTCCGGCGAAGTCGCCGGTGTCGCCGAGGCGGAGGAGGAAGGGGCGCAGCCGCGTGTAGCGGATGACGGTGACCGAGCACGGGTCGACGTGGATGCGCTGGAAGAGGTCGAGGTGGAGGCCGAGCGCGTCGGCCACGATCGACTTGACGATGTCCCCGTGGGAGCACATGACGTACGTGGCGTCCTCGCCGTGCTCGGCCTCGATCCGGGCGTTCCAGTCCCGTACGGCCTCGACGGCGCGGGCCTGCATGCCGCGCATGGACTCGCCGCCGGGGAACGCGGCGGCGGAGGCGTGGGCCTGGACGATCTCCATGAGGGGGTCGTCGCTCAGCTCGGCCAGTTTG
This sequence comes from Streptomyces sp. NPDC050842, assembly GCF_044456565.1. Classification (NCBI taxonomy): domain Bacteria; kingdom Bacillati; phylum Actinomycetota; class Actinomycetes; order Kitasatosporales; family Streptomycetaceae; genus Streptomyces; species Streptomyces sp. NPDC050842. The sequence goes on along the minus strand of NZ_JBITGA010000012.1, from coordinate 10,885 downwards.
CGGCCGGACCAGTCGCCGTAGTCGCACTCGCTGATCCGCTCCTCGACGTGCAGCGGGAGGCCCGGACGGGCGTCGAGGAGCGGCCGCAGGGTCTCCCGGCAGCGCTGGAGGGGGCTGGAGACCGCGGCGGCGAGCGGGATGCCCGCGAGGCGCCCGGGGAGCGCGGCGGCCTGCGCCGCGCCGCGCTCGTCGAGCGCGACCCCGGGCATGCGCCCGGCGAGGACTCCGGAGGTGTTGGCGGTGGAGCGTCCGTGCCGGACGAGGATCAACGTGGCCATGGCGGCCAGCCTAGGTCCACGCGGCGCGTGGATGGCGGGGATCGGCCGTTGTGCGCCACGCGCGCGCGTGGATGGCGCGGATCGGCCGGTGTGCGCCACGCGCGCGTGCGTGCTGGAGGACGGCGGGGGAGAATACGGCGCGTGATCGTGGACTCAGCCATCTACCGGGACGGGCGCCGGACTCCCGGGCCCGCCGACCTGTCCGACGCGCTGGACGAGGCGCGCCGGACGGGGGACGCCTTCCTCTGGGTGGGGTTGCACGAGCCGTCGGAGGCGGAGTTCGCCCACGTCGCCTCGGAATTCGCGCTGCACCCGCTGGCCGTCGAGGACGCCTTGAAGGCCCATCAGCGGCCCAAACTGGAGGTCTACGACGACTCGCTGTTCGTAGTGCTCAAGCCGATCGTCTACGAACCGGAGAGCGACCGGGTCTCCTCCGGCGAGCTGATGTTGTTCGTCGGCGACTCCTTCGTGGTGACCGTCCGGCACGGCGAGGGCGCGGCGCTGGCGGCGGTGCGCAGGCGGCTGGAGGCGGAGCCGGCGGTGCTGAGGCACGGGCCGACGGCCGTGCTGTACGCGGTGAGCGACGCGGTCGTGGACCACTACCTCGATGTGGCGGGTGAGCTCCAGGTGGACCTGGAGGAGCTGGAGGCGGACGTGTTCGCGCCGACCGGCGGCAATCCGTCGAACACCGCGGAGCGGATCTACACGGCGAAGAGGCAGGTCCTGGAGTTCCGCCGGGCGAGCGGCCCGCTGGCCGGGCCGCTCGCCCGGCTGACGGCCGGCTCGGTGCCCTTCGTGAACGCGCACGCCCAGCCCTTCTTCCGCGACGTCAACGACCATCTGCTGCGCTCGAACGAGCAGGTGGAGGGACTCGACCGGCTGTTGTCCGACGTGCTCTCGGCCCATCTCGCGCAGATGGGCGTGCGGCAGAACGACGACATGCGGAAGATCTCGGCGTGGGCGGCCATGGCCGCGGTCCCCACGATGATCGCGGGGATCTACGGCATGAACTTCGACCACATGCCCGAGCTGGGCTGGACCTGGTCCTACCCGGCGCTGATCGTCCTGATGGCGGGGATCGTCACCGGTCTCCACCGGCTGTTCAAGCGGCGCGGCTGGCTCTGAGGCCGGCGTGGGACCGCGCCCTCAGAAGGCGGGGGCGGGGGTCGCGGGCCCTCCGAGGGCGTCGCGCCGCTCGGGCATCCTCAGGTCGACCATCCTGTGCCAGCCGGCGACCCGCTCGTACGCGTACATGCCGCGGATCCCGGCGGCGAGGGTGGCCGCCTTGGGCTTGGGCCAGCGCAGGATGCGGCCCATGTGGCTCATCACGGCGAGGCTGACGTCGCGGTAGACCTTGATCTCGGTGAGCGCGGAGTCGCGCAGGGTGCGCTGGATGAGCCGGCCGTGGCCCTCACGGGCCAGCCGGAGCAGCTCCTCGTGGCAGTACGCGAGGTGGTTCGCCTCGTCGTTGTCGATCATGTGGATGGCCCTGCCCAGTTCGGGATGGTCCCCGAAGTACGTGACGAGCATGTCCATCTGGTCGGCGGCCCGCTGCTCGGTGACCCGACTGTGGGCGAGGTAGACGACGATGTCCGACTCGGCCAGCGGCTCGTCGCGGCGGAGCTTGTCGTGGGCGAGACCGATCCCGCGCTGTTCGAGCAGCATGGTGTAGTCGGTCTCGGGCGGTACGGGGACGGGTTCGAGGCCGCGCTTCTTCAGCAGGGCGTTGAAGATCCGGCCGTGCTTGTCCTCGTCGGCGCCGTGCCGGGTGATCTTGGGCGCGAGCTCGCGCATGCCGGGGGCGACGAGGGCCGCGATCCGCGCGTTCTCCCAGCCCCCTTGGGTTTCGCCGCTGGCGGCGATGGAGCAGAAGAGCCGGAACGACTCGTCGTCGTCGATGATTTCCTGGAACAGGCTCCTGGCCGTGAGCATCGCCGCCACCTCCGTGCGCAACCGCACTTCGTCGCCCCCGGACCACCGAGTCAAATGCGGTCCGGGGCGAGGGGCAACAGGAGGGCCTGACTACTCGGCCGAAAGAGTGAGGCCCGGGGGCGTAACCGGTGGCCCTGCGGAGCCGTTGTGCTGCGTGACGGCCGTGGCGGGGAAGACCCCCGAGCCCCCACCACGGCCGCAGGCCAAGGCCCGCGGGATCACCCCCCGCGGGCCTTCATTTCGCCCTCGCCGCCCTCGTCGTTCTCGTCCTTCTCGTCCTTACGGAGCCCGGCGGCGTCCTACGACAGGCCCGCGCGCTCCATCGCCTCGACGCCCGCCCGCAGGGCCGCCAGCCGCTCGTCGAGCGTGAAGCCGGCCGGGGCGAGGGTCAGGGTGGTGACCCCGGCCTCCGCGTAGGCGGTCATCCGCTCGGCGATCCGCTCGACGGAACCGAGCAGGGTCGTCTGGTCGATCAGGCTGTGGGGCACGGCGGCCGCGGCCCCCGCCTTGTCGCCGGCCAGGTACTTGTCCTGGATCTCGGCGGCTTCCTTCTCGTAGCCCATGCGCTGCGCGAGCTGGTTGTAGAAGTTCTGCTTGCGGCTGCCCATCCCGCCGACGTACAGCGCCGTGTACGGCCGGAAGACGTCGGCGAGGGCGGTCACGTCGTCGCCGAGGGCGAGCGGCAGCGTCGGGCAGACGTCGAAGCCGTCCATGGTCAGCCCGGCCTTCTCGCGGCCCGCGCGCAGGTGGCGGAGCGCGGTCTCCTCCAGGTGCTCGGCGGAGGGGAAGATCAGCAGGGCGCCGTCGGCGATCTCGCCGGTCTGCTCCAGGTTCTTGGGGCCGATGGCGGCGATGTAGAGCGGGATGTGCTCACGCTGCGGGTGGACGGTGAGCTTGATGGGCTTGCCGGGGCCGTCGGGCAGCGGCAGGGTCCAGTGCTCGCCCTCGTAGCTGAGGCGCTCGCGGGTCATGGCCTTGCGGACGATCTCGACGTACTCGCGGGTCCTGGCGAGCGGCTTGTCGAACTTCACGCCGTACCAGCCCTCGGAGACCTGGGGGCCGGAGACGCCGAGGCCGAGGCGGAACCGGCCGCCGGTGAGCGAGTCGAGCGTGGCGGCGGTCATCGCCGTCATGGCGGGCTGGCGCGCCGGGATCTGCATGATCGCGGAGCCGACGTCGATCCGCTCCGTCTTCGCCGCGACCCAGGCGAGGACCGTGGGGGCGTCCGAGCCGTAGGCCTCGGCGGCCCAGCACACGTCGTAGCCGAGGCGGTCCGCCTCCTGGGCGACGGCGAGATTGTCGCCGTCCATTCCGGCGCCCCAGTAGCCGAGGTTGATGCCGAGCCGCATTCCACACACCCCTTACCCATCGGTAACGTCCCTGTGGGCCGGACTCTAGCGCGCTGCTCCGGCATCCGTCAGGGTCCGGTTGTCCACAGGCTCTCTCCGCGTGGTGCCCTGGCCAGTAATCTCGCGCCCATGGAGCAGAGGCATCTCGGACGTACCGGCCTGCGCGTGTCGCGCATCGGACTCGGCACGCTCACCTGGGGGCGGGACACCGACGAGCACGACGCCGCCGAGCAGTTGAAGGCGTTCTGGGACGCGGGCGGCACGCTCGTGGACACCGCCGACGTGTACGGCGGGGGCGAGGCGGAGTATCTGCTCGGGCGCCTGATGGAGCGTCTGGTGCCCCGGCAGGACCTCGTCCTGTCGACCAAGGCGGGCAGCGTCGCGGACCCCGACCGGCGCACCGACGGCTCGCGCGGGCATCTGCTCGCCGCGCTCGACGCCTCCCTCACCCGGCTCGGCACCGACCATGTGGACCTGTGGCAGTTGCACGCCTACGACCCGTGCACGCCCCTCGACGAGTCCCTCCAAGCGCTCGACATCGCCGTACGGAGCGGGCGGGCGCGGTACGCGGGCGTGGCGAACTTCTGCGGCTGGCAGCTGGCCAAGGCGGGCACCTGGCAGCTCGGCGGGGACCGGACCCGGCTCGCGGGCGCTCAGCTGGAGTACTCGCTGCTCCAGCGGGGCGTGGAGCGCGAGGTGCTGCCGGCCGCCCTGGACCTCGGCATAGGCCTGCTGCCCTCCTCGCCCCTGGGCCGCGGGGTCCTGACGGGCAAGTACCGCAGCGGGACGCCGACGGACTCGCGGGGCGCGTCGGAGACCATGGCGCCCTTCGTGGAGCCGTACCTGGACGAGGCGGCGAGCCGGATCGTGGACGCGGTCGCGACCGCCGCCGACGGACTCGCCACGACCCCGCTGGAGGTGGCACTCGCCTGGGTCCGCGACCGGCCGGGAGTGACCGCGCCGATCGTCGGCGCGCGCACGGCGCGGCAGCTCACGGCCGCGTTGTCGGTGGAGAGCCTTAGTCTTCCTGACGAGATCTGCCGGGCGCTGGACGATGTGTCGGCGCCCGTGCACCGCTATCCGGATCACGACTGGAGCACCCTGTGACCGAGCCTGCCGGGGAGACCGCGCCCGAGGCACCCGAGGCCGTGGACCCCATCGAGGAGCCCGTCGTGGAGCCTGTCGAGGAGCCCGCCGAGGACGTACGAGAGGGCGCCGAGGCCACCGGAGCCGCCGACACGACCGGAACCGCCGACGCGGAGACGCCCGAGGGCGAGGCGCCCGAGGCCGAGGCCGGGACGGACGACGCCGAGGCCGCCCAGGTTTCCGACACGCCCGAGCTGAGCGACGCGCAGGCCGAGCTCGCCGCGCAGCGCGAGCTGCGGGCCCGGATCGAGGCGCGGAAGGCCGAGAAGGAGGGCACCGTGGCGAGCGGCGCCAAGCTGAGCGGCACGGCGGCCGACCTCCTCGCGGCGGTCCGGGCCGTGGAGGGCGGCGCGGCCGCGGGCAGCGCGTTCTACGAGGCTCCGGCGCCCGCGCCCCGGCGCCCCGCCCCTGAGGCCGCCCCCGCCGTGACCGTGCGGGCTCCCGCCCAGGACACCGCGCCGGTTCCGGCGCCGGGCACCACTTCGGCCGTGCGCGAGGTACTGGCCCAGGGCGGCGCGCCCGAGACGCTGGCCGGACAGGTCGCCGCCGCGCTCGGCGAGGGCGCCGCCGGTGCGCTGCGCGAGGACCCCTGGCAGCTCCTCGCCGTGCCCGGGGTGCGACCGGAGCAGGCCGACGGTTTCGCGCGGGCGCTGCTCGGCGCCGCGTGCGGACCCGACGACCCGCGCCGGACCGTCGCCCTGACGGTCTGGCTCCTTGAACAGGCCGCGCTCCAGGGCCACACCGCCCTTGAGCTCCAGACCGTGCGTGCCGGACTCGCCCGGCACTCGGTGCCCGATCCGGACAAGGCCGTCGAGGTGGCCGTCTCCGCAGGGGCCGTCCTCGTCTTCCAGGAGGAGACGGCGGAGGAGCACGGCACCGACGAGGACGAAGCCGACGAGGCGGCGGAGGCGGAGGAGGTCGCCGAGGAGCCGGCCACGCCCGTGCTGCTCGGGCTCGACCGGTACGCGCTGGCGGAGGAGAGCCTCGCGGACGGTCTGTCCCGGCTCGTCAGAACGGCCACCGCCGACACCTGGCAGGGTCCCGAGCTCGACCGCGCCGCCGGGGCGCACGGACTCGTCCTGCACACGGGGGGCGAGGCGGCCCGCGCCGAACCCGTCGCGCTCGTCGCGGCGGCCCGCGAGCGGGGTCTGCGCGCGCTGCTCGCGGTCCACTCGGAGGGCGGGCGGCAGGCGCTCGGCGCCGCCGGGGCGGACGCGGTGACGGTCGCCGCGCTGCTCTCCGGGGACGCCGGTCCCGGTCGCGACGAGGAGGGCGCCCTCGCCCTGGACGTGCTGGCCGTCCTCGACGCGCCGCAGCTCGACGTGGAGACGGCCGCGATGCTCGTCGAATCCCTCCCGGACGGCTGCCGGCTGGTACTGAGCGGCGACCCCGAGGTCCTGGGGGCGCCGGGCGCGGGCCGGGTCTTCACCGACGTGCTCGCCGCCCGGGTGTGCCCGCGGATCGCCTCGCGCGTGCCCGATCCGGGGCCGCTCGGCGAGCTCGTGTCGGGCATCGGCGTCGGCGAACTGAACCAGGTCGAGGCGCCCGGCAAGGAGGTCGTGATCGTCCCCGTACGGGACGCCGGCGAGGCCGTGCACCGTACGGTCCAGCTCGTGGCCGACTCGGTGCCCCGGGCGATCGGCGTACCGCCCGAGCAGACCCAGGTGGTCACGGTCGGGCACGGCGGCTCGGCGGGCACGCGCGCGCTGAACGCCGCGCTCAAGCAGCGGCTCAACCCGGGCCCCGGCCGCTTCGGCGGCTACGACCCCGGGGACCGGGTGGCGTACGCGCCGGTGCCGGGCCGGACGGTGACGGGGACCGTGGTGGGAGCCGACGCCGAGGGCCTGCGCCTGCGGAGCGGCGACGACGAGCTCCTCGTACCGAAGGAGCGGGTGGAGTCGGCGCTGCGGCACGGCTGGGCGCTGACCGCGCACCAGGCGGCCGGGACGCGCTGGCCCGCGGTGGTCGTGGTGCTGCCCGGGGACGCCGCGGCGGGCCTGAGCCGCGCCTGGGTGTACACGGCCTTCGGCCGCGCGGAGCGCCATCTGTCGGTCGTCCACGGCGTGGACCAGGCGCTGCCCCGCGCGGTGGCCGAGGGGGTCGCGCCGGAGCGTACGACACGGCTGCGGCCGCTCCTGGAGGGTCTCCTCGCGACGCCCGAGGACTAGGAACGAACGGGAGAAGCGGCGGAGGGCCGGACCACCCTTGCGGTGTTCCGGCCCTCCGCCGTCTCCTCAGGAGCCGTCGCCCACGGTCACGGGCCTGTCCCCCACGGCCCCGGCCCCGTCGTCGTCCTCGTCGCCTTCGTCCTCGTTCTCGTCGAAGACGGAGCTGACGTCGAAGCGACAGACGATCCGCTCCGGATCGGCGTGCTCGAAGGGGGCGTTGAGCCACTCCCCCGGCTCCGGGAGCTCCTCGGCCGCGGTGACCCAGAGCGTGGAGTCGCCCTCCTCCAGGCCGAACTCCTTGTGCCGGGAGGCGATCTCGTCGGGTTCGTACTCGCCGAAGAGGACCCCGAGCGCGGCGAGGGGGGAGGCGTCCGCCTTGGCCGCCGCGCCGGTCGTGTCCTCCGCGCCGTCGAGTTCGGCGACGCGCCGTGCCTGGGCGAACAGTCGCTGCGGTTCCACCACGGCGTAGTCGCGGCGGATCAGGAGGCTGAGGGCATGAGGTTCGTCAGGTCCGGCGTAGGGCGGCAGGGCTCCGTCCGCGCCGGGGATCTCGAAGGGGGTGACCTCGTCGTAGCGGTCGTAGAGGAGTTCGTCGTACTCCTCGGCTGCCGCCGCGAGGGCGTTGAAGGCTTCGTAGACGGCCGTGTCGTCGTCCCCCGTACGGCGTTCGACCGCCGCGAGGTGACGGTCCAGTGCGGCTTTCACCGCCTCGGCGGCGGCGCGTACCTCGGCAGCGGTGGGCTGCGCAGCATCAGACATGGGACGCACGCTATCCGTAGCGGGCCCGTGCCCGCACAATAGATGCGATGCCGGAATACGAATTTGTCGACGTGTACGTGCCGCGCGGTGTCTCCCGCAGGGAGGCGACGCGGCTGCTGACCGACCATGCCGAGTACGGACACTGGGAGTTGGACCGTCTGAGCCTGCACCGGGACGGGAGCCGCAGGGTGCGGCTGAAGCGGCGGATCATCCGCCAGATCCGGGCGACCTGGTAGGTAGCGAGAAGGGGCCCCGCCGTGTGCGGGGCCCCCGTGCGTGGTGCGGTGCGATCAGGCCGCGCTGCGGGCGCGACGGTAGATCAGCGAACCGGCGAGCAGCAGACCGGCGCCCGCGGGAACGATCACACCGAGCGGGCCGGAACCGGTCTCGGCGAGCTCCTCGACGGCACGCGGCTGCGTGAGGCCGTGCGTATCGGGCGTGTTCGGGCCGGGGGTGTGCAAGCCACCCTCACTTCCCGGAGTACCGGGGTTACCGGGCGTGCCCGGGGCGCCCGGAGTCCCAGGGTTACCCGGGGTGCCGGGGTTACCGGGGGTCCCGGGGTTGCCAGGAGTGCCGGGGTTACCGGGGTTACCCGGATTCCCGGGATTACCAGGATTGCCGGGGTTCCCCGGATTCCCGGGGTTGCCCGGATTCCCAGGGTTCCCGGGGTTGCCCGGGTGCGTCGGCTCGATGCCGTTGCCGCAGCCGTTGCCCGCCGCGGCGTTGCCCAGGCCGATGCCCGTGACGCTGTTGCCGCACACGTTCACCGGGACGTCGACCGGCACCTGCACGGTGTTGCCGGAGCCCACACCGGGAGAGTCGCTCGTGTGCCCGCCGGCGGACGAGCCGCCGCCCGGCTTGCCGGGCTTGGAGGTGTTGGCGCACTTGTTGCCCATCGCCGGGTTCAGCAGTCCGACGACGTTGACGGTGTTGCCGCAGGCGTTCACCGGTACGTGGACCGGGACCTGGACGGAGTTTCCGGACGCGACGCCCGGGGAATTCTTGGCCGTACCGCTCGCGCCGGAATCGGCGTGTGCGTAACCGCCACCGACGGCGGCGAAAACGCCTCCCGCGGCGGCGACGGTGATGAGACCTTTGCGCGTGACCTGTCGCATAGCTTGTTCCCTGCCTTTTCGGCTCTCGCCTTCTCGGCTTCGCAAAAGCGCCACCGGGTGGAGCACCCGGGGCGGAAATGGCCACCGGCCCCGGAGTGCATGGCACGCACTCCGGGGCCGGACCGGCTCACACCCTTACGGGCGAGGCACAACGTCAGGCGTTGACGCAGGTGTTGCCGAAGGCGGGGTTCAGCAGACCGATCACGGAGACCGTGTTGCCGCACACGTTCACCGGGACGTGAACGGGAACCTGGACGACGTTGCCCGAGAGCACGCCGGGGGAACCGATGGCGGCACCCTGAGCGCCCGCGTCGGCAACGGCCATGCCCGCACCCGCGAGAACGAGACCGCCAGTGGCAGCCGCAGCAGCGACGACCTTCTTGATCATTATTCCTCCTAGTTGCCAATGCGATCCCAGCCGCGGACCGCACCACCTGTAACGAGGGGGAATGGAGGGGGCTACGAGCCCCCGAGCGCATTCACTCTTTCCGGGCACGCACGAACGGGCGGCCGAATTCAGCTGGCGTCGATGAAACGGTCCAGGACGCGGACGCCGAACTTCAGGCCGTCGACCGGCACGCGCTCGTCGACGCCGTGGAACATCCCGGCGAAGTCGAGCTCCGGCGGCAGCTGGAGCGGCGCGAAGCCGAAGCAGCGGATGCCGAGGTCGTCGAATGACTTCGCGTCGGTACCGCCGGACAGCATGTACGGCACGGCACGGGCGATCGGGTCCTCGGCGCTCAGCGCCAGCTGCATGGCGTCGACCAGGGCCCCGTCGAAGCTGGTCTCCAGGGCCTTGTCGCCGTGCACGTCCTCGCGCTTCACCCGGGGTCCGAGGATCCGGTCGAGATCGGCCAGGAACTCCTGCTCGTATCCGGGCAGGAAGCGGCCGTCGACGTGCGCCGTGGCCTGGCCGGGGATGACGTTCACCTTGTACCCGGCGCCGAGCATGGTCGGGGCGGCCGAGTTGCGCAGGGTGGCGCCGACCATCTTGGCGATGCCGCCGAGCTTGGCGAGGGTGCCGTCCATGTCCTCGGGGTCGAGCGGGGTGCCGAGCGCGTCGGAGAGCTCGTCCAGGAAGGAACGGACGGTCTTGGTGACCCGTACCGGCCACTGGTGGCGGCCGAGACGGCCGACGGCCTCGCAGAGCTCCGTGATCGCGTTGTCGTCGTTGGTCATCGAGCCGTGGCCGGCCGTGCCCTCGACGGTCAGCCGCATCCAGTGCATGCCCTTCTGGGCCGTCTCCACGAGGTAGAGGCGCAGGTTCTCGTTGACGGTGAAGGAGAAGCCGCCGACCTCGCCGATCGCCTCCGTGACCCCGTCGAAGAGGCCCCGGTGCTTGTCGACCAGGTGCCGGGCGCCGTACGTGCCGCCGGCCTCCTCGTCGGCGAGGAACGCGAGGACGATGTCGCGCGGGGGCTTGCGGCCGCTGCGCATCCGGTCGCGGACGACCGCGAGGGTCATCGCGTCCATGTCCTTCATGTCGACGGCGCCGCGGCCCCAGACGCAGCCGTCGGCGATCTCGCCCGAGAAGGGGTGGTGGGTCCAGTCCTCGGCGTTGGCCGGGACGACGTCGGTGTGGCCGTGGATGAGCAGGGCCGGGCGGGACGGGTCCTCGCCCTCGATCCGGGCGACGGTGGACGCCCGCCCCTTGTGCGACTCGATGATCTTCGGTTCGAGTCCGACCTCCGCGAGCTTCTCCGCGATGTACTCGGCCGCCGCCCGCTCGCCCGGGCCGGAGTGGTCGCCGTAGTTGCTGGTGTCGATGCGGATGAGGTCGCGACAGAGATCGACGACCTCGTTCTCACCGGTGATGCCCCGCGCCGTGTTCGACTCGCTCACTCTGCTTCCTCCCACTACGTGCCCCACGTGGTTCCTTGTGATCGGTCCCATCCTCCCGCGTGGCCCCCTCGCCGCCCAAGGGCGACGGTCGGCCGACATGCCGCCTTCACACGACGGAGGCCGGAAAGGGGGTGGTGATCGACCCCCTCGAATGTTTGCTATTGTTTTCCTCGTCGGAAGGGCCGAGCGGCCCGGAAGACAAGACACCTTGTCCGGGTGGCGGAATGGCAGACGCGCTAGCTTGAGGTGCTAGTGCCCTTTATCGGGCGTGGGGGTTCAAGTCCCCCCTCGGACAC
>NZ_JBITGA010000011.1:0-326367 GCF_044456565.1 Streptomyces sp. NPDC050842 | reverse complement strand
AGGCGGGAGTGCGGGCGTACGGGGGCGAGCAGGGCGGCCGCCCGCTGCTGGGCGACGGCCGGGGGGGGGGCGGGGGGCGGCGGGGGGGGGGGGGGGGGGGGGGGGGGGGGGGGGGGGGCGGGGGGGGGGGGGCGGCGGCGGCGGGGGGGGGCGCCGCGGGGGGGCCCCCCCCCCCCCCTCTCCGTGCCGGACGAGGTCCGTCGTCCGTCGGATCAGTGCTTGAAGGCGTCCTTCGCCTTCTCCTTCGCGCCGCGCGCGTCGCCCTTGGCCTGTTCGGCCCGGCCTTCCGCCTCGAGACGCTCGTCGTCGGTCATCCGGCCGACCGCCTCCTTGACCTTGCCCTTGGCCTGCTCGCCCTTGGCCTTCATCTTCTGCTCACCGGACACGAGGGATCACTCCTTCTCCGTGCGACACATCTGACAACAGAACGCCTCGCCGGAATCGGTGAGAACAAACCCATGGAAATCCGGCGCTCCACCGCTCAGCGCGCACCGGAGGGGAGGTTCTCCTTGATCTTGGCGATGGCGAAGCCCCACCCCTGCGACACCGTCGGCTTCCCCGGCACGGCCACCTCCGAGGGGTTGGTCAGCACGTCGAGGAGGACCGGGCCGGGGAGGGCGAGCGCCTTGCGCACGGCTTCGTCCAGCTCGCCCGGCGCGGTGACGCGGATGCCGGTCAGCCCGAGCGCCTCGGCCACCGCGGCGAAGTCGGGGTTGTCCAGGACCGTGCCGAACTCGGGAAGCCCCGCCTGCTCCTGCTCCAGCTTGACCATGCCGAGGCGGCGGTTGTCGAAGACGACGAGCTTCACCGGCAGCCGCTCGGAGCGGATGGTCATCAGGTCGCCGAGCAGCATGCCGAGTCCGCCGTCGCCGCAGAAGGCCACGACCTGCCGGTCCGGCGCCCACAGCTGCGCCCCGATGGCCTGGGGCATGGCGTTGGCCATGGAGCCGAGGTTGTAGGAGCCGATCAGCCGGCGGGTGCCGCGCATCCGCACGAGCCGCGAGAGCCACACGGTGGCCATCCCGGTGTCCGAGGTGAAGATCGCGTCGTCGGCGGCGTGGCGGTCGACGGCCACCGCGAGGGCCTCGGGACGGATGTCCGCCTCCCGGTTGTCGAACATGGCCCGCACCCGTCCCAGCAGCCGCCTGTCGTGGGCGGGGTCGGCGAGGTCGGCCTGGCCCTTCTGCCAGTCCGCGTACCGCTCGCGGGCCTCGTCGAGGTGGGAGCGCGACGGGACGGGCGCCAGCAGCGGCAGCAGGGCCCGCAGCGTCGCGCCCACGTCCCCGGCGAGCCCGACGTCCACCGGAACGCGGCGCCCGAGGTGCTCCTCGCGGGTGTCGATCTGCACGATCCGGCAGTCCTCCGGATACCAGTCCCGATAGGGGAAGTCCGTCCCGAGCATGATCAGCGTGTCGCAGGAGTCCATGGCGTGGGCCGCGGCCGGATTGCCGATGAGGCCGGTCTGGCCGACCTCGTACGGGTTGTCGTCCTCGAAGCCCTCCTTGCCCTTCAGGGTCAGCACCATCGGCGCCGAAAGCAGCTCGGCGGCGCGCAGCACCTCCTCGCGGGCCTCCCGGGCGCCGCGCCCGACCAGGAGGGTGACCCGCGAGCCCCGGGAGATCGCCTCGGCCGCCTCGGCGAGCGCCGGGTCGTCGGGGCGCGTGACGGCCGGGCGCGGCAGCGCGAACCGCGTCGGCCGGTCCTCCTCGACCTCCCGGTCGCCGAGGTCGCCGGGGACGGTCAGCACCGCCACGCCCCGCCCGGTCACGGCCGCCCGCACCGCGGACTCCAGCAGCCGGGGCATCTGGGAGGGGGAGGTCACGGTGGCCCGGTACACGGCCACGTCCCGGAAGAGTAGGTCGTTGTCGACCTCCTGGAAGTAGTCCCCGCCCATCTCCGACAGCGGCACCTGGCCGCAGATCGCCAGGACCGGCGCCCCGCTCTTGGCCGCGTCGTACAGTCCGTTCAGCAGGTGCACCGAGCCCGGTCCCACGGTGCCCATGCAGACGGCCAGTTCTCCGGAGAGCTGGGCGCGCGCTCCGGCGGCGAAGGCCGCCGCCTCCTCGTGGCGGAAGCCGGTCCAGTCGATGCCCTCGGTGGTCCGGATGGCGTCGGTGAGCGGGTTGAGCGCGTCGCCGACCACGCCGAAGACACGGCCGACACCGAGGTCCGCGAGGCCGTCGACGATCACCTGTGCGACAGTGCGAGTCATGGGGTCTCCCTTCACTGTGGACGTCGACCGGTTCACCGGAGGGTGAACCGGTCCGGATGAGCTGCCTTCCAGTCGCCTGCCCACGTGTCCGGAACCGATGCGGGCGACAGGAGCTGACCGGGTTCGAGCGGTTCGTACAGCTCGGCGTGGGACCGCACGGCGTCCGGTCCGACCCGGCGCAGCAACATGCCGGGCCCCAGCTCCCGGGGGCCGTCGGCACCCATGGCGGCCATGAGCGCGAGGGCGCTCCGGACGGTCGCCTCCTGGAAGCGCCGGACCCGCTCCGCCTTGTCCTGGACGTCGAGGGCGCGGGCGCGCCGGGGGTCCTGGGTGGCCACCCCGACGGGACAGGTGTTGGTGTGGCAGCGCTGGGCCTGGATGCACCCGAGGGCGAACATCATGGCCCGGGCGGAGTTGGTGTAGTCGGCGCCCTGGATCAGCCGCTTGACGATGTCGCTCCCCGTGGCGATCTTGCCGGAGGCGCCGATCCGGATCCGGTCGCGCAGCCCCGTGCCGACGAGGGCCCGGTGCACCGTGGTCAGGCCCTCGGTGAGGGGCAGGCCGACGGTGTCCGCGAACTCCAGCGGGGCGGCGCCCGTGCCGCCCTCCGCCCCGTCGACGACGATGAAGTCGGGCGTGAGGTTCTCCTCCAGCATCGCCTTGCAGACGGCGAGGAAGTCGCGGCGCGCGCCCACGCACAGCTTGAAGCCGACCGGCTTGCCGCCGGAGAGCTCCCGCATCCGGCCGAGGAAGCGCACCAGTTCCCGGGGGGTCCGGTAGACGCGGTGGTACGGCGGGGAGAGCACCGTGCGGCCCTCGGGGACGCCGCGGACGGCGGCGATCTCCCGGCCGACCTTGGAGCCGGGCAGTACGCCCCCGATGCCGGGCTTCGCGCCCTGGCTGATCTTCAGCAGGACGCAGGCGACCTGGTCGAGCGCGGCCTTCTCGGCGAACCGCCGCGAGTCGAAGCCGCCGTCCTCGGCACGGCAGCCGAAGTACCCGGTCCCGATCTCCCAGACGAGGTCGCCGCCGGGGGCGAGGTGATGCTCCGATATCCCGCCCTCGCCGGTGTCGTGGGCGAAGCCGCCGCGCCGGGCGCCCTCGTTCAGGGCGCGGACCGCCCGGGCCGACAGGGAGCCGAAGCTCATCGCCGACACGTTGAGCAGGGCCATGTCGTAGGGCCGGGCGCAGTCGGGGCCGCCGATCCGGACCCGGGGCGGCTCGTCCGGCACCGGGCGCGGGGCCATGGAGGGGACCAGGTACTCGGTGCCGGTCCGGTCCAGCTCCAGCTCGGTGCCGAAGGGGTCCTCGGCGTCCGTCCCCTTCGCCCGCTCGTACACGATGGACCGGGTGTCCCGGTCGAAGGGCACGCCGTCGACGTTCCCCTCGACGAAGTACTGCTGCACCTCGGGGCGGATCGCCTCCATCGCGAACCGCAGGTGCCCGAGGAGCGGGTAGTTGCGCAGGATCGAGTGGCGCCGCTGGACGACGTCGTACGACGCGACCGCGGCGAACAGCAGGGCGGGTCCGGCCGCGCACCACCACCACGGCGACACCAGGACGGCCGCGAGGCCGGTGGCGAGCGCGGTGAGGACGGGACAGACCACGAGCAGTGACGTCACCATGGACGGCCGTCTGTCCCGGACCGGCGCGGTCAAGCGCGCGCGAGGGGAACGGGCGGGGGCGGGACCGGTGGGCCAGGGTCCACCAGGTTTAGCGTGCGGGAGTCCGGCGAGACGATGCCCATGAGTGCTTCGGAGAACAGCGAACAGAACCAGTTCCCCTGGACCGGCCCCTACGCCGTCCCGGACTACCCCGACCTGACGCGGGTGGACGACCCCGACGTGAACGAGGGGTACGAGCCGGCCGATCTCGGGGAGCTGCGCGTCCTGCCCGCGCCGTTCGCCGAGAAGGCCCGCGCGGCCGCGTCCGTGGCCCGCGGCGCCGGGAGCGACCTGTGGGCCGCCGCGCGTGCGCACCGGACCGTGTCGGCCTGTGCCGCCGCCGGCACGGCGGCCGCGCTCGCCCTCGCGTACGGGTGGGGGCGCCGGGCCGGGCGCCGGGCCGCGCGGCGCGACCTCGGCCCGGCGGCCCTCTTCTTCGCACGCCGCGGCTGAGCGGGCGGCGCTTCCCGCCCCCGTACGAGGCCGGTGCGTGTGTACGCCGTCCGGCCGTCCCTCTACCTACCGTCACCGTCCTTACGGAGGTCGATCCGCATGGTCCCCCTGCTTCTCGTCCTGCTTCTCGTCCTGCTCCTCTTCGGCGCCGGCTTCGCCGTCAAGGCGCTCTGGTGGATCGCCGTCATCGTGCTCGTCCTGTGGCTGCTGGGCTTCGTGGCCCGGCCGAAGGGCGGCACGGGCCGCTGGTACCGCTGGTAGGCGGCCCCGCGGCGCGCGCCCGCCCGTGGCGTGACCGAGCCCGGCACCTCCGTGCGGAGAGCGCCGGGCTCAGCCGTGTGCTCAGGCGCTCAGCACCGAGTCGTCCTCGGGGCGCGCGTCCGGCAGCCGATGGCGGGCCGCGATCAGCGCCGCGTCCACGTCACGCGTACCGGTGGAGACGCACAGCGTGTAGGTGAGGTCGTCCATGCGCCGCCGTACTTCTTCGCCGCCGTTCTCGGCCTGGAGCACCTTGAGCGTCTCGTACTGCTCGATGAGATTGCGCAGGACCGCGGGGTGGGCCATCAGCACGTACTGCTCCCCTCGTCGTCGGGGCGGGGACCGCCCGGTTCGACGCGCGCGTACCCCGGTCGCGGCGTCGTATGCCCTCCGCCCCGGGCCGGAGAGGGCGGGTTCCGGCCGGATGACGTGGCTGACTTGGCACCACCCTCCTCTTGTCGATCACGGAGGGGTAGTGTCGTCATGATTGCCGTACGGCAACGATTGCGGCAGCCGGAGCCTCCCGGGGGAGCGGACGTCCGGCGCGTGGCGTGGGCCGCACGGTCCGTGTGCGCAAGCTTGGTGGGGAACGAGGATGGGGCATGTCTGAGACGACGACCAGGGGCTCCTCCGGCCGGGAACACCCCGGACCGGCCGCGGTGGTCGAGCCTGAACTCCGTCAGCTGCTGGCCGGGCTGACAGCCGTGCGGGACGGCGACTTCGGCACCCGTCTGCCGGACGAGGCGGACGGGCTGATGGGCGAGATCTCGCAGGTGTTCAACGGGATGGTCGACCAGCTGTCCCTGTTCACCTCCGAGGTGACGCGGGTGGCGCGCGAGGTCGGCACGGAAGGGACGCTCGGCGGGCAGGCCGCCGTGCCCGGTGTCTCCGGCACCTGGGCCGACCTGACCGACTCGGTGAACGCGATGGCCGGCAACCTCACCACCCAGGTCCGTGACATCGCCCAGGTGGCGACGGCCGTCGCCAAGGGCGACCTCTCCCAGAAGATCGACGTGGACGCGCGCGGCGAGATCCTGGAGCTGAAGAACACCATCAACACGATGGTCGACCAGCTCTCGGCCTTCGCCGACGAGGTCACGCGCATGGCGCGTGACGTGGGCACCGAGGGCATCCTCGGGGGGCAGGCCGACGTGAAGGGCGTTTCCGGTACCTGGCGCGACCTGACCCACTCCGTCAACTCGATGGCGGGGAACCTCACCGCGCAGGTGCGGGCGATCGCCCACGTCGCCACCGCCGTCGCGGGCGGCGACCTGTCGAAGAAGGTCGACGTGGACGCCCGGGGCGAGATCCTGGAGCTGAAGACGACCATCAACACGATGGTCGACCAGCTCTCGGCCTTCGCCGACGAGGTGACCCGGGTCGCCCGCGAGGTCGGCACCGAGGGCAACCTAGGCGGCCAGGCCACCGTCCGGGGGGCCTCGGGCACCTGGAAGGACCTGACCGACAACGTCAACGTGATGGCCTCCAACCTCACCGGGCAAGTGCGCTCGATCGCCCAGGTCGCCACCGCCGTGGCCCGCGGCGACCTCTCCCGCCGGATCACCGTGGAGGCCAAGGGCGAGGTCGCCGCCCTCGCCGACACCATCAACACCATGGTGGACACCCTGTCCGCCTTCGCCGACGAGGTGACCCGCGTCGCCCGCGAGGTCGGCACCGAGGGCCGGCTCGGCGGCCAGGCCAGGGTGCCGAACGTGGCCGGCACCTGGAAGGACCTCACCGACAACGTCAACTCCATGGCGAACAACCTGACCGGACAGGTCCGCAACATCGCCCAGGTCACGACCGCCGTCGCCAACGGCGACCTGTCGAAGAAGATCGACGTCGACGCCCGGGGCGAGATCCTGGAGCTGAAGACGACCATCAACACGATGGTCGACCAACTGTCCTCGTTCGCGGCCGAGGTGACCCGCGTGGCCCGCGAGGTCGGCAGCGAGGGCCGGCTCGGCGGCCAGGCCGAGGTCGAGGGGGTTTCCGGTACCTGGAAGCGGCTGACCGAGAACGTCAACGAGCTGGCGGGCAACCTCACCCGCCAGGTTCGCGCCATCGCCGAGGTCGCGAGCGCCGTCGCCGAGGGCGACCTCACCCGCTCGATCACCGTCGAGGCGTCGGGCGAGGTGGCCGAGCTCAAGGACAACATCAACGCCATGGTCGGCTCGCTGCGCGAGACGACGCGGGCCAACCAGGAGCAGGACTGGCTCAAGTCCAGTCTGGCCCGGATGTCCGCGCTGATGCAGGGCCACCGCGACCTGGCCGTCGTCGCCGAACTCGTCATGGACGAGCTGACCCCGCTCGTGGCCGCCCAGTACGGCGCGTTCTACCTCGCCGAGGAGGGCGCCGACGGCGTCGAGCTGGGCCTCGTCGGCTCCTACGGACGCCCCGCCGGCGGCCAGGACCGGGTCCGCTTCCGGCTGGGCGAGTCGCTCGTCGGACAGGCCGCCCGCAGCCGCCGCGCCATCGCCGCCGAGAACGTCCCCGCCGACTACGTCACGATCTCCTCGGGTCTCGGCAGCACGTCCCGGGGCAGCCTCGTGGTGCTGCCGGTCGTCGTCGAGGAGCAGGTGCTCGGCGTCATCGAGCTGATGTCCTTCAGCCCCTTCACCTCCGTGCACCGGGACTTCCTGGAACAGCTCATGGAGACCGTCGGCGTCAACCTGAGCACCATCGTCGCCAACGCCCGCACCGACGAACTCCTGGAC
This sequence comes from Streptomyces sp. NPDC050842, assembly GCF_044456565.1. Classification (NCBI taxonomy): domain Bacteria; kingdom Bacillati; phylum Actinomycetota; class Actinomycetes; order Kitasatosporales; family Streptomycetaceae; genus Streptomyces; species Streptomyces sp. NPDC050842. The sequence continues at coordinate 319,063 of NZ_JBITGA010000011.1, read as the reverse complement.
GAGTCCCAGCGCCTTGCCGGCGAACTCCGCTCGCGCACCGAGGAACTCCAGGTGCGGCAGGAGGAACTCCAGCGCTCCAACGCCGAGCTGGAGGAGAAGGCGGCCCTGCTCGCCACGCAGAACCGCGACATCGAGGCCAAGAACCTCCAGATCGAGCAGGCCCGGCAGGAGCTGGAGGACCGCGCACAGCAGCTCGCGCTGGCCTCCACGTACAAGTCGGAGTTCCTGGCCAACATGAGCCACGAACTGCGCACCCCGCTCAACAGCCTGCTGATCCTGGCCCAGTTGCTGGCCCAGAACCCGACCCGCAACCTCACGGCCAAGCAGGTCGAGTACGCCGGCATCATCCACTCGGCCGGATCCGACCTGCTCCAGCTGATCAACGACATTCTCGACCTCTCCAAGGTGGAGGCCGGGAAGATGGACCTCAACCCGGAGCGCGTGCCCCTGCGCAGGCTCCTCGACTACGTCGAGGCCACGTTCCGCCCCCTCACCTCGCAGAAGAGCCTCGCCTTCGAGGTCTCCACGGCCCCCGGCGTCCCCGTCGACCTCGTCACCGACGACACGCGGCTCCGGCAGGTGCTGCGCAACCTGCTGTCGAACGCCGTCAAGTTCACCGAGCACGGCAGCGTCGAGCTGCGCATCGAACCTGCCTCTGACGGCGAGTTGCCCGTGTCCGTGCACCGCGGCGGCCCCGTCGTCGCCCTCCGCGTCGCCGACACCGGCATCGGCATCGCCCCGGAGAACCTGGAGGCCATCTTCGGCGCCTTCCAGCAGGCCGACGGGACGACCAACCGCAAGTACGGCGGCACCGGCCTGGGCCTCTCCATCAGCCGCGAGATCGCGCATCTGCTCGGCGGCGCCCTCACCGTCACGAGCGTGCCCGGCGAGGGCAGCACCTTCACCCTCTACCTTCCCGTCGCCCGCACCGACTTCACCGAGCAGCCCGACCCCGCCGCCCCGCCGGCGGACCCCTCGGCGGCGCTCACCGTCCCGGCCCCGGCCCGGGGCGGCGCGCTCGCGCTGCCCGGCGCCCCGACCGCCCGGCCGACCCGGCGCCTCCTCGTCATCGAGGAGCGTCCGCGCGGGCTCCTCGCCGTCGTCGCCGAGAACGCGGTCACCCAACTCGCAGCCGACGGCGGGCACACGGGCCGGGCCGACATCGAACTGATCGCGGTCGTCGGCCCCCAGGAGGCCGCCTCCGCGCTCGCCACCCAGCCGTTCCACTGCGTCGTGCTCGACGTCGACATGGCGGACGGCGACGCCCTGCGCTTCCTGGGCGCCATGGACGGCGACGAGGCGCTGCGCACCGTCCCCGTCCTCGCCCACAACAACCGCCGGCTCCCCGCCGACGAGGAGGGCGCCCTCCAGACCCTCGCCCGCCGCCGTCCGCTGGAACTCCTCTCCAGCCTCGACGAGCTGCGCGAGCGGATCGCCCTCCACCTGTCCGCGGATCAGCCCGGCGACGTCGTGCCCCTGGTGCGCGGCGACCACTGGGCGCCCGCGCCCCAGGCCATCGACACCACCCTGCGCGGCAGGACCGTCCTCGCCGTCGACGACGACGCCCGCAACCTGTACGCCCTCAGCGGCATCCTGGAGCTGCACGGCATCACCGTGCTGCACGCCGAGAACGGGCGGAAGGGGATCGAGACGCTCCTGGCGAACCCGGCCGTCGCCCTCGTCCTGATGGACGTGATGATGCCGGAGATGGACGGCTACACGGCGACCGCGCGGATCAGGGAGCTGCCGCAATACGCGGACCTGCCCGTGATCGCCGTCACCGCGAAGGCCATGCCCGGCGACCGGGAGAAGAGCCTCGCGTCCGGGGCCAGCGACTACGTCACCAAGCCCGTCGACGCCGACGAACTCATCGCCTGCGTCAGCCGCTGGCTCGACGGCGGGGCGGCCTCGTGACCGCCCCCGCGGGACCGCCCCGCGCTCCCCGCCCGGCCCCGGAGCGCCGGTCCGGCGCACCCCGGCCCCGCCCGCACGGCTGCCACGCGGCTGCCCCGACCGAGGAGTCGCCGACGTGAGTGGCCCCCGCTTCCCGGGCGGAGACCCGTCCGCCGGCCTCCCCGAGGCAGGCGCCGCCGCGCTCCCGACCCCCGGCACTGCCGTCCCGTACCCCGCCGACGGCGCGCCGGCCGTCGCGCTCCCGACCCCCGGCACTGCCGTCCAGCACCCCGCCGACGGCGCGCCGGCCCTCGCGTCCGCCGACGGCCGGCTGGCCGCCACGGTGGAACGGCTGCGCGGCGAGGTGCGCGCCGCGCACGCGGCGGCCGAGGGCCGCGCCCTGATCGAACTCGCCAAGGGGGTCATCGTCGAGCGCCTGGGCTGCGGCCCCGCCCAGGCGGCTCGCCAGCTCGCGGAGCTCGCCGACCGGGCCGGACTGTCCCGGCTGGAGCTGGCCGCGGACATCATCAACCAGACGGCCCGGGACCGGATGGCCGAGGCAGCGGAGGAGTTCGTGAGGACGGCCGTCGGCGAGCCCGCCGCCACCGCCCCCGACGCCTCGGTCGCCGTGCGGCTGCGCACGGCGGAGAGCGCGGCGCTCAGCGCCGACGACACCCAGGCCGTCGCCGAGTCGCTGCTCCGGCACGCCCTCGAACCCCTGGGCGCCGTCGCCGTGGCGATCTGGACCACCGGCCCGGACACCTCGCTGAGCCTGCGCGGCCACGCCGGGTTCGGCCTCGACGAGGCGGCCCGCTGGCACTACGTGCCGCCGGGGGTGACCACCGCGGCCCGCCAGGCGCTCATCGGGCGCCGCACCGTCCGGTACGCCTCCCTGGCGGCCGCGGGCATCCCCTCGATCGGCCGCGCGCGCCATCCCGACGGCGGCCGGATCGTCGTCCCCGCCGGGACCGGCGGCCGCATCCACGGCGTCCTGGAGATCTGCTGGGCCCGTCCGCTCGACCCCCTGCCGCAGGCCGTGGAGCGCCAGATCGAGGCCCTCGCCGAGCTCTGTGCCCACACCCTGGAGGCGCTGCCCGAGGCGTCCCCCGCGGGCTCGCCCGCCCCCGGCGGCTTTCCGGTCCCCGGCGGCCACGGGGCGCCGGCGCTGGCCGAACTCTCGGACGGGCTCTACGACCCCGCCCTCGTCCTCACCCCCCACCTGGACGAGGCGGGGAAGCTCGTCGACTTCCGCATCCGGCACGCCAACGCGCACTTCCGGGATCCGGCCGGACGGCCCCGCGGCTCCGTCGACGGGGCCCTGCTCCTGGAGGCGTACCCGGCGACGGCGGGCGGCAGCGAACTCTTCGAACGGATCGAGCGGGTGTACGCCACGGGGGAGCCGTTCCGCGCCCGCCGGGCCCGGCTCACGGCCCTGGTGGACCAGGTGCCGCTCGCCTCGCTCGCCGACATCAGCATCAGCCGGTACGGCGCGAGCGTCCTGCTCATCTGGCGCGTCGAGGACGAGTCGGCACGCCTCGCCAGCCTCCTCCAGCACGCCCAGCGCCTCGGCCGGGTCGGCGCCTTCGAGGAGGACGTCGTCGCCGGGGACATCACCTGGCACGGCCAGCTGTACGAGCTCTTCGGTCGCATGCCGACGGAGCCGCCGGTCGCCCTGCGCGACCTCGCCGCCCACGCCCACCCCGACGACGCCGACACCATCCGCCGCTTCCTCCGGAAGGTGCTGCACCAGCGGCGGGTGGGCTCCACCGCCTTCCGCATGCTCCGCCACGACGGCGTCACGCGGCACATCCGGGTGACCGCCGAACCCGCCCTGGGCACCGACGGCGCTCTCCAGGCAGTCCGGGGGGCCTACCAGGACATCTCGGCGCAGCACTGGACCGAGGTCGCCCTCACAGCGACCCGCGACCGGCTGGCGGAGACGGAGGAGGCGGCCGAGGAACGCAACCGGCTCACCCTCCAGCTCCAGCACGCCATCATGCCGCCGGTCAAGCCGCCGCTCGACGTGCCGGGACTCGACGTCGCCGTGCGCTACCGTCCGGCCGAGTCCGAGTCCCTGGTGGGCGGCGACTGGTACGACGCGGTCGTGCTGCCGTCCAAGAAGGTGCTCCTGTGCGTCGGGGACGTCGCCGGCCACGGCGTGGAGGCCGCCACCGGCATGGTGGTGCTGCGCAACGCCCTCCGCGGCCTCGCCGTCACGGGAGCGGGCCCGGGGCAGCTGCTGTCCTGGCTCAACAGCGTCGCCCACCACCTCACCGCCCATGTGACGGCCACCGCCGTGTGCGGCATCTACGACCCCGGGAGCCGCACGCTGCGCTGGGCCCGCGCGGGACACCTCCCGCCGGTGCTGGTCCGCGGGGACGAGGCGCTCGACCTGCCGCTCCTGGGCGGGCTGCTGCTGGGGGCCCTCGCGGAGGCCGAGTACGAGGAGACGGAGCTGCGGCTCGAACCCGGCGACACGCTGCTGATGTACACGGACGGGCTCGTCGAGCGGCGGGACACCGTCGTTCACGATTCCGTCGCCCAGCTGCTCACCGTCGCCCGGCAGCCGTCCGACAGCCTCGAACGCCTACTGGACCGGCTGCTGGCGCGCAGCAAGTCGGACACGGACGACGACACGTGCGTGGTCGGTGTCCAAGTGTCATGACCCCGTCCGTCCGCCCCAAGACCGGCCCGCCCCCCATGGAAAGCAGGGAACATGTCCGAGCGAGAACCGAACCTGGATGTCGACGTCGAGATCCGTGACGACCGCACGGCGGTGCTGACCGTCGAGGGTGAGCTGGACATGGAGACGGCCGGCCGGCTGCAGGACCTTCTGACGGAACAGTTCGGCCAGGGGCGGCGCCGCCTCGTGCTGGACCTGTCCGCCCTCGGCTTCATGGACTCCTCGGGGCTGAACGTCCTGATCAGGGCGGTCAACAGGGCGCGGGAGACCGGCGGCGACCTGTATCTCGCCGCGCCGACCCCGGCGGTGCGCCGCATCCTGGAGATCACCGGCGTCACGACGATGACCCCGCCGCACGACGGCGTGGCGGACGCGCTGGCCGCGGCCGGCGGCGCGAGATAGCAGACGGGCGGCCCGGTCCCCGTGCACGGGACCGGCCCAGGGAAAGAGGAAGAGGAGGACCGTGCACGAGATCGCCGAGATGGAGCAGGCGCTCCGCCGGGCGGCTCCGCACCGGCTCGTGGAGGTCGTCGAGGACGCCCTGAGGGAGCACTGCGGGGTGCTACGGGTGGAACTCCGCCTGGCCGACTACGGTTTGCGGACGCTCCAGCTCGTCGGGCACGTCTCCGGGGCGGATCCGTCGGTGCCGATCCACGACAGTCCCCAGGGGCGCGCCTTCGGCGCCCAGGAGCCGCACGTGGTCCGGGGGCCCGGGGCGGTCCGGCTCCACCTGCCCGTCACCGTCCGCGGGGACCGGCTGGGGGTGCTGACGGCCGAGCTGCCCCTGGAGGCCGACGTGAGGCCGCTGCTGTCGGTGCTCGCCCAGGTCTGCGAGGCGCTCGGCCACGAGATCCTGGTGGCGGAGCGCGACACGGACCTGTACGTCCTGGCGCGGCGTGCGACGCGGCTCACGCTCGCGGCGGAGATGCAGTGGCAGCTGCTGCCCGGCCGTTCCTGTGCACGTCCCGAGTTCGCCCTCGCCGCCCATCTGGAGCCCGCCTACGCCATCTTCGGCGACAACTACGACTGGTCGGTCTCGGACGGCCGGCTGACCCTGACGGTCACCAACGGCATGGGGGAGGGCATCGAGGCCGCCCTGCTGACGAACCTCGCGATCAACGCGCTCCGCAACGCCCGCCGGGCCGGCCTCCCGCTGCCGGACCAGGCGGCGCTGGCGGACCAGGCCGTGTACGCCCATTACCGGGGCGAGGCCTTCGTTTCGGTGCTGCTGCTCTGCTTCGACCTGGCCACGGGCGAGGTGGAGGCCGTGGACGCCGGATCGCCCCGTCTGTGGCGGCAGCGGGGGCAGGCGGTGGAGTCCGTCGGATTCGAGGCGCAGCTGCCCCTCGGCATGTTCGAGGACACCGTGTACGTGCCCGAGCGGTTCGCGGTGCGGCCGGGCGACCGGCTGCTGTTCGGCAGCGACGGCGTGTACGCGGCCGTCTCGCCCGCGGGGGAGAGCTACGGGGACCGGGCGCTGGCCCGCGCGCTGCGGGGGACGCGGCTGTTGCCGCCCACGCACGTGCCGCAGGCGGTGCTCCGGGAGCTCGCCGTCCACCACGGCGGCAGCCCGCTGGAGGACGACGCCCTGGTCGTCTGCCTCGACTGGCACGGAACCGTGTCAACAGTTGCCGCGTGACAACTGTATCCTTGGGGCAACACCTGGCGGGTGCCCGGAAGAACGCCGTCAAGGACGACCAGAGGTGGCAATGAGGACATGGGGTGTGCGCCCGGCCGGAGCCGGCGTCGCGCGGGGATCAGGCCGAACTGACGTCCTTCAGCGGCGTGCGGGCGGGTGACGAGGCGGCCGCTCCGCTCCCTCCCACGGCCTCGTGGAAGCCGGTGAGCCCCCGTAGCAGCGCCTTGCGGCTCGTCGGCGACATGTCCGCGATGACCGCGAGCAGGGCCTCCTCGCGTTGGGCCCTGAGGTCCCGCAGGTACGCCTTGCCGTGCACGGTCAGGTGTAGCTCCAGCTGTCGACGGCTCACGGGGCTGGGCAGCCGCTGCACGAAGCCCAGCGCCTCCAGCCGGTCGCACATGCGGCTCACCGAGGGCGGTGCGGAGCCGAGCAGGTCGCCCAGGGTGCGCAGGCTGATGCCCTCCTCGCGGTCCAGGCTGTACAGCACGCGCAGCTGACTCGCCGAGACGGGTGTCGACGACACCATGTCCCGGCCGCGCTCCCACAGCACCTCCAGCAGCTCGATGAGCTCCCGGGCGGACTCGGCCGTCCGCTGCGGTTCCCTCGGCGGCGGGGCGGGGTTGCCGTTCATGCCTGCCGACCCTCCTCGGACGTCCCGGGCCGCTTACGGCGGCCTTGCGACGGACCGGTCATCTCCACATCTCTCCAGAAGGCGGTACGGATCCGGTGGATCGACACGTGACAGTGGGAGGCGCACTGCGCGGGGCGGCACCACACCTCCTCCTGGACTCCCTCCGTACCAGTCTCGCGCACCTGCACGCCGCGACCTCCGCCGACCTGCTGCTCGTCGACTACGGATTCACGACCCTGCGCCCCGTGGAGCCCGTCCAGACACCGGCCGGGATACCGCACGCGCCCGTGGACGCGGGCCCCGCCGGCCGCGTCTTCCGCACCCAGCAACCATATCTTTTCCGTGATGTCGGGCCCACGGCGACCGTTTACCTGCCCGTCACGGTCCGCGGCGACCGGTTCGGCGTCCTGGTCGTCGTCCTGCCCGCGGACCGGTCCACCCCGGAGACCACCGCGAGCCTCGCCCGGGTCGCCGAGGCCCTCGGACACGCCCTGCGCGTCGCCGACCGCCACACCGACCTGTACCGCCGCACCCGCCGGACGCACGCCCTCAGCGTCGCCGGGGAGATGCAGTGGGACACCCTGCCGGGCCGGGCCTGCGCCGGACCGGCCTTCGACCTCCACGCCCACTGGGAGCCCGCCTACACCTCCGGAGGACACCTCCTGGACTGGAGCGCCACCGAGCGGGACTTGGTGATCGTCGTCGCCGACGGCGCCGGCCCCGGCACCCCGGCCGCCCTGGCGAGCACCCTCGCCCTGACGGCGATCCGCAACGCCCGGCGGGCCGGGCTCGACCTGGTGACCCAGGCCAGCCTCACCGACCAGGCGCTCTACGGGCAGTACCGCGGCGAGCACCCGCTCTCCGCGCTGCTGCTCCGGCTCGACCTGACCACCGGCGAGGCCGAGGTGGTGGACGCCGGGTCGCCGACGCTCTGGCGTGTCCGCTCCACCGTGACCGAGCGCATCGAACTGGACCGCCAACTGCCCCTGGGCATGTTCGAGGACACCGTCTACGCGCCCCAGCGCCTGCGCCTCCGGCGTGGCGACCGGCTGGTCTTCGTCGCCCACGGCACCGGAGAGCCGACGGCCGGCGACGGGCACGAGGCGCCGGACGAACCCGCCGCCCGCGCCCTCATCGGCGCACGCCGACGGAAGGGCGCGGACGTCCCCCGTGCCGTCGTACGGGCGCTGCGCGGGACACCCCGTGGCGCGCCGGACGCCGTCCTCGTACTCTGCCTCGACTGGCGCGGCCACGAGGCCGGGACCCGGGCCGAAGGACGGCACGGGGGGCCCACGCCGACCGCGCCGGCGTCCCCTTGACGCGCTGTCGGCGGGTGTGATCCACGTGCGGGCGGTGTGGGAATCATGAAGAGGGGAAATACGGGTACGAGGAGCGCAGCCGCCGACCCAGGACGAGGGGAGTACCAGCGCCATGACGGACGCGATCACCGCGGAGCGGGCGGTCCCGGAGCCTTTGCTGTCCGCGGGTGCCGTCTACGACGACGCCTCCCGCGGCGGGGCGATCGCCTCCGCCCGCGCCTTCACGGCCGAGTTCCTCGCGGCCGCCCCGATCGTGCTGCCCGTACCGGTCCGTGAGGAGCGCGTCGAGCTCGCGCAGCTGGTGGTCAGCGAACTGGTCACCAACGCGATACGGCACACGGCCGGCCCCTGCCGGCTCCTCCTCGAACTGGGCCGCGACAACCTGGAGATCTCGGTCTTCGACCAGGAGACCGCCGCCCCCGTGCCCCGCGGCCACGACCCCCGCCGCATCGGTCAGCACGGCGTCGAGATCGTCGTCGCCGTCTGCGAGAGCCTGACCGTGGAGCCCGCCCCGGAGGGGAAGCGGGTCCGCGCCCGCCTCTCCCTCCTGCCGGAGTACGCCGACACGGCGCACCCGCCGGACCGGCGATCGCGCTGACGCCGCGCTGACGCACCGGCACCTCACCGGCCCGCCAGGCGCATCACGGCCCGCGGGGACGCCGGGGGCCGTGATGCAGCGGCCGGTCACGGGCGGCCGGTCACCGGCGGTCGTTCGCCCGGCGGCGGGACCGGCGTTCCAGCGCATGCCGCTCGGCCTCGGTCAGGCCGCCCCACACGCCCGACGGCGGGTGCGGCTGCGCCAGGGCCGAGCGCAGGCACTGTTCGCGTACCGAGCAGCGCCCGCAGACCCTCTTCGCCTCCTCCGCCTGGACGAGGGCGGGGGAGCCGGTCCCCACCGGGAAGAACAGATCGGGGTCGACCTCCTGGCAGGCCGCGGCCGCACGCCAGCCGTCCATGTGAGCCTCCTGGTACATGAGTAGGGATTCGTGTCCCCGTTCGCCTGACCGTTCGTCCGTCCGTGAAACCCGGGCGGGACCGCTCCGGCGCGTCACCGGGGCCCTCGCCGCGGACCGCGGGGGACGGGCGCGACGCTCCACCACGTCATCGCCACACCGACACCGAACACCAGGACCAGCATGACCGGCACGACGGAATCCTTCCGGGAGCGGACCGCGTATCGAGGATCCGACTGACCGCGAACACCACGCCGAAACGCCTTCCTCCGTCATGAATCCGGAGGGCCGGGGAGCGCGGAACGGTGACGTCCACGCCGCTCTCCAGGCTGGGAACCGGTCATCGGGGTGGAGACGACACAGGTCAAGCAGGCCCAGCGGTTCACGGCGGAACACCGCGTACTCCTGGAGCAGATCGCCGGGCAGGCGCCGCTGCACGAGGTCTGGGCGGAATGGCCCGCGCGAGAGAGGAGATGAACTGTCGCCGGAGGACCTCGTGGTCTCCGTCCTCCTCGCCGACCGCGAGGCCTCGCCCCGCCGGTCCCTGACGGCCTTTCACAACCTTCACCCGATCGCGACACCATCGGCACATCCAGCACGGCGGCGCGAGGTGTAACAGGGACGGGACGGGTCAAGCGGACACCGCACCCGCTCGCTGACAGCCCCTCAGCCGGAGGACCCCATGCCCCAGCACCCCGTCGCGCCGCTCCCCGCACCGCGCGTCCTCACCCAGCCCATGGCCATGGAACTGCTCACCCCGGACGCGGCGGTCCGGATCGACACCGCCGTCGGCTACGACTCCCGCGACCCCCACGCCCTGAGCATCGCCTTCCACCTCCTCGGCGAGGACCCGGTGGTGTGGCGCATCGACCGCGAGATGATCCTCGCCGGATCGCTCCAGCCCACAGGCGAGGGCGAGATCCGGCTCCGTCCCGCCCCCCACGGCGGACTCCTCCTGCGGCTCGGGCAGGCGGGACAGCGCGCCGTGGTCAGGTGCGAGCAGGAGGCACTCGGCCGCTTCGTGCGCGACACGTTCGTCCTGGTGCCGCAGGGCACGGAGGAACGCCACATCGACTGGGGACCGCTGCTCGCGTCCCTGAGGCGCTGAAGTGCGGTGCGCCGGACTGCCGTACGGGGACGACACCCGTCCTCGTACGGGGCCCGTGGAGCGGCTCCCTCAGCCGGGACGGCCGGGGGCGGCCGGGTGGGAACAGGCCGTCACACCGGCGGCGGTACGGTCCCGACCGAGCGCCGCCAGGTGCTCGCGCGTCCAGTTCCGGGCCGTCTTCACGCAACACGTGAGGAGTTGGTGGGCGTGGACGTCAGAAGTCCGGGTAGGCGAGCAGTCTCAGGGCCAAGCGTCCCGATGAGGAATTCACGTGAAAGGGGAATGGTGTGACGGTCACCACGATGTCGACCACGGGAGTCGAGTCCGGAGCGGGGACGCTGCCGCAGATCCCGGACACGTTGGCGGTCGCGCCCAAGGACGCGAGGGTCCTGTCGAAGGTCTTCTTCCAGGAGCTCGCGACGCTGGAGGAGGGGACGCACGAGTACCAGTACGCGCGCAACACCCTCATCGAGATGAACATGAGCCTGGTCCGCTACGCCGCCGGGCGGTTCCGCCACCGCGCCGACGAGATGGAGGACATCGTCCAGGTCGGCATGATCGGCCTGATCAAGGCGATCGACCGGTTCGAGCTGTCGCGGGAGGTCGAGTTCACCACCTTCGCCGTCCCCTACATCGTCGGCGAGATGAAGCGGTTCTTCCGGGACACCTCCTGGGCGGTGCACGTACCCCGCCGGCTCCAGGAGGCGCGGGTGGAGCTGGCCAAGGCGACCGAGGAACTCAGCACCCGCGTCGGCCGGATGCCGACGGTCAAGGAGCTGGCCGACCTGATGAGCCTCACCGAGGAGGAGGTCACCGAGGCGCGGCTGGCCTCCAACGGCTACAACTCCTCGTCGCTGGACGCCGCCCTCAGCGGCGAGGACGAGGACGGCGACGCCTCGCTGGCCGACTTCATCGGCAGTGAGGACCCCGCCATGGCGCTGGTGGAGGACTTCCACTCGCTGGCCCCGCTCATCGCCGACCTCGACGACCGCGACCGCCGGATCATCCATTTGCGGTTCGTCGAGGAACTGACCCAGGCTCAGATCGGTGAACAGCTGGGCTGCTCGCAGATGCACGTCTCGCGGCTGCTCGCGCGCACCGTGAAGCGCCTGCGCGACGGCCTGCTGGGCACCGGCGCCGGCTGATCCGGCCGGCCCGCACGGCTCCAGGGTTCCCCACCGGACGCGTTTTCGGTACGGGAACCCTGGAGCCGTTCTCATGCGGGCGGGGGCCGGCCCCGGCCCACCGGAGGGCCGGCCAGCGGCGTGGGGGAGAGCTGCCGGCGTAGGCGATCCGCCACAGCAGAGAGCGCCTCGCCTCCAGTCGCCCCGGCGCTTGTCGTTGCTCTTGACGACCGTCCACGGCGCGTCGGCGGTGTCGGTCGCGCGGAACATCTCGATCTTCGCGGCGGTGTACGCGTCCCACAGGTCCAGCGAGGCCAGATCCGTCGGCGACAGCTGCCACCGCGGACGGGGTCCACCGGCCGGATCGCGAACCGGGTGCAATGCTCCGCGCGGGAGACCGAGAACCAGAACTCGCCCCCCGGCTCGTTGACCCAGCGCTGCAGCTTCAGCAGCTCGGTCTGCAGAACCCGCTTGGTCCGTTCGTACTCCCGGCGGCGGACCTTCCGGTCGTAGGGGTGGTTCTCGCGCCGGGTCCGGATCGGTCCCCCTGCGCGTCCAGCAGGACGGGCTGCTCCGGCTGGCTGGTGTCCACCCTCATCCCGGCCGGCAGGTCGTCGGCGGGGTCGTCGGCGTCGCTCATGTGCCGGCTCCTTCGGCCGGGGCGTGGTCCGGGTGGCCGGGAGTGCGGCGCTCCCTCCGGAGCCGGGCCTCGAAGCGGTGCTCGTGGCCGCCGGCCAGGGCGAGACCGCGGTGCGCTCCAGTTCCCCGAACGGCTCGTAGTTGGCGTCCGGGGCGGCTGTGCCTGGGCCGTCCCGGACGTCGTCGTGAGTGCTCATAGGGCCCCCTGCCCCGTCGGCGGACCGATACGAGCGCACTGCCGACACCTCACCCGAACGGCGCGGTCGGGTCGGAGGGCGCCCCGCCCCGCGGAACGCCTGCTGGCCCGGCGGATCCCGCTCAGACGAAGGTCACGGTCACCCGCTCGAAGCCCAGGCCCCTCAGTAGTTCCCGCAGCATCGCGGCGGTGTTCCGTTCCGCCCGGGACGTCAGGTCGGACTCGCGGGCCGCGTCGCCGATGCGCTGGGCGGCGAGGACGTGGACGGCCTGCTCGCTCGCAGGGTTGTCCGAGAAGAGGTCGCCGATCCGGTCGAGCAGACCGCGCTGCTTCGAGACGGCGTACGACCGCTCCGGATCGAGCGCCGGGTCGGCCAGCCGGGCGTGCGGCAGCCGGAGGGTGGCCTCGGTCCGGTCGGCGTCGACGGTCACGGCGTCGTCCCCGAGGCCGCCGAACTCGACGTAGGAGGCGACGCTGCCGATCGCCACGTACAGGGTGCGGGTGCCACGGATCGCGTCCGGCAGGAACCGCGCGTCGTGCTCCAGGTCGACCACCACCTGGTAGGTCCCCGCCGCCCCCTCGTACCGGCTCAGCTCCTGGACGGACTTCAGGACGGCGGGGCCGGAGCGGTCCTTCACGTCCGTCCCGAAGACGTCCAGGCCGGGCACCCGGAGGAACTGCCCGATCAGCATGAGGGCGACGGCGAGCACGAGCAGGACGACGGCGGCGAGGGGCCACGTCCCTCCGGGTCGCTTCCACGAACGGCGGGCCGGCGCGGGTATGTTCTCGGTCTCTTCTCCCATGCGGGCCGGATGCCCGAGCCCGCCGCTCCCACACCCAACACCGCGGGAAACGCGCTCTGTTGGGGCCCGAGGGGAGGGTGGTTCAGAGGTGAGTACCTCCGGGTGACCGCAGGGCATGCGGTCCCCTGGCGGGGGTACGCGGGATCCGTTCACGCGAGGACCCCAAGGGGAGGAGACGGCTCATGTTCGGTCGTAGAGCGTCGAAGGGACGGGGCGGTGCGCCCGCCGGAGCGGACGGAGGAGACGGGGGCGACGGGGGCGACGCCGGGGGTGCGGGCGGCGTGGCGCCGGCCGGCGGGAGACCGGAGCGGAAGCAGCCGGACACCGCGGCGCCTCAGGCCGCGGTCCCGGTCCGGCGCGGCCCGGGTCGGTTCGTACGGGCGGTCGTCGCCCTCACGGCCCTCGCGGGCATGGTGGCGTTCGCCGTGGTCCTGGCCCGGCTGACGCTGGAGGCCTCGCCGGCCTCCGTGCCCCTCACCCACAGCAACCTGACGCCCGGGCGCTCGATCGAGGCCTACCTCGGCCGGCCCGCGTTCGTGGACACGGTCAAGCAGCTCGGGGGCAACATCCTCCTCGGCGTCCCCTTCGGGATCCTGCTGCCGCTGCTGTCCCGCAAGGCCCGCGGCTTCCTCCGCGTCGCGCTCCTCACCGCGGCCACCATGCTGCTCGTGGAGCTGGTGCAGGGGGCGCTCGTCACGGGCCGCGCCTTCGACATCGACGACGTCCTCCTCAACACGACGGGAGCGCTGCTCGGCTACGTGACCGTCGGCCGGCGGCTGGGCCGGGCCGTGCACCCCCGCACCCGCCCCCGCTGGTGGCGGCGCCGGCGCCCGGCCCGTACCTCGGCATGACAGCCGGGACGGCGGGCTCCGGCGTTGGACGGGCGAGGGGATACCCGCCGGGGGCACGGCGGCACGGGCGCGATCGCCGTGACCGCCGTCGCCGTCCTCCCGCTCTCGGCCGCCGCCACCCGTCGCGTGACCCACCACGTCGGCCAGAAGCTCACCCCCGACCAGATGGAGAACAGCAGCTTCGAGACCCTGCGGCAGGGCACCCTCACCACGAAGGGCTCCGGCGAGGAGTGCACGGTGAACGACAACTCCAAGGTCGTGTGCGGCGACGTGAAGCCGTCGTCGCACCGTCCTGATGCCCGAGTAGGGCGGCTTCTCAGACCGCGCCCGCTCGCAGGTCGTCCAGGACCGCGCGGGCCGCCCGCGCGCCCGAGGCCAGCGCGCCCTGGACCGAACCTGTCGCCCGGTGGTCCCCGCACACGTACCGACCGGGGGTCCACCGCACGGACCGGGAGAGCGGCATCGGGCCCGGCATCGCCGGCAGCGCGTCCGGGACCGTGACGCGGTGGACGGGCTCCCAGTCGCCCGTGTCCGCGCCGTACACCTCGCCCAGGGCCGCGAGCACCGCCGCCGTGTCCGACGGTCCGGGAGAGCCGAGCACCGACGTGGACACCAGCGCCCGGCCGTCGGCGGCGAATCCCGGCTGGACGGCGGTGAGGACGCAGGTGTTGAGGAACCTGCGCGCGGAGTCGACGACCAGCACGGGCTCGTCCAGGGGAGGTCGGTCGGCCGCGTGGTACAGCGTGGTCACGGTCCGGCCGTCCGGGACGAGAAGTCCCGGCAGCAGCTCCGCCGCGACCCGCTGCCCGGTGGCGACGACGACCGCGCGGGACCGCACCTCGCGCCCGTCCGCGAGGACCACGCCGTCCGGCCCCAGCGCGGACACCACGGTTCCGGTGCGCGTCACGTCCGGCGGCAGCCGCGCGGCGAGCTGGGTGGGCACGGCGCCGATCCCCTCGGCCGGGAGGCACAGGGTGCCGCGCAGCATGCTCCGCCACACCAGGTGGAAGAAGCGCGCCGAGGTCTCCAGCCGGTCCTCCAGGAACACGCCGGAGAGGAACGGCCGGAAGAACGTCTCCACGAGCCGCGGCGACACGCCCGCCGCGGCCAGCGCCTCGCGCGTGGTCCCGTCGGCGCCGCGCCGCAGCACGGACGCCGGTGCCAGGGCGTCCCGTGCCGACAGGACGGAGAGCGCGAGCAGGTCGCGACCCGACGCGAGCCGCCCCGGCAGCAGGTCCCGGGCCTCGCCCGGGCGGCGGCTTGGATCCGTGAACCGGCGCGGCCCGCGCTCGGTGTGCACGAGTACCCCCGGCGTGAACGGCCGCAGCCTCAGGGGCCTCAGCCGCACCCGCCGCTTCACCTGCGGATACGAGGTGTTGAAGACCTGGAAGCCGCGGTCCACGGTGAAGCCCGCCACCCGGTCGGTGCGCATCCGGCCGCCCACCGCGTCACCAGCCTCCAGGAGCAGCACCCGCAGGCCAGCCGCGCACAGGTCGGCGGCGCAGGCGAGGCCGGCGGCCCCCGCTCCGACGACCACCGCGTCGTACCGTGTGGCGTCAGTCGTCCTCTTCATGCCGTCCTCTCTCGTGTCCGCGAGGTCGCCCCATCCCTCGTGCTGTGGCCCGGCCGCGCGCCCCCGGCGGGGCGGGCGAGCGGCGCGGGGCCGTCAGGGCTGGCCGGTGCCCTGCTTCCGCTCCTGTTCCAGGAGGGCGGGCAGGTCCCGCAGCCGGTCTGGTCCCGCCACCGGCCGGGACGTGCGGGGGTTGCGGCCGAGCCGGTCGCGGTGCCGGTGGAGGAAGGCCCAGTATCCGGCCGTCAACGGGCAGGCGTCCTCGCCGACCCGCCGGTCGGGGCGGTAGGAGCGCGAGCTTCCGAGGGTCATCAGGCGCGGGACGTGACGGGTCCAGCCCGTGTCCCTGACCTCGCGCAGGAGCGTCGCCACGCACCGGGCCGACACGGCGTCCGCGTCCAGCTCCTCCCACCAGCCGAGGACGGCCCCGGTGTGCCCGGGGATTCCAGACGTACTCGCGCCAGCCGGCGATCTGTCGGACGAAGCCCTCCACGGACCGGAGCCCCGCCCGCCAGGCGGCCTCCGCCCCCTCCACGCACTCCGCCGGGTACGTACGTGCCGAACCCGGCGAGCCGGTGGTCCAGGAAGTGCCGCGGCCCGGCGAGCGCCTGCCGTCGGTCCGCCGGGAACGCCCGGGGACCGCTTACGCCACCTTCCCCGCCAACGGTGCTCGCGACGAGAGTCCCACGCCTCTCAGCGGGACAGGCTTCACACACCGGTCCCCCTGATGCAAGTCTCGAAGAAAGCGGCGCACCGGGGCTCGGGGGTGGCTTGGTCCAGCCGTGCCAGTGAGATGGCCACTGAGATCACCGTTGAGCTGACGATCTCGTCAGGAGGTTCCCACCGGTGCCGGTGGATGAAGGCAGTGACCCTGAGAAGGACACTCCGGCAGAGCGGCCGGGCACTGCTGGTCCTGCCGTTCACGTGCGGGCCACGGCCGGCCCACCATGCCTTCCCGCTGAGGCGGCCGCCACCGTCGAGGCCATCGTGCGGCCGCCTTGCCGTGGACGCCCCCGAAACCGCCATGAGCACCTGTGAGCTGCTGAGCCCTTCGGGAGGGCGCTGCGGACCCACCCCGCAGGCTCACGTCCCCCTGGGCCGCACCTCGCAGCCGGCGGACGCCCTTGCCTCCGAAACGCTGCACTCGGGGGGAATCAATATCTATCCCCGCGATCAGAGAGTTTAATGGACCCCGCAGGGAGAGTTTTTCCGCACCGCACACGATGGAGATATTCAACGCACACAAACCGCTGCAGCGTGCTACTGTCGATCTCGGTTGCAGTTTTGGTACCCAAAAACTTCAGGCGCTCCAGTCGGCCTCCGCGCCACATTCGAGCGCTTTATATTTCCGGGTCATTTTTCCGGCGGGGCATCATCGCGGCGACACGGTGTCCGTACAGTGCGGATGCCGGTGTACTGCCCCAAAAGGAGATATGACATGGCATCTGGCACCGTGAAGTGGTTCAACGCGGCAAAGGGTTTCGGCTTCATCGAGCAGGACGGTGGCGGCGACGACGTCTTCGCCCACTTCTCGAACATCGCCGCCCAGGGCTTCCGCGAGCTGCTGGAAGGCCAGAAGGTCACCTTCGACATCGCGCAGGGCCAGAAGGGCCCGACGGCCGAGAACATCGTTCCCGCCTGACGCCGACGCGCATTTCGTAGCTGGGGCCCGCATCCCTTGGGGTGCGGGCCCCAGCTGCACGCATTTCCCGCAGTGGTGTCACCTGCGTGACGAAGTGGTCAGGGTTACAGCCTGCTCGGCGCTTCACCCCCTCGATTCTTCTTGGTTTCGCGTCCGCATGACGCCACCCCATCTCAGCGCATGCGCCCGTACAGAATCTCTGTAGGTCAGAGTCGCTTTCGCCATTCCATTCGGCCCGTTCTTGTGATTCCCCGCGGTGCGTTTCTGCTGCCGGAATTCCTTGATATGTGCCGCATCAAGGAAGGTTCTGAATGAACCGCACACGTACGAACGACCGTTCCTCTCGCACCCGCACCCGCACCGGCGGCCCCGCTTTCGGCGCTGCCACCGGTTCGGAGCGGGGCAGCCGCTTCGGCTCGTCGGCCCCGAGCCGTTCCGGAGGTCCGAGCCGTTCCGCCGGCCCGAGCCGCTCCGGCGGCTACGGCCGCCGACCCGCCGCGATCCAAGGCGAGTTCGCCCTGCCGAAGACGATCACTCCCGCTCTGCCCGCCGTCGAGGCTTTCGCCGATCTCGACATGCCGGCCGAGCTGTTGGCGGCCCTCGGCGCGCAGGGCCTGAGCGTGCCGTTCCCGATCCAGGGAGCCACCCTGCCCAACACCCTCGCAGGCCGCGACGTCCTCGGCCGCGGCCGCACCGGCTCCGGCAAGACTCTGGCCTTCGGCCTCGCCCTGCTGGCTCGCACCGCCGGGCAGCGCGCCGAGCCCCGCAAGCCGCTGGCCCTCGTCCTCGTCCCCACCCGCGAGCTGGCCCAGCAGGTGACCGACGCCCTCACCCCGTACGCCCGCGCCGTGAAGCTGCGTCTGACCACGGTCGTCGGCGGCATGTCGATCGGCAAGCAGGCCGGAGCGCTGCGCGGAGGCGCGGAGGTCGTCGTGGCCACGCCCGGCCGGTTGAAGGACCTCATCGACCGTGGTGACTGCCGGCTGAACCAGGTCGCGATCAGCGTCCTGGACGAGGCCGACCAGATGGCCGACATGGGCTTCATGCCGCAGGTCACCGCTCTCTTGGACCAGGTGCGTCCCGAGGGGCAGCGGATGCTGTTCTCCGCCACCCTGGACCGCAACGTCGACCTGCTGGTGCGCCGCTACCTGACCGACCCGGTCGTGCACTCGGTGGACCCCTCGGCCGGTGCGGTCACCACGATGGAGCACCACGTGTTGCACGTCCACGGCTCCGACAAGCACCGGACGACGACGGAGATCGCGGCGCGCGAGGGCCGGGTGATCATGTTCCTGGACACCAAGCACGCCGTCGACCGGCTGACGCAGGACCTGCTGAACAGCGGTGTCCGGGCCGCCGCCCTTCACGGCGGGAAGTCGCAGCCGCAGCGCACCCGGACCCTCGCGCAGTTCAAGACCGGCCACGTCACCGTGCTGGTCGCCACGAACGTCGCCGCCCGCGGCATCCACGTCGACAACCTCGACCTCGTCGTGAACGTCGACCCGCCGACGGACCACAAGGACTACCTCCACCGCGGCGGCCGCACCGCCCGCGCGGGCGAGTCCGGCAGCGTCGTCACCCTCGTCACCCCCAACCAGCGCCGCGACATGACCCGCCTCATGCAGGCCGCCGGCATCACCCCGCAGACCACCCAGGTCCGCTCCGGCGAAGAGGCCCTGAACCGGATCACCGGCGCCCAGGCCCCCTCCGGTGTCCCCGTCGTCATCACCGCACCGGTCGTCGAACGCGCCAAGCGCGGCGCGGCCTCCCGCGGCAGGCGTCGGCCCGCTTCGACCGTCCGGCGCGTGAGCGTGCGGCAGTCCGCCTTCGATGCGGCGGCCTGAGAAACACGTGATCAGGAAACTGACCCATCTCTGCAGGAGGCACGTTTTGACGCTGGTCCAGATGCAGCCCCGCTCGGCGAACACCAACCCTGTGCACCGGACGGTGGACGACGCGATGGAGGCGGCCGGTCCACAGGTCTGTGACGACATGACGGTCGAGGTGGCCCTGGCCGTCATGGCCGGCGCCCGCGCGGGCCATCTGCTCGTCTGCGACGAGGACGGCCTGTGCACCGGGCTGGTCACGCAGGCCCAGCTCACCGCCATCCGCGACAGCACGGCGTACACCGACCGGGTCCGTCTCCGCGACCTGCTGGGGGACCGCGGGCCGGTCGCCTCACCCGTGACCACGATGGACGAAGCCGAACACGCGATGCGCTACCGCCGGCTCGATGCCCTGCCGGTCGTCGAT
Organism: Streptomyces sp. NPDC050842; assembly: GCF_044456565.1. Taxonomy (NCBI): domain Bacteria; kingdom Bacillati; phylum Actinomycetota; class Actinomycetes; order Kitasatosporales; family Streptomycetaceae; genus Streptomyces; species Streptomyces sp. NPDC050842. The sequence goes on along the minus strand of NZ_JBITGA010000011.1, from coordinate 299,759 downwards.
GACCAGGGCAGTGCTCGGGGCGTCCTCGCCCTTGCCCACTGAACAGCCTCACCACGGCACGACCGTCCCCGTTTCTTCTTCCTGTGAGGCAACATGCGCTGTGTCATCGCCCGCTTCCCGTTCGACCTGACCAAGAGCGGTGTCCTGGAGTCGATGAAGGGCATCAAGCCCGAGCAGGTCGTCGGCGAGTCAGTGATCATCGGGCGCCGTACCTACCCCGTGAAGCAGGTCGGCCAGGTCATCACTCGGCAGGACCGCCGTGACTTCAGTGCCGGTGAAGTCCTCCGGGCCATGAACCAGCTCGGGTTCACCTGCCGCGGCCTCCCCCGGGCCGCCGTGCCCACGCGCGTCCTCGGCCCGCTCCGGCAGGCTTCCGCGATGCTCGGCTCCCGGTGACCGTCTGACGGACAGGACCGGCGCAAGCCGACACCCGAACAGCGAGGAGGGCCCGACCGGCACGCGCCGGTCGGGCCCTCCCGTATACCGGGGGTTACGCGAATGTGGGGTCAGTGGTCGGAGTAGCTGAAGTCGCCCATGGTCCAGGCGCTGACATCCGCGATCGAGACGCGATACATCCCACCCGTCTCCGGGATCCCCACCGTGCCCTGCAGGATGCGGGCCACATGGAAGTGCAGATGTGTGGGCGGCCCCTCCCGGGGTGTCGTGGTGGTGAAGATGGCGGCGAACTCGCCCAGGCGGGCGGAGTCCGTCAGGACCTCCGACACCCGCTGCCTCCACACGGCTTCGGGGGCCAGCCGACCGGTGATGACAGCACCACCGGTGACCACGGTCAGGGACATCTGATTGCTCTGCCCGGACTCCACCAAGGTGGCAACGTCAACGAGCAGCTCGTCAGGCTTCGACATGAGAGCCGATTTTATGCACCGGTCGTCCCGTTCTCTCGACCGGGAGGACTAACCGGTCGAGAAGAGCACTCACCGTCTTCCCGCCGGAGGCCCCACCGGGCGACAGCGGTCGCTCGGGCGAGGCGGTTGACCATCGGCCGGCCGAATCCACCGGTACCGCCGTACAGGTCAGGGGTGCGCATACGCGGCGCGTGCGGGCTGGAGTCGTGAACGGCCACTTCCGTGCTCTCCGCGGGGGCCGTCAGTTTCCACGGGCTCTCCTCGGCGGGCGCGAAAATCTATGGCGGCCGAGGTAGACATTGCGCGGTGGCGTGGTTATGGTTTCTCTCGTAGCCCAGAGAGACCGCAGGGCCTGGCAGAGACGAACTGCCGGGCAGTAGTACCCGCAGGTGTAGTTCGCAGGACGGTGCGGTGGTGGAGTTCCGAAGCCAGGGTTGTTGCAGGACGGCGACGGGGCTGACGACCGGACCGGGTGGCCCGCAGTGATCAGGGGCCGCCGTGAGCAGTACGCAGCGGTGAAGTAAGTGAGCAGCACCTCGGTGAAGGCGTCGGCTGCGGACGCGCGCACCGGGAAGTTCGGCAGTGGGGTTCCAAGCCAGAGCAGACGCAGGACGGGCGACGGGGCTGGCTGCCGAAGAGTGGCGCTGACGCAGGCCACCAGCAGTACGCAGTAGAGCAGTACCGCAGTGAGTGCAGTTCCCGCAGTACAGCAGTAGCGCAGCAACCTGCAGTTTGCAGTATCTCCCGTTTGGTAAGCAGTTGATCACCGAGGGCAGAACGGAGGAGTTGAGGCGCCATCAGGATCGCCCGGGCGGAAGTCTTGAGTCCGGGTACCGCAGGACATCGATAGTGAGGTGGTCTCCGGTCAAGCAACCGCGATCCCCGCACTCCCGGCAGCATCTCGGTCGGGTCGGCGGAAACAGTAGGCCGGCGCAGGACTAGGGCCGGCAGATGGTGTAGCAGTTCCTTCGGGGCCCTGGTGTCGTACGCGCCAGGGCCCCTCCCCGCGTTCCGGCCCCTTTCCCTACCTGTTTCGCAGTGAGGTGCGATGACAGCAGACGATTCGCTCGGCCGTCTCGACGACGACGGCTACCCCGCCTACACGATGGGCCGGGCCGCCGAGATGCTCGGCACCACCCAGGGCTTCCTCCGCGCCATCGGCGAAGCCCGCCTCATCACCCCGCTCCGCTCCGAGGGCGGCCACCGCCGCTACTCCCGCTCCCAACTGCGGATCGCCGCCCGCGCCCGCGAACTCGTCGACCAGGGCACCCCCATCGAGGCGGCCTGCCGGATCGTGATGCTCGAAGTCCGACTCGAAGAAGCGCAGCGCGTCAACGCCGAGTACCGTCGCGCAGCGGCCGAGGGCCATCCACGGACAGCGGCCTGAGGTGGGCGTGCCGGCCGGTCGCGGCGGGCACGCCCACCCGCGCCTGTCAGAGTCCATACGCGTGCTCGTTTCCCTCTGGTAACAGCCCGTTGTCGGCGTGTAGCGTCTGCGTCAGCTGTCGTGGTTCGGAAGTTCCCTTTGCCCACGCTTTCGGCGTGGGCGTTTTGCTGTGCTGTGCCGCAGGAACCAGGGCGATCACCTCCGCCTCCCACACCGTGTGGGCGGCGTTCATCGACTGGAAGGCATGAGACATGGCTACGGGAACTGTGAAGTGGTTCAACGCGGAGAAGGGCTTCGGCTTCATCGCCCAGGACGGCGGCGGTCCGGACGTCTTCGCTCACTACTCGGCGATCAACTCGACGGGCTTCCGTGAGCTCCAGGAGGGCCAGATGGTGACGTTCGACGTCACCCAGGGCCAGAAGGGCCCCCAGGCCGAGAACATCAACCCCGCCTGACCTTCACCACCCGCGGGCACCGAGACCGGCGCGTAAGGCTGCCCCTGCAGCCCGTACCGCTCGACCCGAACAGCGGACGCCTGCGATGTCGGCGGGATCCGAAGCGTACCGACTCAGGGCCGCGCAGCTGTTGCTGCGCGGCCCTGATCCGTGTCCAGGCCCGGGCCGACCAGGTACCCCGCACGCTCGAACAGTTGCGCGGGTTCGGTCAGTGCGGTTCGTGTTCCGGGGTCAGGTGCTGCGCCGGTCGCGGCTGTCCTGGCGGAGGTGGTCGGTGTGTCGGGTCATGGCGTCGAGGTGATCGACGAGAGCCGAGTCCTCGGGGCGCAGGTGAGGCCGGGTGTCGCTCAGGGGGCCGACGAGGCGGGCTGCGTCGTTGTCGGCTAGGGCCCGGTTCAGTTCGCCGACGGCCGCCGCGGCGGCGTCGGGAAGGTCGGTGAGGGCGGTGATCTGGCCGGCGAGCCGGCGCAGGTCGGCCGCGTTGTCACGGGCCCAGGCCGTGACGGCGCGGTCTGAGGCACGTGTGTCGCGGGTGGCCTGGACGCGTTCCTCGCCGGTGCTCCCGGCCGTGCCGGGGCGCAGGCGCAGGTAGCGGCGTTCGGCGGCCTGGCGGCTCGCGACCCCGAGGGGTCCGGCGAGGTCGGCCCAGCTCGCGCCCTGGCCCCGGGCTGTTTCGATCAGGCCGCTCTCCCAGCCGGCGAGCTGTTCACGGACCTCGCGCAGCATCAGCAGCGCGGCCAGAGCCGGGTGCGGGCCCGCGTCTGTCGGCTCGGTCGGGGGCGTTCCGGCAGGGGAACGCTGCGCGTGCCTCACGGCCTGGTCGATGGCCCGCAAGGCCGTCGCCGCAGCGGGGAAAGGGACCGGCGCGGCCGGCTGGCTGGCTTGTTTCATGACACTCTCCGCGGCTTGTCATCCTCCAGATGACTTCTTACTTGTCGTCGTTTCGATGACATGTTACAACGGAAGCACGTTGAAGCGCATTGGCAGTTCCTGCCTGAACCAACTGGAGGTGTTTCGCGATGTTGATGCGCACTGACCCGTTCCGCGAGATGGACCGGATCGTCCAGCAGCTGTCGGGTGCGTCTGGCACGTGGTCGAAGCCGGCCGTGATGCCGATGGACGCCTACCGGCAGGGCGACGTGTACGTGATCGCCTTCGACCTCCCCGGCGTGAGCACCGAGGCGATCGACATCGACGTCGAGCGGAACATGCTGACGGTGAAGGCCGAGCGCAGGCCCGCGGGGAAGTCCGACGGCGTGCAGATGGAACTCTCCGAGCGGCCCCTGGGCGCCTTCTCCCGCCAGATCATGCTCGCCGACACCCTCGACACCGAGCACATCGACGCCGACTACGACGCGGGCGTTCTGACCCTGCGGATCCCGATCGCCGAGCGCGCCAAGCCGCGGAAGATCAGCATCGGCGGCGAATCCGGCCGCAAGCAGATCTCCGGCTGATCGGCCCCACAGCGGCGGAGGACGGGGAACCGTTCCCCCTCCGGCACCCCGTCCTCCGCGCCCCTCGCCCCTTCACCCCTCCCCGGAGGTGACGTGATGTCGATACGCAGGGAGACGTTCCTGGCCCACGTCCAGGAACGCGGCGAGTACACGACCCTGCCGGAAGCCGAACGGGCGGCCCGCGTCGTCCTGGCCCTACTGGGCGCGCACCTGGTCGGCACCGTGCGGGCCGAGCTCGCCGCCCGGCTCCCCGAGACGTACGCCCTGATCCTCCTCAATCCCCTGCAGGCCGCCGAACCGCTCTCGCCCGAACGCTTCGTCCGTGCGACCGCGGCCTGGATCGAAGGCGCCACCGAGAAGACAGCCCTGTGGGACATCGGCGCGGTCCTCAGCACCGTGGCCGCCGCGGCGGGTGACGTCCTCATGAGCGAGGTCCTGCTCCAGCTCCCGCCCGGCTACGACCTCCTCTTTGGCCACCCCCAGCCCGCCTGACCGGCGCCGACGGCCGGAACTCGAACCTTTGAAGAGAAAGGCAACCGCAGCACCATGTACGACCAGCCTCGACCGGACCGGCCCACCCCCGCCATGACGTTCGACCAGATGCTGGAACGCGTCCGCTACGAGGGCGCCTACCCCACCCGCGAACGCGCGGAAGAAGCCGTCCGCACCGTTCTTGCCGCGCTCGGCCGGCAGGTCACCGGCGACGAACGCGTCGACCTCGCCCAGTGCCTGCCCGTCGAAGCCGCCCTCGCCCTGACCGCCCAGATCCCCGATGCCGAGCAGCTCACCGGCTGGGGCTTCGTCAAGGACCTGGCCGCACGAACCGGCGTGAGCCCGGCCATCGCCCGCTGGGACACCGGCGCCGTACTCGCCACCGTCACCGCACTCGCCGGACCCGACCTCCTTGCCCGCGTCCTCCAGCGACTCCCCGACGACTACGCACTCCTCTTCGGACAGGCGCAACTGCGCCGGCCTCAGCGCGCCGCCGCCTGACCGGACGGAGCCCATGGTGACGCTCGCGGCGAAGCGTTCGGCCATGGGCCGGCCGGCCTGGATGCCGTAGCGGTCCGCGCGGTGCCACATGGAGGTGACCGTGCCGGCGAGCCGGAGCACGGTGGTGACGATCCTCGGCAAGCTGCGTGTACAGGGGGTGGCCCTGGTCCGGGGCTTCTCCGGGAATCCGGCCACGGGCGTGTGCCGGGCCACGGGAAGGACTTCGGCGCGCTTGTTCCGGAAGACGGCCAACCGTTCTGCGCTTGCCGCTGCCGGCCTGTGCGCCGCGGCTGGAGTCCGTCCGCTGATCGTCCGTCACGTCCGTCACGCTCGTTAAAACGATTCTTCCGTCCCGCCACGCGAAAATCTATGACGGCTGGAGTAGACATTTCATGGTGGCGTGGTTATGGTTTCTCTCGTAGCCCAGAGAGACCGCAGGGCCTGGCAGAGACGAACTGCCGGGCAGTAGTACCCGCAGTTGCAGTTCGCAGGACGGTGCGGTGGTGGAGTTCCGAAGCCAGGGTTGTTGCAGGACGGCGACGGGGCTGACGGCCGGACCGGGTGGCCCGCAGTGATCAGGGGCCGCCGTGAGCAGTACGCAGTGGCAGTACATGTAAGTGCAGTTCGCAGTACCCAGCAGTGAAGTAAGTGAGCAGTACCCCTGGTGAAGGCGTCGGCTGCGGACGCGCGCATCGGGAAGTTCGGCAGTGGGGTTCCAAGCCAGAGCAGACGCAGGACGGGCAACGGGGCTGGCTGCCGGAGAGTGGCGCTGGCGCAGGCCACCAGCAGTACGCGGTAGAGCAGTACCAGCAGTAAGCAGTTGATCACCGAGGGAAGAACGGAGGAGCCGAGCACCATCAGGATCGCCCGGGCGGAAGCCTTGAGCCCGGGTACCGCAGGACATCGATAGTGAGGTGGTCTCCGGTCGAGCAACCGCGATCCCCGCACTCCCGGCAGCATCCAGGTCGGGTCGGCGGAAACACAGGGTCGGCGCAGTATCGGGGCCGGCAGATGGTGTAGTAGTTCCTTCGGGGCCCTGGTGCCGTACGGCACCAGGGCCCCTCCACGCGTTCCATGAGAGAGGTTCAATGACAGCAGACGACTCGTTCGGCCGTCTCGACGACGACGATTACCCCGCCTACACCATGGGCCGGGCGGCAGACATGCTCGGCACCACCCAGGGCTTCCTCCGCGCCCTCGGAGAGGCCCGCCTGATCACCCCGCTCCGCTCCGAGGGCGGTCATCGCCGCTACTCCCGCTACCAGCTGCGCATCGCGGCCCGCGCCCGGGAACTCGTCGACCAGGGCACCCCCATCGAGGCCGCCTGCCGCATCATCATCCTCGAAGACCAGCTCGAAGAAGCCCAGCGCATCAACGCCGAGTACCGGCGCGCCGCCGAATCATCCCCGCCGCCGCCCTCGGCCTGAACCGAGCGTGCCCGTCGGGATCGGCGGGCCTCGGTCGTCGAAAGAGTGCTATTCGGGCGCGGACGCCTCCGCCAGGTCCGCCCCGGCGTCAGCGCTGCGTGTGACCTGGTGGGTACCGTGCCAGTCCAGGCACATGACCGTCGCGTCGTCCTGGAGACGGCCGCCGTGGACGTGAAGAATCTCCGCGACCAGAGCGCGGGAGGCCTCGCGGGGGTGGAGATCGCCCGTACGCACGATCAGGGAGGGCAGGTCGACCTCCACGGCGCGGCGCTCAAGCATGCCGTCGGTGAGCATCACGAGGCGGTCACCCGCCTGCAAGTCCAGCCGCTGCACGCGGTAGGGGCTACGCGGCTGGATACCGAAGGGGAGATCCACCTCGGGAACCACCTCCTCAACCCTCTCCTGTCTCAGGAGCAGCGGCCAAGGATGCCCCGCGTTGACGAACTGAGTGGTCCCGTCGAGCAGGCTGACGCGCAGCAGCTGCCCAGTGACGAAGCCCCGCCTGCCGTGGTCGATGACGGCCCGGTTGGCCTCCAAGGCCTGTACTTCGAGCTCGGCGCCGGCACGCCTGGCCCTGCGAAGGGCGCCCACTGCGAGGGTGGCGAGTAGCGCGGCTTCCACGTCGTGGCCCATGGCATCGGTGACGGAGAGCTGCATGGTGTCGCGGTCCACGACGTAGTCGAAGGTGTCACCGCCGACGTGCGTCGCCGGTTCCAGCGCTCCGGCGACCGTGAACTGGGCCGCCTCACATGCCAGTGAGGAGGGAAGGAGCCGGTGCTGGATCTCGGCCGCCAGGTTCAGGGGCCGCGTACGACGGCCCCACTGGTAGACATCGGTGAAGGACCGGTTCGCGATGACGATGTAGGCCAAGGAATGCGCGGTCGCACCGATCTGCCTCATCGCGCCTTCGTCGGGGCGATCCGGTAGAAAGAGTTCGAGCAGGCCGATGGCGTCGCCGCGGTTGGTGACGGGCGCCACGACCCTGACCGAACCGTTGCCCTCTCGCTGGAGGGCCGGCCGCTGTGTGCGCAACACGTCCGCGTAGAGGGTGCCGGGCAGACCGACGCGCTCAGGGGGCTCGTCGGACTCGACGCTGTCCGCTGCCCCGAGCCGCACCACTGACGACCCGGTGAAGTCGACGATCAGGAACGAAACCGCTGCGGCGTTGAGGCGGTCCCTGAGCATCCGTGCGACGACGTCCAGTGACTGGACCGGGGAGGCGGATTCCGCTGCCGCGAGCGCGCCCGCGAGGTCCATTTCCACCAACTGCTCGCCGCCGGCGCGCCCCTGGTGGGCGCCTGGATCTCGCTCCTCGGTTGGGGGCATGACAGCTCCTCTCCTCCTCCGACACCGTGGGATCGGCCCCTCCACGAGAACTGCTCCCTGACGCTCTTTCCGAGCGCCCGAGGCCTTACGGTCGGCCCCACTGCCTCGTCGAAGCCAATCCCATCCGGGGTCGCAGCCTGTGACCACGGCCGATACAGATTCGAGAAACCCGCGGGGCCGACCGTCCTCAACCCTGCCCGAGGACGCGCACGCCAGGTGGCTGCTGCCGCCCGTGCAGGCCGTGCTGCCTGACTGGTTCACCCGAACAGCAGGCATCGGCCCTACTCGGGGACGCTGCCCGGCCACCGGCATAGCACGCACGCCCGGAATCCTCCGAGGACCCGGTTGCGAGGCGAGCACCGGGGCATCGGAATGGACGAGTCAAGCCGGCGGTGTGGCGGTGGCCGCCGCCTTCGAGCCGAGAGTGAGGAGACGGGGTTGTGAGCGATGTGTGGATGTACGCGCAGGACAGCGGCTACCCGTCCCGGCAGTCACTGGTGGGGTTCACGGTTGAGGCGGCTGACGGAACCATCGGGCACGTGGACCGCCAGCAGGACCAGCCCGGCATGCAACACCTGGTCGTCGACACCGGCGTGTGGGTGTTCGGCAAGAGCATTCCGATCCCGGCCGACGCCGTCGCCGGTATCGACACCGAAACACGCACGGTAAACACGGACGGTAAAGGTGTCAGGGACCCGGGAAGAGATCAAAGCCGCTCCCCGGTTCACCACCGACAGCGAAACGGCTGACCACCGCTGACCACCGCTACCTGTCCGCCGTCGGCAACTACTACCTTTCCCTCCCGCCGCCCCCTCGCACCCTGACCCGAAGCCAGCAAGGCAACTCGCCCGCCCCAGGGTGACAGCAGCCCCCGGGCAGAACATTGCCGTGCTCAGTAGACGGTGAAGGAGATGGCGATGTAGTGCGCGGTGAAGGCTGCCACTGTCAGTGCGTGGAAGACCTCGTGGAAGCCGAACCAGCGGGGTGAGGGGTTTGGGCGCTGGAGGGCGTAGACAACCGCGCCCGCGCTGTAGAGAAGCCCGCCGGTCACGATCAGGGAGACCACGGCCACACCGCCGTTGTGGAGGAAGTCGGGCAGGTATCGCACGGGCGCCCAGCCCAGGGCCAGGTAACAGGGGGTGTACAGCCAGCGGGGCGCTCCGACCCACAGGACACGGAAGGCGATGCCGACCAGCGCGCCCGTCCACACGATCCACAGCAGGACGGACCGCTGGTCAGGGGGGAGAAGGAGCGCGGCGAGCGGGGTACAGGTGCCGGCGATGATCAGGAAGATGTTGGCGTGGTCGAGGCGGCGCAGAACGGCCTCGCCGAGTGGTCCCCAGGTGCCGAGGTGGTAGACGGCGCTCGTCCCGAACAGCAGCCAGGCGGTGACGGAGTACACGGTGCAGGCCAGCACCGCATGGGGCGTCCCTGCCAGGCAGATGAGGACGATGCCCGCGGCCAGTGATACGGGGACCATGCCGGCGTGAAGCCAGCCACGTAGCCTCGGCTTGACCGGTTCCACCAGATCGACCGCCCGCTCGACAAGATCAGCGACCGGGTGGGGGCCCTTGGCAGTCTTGTCTCGGTGCGATCTGGAGGAAGGGCTGATGGACTCTCGTTTTTCTCTCGTCGGCACGGAAGCAGGACCGGCTTCGGCGCCGTCTCGGGACACTGCTTCCCGCCCCGAATCGGACTGCTGAGTTTCTCTGGCAACCATGTGCACATGCTAGGAACCGGCCCGAAACGGGATTCCCAGAGGCCCACTTCATCGCACATAGCCGGTTCAGTCGCCTCGCGGGATCGGGATGGGCTCCCCGAGGCGCCCGCGGGCCAGCAGCGAGTGGGGGCGCGGACGCGCTGATCGCCGCTGTCGAGCCGTCGTCGTACGCGCTGCGGTTGCCCGGGGCGTTGGTGAACTACGTTCAAGTCCAAGATCTGACTATTTGGCGTCGCCGCAGGTCAGGGGCATCATGTGCCCCCCTCAGGTCAGCAAACGGTCAGCATGCGTCCGCGTGGTGTCCGCGCTTGCTGACCTGCGACCGACAGTGCGGTGCCTGAGCAGGTTCTTGGGCTGGAACGGATGGTGCGTACATGGCCCGACAGCTCGCCCGCGGTATGGGGTCCTTCTTCAAGGACTGCGGCTGCGCGAAGCCCACCCGCTGCCCTCATCCGTACTCGATCCGCTTCCGGGACGCGCTGGGCAAGCAGCGCGAGGAGTCCGGTTACGGCACGCAGGACGAGGCGATCGAGCGTCTCACGCAGCTCTACACGGAGAAGAAGACCACGGAGCCGTCGGTGGCAGCGGCCCGCCGTGAGCTGGGTCAGCAGACGATCGAGGAGTACGCGAAGCAGTGGCGGCCTCGGCAGCGCAAGATGACGGACTACTCCACGGGCTGGCACGTCGACAGCTCGATCAACGTGCACATCGTCCCGCGCCTGGGATCGCGGAAGCTGAACTCGGTCACGCCGCTGGTGGTCGAGCGGTTCCTGGACGAGATGGAGAGCGACGGGGTTGGCCGAGGCAACCAGGTGAACATCTTCCGGGTCCTCAAGACCATCCTTCGGGACGCGTACGCCAAGGGGGGGCATGGCGGACGACCCGGTGAAGGGAGTCCAGGAACCGGAGTACGTCCGCGAGCAGGTCGCCATCCCATCCCTCGCCTACGTGAAGAAGGCGCTGACGGTCGCCGACGAGGACCTGGCACTGGACATCGTCATGATGGCGGGATGTGGCCTGCGTAATGGTGAGGCGCGGGCGGTGAACGTCCACAACGTCGTAGCCCAGGACGTGTACCGGGTGCGCGAGCAGATCCACTCCAACACGCTCAAGCCGGCGAAGCTGAAGCACCGCAAGACGGGGGAGTTCCGGGAGGTGCCGCTGCCGCGGTCGGTCCGGGAGGCGATCGAGCGGTACGAGGAGAAGCACGGCACCACGACGGACGGATACCTGCTGCGCGGCCCGGGTGGCTATTTCACGGGGGGCATGGAGCGGCGGCGGGTGAGGAAGCTCTTTGCGGATCTCCCGCCGGAGGAGGGGGCGGGGATGTACGGCTTCCGGCACTACTTCGCCTCGAACGCCCTCGGAAACGGGCTCCCGATCACTGACGTGGCGGAGTGGATGGGGCACAAGTCGATCGAGGAGACGTACCGGACCTACCGGCACCTGATGCCGGGCAGTATCACCAAGGCCGCTCGGATCCTGGACGCCGGCCTTTGGGAAGCAGCCTGATTTTCGGCTTCGGTTTTCGGCTTCGGTAGAACAACAGGTTCTTCGTCTGCTGGTGGTACAGCAGACGCACCCACGCTGACCTGTAACGAGCTGGTGCGTGATTGCGGTTGAGGGGTGATCGCGCGGGGATGGGATGATCCAGCCCGTGGTGATCATGGTCAACCGAAACGTCCTCGCGCATCAGCTGTTCACCGGAACCTCCCGTCAGCATCTAGCTTGTTTGGCCGAGGAGTTGGCCGACCCGTGGCAGGCCGCTGTCGAGGGGCGCCGTCACGAAGCACTTGGCGTCAGGAAACGCGAGGCGGGGGCAGGTGCCCGGCATCGGCTTGTGTTCGTCGACCGGCTGGTCGCCACGCTGATCCACCTGCGGCACGATCTCCCGCACCCTGTCCTCGCCCTGCTGTTCGGTGTCGACCGCTCCACCGCCACCCGGGCCATCGGAGAGATACGCAGGCTTCTGGCCGCGCGGGGATGCGCGGTCCCCGACCGTCCTGGCCTGCGGCTTTGGACCCTGGCAGACGTGTTCGCCTATGCCCAGGCCGAGGGTATCGAGCTGCGGCTGGACGCCACCGAGGTCCAGGTCCGCCGCCCCTTGGCCGGCCGCGGCGGGCGCCGGGCGTTCGTCTCGGGCAAGAAGAAGCAGAACACGATGAAGGCCACTGTCGTCGCCGACCGTCAGGGCCGCCCGCTCTGGGCCGATGCCCTGCGGCCTGGGCGGATGCACGATGCGACCGCCGCACGCAATGAAGGCATCGCCGTCTGTTTCCAGCACTTCCCAGGGGTGGAAGTGCTTCTGGATGACGGCTACCTCGGCCTCAGACGCGACCACCCCGGTAAGGCGATCACACCGCTCAGAAAGCCCAACAGGATCGCCTTCTCGCAGGTGCACGCCGCCAGAGAAGAGGCCCGGCACCGGCACTCGTCGAAGCGCATCACCGTCGAGCACGTGCTCGCCGACCACAAACGCTGGAAGCAGCTGACCCGCTGGACCCACCGGCGAGAGGTCCTGCCCGACACCTACCGGGCCATCGCCGGCCTCGTCTCCGGACCGCAACACCATCGCCTGACAAAACCACCAGCTCAGGACGTGCATCTCCAACGCAATCACGCACCAGCTTGTCAGCGCCGGACGGTTCCCATGCCTTGCAGTCGTTGTACGGCTCCTGATCCCTGCGCCGGCTCCGGCGCGGGGATCACGGATTCCGGTGCCCGCCGGGTGGGGCTGCCCGGGTCTCGGTGGTGCCGGGTAGACCCGGTGAGGGCTCGCCCGCCGCGAGGTGTTCCAGGACCTCCGTCAGTTCCTGGCAGGCGTGGCGCACCGACCGGCGGGTCGCACGCTGCTCGGTAATGATGGAGGCGAGAAGCAGGGCGGTCAGGGCAGCGGAACCGTTGAACGCCTGGAGCTTGGCCATGATCTCGACGTCCGTGAGGTGGAGGAACGCGCCCCGTCCGGAGGTCGCCTCGAAGGTGGCGAGCACGGAGGCGAAGAGCGCGCACAGCATGCTTCCGACGAGCTGGAAGCGGAGCGCTGCCCAGATCAGCAGGGGGAAGACGAGGAAGAGCATGCTCATCGGGCTGAGCACGGCCATGGGCATGAGGATCAGGGTCGTCAGCCCCAGAAAGGCCGCCTCCTTCCAGCGCTGTACGCGGAACCGTCCGGCCGGCCCCGCGAGGACGAGCAGGAGCGGGGCGACGAGCAGCACCCCCATCGTGTCGCCCACCCACCAGGCCAGCCAGACGGGCCAGAACTCGCTCTTGTCCAGGGAGCTCTTCGCCACCTGCAGTCCGACCCCCGCGGTCGCGCTGATCAGCATGGCGCCGAACCCGCCGAGGAAGACCAGGGAGAGTCCGTCCCGCAGCCGCGCCATGTCGAGCCGGAAGCCGGCCCGTCTCAGCAGCAGGAAGGCGCAGAGTGGCGCGACGGTGTTGCTGACCACGGTGACCACGGTGGTGGGGCCCGGAGTGGCGAGGGAGGCGATGACGAGGAAGGAGCCGAGGGCGATCCCAGGCCAGACCCGCGCGCCGAGCAGCAGCAGGGCGGCGACGGCGACGCCGGTGGGAGGCCAGATGGGGGTGACCACCACGCCTTCGACGACGAGGCGGCCCATCAGGCCGAGTCGTCCGGCCGCGTAGTAGCAAACCGCCACGGCCAGCGACATCAGAGCCGCCTCCGTAGAGGACCGGAACTGCCGAGTATCCAACACGTCAGCCATCAGACACCGGCCGGGCCGCCACGACCGGGCAAGGCCCCTGCGTGTCGGGCGCCGCCGTCCGGCACGGGCCCGGGCCGGTCCGCGGACCGACCCAGTCCGAGGACCGACCCGGCCCGAGGAGAGCCCCCTCCCCTCACTCCTCGGCCGCCGACCGGGCCGGACCGCCGTCATGGCCGACGACCAGGACGGCCGCGTCGTCCTCGTGCCCCACCGTGGCCGCCAGCTTCATGACGGCGGTGGCGAGCGCGTCGACGTCCAGCCCGGCGACGGCGGTGATCCCGGCGAGCCGTGTCACCCGGTCCAGACCCTCGTCGACGTGGAGCGAGGGCCCCTCCACCACCCCGTCGGTCAGGAGGACGAAGACACCGTCGGCGGTGAGCCGGTGGCGCGTGGCCGGGTAGTCGACGCCGCGCAGCACACCGAGCGGAGGCCCGCCCTCGCTGTCGTCGATACCGGAGCGGCCGTCGGTGGTGGCCCAGATGTAGGGGATGTGACCGGCCCGGGCGCACTCCAGGGTGCCGGCAGCGGTGTCGAGCCGCAGGAAGGTGCAGGTGGCGAAGAGGTCGGCGCCCAGAGAGATCAGCAGGTCGTTGGTGCGACCGAGCAGCTCTCCCGGGTCTCCGGTGACGGAGGCCAGCGCGCGCAGTGCCACGCGGACCTGTCCCATGAAGGCGGCGGCCTCGATGTTGTGCCCCTGCACGTCACCGATGGACATGCCGATCTGCCCGCCGGGCAGGGAGAAAGCGTCGTACCAGTCACCGCCGACGTTGAGCCCGTGGTTGGCGGGCTCATAGCGGACGGCCAGCCGGGCGCCCGGAAAACTGGGCAGGTCCGAGGGCAGCATGCCGCGCTGAAGGGCCACGGCGAGCTCGACACGGGAACGCTGCGTCTCGGCCAACTCCCGCGCCCTGGCGGTCAGCGACCCGAGCCGGACCAAAAGGTCCTCGCTGCTGTCGGCCGGCCGTCTGCGGAACATCGATCACTCCGACGTCACGACAATCCTCGCATCACTCCGTCCCGTCTCCAGCACGCGGGACCACACGGGACCACCTCGGTACGAACAGGTCCTTCCCACTCTGCCCGGAGGGGACAGCGTCCGCATCTCATCGGCGGAGAACGCGGCGGATCCCAGCGGGGCCACCCCACACCGCCGGAAACGAACAGCGGTTCGGCGAGATCGAAGGCATCGCCCCGCCCCTGACCTCTGTCCGGACCGAGCAGGCCGACGCCGCGCGACTCGCCCGGCGGTCACCCGCCGCCCCGGCGCCCGGTGCCTGCCTGACCTGGCGGCAAGGCACCGGCGGCCCCAAGGACGCCGGGCACGACCACGAACCACACCCTCGTCCCCCGGACGCGCCGGCCGGTCTCGCGGGCGCCGCTCAGCACACCTTCCGGTAGGGGATGCCGGGCAGGCACGTCCGCCACTCGGCGGGCGAGAGCGTCCCTACGGCGCGGCGGCACACCTCGGTGACCGCCCGCGCCGGGTCGATGTCGTACGTCTGGACGGGGACGCGCGCCCCCGCCGCGTGCGGGGTGCGGCCGTCCGCGCCGAACGCGAGCGACAGGACTCGACCTAGGCGGACAGGCATTGTGGCCCGCACATGATCATGACGGCGGTCCGGCACTCAGCCAGGGCGCCCGAAGCCGACGAGATTCCGCGAGCGTCCACAAGGGGCTGCGCTGCGGGTAGAGAATCCCGCCATGGCAAGCAAATCCCAAGCGCGATCTACGGACAGCGCGAAGCTCCGACTGACCTCACCCCTCCGTGAGAAGCTCAAGGCAGTGGTTTTCGACGCGAACGCCTACGGTCATGCCCGGCCCGATCTCGACCACCTTGAGCGCTTGGCTCAGCGACTGGCAGGCATACGCGTCGAGACCTGGGTACCCAAGCCCGTCGCGTGGGAGTGGGCTGAGCACCTGGCCAGCGACTGGCAGGTCCTGAAGAACGCGGCGTCCACCGAGCGCAAGCGACTACAGGATGCCGGCCTCAATGCCCCGCGGCGACTGGCTACGCCGACCGGGACGAAGTGATCGCGGCGGCGCTTGCCAACCTGGAGGCTCCGGGCAATGTCCGTGCGCGTCGGCACCGTCTCGCAGGTGGTCCCCGTCCCAACCAACCTGGCCGGAGGCGCTGACCGCGGTCCTCGACACCGACCGGCGCGTCCCGCAGCACGAGCCGGCCCCGGTCTGGGGCTCCGCACACCCCCGTCGCTACCTCGGGGGCAGTGCGTCCCGCGCCGTGGCCTGCCCGAGGACGTCGCGGCCCTGGTGGCATTCCTTGTGGGCCCCTCCGCCTCGTTCATCACGGGGCAGTCCGTCCACGTCGACGGCGGCTGGCTGCTGCACTGAAGACCGTCAACAAGCAAGGAGACGAACCGAAATGATCGAACGAGTCCGCGCCGTCCTCGTCACCGCCGACGACACGATGCTGGTCATCCGCCGCACCAGGCCCGGCATCCCCGAGTACTGGGTCCTGCCCGGTGGCGGTGTCGAGCCCGGCGACGAGTCCCGGGAGGCCGCCCTCCACCGGGAGATCCACGAGGAGATCGCGGGAAAGGCTGACATCATCCGACTCCTCCACACGTTGGAGACCGACGACGAGCGCCAGCTCTTCTACCTCGCCCGCATCGCGACCTGGTCCTTCGACGACCGCACCGGCCCCGAGTTCAGTGCCGAAGGCCGCGGCGAGTACGCGCTGGAGGAGGTCCCGCTGACTCTGGAGGGGCTCGACGGCATCGACCTCAAGCCCGAGGAGATCACCAACGTGTTGAGGGGAGCCATCGGCGCCGGGAGCCTTGGAGCCGGGGTACCGCTCTGAGCCTGCAAGCAGATCGACATCCCGTCGGGGCCGGCTCCGAGGTGGGTCGGCCCGGACGGCGATCCCCGGTCCTACCGGGGCTTCTCGTCCTGCCCCGGCAGCAACCGCAGGGCGAAGACGGAGCCGTCGGCGTGGACGGAGACGGGGCCTCCCCAGCTCTTGTCGAAGGTGAGCCGGGGGCGAGTGTCGCGGCCGGCGTGGACGACGGCGCGAAACTCCTCTCGACGTCGCCCCTGGCGAGGAGACGGAAGAGTGCCTGGTCCACGCCGGAGAACGCCTCGACGCGAGGACCGTTCAGGCGGAAGACGTGGTCGGTGCCGACGTACTCGGTCCCCAGGAGCGTGTGGGCAGCGTCCTGCACACTCGTGCTGGCCGCGTGTTGGAGGCCGGTGAAGCGTTTGTGACCCTGCCGCTCGGTGAGGTGGCGGGCGGTGGCGCGGCCGGAGCCCGTAAAGGCCATGAGGCCCGCCGCGGTGGTGTGGGCCAGGGACTCCTGGAACCAGGCGAAGTCCTTCGGCTGCACGTGGCAGCCCCGCACCGGATCGGGAGCCACCAGGCCCTTGGCCGGCGGGTGGATGTCCGGCATCACGTTCGCTTGCGTCAGAGACGCGTTCAGGTTCGGCTCCCGGCCCTCCGCCGGGGACAACCGGCCGCCGCTGCCCGGCGCCAAGGGCGTGGACGGCCATCGTGCCCCGTCCGTCGAGATCTCCGTGCTGCACAGCAGGGCCGGGGTCTCGTTCCACGCACCGATGTGGACCGCTTCGGTGTGGACGGAGGCGGAGGCCAGCTGGTCGGCGGAGGTAGCGGAGTTGCGGTGGTTGCCCTTGCAGGCGAGGGGGAAGACGCGGGACGCCTCGCCCGGCCGCCAGACCTCGGCGAAGTAGTGGGGCCGGTAGCGGTACTTCACCTTCTCGCCCTTGTCCCTGCTGGTGAGGGCCCAGCCCGCGCGCAATGCCGTGTCGGCGGGGACGATCGTCACCGAGTGGCCGGGGAAACGGCGGCGCAGCATGTGCTCGGCGAGGGTGAGCGCGAAGCCGATGCCGAGCTCGCCGGACTGCAGCGACTTGTAGTGGTCCGCGATGCGATGGCCCTCCTCGGTGAGACCGAGGAAGGAGTCTCCGCAGCCGGCCAGGGCCTGGGTGTACTTGAGCGCGCCCCAGTGCTCCGCCAGCCCCCGGCCCGCACCGCGCCACGACGAGGAAGTACTCCAGAACCTGACCCAGCCATCGAACATCTCCGTCCACTCCGACGACGCGCTCGTCGGCAAGGTGAAGGCCGCCATCGCGGCGGACGACAAGAAGCGGAAGAACGAGTACGAGCCCCTCCGCAGGAAGCCCGCCCTCAACCCGATCCCGCCGACGGAGCTGCCCCGGCAGTTCGAAGTGACTCTCTGGGACGTCCTCCACACCCTCGCCCGGGCCACCGCCCTGTCGGTCGGCTTCAACAGCTCTCCTCACGGCGTGCGCGGGTGGTTCGCCATCGGGCTGGACCGTACGGAAGGGAGGAGAGGCGCACGCAAGTGCGCAGGGGCGCGTGACTTGGAGCTCGGCCCGGGCGGACCGGCGTCGACGCCTTGGCCCCGCCTCGCTCGCGAGTTCCACGCTGCCGAGGGGCCTCGGGCGGGCGGCAGGCAGCGAGCCGACTTCCGGGGCTGTCGATCGGCTGATGGCCGCAGGGACCGTGTTCCATGAACCAGAGGGATATCGGTGCCCGACAGGTCGGTGGTGCGTGGACGCACGTCGTCCGTGTGTGGATCTCCCTCGCATCTGATGGATCATCAGGTAAGTCAGCATTCGGTCAGCATGAGCCCTCGGGTGTTCCCGGAGGATTGCCCGAACAGGTGTCGGTGACGGCGCGAAAGCCCAGGTGGGGGCCCGTATCGCCTGATGGGAGCGATGTTCCTCACAAACATCGAACGGGCGTGTCGGTGTAAGGTCGAGACCGCCCTTGACCTGCACAAAGCAGGCAGGGAGCCGTCTTCGAGGAGTCCAAAGTGCTGCGCACTCTGTTCAAGTCCAAGATCCACCGGGCGACCGTGACCCAGGCCGATCTGCACTACGTCGGGTCCGTCACCGTCGACGCCGCCTTGATGGAGGCGGCCGATCTGCTGCCCGGTGAGCTCGT
Source organism: Streptomyces sp. NPDC050842 (assembly GCF_044456565.1). Classification (NCBI taxonomy): domain Bacteria; kingdom Bacillati; phylum Actinomycetota; class Actinomycetes; order Kitasatosporales; family Streptomycetaceae; genus Streptomyces; species Streptomyces sp. NPDC050842. Next base: position 281,464 of record NZ_JBITGA010000011.1, on the reverse strand, counting down.
GCACATCGTCGACATCGACAACGGGGCCCGCCTGGAGACCTACGTCATCGAGGGCGAGCGCGGTTCCGGTGTCATCGGGATCAATGGTGCCGCCGCGCACCTCGTGCACCCCGGTGACCTCGTGATCCTCATCAGTTACGCGCAGGTCGAGGACGCCGAGGCGCGGGCGTTCACGCCGCGTGTCGTGCACGTCGACGCGGACAACCGCATCGTGGAGCTCGGGGAGGACGCCTCCGCGCCCGTTCCCGGGAGCGACACGGTCCGTGCTCCGCACGCCGTGCCCGCACAGATCTGAGCCGAGGGAGAGACGCCGCATGGCCGAGTTGAAGATCCGCGACGACCGGACGAACGGGCGCCTGGAGGCGTTCGAGGAGGACACCTTCGTCGGTGTCATCGTCTACTTCGTCCTCGACGCCGACCCCCACGCCCTGGTGGCGGTCCACACCATCGTCGAGGACGGGCACGAGGGGAAGGGCATCGCCGGAGCGCTCGTGCGCGAGTTCTACACGATCGCCGCCGGCGCGGGCGTGCCCGTCGTGCCGCTCTGCCCGTACGCCGCCAAGTGGGCCGACCGCCACCCGGACGAGGCCCCCGTCCCGTCGGGGGACGTCGTCCGCGCGGCGAAGCTCCAGCTCAAGGCCACCCCCGGCCTCTGGTGACCCCGAAGGGAGCGATCCGGCGGGCGCGAGCCCGTCCGCCGGGTCACCCTGGGGAGGGAGGATCCCGACCACCGAGAGGTCCGTGATGACCCACCCCTTCCCCGATCCGCAGCCCTCACCCGTCCCGCCCCCGGTGCCCACCCCGCCGCCGGTACCCCCGCCCAACCCCGTACCGGTGCCGCCTGACCCCGTGCCCAGCCCGGTGCCCGAGCCCGGCGGACCCGTACCGGAACCCGAGCCTCAGCCCCAGCCCGGCCCCGCGGGACTCCGCCCGCCGTCAACAGGAAGGTGACACAAGGGGCTTGATGTTCCGCCCCGCCCCTTGTCACGGAGCGTGCGCCACCCCTAACTTGGACGGCTGTCGCTGTGTTCCAAGGGGGGCCCATGGGCGTACGCGGACGTCACCGCCGCCACCAGCCGAGCCGGATCAACCGTGCCTCGCTCACCGTCACCGCGGGAGGCGCCGGAATGGCGCTGCCGCTGATCGGCGCGGGAGCCGTACAGGCCGCCTCGCTGGACGTCTGGGAGAAGGTCGCGGCCTGCGAATCCTCCTCCAACTGGCGCATCAACACCGGGAACGGCTACTTCGGCGGCCTCCAGTTCAGCCAGTCCACCTGGGAGAGCTACGGCGGCACGCACTACGCGCCACGCGCCGACCTCGCCTCCAAGGACCAGCAGATCGCGATCGCCGAGCGAGTCCTCAAGGGACAGGGGCCCGGCGCCTGGCCCTCGTGCGGGCCGCGCGCCGGCCTCGCCCGCGGCGGCGAGGCGCCCGGCGGCACGGCCGAGGGCCCGTCCAGCGGGGGGAACGCGCCGAGCACCGCGTCCCTGCCCGGGCAGCGCGTCTTACCCGAGCAGGTCACCAAGCGCGCCGGTCCGACCACCGTGCCCACCATCCGCGAGATGTACACGGTCACCCCCGGCGACTCCCTCTCGAAGATCGCCCGCGAGGAACGCGTCCAGGGCGGCTGGAAGCGGCTGTACGAGTCCAACCGGCCCGTGGTCGGCGACGACCCCGACCTGATCCACCCCGGCCAGCGGCTGACCCTGCGCATCGCCGCCCCCAAGAAGGCGGCGGAGGCGAAGACGCCCCCGCGGGCCGTGACACCTCCGCGGGCCGTGACACCTCCGCGGGCCGTGACGCCCCCGCGGGCCGTGACGCCCCCGCGGGCCGTACCACCCCCGCCCGTGAAGACAGCCCCGCCTGTGAAGGCCACCCCTCCGGTGAAGGCCGCCGCCGTCAAGCCCCCGGTCACGAAGGCGCCCGCCTCCAAGACCCCGGCCCCGCGTGCCACCCCCGCCGCCAAGCCGCCGGCCAAGCCCGCCGCCAAGCCGAAGCCGAAGCCGAAGACGCAGACGAAGCCCGTCAGTCGGCCCGCGTCCACGCCCCGTCCCGCCGCCGCGCCCGACGAGGACCGCTACTCCGCTCCCATCGCCGCCGGCATCGGCACCCGCTACGGCACCCGCGGCTCCTCCTGGTCCAGCGGCTACCACACCGGCGTCGACTTCCCCGTCCCCACCGGCACCTCGGTCAAGGCCGTCGCCGATGCCAAGGTCGTCTCCGCGGGGTGGGGCGGTGCGTACGGATACCAGGTCGTCCTGCGGCATGAGGACGGCCGCTACAGCCAGTACGCCCACCTCTCCGCGCTCACCGTCCGCGAGGGCCAGCGGGTCCAGGGAGGGCAGCGCATCGGACGCTCAGGGTCGACCGGCAACAGCTCGGGGCCGCATCTCCACTTCGAGGTACGGACGGGTCCCGGGTACGGCTCCGACATCGACCCGCTGGCCTACCTCAGGGCGCGGGGCGTCTCTATCTGACTCCGATGACGCCGACGTCGCCGATGACACCGACAGGGTCTCCGGCGGCACCGCCATGCGGTCCAGGGTGAGCTGGACCAGGCCGCCCGCCGCGACCGCGCCGCAGATCAGCGCGGCGACGGTGCCCGCCGTGCCGTAACGGAAGCTCTCGCCGAAGAGCGTGAGGCCCACGGCCGCCGCGACCACCGGGTTCACCACGGTGACCGTGGCGAGCGGGGCGGCGAGCCCCGCGCCCCGGTACGAGGCCTGCGAGAGGAGGAGCCCGGTCACGGCGAGCGCCGACAGGACGAGCAGACCGGTCCACTCGGCGAGCGGCGCGCCCGAGGTCCATTCCTCGGCCACGGACTTGGTGAAGACCGAGGCCATGCCGAAGGAGACGCCGGCCGCGGCGGCCAGGATCACGCTGCGCAGCACGGACCGGCCCACCAGGTGGGCCACCGTGAACAGGACGGCCACCACGGCGGACGTGCCGGCCGCGAGCAGCCACCGTTCCCCGTCGGCGAGCGACTGCGTGTCGGAGCCGTTCGTGAGGCTCAGCAGGCCGGCGAGGCCGACCGTGGCCATGAGGGCGCCGCGCCAGGCCCGCCGCCCGGCCTTGCGGCCGACGAAGAGGGCCGCCATGGGCAGCGCGAACACGATCGTGAGGGCGCCCAGCGGCTGGACCAGGCTGAGCGGGCCGAACGCCAGGGCGACCACGTGCAGGGTCGCGCCGAGACCGTTGAGCAGGACGGACACCCACCAGGCAGGGCTGCGCAACGGCGCGTAGCGCGGACCGGCCGCGGAGGCCGCGACCCGCTCCTGCACGATCGCCGCGGCCGCGTAGGCGACCGCCGAGACCAGGGACAGGAGCACGGACAGCAGGAGGGGGCTCATACCCTCCACGATCTCTCTTCCGGGCGAATCCGGCGTCGTACCAGGGAACGTCTTGGGGGGTACCGCCGTCGCAGTACGCGGCCCGCGCGTACGACCGGAGATGTACACCCGCGCAGGTCGGAAGGGGTGGAACGGGATCTTTCCGGCGCCCTCCCGCCGGTGCGGAAGAATCATGGCGGTACGGAAGTCTTCGCCGCAGGACCGAGGGACGTGGGGGCAGGCACGTGGAACCCGAGCTGGATCTCGTGGCGAGCGGAGCGAGATGGGGGTACCCCCGGCCGGAGGCTGGGGGAGCATTGGTCGGCGGTTTCTTCGCGCTGCGGACCACCGCGCCGGAGACCGGAGGGGCGCACCTCCCCCTCGCCCGGTTGTACGCGGGGGAGGACGGCCCCCTCACCGCGCGCGTGGACCGGGTCGCCGCCCGGCTCCGCGCTCCCGAGCGGCGGGTCGGGGCCTCCGTCGCCCACCTCGGGCTCGCGGCCAGGCTCTGGTCGACCGCGCTCGGACCGGCCGCGCTGTACGGCGCCTTCCCCGACCTCGCCCCCGGCGAGCTGCACTGGGACGGGGCGCTGACCTCTCCCGACGACCTGTGGTGGTCCGGCTCCGCGACCCGGCCCGCCACCGTCGACGCCCTCCGCGCGGCCGTCCAGGAGGCCCACCTCGTCCCGCTGCACGCGGCGCTGCGCCGCGACGGCCGGATCTCGCCCCGGCTGCTCTGGGGAAACGCGGGCTCCGCCCTCGCCGGCGCCCTGCGCGAGCTCACCCGCTGGGCCCGTGCGCAGGGCAGGCCGGAGGTCGCCGAGCGGGCCGCCGTCCTGGTCTCCGGACTCCTCGACCACCCGGACCTCGCCGGTACGGTCCGCGGCCCCCGGCTGCGCCGCGCCAGCTGCTGCCTCTACTACCGCTGCCCCGGCGGAGGCCTCTGCGGGGACTGTGTCTTCGACCACGCCCCCCGAACGGGTTTGGAGGCGCGGCCCCCCGCTCCGTAAAGTTGCCTATTCGAGCGCCCGCGAGCGGCGGCGACGACGTACGAGCGAACGAGGAACCCGAAGGCCATGACGGTGACCGAAGAAAACCAGGACTACGGGCCGGGCGTCGACCCCGAGCGCCTGGCCGTCTGCCTGAGCGTTCTCGACGAGCTCGACAAGCTGGACGTCGACCACCCGGACGCGATCGTCGTCCGGCGCGCCACCGCCGGCATCTACCGGACCGTGAAGCAGCGCCGCCGCCAGGAGCGCCGGGCCGCGAAGACCGCCAACGACAAGGCGGTCACCGAGGCCACGGCCACCGGCTCCGCGCAGCGCATCGACGACGAGACCGAGGGCATCCTGCCCTCCTCGGTCACGGAGGAGGGCAGGATCGCCGGGATACTCCAGCGTCCGCGCTCCTGCTACGTCTGCAAGACGCGGTTCGTCGAGGTCGACTACTTCTACCACCAGCTCTGCCAGCCCTGCGCGGCGCTGAACCGCGCCAAGCGCGACGCCGGCGCCGACCTCACCGGCAAGCGCGCGCTGCTCACCGGCGGCCGGGCCAAGATCGGCATGTACATCGCGCTGCGGCTGCTCCGTGACGGCGCCCACACGACCATCACCACGCGCTTCCCCAAGGACGCCATCCGCCGCTTCAAGGCCATGGACGACTCCGCGGAGTGGATGCACCGCCTGGAGGTCGTCGGCATCGACCTGCGCGACCCGGCCCAGGCCGTGGCCCTCGCCGACCAGATGGCCGAGGCCGGTCCGCTGGACATCCTCATCAACAACGCGACGCAGACCGTGCGCCGCCTGCCCTCCGCCTACGCCGCCCTGGTCGACGGCGAGAGCGCCCCGCTGCCCGCGGGCGAGCTCCCGGCCCACCACGTCATCGGCGCCTTCAACTCCGGTGCGGTCGGTGAGCTGGGGACGGCCGCCGCGCTGCCCGTCGGTGTCAGCGGCCTCGAGGCGCAGCAGGTCGCCGACCTCGCCCTGGTCGCGGGGAACGCCAGCATCGCCCGGCACCTCGACGGCACCGCGATCGACGCGGGCGGCCTGGTGCCGGACGTCGTCGAGAGCAACACCTGGGTGCAGAGCATCGAGCAGATCTCCCCGGTGGAGCTCCTCGAGACCCAGCTGTGCAACTACACGGCGCCGTTCATCCTGATCAGCAAGTTGCGTCCGGCGATGGCCGACGCCGCGAAGAAGGCGGCCAGCGGGCGCGCCTACGTCGTCAACGTCTCGGCGATGGAGGGGGTCTTCAGCCGCGGCTACAAGGGCGCGGGGCACCCGAACACCAACGCCGCGAAGGCCGCGATGAACATGGTGACGCGGACCAGCGGCCAGGAGATGTTCGAGACCGACGGCATCCTCATGACCTCGGTCGACACCGGCTGGATCACCGACGAGCGTCCGCACTTCGACAAGCTGCGCCTCGCCGAGGAGGGCTTCCACGCCCCGCTCGACCTCGTCGACGGCGCGGCCCGCGTCTACGACCCGGTCGTGCGCGGCGAGGCCGGCGAGGACCTCTACGGCTGCTTCCTCAAGGACTACGCCCCCGCCAACTGGTAAAACGCAACTCCGAAAGAGCGCTCTACCTGCTGGTAGAGCGCTCTTTCGGCTTCATTCACTCGATCGCATCACACTTCTGAGCCCGGTAGAGCGCGGACGCGCTCATTTGGTTACTCTGATGTCCACGGTCGGCCACCGAGTAAACACACCATCCTCACGGCCGGTCCGGGGACTGGCCTGCCACCAAGGCCGCGGTCCCGCCCGATGAACGGCGCCACCGCGACCGACGGCACCAAGGCCCCATTGGTACGCGACACAAAGGAGTGCGCGGTGACACCCGAACTGACGAAGCAGGAACCGAGACCGGCCGAATCCCAGGACCGGCCCCGCCGGAACGGCGAGCTCGGAAGTCTCGAAGTGTGGGCCCACGCGGCCCCGATCCGGCTGGCGGGCTACGAGGACGACCTCGCGGAGCCCCACATCCTGCCCGGCATCGACTGAGTCTTCGACCAGGTCATTCATCGACCACGTCATCCCGACCGAACCGGTGCCCTGACGTAACCCTTGCTTCACTCCGCTGCCCCCGTCCTCCTTCCGGCCGGGGGCAGCGGTACGTCCCCAGCCGATACGTCGCTACCTGAGCCGGATCGGCGGCAGGTACTCCCGCACCAGCGTCCGGTGCCACCACGCCCCGGTCTCGCGCAGCTCGCGCCACGTCGTGTACCGGTACCGGTACAGCCGGGCGCGGACGTGCGTCGGCGGTGCGTCGGGGAACGGGTTGTGGGCGAGCAGCCGCAGCGTGTCGCGGTCGCCGTCGAGCAGCCGCTCCACGAAGGGCCCGAACCACTCCCGCGCGTACCCGGGGGAGAGGGCGGCGAACCACATCAGCCAGTCCAGGCGCAGGTGGTACGGGGCGAACTGGCGCGGCAGCCGTCGCGGGTCGCCCGGCTTGCCCCGGAAGCCGTACTCCCGCCACACCGTGCCCGCGTGCGGTGCCGGATCGTCGGTGCCCTCGACGACGATCTCGTCCCGTACCCGGCCGACCGTGCCGAACGCGCCGTACGTGTTGACCAGGTGGAACGGGTCGTACGAGCGGTTCATCGCCTGGTTGCGGGAGAGCAGGTTCCGCACCGGGCGGTAGCTCCGGAACAGGACGAAGGCGGTCACCGCGACGACCACGACCACGTACCAGAGCGGCGGGTCCGGCCGCGGGTGCTCATCGGTGAGCGCGGAGGCGTCCACGACCGAGACGGCGAGCACGATGGTGATCCAGTTCAGCCAGGCGAAGTTGCCGGAGAGCACCAGCCACAGCTGGGTCGCGATCATGAGGCAGGCGGCGATCGTGGCCACCGGCTGCGGGGTGAAGAGCAGGAACGGCACGAACAGCTGGACGACGTGGTTGGCCGCGGCCTCGACCCGGTGCAGCGGGCGCGGCAGATGGTGGAAGAACCAGCTCAGCGGGCCGGGCATCGGCTGTGTCTCGTGGTGGTGGTAGAGACAGGTGAGGTTCCGCCAGCAGCGGTCGCCCCGGATCTTGATGAGACCGGCGCCGAACTCGACCCGGAAGAGCAGCCAGCGCAGCAGGAAGAGGACGAGGACGGGCGGTGCCGTGTCGTCGTTGCCGAGGAAGACCGCGAGGAATCCGGTCTCCAGGAGGAGCGACTCCCAGCCGAAGGCGTACCAGGTCTGGCCCACGTTCACGATCGACAGGTACAGGGCCCAGAGCACGAACCAGAGGAGCATCGACACCGGCAGCGGCACCGCGTCACCGGCGCCCGCCACGAGGGCCAGGGCGATCGCGGCCCCGGTCCACGCGACGGCCGCGAACAGCCGGTCGGAGTAGCGCCAGTGGAAGAGCGAGGGGGTACGGCGCGGGCCGGCCACGTGCAGGTACTCCGGTACGGGGAGCATGCCGCGCTCGCCGATCAGCGCCCTGAACTGGAGGGCTGCCGACAGGAACGCCACGCAGTACAGCCCGGCGAGGCCCCGCTGGAACGCGATCCGGCTCAGCCAGAGGTCGGGCGCGGTGAACCACTCCATCGCTTCCAGTATCGGCCCGGGATCACGCCCTGACGAGACGCCGGAGCGTCCGGCCGAGATGCCAGGCGTACGCCCGCTGGAGCACGGGGACCAATGGGCCGGCGAGCCGGGTGTACCAGGCGGCGGGCCGGCTGAACGCGGTGACCGTGAACCGGACCGTGCCGTCGGGCGCCAGCTCGACGACGAAGGACTCCTCGCCCTGCTCCGGGTGGCCGGTCAGGGTGCCGTAGGCGAAGCCGGTGCGGTGCTCCTCGTACGCCGTCCAGATCACTTCGCAGGGGACGCCGATACGGACCCGGCCGACGCCCGCGGACACCTCCAGGCGGACGCCGGGCTCGGCGCGGACGGCCTCGCTGCGGACGGTCGCCCCGGAGGCGCGGTGCGTCCGCCAGGTGGTGACGGCGGTACCGGCGGCTTCGAAGGCGGCGCGGCCGTGGCCGACTACCGCGCTGTGCCGCAGGTGGTGGTAGCCCTCGGGGAGGGCCTCCGGGGAGCGGGTGGCGCCGACCTCGCGGTAGGTGAGGCTCGGGCGCGGGGTGCGGGTGGTGTGGGAGTGGCTGTTCGTGAGGCGGGTCATGCCGGGAGCTCCGTTCGCGGGTGGGTCGGGTGAGGTGTGTGGGGCGGGTGGTGCCTGTCGTGTGCGTGGCCCGTCTGGTCCGTCTGGTCCGTCTCGGCCGTCTCGGCCGTCTCGGCCGTCTCGGGCGTCTCGGGTGTCTCGGGCGTCTCGTCCGTCCGGAGGCGGCGCCGGGCGAGCAGGGCGCAGACCGCGAAGCCGAGGGCGTTGCCCAGGCCGTGCGTCGCGGCCATCCACGTGAGGCTGAGGTGGGGCAGGCCGGTGGCCTCGCCGAGTGCCCAGTTCAGGGCGAGCAGCATCGTGACGACGAGGACCAGGGCCGAGACGGCGAGCAGCGCGCGCGTCAGCCGACCGGTCGCGAGGTCGCGGCGTTCCCGCAGGGTCAGGACGGCGACCCCCGCCATGCCGGCCGTCAGGACGACCGCCCCGGCCAGCTCGGCCCAGTCGTCGACGAAGTAGCCGGCCAGGACCAGCAGCGTGCCCGCCGGCACGCTGAGCGCGGCGAAGCGGGCGGTGGGGCCGTCGTCGGCGCGGCAGACGAGACCGGCGACCAGGGCGGCGGCGAAGCCTGCGAAGTGGAAGTGCGGGACGGTCAGCGCGAGGAGGTCCAGCTCGAAGCCGAAGAGCGAGTACGAGGCCCGTTCGGCGACGAGCGCCAGACCGGCGACGGAGGGGGCGGCCAGCGCGGTGAGCACGGCGATCTCCCTGGGCCGAAGGGAGCGGGTCAGCATGAGGCGGGCCGGGGCCTGGAGCGCGAGTGCCACCGTGGCGAGGGCGTAGACGGCGGCGAGCCCCGCCGAGAATCCGGAGCGCGGCAGCCACAGGGCCAGCGCCCCGGGGGCGGCGAGCAACGGCCAGGCGCGCCGGAGCGGGTCCAGGCCCGGTGGTCGGGGCCCGTCCAGGAGCGCGAGCCCCGTCGGGACGACCCAGAACATGCCGATCATCACGACCGGGTTCACCAGGATCGACAGTGCGGTCACGAGACACCCCCCGACTTGAACGTGTTCAACTGGCGCCCTGAGCGTAGGGGTTTTCTTGAACGCGTTCAAGTGGGGCGTTCGACCGGCCGGGTGGCGGCCGACCCGGTCGGCCTTCCTCCGCTTGCGGGGGCCCGTGCGCTGCGACAGACATGAGGGACTGGCCGGAACCGGGCGCCGGGCCCCGGAGAGAGAAAACGGGAGAACCAGGTGCGCACACCTCTGCGCCGGACGCGGCGAACCCCCACCGCGATCACCGCGACCCTCGCCTCGGCTCTCCTCGTCGCCGGCTGCTCCTCCCACGAGCAGAGCGGAAGTCACGGCGAGCAGCCCGCGGCAGCCACCGCCCAGGACGTCCACCTCCAGCCGCTCGCCGCGCGGGGCCCCGACCCCTTCACCGCGTCCAGCGCCCGGATCACCGGCCGGGCGGTCGTCCCGGAGCGGGACCCGGACGCCGCCTCCGTCCAGCAGGTCCGCGAGATCACCGGCTCCACCCCCGGCCTCTACGGCGGCACCCGGTCGGAGGCCAGCTGCGACGTCGAGCAGCAGGTCTCCTTCCTCTCCGGCGACCACGGCAGGACGCGCGCCTTCGCCGAGGCCGCCGGCATCCCCGAGGTGAACGTCTCCGGCTGGCTGCGTGGGCTGACCCCGGTCGTCCTGCGCGCCGACACCCGGGTCACCAACCACGGCTACCGGGGTGGCCGCGCCACCCCCTTCCAGTCCGTCCTCCAGTCCGGTACGGCGGTGCTCGTCGACCAGTACGGCTCCCCGCGCGTCCGCTGCGCCTGCGGCAACCCGCTCCGCAGCCCGGCCGCGGCCCAGGGGGGTGTCCACCAGGGCGAGCCCTGGGACGGCTTCGACCCGGAGCACGTGATCGTCGTCCGGCCGACCACCACCGTCGTGACCAGCCTCGTCATCGTGAACGCCGCGGACAGCAGCTGGATCGAGCGGCGGACCGGCAGTGACGGGGCCGAGGACCGTAAGCCCGCCGTCGAGCCGGACTGCGACCCGGACGAGTGCCACCTGACCGGGACCGTCGCACCGACCCCCGCGACCCCCGACCCGGTGACCCCGACCCCCGTCCCCGGGACCCAGGACCCCGTGACACCCGAGCCCTCCCGTCCCGACGCGGCCACTCCCTCCTCGCCGGATCCGACGGACCCCGCTCCCGCGAACCCCGACCCGTACGAGGAGCCGCCCACCGATCCGTACGTGGACCCGTCTGCCGAGCCCTCTGCCGACCCGTACGCCGACCCCTACGAGGAGCCGGTGCCCGACCCGTACGAGGATCCCTCCAGCGACCCGAACGCCGACCCGAACGCCGAGCCGCCCGTCTATCCGCCCGACGCCCCGGAAGGGGAGCTCCCGCCCGAGGAGTTCTTCCCGCCCGACACGGAGCAGGAGCAGCCCGAGACCTTCGAGGGATGAGAGGGCGCCACGAGGTGAAAGGGATCTTCGTGGTGCGCGGGGGCGGGGCTGCGCCTAGCGTGGCCCCATGAGCGCGGGCAGAGGGGGCGGGGAGGCGGCCGAGCGGCTCCGCCATGAGCCGGGGGAGCCGGGCGAGACAGCGGAACCAGCCCGGGCGGAACCAACCCGGGCGGAACCAACCCGGGCGGAAGCAGCTCCGGCGGAACCAGTGCCGGCGGAACCAGTGCCGGCGGGGCAGTCCCGCGCCGCCGCGCGGATCCTGCACGACTACGGCTCGGCCTTCCGCATGGGCGGATTCGACTGGGATCTGCTCACCGGCACGATGATCATGGACGACGCCGCCCTCGAGGTGTTCGACCTGGACCGCGCGGAGTACGACGACCGGCCCGAGAGCCTCGGCCCCCGGGTCCTGCCCGACGAGGGCCGCCGCCTCGACACGCTGGTGGCCCAGGCGCTCAAGGAGGGCAGTGACCAGTACGGCGCGTACTTCCGTATCCGGCGCCGCGACGGCAGCCATCAGTGGACCCACACCCAGGGCCTCGTCGAGCGCGACGACACGGGCCGCCCGGTGCGCATCGTGGGCATCCTCCGCGACGCCACCCACGAGCTGACCGAGTCCGCCGCCCGGCTCGGCCTCGACGAGGGGCGCCGACAGCGCGCGGGCGTCGTCGAGGGCACGACGGCCGCCCTCGCCTACGCCCGGACCGTGCAGGACGTCATCGACCTGCTCAACGACTCGCACGCCCTCGAACACTTCGGCGCCGCCAGTCTCGTCATGGGCCTCCTCGACGCCGGCCGCATCCATCTGGTCGCCGAGGGGCCCGACGGCGCCTTCGTGCCGGGCACCCGCTTCACCCGGGTGGACGAGCCGTACCCGATGAGCGAGGTGATCCGGACCCTGAGGCCCCGGTTCATCGACTCGGCCCGGGACTTCGCCGAATCCTTTCCCGTGCTCTGGCCGCACATCAGTGGCCTCGGCATCACCGCCGCCGCCTATCTGCCGCTCATCGCCCAGGCCCGGCCCATCGGCGCGCTCGGCCTGCTCTACAGCGACAAGACCGGCTTCAGCGAGGACGAGCGGACGCTGCTCGTCGCCCTCGGCAGCAGCATCGCCCAGAGCCTCCAGCGGGCGATGCTGTACGAGCAGGAGCACGACCTCGCCGAAGGGCTCCAGCAGGCGATGCTGCCGCGCCGGATCCCCGAGGTGCCGGGCGCGCAGACGGCCGTCCGCTACCGCTCGGCCCGCCTCGGCCGGGACATCGGCGGCGACTGGTACGACATCATCCCGCTCCCCGGGGGACGGGTCGGCGCCGTCATCGGCGACGTCCAGGGCCATGACACCCACGCGGCGGCCGTCATGGGCCAGCTGCGGATCGTGCTGCGCGCGTACGCCGCCGAGGGGCACCCCCCGGCCACCGTCATGGCCAGGGCCTCCGTCTTCCTGCACGAGCTCGACACCGAACGCTTCGCCACCTGCACCTACGCCGAGGTCGACCTCGGCACCGGGGTCGTCCAGATCGTCCGCGCCGGCCATGTCGACCCGCTGGTCAGGGAGATCGACGGCCGTTGCCACAGGCTCCCGGTGGAGGGCGGGCTGCCGCTCGGGCTCTCCGCGGAGTTCGGCCGGCTCGACTACCCCGTGACCGCCCTGGAACTCGACCCCGGGCAGACCCTGATGCTCTACACGGACGGTCTGGTGGAGAAGCCGGGCGCCGACCTCGACGAGGGCTTCCAGTGGCTCACCTCCCTCGTCCGGCGCGGCCCCGCCGACCTCCAGCAGCTCGCCGACCACCTGTGCGACGTGGTCGCCGACCGCGGTGGCGAGGACGACGTGGCGATCCTGCTGCTGCGCCGTGAGGCCGCCTTCGCGACCCACGGAGCCGGCCGGTTCCAGCAGCATGTGGCCCAGAGCGACCCGGAGGCGCTCAGCTCGGCCCGGCACATGATCAGGGCCGCGGTACGGGCCTGGGGCGCGGGCGAGCGCGCCGACGAGATCGAGCTGGTCGCCGACGAACTGATGACCAACGCGCTGATGCACACCGACGGCGGTGCGATCGTGACCCTGCGAGTGCTGAGCGGGCCCGAGCGGCGGATGCGCGTGGAGGTCGAGGACCGGTCCAGCGCACTGCCCCGGCGCCGCGAGGCGGGCGAGGCGGGCGTCTCCGGTCGGGGACTGCTCCTGGTCGAACAGATCTCCGATGCGTGGGGCGTCGAGTCGCGGGGTGGTGGCAAGTGTGTCTGGTGCGAGTTCATCGTGGCGAACTGAGCCTGTTAACTGAGCGTGAACTGATCGTACTTGACCGTAACTGTCGGTACGCGATTGACTGCGATCTCCCGCCTCTCCGCGCAGGACGTGAGGACACCACCCGTGAGCAGCAGCAGCGAGCTACTGGCCCCCGAACCACTGGCGCCCGAGCTCCAGGCCCCCGAACCACCGGCCCCCGAACCACCGGCACCCGAACCACCGGCGCCTGAGCTACTGGCACCCCTGGATCTGGCCTTCTGGCACCTGGAATCCCCCACGCACCCCCTCCACCTCGGGGCCCTCGCCCACTTCGGACCCGTCCCCGCGGCCCCTGGCCACGAGCCGCCGGTGGACGTCCTGGAGCTGCTCGCCCGCCGCGCCGCCGCCGTCCCCAGGCTCCGGATGCGCGTGCGCGACGTCCTGCTCCCCGTCGGCGGCGCCGCCTGGAGCGCCGACCCGGACTTCGACGTACGCCACCACGTCCGCGAGATCACCCTTCCCGGCGCCGACTTCCCCGCCGAGACCACCCGGCTCGCCGCCGAGCTCATGGAACGCCCCGTCGAGCGCGGCCTGCCGCCCTGGGAGATGTACCTGCTCACCGGCGCCCCCGACGGCTCCTTCGCCGTCCTCGTCAAGCTCCACCACGCCCTCGCCGACGGCATGCGGGCCGTCGCCATCGGCGCCGGGATCTTCGACGAGATCGCCGCCGGCCGCCGCCCCGCAAGCCGCCCCCGCCCCGTACCCCCGCGCTCCTGGCTCCCCGGCCCCGGCCGCCTCCTCGACCTCGCCCGGGACCGGCTCGGCGACCTCGGCCGGGCCGTCGAGGTCGGTGCCTCGGTCGTCAGCGCCTCCGTCGTCCGCGCCGGCCGCCTCGACGGCCCCGCCGCCCCGCTCGCCGCCGAATCCAGCGGTACGCGCCGGCTCGCGACCGCGACGCTGCCCCTCGACCGCGTCCACCGCATCCGCCGCACCACGGGCGGCACCGCGAACGACGTCCTCCTCGCCGTCGCCGCCGGAGCCCTGCGCCGCTGGTTCGAGGGGCGCGGACTGCCGCTCCCCGGCGCCGACCCCCAGGCCCTCGTCCCCGTCTCCCGCCGCCGCCCCGGCGCCGCCCCCGGCCCCGGCCCCGGCAACAGCCTCTCCGGGTACCTCGTCGACCTGCCGGTCACCGAACCCGACCCGGCGGCCCGACTCGCCGCCGTACGGCACGCGATGGACCGGAACAAGGCCGCAGGCCCCTTCAAGGGCGCGGGCGCCGTCGCCCTCCTGGCCGACCGGCTCCCCCCGCTCGCCCACCGCTTCGGCGCGCCCTTCGCCTCCGGCGCCGCCCGGCTCCTCTTCGACCTCCTCGTCACCCAGGTGCCGCTGCCCCGCTCCGCGCTCTCGCTCGGCGGCGCCCCGCTGCGCGCGCTCTTCCCCATGGCGCCGCTCGCCCGTGGCCAGTCCCTCGCCGTCGCCATGTCCCCCTACGGAGGCAGTGTCCACATCGGTCTCGTCGCCGACGGCGAGGCGGTCCCCGACCTCGACGCGCTCGCCGCCGCGTTCACGGCCGAACTCGACCTCCTTGATCCTTCGGACGCCCCGTAGACGCAAGGATCACTCCGTCGCTCCGTCACTCCGTGCACGTCGTGCCGGGCAGGACCTTCGTGAGGGAGATCAGGTACGCCTCGACCCTCCTGTCGACGCAGGTGCTGCGGCCGTAGCCGGTGTGGCCGGGGGCGTCGAGCGACAGCAGCATCCCGCCGGGGAACTGGCGTGCCAGGCTCACGGCCTCCCCGTACGGCGTGGCCGGGTCGCCCGCCGTCCCCACGACGAGCACCGGCGGAACGCCCTCGGCCGTCACCCGGTGCGGGCGCTGGGGACCGGCCGGCAGGTCCTTGCAGACCAGTTCGTTGACCACGCCGGTGGTGCCGTAGACACCCGCGGCCTTCTCCGCGGGGGCGAGGGCGTCCCAGTAGGCCCGGGCGTCGCGCGGATGAGGGACGTCGAGGCAGTTGATCGCGATCAGGGCGGCGTCGGTGTTGTCCTCGGGCACGTCGTCCTCGGGCGCGCCGGACGGCTCGCTCTCCGCGGGACCCTCGGAGCCGTCCGCGTCCGAGGACCCGTCGGAGGCGTCCGCGCCTGTGTCCTCAGGCTCATCCTGTCCCGCCGCCAGGGCCGCCAGCCTCGTTCCGTCCCCGCCGTTCGCCGCGGCCAGTGCCTCGGACAGGTCCTGCCACTGCGCCTCCGGCGTGTACATGGACAGGCTGAGCGCCGAGACGAGGGCCGGGGCGTCGAGACCGTACGCGGAGTCGTCGACCGGCAGCGACTCGCGCTCGGTCCGTTCCAGGAGACGGTCGATCAGGGCCCGTATCTCCGCGGGCGTCGCACCCGGGCAGGCGTCGCCGACCGCTTCGGCGCAGGACTCGGCGTACTCCTCCACCGCCTTCCTGAACCCCGTGGACTGGCCGAGCATGCGCTGCCGCCAGTCGAGCGACGGGTCGACGGCCCCGTCCAGGACCATCGCCCGTACGCGGCGCGGGAACTGCTCGGCGTACGAGGTGCCCAGGCTCGTCCCGTACGACCAGCCGACGTACGTCAGCCGTCGCTCGCCGAGGGCCGCCCGCAGCACGTCCAGGTCACGCGCGGCGTCGTCCGTTCCGACGTGGGCGAGCAGCGGACCGCTGGCGGCCCGGCAGCCGGCGGCCGTCGCCCGGGCGCTCGCGAGGGCGTCGGCGCGCTCGGCGGCGGTCCGGGGGTGGAGCGGCACGTCGGCGGTGGAGTCGTCCGGGGACTCCTCCCCGCCTTCGGCCGGTTCCGCCGAGTCGGCGGGCGTGCAGGTCAGGGCCGGCTTGCTCCCGCCGACTCCGCGCGGGTCGAAGGACACGATGTCGAACCGCTCGCGCACACCCCGGCCTATGTCGTCGGCGACGCCGTCCTTGACCAGCTGTACTCCCCGCTCGCCCGGGCCGCCGGGGTTGAGCACGAGCGATCCGACGCGCTTCCCCGTGGTCGCGGTGACGGCCTTCGCCACCGGCAGGACGAAGGTCTTGCCGTTGCCGGGGCGGGCGTAGTCCCTCGGGACGGTGAGCGAGGCGCACCGGTGGTCGCCGCAGGGCCGCCAGTCGAGCTTCTGGTCGTAGAAGCGCCGCAGGTCGGGGCGGGAGGCGGGGTCGGCGGGGGCGGCCGAGGTCCTCGGCCGGTTCCCGTCCGAGCCGGTTCCGGCCGTACAGGCCGCCAGTGAGGTGGCGCCGAGGACGGCGAGGGCGAGGACGAGGGTCCGGCGGCGGGTGGGGGCGGTGATCACGGCGTACTCCCATGGGTGGTCGGTCCAGGGAAGGATCACGCGCGGATGCTGAGGATTTGCTGAGGCGGCGGTGCAGACCGAGCGGCGGAGGTTCAGCCCTGGCCGGGGAGCCCCAGCACGAACCTGGCGCCGCCGCGTTCCCCGAGCCCCGCCGTGAGCGTGCCTCCGTGGACGTGGGCGACCCAGGACGCGATCGACAGGCCGAGGCCCGTGGAACCGGATCCACTGCGGAAACGCTCGAACAGGGCGTCCGCGACCTCCGGCGGCAGGCCGGGGCCCGCGTCCTCGACCGTCAGCGTGCCGTCCCGGGCCACCGTGATCAGGACGTCCGCCGGAACGCCCGGCGCGTGGCCGTGCGCGAGCGCGTTTCCCAGGAGGTTCCCGACCGCCCGGCGTACGAGATCCGGATCGGCGACGACGATCGTGTCCTCTGCCTCGATCCGGACGCGGTGGCCCTCCGTGGACCCCTCGACGGCTTCCTGGGCGACGGCCTCCGCCAACTGGTCCAGACGCAGTGGCTGCCGCGCCACCGTGGCCGTACCGGACATGAGCCGGGCCCGGGTGAGCAGGCCGTCGACCAGCCGGCCCATGCCCTCCGCCAGACGCAGCGTCCGCCGGTGCACGTCCGTGCTGTCCGTCTCGCCGCGCAGCGCCGTCTCCGCGAGCGTCCGGAGCGAGGCGGCCGGGGTCCGCAGATCGTGCGCCGCGTCCGCGAGGAACGCCTCCTGCTGACCGAGCGCGGAGAGCGCGGGCCGGACCGCCCGCCCCGACAGCACGTGCCCGACGGCGGCGGACAGCAGCACGAGCACCGCGCAGCCGCCCGCCACCATCCACACGAGCCGCCGGTGGTCGTCCCGCTGGGCCGTCGCGTCGGCCGTCGTCACCAGGACGCCCTGCGGCGCCTCGTCCTCCGCGGCTTCCGGCGCGTAGAAGGGCAACGCGAACACCCGCACCGGTGCGCCGTCCGTCGTACGCCGGTCGAAGCCCCGCGCCTCCCCGGTCCGCGCCGCCGCCCGCCCGGCCTCCAGGACCACCCCGTTACTCACCGACAGGCACGGCGCGGGCGGCGCGTGCTGAACGGTCAGGTCGCCCGGACCGGCGGGGTCGCCCGGGTCGTCCGGGCCCGCGGGGTCGCCCGGGCCGCCGTCGCGGTCGTCGCCGGTCACGAGGAGCACCGTCAGCGGCGGGCAGCCGGTGTTCACGGTGTCCGCCAGGACATCCGTGGCCAGCCGCCCGCTCTCGTCGGTCTCCAGGAGACCGAGGGCCCAGCTGGCGTCCGCGTCCATCGCGTGGTCGAGCTGCTCCCGCCAGCGGGCACTGTCGCTCCGCACGGCGAACACGGCCATCGCGATCAGCCCCACCGCGCTGGTCAGCGCGAACAGCAGGCTGATCCGCCGACGCAGCCGCAGCACCCGCGCGGTCGGCGTGAGCGGGCCCGTCCGGCGGGGGAGCAGGCGCCTCACCGGGCGTCGTCGGGCGCGAGCCGGTAGCCGACACCGCGCACGGTGTGGATCAGCGGAGGGATCCCGAGCTTGCGGCGGAGCTGGGAGACGAGCACCTCCAGGACGTTGGACTGCGGCTCGGCCATCTCGTCCCAGCAGCTCTCGATCAGCTCGGCGCGGGAGACCGCCTGGTCGGCGCGGGTCGCGAGGACCTCAAGGACGGCGAACTCCCTGGTGGTGAGGGAGAGCAGCACCCCGGCCCGGCGGACGTGCCGGCGGGCGGTGTCGACCTCCAGGTCGCCGACACGGTGCACCGGCGGGCGTACGACGGCGGAGCGGCGGCACAGGCTGCGCACCCGGGCGACCAGCTCGGGCACGGCGAACGGCTTGACGAGATAGTCGTCGCCGCCGCTCGCGAAGCCCTCCACCCGGTCCGCGACGGTGTCGCGCGCGGTGAGGAACAGGACGGGCACGTCGCGGCCGCCGCGCCGCAGCTCCTCGACGTAGGCGGCGGCGTCCCCCGACGGCAGCATCCGGTCGAAGACCGCGCAGTCGTACGCGGTGACGAACAGGGCCTCGTCGGCCCCGGGCAGGTCGGCCGCCTCGTCGACGGCGAGCCCGGCGGCCCGCAGAGCGGCGGCCACCCCGAACCGGAGGTCTTCGTCGTCCTCGACGAGCAGTACGCGCACGTCACACAGCCTAAAGCGTCCCGGCGCGCGGCCCCGCCGACCCTGCGGCAGGGTGGAGCCATGCCCGAACTGCCCGAAGTGGAAGCGCTGCGCGAGTTCCTCGACGCGCATCTGGTGGGCAAGGAGATCGCCCGCGTCCTCCCCGTCGCGATCAGCGTCCTCAAGACGTACGACCCGCCCCTCACCGCCGTCGAGGGCGCCGAGGTCACCGCGGTCGGCCGGCACGGGAAGTTCCTCGACCTCACCACCACCGGCGCGGTGGGCGAACTCCACCTCCTGATCCACCTGGCCCGCGCGGGCTGGCTCCGCTGGCAGGACCCGCTGCCCTCCGGGCCGCCGAAGCCCGGCAAGGGCCCGCTGGCGCTGCGTACCGCGCTCACCGGAGGCGACGGCTTCGACCTCACCGAGGCCGGCACCACCAAACGCCTCGCCGTCCACCTGGTCCACGATCCGCAGGAGGTGCCGGGCGTCGCCCGGCTCGGCCCCGACCCGCTCGCGGAGGAGTTCGGCCCCGAGGCCTTCGCCGCCCTCCTCGCGGGCGAACGGCGGCAGATCAAGGGCGCCCTGCGGGACCAGAGCCTCATCGCGGGCATCGGCAACGCCTACAGCGACGAGATCCTCCATGCCGCGAGGATGTCGCCCTTCAAACCCACCCAGAACCTCACCCCGGAGGAGACCACCGCTCTCTGGACGGCGATGCGGACCACCCTCCACGAGGCCGTCGAACGCTCCCACGGCCTCGCCGCCGGCAAGCTCAAGGCCGAGAAGAAGAGCGGCCTGCGCGTCCACGGCCGCACCGGCGAACCCTGCCCGGTCTGCGGCGACACCATCCGCGAGGTCTCCTTCCACGACTCCTCCCTCCAGTACTGCCCCACCTGCCAGACCGGCGGCAAGCCGCTCGCCGACCGGCGGATGTCGAAGCTGCTCAAATAGCCGCGCCGGGCATCGCACTACACTCCGCCGCATGCTGCGCGTACTGGCCGTCGACGACGAGGAGCCCGCCCTCGGGGAGCTGCTCTATCTGCTCCGCGCCGACCCGCGGGTGCGCACCGCCGAGGGCGCGGGCGACGCGACGGCCGCCCTGCGCAGGATCGGGCGCGCCCTGGAGACCGGGCCCGACGGGGACGACGGGATCGACGTCGTCTTCCTCGACATCCACATGCCCGGCCTGACCGGACTCGACGTCGCCCGGCTGCTCGCCGGCTTCGCCCGCCCGCCGCTCGTCGTCTTCGTCACCGCCCACGAGGGCTTCGCCCTCCAGGCCTTCGACCTCAAAGCGGTCGACTACGTCCTCAAGCCCGTCCGCCGTGAACGCCTCGCCGAAGCCGTCCGCCGCGTGCACGACCTGGTCCACGCCACCGCGCCGGCCGCGCCGGCCGTGACCTCCGGGCCCGCCGCGCCCGAGCAGATCCCCGTCGAGCTCGGCGGGGTCACCCGCTTCGTCTCCGTCGACGACATCGCGTACGTGGAGGCCCACGGCGACTACGCCCGCCTCCACACCGACCACGGCAGCCATCTCGTCCGCATCCCGCTCTCCGCCCTCGAAGAGCGATGGGCCGCCCGGGGCTTCGTCCGCATCCACCGCAGCCATCTCGTGGCCCTCGACCGGATCGACGAACTCCGCCTCGACGGCGGCGCCACCTCGGTACGGCTCGGAGACACCGGCCTCGCCGTCAGCCGCCGCCACGCCCGCCACCTCCGTGACCTGCTGATGCGCCGGGCCAGGGGCTGATCGCCCGCGGGTCTGTCGTGGCCGGGGAGTGCTGCGTAGACTCCACGCGTCCCGGGCCCCACGGCCCGCCTGCCCGACGGCCCGACTGCCCGCCGTGCAGCCGTCCGAGAGATGCCGGAGCGGACGCCGATGTCCGAGCACCAGCCGCCGCGCAGACCCCGGCGCGAGACCGTCACGTACGCCTCCGCCCACGGCGCGGGCGCCGTCCCCGGACCCGCCCGGCGGCGGCCCCCCGCGCACGCCCCGGCCCGCTCGGAGATCGACGAGCAGACCACCCTCGGGCACACCTACGTCCGCTCCCTGATGCGCAGCCAGCTGCGCGCCGCGCTCACCGCCCTCGGCGCGCTCGCCCTGCTCGTCGGCTCGCTGCCCCTGCTGCTCGCGCTGCCCGCGCCCGAGGCCCTCGTCTGGGCCGCGCTCGGCGCCGGGGTGTACCCCGTCGTCTGGGGCATCGCCCACTGGTACGTCCGCCGCGCCGAGCGCAACGAGCGCGACTTCACCCGCCTCGTCGAACGGTGACCGAAACGGTGAAGCACCCCGCGTGAACCAGACCTACGCCGTCGCGGCCGTCACCGCCGTCGTCCTCGCGACCGTCCTCATCGGCGCCCTCGGCCTGCGCATCTCCCGCACCACCTCCGACTTCTACGTCGCCTCGCGGACCGTCGGGCCGGGCCTCAACGCCGCCGCGATCAGCGGCGAGTACCTCTCCGCCGCCTCCTTCCTCGGCATCGCCGGGCTCGTCCTCGTCCAGGGCCCCGCGATGCTCTGGTACCCCGTCGGCTACACCGCCGGGTACCTCGTGCTGCTCGTCCTCGTCGCCGCCCCGCTGCGCCGCTCCGGCGCGTACACGCTCTCCGACTTCGCCGAGGCCCGCCTCGAATCCCCGCAGGCCCGCCGCCTCGCCAGCCTCTTCGTCGTCGGCATCGGCTGGCTCTACCTGCTGCCGCAGCTCCAGGGCGCCGGGCTCACCCTGGAGATCCTCACCGGCGCCCCCGACTGGGTCGGCGGGCTGCTCGTCGCCCTCGTCGTCACCGGCACCGTCGCCGCCGGAGGCATGCGGAGCATCACCTTCGTCCAGGCCTTCCAGTACTGGCTGAAACTCACCGCCCTGCTCGTCCCCGTCCTCTTCCTCCTCGCCGCCTGGTACGGGGACGGCGCGCCCCGGGCCCGCTTCGACGCCCCCGCCGTCCTCCGCGAGCACACCGTCGTCCGCGTCGCCGACACGGTACGGATCCGCCTCGACGCCCCGCTCACCCTCACCGTGACCGGCCGCGTCGACACCGTCCCGTACGAGCACCGGACCGTCACCCTCGCCCCCGGCACCCACCACGTCCTCGCCGACACCGAACTCGCCTTCGCCCCGGGGGCGGTCCTGCCCGAGAGGGCCGCCAGCGGCACCGACCCCCTCGGCTGGTCCCAGCCGCTCGCCGGGGGACACGACGGACACCAGCTGTACGCCACGTACGGACTGATCCTCGCGACCTTCCTCGGCACCATGGGCCTGCCGCACGTCGCCGTCCGCTTCTACACGAGCCCCCACGGCCGCGCGGCCCGCCGGACCACCCTCGTCGTCCTCGGGCTCGTCGGCGCCTTCTACCTGCTGCCGCCGCTCTACGGATTCCTCGGCCGGATCTACGCCCCCGAGCTCGCCCTCACGGGCTCCGCCGACGCCGCGGTGCTCGTGCTGCCCGAGCGGATCCTCGGCGGATCCGCCGGCGACCTCCTCGGCGCGCTCCTGGCGGGCGGGGCCTTCGCGGCCTTCCTCTCCACCGCCTCCGGACTCACCATGTCCGTCGCCGGTGTCCTCACCCAGGACGTGCTGCCCTCCCGGGGGGTGCGTCACTTCCGCCTCGCGACCCTGCTGGCCACCGCAGTCCCGCTCGGCGTCGGCGTGGTCGCCTCCAAGGTGCCGGTCGCCGATGCCGTCGGCCTCGCGTTCGCGGTCTCCGCCTCCTCCTTCTGTCCGCTGCTCGTGCTCGGCATCTGGTGGCGGCGGCTCACCCCGCCCGGGGCCATGGCCGGGCTCCTGCTCGGTGGCGGCTCGGCCCTCGCGGCCGTGATGGCGACCCGGGCCGGGCTCGCGCCCGAGGGCTGGCCGCACACCCTGATGGCCTGGCCGGCCGTCTGGTCGGTCCCCCTCGGCTTCCTGACGATGATCCTCGTCTCGCTCGCGACCTCCGGCCGGATCCCGCCCGGCACCCCGGCACTCCTCGCCCGGCTCCACCTGCCGGAGGAGTTCACCGGCTCCGTCCCCTCCCAGGAGGTACGCCGATGACCGGCTCCGTTCCTTCCCGAGGGGGATGCCGATGACCGGCACCGACCCCGCCGCCCCGGAGGTACGCCCGTGACCGGCATCGCGCTCGCCGCCGCGGCCGCCACCGGGGCGGTGCTCCTCGCGGCGGGCTTCGTCCTGGGGCGGTTCGCCGCGCGGCGCGGCGGCCGCACCGCCGACCCCGACCTCGGCACCCCCGTCGAACGGGCCACCTTCCACACCCTGCACACGGCCTCGCTCGCCGCGCCGCCGCTGCGCGCCGGGCTCACCGAGGAGACCGCCCGCAAGGCGGCGAGCACGCTGCGCTCGCTGCTCGGCACCGAGGCGCTCTGCCTCACCGACCGGGGCGCGGTCCTCGCCTGGGACGGTCCGGGCGGGGACCACCACCGGGCGCACGTCCCCGCGCTGGCCGCCGACACCCTCGACACGGGCCGCAGCCGGTCCGCGCACACCGACTGCGACGACCCGGCGTGCCCCCTGCGCTGGGCGGTGATCGCCCCGCTCACCGGCGAGGACGGGGTACTCGGCGCGCTCGTCGCCTACGGCTCACGGGAGTCGGCGGTCCTGGTGAGGGCCGCGACCGAGGTGGCCCGCTGGGTCTCCGTCCAGCTGGAGCTGGCCGAGCTCGACCGCTCGCGGACCAGGATCGTGGAGGCCGAGATCAGGGCCCTGCGGGCGCAGATCTCCCCGCACTTCATCTTCAACTCCCTCGCCGCCATCGCGTCGTTCGTCCGCACCGACCCCGAGCGGGCCAGGGAACTCCTCCTGGA
Organism: Streptomyces sp. NPDC050842; assembly: GCF_044456565.1. Classification (NCBI taxonomy): domain Bacteria; kingdom Bacillati; phylum Actinomycetota; class Actinomycetes; order Kitasatosporales; family Streptomycetaceae; genus Streptomyces; species Streptomyces sp. NPDC050842. Next base: position 258,179 of record NZ_JBITGA010000011.1, on the reverse strand, counting down.
GTTCGCCGACTTCACCCGGTACTCGTTCCGCAGGCACGGGGACTTCGCCCAGCTCGCCGACGAACTGCGCTCCATCGAGCAGTACTTGGCCCTCGCCGGAGCGCGCTTCGGGAACCGGCTCAAGGTGACGCTGCAGATCGCCCCCGAGGTGCTGCCGGTGACCCTGCCCTTCCTCTGCCTCCAGCCCCTGGTGGAGAACGCCGTCAAGCACGGCCTCCAGGAGCGGGAGCGGGGCTGCCGGGTGACGATCGCCGCCCGGGACGCGGGCGCCGAGGCCGTGGTGACCGTCGAGGACGACGGCGTCGGCATGGACCCGGAGCTGCTGCGGGCCGTCCTGCGCGGGGAGCACCCGGCGGGGTCCGGCATCGGTCTGTCCAATGTGGACGAGCGACTGCGCCAGGTGTACGGGCCGGAGCACGGTCTCGTCATCGAGACCGGCGTCGGCGCGGGCATGAAGGTGACGGTACGCATTCCCAAGTACCGCCCGGGCGTGCACCGTTCAGCGTAGGTAGAGGGACAGGTGGGCGAGCGGCAGGCCCAGCTTCCAGGCGGGCAGCCAGACCTGGACCTTCTCGTCCACCGGTGAACCGGGAGCGTCCGCCGCCGAGCCGGCCTCGCCGGCCGCCGGGCCGTCCACATCGGCGGCACGCACCCAGGTGTCGCGCAGACCACGCCAGGCGCTGTGGGCGAGGGCCAGGTCGGGCCCGTCCCGCTCCACGGCGAGGCGCCCGGCGAGCCGCTCCTCGACCCAGGACGGCCAGGGCCGGTCGTACGCCGTGCGGCGCAGCAACGTCTCGACCGGTACGGGGTCCGGGTCCTCCGACAGATGGACGGTGAGGGCCAGGGCCTGGAGGCCGGCCCGGTACTCCAGCGAGCCGGGCGCCACGAGCGCGGCGGACCGCAGGACCTCGTCGGCCTGGTACTCGGCGCACAGCCAGGCCATCGGGACGGCGAGTCCGCCGCCGCTCGTGCCGCCGGTGCCGTTCGTGCTCTCGGGCAGCAACGCTCCCACCTTCTTCTCCCGGACATGGGGACCCGTACATCGGGGACCCCGTACACCAGGGCCCGTACGTGAGGGGCCCGGATGTCAGGGGCCCGGGGGAGAGCCTCCACCGTGAAGGGCCTCCGCGGGTCCCGCTTTGCTCAACTCGCCCGTGTGGTTTCGGATACGTTTTCCGGCCGGATAGGTACCTGTGGGGCAGGTGTTGCCAGGCGTGGCGTACGGGGTGGGAGCGGCGGCGAGCCGTGGCCGGTTCAGCCGAGCAGCGCGTACACGGCGGTGGCGTGGGCGGCGGTCTCCTCCGTGCCGTCGGCGGTCATCGTGATGTCGGCGAAGGCCATCCGCTTGCCCGTCTTGGTGAGCCGGGCCCGCACCAGGACGTCGCTGCCGACGACCGCCCGCTGGAAGGTGATGGACTGCTGGACGGTGGTCATCGGGACGAAGCCGCCGCGGGCCGCGGTGACCGCGATGACCGTCGCCGTGTCGGCCGCGGCCATCAGGGCCTGGCCGGAGAGGCCGCCGCCCTCCCGGGCGAGCCGGTCGGACCAGGGGAGCCGGAGCACGGCCCCGGTTCCGTCGACGGAGGCGACGGAGAGCCCCAGGTCGAGCACCCAGGGGGCGAAGTTGTCGGCGAGGATCTTTTCGGCGGCGGTGGGCGTCAGCGCCACGGCGTCGGGAGTCGTCACGGCGTCATTGTGAGGCCGTGGCGCGCGGGCGGGCAACGCCCGCGCGGTGCGGGTGGTAGCCGGGCAGGGACCGGCCGAGCTGCCGCAGGGCGTAGTGCGAGCGGGATTTGACGGTCCCGGCGGGGATGCCGAGGTCCACGGCGGCCTCGTTGACGGTCAGACCGTGGAAGTAGATGCGGACGAGCACCTCCCGGTGCTCGGGGCTCAGTTCGCGGACGGCGGCCCGTACGTCGAGCGCCGCCTCGGCGGTGGCGGTGGCGTCGGCCGGGTCGGGCGTCACCGCGAGGACGCCGTCGCCGATCTCGGCGGGCCGGGCGAGGCGCGAGCGGCGGGCGTCGATGGCCAGTCGGCGGGCCACGGTGAAGAGCCAGGGCCGCATGGACTCGTAGGGCCCTTCGAAGGCCTCGGGGTGGAGCCAGGCGCGTACGAGGGTCTCCTGGGCGAGGTCCTCGGCGCGCTGCCGGTCGCCGTAGGTCAGCCCGAGCAGGAAGGAGAGCAGTGCCGGGCCGTGGTCCCGCTGCAGCTGCTCCAGGTTCCGTTCGTCGGTCGTCGCCGTCGTCATGCTCCCCGCCTCTCCTTCGGCTCGTCGTCCCGGCGGTATACGAACGCATCCGGAAGAGGAGTGACAGGGAAGGGACATCGGTCTGCGACGAACGGTCGCACAGAGCGGCGAATGGTACGGCGAACGGTCAGGCGGAGTTGTTGCGTCCGTTTCAGCGGGGTTCGTGTGCTTGTGCGGCCTTGACCCTTGACTGCGGCTTTCCTGCGCGATCAATTCTTCAGAACAGGTGTTCATAGCAAGAGCTGAGCGGAGTGCCGTAGATGACCTCACGCACCAGACCGGCCGTGGTGGCGGTCGCCGCCCTCCTCGTCGCGGCGGCCACCGGCTGCACCGAAGGGAGCGCCCCGGGCGGCGACGCCCCCGCCCCCGGGCTCTCGGCCGGGCAGCCCGCCACCGGTCGGACCGCGGCACCGCCCGCCGCGCCGTCCGCCGCCCCGGGCGGAGCCTCCGCAGCCGCCGGATTCACCCTCGTCGCCTCCGGTGACGTCCTCCCGCACGACTCCATCATCCGACGCGCGGCCCAGGACGCCGGCGGCGACGGCTACGACTTCGGCCCCATGCTCGCCGGGGTCAAGAGCGTCGTCGCCCCCGCCGACCTGGCCATCTGCCACATGGAGACCGTGTACGGGAAGGAGGGCGGCCCCTACACCGGCTACCCCGCCTTCAAGTCGCCGCCCGAGGTCGCCACCGCCCTCAAGGCCACCGGGTACGACTCCTGCTCCACCGCGTCCAACCACACCCTCGACGACGGCGCGGCCGGGCTCCGCCGCACGCTGGACGCCCTGGACGCGGCCGGGATCCGGCACGCCGGCTCCGCCCGTACCGCCGAGGAGGCGGCGCGGCCCACGCTGATGAAGGCGGGCAGCGCCACGGTCGCCCAGCTCGCCTACACCTACGACACCAACGGGTACCCGCTGCCCGAGGGGCAGCCCTGGGCGGTCCAGCTGCTCGACGAGCGCAAGGTGATCGCCGACGCGCGCGCGGCCCGCGCGGCCGGCGCCGACGTCGTCGTGGTCAGCGTCCACTGGGGCACCGAGTGGCAGACCGGCGCCGACGAGCGGCAGCTCTCCCTCGGGCGGGCGCTCACCGCCTCCATGAGCGACGGCCGCCCCGACGTCGATCTGATCATCGGTACACACGCCCATGTTCCCCAGGCGTACGAGAAGGTCAACGGCACGTGGGTCGTCTACGGGATGGGTGACCAGATCGCCGGGGACATGATCAACCACGAGGGTGCCTTCGACCCCCGGGGCAACCAGGGCACCCTCGGCCGCTTCACCTTCGCCCCGCCCGAAAAGCCCGGAGCGCGCTGGGAGGTCACCAAGGCCGAGTTCGTCCCGCAGTGGTTCGACACCGGCCGCGGGCGGGTCGTCAACCTCGGCGCGGCGGGTGGCGGCGACCCGCGCCACTCCTCGATCCGCGAGACGATCCGGCAGGTCGTGCTCGGCAGGGGAGCGGACAAGGACGGCCTGACGATGGGGAAGTAGGACGATGGGGAAGAGGGCGAGGGGCCAGTAGGACGTTCTCCGGTACGGGGGCCGGTCACGGCACGACGGTGACCGGCCAGCGCCCCGCCTTCACCAGCCGGACGGCCACCGAGCCGACGAACCGGTGCCCCGCCGACTCCGAGGCGCCCACCACCACCGCGTCCGCCGTCATCTCGTCGGCCGCCCGGACCAGGCCCGCGTAGGCGTCGCCCTTGAAGGTGTGGAACTCCCAGCGCACCTGCCAGAGGTCCTTCACCCTCTCCGTGGACGCGCGGATCTCCGCGGCGATGTCCTCGGCGATCTCCTCCGTCGTCCCCGCGACGGGCGCGCCGAGCGCCGCCCCCGCCGGGTACACCGGCTGCACGTACACGAGGGCGAGCAGGGCGTTCTGCCGTCGGGCGAGCCCGGCCGCGTACGCCGCCGCGCGCAGGGAGGAGGCGGAGCCGTCGACCCCGGCCATGATCACCTTCGGGCCGTCGGTACCCCGTTCGAACCGGGTGGGCTGCTGTGCGGTCACCCCGCGAGGCTATCGGCTCATCGGGTGTTTTCGGACAGGGGGCCAGTGTCGATGAGCCGGGGGGCCCTCGCCCGTATGAACCATTAGTCATGAAAAAGGATCAGATGCCTATTGGGCGTCGGGCGGTGCTGCGCCTCGCCGCCGCGCTCGGCGCCACGGCCACCGTCGGATACCTCGCGGCGGACCGGCTCGCCGCGCCCGAGCGGCCCACGGGCGCCGCCCCCGCGCCCCAGGGCGCACCGGGCGCGGGACCCGCGGCGGGGCCGGCCGCCGGTCCGCAGGCCGCGCGGGCGGCCCGGCTGAGCCCGTCCTCGTACCGGCTCCAGCCGATGACCGCGTACGCGCCCCCGGCCTTCCGGCGCGCGGTGCCGCCGGTCCGGCAGCGGCCCTTCCTCAGCATGTCCGGGGTCGGCCGCTCGATGGTGCTGTCCTTCGACGACGGCCCCGACCCCCGCTACACCCCCGCCATCCTGGAGACCCTGCGCCGGTACGGCTGCCGGGCGATGTTCTTCGTGTGCGGCGAGATGGCCGTCGAGAACCCGGACCTGCTGCGGGAGATGGCCGCCGACGGGCACGTCGTCGGCAACCACTCGTGGTCCCACCCCCTCATCCCCAAACTCCGGCCCTCCCTGATCCGTGACGAGCTCGGCTCCACCAGCGAGGTCGTCGAGCGGACCCTCGGCGCCGCGCCGCTCTGGTACCGCGCCCCCTACGGAGCCTGGAACCGGCATTCCTTCGAGATCGGCGCCGAGCTGGGCATGGAGCCGCTCGCCTGGACGATCGACACCCTCGACTGGAAGGAGCCGGGCACGGGCACGATCGTCCGCCGCGTGCTCGACGGCGCCGCCCCCGGCGCCGTCGTCCTCTCCCACGACGCGGGCGGCGACCGCTCCCAGAGCGTGGTCGCGCTCCGCCGCTATCTGCCCGAACTCCTCGACGCGGGCTACCACATCACCGTGCCGAGGCGCTGACGGCGGTCGTACGCGAAGGGCCCCGGCACTGGTGGGTGCCGGGGCCCTTCGCCGTGCCGCGAGCGTCAGCGGGAGCCGACCATGCGGGCGTACACGACGACGTTCCCGTCGTAGCCGCGCGCCCGTGTGTAGCCGCCGCCGCAGGTGATCACCCGGAGTTCGGGCTGGCCGGTGTCCGCGTAGACCTGCACGCCGGGGAAGTCGTTCTTGGAGTAGACCTCGACCCCGTAGATCTCGAAGACCGCGACCCGGCCGTCGTACCGCTCGACCTCGACGTGCTGGCCCTTCTCCAGCGATCCCAGGCCGTAGAAGACCGCCGGACCGCGTTCGTTGTCGACATGGCCGACGACGACCGAAGTCCCGCGCTGCCCGGGGGAGATGCCGTTCTGGTACCAGCCGGCGAGGTTGGCGTCCTGCGGGGGCGGGGCCGCCACCCAGCCGTCCGCGTCCAGGCCCACGTCCATGATCGGCGCGGCGACCCGGATCGCGGGGATCTTGATCCGTGAGGCCGGTGCGAAGGGCAGCGGCTCCAGACCGGCTGTCTCCTCCGTCGGCGGCGGGACGACCGGTCGCGCCACGGGCCGTGCGGCCGCGGCGGGTTGGGGCGGTCCGAGGGCGACGTCGACCCCGTTGCGCATCATGGCGAGTCCGGACAGCATGGCGAGGGCCAGGACGCCCCAGGGTCGGCGTCTCCTGCGCTCGAAGACGCGGAAGTCCTTCGCGGGCATGGTTCTCCCTTCGTGGCGTCGTCAGAACGGTAAGGGCGGCGGGAGGGGCCGTCGCCCCGGACGAGGCGAACGGGTGGGGGCCGCCGCCGGACGGGTGCAGGGCGGGGGAGAGCGGCCCGTGAACCGGCGAGCGCGGAGCGCCGGACGCGCGCCGAGGGCCCGGTGACCTCCCCGTGGGGACAGCCGGGTGACACGGGGCTGGCCCATCCGAGTATTCGTCAGATAAGCACCCCGGACCGCTGTGACCTGCGGTTCCTTGCCGTGCGCGGGGCGATTTCCGGGCGTGTCGTCTCACTGGGGTGGACCAGTGCCGACGTGCACGGCTCGCCCCGACTTGTGATGGTTCGTCATGGAAGGCGTACTCGTCGAATTTCCCGGAGCACCGCTTTGGGGCGTCCTTCCACTGGAGGTTCAACCATGCGTGCTGCACGCACTCTGGCGGTGACCGCCACCGCGATCGCGGCGGTCGGCCTCGCGGCCCCCCTCGCCGCCGCCACCTACGGTCCGGGCAACGTCGTCAGCGGTGGCTCGAACAACAGCCCGAGCAACGTCACTGTCAGCCCCTTCGAGGTCCACCCCGGGTCGACGCTCACGATCACCGCCAGGGGCTGCAACCGTGGCGGCACGGTCACGTCCAACGCCTTCCCGGACGCCACCCTCTCGGGCGGCAATGGCGTCTCCACCGCCGTCGCCCGCGTCTACAACCACGCCACTCCCGGCAACTACAACCTGGCCGTCAGGTGCAACGGCGGCTCCAACGTGGTCACGGAACCGTTCCGGGTCCTCCCGGGTCGCGGCGCCCAGGGCGGCATCGGCGGCTCGCTGGCACCCAGCTCCACGGAGATGGCCGTCGGCGGCAGCCTGGTCGCCGCCGCCGCGCTCGGTGGTGGACTGTTCATCATCCGCCGTCGCCGTATGACCGGCGCGGGAGTCTGACCGGTCGAACCTCCCGGTCGGCCCGCTGTGCCCGTCGCCCCCGAGTCCCTGCCGGGACCCGGGGGCGACGGGCGTCCGCGGGCGCCCGCCCCCGCTCCCCGTTCAGTGGCGACGGGAGTCGCCGGAGCGGCGACGGACCACGTACACGACACCGGTCGCGGCGGCCAGCACCAGAGCCGTACCGGCCGCGAGCATTCCGCCGTCCACCTCGTCCACCGAGCCGCCGACACCGCCCTGCACCCCGCGCGGGGGAGTGAGCAGCGTGGAGCTGATGGTCGGGGTGGCCGTGGGAATACCGCTGATCGTCAGATCCACGGTGTCCTGCACACCACCGGTGCAGTTGAACGACACCGTGTACACGGCGCCTCGTCGGGCGTCCGCGTCCACGGTGGCGATGGCCGCCGACCCCGGTGCGATGGTGACGGTGTCGAAGATGCCCGCCGAGGCCGTCGCCGTACTGGCGCAGCCGGGGGCGCTCAGCGTCACCCGGCCGCCCGGGGCGACGAGCGACGGCGACACGACGAAATCGCCCGGTGCCTTGGCTCCTGGTGCCCGCGGATTGGTGGCGGGGGCACCCTCCGTCGCGAGGGCGACGGTGGCGGGGGCGGCCAGGGCGATGGCAGCCGCCCCCAACAGGGCAGTGGACGCGGCACGTATCGCGCGCATGGTGAATCCCTCCGGGTTCCGAGGGGCAGCCGCGAAACGGGATTTCCGCGAAGGGCCTGCGTGCACCTCGATGCCCGAAACGCTAGGAGCGCACTACCACAGCCGCGATCCCAGGCGTGCGAATGGGGCACTCTTGTCCCTCGTGCGGCCCATTCGGTCGCCTGCGCTCACCCTGTGACCTGCGGGAACAGATCGGTGAACGGCGTGGCGGTGGCGGAGATGCCCCGGCCGAACGGCGCGTCGAAGTCCCAGATGAGGAACAACAGGAACGCGATCAGCACGCTGAACAGCCCGGCGAGCAGCAACTCCCGTCCTGTCCTGCGGATCTGGAGCGTGAAGATCAGGCCGACGGTGACCAGGGCGCCGATGATCAGGCCGAACCAGACCACCCCCGGCATCGTCGCCCCCGCGCTCTGCCCACGTGCGCCCCGGGCGTCGTCGGCCGCCGCGACCTGGTCGACCAGCGGCTGGTAGGCCTGCCCCTCGAAGTCGTTCGCGGGCTGGTAGTCGGTGACGCTCCGGCGCACCTGCTCCAGGAGCGCGGTGCCCTGCTCGCTCAGCTCGCCCTCCTCGGACATGTGCGTCCACTCCTCGTCGACCACGTACGCGACGTACGCGTCGACATCGGCGCGGATCTTGGTGCGGACGTCCAGGGGGTAGACCTCGACGCGGGCCGAGATCTCGTGCATCGCCTGGGCCTCCTGCCGCACGGTCTCCTGGGCGGCACCCCGGGCCTCCCAGACGCCGGCGATGGCGAGACCGAGGACGATCGCGTAGATCACGCCGATCATCATCGTCATGTACTCGATGACGTCGGGGGTCTCACTGGGGTCGTCGTCCTCCGGGATACGACGGTGGTTGATGACGACGATGGTCAGGACGACGGCGCACGCGGCGGCCATCGCGAGGGTGAGTACGAGCCATTCGGACATGGGATACCTCGGAGATCAGCGGGAGCGGGGGCGCAGGATCGCGGTCGCGAGCACGGCGGGAGCGATGATCACCAGCGTCATCGTGACGACGGACGTGCCGCCCTTCGGCTGGGGCCGCGCGGTGCGGCGGTAATGCGGGAGTGCGACGGGCCCGTGGGCCGGGGGCCGGGGCCCCGCGGTGGGCGCGGGCGCGGGCGCCGGGGCGGCTGATGACGCCGGCGGCGCGGGCGCCGGAGTGCGCTCCGGTGGGATCGGGGTGGCCGGTGCGGGGGAGGCGGGCTCCGGGCGCGGTGCGGGGGTGGTCACCGGCGGAGGCGGCGGCGTCGTCGTCCGTACGGGAGGCGGGGGTGGCGCCGGGACGGTCGGGGGCTGAGGCTGCGGCTTCGGCGTCGTGGGCCGGGGCGCCGGCGTCGTGGGCTTCGTCGTCGGCGGCGGAGGCGGCGGCGGAGCGGGGGTGGGTGAGCACGCGCCCGGCCCGATGACCGCCACCGAGGTGTGCGAACCGTCGGGGCCGGTCGTGGCATAGGCGCAGGAGTCGGCGGCGGCGGGGACGGGTGCGGCGAGCAGCCACACGAGTCCGAGGGCCGCCAGCGACCGCGCGAGGGGTGATCCGTACAGAGACACGCCGTCGAGCTTGATCACAGCCGCGGCGAACCGGGGCGGAATCGGCGGGGATTCGCCGGATGGAGCGGTTCTCACGACGCGTGGTTTGACGTTTCGCCGCTCCGGAGGCGGATTCGGCGGAATGCCCGGGTACCGCCGAGCCGTGCGATTCGCCGCCGGCGCTCCTCTCCGCTTCGGCGGGCCCCCGACCTGACTTAGTCAGGGTCCCGTCAGGAGTTCACCGGGCCTCCGGGGGAGTCCGTCGGGGCTCCGGTACGAGAACTGTCCGGTTGTCGCCCTGTCATGGGCGTCCGACGGCACGGCATCCCGCGGCGTCCTCGGCGCGTCCTCGGGGGCAACGACCGAGGTGCGCCAAGGGCCTGCGCCCCCGTAAGGTGCGGCTGAGGTCGGCCGGGAAGTCGACGCACACTCATATGCACGTGAATTTGCACGACCTGAAGGCGTGAACTCTGCGCTCCACGAGCATGTGCCAATGACGTGTGACCAAGAACGGACCGCTAATTTCCGTTTCTACTCGCTCTCCCGGCGGGCGATCAGTAGCCTCACCTCGAACACCGGCCGCGAACACATGGCCGCATCCCCCATGGCGACTTGTTGGAGACATTGATGGAGCGTCCCGCCTGGGCTCCGCCGGGTATCGACATTTCGGTGCCGAGCGTGTCCCGTATGTACGACTTCTATCTGGGCGGCTCGCACAATTTCGAAGTGGACCGGGAAGCGGCGCGCAAGGCCATGGAGTTCATGCCTGGCCTCCCCAAGGTCATGCAGGCGAACCGTGCCTTCATGCGGCGTGCCGTCCGCCACGCCGTTGACAACGACGTCACCCAGTTCCTCGACATCGGCTCCGGCATACCCACCTTCGGCAACGTGCACGAGGTCGCCCGGGCCGCGGACCCCGCCGCGCGGGTCGTCTACGTCGACCACGACCCGGTCGCCGTCGCCCACAGCCGCGCCGTCCTGGAGGGGGACGAGGCCGCCGCGGTCGTCGCCGCCGACCTGCGCAAGCCGGCCGACATCCTGCGCAGCCCCGAGGTGTCCCGACTCCTCGACCTGGACCGGCCGGTGGCCCTGCTCCTCGTCGCCGTCCTCCACTTCCTGGAGGACGAGGACCGGCCCTACGAGGCCGTCGCCGAGCTGATCGACGCGCTCGCGCCCGGCAGCCTCCTCGTCGTCACCCACGCCTCGTACGAGGGCATCCCGCTCACCGAGGAGCAGGCGGGCGGCACCGTCGGCGTCTACCGCAACATCCGCAGCCCCCTGGTGATGCGGTCGGGCGAGGAGATCACCCGCTTCTTCGCGGGCACCGAGCTGGTCGAGCCCGGGCTGGTCCCGATGCCCGCCTGGCGACCGGACAGTCCGGTCGAGGAGGAGGATCCCTACGCCTTCTCCGGATTCGCAGGGGTGGGGCGCAAGGCGTGAAGGTCCCGTCGCAGCCCACCGGTTCCGTCGCCGAGGCAGACGGTCCGGAGGACAGACTCAGGCGGTTCGTCACCATCTGGAGCCGCGCCATCTTCCCGGTGACGGCCACCTCGCTGACCCGCGCCGAGTTCGAGGGGCACCTGCTGCCGCTGGCCCGCACCCTGTGCGACGCCCTGCACGCCCGGCCCTTCGACACGGCCCCCGCCCAACGCGCCGGCGCGGACCTCGTCGCAGCCCACTGCACCGACCCCGACGCCCTCGGCCGCAGCCTCGGCGTGGTCGACTCGTACCTGGTGCTGTACTGCGGCACGGACTCGGACCTCCCGGCCGAGGAGCTCCGCGCCCGCTGCGCCCGCCTCCAGCACGCCATGGCCACCGGCTACGCGCAGGCCCTGCGCGAGCGGACCCGCGCCGAACAGGAGGCGATCGCCCGCTCCGCGCTCGCCGCCCGCAGCGCCGCCGAGATCGCCCTCCACGCCACCGAGAGCCGCTTCCGCGCGGTCTTCGACGGGGCCGCCATCGGCATCGGCATCGCCGACCTCGACGGCAACGTCCTGGAGGTCAACGAGACCCTCACCCGCATGTTCGGCGGGATGGAGGGCCAGGTGCGCAGCCGCAACGTCAGCGAGTGGGTCCACCCCGAGGACGGCCCGCACGTCTGGAAGCTGTACGAGGAGCTCGTCCGCGGCGAGCGGGAGTCCTACCGGGTGGAGAAGCCCTACTACCGCGGCGACGGAACGGTTCTCTGGACCAACCTCACCGTCTCGCTCCTCCGCGACGCCGAGGGACGGCCCCAGTACCAGCTCGCCCTGATGGAGGACACCACCGAACGGCGGCTGCTCCACCTGCGCCTGCGGTACGAGGCCACCCACGACGCGCTCACCGGACTGCCGAACCGGACCCTGTTCTTCGAACGCCTGGAGAAGGCCCTCGTCTCCGGCGAGAACTCCCGCTTCGGCCTCTGCTACCTCGACCTCGACGGCTTCAAGGTCATCAACGACAGCCTCGGCCACTCCACCGGCGACCGGCTGCTCGTCGAGGTCGCCGACCGGCTGCAGAGCTGCGTCACCAGCTCGGGCGAGATGGTGGCCCGGCTCGGCGGGGACGAGTTCGTCGCCCTCACCACCGGCTGCGCCGGCGAACAGGAGGTCACCGAACTCGCCGACCGCATCCTCGGCGCCCTCTCCACCCCCCTGCGCATCGACGGCCGCGAACTGACCGTCCGCGGCAGCCTCGGCGTGGTCGAGGGACCGGCGGGGGAGCGGACCCCGGCCGAGGTGCTGCGCAGCGCCGACATCACCATGTACCGGGCGAAGTCCGCGGGCGGCAACCGCTTCGAGCTCGCCGACCCCGAGGCCGACGCCCGCGCCATCACCCGGCACGGCCTGACGACGGCGCTGCCCACGGCCCTGGAGCGCGGCGAGTTCTTCATCGAGTACCAGCCGCTCGTCCACCTCGGCGACGGCAGCGTGCACGGCGCGGAGGCGCTGGTCCGCTGGTGCCACCCGCAGCACGGGGTGCTCGGCCCCGACCGGTTCATCCCGCTCGCCGAGGACACCGGCCTCATCGTGCCGCTCGGCCGCTGGGTGCTCCAGGAGGCCGTACGCCAGGCCCGCTTCTGGCAGGCCCGGCACGCCGACGGCGGCCCGCTGCGGATCAACGTCAACCTGTCCCCGACCCAGCTGCACCACCCCCGGCTGGTCGCCGACACCGTCGACGTCCTGGAACGGTCGGGGCTCGAACCGGGCGCGCTCTGCCTGGAGGTGACCGAGTCGGCGCTGATCGGCGCCGACGAGGACCTGCTGAAGCCGCTGCGGCAGCTCGCCGAGATGGGCGTGGACATCGCGCTCGACGACTTCGGCACCGGCTACTCGAACCTCGCCAACCTGCGCCGTCTGCCGGTGAGCGTCCTGAAGCTCGACCGGTCCTTCACCCGGGGCATGCAGCAGCACCCGGTGGACCCGGTCGACCTCAAGATCGTCGAGGGCATCGTCTCGCTGGCCCACAGCCTGGAGCTCGCCGTCACGGTCGAGGGCGTGGAGACCGGCGCCCAGGCGCGCCAGCTCCGCGAGCTCGGCTGCGACACGGCCCAGGGCTGGTACTACGCCCGTCCCGGCGCCCCGGACCGCATCCACTCGCTGCTCCTGGCGGACGCGGTCTGAGACCCGGACGTACGAAACCGGCCTCCCCACGCGAAGCGGGGAGGCCGGGAAGAGGTACGGGGGAGGAAAGCGGAGAGGCTATTTCATGGAAGATGAGAAGGAAGCCTCTCCATGGCCTCGCCCCGGAACGACCGTAACACTCAGGCGGGCAGCAGGTCGCGCAGATTTTCCGGGGTGAACACACGCGAGCCCGGAGCCAGGCCCTCCGGACGTTCCAGACCGATGTACGTGACCGGGGCGTCCGGCACCGTCCGGCCGTCCCACAGCGTCGTCCGCGCCCCCGACTCCTCCATCAGCGCCACGAGATGACCGACCGTCAGGGACGTGCGCCCCAGCAGGCCGCGCAGCAGGACCGCGATCGACACCCGGTGCCCCTCGACCTGGTTCGCCGACGGCGCGCCCCGCAGGCAGAGGTTGAGCCAGTGGGCGTGCCAGCGGCCCTCGTCGTCCCGCCGGAAGGCGAGCGGCAGGGCCACCCGGCCGGGGCCGCGCAGATCCGACTTCAAGCGCACCGTACGCGGCTCGAACGGCCGGCCCTGCTGCTCGGACTCGCGCAGCATGAAGCCGAAGAAGCCCTCCGCCACCTGGTCGAAGTCCTCGCCCGAGTAGACGTGCACCTGCGGGACGATGAACGTGCCGCGCACCGCGCCGAGTCGCAGATCGATGAACTCCGAAGCCCCGTCCGGCGCTTCGGTGATGTCACCCGAGTGCCGGCCCTCGACGTCGGTCAGCGCCGTGTACGACAGCCAGGTCACCGTCGCGTAGTCCGCGTCCAGGACGAGCGCCGACAGGTCGAGGTCGGTCGTGTACCGCGTCTGCCTCCAGTACATGAAGAAGCGCAGCAGCTCCCCCTCGACCGGTGAGACCGAGCCGCGCGGCAGCACGCCGAGCCCCGCCGAGGCCGCCCGTCCGCTCAACGGCAGGGCGACGCTCAGGACATCGGGGTCGATCAACAGACGCCCAGGGGAGGGGAGTCGGCGCCGGATCTCGGCGTCGAGGACCGCGATGAGCCGCTCGCGGTCCGTGTCCTCCAGCGGCGGACGCGTGTCGTCGGTGACCCAGGCCTTGCCCTCCCGGTTCACGAACACCCGGCGCTCCCCGCCGCTCCCGCCCGCGCGGTTCTCCAGATGCTCGCGCACCGACAGGACGACCCGGCCCGACACCTCGGGCGCGGCCCGCTCGACGGCCGCGAGGACGGCTTCCCGCTCCTTGCCCTCCGCCGCGCCGCGCAGGAGTCGGTCCAGGGCGCGGAACAGGCGCCCCGGGGCCGCGGTGGCCAGCAGCTCGGCGGCGGCCGTGACATCACCCCGTCCGAGCATCTCCTCCACGCGGCTGTCGAACGACGGTGCCTTCCGCTCGCCCCGGGCGACGGCGAACACCTCGGCGGCGTGCGGCCAGTGCGGGTACTCGTGGGGGTGCAGCCGCTCTCCGAGCCGCTTCCACGCCTCCGCGTGCGCGGACACGTCCGCGAGCTTGGCCGGCGACGCGGCCACGACCGCGTCGAGCCCCGCGAGCAGGGTGCGGCGGTGCGGGCGGGACAGTGCGCGGAACCGGGTGGGCTCGCGCAGGGTGACATCGCCCTCCGCGAGGGCGCAGGCCAGCCGCAGGACGTCGGTCACGGTGTCGAGCAGTGGGGCGGCGCCCACCCGCAGCCGGGCATGGTTGACGACGGCGCGGTTCTCCCGGACCGTGATCGTCTCGGGCTGGGGGCCGTCCGCGCAGTGCTCGGCGAGCACGGCCAGATCGCGCAGATGCTCCTCGCCGAGCGGGGTCGCGCTGCCGGCCAGGGCCAGATAGAGCGCGGTGACCTCGGTGTCCGCGTCCGCGCCGAGGTGCAGCACCGTCAGCCGGTCGCCGGCCGCCGCGATCAGCTCGTCGTGGACGGCGAGCATCTCCTCGTACGTGTGCTGGTAGCGGCCGTACGACGGGAGGGTCAGCAGGTCGAGGACGCCGGCGCTCAGCTGGTCGAGCGCATGGGCGCGGGCGTCGCCGTCGGCGAACGCCTCGGCCACGCACGCCCTCCAGAAGTCGAGGGTGTCCGGCACGTTGTCCGGGAAGTCGACGAAGTAGACGTTGTGCCGGACGTGGTCGCCGACGATGTCACGGACGGTCGCGAGCGTGCGGACGGCGGTATTGACGACGGTCGGCCCGGCCAGCCCCGACAGGCGCTCGACCAGGTCGCCCGACAGCTTGAACCCCGCGGTCATCAGGGCCGCGTCGAACCTGCGCGCGGCTGCGGCCCCGTCCCCGGCCGGACCGGTGGGGGAGGGGAGACGGAGGGTGTGCCGGACGACCAGGTGTTCGAGAGCGTGGACCATGGAGGCATGCTCGCAGCCGCGCGCCGCCTGCCGCACGCGGATTTCGGGGCCGCAGACCGCCGTGGCTCCGGCGCCGGCCCCTTCGGCGTCGGACCGTGGCTCGGGCCTCAGGACCCTCCCGCCTCAGACCGTGGCCGCGGCCTGGTCCGGGCCGCTCCGGCGCGAGGCGAGCAGGACCCGCTGGAGCTCCCGGGCCGCCCGGGGTGGCGCCACGTCGCTGCGGTGGGCCAGGGCGATGGTGCGGCGCAGCCCCGGCCGGGCGAGCGCGGTCACCCGCAGATCGCGGCCCGCTCGCGCCGCGACCATCGCCGGGACGACCGCGAGCCCGAGCCCCGCCCGGACGAAACCGAGCACCGCGTCCAGCTCTCCGCCCTCGACGGTGAACGTCGGCTCGAAGCCCTCCGCCCGGCACGCCGCCACGGTCAGTTCCCGCAGGTCGTAGCCGTGCCGGAACATCACGAGCGGCTGGTCCCGCAGGTCCTTGATCCGCACCGGACGCCCCGGCGCCGGAGCCGAGGCCGCGGAGACCACCACCAGGTCCTCCCGGAGCAGCTCGACCGTCGTCAGCGCCGGCGACGGGGACGGCAGCGGCAGTACCACCAGGGCCAGGTCGAGCGCGCCGCGCGCCAGCTCCCGTACGAGATCGTGCGAGCCGCCCTCCTCGATGAGGAGCTCGATCCCCGGGTGCAGGTCGTGGAAGGCGCGCAGCACGTCCGGAAGGAGCCCCGTGCACAGGCTCGGCGTCGCGCCGAGCCGCACCCGGCCCCGCTTGAGCTGCGCCAGCTCCTGCACTTCGAGCCGGGCCGTCTCGGTGTCGGCGAGGATCCGGCGCGCGAGCGGCAGCAGGGCCTCGCCCGCGTCGGTGAGCGTGATGTTCCCCCGGGCCCGGCTGAACAGCTCCGCGCCCAACTCCCCTTCCAGAGCCTTGATCTGCTGGGAGAGCGAGGGCTGCGAGACATGGACGCGCTCGGCCGCCCGCGTGAAGTGACGGGTCTCGGCCACGGCGACGAAGTAGAGGAGCTGCTGGAACTGCATGACCCCAGGGTAAGGGACATGAATAGGTGATGCCTATCGAGATCAGCCGGACCATGTCTTGGACCTCTCGGGTCGTTCGGCCCTAGCGTCGTGGGCATGGCTCTGGCACCCACGAGGGACCGGACGACGGGCCGCCCGCCGTCCCCCACACCGTCACGCGGATTCCTGTCATCGACCCTCGGCAAGAAGACGGTCATGGCCGTCAGCGGGCTGCTCATGCTCGGCTATCTCGTCGCCCATGTCGCCGGCAACCTGAAGGTCTTCTTCGGCCCCGAGGAGTTCAACGCCTACGGCCACTGGCTGCGGGTGATGGGCGCCCCCGTCCTGCACCACGAGTGGGCCCTCTGGATCGTCCGGATCGTGCTCCTCGCCGCCGTCGGCGCCCACGCCGTCTCCGCGTACCAGCTCAGCCGGCGCGACGTGAAGGCCCGCCCCACCGCGTACGTCCACCGCCGCAAGCGCGCCTCGTACGCCACCCGCACCATGCGCTGGGGCGGGATCATCCTCGCCCTCTTCATCGTCTGGCACATCCTCGACCTCACCACCGGCACCGTCCACCCCGGCGGCTTCGAGGAGGGCAAGCCCTACCAGAACGTCGTCGACACCTTCTCCACCTGGTACGGCAACGTCATCTACATCGTCGCCATGCTCGCCGTCGGCCTCCACGTCCGCCACGGCTTCTGGAGCGCCGCCCAGACCCTGGGCGTCGGCAACGCCCGCCGCGAGCGCCTCCTCAGGGCGGTCGCGAACATCCTCGCGCTCGTCCTGACCGCGGGCTTCGTCTCCGTACCCGTCGCCGTCATGACCGGAGTGGTGAGCTGAATGACCTACCTCGACTACCGCGTCGGCGAGCCGCTCGCCGACACCACCGCCCCGGCGGGGCCCATCGCCGAACGCTGGGACACCCGCCGCTTCCAGGCCAAGCTGGTCAATCCCGCCAACCGCCGCAAGCACCGGATCATCGTCGTCGGCACCGGTCTCGCCGGCGGCTCCGCCAGCGCCACCCTCGCCGAACAGGGCTACCACGTCGTCCAGTTCTGCTTCCAGGACTCCCCGCGCCGCGCCCACTCGATCGCCGCCCAGGGCGGCATCAACGCCGCCAAGAACTACCGCAACGACGGCGACTCGATCCACCGCCTCTTCTACGACACCGTCAAGGGCGGCGACTTCCGCGCCCGCGAGTCCAACGTCCACCGCCTCGCCCAGATCTCCGTCGAGATCATCGACCAGTGCGTCGCCCAGGGCGTGCCCTTCGCCCGCGAGTACGGCGGCCTCCTCGACACCCGCTCCTTCGGCGGCGTCCAGGTCTCCCGTACCTTCTACGCCCGCGGCCAGACGGGCCAGCAACTCCTGCTCGGCGCCTACCAGGCGCTGTCCCGGCAGATCGCCGCCGGCAACGTCGAGATGCACGCCCGTACGGAGATGCTCGACCTGATCGTCGTCGACGGCCGGGCCCGCGGCATCGTCGCCCGCGACCTCATCACTGGCGAGGTCTCCACCCACTACGCGGACGCGGTCGTCCTCGCCAGCGGCGGCTACGGCAACGTCTTCTACCTCTCCACCAACGCGATGAACTCCAACGCCACCGCCGTCTGGCGGGCCCACCGGCGCGGCGCGTACTTCGCCAATCCCTGCTTCACCCAGATCCACCCCACCTGCGTCCCGCGCACCGGCGACCACCAGTCCAAGCTGACCCTGATGAGCGAGTCCCTCCGCAACGACGGCCGCATCTGGGTCCCGAAGGCCCACGGGGACCGGCGGCCGGCGGCCGACATCCCCGAGGACGAGCGCGACTACTACCTGGAGCGGATCTACCCCTCCTTCGGCAACCTCGTCCCCCGCGACATCGCCTCGCGCGCCGCGAAGAACGTCTGCGACGAGGGCCGCGGCGTCGGCCCCGGCGGCCAGGGCGTCTACCTCGACTTCGCCGACGCGATCCGGCGGCTCGGCCGCAAGGCCGTCGAGGAGAAGTACGGCAACCTCTTCGACATGTACGAGCGGATCACCGCCGAGAACCCGTACGAGGTCCCCATGCGGATCTACCCCGCCGTGCACTACACGATGGGCGGACTCTGGGTCGACTACGACCTCCAGACCACCGTCCCCGGCCTCTTCGCGATCGGCGAGGCCAACTTCTCCGACCACGGGGCCAACCGGCTCGGCGCCTCCGCCCTCATGCAGGGCCTCGCCGACGGCTACTTCGTCCTCCCCGCCACCATCAACGACTACCTCGCCCGCCACCCGCACGCGGAGCCGGTCACCGACGACCACCCGGCGGTACGGGACGTCCTCGCCGAGACCGAGGACCGGCTGAACCTCCTCCTCTCCGTCGACGGCGACCGCACCCCCGACTCCTTCCACCGCGAACTCGGCGAACTCATGTGGGAGTTCTGCGGCATGGCCCGCACGGAGGAGGGCCTGCGCAAGGCCCTCGCCCGGATCCCCGAGATCCGGGAGGAGTTCTGGCGCCGGATCAAGGTCCCGGGCACCGGCCAGGAGTTCAACCAGTCCCTGGAGAAGGCGAACCGCATCGTCGACTACCTGGAGCTCGCCGAGCTGATGTGCCTCGACGCGCTCCACCGCGCGGAGTCCTGCGGCGGCCACTTCCGCGAGGAGTCCCAGACGCCGGACGGCGAAGCGGCGCGCCGCGACGAGGAGTTCGCGTACGCGGCGGCCTGGGAGTTCGGCGGAACCGGCGCATCCCCCGTCCTCCACAAGGAGGACCTCACCTTCGAGTACGTCCACCCCACCCAGCGGAGTTACGCATGAGGCTCACCCTGCGCGTCTGGCGCCAGCGGAACGCCGACGCCCCCGGCGCCATGTCCACCTACGACGTCGACGGCATCTCCGCGGACATGTCGTTCCTGGAGATGCTCGACACCCTCAACGAGGCCCTCATCCTGCGCGACGAGGACCCCGTCGCCTTCGACCACGACTGCCGCGAGGGCATCTGCGGGGCGTGCAGCCTCGTCATCAACGGCGACGCGCACGGCCCCGAGCGCACCACCACGTGCCAGCTCCACATGCGGTCCTTCCGCGACGGCGACACGATCGACGTCGAGCCCTGGCGTGCGGCGGCCTTCCCCGTCGTCAAGGACCTCGTCGTCGACCGCTCCGCCTTCGACCGCGTCATCCAGTCCGGCGGCTACATCAGCGCCCCCACGGGCTCGGCGCCCGAGGCCCACGCGACCCCCGTCCCGAAGGCCGACGCGGACTCCGCCTTCGAGCACGCGGAGTGCATCGGCTGCGGCGCCTGCGTGGCGGCCTGCCCCAACGGCTCGGCGATGCTCTTCACCTCGGCGAAGATCAACCACCTGAACGTCCTCCCGCAGGGCTCCCCGGAACGCGAGACCCGGGTCCTCGACATGGTGGCCCAGATGGACGCGGAGGGCTTCGGCGGCTGCACGCTGACGGGCGAGTGCGCGACGGCGTGCCCGAAGGGGATCCCGCTGCCGTCGATCGCGGCGATGAACAGGGAGTGGCTGCGGGCGCGGAGGAAGGTGAAGGGGTAGGGGCCCGTCGGTCAGGCGGGGGCCGCGTACGGGTCGACGGAGACCCAGTGGTTCGAACCGGGAACGAAGAGCACCCCGCCCGCGACGAGCGGGGTGAGATCGCTCTCCACGGGGATTCCCGTGCCGGCCGGCAGGTCGAACCTCGACGCCACCTCGTGGGTCGCGAGGTCGACCACCACTCCGCGCGTACGGCAGGCCAGGTACAGCCTGCGGCCGGTGACGACGGCGGGTGGCGCCCCCTCCTCGCAGAGGAGCGGAAGCCTCGTCTGCCAACGAGTGCCGCCTTGCGGGTCGACCTCCGCGAGCAGGGTGCCGTTGCCCGAGGGGGCCAAGGTGAGCAGGCGCTTGTCGGCCACGACCAGCGACCCATCGCGGGGGAGGGGGAGGTACGTACCGGAACGGGCCTTCGGCGCGCGCGCCAGAACGGCCCCACCCCCTGTTGTGGGGGAGCCCGAGCCGCAGACGTAGGCGAGCGGCAGGCGGTGCAGCGGCGTGGCCGCGAACGCGTCGTGAAGGCACGGGGAGTCGAGGAGCAGACTGGTGGGCGCGCCGCCGTCCTTGGCGCGCATCGAGGTCATGCGGCCGCCCGGGGAGATCAGGTGAACCAGCCCCGACGTCACGCGGAGGCGGGTTCCGGCGCCGTTCGACGCGTCCGTCGCACGCTGCCAGGCCACCTGCCGCCCGGCCACGTCCACACCGGAGACCGCACCGTAGACATCGACCACGTAGACGCGGGACGTGTCGGCCGTCAGCGAGGCCACGGGGGCATCCATGGGGATCTTCCACAGCCGCTTCCCGTCGGCGAGCGCGAAGCCGACCACCGCGTCGGCCAGGAAGGTCACGACGGTCTCTTCCACGACGACGGGTGAGGAGCCGTTCGCGGCGGAGTGCGGGGAGGTCGCCCAGATCTTCTTCCCGTCAGCGGCGTTCAGCCTGACGAGAGACTCGGACGTCTCGAGTCCGGGCCGTGACGCGCAGAGGAGCGACGACGCCGCGAACACGCAGGGACCGGCGCCGGCGCCTCCCTTCCACTGGTGCCATCCCGTGGGGCGCCGTGCGGGTGAGTCGCTGTACGCGGAGGTGCCACCGGGGTCCCCGCCGAGTACCGGCAGATACGCGCCGTCACTCGACAGTACGGAGGCGGCGGGGAGACGGGCCGGCTTCGCCGTCGGTGATGCCGAGCCGGACCCCTGGGACGCACCCGTGGCGCCGGGGAGCCTCGCCCCTTTCTGCCACGCCACGTACCCACCGGTCCCCGCCACCAGCGCCACGGCCACCGCCAGGGTCGTGAGCGGCCTCCGTCGGCGGGGCCGTGGGCGGGAAGCCTCGGCCGAGGCCACGGGCGGGGGCGGGTTCCCGTCGACGGAGCGCGGCCCCGGGCGCGCGCCCCACTCCTCCTCCGGTGCCTGACGGAACGCCGACAGCAGGTCCTCCGGACCCGGACGTTCCCCCGGCTCCTTCGACAGGCACCACTGGACGATCTCCCGGACCGTGCCCGAGAGCTCCGCCACCTCCGGAGGCTCGTGGACCACGTTGTACGCCGTCATGTACGGGCTGCCCGCGTCGAACGGGCCCCGGCCCGTCGTCGCGTACACCAGGACCGCGCCCAGTGAGAAGACGTCCGACGCCGGGGTCACCCGGTGCGGGGCCGAGAGCTGTTCCGGGGACATGAACGGGGGCGTGCCCAGGATGCGGCCCGTGACCGTCAGTGTCTGGTGGTCGGCCGCCCGGGAGATGCCGAAGTCGATGACCCGGGGGCCGTCCTCCGTCAGAAGGACGTTGTCGGGCTTGAGATCGCGGTGGATCACCCGCACCTGGTGCATGTCCCGGAGCGCCTCCACCAGGCCCACCGCGAGGAGCCGTAACTCCGCGCCGGACAGCGGACCTTCGGCCTCGACCCGGGAGCGGAGCGTCCGCCCGGGGACGTACGTCGTCGCCATCCACGGCCGCGCCGCGTCGGGGTCCGCGTCCACCACCGGCGCGGTGAACGCGCCACTCACCCGGCGGGCCGCCCGTATCTCCTGGCGGAAGCGCGTACGGAACTCCGCGTCCGCGGCGAACTGTTCGTGGACGACCTTGAGCGCGACCGGGCGCCCGGACTCGGCCCGCGCCAGGAAGACCGTGCCCATGCCTCCCGCGCCCAGCCGGTCGAGCAGCGCGTAACCGCCGATCTCCCGTGGATCGTTGTCCCGCAGCGCCACGTCGCCCCGCCCCCCGTCCCGTGTGCGGGAGAGCGTACCGGGTCAGCCGGCGAGCGCCCGGGCCAGGTACGGAGCCGTCCGGCTCGCGGGGGAGGAGGCCACCTCCGCCGGCGGCCCCTCCGCCACCACCCGGCCGCCCTCGTCGCCGCCGCCCGGGCCCAGGTCGAGGACCCAGTCGGCGGTGGTGACCACGTCCATGTCGTGCTCGACGACGATCACGGAGTGGCCCGCGTCCACGAGGCCGTGGAGCTGGCGCATCAGGACCTCGACATCCGCAGGATGCAGCCCCGTCGTCGGCTCGTCCAGCACGTACAGCGTGGCGGAGCGGCGCGGGCGCTGAAGCTCCGAGGCGAGCTTGATGCGCTGCGCCTCGCCGCCGGACAGCTCCGTCGCCGGCTGCCCGAGCCGCAGATAGCCGAGACCGACGTCCAGCAGGGTCCGCAGGCTCCGGGCGGCGGCCGGGACGTCGTCGAAGAACTCCGCCGCCGACTCGACGGTGAGGTCCAGGACTTCGGCGATCGTGAGCCCGCGCAGCCGCACCTGAAGCGTCTCGGGGTTGTACCGGGCGCCGTGGCAGTCGGGGCACGGCGCGTAGGTGCTCGGCAGGAAGAGGAGCTCCACCGAGACGAAGCCCTCGCCCTGGCAGGTCTCGCAGCGCCCGCCGGAGACGTTGAAGGAGAAGCGGCCCGCCTTGTAGCCGCGCGCCTGCGCCTCCTCCGTCTCGGTGAACAGCTTGCGCACGACGTCGAACAGGCCCGTGTACGTGGCGAGGTTGGAGCGCGGGGTCCGTCCGATTGGTCGCTGGTCCACCGTCACCAGGCGTCCCACACCGGGGAGTTCCTCGGTCAACGCGCCGACGAGGGTCGACTTGCCCGAGCCCGACACACCCGTCACGGCCGTCAGGACACCCAGCGGGAAGGCCGCGTCGACCGCCCGCAGATTGTGCCGGGTCACCGGCCCCGTACGCAGCCAGCCCGACGGAGTGCGCACCGTCCGCGGGGGCGCGGGCCGCCGGTCGAAGAGGAAACGCCGGGTCGCGGACGCCTCGACGGCCGCCAGCTCCTGCGGCGGACCGCTGTGCAGGACGTGCCCGCCGTGCACCCCGGCGCGCGGCCCGACGTCGACGAGCCAGTCGGCGTGACGCACGACGTCGAGGTGGTGCTCGACGACGAAGACCGAGTTCCCGGCCTCCTTCAGCCGGTCGAGGACCACGAGGAGCGCCTCGGTGTCGGCCGGGTGCAGACCGGCGGACGGCTCGTCGAGCACGTACACGACACCGAAGAGCCCCGCACGCAGCTGGGTGGCGAGCCGCAGCCGCTGGAGCTCCCCGCTGGAGAGGGTCGGCGTCGCGCGGTCCAGGCTGAGGTAGCCGAGACCGAGTTCCGTGACCGTGGCGATCCGGGCGACGAGGTCCTCGGTGAGGACGCGCGCCGTCTCCTCGGTGCCCGTCTCCGCACCGTCCGTGGGCGTCGCCGACAGGAGCCCGGCCAGGACCGTCAGCGGCAGCGCGGCCAGCTCGGCGATCGTCCGCCCCGCGAACGTGACCGCGAGCGCCTCCGGGCGCAGCCGGCTACCGCCGCACACCGGGCAGGGCGCACTCGACAGGAACCGCTCCGCCTTCGCCCGCAGCGTCGTGCTCTTCGAGTCCGCGAACGTCCGCAGGACGTACCGTCGGGCACTCATGTACGTGCCCTGGTAAGGGCGTTGGATGCGCCCCGCCTCCCGCACCGGATGCACCGTGACCACCGGCTGCTCCTCGGTGAAGAGGATCCACTCCCGGTCCTTCGTGGCCAGCTCGCGCCACGGCCGGTCGACGTCGTACCCGAGGGTGTCCAGGACGTCCCGCAGGTTCTTCCCCTGCCAGGCACCCGGCCAGGCGGCGATGGCACCCTGACGGATGGACAGATCCCGGTCGGGAACGAGGAGTTCCTCGCTCGTCTCGTGGATCCGGCCGATGCCGTGACACGAAGGGCACGCGCCTGTCGCCGTGTTGGGCGAGAAGGCGTCGGAGTCGAGCCGCGCCGCGCCCGCCGGGTAGTGGCCGGCCCGCGAGAACAGCATCCGCAACGAGTTGGAGAGCGTCGTCACCGTACCGACCGAGGAGCGGGCGTTGGGCGAGGACCGGCGCTGCTCCAGGGAGACCGCCGGGGGCAGCCCGCTGATCTCGCCGACCGCGGGCGCCCCCACCTGATGGATCAGCCGCCGCGCGTACGGCGCGACCGATTCGAAGTAGCGCCGCTGCGCCTCCGCGTAGATCGTCCCGAAGGCGAGCGACGACTTGCCCGAACCGGACACCCCGGTGAAGGCGACGAGCGCGTCGCGCGGGATGTCGACGTCGACCCCGGCGAGGTTGTGCTCGCGGGCGCCGCGGACACGGACGTACGGATCGTGGGGTCTGTCACGCATACGTCGATATTAGCTACTGCTCCATGTTTGCCCCGGTCGGGTGGGGGGTGACCGGGGCGGTCAGGCCGACGGCACGCGCCAGCCCGCGGTACGAGTCGCTCAGCGCCGCCCGGTCGTACGTGCTCGTGGTCACCAGCACCTCCTGGGCCCCGGTCTCCTTCACGGCCCGCTCCAGCGCCTCGGCCACCTGCTCCTCCGTGCCGTGCACATGACCGCCGAGCCCGGACTCGTAGAAGCCGCGCTGCTTCTCCGTCATTCCGCCGGTCAGCGCCAGCTCCTCGATCCGCTCGGGCGGGGCGAGCGGCGGGAACACGCCGCGGGTGCGGGAGTACGCGAGGGACCAGGCCTCCGGCATCAGCAGCCGGCGGGCATCCGCCTCGCTCTCCGCGACCACGACCGTCCCCGCCACGACCACGTACGGCTCGGCGGACCACGGGGAGGGACGGAAGGCGGAGCGGTACGTGTCGACGGCGGCGAGGACGCGGTCCCGGCCCCGTAGGTCGCCGATGACCAGCGGAAGTCCGGCCGCAGCGGCGATCGCCGCGCCCTCGCCCGTCGCGAGGACGAAGGGCGGGACCCGCAGGCCCTCCGCGGGCCGGGCGTGCACCTGCGGATGGGCCGTCTGCTCGCCGGTGAACCAGCCGAGGAGCTCGTCGAGCTGCGCCCCGAACCGGTCGGCGTCCTCCTTGTCCCGCCCGAGGGCCCGCCGGATGCCGTCCGTGAAGCCGACCGAGCGACCGACGCCCATGTCGATCCGGCCGGGGAAGAGGGACTCCAGGACGCCGAACTGCTCGGCCACGACCAGCGGCTGGTGGTTGGGCAGCATCACGCCGCCCGTGCCGACCCGCACGGTGGACGTCGAGGCGGCGACCGCGGCGGCGAGCACCGTCGGCGCCGAGCCGGCGACCCCGGGCACGCTGTGGTGCTCCGACACCCAGAACCGGTGGTAGCCGAGGGCCTCCACCTCCTGGGCGAGGCGCACGGTGTCGCGCAGCGCCCGCGGGGCGTCCTCGCCCTCCCGCGTGCGGGAGCGGTCGAGGACGGAGAAACGGATGCCGTCGAGGAAGGTGCTCACGTACGGTCCAACGTCTTGAGCGGCCAGGGATTCCCGGCATGGGGTGTGGTGCCCGCGGCGTGGGCCGGAACGCGTGCGGCGGCGGCGCGCGCCTGCTCCTACGCTGGGGCCGTGACACGCGACACCCGGCCACTGGCCGTCTTCGACCTGGACAACACCCTCTCCGCGACCGCCCACCGCCAGCACTTCCTGGAGGCGCGGCCCAAGGACTGGCGCGGCTTCTTCGCGGCGGCGCCTGACGATCCGCCGCTGGCGGAGGGCGTCGAGCTGTGCCGGAAGGCGGCCGAGGAGTGCGAGGTGGTCTATCTGACCGGGCGGCCGGAGCGCTGCCGGCGCGCCACCGTGGCCTGGCTGGCCGCGCAGGGGCTGCCCGAGGGCCGGATCCACATGCGGGGCGACCGGGACTTCCGGCCGGCCAGGGTGACCAAGGTGGAGGTCCTGCGGCGGCTCGCCGCCGACCGCGAGATCAGGATGCTCGTCGACGACGACGCGCTGGTCTGCGACGCGGCGGAGGCGGCCGGATTCCGCGTCGTGCGTGCCCACTGGGCGGTCCCGTCGGAGGTGCTGACGGACGCACAGGAGAGGGAGGGCCGGACCTGATCCTCCCGGCCGCCTCTTGGCCGCCTCCCGGCCGGCGCCCTGCCGCCGGTCGGCCTCGGGCCGCTCCTCGGCCGCTCCCAGGACGGCGCTCCCGCGCCGTCCGTCAGCTCTCGTCCTCCAGACGGAAGCCGACCTTGAGCCCCACTTGGTAGTGCTCGATGGCGCCTTCGACGATATGACCGCGGACCTGCGTGACCTCGAACCAGTCGAGGCCCCGCAGCGTCTGCGCGGCGCGGCTGATGCCGTTGCGGATGGCTTCGTCGACGCCTTCGGTGGACGTCCCGACGATCTCGGTGACGCGGTAGGTGTGATTCGACATGGGGGCCGAACTCCTCTCGGTGCGTCCCTCCACCGTGCCCCAGGCCGGGTCGGCGCGCGACAGGACGGCCTCCGTACGGCGTGCGCTCGATTACCGAAGGTAAGCCTCCGGATCGTCCGTCCGGAGGCTGAAACGAGATGGTCAAGGACTTGACCACTTCGTTGGTCCAGACCAGAATCCAGGCCACATACCCGCGCGAACACCCCGTTCGGTCCCCCCACGTCGGGTCAGCCCCCAATGCCGCACGAACCTGTGCAGAACCGCAGAAGGTGACCTACGTGAAGAACCGCCATCTGGCATGCCCCTTGGCAGCCGCCACCGCGCTCGCGCTCGCCGGTTGCGGGATGTTGCCGGGCGGGGGCCAGACGAAGACCGTCAACATCTGGCTCATGCGCGACAGCGCCAGCGAGGACTTCCTCACGCGTTTCACCGAGGCCTACGAGGAGGAGCACGACGGCGTCGACCTCAAGATCACGATCCAGGACTGGACCGGCATCGGGAAGAAGGTCACCGAGGCCCTCAAGGGCTCCGGCGGACCCGACGTGATCGAGGTCGGCAATACCCAGGTCGCCCAGTACGCCGACACCGAGCAGCTCTACGACCTCACCCTGGAGTCCGTCCGCGACCTCGGCAGCGAGGACTGGCTGCCCGGTCTCGCCCAGCCGGGCCGCATCGGCGGATCCCAGTACGGCATTCCCTGGTACGCGGCCAACCGCATCGTGATCTACAACAAGGACCTGTTCCGCGACGCCGGGATCGACAAGCCGCCGACCACCCGCGCCGAGTGGCTCGCCGACACCGAGAAGCTCAACCGCGGCGGCTCCCAGGGCATCTACCTCGCCGGCCAGGACTGGTACACCCTCTCCGGATTCATCTGGGAGGAGGGCGGCGAACTCGCCGTCGACAAGGGCGGCGAGTGGACCGGCGCCCTCGGCAGCCCCGCGGCCCTGCGCGGCATGGCCTTCTACAAGGACCTCCAGTCCCTCGGCACCGGCCCCAAGAACGCCGACGAGCAGAACCCGCCGCAGGCCGACGTCTTCGCCAAGGGCGACGTCGCCCAGATCATCGCCACGACCAGCGCCGTCGCACCGATCCTGAAGGCCAACCCGGACCTCAAGGACAAGCTCGGCTTCTTCGCGATACCCGGCAAGAAGGCCGGCCGGCCCGGCGCCGTCTTCACCGGCGGCTCCGACCTCATCATCCCGGAGAACGCACCCCAGCGCGGCGCCGCCCTCGACGTCGTCAAGGCGCTCGCCGGCGAGAAGTGGCAGACCGAACTCGCCCGCGCCATGGGGTACGTGCCCAACAAGAAGGGCCTCGCCTCCGTCGTCTCCGGCCAGGAGGCGACCGCCGTCATGGCGGCGGCCGCCGCCCGCGGCCGCGCCACCCCCAACTCCCCGCAGTGGGCCGACGTCGAGGCCGACAACCCCATCAAGCCGTACATGACGGCCGTCCTCCAGGGAGAGGACCCGGCACAGGCCGCGGCGAAGGCCTCGGCGGAGATCTCGGACACCCTCGCCGAATAGCATTCAGCGTTCGCACATCCGCGAGCCCCCGGACGGTCATGTCGAATCCAGCCGGTGACGGAAGAAGTAAGGAGCCGGGCCACCGCTCACGCGGCCCGGTCCCGCCCCTTCACCTTCCGCCCGCCGGAGGAGCCCGACATGACCGCACCGTCGCCCACGCTCGCCGTCCCCGCCGGAGCCCAGGCCGTTCCCCTCGCGCCCGGCACCGGCACCGTCCCCACCCTGACCGGATCCGTCCCCGCCCAGCCCCAGCCCGGGCCCGGGCAGCCCACGCCCCGGTACGTGGTCGGCCTCGCCCGTGACCAGGAGGACGTACGGGCCGCCCAGCGGCTGCGCCACCAGGTCTTCGCCGGCGAACTCGGCGCCCGGCTCGACGGCCCGGAGCCCGGTCTCGACTCCGACGCCTTCGACGCGTACTGCGACCACCTGCTCGTACGGGACGAGGCCACCGGCGACGTCGTCGGCACCTACCGGATCCTGCCGCCCGAGCGGGCCGCCGTGGCCGGACGCCTCTACTCCGAGAGCGAGTTCGACCTCACCCGGCTCGCCCCCGTCCGCCACGACCTCGTGGAGGTCGGCCGGTCCTGCGTCCACCCCGCCCACCGCAACGGCGCCGTCATCTCTCTCATCTGGGCCGGCCTCGCCCGCTACATGACCCGGACCGGCCACAACTGGCTCGCCGGCTGCTGTTCGGTCCCCCTCGCCGACGGCGGCACCCTCGCCGCCTCCACCTGGGACACCGTCAAGGCCAAGCACCTCGCCCCCGAGGAGTACTGGGTCACCCCGCACAAGCTCTGGAACTCCGACGGCATCGCCCGCCCCGCGGGCCGCACCGAACTCCCGCCGCTGCTGCGCGGCTACCTCCGCCTCGGCGCCTGGGTCTGCGGCGCCCCCGCCCACGACACCGACTTCGGCGTCGCCGACCTGTACGTCCTGCTCTCCCTGCGCCGCACCAACCCGCGCTACCTCAACCACTTCCTGTCGCTCGCCCCCGCCCGGTGAACGGGACCACGGCGCCCTCGCCGTGGCTCCCCACGGCGCCCTGCACCCCGGGCCGCTGCGCCGTCCACCCGGACCCGGTCGCCTGCCACGGGGCGGCCCGCGCGGCGGGTGCCGCGCTGGCCGCGGTGCGGCTGGCCGCCGGGATCGGCACGGTCCTCCTCGGCGTCCTGTGCATGCCGGCCACCGCGCTCCTGCCGGCGCCGGTGCGGCTCGCCCTCGTCCGGTACTGGGTACGGGCCGTGGTCCGCGCCTTCGGCGTGCGCGTCCGCTTCGACGGGGCCGCAGCCCCGGCCGACGGACCGCTCCTCGTCGTCGCCAACCACGTCTCCTGGCTGGACATCCCGCTGCTCGCGGCCGTCCTCCCCGGCCGGATGGTCGCCAAGGCCGAGGTCCGCCGCTGGCCGGTCCTCGGCACGCTCGCCGCGCTCGGCGGGACGCTCTTCATCGACCGCGACCGGCTCAGGGCCCTGCCCGGCACCGTGCGCGCGATGGCCGCCGTGCTCGCCGGCGGCGGCCGGGTGATCGTCTTCCCCGAGGGGTCGACCTGGTGCGGCCGGGCAGGAGGCCGCTTCCGGCCCGCCGCGTTCCAGGCCGCGCTGGACGGCGGGGCGGACGTCCAGCCCGTACGGATCGACTACCGGCCCACCGGTGCGGCGGCCTTCGTGGGCGACGATCCCCTGGGCGCCTCCCTGTGGCGGCTCGCCGCCACGCGCGGAGTCACCGCCGACGTACGGATCCTGGATCCGATATCCGGCACGCGCTTCCCGGACCGGCGGTCCCTGGCCGCCGCGGCGCAGCGGGCCGTCACGGAAGCCGCCGCCACACCGCACACCCTCAGGCCGCGCGACCTCGCACCGCGCGTCGCCAGGCCGCGCACCCTCGTACCGCACGCCCTCGCACCACGCCTCCTCGCGCCGCGTTCCCTCGCGCCGCGTTCCCTCGTACCGCGTTCCCTCGTACCGCGCGCCCTCGGATCCCGCGTCGTCGCTCAGCGTGCCGTCGCGAGCGACAGCGCGAACCTGCCCTCGTCGTCCGTCCACCAGCGGGACAGGTCGAGTCCCGCCTCCGCCAGTTCGTCCCGCACCCCTGCCTGACGGAACTTCGCCGACACCTCCGTCCGTACCTCCTCGCCCGCCGCGAAAGGCACGACGAGATCCAGCTCCGGGATCTTCACCGTGAGCGCGTGCCGCGCGCGCAGCCGCATCTCGATCCACTCCCGGTCCCGGTCCCAGACCGCCACGTGCTCGAAGTCGTCCGGATCCGCGTCGGCGCCGAGCTCCCGGGCGATCACGGACAGCACGTTCTTGTTGAACGCCGCCGTCACCCCGGCCGCGTCGTCGTACGCGGCGACGAGCGTCCCCTCGTCCTTCACCAGATCCGTGCCGAGCAGCAGGGCGTCGCCCGGCGTGAGCATCGACCGGACCGAGCGCAGGAACGTCCGCCGCTCCTCGGGGAGCAGATTGCCGATCGTGCCCCCGAGGAACGCGACCAGACGGGGACCGGGTGTCCCCGGCAGCGCGAGCCCCCGGGTGAAGTCGGCGACCAGCGCGTGCACGTGCAGCTCCGGCCGGTCGGCGAGCAGCGACTCGGCCGCCCCGGTCAGCGCGGACTCGCTCACGTCCACCGGCACGTAGGCGTCCAGACCGGGAAGGAGCGCGTCGATCAGGAACCGCGTCTTCTCGGAGGAGCCGGAGCCCAGCTCGACGAGGGACCTGGCCCCGGTGGCGGCGGCGATCTCCGGCGCCCGCGCGATCAGGATCTCCCGCTCCGCCCGCGTCGGGTAGTACTCGGGCAGCCGGGTGATCTCCTCGAACAGCTCGCTGCCCCGGGCGTCGTAGAACCACTTCGGCGGCAGCGCCTTGGGGGAGCGGGTCAGCCCGTGGAGGACGTCGGCGCGCAGATCGGCGCCCGCGGCGTCGGGGGCGAGGGTACGGGTCAGCTGGAACGGACTCACGCGGACGGCTCCTTGAGCGGGGTGAGGGTGACATCGCCGCGGTCGGCGGCCACGAGCGTGTGCTCGGGGACCTCCCGCCACCGCGGATCGTCGTCGTACGGTTCGGAGGCCACGACCACGCGGCCGGGGCCCGTCAGGTACCAGAGGCTGTTCCCCCAGGTCGTCGCGGCGATGGTGGCGCCGTCGGTGAGCAACAGGTTCAGTGAGGAACCGGGCGCCGCGGCGGCGGCCTCCCGCACGGTGTCGGCCAGGGCCGTGCCCGGCGCGTCCCCGGCCCGCAGTCGGTGCAGCACGAGCGCCCACAGCAGCGCCGAGTCGGTGCGCGCCTCCAGGCGCAGCAGCGCGTCGGCCGGGAGCGTGCCGGCCATCGCGGCCAGGGAGCCGGGCCAGCCCGGGACGGCGCCGTTGTGGCTGAACAGCCAGGGGCCCGCGGTGAACGGAGCCGCCGCGGCCTCCCCGTCCGCGCCGGGCAGCGTGGCGCCCCGTACCGCCGCGAGCAGCGCCCCGGAGCGGACCACGCGGGCGAGGTCAGCGAAGGAGAGGTCGCCCCAGATCGGCCCCGCGCGCCGGTACCGCGCGGGCACCGGGTCCTCCTCCGCGTACCAGCCCACTCCGAAGCCGTCGGCGTTCACGACACCGCTCGTCTGGGTACGCGGTTCCCAGGACTGGCGCAGCAGGGCGTGCTCCGGCCGGACCAGCAGCTCGCCCAGCGCCACCGGCCCGCCCACGTACGCGAGATGACGGCACATCAGTCGAGCTCCGCGGTCCGCGCCGTGCGGAAGCCGGAGAAGATCTGACGCCGCACCGGCAGGTCCCAGTTGCGGAAGGTGCCCCGGCAGGCGACCGGGTCCACCGCGAACGACCCGCCCCGCAGCACCTTGTGCTCCGGTCCGAAGAACACCTCCGAGTACTCCTTGTACGGGAAGGGCGTGAAGCCCGGGTACGGCAGGAAGTCGCTCGCCGTCCACTCCCACACGTCGCCGATCAACTGCCGTACGCCGTGCGGCGACGCGCCCTCCGGATAGCTGCCCGCGGCGGCCGGCCGCAGGTGCCGCTGCCCGAGGTTCGCGTGCTCGGGACCGGGATCGGCGTCGCCCCACGGATAGCGGCGCGAGCGCCCCGAGAGCGGGTCGTACCGGGCGGCCTTCTCCCACTCGGCCTCGGTGGGGAGCCGGCGTCCGGCCCAGCGCGCGTACGCGTCCGCCTCGTACCAGCTCACGTGCAGGACCGGCTCGTCCACCGGTACGGGTTCGGTCACCCCGAAGCGGCGGCGCAGCCACTGCCCGCCGTCCCCGCGCCAGAACAGCGGCGCTTCGATGCCGTGCTCCCGGATCTGCGCCCAGCCCTCGGGCCGCCACCATCGCCGGTCCGTGTACCCGCCGTCCGCCATGAAGGTCAGATAGGCGCCGTTCGTGACGGGGGTGGTGTCGACGAAGAAGGCCGGAACGATCCGGGCGTGGGCGGGGCGTTCGTTGTCGAGGGCCCACGGCTCGTCCGACGTGCCCATGGTGAACGGGCCGCCGGGGACGAGGACTTCGGCGGGCAGTGGACCAGACAGCGCGGCCGGCGGCGGGGGAGCGGTCAGCGCCGCAGGACCCCTGCGCAGCTGATGGGTGATCAGCATGGTCTCGTCGTGCTGCTGCTCGTGCTGGGCGATCATGCCGAACGCGAAACCGTCGTCGAGCAGCGGCCGTCCCTCCAGCGGGGCGCTCTCCAGCACGTCGAGGATCCGCAGGCGGACGTCCGCCGCGTAGGCGCGGGCCTCACCGGGCGCGAGCAGGGGCAGCGAGGGGCGGGTGGCACGCGGGTGCTCGAAGGCGTCGTAGAGGGAGTCGATCTCCGGTCGCAGGGCGTCCCGCCCCGCGACGGCCCGCCACAGCCACTGCTCCTCCTGGTTGCCGATGTGCGCCAGGTCCCAGACCAGGGGCGACATCAAAGGCGAGTGCTGGGCGGTGAGTTCACCGTCGTCGACGCAGGAGGTGAGGAGGGCCGTGCGCTCCCGCGCGACGGTCAGGGCGTCCAGCGCCCGGGCGCGCAGCACCTCAGGATCGATCCCGGTGCTCCGTTCGGCCGCGGTGCTCCGTTCGGTCATGACGTCACCACCTGAAGCTCGTCGGCCGGACAGCTCCCGGGGATCACGTACCGCTCCTCGAAGGCGACGACGGCCCGCCGCACCTCCTGGCTCGCCCCGATCCGGGGCAGCGCCTCGACGGCGGCCGAGAAGACCGCGCGGGCGGCGGCGTGCAGTCCGGGATCGGCGAGGCCGCCGCGCGCCGCCGCGAGCCACAGCGGATTGCGCGGCGCAGGCCCCGGACCGGCCTGCTCCGCGAGGGGTTCGACCGCCCGGTACACGGTCTCCGCCGCCACCGGGTCCTCGAAGACGGCCGTCGTCACGGCCACCGGCACCATCCAGCCGTCCGGGCCGGGCTGCGCGTCGATCATCCGCAGCTCCAGATGACCGCGCGGCCGGACCGGCGGGAAGAGCGTCGTCAGGTGGTAGCGCAGATCGTCGAGGTCGGCGGGGCGGGGGGCGCCGGTGCGCAGCCACTCGCGGAAGGTCAGCCCCTCCGGCACCGCCCACGGCCCCTCGGCGGCCCGTACGCACATCACCGGCGTGTCCAGGACGTGCGCGGTCCACTCGTCGCGGGGCTTCCCGTCCGGCCGGGGCGCGAGGGCCCGCCGCGGGTCGAGCTCCGTCCACAGCGCCTGGCGCGTCGAGCGCCAGCCGGTCCGACGGCCGCCGTGCAGTGGGGAGTTGGCGAAGACCGCCACGAGCACCGCGCCGAGGAGGTGGGCCAGCCGCCAGCGACGGTGGTAGCCGAGCGGACCCGGCTCGTCGAGCCCGGCGTCGAGACAGACCTGCACGGAGGCCGAGTCGCACATCATGGCCCGCCCGGCCGGTCCCGTACGGTCGAGCACGATCTCCATGGCGTCGTACCGCGGCTCGTGCAGCACCCGGCCGCGCGGCGCGTGCCAGGGGTCCACCCCGTAGCCGCTCAGCGTGAGACCGAGCGGTCCGAGCGCCTCCCGTACCGCGCGCAGATCGGCGGCGAGCGAGTCGAGACACTCCATCAGCGACCCGGCCGGACGCGAACTGAGCTCCAGCTGACCGCCCGGTTCGAAGGTCAGCGCCGACACCAGCGGCAGGGAGCGTACGGTGTCGAGCGCGGCGGCCAGTCTCGGGGCCCGTACGGGCAGGCGGGGGTCGCGCAGATCATGGACGAGCCACTCCAGCTCGGCCCCCACCGTGCGGGGTGGGCCCGTCTTGAAACAGATGCCGCGCAGCAGGTCCTCCGCCTCCGCCTCGGTGAGTGGGGGGCCGCCACGCGGTGTGCCGCTCGCTGCCATCCGTGCACCTCCTGATCCACGGGACCGGCCCGGTAAGGCCGGCCCCGGAAGCCGCTGCTTCCACCTAAAGCCACCGCCGACCCGCGTGCAAGAGCGCCCTGCGCGGGCCGCACGCGCCCCCTGTGCCCCTGTTGGCCCGAAACTTCCCGCCCGGGCGGAAACCTCGGAAAATCCGTTGTCCCGGCGAAGGGGAAACGATCATGCTGGCGGCCATGAGCGCACGACTGCGGGAGACCGCGCGGCGGACCGAGGAGATCGTGGCCGCGGGCGAGTACCGGGCCCCGGACGGCCGGATCGTCTCCCTCGCCGAAGACCTGGCCGCCGCCCTGGCGGGAACCCGCCTCCACGGCCCCGAACCCGTACCCGTCACCCCCGACACCGACCGCACGGCCACCCTGGACGTCACCGGAGAGAGCAGCCTGGCAGCCGCGCGCCGCATGGTCGCGGCCGGCCCCGCCCGCCCGGTCGCCGTCCTGAACTTCGCCTCCGCCCGCAACCCCGGCGGCGGCTACCTCAACGGCGCCCAGGCCCAGGAAGAGGCCCTCTGCCGGGCCTCCGCCCTCCACGCCACGCTGCTCCGCGCCCCCGACTACTACGCCCACCACCGCGAGAACCGCGACGCCTTCTACACCGACCGGGTCATCCACTCGCCCCGGGTCCCGGTCTTCCGCGACGAACGCGGCGCACTGCTCGCCGAGCCGTTCACGGTCGGCTTCCTCACCTCGCCCGCACCCAATGCGGGCGTCGTCCGCCGCCGCACCCCCGAACTGGCCTCTCGGCTCCCGGCGGCCCTGGCCTCCCGCGCCGAACGGGTCCTGGAGACGGCCGCCGTGGCCGGATACCGCCGGCTCGTGCTCGGAGCCTGGGGCTGCGGGGTGTTCCAGAACGACCCGGCGGAGGTCGCCGGCGCCTTCAGAGCACTGCTCACGGGGAACGGCCGGTTCGCGGGCCACTTCGAGGAGATCGTCTTCGCCGTCCTGGACCGCTCCTCCGGCGCGCGGACGCTCGCCGCCTTCGCCCGGGTCTTCGACCGACCCGTCTGACGTGCGGATCCGCTGACATGCGGCTTTCATGCCCCCGTGCGAGGCTGAGGGGATACGGACCACAGTCCGAGACCCCTTCATGGGAGGCGCGATCGTGGGCAAGAAACAGACCCGGACCAACCGAGGTGCCCGTACCGGCGGCCATGAGCACCGCACGGAGGCGGCCGCGAAGGAGAAGACCGTGGCGACCCCCACGAGAGAGCCGCAGATGCCCCTCGTGGAGCACGCGTCCCACCGCAAGGAACGGAAGTTCGGCCACAACTGAGGCCAGGCCGCAACTGAGGCAGGCCGCAACTGAGGCAGGCCGTAACTGAGGCCAGGCCACGATCGAGGTCGGCCCCGTACAGCGGCCAGGCCTCCACCCAGGCCAGGGGATCGCACGAACGGGCCCGGCGCCATGACGGCACCGGGCCCGTCGCGTCCGTGGTTCCGGTTACTCCGCGTCGCCGACCGTGATCTGCACGCTCTCGACGCTCTCCTCCGACCGCGGAGCCGGCGGCACCCCGCCAAGACGCTCCGGAGCCCCGGGGTTCATCGTGGCGAGCAGCTGCCGGGCCAGACCGAGACCGGTCCCGCCCATGGTCAGCGCCTTGGCGAAGACGTCCGCCATCCCGTCGGCGCCGTTCAGCAGCACCATCTGGTCGACGTTCCCGAAGGCCGACGCGCCGGCCGACACGATCTCCGGCCACTTCTCGGCCAGCTGCTGGGCGACGACGGCCTCCTGGTTCTCGGCGAGCGCCGCCGCACGCGCCTTGATCGACTCGGCCTCCGCCAGGCCCTTCGCCCGGGTCGCCTCGGCGATCGCGAGCCCCTTCGCGTGCTGCGCCGCCGCTTCCGCCTCGCCGGTGAGTCGGGTCGCCGTCGCCTTGGCCGCACTCGCCAGCTCGGTCTCCTTCGCGTCGGCCTCGGCCGCCGAGATCCGGGCGTCACGCTCGGCCATGGCCAGCGTCCGGGTCTCGTACGCCATGGCGTCGGCCGGCTTGCGGACCTCCGCCTGGAGCTGCTGCTCCTTGCGGTGGCCCTCCAGCTCGGCCACCCGGGTCTCCTGGACCACGACCTCCTGGCGCGAGGCCGCGTCGGCGAGCGGGCCGGCCTGACGGGCCTTGGCCGAGGCCTGGTCCCGCTCGGCCTGGTAGCCCGCCTGGAGGATCTCGCTGTCGCGGGTCGCCTCCGACATGCGCGCCGCGGCCATCTGCTCGGCCTCGGTCGCCCGCCGGTTCGCCTCCGCCTGCGCGATCCGCGCGTCCCGCTGGACGGCGGCGGCGTGCGGGGCGGCCAGGTTCTTGATGTACCCGGTCGGGTCCTCGATCTCGTGGATCTGCAGCGAGTCGACGATCAGACCGAGCTTCTCCATCTCCGTGCCACAGGCCGAACGCGCCTGTCCGGTCAGCTTCTCCCGGTCACGGATCATGTCCTCCACGGTCAACCCGCCGACGATGGCGCGGAGATGACCGGCGAAGACGATGTGCACCCGCTCGCTCATGAGCTTCTGCTGGTCGAGGAAGCGGCGCGCGGCGTTGGCGATCGACACGAAGTCGTCACCGACCTTGAAGATCACCACACCGCGGACCTTGAGCGGAATGCCCTGGTGGGTGACGCACTCGACGGACAGCTGCGTCTCGTTGAGGTCGAGCGAGAGCTTGCGCACCGCCTGGACGCCGGGCATCACGAGGGTGCCGCGACCGGTGACGATCCGGAACCCCATCCCCGCGCCGAGGCCCTCGTTCTTGTGGTTCGAACCGGAGATGATCAGCGCCTCGTTGGGTTCCGCGACGCGCCACATCATCTTGAAGACGATGATCAGAAGGACGAAGGCGCCGACGACGACGCCCGCCAGAATGCCGATGCCCATGGGCAGTTCCCCCTTCACCGGAGCCGTGCGGACCCGGTGAAGGGAGTGTGCGCCTGTGAGGGGCGCCACTCAACGGTTCGGTCAACTGTCGTACGCGGCTGTGACATAGACGGTGCGCGGAGGGAGATGTTCCATGACCATCACGACCGTCCCCGTCTCGATCCGTTCCTTCGGCGAGGCCGGATAGGCGAGGAAGTGCTCGGCGCCGCCCCGGATCCGGACGATCACCTCGCCGACGAGGCCGGGCCCGACCGTGCCGGTCACCCGGCCCGGCAGTCCCACCATCGAGGAGTCCATCGACGCTTCGTCCATGGGTGAACGGTACGTCAGATCCAGTCGTCCAGCGCGGACATGAACCCGTCGAAGTCGTCCCGGTGGATCGTGTGCCCGGCGCCCGCGACCGTGCGCAGGGTGAAGCCGCGCCCCTCCAGCATCCGGGCGTCGTCCGCGGAGATCAGCAGGCTCGGATCGGCGAGCGTGACGAGGGAGGGGACGGTGGGCCGTACCGGCCACATGTCCGTACCGGTGACGCCGACCAGGCCGTACGCCGACCGCTCGTCCCAGACGCGTACCGACGCCATCTCGGTGTCCAGGTCGTCGTCCGACCAGCGCGGGTTGAACCCCTGCACGAGGTCCCGGGAGAGGGACTTGCCCCGGACGAAGAGCTCCGGCACGTACCCGTCGGGACCGTGCCTCAGGTGCCAGGCCGGATCCGCGTACACCGCGCGGGCGGGCGCGAGGCGCTCCACGGCCCGTACGAGGGCGAGCCCGCCGAGCGAGTGCCCGACGGCCAGCTCGGCCCCGGCCGGGAGGTTCTCGACGAGGTCGTCGGCGTAGTCCTCCGGCCGGTACTCCTCGGGTCCCGCGGCCCGGGCACTCGCTCCGTGCCCCCGCAGGTCCACGGCGATCACCCGGTAGCCCCGCGAGGCGAGGGCCGGTCCGACCCGCCGCCAGGTGCGGTGGTCGGCCATGAGGCCGTGGACGAGCAGGGCGATCCGGTCACCGGATCCCCACGTGGTGGTGTGCAGGCGCACGGTGCCGCCTCTCCGATCGGTGCGACGGGTACGGGGGTGCCCCGCGGATCAGGGGCATCGGCAGGCCCTGATCCGCGGGACACCCCCGGGCGGGCGCCGACCGACCGGTCAGCGCACGCTGCGGATGGGGCGCACGGCGAGCGCGCCGAGCACCGACAGTACGGCCGCCACCAGGAACAGGGCCGTGTATCCGCCACTCAGCGAGACGATGAGCGAGGCCACGAAGGGGGCGATGATCTGCGGGCCGGCGTTGGCGACGTTGAGGACGCCCATGTCCCGGGCCGCGTCCTCGGCCTTGGGCAGCACCATGGTCACCAGCGCCGTGTCGACGGCCATGTAGCAGCCGAAGCCGAGGCCGTTGACGACCGAGAAGGCGAGCATCGCGGTCCAGCTCGTCGAGACGGCCGGGATGACCAGCGCGACGGCGGCGAGCACCGCCGAGGCGCCCACGAAGAGCTTGCGGCGGTCGTAGCGGTCGGACAGCCAGCCGCCGAGCACGGTGGAGACCACCATGGCGACCGCGTTCAGCGGCATGAGGACGGCCACGGCCTCCTCGGGCTTCAGCCCGGCGGGCAGCTCGGTGTGGTCCTTGAGGATGTACAGCTGGAATCCGGCCACGGCGAAGTAGCCGAGGACCAGCAGGGCCCGGCCGATGAACGCCCAGCGGAAGTCGTGGTCCTTGAGGGCGCTGCCGAAGGCCGCGATCTGCTGCTTGACCGGCAGCGGCGCCTTCGGGGGCATGCGCTCCTCGCGGGCACAGGTGCTGAACAGCACGGCCGTGGCGGCGACGATCGCACCGAAGACGAGGTAGCCGGTCCGGTAGTCGTCGGAGTAGGCCGCGCCGATCAGGGCGCCGATGGTCGAGCCGATCGGCAGACCGAGGCCGACGGCCGCCGAGGCCTTGCCGCGCGCGGCCATCGGGACCCGGTCGGGCACCACGGAGGTGATCGCGGCCTGGTAGATGTTCATGACGGCCTGGCCGAGGCACCAGGCGATCGTGACCAGCAGGATCGTGTGGACGCTGCCGAGGAGCAGCATCACGGGGAGGGCGAGTAGGCCGCCGCCGAGGATCCAGGGGTTGCGCCGTCCGGACCGGTCCGAGAGAGCGCCCGCGACCGGGTTGAAGACGGTGGCGAAGATGGCGGACACACCGGCGACGAGGCCGAAGTTCGCCACCTTGTTCGCGGGGTCGATGGACTCGACCTGGAGCGCGAGGAGCATGCCGCCGACGCCTATGTACAGGGTGTACATCGCCGAGTTGCCGGCGAGGAGCAGGGGCAGCAGGCCCCGCGTCGGCCGGCCGGCCGCGGGGGAGTCGGGGCCGACCGTGGCGGCGTCGGTGCCGGCGGTGCCGGTTCCGGTGCCGGAGCCGGTTCCGGGGGAGGAAAGGGCCACATTGCCCTCCTGGGAGAGATCGCCCGATGAGGGGGCGAAGAGCGGATTGAGCGATAGAGTTACACGTGTCAGTGACACGTGTGAGCACTGTGTAGCACTCACATCAGGCCATCCGCCAGACCCTGTGCCGGATTGTTCTGGAAAGATGCCGGAGCGATGAGCCACTCAACCGAACAGTCCCCCGAGCGCCCCACCGGGCGCGCGGTCCCGACCAGTGCCGACGTCGCGCGCCTCGCGGGCGTCTCTCGGGCCACCGTCTCGTACGTGCTGAACAACACCTCGGCCGTCCGGATCAGCGAGCCCACCCGTCAGCGGGTGCGCGAGGCGGCCGAGGAGCTGGGGTACGTACCCCACGCGGCGGCCCGCAGCCTGCGCGCCGGCCACAGCCGGATGGTGCTGCTGCCGAGCGCCCACATCCCCGTGGGCCCGCTCTACAGCCAGTTCTTCAGCGATCTCCAGTGGGAGCTGCGGCGCCTCGACTACACGGTCGTGCAGTACGGCAGCGTCGGTCTCAAGCCCGACGAGGCGGCCCGGGCCTGGGCCGAGCTGCGCCCGGTCGCCGTGGTCTCGCTCGGCGAGGTCGAGCTCACGGAGCAGGCGGTCGAGCTCCTCAAGCGCTCCGGGGCCCGCGCGGTGATCACGCTCGGCACCCAGCAGGTCGAGGGCACCCACTCCCTCGTCATGGACCAGGGCCGGGTCGGCGAGGTCGCCACCGCCCACCTCGTCGAGAGCGGCCGGCGCCGGATCGGCGTCGTCGTCCCGGAGGAGCCGGGCCTCGGGATGTTCTCGCAGCCCCGCCTCGACGGCGCGCGGCGCGCGGCCGAGGGCACCGGTGCCACCGTCGTGCCCCTGCCCCTGCGGTACGACGAGGAGTCGGCGGAGGAGCTGGCCGGACGGTGGCGCGAGCTCGGGCTCGACGGCGTGTTCGCCTACAACGACGAGTACGCGATGCTCCTGATGCGGGCGCTCCAGGACGCCGGGATCTCCGTGCCGGACGAGACGGCCGTCGTCGGCGCCGACGACCTGCTCCTCGGCCGGCTGCTGCGGCCGCGGCTGAGCACCGTCCACATCGACATGGTCCTCGGCCGGGAGCTCGCCGAGCTCGTCGACCGCGCCGTGCGGGACGAGGACGTCCCGCCGCGCCCCCGCCGCCTGCTGGAGTCGCGGGTCGTCCGGCGGGAGTCCAGCTGAGCGCTTAGCGTCGGGACATGAGCACAGTTCCGAAGCGCTTCGAGATCCTGCTGGTGCCCGCGCACGTCGAGGACCGCGGCGGCGCGTCCGTGGAGGACAGCGCCGTCCGCACGGCCGTCGTCGAGGCCACCGGGCGGCACGGCGCCTCCGGCTATCCGATCTACGAGGGGCACGGCATCGTCGCCGACGTCGACCCGGAGACGCGGACGGTCGAGGCCCTGCTCGTCGACGGCCGCGAGATCGACTACGGACTCACGGCCCTCGTCCGCCCGGCGGCACGCGCCTGACGGGGCGCTCTCCCCACGGGGACGCGGCGCGCTCCGTGCCGCTGCCCCCGCGCACTCAGTGCGCATGAGACGGCGGCGCTCCCCGCAGTTGCCCCTGCGCACCCACCGCGACTGACGCGACGGCACTCCCTGCGGTTGCCCAACGCACTCACTGCGGCTGACACGGCGGCGCTCCCTGCGGGTAACGCGGCGGCATTCCCTGCGGTTGCCCAACGCGCTCACTGCGGCTGACACGGCGGCGCTCCCTGCGGGTAACGCGGCGGCATTCCCTGCGGCTGCCCTGCGCACTTCCTGCGGCAGGCCCCGCGCTCTCCCCGCGGTGGGCCTGACGCGCTACCCGCAGCCGGTCCCGGCGCTCGCCCCGTGGCTGACCTGGCACTCTCCCCTGCGGGCCGCCCCCGCCCCCGGCCTGAAGAGGCCCGTTGACACCGCGCGGCGACGGGCACAGACTCGGCGGCGCACGCCCGGAGACGGAACGTCTCCTCACCGGGCGAGGCACCAGGCGAACAGAGTCGTTCCGAAGGTCACGTGGGAGAGAACCGATGAGCATCCGCGACGTCTACATCGTCGACGCCGTCCGCACACCGATCGGGAAGTTCGGGGGCGCGCTCGCCGGGGTGCGCCCGGACGACCTCGCCGCCCACGTGGTGCGGGCCCTCGTCGACCGCACGCCCGCGCTCGACCCGGCCCGCGTCGACGACGTCTACTTCGGCGACGCCAACGGCGCGGGCGAGGACAACCGCGACGTGGCCAGGATGGCCGTCCTGCTCGCCGGACTGCCCGTCTCCGTCCCGGGCGTCACCGTCAACCGCCTCTGCGGCTCCGGCATGGAGGCCGTCATCCAGGCGGCCCGCGCGATCGCGCTGGGCGACGCGTCGGTGGCCATCGCCGGCGGCGTCGAGTCCATGTCCCGCGCCCCGTGGGTCCTGCAGAAGCCCGAGCGGGCCTTCCCCGCCGGTCACCAGCAGCTCCACTCGACGACCCTCGGCTGGCGCATGACCAACCCCCGCATGCCGGCCGAGTGGACGGTCCCCCTCGGCGAGGGCGCGGAGCTCGTCGCCGACAAGCACGGCCTCACGCGCGACCGGCAGGACGCCTTCGCGCTCGCCAGCCACCGCAAGGCCGCCGAGGCGTGGGCGAAGGGGCTGTACGACGACGAGGTCGTCCCGTACGCGGGCGTGGACCTGACCCGGGACGAGTGCATCCGCGACAGCACGTCCCTGGAGGCGCTCGCCAAGCTCAAGCCCTCCTTCCGCCCCACGGGCGGCACCGTCACGGCGGGCAACTCCTCGCCGCTCAACGACGGTGCGGCGGCCCTGCTCCTCGTGGACGCGGAGGGGCTGCGCGAGACCGGCCGCGAGCCGCTCGCCCGTATCCGTACGTCCGCGGTCACCGGCATCGAGCCCCAGCTCTTCGGCCTCGGCCCGGTGGCTGCGGTCCGGCGGGCGCTGGAGAAGGCGGGACGTTCCTTCGCCGACCTGACGACCTTCGAGCTCAACGAGGCCTTCGCGGCGCAGGCGCTCGGCTGCCTCGCCGAATGGCCGGAACTCGACCCGGAGATCGTGAACCCGCGCGGCGGCGCCGTCGCCATCGGCCACCCGCTGGGCGCCTCGGGTGCCCGTCTCGCCGGATCCGTGGCCCACCAGCTCGCCGCGGCCGGCTCGGGCA
This sequence comes from Streptomyces sp. NPDC050842, assembly GCF_044456565.1. Lineage (NCBI taxonomy): Bacteria > Bacillati > Actinomycetota > Actinomycetes > Kitasatosporales > Streptomycetaceae > Streptomyces > Streptomyces sp. NPDC050842. The sequence continues at coordinate 215,723 of NZ_JBITGA010000011.1, read as the reverse complement.
CGGGCCTCGCGGCGCTCTGCATCGGCGTGGGCCAGGGCCTCGCGCTGGTCCTGGAGCGCTGAGCACGGACGAGAACGCATACGCGAGAGGGGTACGGGAGGCTCTCCCGCACCCCTCTCGTCACGGCGTCACTGCTGCTGCGAGGCCTCGACCGACTTGCGGACCTCGTCCATGTCCAGCTGGCGGGCCTGCCCGATGACGTCCTCCAGGGCGGCCTCCGGCAGTGCACCCGGCTGCGCGAAGACGGCCACGTTGTCCCGCACGATCATCAGCGTCGGGATCGAGCGGATCTCGAACGCTGCGGCCAGCTCCTGCTGCGCCTCGGTGTCCACCTTCGCGAAGACCAGGTCCTGGTGCCGCTCCGACGCGGCCTCGAAGATCGGGCCGAACTGACGGCAGGGACCGCACCACGAAGCCCAGAAGTCGATCAGGACGAAACCGTTCCCACTCACGATCTCGTCGAAGTTGTCCTTGGTGAGCTCTACGGTGCTCATGCCTGCCTGCCTTTCGGGGTCTCCTGGCGGTGTCCTCACGGTCCCCTGGGGACTCGCCCGGCACAACGGCGTATCGAGCCGCGCTATTCCGGACCCGTGCCAGCAGACTGGGATCATGACACGAACGGTGGAAGAGAGCGCCTACGACGTGGTGGTCCTCGGGGCGGGTCCGGTCGGCGAGAACGTCGTCGACCGGGTGCGGGCGGCCGGGCTCACGGCCGCGATCGTCGAGAGCGAGCTGATCGGCGGCGAGTGTTCGTACTGGGCGTGCATGCCCAGCAAGGCCCTCCTGCGTCCCGCGCTCGCCCGCTCCGACGCCCGAAAGGTCGCCGGCCTGCGCGAGTCGGTCTACGGCCCGCTCGACGCCCTGGAGGTCTTCCGCCACCGGGACACCGTCGTCGGGCACTGGAAGGACGACGGACAGGTCGACTGGCTGGATTCGATCGGCGTACGGGTCTTCCGCGGGCACGGCCGCCTCGCCGGGCCCCGCCGGGTCGCCGTCACCGGACCCGAGGGCGACGAGCACGTCCTCACCGCCCGGCACGCGGTCGCCGTCTGCACCGGCAGCCGCGCCGTCCTCCCCGAGCTGCCCGGCCTGCCCGGGGCCAGGCCCTGGACCAGCCGTGAGGCGACCAGCGCCGGCAAGGTGCCCGCGCGGCTGACCGTGGTCGGCGGGGGAGTGGTCGGGGTGGAGATGGCCACCGCCTGGCAGGCCCTCGGCGCGAAGGTCACGATGCTGGTGCGGGGCGTGGGCCTGCTGCCCCGGATGGAGCCGTTCGTCGGCGAGCGGGTCGCCTCGGCGCTCGCGTCGCGCGGTGTGGACGTCCGTACGGGCGCCCGGGTCGCCGCGGTGGTACGCGACGGGGGCACGGGCCCGGTGACCGTGGTCCTGGAGGGCGGCGACCACGTCGAGGGCGACGAGGTGCTCTTCGCGACCGGCCGGGCCCCGCGCACCGAGGACCTCGGACTGGAGACGGTCGGCCTCGAACCGGGCTCCTGGCTCGACGTCGACGACAGCCTCCGGGTCACCGGCAGCGACTGGCTCTACGCGGTCGGGGACGTCAACCACCGCGCGCTCGTGACCCACCAGGGCAAGTACCAGGCCCGGATCGCCGGTGCCGCGATCGCGGCCCGCGCAAAGGGCACCGGGCCGCTGGACGACGGGAGTTGGGGTGCGCACGCGGCCACCGCCGACCGTGCCGCCGTTCCGCAGGTGGTGTTCTGCGACCCCGAGGCGGCCGCCGTCGGCCTGACCCTGGCCGAGGCCGAGCGGGCGGGTCACCGGGTCCGGGCCGTCGACGTCGACATGCGGCAGGTCGCCGGGGCCGGGCTCTACGCCCAAGGCTACCGGGGCCAGGCCCGGATGGTCGTCGACCTCGACCGGGAGGTCGTCCTCGGCGCCTCCTTCGTCGGCCCGGGGATCGGCGAGCTCCTCCACTCGGCGACGGTCGCCGTGGTCGGCGAGGTGCCGATCGCCCGGCTCTGGCACGCCGTACCGTCGTACCCGACCCTGAGCGAGGCGTGGCTGCGCTTGTTGGAGGCCTACCGGGACTGAGCGGCCGTCATTTCTCTTCCGTCCGGGGCGTGTCGGAGGCGTATGGAGTGATCAGCAGCCGCGCCGCGGACCGCGCCGCCTCCAGCGCCGGTCGCGTGTCCCGGCCGGACTCCTGGCCCAGGACGACCCGGGTGCTCAACCCGTCGAGCAGCGCCAGGAGTTCGGAGGCCCGTTCGGTGGCGTCCAGCGGCGCGAAACGCCGCCGGGCGACCCCCGCCGCCAGCAGGGACTCCAGGTCCTCCTGCCAGCCCCGGTCCAGCGCCTCCTGGGCCTCGCGCAGCTCGGTGTTGCCCGGGGTGCGGGCCCAGAGCTCGATCCACAGCGTCCAGCGCGGATCTCGCGGGCCGCGCGGCAGGTAGAGCCGCAGAAAGAGATCGAGTTTGCGCTCGGCCGTGATCCGCCGGGCCAGCAGGGCGCCGCGCTCCTCGGCGAGCGCGGCCTCGCTCCACCGGAGTGCGGCGAGCAGCAGCAGGTCCTTGCTGCCGAAGTAGTACAGGATGTGGCCGCCGCTCGTGCCGAGCCGCTCCGCGAGCGCCGACATCGTGAGCGAGGCGAGGCCGTCCTCGGCGATCGCCGCCATGGCCTCTTCCAGCATCCGCTCCTGGGTGACGTGCCCGTCCCGCCGTCGTGCTGCCCGTGCCACCGCCGCCGCCACCATCCTCGCTCTGTCGTTCCGTGACCTGATCGACCCTAACCGCAACCTCCGAAGGTCTTGACGTGGCCTGAATCCATCGCACATCTTGAATGTCATTCAAAAACTTAGAACAGCATTCAAGACAGGAGGTGCGGTGTGCTCGGACACGAGACGGTGACCGTGACCACGGACGGCCGGGACGAGGTGTTCCAGGTCGAGGAGCACGGCATCGACCCCATCCCCGACGCCGAACGGCACGGCAGCGCCAAGGACGTCTTCTGGCTCTGGTTCGGCTCGAACCTCACGTTCACCTACGTCATCAACGGCGCCCTCGCCGTCGCCTTCGGGCTCTCCTTCTGGCAGGCGACCCTCGTCGTCGTGCTCGGCGGCCTCTCCTTCCTCGCCATCGGCGCGGCCGGACTCAGCGGCGTGCGCACCGGCACCGCGACCCTCGTGATCTCCCGGGCCGCCTTCGGCGTCCGCGGGAACTGGCCCGCCGGTCTGCTCAACTGGATCGTCAGCATCGGCTACACCATCGTGAACACCGTGGTCGGCACCCTCGCCCTCGAAGCCTTCTTCGCCGACCTCGGCTGGCACAGCGGGCACCTCACCCGGGCCCTCGCCCTCGGCGTCACCCTCGCGCTGACCTTCGCCGTCGCCCTCTGGGGCCACGCCACCGTCCAGTTCGCCGAACGCTGGATGGCCTACGTCCTCGCCGTCGGCTTCGCCGCGCTCCTCGTCCTCGTGCTGCCCGGCGCCGACACCGCCGCCCCCTCCGCCGCGCCCGGCGCCGCCGGCTGGAGCATCGCCTTCGTCGTCATGCTCGCGGGCCCCTTCTCGTACCTCCCCATGCCCGCCGACTACACCCGCTACCTGCCCCGTACGACCTCCCTCAAGGCCGTCACCCTCAGCGGCGCGCTCGGCGGCTTCCTCTCCTCCGTCGCCCTGGGCGTCGCCGGCGTCGCCGCCGCGACCCAGGCCGACATGACCGACGCGGTGGCGGGCACCGAGAGCCTGCTCCCCGGCTGGTTCCAGCCGCTCTTCCTCGCCCTCGTCCTCGGCGGCTCGGTCACGAACTCGATCATCACGCTCTACTCGTCGAGCCTGAACCTCCAGGTCCTCGGCATCCCGTGGAGCCGGGCGCGGGCCATCGTCATCAGCGCGGCGGTCACCGCGGCGGGCTCCCTCGGCGCCCTCTTCCTCACCGACTTCACCACCTCGCTCCTCTCCTTCCTCTCCCTCCTGATCATCGTCTTCGCCCCGTGGGGCGGCGTCTTCCTCGCCGACATGGTGCTCCGGCGCTGCGCCTACGACTCCGCCGGCCTGCACGCGCGCGAGGGCGGCGCCTACTGGTACCGCTCGGGCTGGCATCCGCCCGGCCTGATCGCGCTCGTCGCCGGCCTCACGTTCTCCGCGCTCACCTGCGACTCCGAACTGTGGACCGGCCCTCTGGTCGCCCCGCTCGGCGGCGCGGACCTCACGCTCCTCGGCGCGGTCGTCTCCGCCCTCGTGTACGTGCTCCTCGCCCGTCGCACGGTCGCCCCGGCGCACCCCTGACGCACCCCGGGTCCCCCGGTCCCTTCCCTGCGCACCACACTCGTCACTCGTACGTACGTCACGGAGCCACCCGCATGAACAGCACCACCGCCGCGACCCCCGCCCCCGCAGACCTCGTCCTCCGCGGCGCCCGCATCCACACCGTCGACCCCGCGCTCCCCGAGGCGCAGGCCCTCGCCGTCCGCGCCGGCCGCATCGTCTGGATCGGCTCCGACGCCGGAGCGGACGCCTGGACGGGGCCCGGCACCCGGGTGCTCGACGCCGGAGGGCGGCTCGTCCTGCCCGGCTTCGTCGACGCCCACAACCACGTCCGCCTCGGCTCGGACGACGCCTGCGTCCAGCTCGCGGGCGCCCGCACCCTCGACGCCATCCACGACCGCATCCGCTCCTGGCACGCGGCGCACCCCGACGCCGAGTGGATCGAGGCCGAGGCCTTCGACTACTCGGCCGTCCCCGGCGGACGCATGCCCACCGCCGCCGACCTCGACCCGGCCACCGGCGACACCCCCGCCGTCGTCCTCAGCTACGACGTGCACACCGCCTGGCTCAACACCGCCGCCCTCCGGCGACTCGGCGTCGACCGCGACCACACCGACCTGCCCTTCGGTAGCGCCGTCACCGATCCGGCCACCGGCGAACCCACCGGATTCGTCAAGGACTTCGCGATCAAGGGGCTCTCCCGCGACGGCCACCGCGCGCTGCGCGAGCTCGGCGTGCCCTGGGCCTCGCCCGACCGGCAGTACGGCCGCCTCGCCAAGAGCTTGGACGACGCCATCGGCTACGGCATCACCACCGTCGTCGAACCCCAGAACTCCCTCGACGACCTCGCCCTCTTCCAGCGCGCCCGCGCCGAGGGCCGGCTCCGCTCGCGGATCGTCGCCGCGCTCTTCCACCCGCGCGGCACCACCGACACGGACCTCGACGCTTTCGAGGCGGCGGCGAAGGAGTTCGCGGACGACCGGCTGCGGGTCGGCCCGCTCAAGCTGTACATCGACGACGTCGTCGAACCCCGCACGGCCGCCCTCCTGGAGCCGTACGCGGGCTGCGCCCACCATCGCGGCGACACCTTCTACCCGCCCGAGGAGTTCGCCGAGCTCCTCACCCGCCTCGACGCGCGCGGCTTCCAGTGCTTCGTCCACGCCACCGGCGACCGGGGCATCCGCACCGTCCTCGACGCCGTCGCGCGCGCCCGCGCGGCCAACGGGCCGCGCGACGCGCGCCACCAGATCGTCCACGTCGAGTGCCTCGACCCGGCCGACACCCCCCGCTTCGCCGAACTCGGCGTCGTCGCCTGCATGCAGCCCCGGCACGCCGCCCCCGACATCGCGGGCCCCGGCAAGGACTGGGCCGAGAACGTCGGCCCGGACCGCTGGCACAAGGCCTGGCCGCTGCGCAGCCTGCGCGAGGCCGGGGCGGTCCTCGCCCTCTCCAGCGACTGGAACGTCGCCGAGATGGACCCCATGGTGGGCATCCACGCCGCCGTCACCCGCCGCCCGCCCGGCGGCGGGGAGAGCTGGACGGCGGGCGAGACCATCGATGTCGCCACCGCCGTCGAGGGCTACACGATGGGCTCGGCCTACGCCAACCACCTGGAGGACAAGCGGGGTTCGCTGACGGTGGGCAAGCTCGCCGACTTCGTCGTCCTCTCCCGTGACATCCTCCGCGTCGCGCCCGAGGAGATCCCGGGCACGGTGGCGGAGACGGTCGTGGTGGGCGGCGAGGTGGTCGTGGAGCGGCGCGAGGGGTGAGGTCAGTGGCCGCCCTTCCCCGACGTCACCGTGACCCGCCGCTCGAAGGTCAGCCCGCCATCCCGTGACTCGTACACCCCGACCTGGGTGGCGGCGAGCAGCCGGCGGGCGTCCACGACGGTGAGCGCCTGAGGGGCCCCGCCCGGCACGGTGGAGACCCGGGCCCAGCGGACACCGGAACCCGTCCCCGTATCCGTACCGCGGAAGAGGACCCCGCTCGGATCGACGCCGAAGAGGGCGTCGGGAGCACCCCAGGAGACGTACGAGAGGACCTGGCCCTCGCCCGGGGCGAAGGTCCTGCCGCCGTCCGCGCTGCGGGCCACCCTGGTCTCGGTGGTGGCGAGGACGGTGCCCGGGGTGGCGGGGGAGACGGCGATGTCGAGGGCGCGCAGGGCGGCCCGGTCCTCCCAGGTGACGCCGTCGGGGCTGACGCGCAGGCGGCCGTTCGCGCTGTCGTAGCCGTAGACGGTGGAATCGGGCGCGGTGTCGAGGGAGTGGAAGTCGACCTCGCCGCCGAGGGACTTCTCGTGCCAGGTGCGCCCGGCGTCCGTCGACTCGACGAGGCCGAGGTCGGCGGGTCCGCCGGTGCCGGGGGCGGGGTGCCCGCTCGCGAGGAAGGCGCCCGAAGCCGTGACCGTGAAGCCCATGAAGTCGTCCCGGCGGTCGCCGACGAGCGTCGGTCGGCCGGTGGCGTCGGGGGTGTGGACGCCGTCGTGGGTGGCGACGTAGAGGGTGTCGCCGCGTACGCCGAGGCCGTGGATGTGGCTCAGCGTGACGGTGGGGGCGTCGTCGGCGGCCGGCTCCTGCGAGCAGGCGGTCAGGGTGAGGGCGAGGGTGAGGGCGGTGACGGCGGCGGTGCCCGTGGGCCCGGGGATGTACTTCTTCATCGTTCTTTCGCCGGAGGAGAGGAAGGAAGGAGCGGAAGGTCCGGGGCGCGCGGCCGGCCCCGGTGTGGGGCCGGCCGCTCGCGGTCAGAGCCGGTCGAGGATCTTCCGCAGCTCGGCGATCTCGGTGGACTGGGTCCGGACGACATCGTCGGCGAGCTTCTTCGCCGAGGCGTTCCGGCCGTCCTTCTGCTCGGACTTCGCCATGTCGACGGCGCCCTCGTGGTGGGCGATCATCAGCTCGGCGAACTTCCGGTCGAAGGCCTCGCCCTTGACGGCCGCCAGGTCCTTCATGTCCTGCTCGGACATCATCCCGGCCATGCCGTGGCCGCTCCCGCTCCCGCTCCCGCCCTCGGAACCGTGACCGGCACCGGCGGACTCGGGCTTGCCCCAGCCCTTGAGCCAGGCCTTCATCTTCTGGATCTCCGGGTCCTGCGCCTGCTCGATCGCGGCGACGAGCTTCTTGACCTCGGGGTCCTCGGCCCGGCCGTCGGCGAGCTTCGCCATCTCCAGGGCCTGCTCGTGGTGGGGGATCATCATCTGCGCGAACATGACGTCCGCGTCGTTGAAGGCCCCGGGCGCGGCGGCCTCGGCCCCGGTGGCGGACGCTTCGGCGGATGCGGATGCGGATGCGGATGCGGATGCGGATGCGGAGGCGGAGGCGGAGGACGAGGCGGAGGGCGAGGCGGAAGCGGAGGACTTGGCGGAGGCCGTGGCGGACGTCCCGCCGTGGTCCATGCCGTTCATCCCGTCGTCCGTTCCGCAGGCGGCGAGCAGGAGCCCGGTGGCGGTGACGACGCCGGCGAGGGCGAACTTCTTGGCAGTGCGACGCGTGAAGGTGCGCATGGGAGTGATACCTCGTGTGCTGTCCGTACGGAACGGGCGTCCGTACCGGCGGGAAAAGGGTCAGGTCGAAGGCGTTCACGGGCAGCGCGAGGCGCCCGCGGTGGCGATACGGCCTAGATCCGCAGGATCGACAGCAGGGCGAGGTCGGGAGGTCTGCGCGGTGGCGCGTGGGGTCCCAGGGCGGGGATGAGCCGCGCGAGGACGACGGTGAGCCAGTCGGGGCGTCGGGCCAGGGCGGCCCGGACGAGCCCGGCGAGGAGCCAGGCGCCGAGAACGGCCACGCACAGCGTGGTCATGTCCATCCCCGCACCGGGGTCGTGCCGCGCGTCGGAGCTGTCGCCGCCGGCGGCATGCGCGCCGGGCTCCGGGGCGGAGTGGTGGGCGGCCGCGGTGGTATCCGGCGTACCGCCGGAGCCCTCGGGGTGGCCGACGGCGTGCATCAGGAACACCCCGAGCGCGAGCACGACGACGAGCAGGAGGTGCGCCAGGGCACCTCCTGCTCGCATGCCGCGCTGTCCGCGGGCCGCCCGACGTGTACGCAAGACCAGGACCTCCTGGCGCGACCATACCGTGCGGGGGTATCAGAACGGCGTCAGGACGCGGTCTCGCCCGCCATCGCGGCGGCCATCCGCAGGTGCGGAGCGGCCTCGTCGGGGCGCCCCTGCCGCTCCAGCGTGCGCCCGAGCATCAGCCGGGCGTAGTGCTCGACGGGGTCGCGGTCCAGGACGGCACGCAGCTCGGTCTCGGCCCGGGTGAGCTGCGCGGAGTGGTAGTAGGCACGCGCGAGGAGGAGCCGTTGGGCCGTCTGCTCCGGGTGCTCGGCGACGAGACCGCGCAGGATACGGACGGCGGTGCCGTACTCCTTTGCGTCGAAGAACAGCCGCGCGCGGTCCCAGCGTTCCCCGGCCGTTCCGAACTCGTAGTACGTGTCGCTCACTTGCTCTCCCCTTCCGGCTTCCCGGATCTGCCACTCTGTGTGACGGTCGACCAGGTCAACAAGCCTGGATGGTTGAACATTCCACTACGATAGGTTGAGCGTCATGAGCAATCTTGATCGTCAGGCCGCGTTGACGGTGTGCGGTGGCCGCGGCTTCGTCGTCGCCGAGCCCGTACGGGAGCTCCTCAGCCCGCGGCGCGTCCAGCTCGGGGAGTCGACCGAGGTGCGCCGACTGCTCCCGAACCTCGGCCGGCGGATGGTCGGCGCCTGGGCGTTCGTCGACCACTACGGCCCCGACGACATCGCCGACGAGCCCGGCATGCAGGTCCCGCCCCACCCGCACATGGGGCTGCAGACCGTGAGCTGGCTCCACGAGGGCGAGGTCCTGCACCGCGACTCCACCGGCAGCCTGCAGACGATCCGCCCGCGCGAGCTGGGCCTGATGACCTCGGGCCGGGCGATCTCCCACTCGGAGGAGAGCCCCCGCCCGCACGCCCGCTTCCTGCACGGCGCACAGCTGTGGGTCGCGCTCCCCGACGCCCACCGCCACGTGGGACCCCACTTCCAGCACCACGCCGACCTGCCCCGGGTCACGGCCCCCGGTCTCACGGCCACCGTGATCCTCGGCGCACTCGACGGCGCCGCCTCGCCCGGCACCACGTACTCGCCGCTCGTCGGCGCCGACCTCACGCTGACGGCGGGCACCGAGACGAGCCTCCCGCTGGAGCCCGACTTCGAGTACGCCGTCCTGTCCATGTCGGGCGAGGCCCACGTCGACGGCGTACCGGTCCTGCCCGGCTCCATGCTGTACCTCGGCTGCGGCCGCACCGAGCTGCCCCTGCGCGCCCTGTCGGACGCGGGCCTGATGCTCCTCGGCGGAGAGCCGTTCGAGGAGGAGATCGTCATGTGGTGGAACTTCATCGGCCGCACGGACGAGGAGATCCGCGAGGCCCGCGAGGCCTGGATGACCAGCGGGCGCTTCGGCGACGTGAAGGGCTACGACGGCGACCGCCTTCCGGCCCCGGAGGTCCCGGCGACCCAGCTGAAGGCCCGCGGGCGCGTGCGCTGACCCGCGGCTGCGGCGACGAGCAGATCCGCCCACCCGGACCGGGGCCGTGGCGACCGCTCCACCACCGCCCGGGTTCGGTGGCCGGTGCGGGAATCGGCCGGGTGTGCTCAGTCGGGCGCTCCGTGCCGTGCGATCACCACGGGATGTTCGATGAGCCTCACGGTCGGCGGCGTACCGGGTATCGGCCGGACCCACGAGGTCGGGGTGTCCGCGACCACGTCGAGTTCCCAGTCCCGGCAGGTGCCGTCGAGTGCCAGCGGGTAGAGCGTGAGGGTGCCGTCCGGCGCGATGTGCATCCGGACGAAGCCCGTGCTGTCGTCGATGGACTGGCCGGACATCTGCCAGTCGGCGACCAGGCCGTAGTCCGTCCAGAGCACCCACAGGGCGAAGGCCTCGGAGCCGAGGAGGGCACCCAACACCGCGATGACGATCAGGGGGATGACCAGCAGGAAGAACCCGAACCACGAAGGTGGCAGCGCCCAGACCACGGTGACGGTGATGGCCAGGACCCCGACGGCGACCGACAGCTGGAGCAGCGTGGCGACGATCGGACCGGTCATTCTCCGTGGCGGCCGTGCGTCCGCCGGTCGTCTTCCCCAGCCGAGCAGGAAGGGAAGGGCGAAGAGGAAGGCGCACATGCCGAACATGCCGATCAGGTCGTCGGCGCCGGCACTCCGTACGGCGTCGACGGGATGCTTTCTCCCCGCGGCAAGGGCGAACGCGCCACTCATCAGCAGGACGAGCACCAGCTGCACCACCCCGGCCAGTACGGCGAACAAGGGGTTGCGCCACCCGAGCCAGTGCCGCGTGAAGGGGTTGGCGATCCCACGGGCGAGCGAGCGGGACGCTTCCGCCGTGGGGTACGTGTGCGGGGTGAGGGCGAATGCCGTCGGCGGGTCGTCCTTCTCCCGCAGCCGCGAGGTGGCAGGGGGCAGCGGCAGCGCGGTCGGGAGCCTGTGCGTGGAGGACAGGAACGCGCCGCCCAGGCCGCACGTCACCATCTGGCGCCGTCGGGGGTTCGCGTGAGGAGGGCCGCCGGACGCGTGCGGGTCGTCGGGCAGACGTTCCGCGTAGCGGGCGTAGTGGTGTTTGTCGCCGGTCAGCCAGAGGCGTATCGCCGCGCCCGTGTCCTCGCGTTGCCCGGTCGCCCGGTCGAGTCGGGTCCGGACGAAGTTCCGGTCGAACCAGTGAAGGGTGTTGAAGGCGTCGGGATCCGCGTGGCTCTTGACCCAGGTCGGCGCGGCGGAGCAGACGATCACGCTGTCGCCCGGCAGCAGCCGTGGCGAGAGGCAGGTCTCGAAGTAGCGTCGCTGCGGATCGTCGATGTAGGAGCCGAGCTGGCTGTCGAGACCGACGAGCCACCAGCGCCGCGGCAGCCGCACCGCGAAGTAGCTCCGGGTCTGCCGGGTCTGCCAGCCGCCGATGGACCCGTCCTGGGCGAACGTCCGCAGGAACGCGGTGAGTCCGTCGTACCAGTCGTGGTTGCCCGGCAGCGCCAGCATGAGCGGCTGGTCGGGTGCCGACGGGAGCGCGGCGCGGTAGGGCCCCTTCAGCCGGTCCTCGTACGCCGTCGTCGATGCCACCGGATAGACCTGGTCCCCGCCGAGGACGAGCAGCGAGCCCCGGGGGCACGATTCGGCAGCGGAGACGGCGAGCTCGGGCGCGGCCAGCGCGGACGCCACCGAGTACGTCGCCTCGAAGCCGTCGCCGAGGTCGGCGACGAAGTCGATCCAGATCTCCCCGGCGTCCGGTTGCGCCAACGGCGCCTGAAGCAGCCCGGCCCGGAGAGCGCCCTGGATCTCGCGCTTGTCCGCGTAGTCGGCGAACACCGCGGCGAGCCCGACCTTGACCGCCGTACGTGCCAGCTCCGTCGGTGCCAGCCAGCGCACCGGGTCCCGGGGGGTGAAACGGAGCGCCGTCGCGTGCCTGCGCAATTCATTGACGTCCACGATGGCTCCTCGTTCACAGGGGCGACCAGGGCAGGACGTTCTGTGCGTACACGTCCCACAGCTTGCCGGAGAAGAACCGTCCGAAGCGGCCCAGGGTGGTCACCCGGCCGGCGAGCGTCGGCGCTTCGACCCGGAAGGTGGTGAGCTGCTTCAGGAAGTCGGCCGGGCGGATGCGCAGGGTTCCCGAGGCCACCACCTGGGCTCCGGGCTCCTCGTCGACGCCGACGTGGCCACGGAGAACACGGGTGTGGAGGACGGACGTGTCCTTCCAGACTCCCCGGCGGGAGTCCTCGTTGACGTCCTTGTGTCCGCTGAGGGTGAGGGGGTGACCGGCGCGATCGGTGAAGAACAGGCGGTAGCGCATCTGGAGGTGTTCGGGGTCGGATTGTTCCACGAACAGCTGGAACGTCCCTCGCGTCACCGGAAGGCGTCCGCCCAGGGCCTGGCAGACGATCTCTCCCCGCAGCGAGGCCTCGTGCTCCGGATCGACGAGGAAGCGGTCCATCCCCTGGATGTCGACGGTCACATGCAGGGCCAGGTCGACGGCTGCTCCGTCCTCCTGCGGGTGCGTGTCCTGGACGTCAGGCTCGCCGAAGGCGACGCGTCCGACCATGCGTTCGGTGAAGCGCAGACGGGTGGGGTCGTCGGGGTCCGGAGGGGCGCCGGGCTTCCAGGGAATCCCCTGGTCGGTGCACCACTGGCGGGCGCGGTGGACTCCGAGTTCCACGGCCTGGGCGAATCGGTCCCTGCTGAAGTTGACGAGGTAGTTCAGCGGGACCTCGGCGCTCAGGAGTCTGACGTCGATGAGGCGTCCGAACTCTCCGTGCTCTCCCGCGCGGATGGCCGTGTTGCTGGCCTCGATCCGGCGAAGCCAGTGCTTCAACTGGCCGTTGGCGGTCGTTTCGATGATGTGGAAGTAGTTGGCCACGAAGCCGTTCCGCCAGCGGTGCCGCCGGCTGACCGTCCAGATGATCCACAGCTCGTCGCAGCCTCGCCGGATGGCCTCCTCGACGTTTCCGTCCGTCAGGTAGACCGGGTCGATGTACGTCTTCCCGTCGATCACGACGGGAGGGAACCACATGGGCAGTGCCACCCCGGCGCAGAAGCGGTCCTCGTCCATGCGGTCCGCGGTCACCGTCTCCAGCTCGTTGGAGCTGAAGTCGTAGAGGTTGAAGGTGGCTTCCCGGTCGGTGGCCCGGATCCGCTCCCAGTCCAGTCCCCAGTCCGGGAAGACGCGACGCCGGTAGCCGTCCAGGGTGAAGAGGGAACGGGCGTACGGTCCCTTCGGCAGCTCGCGCCAGTTCGGGGTGACGCCCTTCAGGGGGGAGAGGGTGCGCCAGTTGTCCGCGATCTCGCGCCCGGACATCCCCTGGCAGTACATCGCGAGGTTGAACACGCCTCCACTGGCACCGTCGACATGGTCGAACCGCAACTCGGCCTCGTCGAGGAGGACTTGCAGGACTCCCGCCTGGAAGGCCACCTTCAGGCCGCCGCCGGCGAGGATGAGGGATCTGCGGGGGGACGCGTCGCGGCGCTCGCCGCCCTGGCCGGTCGTCATGAGGGCTCCGCGGAGTGCTGTCGGTGATCCTCGATGATGCGGTCGGCCGACCGGTCGGCCAGCGCCGCGATGGTGAGCGAGGGATTCGGGCCTACGGGACCGGGCATCACCGAGCCGTCGGCGATCGACAGACCCGGGTAGCCGTACACCCGCCCGAAGGAGTCGACCACACCTTCCCGCTCATGGCGTCCCATCGGCGCTCCGCCCAGGGGATGCACGGTGATGAGGCGGTTCATCCACCACAGGGGACTGGAGGCGTAGCGCCCGCCGATGCTGTGGGACACGCGCCGCATGGTCGTGTTCATCTGGTCGAAGTACGGAGCCGAGGCGGTCAGGTCCCAGGCGAGGTCGAGGTGTCCGTCCCGGAGGAACATGCGGCCGTTGGGGACGTCCCTTCCCATGCCGAGCAGCGGCGCGGACGTCGCGGTGAACAGTCCCTTGCCCATGGCGTCGCCGAGTTGTCGCCCCACACGGCTCTTGGCCGTTCCCGTCAGCTGCGACCAGCCTCGCCGCAGCAGGAACCTCGCGACCCTGTTCGACATGGTGAGGACGTTGTGCTCGACGAGCCAGTTCAGGAATTCCGGGTATCCGGCATCCTCGATGTAGAAGCCCCGGACGCTCTCGCCGTTCTCGTCTCTCTCCTCGCGGTCCACGCGCATCGCACTCGTGATGACCGGGCCGAAACTCGGCTCCAGCATGCGCGGCTCCGTCTGCCCGGGCCTGCCCTGAATCCTCCGCCGGGCTTTGAGGACCAGTCCGAGGAAGTCGCCGTTTCCGGAGAAATGGGTGCCCAGCGCCGGACTGAGTGCGGGAAAGGCGCTGTGGTTTCTCAGCAGCAGATAGGTGGTGCCGAGGGTGCCGGCGGAGAGGACCAGCCGCTTGGCCCTGAGGGTGTGGACCTCGGGAGACGCGTGCGGATCTCCGTCCCCGGCGGAGTCGTGCTTGATGTAGGAGACCAGGAACCCCTGCGGGACCGGTTCGAACGAGCGGACCTCGCAGCCGGTCCGGATGTCCGCCCCGAGCTGGTCCGCGGCGCTGAGGTAGGTGAGATCGAGACTGTTCTTGCTGCCGAAGTTGCAGCCGAGGTCGCATTCGCCGACGAGCTTGCACGTGAAGCGGGGGCTGTGGTGGATGTTGTCCTCGCCGCCCGGAATGGGAGCGCCGGGCACGGCGGGGTCTCCGAACGACACGGCCAGCTTCGGACGCTCCCACGGAAGACCCAGCCGGGCCGCCGCCTCCTCCATGGCGAGGGTCTTGGGCGTGTCCTGATAGGGCTTCACATCGGACGGGTACCGCTGCGCTCCGAGCATGTCCTCGACCCGCTGGTAGTACGGATCGAGGTCCTGGCGTGTGACGGGCCAGTCCTCGTAGCCGCCGTCGAACGCCTCGTGGACGAACCAGCTCTCCGGCTTGCGGATCAGCACGTTGGCGTAGATCAGCGAGCCCCCGCCGAGCCCGCTGGACACCAGGGCGTCGAGCTTCGAGAAGCTCCACATGTCGTACATTCCGTACAGGCGGGAGTCCGGGTCCCAGAAGTTCTTCGCCGCGTCGTGCGGGCTACGCGGAAAGGACCCCGGCGGGAACGGCTGTCCTCTTTCCAGCAGGCATACGCTCAGATCGGCCTCGGCCAGACGAAATGCGGTGACGGATCCGCCGAAACCGGACCCGACGACGACGGCATCGAAGACGTCCACGCTCGCCACCTCTAGAAGCCGAAGCTGATGCTGATGCCTTGACTTCCCCCGCATGCGGTTGGTGCACGCACGACCCCCTTCAATGGTTCACCCGCGGGTCGTGACGCGCACGTCGAACCGCCGGACTACGCGGTCGCGGCCGGGTCGAGGGCCGGGCCGGCGGGCGGTTCGTCGGCCGCCGGTTCCGGCCGGGGACCCGGGAGTTCCTGCCCGGGTTCGTCGAGCTCCCCGCGGATGTAGTTCCAGACCACCGCGATCAGCGCGGCCGCGGGGACGGCGAGCAGGCTGCCCACGATGCCCGCCAGGCTGCCGCCGAGCGTCACCGCGAGCAGGATCACCGCCGCGTGCAGACCCAGGCCCCGGCTCTGGAGCATGGGCTGGAAGACGTTCCCCTCCAGCTGCTGGACGACCACGATCAGGGCCAGCACGATCAGCGCGTCGGTCGGGCCGTTCGACACCAGGGCGATGAGGACCGCGACGAGCCCCGCGAACAAGGCGCCGATGATCGGCACGAACGCGGAGACGAACGTCAGGACGGCCAGCGGAAGCACCAGCGGCACGTCGAGGAACCACAGGCCGAGGCCGATGAGGACGGCGTCGATCAGGCCGACGAACGCCTGGGATCGGACGAACGCGCCGAGCGTGTCCCAGCCGCGCGCGGCCACGACCGGGATGTCGGTGGCGAGCCGGCCGGGGAGCTGCCGGGTCAGCCACGGCAGGAAGCGCGGCCCGTCCTTGAGGAAGAAGAACATCAGGAAGAGCGCGAGGAAGGCGGTGACCACGCCGTTGAAGACGGTGCCGACCCCCGTCGCGACGGCGTTGACCATGCTGCCGATGCTGTCCTGGAGGCGGGCGACGGCGGTGTCGAGGGCGCCGTTGATCTGACTGTCGCCGATGTTCAGGGGCGGCCCGGCCGCCCACTCGCGCAGCCGCTGGATCCCTTCGACCACGCCGTCGGCGAGTTCGCCGGACTGGGACGCCATCGGTACGGAGATCAGCGCGACGATGCCCGCGATCAGCAGGAGGAAGAGCACGGTCACCGTGGTCGCGGCCAGGGCGGGGGGCCAGCCGTGCCGCCGCAGGAACCGGGCCGGCGGCCAGGTGAGGGTGGTGAGGAACAGGGCCGCGATCAGCGGCCACACGACGGACCACATCCGGCCCACGAGCCAGAGCGTCACCGCGGCCATCAGCAGCACGAGAAGCGATTCGGCGGAGACACGCGCGGCTGTCCGGAGCGCACCGGCGGATTTCGTGGAACTCAACATGGGAGACATCCAAGCAGGCGGCGCGCCTCGGCCGTACGGGCGGTCGCCGGGGGAGTATCGGTGCGGTGGGCGGCCCGCGTCGCGGGCCGCCCGGCACCGCTCCCCGGCAGGAAGAGGTCCGGTCATGGAACAGTTCGGCGGCCGTTACGGCGAGGCCGTGTTCCGTCCCGAGCAGGCGGGCGAGGGCGAGCGCATCGACTTCGGCGCCCTCGCCTACGACGACATCACGATGGCGCGGCTGCGGGCCCTCGGCGCCGGTCCGGGGTGGCGGTGCCTGGACGTGGGGGCCGGTACGGGCACGGTCTCCCGGCGGCTGCTCGCCGAGGCCGGGGTGACGAGCGTGCTCGCCGTGGACCGCGACGTACGGTTCCTCAGGGACCGGCCCCTGCCCGGGCTCGACGTGCTGGAGGCCGACGTCACCGCCCCGGACTTCGCCCCCGGCCGGTTCCGGCTCGTCCACGCGCGCTTCGTGCTGATGCACCTGCCCGAGCACACCCGCCTGGTCACCCGGCTCGCCGAACTCGTCGAGCCGGGTGGGGTGCTGGTGCTCAGCGACGCGGTCGACCTGACGAGCGGTCTGCCGGGCGACGTGAGGCCCGGCACTCCGTACACCGCGGCCATGCGGGCGATGTGGCAGGGGCTTCGGGACACCATCGGGACCGACGTCAGTCGGGTGCCGTCGTACCCCCAGCTCCTGCGCGGCGCGGGGCTCGTGCCCGTCGCCGCCGAGATCCACGTACCGCCGCTGCGGCCCGGCAGTCCTCTCAGCCGCTTCTGGGCGGACACCTGGCAGCGGAGCAGAGCGGCGATGCTCGCCACCGGCCTCGTCGACGACGCGGCCGTCGACGAGGCGGTCCGCTACCTGGAATCCGACGAGTGCGCCGCGCTGTCGGCCGGGATGCTCACTGCCTGGGGGCGGAAGCCCGGGGAATCCGCGCGCGCGTAGGTCGCGCGTGCGTATTGCCTTCGCCGTCATTCATTGCAACGCGTCATTGCATTCATGTGCAGCGCCATTGCATCAATTTACCGCGCTCTACCTGTGTTAACGCGATTCTCGCGATTGACGAGACCATGAACGCAACGTAGCTTTCGCCATGCGCAAACGCGCAATGTCGCGAGATGAGGAATGGCGATGACCGACACCGTCCACACCGTCCACACCGTCACGACGCTGCCGACCGAGCGTCCCACCGGCTGCCCCTTCGACCCGCCGGCCGAGCTCGTCGACGCCCGCCGGCACGGCCCCATCAGCCGCTACACCCACCCCGGCGGGAAGGAGGGCTGGCTGATCACCGGCTACGACCTGGTCCGGTCCGTCCTGGCCGACCCCCGCTTCAGCTCCCGCAAGGACCTCCTGAACGTGGTCGACTTCGAGATCCCGCCGGCGCCGCCCGGCGAGTTCCTGCTCATGGACGATCCGGACCACAGCCGTTACCGCAAGCCGCTGGTGGGCAAGTTCACCGCGCGGCGGATGCGGCTGCTCACCGAGCGCGTCGAGCAGATCACCGCCGACTGCCTGGACGCCATGGAGGAGACCGGGCCGGACGTGGACCTGGTCACCGCGTTCGCCAAGCCCATCCCCACCATCGTCATCTGCGAGCTGCTGGGCGTGCCGTACGAGGACCGGGACGCCTTCCAGGAGCAGATCGACACGTTCATGGGCGGGGAGACCGGCGACGAGGAGCTGATCGCGGCCTACACCGCGACCCAGGAGTACCTCGCCGAACTGGTGGCCGCCAAGCGCGCGAACCCCACCGACGACGTGCTCAGCGAACTCACCGACAGCGACCTCACCGACGAGGAACTGAAGGGCATCAGCCTGATCCTGCTGGCCGCCGGATTCGACACCACCGCGAACATGCTGGCCCTCGGGACCTTCGCGCTGCTGCGGAACCCGGAGCAACTGGCCGCGCTGCGCGACGATCCCGCGCTCATCGACCAGGCCGTCGAGGAGCTGCTGCGGTATCTGAGCGTCGCCAAGTCGTTCATGCGGACGGCGCTGGAGGACGTCGAGGTGGGCGGGCAACTGATCGAGGCCGGGACGACGGTCGTCCTCTCGTACAACACCGCCAACCGCGACCCCGAGCGTCACGCCGACCCCCATGTCCTCGACATCCGGCGGCAGTCCACCGGACACGTGGCCTTCGGTCACGGCGTCCACCTGTGTCTGGGCGCGCAGTTGGCCCGCGTCGAGATGCGGGTCGCGTTCAACGCGCTGCTCGCCCGCTTCCCCACGCTACGCCTGGCCGTACCGGCCGAGGACGTCGCCCTCCGTCCGGAGACCGCGGACATCTACGGCGTGAAGAGCCTCCCGGTCACCTGGGACTCGTGACCGGGAGCCGCGAGCGCCCGTTCAGGAGGCGACGGCCCGTACGTCGGCGTCGGCATCCGTGAAGGGTGGGTAGCTCTCGCCGCCCACGCGTTCCGCCGCGACGATGTAGTCGGCGAGGGCTTCGCGGGACTGGGCGAGCCGGTCCATCTGGTCGTCCAGTCGCCGCAGGCGCGAGCGCATCGCGGCCAACAGCTCCGGGCACCCGGCGAGTTCCGGCACCTCGCCGACCGCGCAGGGCAGCAGGTACGCGATGTCCTCCGAGGACAGCCCGGCGCCGAGCAGGTGCCGGATCTGCTTCACCCTCAGCAGGGCGCTCTCGTCGTACTCCCGGTAGCCGTTCGTGCCGCGGTCCGCCGTCAGCAGGCCCTGGGCCTCGTAGTAGCGCAACTGGTGGGCGTTGACGCCCGCCCGACGACTGAGTTCCCCGATACGCATCGAAACCTCGCTTGACCTTCACACCGGTATCAACGTTGACGATGCTGCCATGAACAACACACCCCACGCGCCCGTGACGGTCATCGGACTCGGACTGATGGGCCGGGCACTCGCCGGCGCGTTCCTGAACGCAGGGCATCCCACGACCGTGTGGAACCGTACGTCCGCCAAGGCCGCCCCACTGGTGGCCGCGGGCGCACGGTCGGCGCCGACCCTCGGCGACGCGCTCACGGCGGGTCCCCTGACGATCGTCTGCCTCACCGACTACGACGCCATGTACGAGCTGTTCGACGCGAACGACGTCCCACTGGACGGTACGACCCTGATCAACCTCACCTCGGGGAGCTCGGGCCAGGCGCGCGAAGCGGCCGAGTGGGCCGCGCGGCGCGGCGCCCGCTACCTGGACGGCGCCATCATGGCCATCCCGTCGGGGATCGGCACCGCCGAGGCGGTGATCCTCCACAGCGGTCCCCAGGAGGTCTTCGAGGCGCACGAGCCGACGCTCGAAGCCCTCGGCACGGTGACCCACCTCGGGGCGGACCACGGCCTGGCGTCCCTGTACGACGTGGCCGGCCTGACCATGATGTGGAGCGTCCTGAACGCCTGGCTCCAGGGCACCGCCCTGCTCAGGACGGCCGGTGTCGACGCCGCGACGTACGCGCCGTTCGCGCGGCAGATCGCCGCCGGAGTGGCCGACTGGCTGCCCGGGTACGCCGAGCAGATCGACAAGGGCTCCTTCCCCGCCGAGGTGTCGGCGCTGGAGACCGACGCGCGGGCGATGGACCACCTCGTCGAGGAGAGCGAGACGCTCGGCGTCAACGCCGAACTGCCCAAGCTGATCAAGGCGATGGCGGACCGCGCGATCGCCGCCGGGCACGGCGGGGAGCAGTATCCCGTGCTCATCGAGGAGTTCGGGAAGCCCCACACCGGCTGACCGGGCCGCTCCGGGTTGCTCCCGGGCCGCTCCCGGGTCACTCCCGGGGGTCGCCCGACCCCGGGGAGGTGCCGCTCAGCCCGTCGCGTGCCATGCCGTACTCGCGGGGGTGGTCACCCGCTCCGGGCAGGGCGAGGGCGGTACGGAACTCCTCGTGCGCCTCGGCGTGCCGGCCCGCCGCCGCGTACGTGTTGCCGAGGCGGATCCGGACCCCCATCTCCAGCCACGTGCTCGTGTGCCGGTTCAGCGCCGACAGCGCCTGGTGGTGGGTGTCGACGGCGGAGCGCAGATCCCCCTGTACGTGCTCCGCCACGGCGAGCCGTGACAGGCCGGCCGCGCGGAGCGGGAGGTCCTCGGCCTCGCGGGCCAGTTCGGCCGCCCGCCGGAGCAGGTCCGAGGCCTCCGCGTGCCGGCCGAGGGCCAGGTGGGCGTCGGCGGCGAAACACAGGGTGCTGCTGATCATCCGGGGGCGGCCGTTCTTCTCGGCGAGGGCGAGCGCGGTGGCGTAGTGGTCCAGCGCCTGCTCGTGCCGTCCCTGCCGGGAGTGGATCGCGCCGAGGTTGCAGTTCGCCGTCCCGGTCAGCCAGTCGTCGTCGAGAGCGGACGCCCGTTCCACCGCTTCGCTCAGCCGGGCCAGCGCCTCGTCGGTCCGGCCCAGCGTCATTGCCGCGGCGCCCATTCCGGCGATCGCCCGGGCCACGTCGCGCGGATCACCCTGGCAGCGGGCGTACCGCAGCGCTTCGGCGAACCGGTCGTGCGCCTGCCGGAACCGGCCCTGGTAGACGTCGACGATTCCCAGGCAGATGCGGAGCGAGGAGGGCATCCGGCGGTCGGTCGTCATGTCCGCGCATTCCAGGGCACGTTCCAGGGCGATACGGCACTCGTGGAAGTGGCCCTGGCGCGCCAGGTGGTCGACGAGGGCCTCGGCGATCCGGCAGGCGTGGTCGAACTCACCGGCGGCGGCCGCGAAGGCCACCACGTCGACCAGGTCTCCGCCCGCCGCGCTCAGCCAGGCGGAGGCCTCGCCCCAACCGGAGAACGGCGGCGGCCCTGTGACGTCCTGGCCGGTGGGGGAGGCCTCCGGCCACCAGTCGCTCGCGATGCGGCCCGCCGCCGCGTAGAGCCGCAGGACGGCGGTGCGGTCCGCGGCGGCTTCCAGGGGCGCTTCGGCCGCGAGACTCCGCGCGTGTGCCCGTACGAGATCGTGCAGCCGGTACCGGCCGGGATGCGGCTCCTGGAGCAGGCTCGCGTCGACCAGGTCCTCCAGGAGGGCCTCGGTGTCCTCGTCGGACCGGCCCAGCATGGCGGCGAGGGTGAGGGCGTCGAAGCGGGCGGTCGGCGCCGAACCCAACGCCCGGAAACCGCGCCGCAGTTCGGGCGTGAGCTGGTCGTACGACATCCGGAAGGCGGCCTCCACGCTGCGGTCCCCGGCCCTCAGCTCGCCGAGGCCGCGCGCGTCGTCGGACATCCGGTCGGCGAGGAAGGCCAGCGTCCAGGACGGGCGGTTCTGCAGCCGGGCGCTCGCGATGCGCAGCGCCAGCGGAAGGCCGCCGCAGCGCAGGGCGAGCTCGCGAGCGGCCTCGGGCTCGCGGTCCGCCCGGGACTCGCCGAGGAGCTCCCGGAACAGGCCGACGGCGTCGCCGGAACCGAGTGGCTCCACGGTGAGCCGGAGATCGGCGTCGAGGCCCGGCAGGCGATGCCGGCCCGCCACCAGGACCCGGCTACCCGGTCCCGCGGGCAGCAGCGGCCTGACCTGCTCGGCGCTGCGGGCGTTGTCCACGACCAGCAGCAGCCGCAGGCCGCTCGTCGCCGCACGCCACGCGGTGACGAGCTCCGTCACGTCGTCCGGGTCGATCCGGTCGTCCATGTCGGGCGAACCGTGGGGGAGTTCGGCGCCGGGCTCACGGACGGCGCGGAGCAACCGCCGCAGCGCCCGCTGCGGGCCGACGCTCTCGTGGGCGACGCCGTACGCGTGCAGGTCCACGAACAGGCAGCCGTCGGGGTAGGCGTCGCCCAACGCCCAGGCGGCACGTACCACCAGGGCGGTCTTGCCGACGCCCGCCGTGCCGTCGATCGTCATCACAGACACGGCGCCGGGCGCCACGGGGGCGGTGAGCAGGGCGAGTTCCGCCTCGCGGCCGACCAGGCAGGCGGTGTCGCCCGGCAGTTCGTTGCGCCGAGGGTGCGAAAGGGGACGCTGTGGGGGTGGCGAGTCCTGGAGCGGTGCGCCCCCGCCCGCGTCCGGGACGGCCGAGTCCGGGACGGCCGCGTCGCGGACCGACGTGCGCGGGACGGCCGTGTGCGGACCCGGCGCCCGGCCGAGCAGCAGCTCGTCCTCCCGGCGAAGGACGGCCTGGTGTACGCGGCGCAGCTCCTCGCCCGGTTCCACGCCCAGCTCGTCGAGGAGCAGCCGCCGCGTCTCCCGGTAGACGGCCAGCGCCTCGGCCTGCCGGCCGCTGCCGTACAGGGCGCGCATCCGCAGGGCCGCCAGCGGCTCGTCGTGAGGCCGCGCCGACGGCGCCTCCAGGAGACCGTCCAGGGCGTCCGGATACCGCCCGAGCAGCACCAGGCACTCGGCCCGGTCCTGGTGCAGGGCGCGCCGCTGCCGGGCGAGGCGGTGCCGCTCGGTGCCCGCGAGCGGTCCCGGCACACCGGGCAGGGGTTCGCCGCGGAGCAGTTCCAAGGCCCGGTCGCCGTGGTGGAGGGCGCCGCCGAGGTCACCGGCGGCCTTCGCGTGCCGCGCGAGGCCGATGTGCTCGGCGAGGTCGGCGAGGTCGGTCCGGGTCTCGCCCGGTACGAAGCGGTAGCCGCCGTGCCGTCCTTCGATCACCGACCCGGCGGGCCCGGCGCCCAGCGTGTCCAGGGCCTTGCGCAGGGCGTAGACGTAACTCGGCAGGACCCGGTGACCCGTCCCGGGAGGTTCGGTTCCCCAGACGTCGTCGAGGAGCTGCCCGTACGTCACGAAGGCCGGCGCGCGCAGGACCAGGGCGGCGAGGACGGCCTGCCGCCGTACCGGGCCGAGTGCGATCGGCGTCTCGCCGCGCAGTGCCCGGACGGGCCCGAGCAGCTCGATCCGCAGCCGCTCCCTCGTCCCGGCCGGAACCGCACCAGGCCTCCCTGCATCCACGCCCACTTCCCAGCCCCATGTCCCCGTGTTCCCTGCCCGCGCAGGAGTCCCAGTCTCCTGCATCAGCGGGATTTCATCCGCGCTGCAGAGTGCCTCTCCAGTGTGGGACTCGTCATGTCGGGTGCCGACGTGCCGGGCGGTGAGCGGGAACAGTCGGTCGGCGAACGGCAGCCGACACACCGTCAAGAGAGGACATGTCCCCATGTCGCATGCCAGTGGCACCTCCGGTGCACGGCCCACCCGCCGCGGCGGCCGGTGGGAGCGCTACCGGGTCACCCATCCCTTCTCCGCGCAGGACCAGGCGGCCCTGTGGGGGTCGATCGTGGGTGTCGTGGCCCTGGCGGCGCTCCTCGGCTGGGCCCTCGACATGAAGGGCGGAGTCGTCATCGTCGCGGCGGTGCCCTTCATCATCGCCTCGTTCGAGAACCGCCGCACGGCGTTCCAGTTCGACGCGGCCGGCGCCCGGTTCGGCACCGTGATGGTGCCGTGGACCGACGTCACCCAGTTCGTCGTGGTCACACCGGCGGACGGACAGCGGGCGCTGATCGGCGCGCGGTTCCGGCCCGGCGCGGCCCTTCCCGCGGGGGTGAGCGCCCTGGCGCAGGACCCCGCCATGCCCGCGCCGATCCATGTCGCCGTTCCGCGTGCCAAGTTCGATCTCGAGAAGATGGTCCACAAGGCGCGCCGCTACGCTCCGTCGCACCTCCAGATCGTGGTCGCCGACCCGTCCGGTGAACGAGTCGCCTCGTAATGGACAGTTCTCGGACCGGCGGACAGTAGGAGACACCGATGCACCACCCGCCACAGCCCTGGTACCAGCCGCACCAGTCACAGCAGCCGGTCCCGCACAACCCGTACGCCCCCGAGGGCTACACCCCGCCGGAGCCGCCGCCCCGCCGGAGACGCTTCGGCAAGGGGCCGCTGATCGCGACGGTCGTCGTCCTGCTGCTCCTGGCGGCGAGCGGAGGGGTGTACGCCCTCGCCGACGGCCGGTGGGGCGACCCGGCCGCGCCCGTGGCCGACAAGGCGCCCAGCCCGTCCGCGACGCCGACACCGTCCCGTACCCCCGCCGTCGCCACGCCGACGCCTAAGAGGATCCCGACGTCGGAGGAGATCAACGCGGGCCGCAAGGCCGGAGACGCCGCGGCGTGGATCGTCGACGACCGGACCGACCTGCCCCGACGCCACATCAAGCTCTACCCCCTGTGGATCGTCGGCGACACCGTCGTCCAGGCGGCCTACGAGAAGGTCACCGCCCGCCGCCTGTCGGACGGCGTCGAGGTGTGGAGCGTGCCGCTGCCCGCCTCGGTCTGCGAGGCACCGGCCAACCCGACACCCGACGGCAAGATCGTCGTGGTCTACAAGAGCAACCGGGCCTGGACCGGGAACCGCTGCAAC
The DNA here is from genome assembly GCF_044456565.1 of Streptomyces sp. NPDC050842. NCBI lineage: Bacteria > Bacillati > Actinomycetota > Actinomycetes > Kitasatosporales > Streptomycetaceae > Streptomyces > Streptomyces sp. NPDC050842. The sequence goes on along the minus strand of NZ_JBITGA010000011.1, from coordinate 191,307 downwards.
CAACTCCAGATGATCGACCTCAAGACCGGCAAGGCAGGGTGGCGCAAGAGGCTCACCGAGACCGGCTCCATGGACGGCACCATCACGGTGAACAGCGCCATCAGCGGGGGTACCCTCGCGATCGTCCAGAGCATGAAGGCCGCCGCGTACCGCGTCGACACCGGCGCCAAGCTCTACGACATCCCGCTGGAGAACCCCGGGAAGTGCTACCCCGACAACCTCGCGGGCGGCCCCCGGCTCGTGGTGAGCTCCACCTGCGCGATCAGCGTCGACCGCGGCAAGTCCTATCACCAGCTCCGCGAGCTCGACCCGCGCACCGGCAAGGTCCGCTGGCGCTACCGCACCCAGCCGGGCTGGAGCGTCGGGAAGATGCTCTCCGTCGAGCCGGTCGTCTTCACCACCTACCACCACGAGAAGCGCACCGAGAATTGGCGGGTCGTGGCCCTGAAGCCCGGCGGAAAGCTCCGCGTCACCATCGACGCCCGGCCCAAGGGGTTCACGTACTGCGCCGACGCGGGGGACTCGGGAGGGAACATGCAGCAGTGCCCGGGCACCGCCGTCGGCAAGGACATCGTGTTCCTGGGCGGTACCGACCGGGTCGGCGGCTACAGCCTCGACACCGGGAAGCTCGTCTGGGGCGTGAAGTCCTCGGACACCACCCTGCACCCGCTGCGCACGGACGGCGGCCTGTTCGCACTCGTCTACGAGGCCCCCTCGGCCGACCGGCCGGGCGGGATCCTCCGGTTCGGCCCGGGCAGCGCGGACACGAAGAAGCAGGTGCTGGTCCATCCCATGACGGCCCGGTCCGTGGAACGTCGCATGCTGGCAGGACGCCTGGCCTATGTGAACGGCCGGATCGTGATCTCGCCGAGCGGGGTGTCCGGCAACGACGCGGACCACGAGGCACGCATGCTGTCCTTCGCTCCCGGGACCCCGTGACCGGCCGGCACGGACGGTACGGGCCGCAGGACTCCGCGGGCGATGAAGACCCGGTTACCGGTCAGTGATCACGCAGTGGTACCGGCCCGGTTACGGTCGGTGTCGTTCAGTGAGTCGCTTGACGTCTTCAGGAGAAGTGATGGGCAAGTACGCCGGCAAGAAGGCCGTGGTCATCGGTGGGACGCACGGCATGGGCCTCGCCATGGTGCAGGGGCTGCTCGACGGCGGGGCCGAGGTCCTGCTGACGGGGCGGAACAAGGACAACATCGAGACCGCGCGCCGCGACCTCGACGGGAAGGCCGTGCACGTCCTGCGGTCGGACGTCGCGAGCATGGGGGACATCGCGGAGCTGGGCGCGGCCGTCGAGGAGAAGCTCGGCCGCGTCGACGCCGTGTTCGTGAACGTCGGGTACGCCGCGCTCGAACCGATCGCCCTCGTCACCGAGGAGACCTACGACCGGCAGTTCGACGTGAACACCAAGGGCGTGTTCTTCACGGTGCAGAAGCTCGCCCCGCTCGTGAACGACAGCGGGTCGATCGTCTTCACCACGTCGATCGCCAACGTCACCGGCACCCCCGGCATGGGCGTGTACTCGGGCGCGAAGGCCGCCGTGCGCTCCTTCGCGCAGGTCTTCGCCGCCGAGCTCCTGCCCCGCGGCATCCGGGTCAACTCCGTCAGCCCGGGCTTCATCCACACCCCGACCATGGGCATCGCGGACGCCACCGCCGAGGAGCGGGCCATCCTCAGCAAGGTGGGCGACGAGCTCACCCCGATGAAGCGGCACGGCACGCCGGAGGAGGTCGCCACCGCCGCGCTCTTCTTCGCCTTCGACGCGACCTTCACGACCGGTGTCGAGCTGGTCGTGGACGGCGGGCTCACCCAGCACATCCAGCCGGTGCCGCCGCAGCAGTAGGAGAACCCGTGACCCGCGGAGCGGCATCGCCGCCCCGCGGGTCACGGTCGTCTCAGGCCCTGACGAGCCGCGACGCGAGCGCCCTCGGGGCCACCGCATCCGCCGCCGCCCGGCCCGACTCGATCGCCCCGTCGACGAAGCCGTTCCACACACTCGCGAGGTCGCCGCCCGCGAACGCGATCCGGCCGTACGGCCGCTGGATGTCCGGCAGTTGGCGGAGAAGCTGGCCGGGGCGGCGCAGTGCCTGGGCCCCCCGGGCGTACGGGTCGGATCCCCAGTCGTGCGAGCGTACGGAGGCGACCTGGGCGGTCGGCAGGTACTCCCGGACGGCGGCCTGCACCTGCGCGAGGTTCGTCGGGTCGAAGGTCGGGTCGAAGGCGAAGCCGATCATGAGGTGGCCGTCGGTCAGCTTGGCGGTCGGGAAGAGGCTCTCGATGCGCTGGCCCTCGTACCCCTGGCAGAGGCTGAGCGGGGTGACGCCCTTGACGTGCATCCACAGCTTGACCGTGCGGCGCACGCCGATGCCCTCGGCCGCCGCGTCGGCGTGCACCTTGGGCAGCCCCGGCGCGAAGGTGATGTCCTTCCACACGTTGGTGGGCACCGCCACGACGACGTGCGAGGCGCGGAAGGTCCCGCGGTTGGCCGTGACGACCGAGACGCCGCTGCCGGTGTCCGCGATGGCGGTGACCGGGGTGTTGAGGCGGATGGTCAGCGGCTCCTCGTACAGCATCGCGCGGACGAGCCCGCTCATGCCGTTGAGGCCGACGCGCTGCGACATCAGGGAGAACCAGCCGTCCGCGTTCCACCCGGTGTGCGCCCACCACTGGGCGAGCGAGGTGAGGGCGCCGTCCTTGCTGGAGCCGCCGGCGAACCCCGCGACCTGCGAGCTCAGCCAACCCGCGTCCTGCGCCGGGAGGTTGAGCTGGGCTATGCGGTCGTGCAGGGAGAGCGGGTCGACCGACCGCAGCAGGTCGGCGCGGAACAGCGGGTCGCGCGGCCGCTCGAAGTACTGCCGGGAGCCCTCGAAGAGCTGCGTCAGCATCTCGCCGAGGCGCCCGAACACCTCGCCGGGCGCGAAGGTGGTCGGACCGCTCGCGGTGGGGTAGATCGCCACCTCCGGCTGGATCTCGGTGACCAGCGGGATGCGGTACCGGTTCAGCTCCTCCATGGCGTACGTCTGCGCCGGATGGATCCACTGCCCGCCGAGCTCGATCTTCCGGCCGAGGTAGCTGTCGGTCCACACCCGGCCGCCCACGCGGTTGCGGGCTTCGAGGACCAGGACCTGGAGGCCGCGCGACCGGAGCTCCCGGGCGGCGGCCGCACCGGCGAATCCCGCGCCGACGACGATGACGTCGAAGTCCCTCCGGGCGTCCTCGGCGACCTGGGCGGGGCCGGCGTGCGCCGTGCCGCCGAAGGCGAGCGATCCCGCCGAGGCGGCGACCGCCGCAAGACCCGTGGCCTTGAGCGCGGTACGGCGGCCCACCGGGCGATGAGCGCCGGAGCGCGACGGCGTCCTGTCGGTGTTCACGATGTCTCCTCGATGTTTCTGCGACGTTCTGCGATGTTCGGCGTGCGATCGCGACGGGCGTTCCGGATTGCGTGATTCCCGGACGGCCGAGCGAAGGTAATCAGCCGAATTCCGTACCGGTGCGAAAGTAGCCGAGGTCCCGCCGCACCCTGCCCAATGCATGCTCACGGGTCGGTAATAGGCGGCGGATGAGCCGGCGGAGAGGGGACGGTTTCCCGCCGGTTCCCGAACGGTGGGGCTGTTCGACGACGGTGGAGGAGCAACGGGACGCCGAAGGCTCCGGCCAGGGCTGCGGACGAGGGGGGACCTGATGGCGCGTGACCATCGACACCGTCGGTCCGGCGCGCCACTCCTGCGGGAACGTTCGGCCGATGTGAAATCATGGCAATCGGCGGTGAAATGTGCAGTCGGATATGTCCTGGATTTCTGACCACTCTCCAGGAGGCTGAATGTTTCAGGCCGAGAAACAGTAAAATCCAGCCAAGGGCGAATGATGTCCGAATGCGGGGGAGCATGGCGACACGCCGGCAGAAGAGAGCGATTCGGTCGAGACGCCGACACGGGGACGTGAGTGGGGCCATTGGGGCAATCGTCGGATCTTGCGCAGTCCAGGGGGACACATGCACATTCACATGTTGGGGCCGTTGGAGGTCGTATCCGAGGGCGGCGGGACCGTCTCGCTAGGAGGTTCCCGGCAGCGGGCGACCCTGGGGTTCCTCCTGCTGAAGGCCAATAAAGTCGTCGCCACCAGTCAGTTGCTCAACGCCGTGTGGTCCGCGGACGACGCCCCGAGCTCGGCGCGGAAGATCCTGCAGAACGCGGTCTGGGGACTCCGGGGCGTCCTCCACAACGGCGCGCAGGGCGGATCCGGCAGCCGGACCACGCAGCCCCCCGCCCTGCTCACCCAGGCACCCGGGTACATGCTGCGCGTCGAACCGGAGCAGGTGGACCTCTTCCGCTTCGAGCGGCGCGCGGTCCAGGGGCGGGCGGAACTGGAAGCCGGCCGGACCGAGTCCGCGGCCCGCCTCCTGAAGGAGGCGCTCGACCTCTGGCGCGGACCCGCGCTGACGGACCTGGTGGAGACCGGGATCTCCTGGCCCGAGCTGTCGGCCGTCCAGGGCGCCCGTACCGACGCCATGGAGGACTACTTCGAGGCGCAACTCGCCCTCGGACGCCACCACTCCGTCCTCGGCGAGCTCGAGACGCTCGTCGAGAGGGAGCCCCTCCGCGAACGGGCCTGCAGCCAGCTCATGCTGGCGCTCTACCGCTGCGGACGACAGGCCGACGCGCTCAACGTGTACGGCCGGATCCGCTCCGCCCTCGTCGAGAACCTGGGCCTGGAACCCGGCCACGAACTCCGCACCCTCCAGCAGGCCATCCTCACCCACGACCCCGCCCTCACCTTGCAGGGCCCGGCCACCTCGTACGAGTTCACCCAGGTCACCGCCGCGACCGAGCGCGCGGTCGCCCTGCGGGGCGCCACCAGAGCCCCCGCGTACCGGGCCGGCTCGGGCACGTCGGCCGCGCAGCCCGCGCCGGCCAATCCGGCCGACGGGGCGGCGGCGGGCCCCGCGGAGGCGAGCCCGCCCGGGGTCCAGCAGACCGTGGTCTCCGAGCACCGCAAGGTGGGTGTCGTCCTCCTCAGGACCGAACTCCACGCCCACGCCTCCGAGACGGGCATCGAGGCCGACCGGCTGCTCCAGGGGACGGCGGCCGCCGTCAAGGAGGAGATCGAACGCCACGGCGGGAACATCGCCGGCTCCGTCGGCCCGTTCTCGCTGGCGCTGTTCGGCGTGCACCGCGGCCGAGCGGACGACGCCGAACGCGCGGTCCGCGCCGCCTTGGCCATCCGTGACCGGCTCGCCCCCACCGAGCGGCTCGCCGTCAAGGCGGCCGTCGATGTCGGCGAGGCGCTGGTGCGCTACCTCCCGGGTGACGAGGAGACACCGCCCTCGGCCGTCGGCGCGCTGATGGACGAGTGCCACCGGCTGCTCGCGGTCGTTCCCCAGGGCGAGGTCAGGGTGAGCGACAGCACGTTCCGGGAGACCGAGTCCGTGATCGCCTACGAGCCGGCGGAGGATCCGTCGAGGGGATGGCGGGTCAGGTGCGGCAGCGAGGAGCCGACCGACCACCACGGCGTGCCGATCGTCGACCGCGAGATCGAACTCGAAGTGCTGCGCGGACTGCTGGAACTGGCCCGACACCGCGGCAACCCGCACCTGGTGACCCTCCTCGGCCAGGGTGGCGTCGGGAAGACCCGGTTCATCGTCGAGCTGGAGCACCGCATCACGGGCCGCCCGCACGCGCCCCTGTTCCTGGCGACGAGGGCCACCCTCCTGTACGGCAGCCACCCGCTCTCCGCGCAGATCGCGATACTGGCGTCGTGCTGCGGGATCCAGCAGGGCGACTCGGGGAAGCAGGCCCGGGCCAAACTGGCCAGCACACTCCATCAGCTGGTGCAGTGCGAGGAGACGGCCGGCCGGCTGCTGCCGTACCTCAGCCCGCTCGTCGACCCCGAGGGCTCGGAGATCCGGCAGCCGATGGTCTCCGAACTCCTCAACGCCTGGTACGAGTTCGTGGGCCTCGCCGCCGAGGAGCGGCCCCTCGTGATCGTCGTCGACGACCTCCACCGGGGCGACGACCGGCTGCTCGACTGCGTCGAGCAGCTCCCGGAGAGGGTCGGCGCCGTACCCCTCGTGGTGATCGCGGCCGCCCGCCCCGAACTCCTGGAGCGCCGCCCCGACTGGGGCAGCGGCAGCCGCCAGGCGACCACCCTCACCCTCGAACCGCTCTCGGACGCCGCCGAACAGCGACTCCAGGAGCTGCTGTCGGCGTCGGCCCCCGGAGACGCGCAGGAGGTGGCGAGCGGGACGGCGGGCGCGATCACGGCAGGCGGGGGCCGGAGTCCCGGTGTCCGCGCCGCCCGGTCGGTGCTGCGCCTCGCCGAGTTCCGCCACGCCGGAAAGGGCGGCGGTGGGGCAGGCGGCCATGGGGTCGTCGGTCCCGGGACCGGTGGCCATGGGACCGGTGGTCACGGGGCCGGCGCGCAGGAACCGGTCCAGCGCGTCCAGAGCGAGCGCCAGTACGGCTAGACAGACCGCGGAGAGGCAGACAGCGGAGGGAGAGCGCGGAGAGGTAGACCGAGACCGGCTGTGGAGCAGACCCTCCACAGTCGACGACGGTGTGGCCCGTCCCGGACGGGACGGGCCACACCGGTCACGCGGATCCGCGGCCCTCACACCCCTCCACCGGTGAGGCGCTTCTCGTCCCCGTCGCGCAGCACGGAGGCCACCGCACGCAGGGCCTCCGCGAGCCGCTCGATCTCCGCGTCCGTGAGATGCACCGACGGCGCGAACCGCAGTGTGTTCCCGGCGCTCGCCGTGGGGAACGTCCGCACCCGGTGCTCCCGCAGCAGATAGCCGGACAGGGTGTACCCGAGCAGGCCGGACCTGGCCCCGTCCCGCACGACCGCGGAGGACGACTCCGACTGGTCGTGGAACTCCAGGCCCAGCATCAGCCCCTTCCCGCGCACGTCCTTCACGACGTCCGGGAAGTCGGCGCGGACCCCTTCCAGGGCCTCGGCGAGCCGGGCGCCCCGCTCCCGCGCGAGCCGGTAGGCGAGGCCGTCGTCAGCCTCCAGCATCTCCAGGACCTTCAGCGCGATCGGGGTGGAGAAGCCGTCCTTCGCGAAGGTCGAGCTGTGGACGAGCTCGAACTCGTTGCGGTAGCGGCCGCTCCGTACGAGCATCACCGACGTCTTCGCCAGGCCGCCGCCCAGACTCTTGGCCAGCACGTAGTAGTCGCCCCGCAGGCCGATCAGCGAACTCGCGAGGAACGCGCCCGTGCGGCCCATCCCGCTCTGGATCTCGTCGATCACCACCGGGATGCCGGCGGCGTCGCACTCCCGGCGGACCGCGCCGGCGAACTCCCGCGTCAGCGGGACGATGCCGCCCTCGCCCTGGATCGGCTCCAGCAGGAAGGCCGCCACGAGCGGGAAGGGCCGCTCGACGACGGCGACCACGCCGTCGCGCACCACGAGGTCGCGGACCGCGGTGCTCTCCTCGGCGATGATCCCCCCGAGGGCGTCGGGACGGTCGAGCGGGACGAACCTGGCCCGGTTCGCCAGCGCCGTGAACGGGGTCCGGTAGGCGGCGTTGTGCGTCAGCTGGACACTGCCGACCAGCTTCCCGTGGAAGGAACCCTCCAGGGTCAGGAAGACCGGAGGCCTCGACATGACCTGCGCGTTCGCACGGGAGACCTCCTCCGCCAGGGCCGCGAAGTCCTGGTGCTCCCCGTCCGGCAGGACCGCCTCGCCGGACTCGACCGCCGCCCGCGCGGCGGCGGCGTGCTCCGCCAGCTCGGCGACGAGAGCGCCCGCCTGGAGCACCCGGTCCAGCTCGGCGTGCTTGACGGCCGCCTCGATCGCCTCGGCCCCGCTGTTGGCGAAGATCGCCGCGTACTCCTCGTCGGCTCCCGTCTCCCTGCGGACGATGCCGCTGAGCAGGGCGGCGACCTCCTGGGCGCACGAGTTGCGCGAGAACTGGGCGTTGACCGGGATTCCCTCGTCGAGGAGACGCCTCGCCCGCGCGACGATCTCGGGATGGTGATGACCGAAGATCAGCGAGCCGTAGCCGCCCGCGGCGTCCAGGACCGGGATCTCCTCCCCGTCGTCGCCTCGGAAGAACAGCGTATTCCCCTCGGCCCGCGTGTATTCGACATCGAGACCGACGGAGGTGAGGAAACCGAGCAGATAAGGCTCGGAGATTCCGGGTTCATCGGTTACGGAGTTCATGACGCCCCCTCTTCTTGGATACCGGGGACCCTACCCACGGGGCGGCGGAACGGCGCCGCCACCGGGTCACGACGTGGTCACCGGCCGGTCGAGGCTGAGCGTGAACACCCCAGGTCCACGCGTTACTTGAGGATGAACAAGCGTCAGAATGCCGTCCGATACGTTGGCCTGGTGCTCCCACATCCGAATTCCGAAAGAGGCGGCATGAGTTTCTCTTCCGTAGCGACGGGGATTCCCGATCCGGACATCCCCGCGTGGTGGCGCGGCCTGGACGACCGGGAATCGGTCGGCCGGCTCTCCGCCGCCGACTGCCTGGAGCTGATATTCGCCCGCATCCCGGTCGGCGAGGGCGCCCGCGCCTGGTCCTCCGCACCGGCTCGCACGGCGGGGGCCTGAGATGCCGCCCGTACGGCCCGTCGCCACCGACGTGACCGCCGCGTCGCTGCGGGAGGTGATGTCCCGGTTCGCCACCGGCGTCGTCGTGCTCACCGTCGGCGGCGAGACGCCTCACGGCATGACGGCCAACGCCTTCAGCTCCGTCTCGCTCGATCCGCCGACCGTGCTCTGCTGCATCGGCCGCAGCGCCGTCATGCACTCCGCGATCACCGACGCCGGACGCTTCGGCGTTTCCGTCATGAGCGCCGAACAGGAGGAGACCACACGGTACTTCGCCGACAAGAAGCGGCCGCTCGGGCCCGCCCAGTTCGAGGGCGTCGACTGGCTGCCCGGCCCGGGCACCGGCGCCCCGCTGCTCTCCGGGGCCCTGGCGTGGCTGGAGTGCGAGGTCACCGAGGCGCACGAGGTGGGCGACCACTCCGTCTTCCTCGGCGAGGTGGTCAGCGCGGTGAACGGCGCCGTCGGCGACGGACTCCTGTTCTTCGAAGGCCGGTTCCAGCGGACCGGCACCACCCCCGGCCGCTGAACGCACGGCCCCGAACCCCCTCATGCCGGTGATCCCGGCGGCCGGACGGCCGCCGGGATCACCGGCATGGACACGCACTGGCCCGGGGCCTCCCGGCCCCGGGCCATCGCCCGCTCGCCTAGAGGAAGGGAGTCTCCGGGTCGAGGCCCAGGAGCGCCCGGCCCTGGACCTCCAGGTTGCCGTTCAACTGCGCCAGCGCGTGCAGGGAGAAACCCTGGATGTCGCGGTGGAAGCGCTGCAACGGGACACTGCGCTGGATCACCGACCCGCCGCTCGCGTTGAACAGCACCTCGACCGCCTCCTTCGCGAGCTGCGCCGCGAAGGCCGTCTGGCCGCGGACGACGGCCTTCTCCTCCAGCGACAGCTGCTCACCGGCGTCGGCCCGCCGCTGCATCAGCTCCAGCCACACGCCGGCCAGGGCCTCCGCCGCCGTGATCTTGTTGGCGGCGGTCGCCACCTGGATCTGGGTGAGCGGGTGCTGAGTCTGGTCCGTCCACGAGGTGTACGTGATGCCGCGCCCCGGGAGACGCTCGACGAACAGGTCGTACGCGCCCTTGGCGATGCCGATGAACACCGCGGCGGCCGCGGCCATCACCTCGCTCACGAACCCGTACTCGCGGCCGTCCGCACCGCCGTTGGAGCGGTCACCGGTCGTACTGAACAGCAACTCCTCGAAGCGCCCGACCCGGTAGTCGGGGACGAAGACGTCGTCGGCCGAGGAGGTCGCGCTGCCCGTGCCGGAACCGGCCGACACCTGCCAGTCGTCGACCACCGTCATGTCGGACATCGGCAGCAGCGCCATGACCTCCTCGAGGGAGCCGTCCGGGTGCTCCAGCATCGCCGAGGCGAAGTTCCACTGGGCGCCCCGGCATCCGGAGTTGAACCGCCAGCTGCCGGTCAGCCGGTAGCCGCCCTCGACGGGCGTGAGCCGGCCGGTCGGCGCGAAGGCGCTGGAGACCCGGACCGAGCCGTCGGTGAAGAGCTCCTCCTGCGCCCGGTCGGGATAGAGCGTGGCCGCCCACGCGCTGGTCGCCCAGACGAACGTCACCCACCCCGTCGAGGGGCAGCCGCGCGCCACCTCGGCGATGACCTTGGACTGGTCGGCCAGGTCGAAGTCCAGGCCCCCGAACCGCTTCGGGACGGCGATCCGGAAGACGCCCGCCTTTTCCAGGAGCTCGATGTTCTCATCGAGAATCCAGCCGCGGTTCTCCGACTCGATACCGTTCTCCCTGAGCGTCGGCACGATGCTCCGGACGGATTCCAGTACGGATTCGAGTTCAGCGTTCATGCTCATGCGATTCCCTCTCCCTGCTCGATCGTCTCGTTCCGGCGTCGAGCGTACGGCCGGCCGTTCCCCGGGCGATCGGACCGTGGTCACGAGGTGGTCACCGGGGTGCGCGGGAATTCCCGATTACCAGGCAATTACCGGGCGATTCGCGGACAGTGGACGGCGGCGGCCCCCAGCGCCCTTTGATTCCCCGGGAGCCGCGGATATCTGTGGCAGCATGACTCGCATGTCAATCTCCTGGCCCGACCGCGTAGTTACCACCGCCACCGACTGCACCGACATTCTGCAGAAGGTCGCCGATCAGGACTGGTCCGTCAAAGCCCGGGACAGCGACTGGTCCTGTCGCGAAGTCCTCGACCACACCGCCCTTGGTCTCGTCGGCTATTCGGCGCTCCTCATCGCCCGGCCGTCCGACCGCTTCACCGGCATGCTCGCCGGCTTCAACGAGCAGGCGCCGATCCCGGTCTGCCTCGAAGGCGTCCGCGTCTGCGCCACCATCCTGGCCTCCGCCGTGCGGGAGGCGGACCCGCAGGTCCGTGCCTTCCACCCCTGGGGCAACTCGGACGGCCCCGGCTTCGCCGCCATGGGCGTCGTCGAGATGCTCGTCCACACGTACGACGTCGCCGACGCTCTGGGCCTCGACTGGCTGCCGGCGGACGACCTGTGCGCACCTGCCGTCGAGCGGCTCTTCCCGGACGCCCCGACAGGGCACGCCCCCGCCGAGACCCTGCTCTGGTGCACGGGCCGCATCGACCTTCCCGGGCTCGCGCGGCGACGCGACTGGGGCGGCTGGGACGGCACCGTCCGCTGACCGTCCCGATCGCTGACCGCACCGTGCGCCGACCACTCCGTTCGACGTACGGGAGCGGCGGGAGTACGGCAGAGTCGTGAACGGGAATCCGAACGGGCGCCCGAGCGAGGGCAGGAGGAGGGGCAGCAGTGGACGTCACATGGCTTCGGCGATTCGGTGGGGTGCCGCAGGGGGACGCGGAGAGAGGGTTTCGGCTGGTCTGCTTCCCGCACGCGGGCGGCGCGGCCACCTCGTACGTGCCCTTCTCCCGCCTCCTGAGCCCCGCCGTCGACGTGCTGGCCGTGCAGTATCCGGGGCGGCAGGACCGGCATCGTGAGCAGCCGGTCGAGTCCGTCACCCGGCTCGCCGAACTCGTCGCGGACGCCCTGGACCCGGCGGACGGCCGGCCGTACGCCTTCTTCGGGCACAGCATGGGGGCGGTCGTCGCCTACGAGACGGCCCGCAGGCTCGCCGCACGGTCGGCGCCCGGCCCCCTGCGGCTGTTCCTCTCCGGGCGGGCCGCGCCGGAGCCCCGGCCCCAGGCCGCCGACCGGATGACCAGCGACGCCGACGTGATCGCGGCCATCCGGATGCTCGGCGGCACGGGCGTGGGCGTCCTCGACGACCCCGAGTTGATGGAGATGGCCCTGCCGGCCCTCCGCGCGGACTACCGGGCCATCGGCGCGTACGCCTGGCAGCCGGGCCCGCCGCTGGACTGCCCGATCACCGTCCTCGTCGGCGACACGGACCCCGTGGCACCCGTCGAGCGGGCGGCGGCGTGGAGCGGATTCACCGCCGCGGACACCGATCTGCGGGTCTTCCCCGGCGGCCACTTCTACCTCGACGGCCACACCGAGGAGATCGGCGACGTGATCACCGCCGCGCTCGGCCTGCGCGTCTGACACCCACCGTGGCGCCGCCGCCACGACGGAGAAGGGCCCTGCTTCCGGTCGACCGGAAGCAGGGCCCCTTCTCCGTCCCGTCAGGCGTCAGCTGCCGTTCGGGTAGTCGATGGCGAAGCGCCACTTCCCGTCCGCGCCGAGGCGCAGGACGTCATTGCCCACGCCCTCGTGGACCTCGGCGACGCCATCGGCGCCGGTGACGTCGATCCGCCAGTCCACGACCAGGAGCGCGGCGTCGCCGGCCACGTAGGAGTGGCGGAGCGTGGCCGTCATCCTCGGACCGAGCGCGAGGAACTCCGCGAGGGCGTCCTTGCGGGCCTGGCCGGTGAGCGGCTTGTCCGCCTCCCAGGCGGAGACCGCCGTCTCGGTGTAGAGCAGGTTGACGAGATCAGGGTCGCCCGAGTTGAACGCCCGTACGTAGAGCTCGGTCTGCCTGGTCGCGTCGTCGGTGAGAGCGAAGTCGTCTATAAGGCTCGTCATGGCGAATTCATGCCCGCTTTCCCTGTGAACTGCACGGCTAATTCCACTGGCGCTCGAAGGCTATCTCCGACTGTCTCACGAGAGGTTCAGCGAGGAGTAACCGACCGCCCATGAGTGACCCGCCGATGAGCGAGTTCCCTCACTCGATCCGAGTTACCGGACATTTGCAGCGCCTATTCCCGTCGTCTGTATGGTCGTTGACGTAGGCGGAAATGCAGCAGTAGTCGGGTAAGTCCGTTGGGGGATTCAGTGACGAAGAGGCGGCCAGGCGTGACGACGAACGACGGGATTCCCGCGACGGCGGGGGAGGCCCGATCGGTGGACGAGGCCATCGCTGTTGTCGGCATGTCCTGCCGTCTGCCGAAGGCCTCGAACCCGGCCGCCTTCTGGGAGCTGCTGCGGAACGGGGAGAGCGCCGTCACCGACGTACCCGCCGGCCGGTGGGAGTCGGTGCTCGACGGAGTGGACGACGCCGGGCCGGCGGCGGGCCGATCGGAGCGCGGAGTGCGCCGGGGCGGGTTCCTGGACTCCCTCGACCTCTTCGACGCGGCCTTCTTCGGGATCTCGCCCCGCGAGGCCGCCGCCATGGACCCGCAGCAGCGACTGGTCCTCGAACTCGCCTGGGAGGCACTGGAGGACGCCGGAATCGTCCCCGGCACCCTCGCCGGCACTCGCACCGCCGTCTTCGTCGGCACCCTCCGCGACGACTACACGAGCCTCCTCTACCAGCACGGCGAACAGGCCATCACCCAGCACACCATGGCGGGCGGGAACCGGGGCGTCATCGCCAACCGCGTCTCGTACCACCTCGGCCTGCAGGGCCCGAGCCTCACCGTCGACACCGCGCAGTCGTCCTCGCTCGTCGCCGTGCACCTGGCCTGCGAGTCCCTGCGTGCGGGGGAGTCCACGACGGCGCTCGTCGCCGGCGTCAACCTCAACATCCTCGCGGAGAGCGCCGTGACCGAGGAGCGCTTCGGCGGACTCTCCCCGGACGGCACCGCCTACACCTTCGACGCGCGTGCCAACGGCTTCGTCCGGGGCGAGGGCGGCGGAGTCGTCGTCCTCAAGCCCCTCGCCCGCGCCCTCGCCGACGGCGACCGCGTCCACGGCGTCATCCGCGCCAGCGCCGTCAACAACGACGGTGCCACCCCGGGGCTGACCGTGCCCAGCAGGACCGCCCAGGAGAAGGTGCTGCGCGAGGCGTACCGCAAGGCGGATCTGGATCCGTCCACCGTCCAGTACGTGGAACTGCACGGCACCGGGACCCCCGTCGGCGACCCCGTCGAGGCGGCGGCGCTCGGTGCGGTGCTCGGTACCGCGGGGACCGCCCGCCCGGCGGACGAACCCCTTCTCGTCGGCTCGGCCAAGACGAACGTCGGTCACCTCGAAGGCGCCGCGGGCATCGTCGGCCTCATCAAGACGCTCCTCGCGCTCGGCCGGCGCCGGATCCCCGCGAGCCTCAACTTCCGTACGCCGCACCCGGACATCCCGCTCGGCACCCTCGGTCTCGACGTGCCCGCCGGACTGCGGGAGTGGCCGCACCCCGACCGTGAACTCGTCGCGGGCGTCAGCTCGTTCGGCATGGGCGGCACCAACGCCCACGTGGTCCTCAGCGAAGGACCCGTCCCGGAAGGCGAGGTGCCCGGTCCCGGCGTGGAAACCCCCGCCGGCGACGGGGCTCCCGCTGACGACGGGATCCGCGCCGGAGACGGGGCCACCGCCGGAGACGGGGCCACCCTGCCCTTCGTCGTCAGCGGCCGCGGGCGCGAGGCGCTGCGCGCCCAGGCACGGCTCCTGTACGAGACCGTCGACGCGGACCCGGCCCCGGCCCCGGCCCCGGCCCCGGACCCGGACGCGGCCCCGGACGCGGCCCCGGACGCGGACACGGCCCCGTACCCGGCGCTCGCCGATCTCGGCCGGTCCCTGGTCACCACCCGTACGGTCTTCGGCCACCGCGCGGTCGTCCTCGCCCAGGACCGCGCCCGCCTCCTCGACGGCCTCCGCGCCCTCGCCGCCGGGACGCCCGCGCCGGGCGTGGTCACCGGAGCCCCCGCCCCCGGGCGCCTCGCTGTCCTCTTCAGCGGGCAGGGCGCCCAACGTACGGGCATGGGTGGCGAGTTGTACGCCGCCTACCCGGCCTTCGCGGCGGCGTTCGACGCCGTCGCCGCCGAGCTCGACCCCCTCCTCGACCGGCCCCTCGCCGAGCTCGTGGCGGAGGGCGACACCCTCGACCGGACCGTCCACACGCAGCCCGCGCTCTTCGCCGTCGAGGTCGCCCTCCACCGTCTCGTCGAGTCCTGGGGCGTCACGCCCGGCCTGCTCGCAGGGCACTCCGTCGGCGAGATCAGCGCCGCCCATGTCGCCGGGGTCCTCTCGCTGCGCGATGCCGCACGCCTCGTCGCCGCGCGCGGCCGCCTCATGCAGGCGCTGCCGGAGGGCGGTGCGATGGTCGCGGTCGAGGCGAGCGAGGAGGAGGTGCTGCCGCTCCTCGCGGGACACGAGCGGGAGCTCTCCCTCGCGGCCGTGAACGGCCCGCGCGCCGTCGTCCTCGCCGGTGACGAGCGTGCCGCCCTCGATGCCGTCGCCCGCCTGCGCGAACAGGGCCGACGGACCAAGCGGCTCAGCGTCTCGCACGCCTTCCACTCGCCGCTCATGGAGCCGATGCTCGACGACTTCCGCCGGATCGTCGCGGAGCTGGACTTCCACGAGCCCCACGTCGACGTGGTGTCCACGGTGACGGGCCTGCCCGTCACGGCGGGCCAGTGGAGCGATCCCGCGTACTGGGTGGACCAGGTCCGCAGGCCCGTACGGTTCCTCGACGCCGTACGCGCCCTGGAGGAGTCGGGCGCCGACACCTTCCTGGAGCTCGGTCCCGACGGGGTCTGCTCGGCGATGGCGGCGGACTCGGTACGCGACCCGGAGGCCGCCGCGACGGTCTCCGCGCTGCGCAAGGGCCGCGCGGAGCCCCCGGCGCTGCTCGCCGCGCTCGCCGCCGTCTTCGCCCGGGGCCACGACGTCGACTGGGCCGCCGTCCACGGGAGCGGCGGCACGGCCAGGGTGCCCCTGCCGACGTACGCCTTCCAGCGCGAACGCCACTGGTTCGACGGCACCGCGCGGACGGCGGCGCCGCTCGCGGGGACGGGCACGAGTACGGGTACCGGTACCGGTACCCGTACCGGCGGGAAGAGCTCGGGCGGGACGAGCGCAGGCGGTGGCGACCGGCGCGCCCGCCACGAGACGACCGACCGCGTGCGCGCGCACGTCGCCGCCGTCCTCGAGTACGACGACCCGAACCGCGTCGAACTCGGCCTCACCTTCAAGGAACTGGGCTTCGACTCCCTCATGTCGGTCGAGCTGCGGGACGCGCTCGCCGACGACACGGGCCTGCGCCTGCCCAGCGGACTGCTCTTCGACCACCCGACGCCGCGCGCCCTCGCCGCACATCTGGGCGACCTGCTCACCGGTGGCCCCGAAGCGGCCGACGGCACCGGCATACCGCCCGCGACACCGCCGGACGCCACGGCGGAGCCGATCGCGATCATCGGCATGGCCTGCCGCTACCCCGGCGGTGTCAGCTCGCCCGAGGACCTGTGGCGGCTCGTCTCCGAGGGGCGCGACGCCGTCTCCGGGCTGCCCGCCGACCGGGGCTGGGACGAGGACCTGTTCGACTCCGACCCCGACCGCAGCGGCAAGAGCTCGGTCCGCGAGGGCGGATTCCTGAACGACGCCGCCCTGTTCGACGCCGGGTTCTTCGGGATCTCACCGCGTGAGGCCCTCGCCATGGACCCGCAGCAGCGGCTCCTCCTGGAGTCGGCGTGGGAGGCCGTGGAGCACGCGGGGCTCGACCCCGAGGACCTCAGGGGCAGCCGGACGGCCGTCTTCGTCGGCGCCACCGCCCTGGACTACGGCCCGCGCATGCACGACGGAGCCGAGGGTGTGGAAGGCCACCTCCTGACCGGCACCACGCCCAGCGTGATGTCGGGGCGCATCGCCTACCAGCTCGGCCTCACCGGGCCGGCCGTCACCGTCGACACCGCCTGCTCGTCCTCCCTCGTCGCGCTGCACCTGGCCGTCCGGTCGCTGCGGCAGGGCGAGTCGACGCTCGCCCTCGCCGGCGGTGCGACCGTCATGTCGACACCGGGCATGCTCGTCGAGTTCTCGCGGCAGCGCGGCCTCGCCGCCGACGGCCGCTCCAAGGCGTTCGCCGACGCCGCCGACGGCACCTCCTGGGCCGAGGGCGTCGGACTCCTCGTCGTCGAGCGGCTCTCGGACGCCGAGCGCAACGGCCACCGCGTACTCGCCGTGATCCGGGGCAGCGCCGTCAACCAGGACGGCGCCTCCAACGGGCTCACGGCCCCCAACGGCCCGTCCCAGCAGCGCGTCATCCGGCAGGCCCTGGCCGACGCCGGGCTCACCCCCGGCGAGGTCGACGCCGTCGAGGCGCACGGTACGGGCACGAGGCTCGGCGACCCGATCGAGGCCGAGGCGATCCTCGGCACGTACGGCCAGGACCGGGGCGAGGCCGCACCGCTCCAGCTCGGTTCGCTGAAGTCGAACATCGGCCACACGCAGGCCGCCGCGGGGGTGGGCGGGCTCATCAAGATGGTCCTCGCCATGCGCCACGGCGTCCTGCCCAGGACGCTCCACGTGGACCGGCCCACCACGCACGTCGACTGGGACTCCGGCGACGTGGAACTCCTCACCGAGGAACGGGAGTGGCCGGTGACGGGCCGCCCGCGCCGCGCGGCGATCTCCTCCTTCGGCATCAGCGGCACGAACGCGCACGTCGTGGTCGAACAGGCCCCGGAGAAACCGGACCAGGTCCAGGACCCGGACCAGGTCCAGGACCCGGATCAGGGAGACAGCCGTGTTTCCGTCCCCGACCCCGTCCCCACGCCCCTCGTGGTCTCCGCGCGCGACGACGCCGCCCTGCGCGCCCAGGCCGTCCGGCTCCGCGCCTTCCTCGACGGCCGGGACGACGTCACCGTCGCCGACCTCGGGCGCTCACTCGCCTCCCGTACGGCCTTCGAGCACAGGGCCGCCCTCACCGCGGCCACCCGGGGCGAGCTGCTCGCCGGTCTCGAGGCCCTCGGTCGCGGCGAGCAGGCCACCGGCCTGGTCACCGGCGGCCCAGGCAGGACCGGACGCACGGCCTTCCTCTTCACCGGCCAGGGAGCGCAGCGCGCCGCAATGGGCGAGGAACTGCGCGCCGCGCACCCCGTGTTCGCCGCCGCGCTCGACACCGTGTACGCGGCCCTCGACCGGCACCTCGACCGGCCCCTGCGGGAGATCGTCGCGAGCGGGGAGGACCTGGACCTCACCGCGTACACCCAGCCCGCCCTCTTCGCCTTCGAGGTGGCGCTGTTCCGCCTCCTCGAACACCACGGTCTCGTCCCCGACCTTCTCACCGGCCACTCCGTCGGCGAGATCGCCGCGGCCCACGTCGCCGGCGTCCTCTCCCTCGACGACGCCGCGCACCTCGTCACCGCCCGCGGCCGGCTCATGCAGGCGGCCCGCGAGGGCGGCGCGATGATCGCCGTCCAGGCGGACGAGGCCGAGGTCGTCGCGTCCCTGAAGGGGTACGAGGGCCGGGTCGCCGTCGCCGCCGTCAACGGTCCCACCGCCGTGGTCGTCTCCGGCGACGCCGACGCCGCCGAGGAACTCCGCGCCGAGTGGGCCCGACGCGGCCGGCGCACCCGCCGGCTGCGCGTCAGCCACGCCTTCCACTCCCCGCACATGGATGACGTCCTCGACGAGTTCCTCCAGGTCGCCGAGGGCCTGACCTTCGAGGAGCCGCGGATCCCCCTGGTCTCCACGGTCACCGGTGAGCTCGTCACCACCGGCGAGCTCACCTCGCCCGCGTACTGGACCGACCAGATCCGGCGCCCGGTGCGCTTCCTGGACGCGGTCCGCACCCTGGCCGCCCAGGACGCGACCGTCCTCGTCGAGGTCGGCCCCGACGCCGTCCTCACGGCACTCGCCGAGGACGCCCTCGCGCGGCCGGCAGACCCCACGGACACTCCCGACGCTTCGGAGGTCACCGCCGTCGCGCTCCTGCGCGCGGGTCGCCCCGAGGCCGAGACCCTCGCCGCCGGTGTCGCGACCGCCCACGTCCACGGCGCGCCCCTGGACCGGGCGTCGTTCTTCCCGGGCGGGCGCCGCACGGACCTGCCCACGTACGCCTTCCGGCGCGAGCACTACTGGCTGACGCCCGAGCCCCGTACGGACGCCCGCGCCCTCGGCTTCGACGCGGCACGGCACCCGCTGCTGACGACCACGGTCGAGGTCGCGGGCGGCGACGGAGTCCTGCTGACCGGCCGTCTCTCCCTGGCCGACCAGCCCTGGCTGGCCGACCACGTGGTCAACGGTGCCGTCCTGCTCCCCGCCACCGCCTTCCTGGAGCTCGCCCTCGCCGCGGGCGACCACGTCGGCGCGGTCAGGGTGGAGGAACTCACCCTCGAAGCGCCCCTCGTCCTGCCCGAGCGCGGTGCCGTCCGCATCCAGGTCGGGGTGAGCGGCGTCGCGTCACCGGCCGGGCGCGCGTTCAGCGTGCACAGCAGCCCCGACTCCGGCGGACCGGACACCGCCGACGACGCGCCCCGGGAGTGGACCCGCCACGTCTCCGGCGTACTCGACGAAGGGGACGCGGCCACGGAGGCGGACCACCACTTCGCCACCCCGGATGCAGCCGAGGCCTGGCCGCCCGCGTCGGCGACCGCCACGTCCCTCGACGGCGTCTACGACCGTCTCGCGGAACTCGGCTACGGATACGGCCCCGCCTTCCAGGGCCTGACGGGGCTGTGGCGCGACGGCGCCGACACGCTCGCCGAGATCCGGCTGCCCGCGGCACAGCACGCGAGCGCGGGACTCTTCGGCGTACACCCGGCGCTGCTCGACGCGGCACTCCACCCGATCGTGCTCGACGGCGAAGCCGATGACGACGGCGGTCGCACGGACGCCGATGCCTCCGGCCGGATCCGGCTGCCGTTCGCGTGGGCCGGGGTGACCCTGCACGCCGAAGGCGCCACCGCGCTCCGGGTACGGATCTCGCCCACCGGCCCGGACACGGTCGCGCTCCGCCTCGCCGACACCACCGGTGCGCCCGTCGCCACCGTGGACTCGCTGACCCTGCGCGCGGTGGCGAAGGACCGGCTCGTCACGGCCGGCACGAGCGTCGCCGACGCCCTCTTCACCGTCGCCTGGACGCAGATCGCCACTCCGGAGCCCGTCGGGCAGGCCGGGGTGGAAGTCGACGACCTGGACGGCCTCGCCGAGGCAGCCGAGGCCGGTGCGGGGGACGTCGTCGTCCGCGCCGACCGCTGGGCACTCGAAAGGGAGCCGGCGGCGGCCGCGCACACCGCCGTCAGGCGCGCCCTCGGCATCGTCCAGGCGTTCCTCGCCGAGCCCCGCTTCGACGGTTCGCGGCTGCTGTGCGTCACCCGCGGCGCGGTCGCCACCCGCCCCGGCGAGGACGTCACGTCCCTCGCCACCGCCCCCCTGTGGGGCCTCATCCGCTCCGCCCAGGCCGAGCACCCCGGGCGCCTGCTCCTCCTCGACCTGGGCGAGGGCGACGGGGCCAAGGACCTGATGCGCGCGGCGGCGGCCGGGGACGAGCCGCAGCTCGCGGTACGGGACGGCCGACCGCTCGCGCCGAGGCTGGCCCGTACCGTCGCTCCCTCCGGGGACGACACCGACGGCGCAGCCTTCGGCCCCGCGAGCACCGTCCTCGTCACCGGAGGCACGGGAGGACTCGGCGCCCTCGTCGCGCGCCACCTCGTGGCACGTCACGGGGTGCGGCGGCTGGTGCTGGTGAGCCGTCGCGGCGCCGACGCTCCCGGAGCGGTCGACCTGGGCGCTGACCTCACCGGGCTGGGCGCGGAGGTGACGTTCGCCGCCGCCGACGTGGCGGACCGCGCGAGCCTGGCGCGGGTGATCGCCGCCGTGCCCGCGGAGCATCCGCTGACGGCGGTGGTCCACACGGCGGGCGTGGTGGACGACGCGACGGTGGAGGCACTGACGCCGGAACGGCTGGCCGGGGTACTGCGCCCGAAGGTCGATGCCGCGTGGCACCTGCACGACCTGACGAAGGACCTGCCGCTCGACGCCTTCGTGCTCTTCTCCTCCGTCTCCGGCATCGTAGGCACCGCCGGCCAGGCCAACTACGCGGCGGCCAACACGGGCCTCGACGCACTCGCCGCCCACCGCGCCGCCGCGGGCCTGCCCGCCACGTCGCTCGCCTGGGGCCTCTGGGACGGTACGCACGGCATGGGCGGCACGCTCGGGGCCGGCGACCTCGCACGCTGGAGCCGTGCCGGGGTCACGCCGCTCACTCCGGAACTGGGCCTCGCGCTCTTCGACGCCGCGGTCACCCGGGACGACGCCCTGCTCGTCCCCGCCGGGCTGCGGCCCACCGCCCACCGGGGTACGGACGGACAGCCCCCGGCGCTGTGGCGCGGGCTCGTCCGCGGCCGTCCGCGCCGCACCGCACGGGCCGCCGGCGGCGAGGAGGCGGAGACCTCCGGTACGTCCGGTACCTGGGCGAGCCGACTTGCCGCGCAGTCCCCGGAGGAGCGGCGCGGTACCGCGGTGGCGCTCGTGACGGGTGTCGTCGCGGACGTCCTCGGGCACGTCGACTCCGCTGCTGTCGGGGCGGAACGCTCCTTCAAGGACCTCGGCTTCGACTCCCTCGCGGGGGTGGAACTCCGCAACCGGCTCAACGCCGCCACCGGCCTGCGCCTCCCCGCCACCGCGGTCTTCGACCACCCCTCGCCGGCCGCGCTCGCGCATCACCTTCTCGCGCAGGTGCCCGGGGGGACGGCCAAGGCGTCGGGCGTAGCCCCCACCGTACGAACGGCCACTGCGGAGGATCCGATCGCGATCGTGGGGATGGCGTGCCGGTATCCGGGTGGGGTGTCGTCGCCGGGGGATCTGTGGCGGCTGGTGGCGGAGGGGAGGGACGCGATCAGTGGGTTCCCGGTGAATCGTGGCTGGGATTTGGAGAAGCTGTACGACCCTGATCCGGAGCGGATCGGTACGTCGTACGTCCGGCACGGTGGCTTCCTGCACGAGGCGGACGGGTTCGACGCGGAGTTCTTCGGGATGTCCCCGCGCGAGGCGACCGCGACCGACCCGCAGCAGCGCCTCCTCCTGGAGACCGCGTGGGAGAGCTTCGAGAGCGCCGGCATCGACCCGGCGACCCTGCGCGGCACCAACACCGGGGTCTACACCGGGGCGATGTACGACGACTACGCGTCGCGCCTCGCCGCCACCCCGGCGGAGTTCGAGGGCTTCGTCCTCGCGGGAACCCTGTCCAGCGTGGTCTCCGGCCGGCTGTCGTACACGTACGGCCTTGAGGGCCCGGCGGTGACGGTGGACACGGCGTGCTCGTCGTCGCTGGTGGCCCTGCATCTCGCGGCGAACGCGCTGCGCAGCGGCGAATGCGACCTCGCGCTCGCCGGCGGCGTCACCGTCATGGCGGGACCGCACGTCTTCGTCGAGTTCTCACGACAGCGCGGACTCTCCGGGGACGGCCGCTGCCGCTCCTTCGGCGCCTCGGCGGACGGGACGGGGTGGGCCGAGGGTGTGGGTCTGCTGTTGGTGGAGCGGTTGTCGGACGCGGAGCGGAACGGGCATCGGGTGTTGGCGGTGTTGCGTGGTTCGGCGGTGAATCAGGACGGTGCGTCGAATGGTCTGACGGCTCCGAACGGTCCGGCGCAGGAGCGGGTGATTCGGCAGGCGTTGGCGAGTGCGGGTCTTTCGGCGTCGGATGTGGATGCGGTGGAGGCGCACGGGACGGGTACGCGGTTGGGTGATCCGATCGAGGCGCAGGCGCTGCTGGCGACCTACGGCCAGGACCGGCCGGAGGAACGGCCTCTGTATCTGGGTTCGTTGAAGTCCAACATCGGTCATGCGCAGGCTGCCGCGGGTGTCGGTGGTGTGATCAAGATGATCGAGTCGATGCGGCACGGTGTGCTGCCGAAGACGTTGCACGTGGACGAGCCGTCGCCGCATGTGGATTGGGAGGCGGGCGCGGTCGAGCTGCTCGCGGAGGAGCGAGACTGGCCCGAGGTCGGGCGCCCGCGCCGGGCCGCCGTCTCCTCCTTCGGAATCAGCGGAACCAACGCGCACGTCATCATCGAACAGGCATCCGACACGGTGGCACCTGCCGTGGAGCACCGGTCCACGGATGCCCCCACCGCCCCTGCGGGGCCGGGCGTGGCCCTTCCGTGGATCCTGTCGGGACGCGACGAGCGGGCCGTACGCGATCAGGCCGAGCGCCTGCGTACGTACGCGATCGAGCACCCGGAGGCGAGCGCCGCCGATATCGGCCTCTCGCTGGCTACGACACGAGCCCTGCTCGACCACCGGGCCGCCGCCGTCGGTACCGACCGGGGCGAACTCCTGGACGCCCTGGCCTCCTTGGCGCGCGGCGAGGACTCGCCCGCCGTCGTCCGAGGAACGGCGACCGCCACGGGACGGACCGCGGTCCTGCTCACGGGGCAGGGGTCCCAGCGTCTGGGAATGGGTCGTGAACTCTACGACCGGTCACCGGTGTTCGCCGCCTCGCTCGACGAGGTCTGCGCCCATCTCGACCGGCAACTGCCCCGCCCCCTCAAGGAGGTTCTCTTCGCCCCCGAGGGGTCGGAGGACGCGGACCTCATCGACCGGACGGTGTTCACCCAGGCGGCGCTGTTCGCCGTCGAGACCGCCCTGTTCCGGCTGTTCGAGGCTCACGGCCTGGTCCCGGACTTTCTCATCGGCCATTCCATCGGCGAGGTGACCGCCGCGCATCTGGCCGGGGTCCTCGACCTGGCGGACGCGTGCGTCCTGGTCGCCCACCGGGGCCGCCTGATGCAGTCGGCCCGGGCGGACGGCGCGATGGCCGCTGTCCAGGCGGGCGAGGACGAGGTGCGCGGGGACATCGCGGCCCTCGGTGCCGACTTCGCTGTCGCTGTCGCTGTGGCCGTCGCCGGAGTCAACGGGCCGAACGCCACCGTCGTCTCCGGCGACGAGGAGGCGGTGGAGCGGATGATCGCGCGCTGGCGCGAGCAGGGCAGGCGGACGAAGCGACTGCCGGTCAGTCACGCCTTCCACTCGCCGCACATGGACGAGATCGTCGACGAGTTCGTCGCCGCGGTCTCCGGGCTCACCTTCCGGGCCCCGGGGATCCCGGTCGTCTCCAACGTCACCGGAACCCTGGCCACCGTCGACCAGCTCACCTCGCCCGCGTACTGGGCACGCCACATCCGCGAGGCCGTGCGCTTCGCCGACGGCGTGCGGTACCTGGAGGGCGAGGGCGTCACCGAATGGCTGGAGCTCGGCCCCGACGGCGTCCTCGTCGCCATGGTCGAGGACTGCCTGGCGAAGGAGGCGGGGACGCTCGCCACCGCCCTGCGCAGGGGTGCGAGCGAGACCCGTACCGTGGGCGCGGCCGTGGCCCGCATGGCGCTGCGTGGAGCCGGCCCCCTCTGGGCGGCGGTGTTCCCGGGCGCACGGCGGGTCGACCTCCCGACGTACGCCTTCCGGCACCGGCGGTACTGGCTGGAGGGCCGGGCGGAGACCACGGGCGACGCCACCGCCCTCGGCCTGGCCGCTGCGGACCACCCGCTGCTCGGCGCGGAGGTCGCCATGGCGGACCGCGACGGATACGTGTTCACGGGACGCCTCTCCACCCGTACGCACCCGTGGCTCGCGGACCACGCGGTCGCCGGCTCGGTGCTGGTGCCCGGCACGGGCCTGCTGGAACTCGCGCTCACCGCGGGGGAACAGGCAGGCGCGGGCCGGGTCGAGGAACTGCTGCTCTCGGCACCCCTGGTGGTGCCCGAGCGGGGCGGCGTGCAGGTGCAGGTCGTCGTGGGGGGTGCGGAGGAGACCTCGGGCCGCCGATCCGTGGAGGTGTACGGGCGACCGGACGCGGAGGACTCGTGGACTCTGCACGCTCAAGGGGCGGTGCTGCCGCGGGCGGAGGCGCAGGACGCGGGCGGTCTGACGGTGTGGCCGCCGGCAGGGGCGGTCGAGGTGGATCTGGCCGGTGTGTACGGCCGGTTGGCGGAGCACGGGTACGAGTACGGCGCCGCGTTCCAGGGATTGCGGCGGTTGTGGCAGAACGAGGGGGAGCTCTTCGCCGAGGTGGCTCTGGGGGAGGAACTCCAGTCGGACACCGACCTGTTCGCTGTCCATCCCGCGCTTCTCGACGCGGCGCTCCACTCCCTCCTCCCCGGCGTCGCCACGGAGGACGGCCCGTCGTGGCTGCCCTTCTCCTGGTCCGGCGTGGACGTCCACGCCACCGGAGCGTCGGTCCTTCGCGTACGGCTCGCCCTGACCAGCCCGGACCCGGACTCCCTGGTGGCGTCGCTCACCCTCGCGGACGGTGCGGGCGGGTCGGTGGGGTCGGTGGATGCGCTGGTGTTGCGGCCGTTGTCGCGGGAGGCGTTGCGTGCGGCGGGTGCCGCGCGGGACGGGTTGTTCCGGGTGGAGTGGCGGCCGGTGCCGGTGGGTGCCGGGGAGGGCGCCGGCGCGCCGGATCCGGTGGTGCTGGTTCTGCCGCCCGGGGGCGCGGGGCCGGACGGTCTGGCCGAGACGGCTCGGGGTGCGGTGGCGGAGGTGTTGGCGCGGGTCCAGGAGTTCTTGGCGGACGAGTCGTCGGCCGGGTCCCGGTTGGTGGTGGTGACCCGGGGCGCGGTGGGTGTCGAGGCCGCAGAGGGCGTGTCGGACCTTGTGCACGCGGGTGTGTGGGGTCTGGTGCGTTCGGTACAGACGGAGCATCCGGGTCGGGTCGTCCTGGCGGACGTGGAGGACGAGTCCGATGTCTCCGTGGTCCTTGCGTCGGGTGAGGAGCAGGCCGCCGTGCGGGGCGGCCGGGTGCTCGTGCCACGGCTCGTCCGCGCCGACGTCGCAGCACCTGCCGAGGAATCCGTGGACTGGGGGCGGGGCACGGTCCTGATCACCGGCGCCACCGGCACGCTCGGCAGCCTCGCCGCACGTCACGCGGTGACCCGGCTCGGAGCACGGCGACTGGTACTCGTCAGCCGGCGCGGCTCGGAGGCCCCGGGGGCGGTCGAGTTGGCCGAGGAGCTGGCGGCGGCCGGAGCCGAGGTGGTCTTCGCCGCCGTCGATGTGGCGGATCGTGCCGCGTTGGCGGAGGTCATCACGGCGGTTCCTGCCGAGCGTCCGCTGACGGCTGTGGTGCACACGGCGGGTGTGTCGGACGACGCGACGGTCGAGGCGCTGACGCCGGAGCGGCTGGACGCGGTGCTGCGGCCGAAGATCGATGCCGTGTGGAACCTGCATGAACTGACGCGGGAGTCGGCACTCGACACGTTCGTGGTCTATTCGTCGCTGGCGGGCCTGCTGGGGACGGCGGGGCAGGCGAACTACGCGGCCGGCAACACCTTCCTGGACGCGTTGATGCAGCACAGGCGGGCTTCCGGGCTGGCCGGTGTGTCGCTGGCGTGGGGTCTGTGGGCCGAGTCGAGTGCGCTGTCGGGGCATCTGGGGGAGGCGGATCTGCGGCGCCTCGCGCGTTCGGGTCTCGTGCCGCTGGAGTCGAAGGACGCGATGGAGCTGTTCGAGTCGGCCACGTCCGCGGGTGTGGCCGACGCCGTCCTCGCGGTCACCCGCCTCGACACCGCCGCCCTCCGGGCGCGGCAGGACACGCCGCCGGTCATGCTGCGGGGCCTGGTGCCTTCGGCGCGGCGCGGGACCGCAGCGGGCTCCGCCTCCCCCTCCATGGAAGGAACCTCGGCCCTGGCCGAGCGGCTGGCCGTTCTCGGCCGGGCCGAGCGTGAGCGCGCCCTGATCGACCTCGTACGCGAGCAGGTCGCGGGGGTGCTGGGGCATGCGGACCGGGGTGCGGTGGAGGCGGAGCGGGCGTTCCAGGAGCTGGGCTTCGACTCGCTGACGGCCGTGGAACTCCGTAACCGGCTCAACTCCGCCACCGGGCTTCGGCTGCCCACCACTCTCGTCTTCGACCATCCCTCACCCGCCGCCCTCGCCACCCACCTGCTCGACCTCCTCGCCCACGACGAGGTCCCGCCGGAGGAACCCGTCCTGAAGGAACTGGCCCGGCTCAAGGCGGCGATCGGGGAGGCGGTCGGGAAGGCGATCGGGGCGGCGGCCACGGACGGCGGCACCGCGCACGAACGGATCACCGCCGGGCTGCGGGAGCTCCTCGACGTCGCCGACGCGGCGGCCGGAGCCTCGCCCGAGGCCGAGGCCGGGGACACGAACGAGGACGACGACCGGGACCAGGACCTCACGTCCGCGAGTGACGAGGAGCTCTTCGCGCTCTTCGACGACCTGGAGTGACAAGCATGACCAGCACAGCAGATCAGCCGACGAGCACGACACCACGGGGAGCTGAGAACACCATGGCGGGCGAGGACAAACTCCGCGACTACCTCAAGCGGGCGATCGCGGACGCCCGGGACGCGCGCAGGCGCCTGCGCGACGTGGAGGACAAGGCGCAGGAGCCCATCGCGATCGTGGGGATGGCCTGCCGCTATCCGGGTGGCGTGTCGTCGCCCGGAGACCTGTGGCGGCTGGTGGCGGAGGGGACGGACGCGATCAGTGAGTTCCCGGTGAACCGTGGCTGGGACCTCGACAACCTCTACGACCCCGACCCCGACCGGCCGGGCACGTCGTACGGTCGCGAAGGCGGCTTCCTCCACGAGGCGGACCGCTTCGACGCGGACTTCTTCGGGATGTCCCCGCGCGAGGCGCTCGCCACCGACCCGCAGCAGCGGCTCCTGCTCCAGACGGCGTGGGAGAGCTTCGAGAACGCGGGGCTCGACCCGGAGGCGCTGCGCGGCAGCCGTACCGGCGTGTTCACCGGCGTCATGTACAACGACTACGGTTCCCGGCCCCACCTGCCCCCCGAAGGCTTCGAGGGCTACCTCTTCAGCGGCAGTGCGGGCAGCGTGGCCTCGGGCCGGCTGTCGTACACGTACGGCCTCGAGGGGCCGGCGGTGACGGTGGACACGGCGTGCTCGTCGTCGCTGGTGGCGCTGCATCTGGCGGCGAACGCGCTGCGCCGCGGCGAGTGCGACCTGGCGCTCGCCGGCGGGGCGACGGTCATGTCGACCCCGGTCGCCTTTATCGAGTTCTCGCGACTGCGCGGTCTCGCGGCCGACGGCCGGTGCAAGGCGTTCGGCGCTTCGGCGGACGGGACGGGGTGGGCCGAGGGTGTGGGTCTGCTGTTGGTGGAGCGGTTGTCGGACGCGGAGCGCAACGGGCATCGGGTGTTGGCGGTGTTGCGTGGTTCGGCGGTGAATCAGGACGGTGCGTCGAATGGTCTGACGGCGCCGAACGGTCCGGCGCAGGAGCGGGTGATTCGTCAGGCGTTGGCGAGTGCGGGTCTTTCGGTGTCGGATGTGGATGCGGTGGAGGCGCACGGGACGGGTACGCGGTTGGGTGATCCGATCGAGGCGCAGGCGCTGCTGGCGACCTACGGTCAGGAGCGGCCGGAGGAACGGCCTCTGTATCTGGGGTCGTTGAAGTCGAACATCGGTCATGCGCAGGCCGCCGCGGGTGTCGGTGGTGTGATCAAGATGATCGAGTCGATGCGGCACGGTGTGCTGCCGAAGACGTTGCACGTGGACGAGCCGTCGCCGCATGTGGATTGGGAGACGGGCGCGGTCGAGCTGCTCGCGGAGGAGCGGGACTGGCCGGAGGTCGGGCGCCCGCGCCGGGCCGCCGTCTCCTCCTTCGGATTCGGTGGCACCAATGCGCACGTCATCATCGAGCAGGCGCCGCAGACCGCGCCGGTGGACGACGGCGACGCATCGGTCTCCTCCCCGCCCCTCCAGGTGGTGCCGTGGCTGCTCTCCGGAAAGACCGCCGACGCGCTGCGGCAGCAGGCCGCGCGCCTCGCCGCCACGCTGGACGCGGCGGAGCCGGGCGAGTCGAGCGCGATCGACGTGGGCTTCTCCCTCGCCGTGAGCCGCTCCGCACTCGACCACCGGGCGGTGGTCGTCGGCGAGAATCCGGACCAACTGCTGGCAGGCGTACGCCTGTTAGCGGGCGATGAGACGGCTCCGGGCGTCGTGCGGGGCGCCCGGAGCAGCGGAAGGACCGCGTTCCTCTTCACGGGGCAGGGTGCGCAGCGGGTCGGGATGGGGCAGGGGCTGTACGAGTCGTTCCCTGCTTTCGCGCGGGCTTTCGACGCGGTGGCGGCGGAGCTGGACGCCCACCTGGAGCGTCCCTTGCGGGAGGTGATCGCGACCGGTGACGAACTCGATCTGACCGGCTACACCCAGCCCGCGCTGTTCGCCGTCGAGGTGGCACTCTTCCGGCTGTTGGAGTCCTGGGGGGTGACCCCGGACTTCGTCGCCGGGCATTCCATCGGGGAACTCGCCGCCGCCCATGCCGCCGGAGTCCTGTCCCTCGCGGACGCCTGCTCGCTGGTCGCCGAGCGAGGCCGCCTGATGCAGGCCCTGCCCGGCGGTGGGGCGATGACGGCTGTACAGGCGAGCGAGGAGGAGGTCGTCGCCCTGCTCGCGGGCCGTGAGAAGCGGGCCGCCATCGCCGCCCTCAACGGCCCGACGTCGGTCGTGATCTCCGGGGACGCCGACGCGGTGGCCGACATCGCCGCGGAACTGGAACAGCGGGGACGCAAGACCAAGCAGCTCACCGTCAGCCACGCCTTCCACTCGCCGCACATGGACGGGATGCTCGACGCGTTCGGCGAGACCGCGTCCCGGCTCGCCTTCGACGCGCCGCGGATCACCGTCGTCTCCACCCTGACCGGACGGCTCGCCGCCGGTGACGACCTGCGCACCGCCGCGTACTGGACGGACCAGGTGCGGGGAGCCGTGCGCTTCGCCGACGCGGTCGGCACCCTCGTCGAGCAGGGGGTCACCACATTCGTCGAGCTGGGCCCGGACGGCGTGCTGACGGCCCTGGCCGACGGCCTGATCGACCGGCCTGCCGAGGGCACGGACGAGGGCGACGGCGCGTCCGTGGGGAGCGGCGCTGCCGAGGCCGTGGCCGCCGTCCCCATGCTGCGCCGTGATCAGCCCGAGGACCGGACCCTGATCACCGCGCTGGGCCGGCTGCACGTCCGTGGCGTCCCGGTGAACTGGGGTGCGTTCTACGAGGGGACCGGCGCTCGGCGCGTCGACCTCCCCACATACAACTTCCGGACCGACCGGTACTGGCTGGAGCCCGGCACCGCCGCGACGGGCGCGGAGGCCCTCGGTCTCGGTTCGGTCGGTCACCCGCTGCTCGGCGCCGCCGTGGCGGTGGCGGGTGCCGAGGAGACCCTGTTCACCAGCCACGTCTCGCTGCGTACGCACCCGTGGCTCGCCGATCACGCCGTACTCGACAGCGTTCCCTTCCCCGGCACCGCCTTCGTGGAGCTCGTCCTGGCGGCGGGGGAGCAGGTGGGCGCGGGACAGGTGGAGGAGCTGACGCTGGCCGCTCCGCTGGTGGTTCCTGAGCGTGGTGGTGTGCAGGTGCAGGTCGTGGTGGGGGGTGTGGAGGAGTCGTCGGGTCGTCGTTCCGTGGAGGTGTTCGGGAGGCTTGAGGGCGAGGGCTCGTGGGTGTTGCACGCGAGTGGCTCGGTGGTGCCTCGGGTGGTGGAGCCGGACGCGGGTACCGGTCTGGCGGTGTGGCCGCCGGTGGGTGTTCGCGAGGTGGATCTGGCCGGTGTGTACGACCGGCTGGCGGAGCGCGGATACGGGTACGGGGCTGCGTTCCAGGGATTGCGGCGGCTGTGGAAGGGCGAGGGGGAGCTCTTCGCCGAGGTCGCTCTGGAGGAGGGGCTGCGGGCGGACGCGGGTCAGTTCGCGGTGCATCCCGCGCTCCTCGACGCGGCCCTTCACTCCCTCCTCCCGGGCGTCGCGGACGAGATCGGACAGGCAGGCTTCCCGTTCTCCTGGTCCGGTGTGAACGTCCAGGCCACGGGCGCCTCCGACCTGCGGGTCCGCCTGACGACGACCGGTCCTGATTCGGTGTCCCTGACCCTTGCCGATGGCCTGGGCGGGTTGGTGGGGTCGGTGGATGCGCTGGTGTTGCGGCCGTTGTCGCGGGAGGCGTTGCGTGCGGCGGGTGCCGCGCGGGACGGGTTGTTCCGGGTGGAGTGGCGGCCGGTTCCGGTGGGTTCCGGTGACACCGGTGCCGGTGACACCGGTGCCGGCGGGCCGGAGACGGTGTCGCTGGTACTGGCTCCGGGTGCGGTGGCCGGGAGCGATCTGGCCGAGGCGGCTCGGGGTGCCGTGGGGGAGGTGCTGGCGAAGGTCCAGGAGTTCCTGGCTGACGAGCAGAGTGCCGAGTCCCGGTTGGTGGTCGTGACCCGGGGCGCGGTGGGGGCCGACGGTGAAGGCGTGTCGGATCTTGTCCACGCGGGCGTGTGGGGTCTGGTGCGTTCGGTGCAGGCCGAGCATCCGGGTCGGGTCGTCCTGGCGGATGTGGAGGACGAGGCCGATGTCGCTGTGGTCCTCGCGTCGGGTGTGGAGCAGGCTGCCGTCCGAGGTGGCCGGGTACTTGTACCGCGTCTCGTCCGCGCCGACGTCGCTCCGGCGGCGGAGCCCAGGGACTGGGCTCGGGGGACGGTCCTCATCACCGGTGCGACGGGTGCACTCGGTGCGGTGGTGGCCCGCCATCTCGTGCACGAGTGGGGCGCTCGTCGCCTGGTGCTGCTGAGTCGACGGGGTATGGACGCCCCGGGCGCAGCGGAGTTGGCCGAGGAGCTGGGGGCCGCGGGTGCCGAGGTGGTGTTCGCGGCTGTCGACGTGGCGGATCGTTCTGCGTTGGCCGAGGTGATTGCGGCGGTTCCTGCCGAGCGTCCGTTGACGGCTGTGGTGCACACGGCGGGTGTGTCGGACGACGCGACGGTCGAGGCGCTGACGCCGGAGCGGCTGGATGCGGTGCTGCGGCCGAAGGTCGATGCCGTGTGGAACCTGCATGAGTTGACGCAGGGCATGCGGCTGGACGCGTTCGTCGTCTATTCGTCGCTGGCCGGTCTTCTGGGGACGGCGGGGCAGGCGAATTACGCGGCCGGCAATACCTTCCTGGACGCGCTGATGGAGTACCGGCGGGCGTCGGGTCTTCCGGGCGTGTCGTTGGCGTGGGGGTTGTGGGCGGAGTCGAGTGCGCTGTCCGGGCATCTGGGGGAGGCGGATCTGCGGCGCTTGGCGCGTTCGGGTCTGTTGCCGCTGGAGTCGAAGGACGCGATGGACCTGTTCGACTCGGCCACGGCTGATGGTGCGGCCGACGCGGTTCTCGCGGTCACGCGGATGGACACCGCTGCCCTGCGGGCGCAGGGGAGTGAGCTGCTGTCGGTGATGCTGCGGGGGCTGGTGCCTCCGGCACCGCGTCGGGCCGCCGCGGCGGGTACCGCTTCCGCGGGTGGTTCCTCGGCTCTGTCGGAGCGCCTGGCCGGCCTGGATCGGGCCGAGCGCGCGCGGGTGCTTCTGGAGCTGGTGCGGGGTGTGGTCGCCGGCGTGCTCGGTCATACGGATCAGGGTGCGGTGGAGGCGGAGCGGGCGTTCCAGGAGCTGGGCTTCGACTCGCTGACGGCCGTGGAACTCCGTAACCGTCTCAACTCCGCCACCGGGCTTCGGCTGCCCACGACCCTCGTCTTCGACCATCCCTCACCCGCCGCCCTCGCCACTCACCTGCTCGGAGAGTTCTCCGACGTGGACGACCAGGTGAAGGACGGAAAGACCGTGGCCGAGCGGGGCGCATCCCCGGGTGACGTCGCCGCCGCCGAGGATCCGATCGCGATCGTGGGGATGGCGTGCCGGTATCCGGGTGGGGTGTCGTCGCCGGGGGATCTGTGGCGGCTGGTGGCGGAGGGGAGGGACGCGATCAGTGGGTTCCCGGTGAATCGTGGCTGGGATCTGGAGAAGCTGTACGACCCTGATCCGGAGCGGATCGGTACGTCGTACGTCCGCCATGGGGGCTTCCTGCACGATGCGGACGGGTTCGACGCGGACTTCTTCGGGATGTCCCCGCGCGAGGCGCTCGCCACCGACCCGCAGCAGCGCCTCCTCCTGGAGACCGCGTGGGAGGCCGTGGAGAGTGCCGGCATCGTGCCCGCCACCCTGCGCGGCAGCCGGACCGGCGTGTTCGCGGGCGTGATGTACCACGACTACGGCGTCGGCGCGCAGAACATCCCGGACGACCTCGAGGGCTACCTCGCGGCCGGAATCGCCGGCAGCGTGGCCTCCGGCCGGGTCTCGTACGCGCTCGGCCTCGAAGGGCCCGCGATCACCGTCGACACGGCGTGCTCGTCGTCGCTGGTGGCGCTCCACACGGCGGCGCATGCCCTGCGGCGCGGCGAGTGCGACCTCGCACTCGCCGGCGGTGTCACCGTCATGTCCTCGCCGCTCACGTTCGTCGAGTTCTCCCGGCAGCGCGGTCTCTCGACCGACGGCCGGTGCAAGCCGTTCGCGGCTTCGGCGGACGGGACGGGCTGGGCCGAGGGCGTGGGTCTGCTGCTCGTGGAGCGGTTGTCGGACGCGGAGCGCAACGGACATCGGGTGCTTGCCGTGCTGCGGGGTTCGGCCGTGAACCAGGACGGCGCGTCGAACGGTCTGACGGCTCCGAACGGTCCCGCGCAGGAGCGGGTGATCCGACAGGCGCTGGCAAACGCCGGTCTGTCCGCCTCCGACGTCGACGCGGTGGAGGCCCACGGCACGGGAACGCGGTTGGGGGACCCGATCGAGGCGCAGGCGCTGCTGGCGACCTACGGCCAGGACCGACCCAATGAACAGCCCGTCTACCTCGGCTCGCTGAAGTCGAACATCGGCCACACGCAGGCCGCTGCCGGTGTCGGTGGTGTCATCAAGATGATCGAGTCGATGCGGCACGGTGTGCTGCCGAGGACGCTGCACGTGGACGAGCCGTCGCCGCATGTGGATTGGGAGGCGGGCGCGGTCGAGCTGCTGACGGAGGAGCGGGACTGGCCGGAGGTCGGGCGCCCGCGTCGGGCCGCCGTCTCCTCCTTCGGAATCAGCGGCACCAACGCGCACGTCATCATCGAACAGGCACCACAAACCGTGCCGTTGGGTGAAGACCAGGACCTCGTCGCCCCGGTCTCCTCGCTTCCGGCCGTGCCGTGGCTGCTCTCAGGGAAGACCAGCGAAGCGCTGGAGGCACAGGCAGCACGCCTCGCCGTCTTCGCCGAGTCCGACGCGGCAGCGGAAGTGGAGCGCGTCGGCTGGTCGTTGGCGACGAGCCGTTCGGCGTTCGAGCAGCGAGCCGTGGTCGTCGGAGCCGACCGGGACGCGCTCGTCGCAGGTCTGCGCGCCCTCGCGGCCGGTGACGAGGGCCCCGGCGTCGTACGCGGCGCCGCCAGGGAGTCCGCCCGTACCGGATTCGTCTTCACGGGGCAGGGTGCGCAGCGGGTCGGGATGGGGCAGGGGTTGTACGAGTCGTTCCCTGCTTTCGCGCGGGCCTTCGACGCGGTGGCGGCGGAGCTCGATGCCTCTCTGGATCGACCCTTGGCGGAGGTGATAGCGAGCGGCGACGAACTCGATCTGACCGGCTACACCCAGCCCGCGCTGTTCGCCGTCGAGATCGCACTCTTCCGGCTGTTGGAGTCCTGGGGGGTGACCCCGGACTTCGTCGCCGGGCATTCCATCGGGGAACTCGCCGCCGCCCATGCCGCCGGAGTCCTGTCCCTCGCGGACGCGTGCCTCCTCGTGGCATCCCGGGCCCGCCTGATGCAGGACCTGCCCGGGGGCGGAGCGATGCTCGCGGTACGTGCCGACGAGGACGAAATCGTCGAGCTGCTCGCGGGACGTGAGCACCAGGTGGGGATCGCGGCCGTCAACGGCCCCGCCTCCGTCGTCATCTCGGGCGACGCGGTGGCTGTGGCTGAGATTGCCGGTCACCTGGAGGAACTCGGGCGACGCACACGGTTCTTGACGGTCAGTCATGCATTCCACTCGCCTCACATGGACGGCATGCTCGACGCGTTCCAGAAGGTCGCGGAGGGGCTCACGTACCGCGATCCACAGATACCGGTCGTGTCGACGCTGACCGGCCGGCTCGCCACCGGAGGCGACCTGCGCACCGCCGCGTACTGGACGAACCAGGTGCGGGGCGCGGTCCGTTACGGTGACGCCGTCGCGACGCTGTCCGACCTGGGCGTCACCACGCTGCTGGAACTCGGACCGGACGGCGCCCTGTCCGCGATGACCGACGGCGTACGGCCTGCGGGCGCTCACGCGGCGACGACGGCGATGACGGCGGTGCCGGCGCTGCGCCGGGGCCGCCCCGAGGCCGAGACCCTGCTCACCGCACTGGGGCTGCTCCACACCCGTGGCGTCCCGGTCGACTGGTCGGCGTACTACGGACACGGTGGTGGCGGCCGTCCGCACCTCGACCTGCCCACGTACCCCTTCCGGCACCGGCGCCACTGGCTGGAGTCCGGCCCGGCGAAGTCAAGGGCGTCCGAATCCGGGGCGTCCGACTCCGGCGCGGACCCGGCCGGGCATCCGTTCCTCGGCGCGTCCGTCGCCCTGGCGGGCTCCGGGGACACGGTGTTCAGCGGTCGGGTCTCCCTCCGCACCCACCCCTGGCTGGCCGATCACGCGGTAGGTGACGCGGTCGTCCTCTCCGCCTCCGTGATCGTGGAGACGGCCATCCGGGCGGGTGACGCCACCGGTGCGACCGTCCTGGATGAACTGTCCCTGCGGGCGCCGCTGGCGCTGCCCCGCGAGGGCGCGGTCGAGACGCAGGTGCGGGTGGGGGCCCCGGACGACTCCGGCCGGCGTTCCCTGGCCGTCCACGCGCGCCCGGCCCGTCCCGGAGCTTCCTGGGCCCTCTACGCGGAGGGGCTTCTCGCCGAAGGCGACGACGGGGAGGCGGGTGGCCGGGAGGACCGGGAGGACCGGGAGGCCGTACAGGGGGCTCCCGAGGTGCGACTCTCCGAGGAACTCCTTCCGGACGTCGTCCGGTTCGGGCTGCATCCCGCCCTCCTCGACGCCGCCGTCCTCGGTCACCCCTTCCCGGTCCCGGCCGGTTCCGTACTCGTACCGGCCGAGTGGCGGGGCGTG
This sequence comes from Streptomyces sp. NPDC050842, assembly GCF_044456565.1. Classification (NCBI taxonomy): domain Bacteria; kingdom Bacillati; phylum Actinomycetota; class Actinomycetes; order Kitasatosporales; family Streptomycetaceae; genus Streptomyces; species Streptomyces sp. NPDC050842. The sequence continues at coordinate 155,747 of NZ_JBITGA010000011.1, read as the reverse complement.
CGCCTGCACGCCACCGGAGCGGCCACCGCCCGGGTCCTCCTCACGGAGACCGGACAGCGGACCGCCGCCGTCCGGCTCACGGACGAGGAAGGGCGCCCCGTGATCACGGTCGAGTCGCTCGGCTACCAGGAGGTGCCCCTGGAGGAGTTCGCTCCGGCGGACCCGCCGGTCGCGGAGGGCGCGTCGGCCGGGGCCGGGGACGGTCATCCGACCGGCCCGTCGCGGCGTGCCGTCGAGGCCGCCACGTCCGGCAACCCGGCCGACTCCGCCGCCGAGCCGTACGCCGAGCTCCTCGCGGCCATGCCGCCGGAGGCGCGGCGCGTGGCGCTGCTCGATCTCGTGAGGGGCGAAGTGGCCGCGGTCCTGGGCCACTTCGACCCGTACGCCATCGAGCCCGAGCGCGCCTTCCAGGACCTCGGCTTCGACTCGCTGATCGCCGTCGACCTGCGCAACCGGCTCGGCCGGGCCACCGGTTCCGAACTTCCCGCGACGCTGGTCTTCGACCACCCGACCCCCGACGCGCTCACCGACCACCTTCTCGTCCACCTCGCGGCCGTACGGGAGGAAGCCGGCATCCGCTCGACCCTGGCCGGCCTCGACCACCTGGAATCGGCGCTGCCGGACATGGCCGACGACGAGGCGCTCCGCACGGCAGTCGCGGCGCGACTCCAGGGCCTCCTGCTCCGGCTCACCGGAGACGGGCAGCAGGCCGGCTCCGCCCACGGCACCACGCCGCTCGGCGGCGACCAGGCGCCGGCGGACGACGACGATCTCGCCGACCGGCTCGCGTCCGCGACCGCCGACGACCTCTTCGCCCTCATCGACGGCGAGTTGGACCCGGCAGCCGACTGAGCCGGTCGCCCGCGCCCGTCGCGGACAGAACGCTCGTCGCCGCGCGCCCCTTCTCCACCTCTCCGACGACCCCACTGATCTGGGAGACCCGCAAGCCCATGAACAACGAAGAAAAGCTCGTCGACTACCTCAAACGCGTCACCGTGGACCTGCAGAAGACCCGCCGGCGGCTAGCCGAGCTGGAGTCGGCGGCGCCCGAACCCGTCGCCGTCGTCGGCATGGCCTGCCGCTACCCGGGCGGCGTCGCCTCCCCCGACGACCTGTGGAACCTCGTCGCCGAGGGGCGCGACGCCATCACCGAGTGGCCCGCCGACCGCGGCTGGGACGTCGACGCCCTGTACGACCCCGAGCCGGGTCTGCCCGGCCGGACGTACACCAAGGAGGGCGGCTTCCTTGAGGGCGCGACCCGCTTCGACGCGGCGTTCTTCGGGATCTCGCCGCGCGAGGCCCTCGCCATGGACCCGCAGCACCGGGTGCTCCTGGAGACGGCCTGGGAGCTCTTCGAGAACGCGGGCATCGACCCGACGGCCCTGCGGGGCAGCAGCACCGGTGTCTTCGCCGGCATCGTCGAGCAGAGCTATCTGGGCCTCGACGGACCGGAGGAGTTCGAGGGATACCTCATGACGAGCAAACTGGGCAGTGTGGCCTCCGGCCGCATCGCCTACTCGTTCGGCCTCGAGGGGCCGGCCGTCTCGCTCGACACGGCCTGCTCGTCCTCGTTGGTCGCGCTGCACCTGGCCGTTCAGTCCGTACGCTCGGGCGAGTCGGCGCTCGCGGTCGCCGGCGGTGTCACGGTCAACGGCCACCCTGGGGGGTTCGTCGACTTCTCCCGGCAGAACGGCCTGTCCGCCGACGGCCGTTGCCGGTCCTTCGCCGCCTCGGCCGGCGGCACCGGCTGGTCCGAAGGAGTCGGCCTGGTCCTGGTCGAGAAGCTGTCCGACGCGCGCCGGAACGGGCATCGCGTCCTCGCGGTGATCCGGGGTTCCGCCGTGAACCAGGACGGCGCCTCCAACGGCCTGACCGCCCCCAACGGCCCTTCCCAGGAACGGGTCATCAAGGGGGCGCTCGCCGACGCCGGACTGACGACCGCCGACGTCGACATCGTCGAGGCGCACGGCACGGCGACCCGGCTCGGCGACCCGATCGAGGCACAGGCCCTCCTCGCCACGTACGGGCAGGGCCGCCCCGCCGACCGGCCGCTGCGCCTCGGCTCGCTCAAATCCAACATCGGGCACACCGTCGCCGCGGCCGGCGTCGGCGGCGTGATCAAGATGATCCAGGCCATGCGGCACGGGACCATGCCGAGGACGCTCCACGTCGACGAGCCCACGCCCGTGGTCGACTGGCGCGCGGGCGCCGTCGAACTCCTCACCGAGGAACGGGCCTGGCCCGAGCTCGACCGTCCGCGCCGGGCCGCGGTCTCGTCGTTCGGCGTCAGCGGCACCAACGCCCACGTCATCCTCGAAGAGGTGCCGGAGACGCCCACCGCCCCGGAGGAGGAGACGGCCGGCGGGCACGACACGCCCTGGGTGCTGTCCGCCAAGTCCCGCCCTGCCCTGCGGGATCAGGCGCGCCGCCTCGCGGAGCACCTCGCCGAGCGGCCCGAACTCACCGACCAGGACGTGGCGTTCTCGCTCGCGACGACCCGGGCCGCCCTCCCCGAGCGGGCGGCGGTCGTCGGCGCCGACCGGGAAGCCCGACTCGCGCGGCTCACGGCCCTCGCCGACGGCGCACCCGCCGCGGGCCTGGTGACGGGGACCGCGGGCCGGTCCGGCAAGACCGTGTTCCTCTTCCCCGGCCAGGGCTCGCAGTGGGCCGGCATGGCCGTGGACCTCATGGACACGTCCCCGGAGTTCGCGGCACGGATCGACGCCTGCGCCGAGGCGCTGGCCGAGTTCACCGACTGGTCGCTCCAGGACGTCCTGCGCGGAGCCGACGGCCGTGGAACCGACGGAACCGACGGAGCCGACGGCCGCGGAGTCGACGTCGCCGGAGTCGATGGCCGCGGAGCCGACGGCGCCCCCGGTCTGGAGCGAGTCGACGTCGTCCAGCCCGTCCTGTGGGCGGTGATGGTGTCCCTCGCCGAGCTGTGGCGCTCCCGGGGCGTGCGTCCCGAGGCCGTGGTCGGGCACTCGCAGGGCGAGATCGCGGCGGCGACCGTCGCCGGGGCGCTCACCCTCCGGGACGGCGCCCGCGTGGTGGCCCTGCGCAGCCAGGCGATCGGCCGGATCCTCGCCGGTCTCGGCGGCATGGTCTCCGTGGCCCTTCCCGCCTCGGAGGTCCGCGAGCGGACCGTTCCGTGGGAGGGCAGGATCCAGATCGCGGCCGTCAACGGCCCCCGCTCGGTGGTCGTCTCGGGCGAGAACGAGGCGCTCGACGAGTTCCTCGCGGACGCCCGGGCGGACGGGATCCGGGCCCGTCGCGTACCGGTCGACTACGCCTCGCACTCGGCGTACGTGGAGCTGCTCCAGGACGAACTGTCGTCCCTTCTCGCGGATGTGACTCCCCGACAGCCCCGGATTCCGATGCTGTCGACGGTGACCGGCGAGTGGGTCGAGGGGCCCGAACTGGACGCCGGCTACTGGTACCGCAACCTCCGGCAGACCGTCGAACTGGAGCGGGCCGTCCGTGCTCTCCTCGGCCAGGGCTTCGCCACCTTCGTGGAGGCCAGCGCGCATCCGGTGCTCGTGACCGGGGTCCAGGACATCGCCGAGGACGCCGGGCGCGACGCCGTCGTGATCGGCACGCTGCGGCGCGACGAGGGAGGCCAGGAGCGGTTCTGGACCTCGGCCGGCGAGGCGTACGTGCGGGGTGCCGCCCCCGACTGGGACGCGGTCTTCGCGGGCTCCGGGGCGCGGCGGGTCGACCTGCCGACGTACGCCTTCCAGCAGGACCGGTACTGGTACGAGCCGGTCTCGGCCGCCACGGACGCCGTGGGCCTGGGCCTGGACGCCGTCGGGCACCCCCTGCTGGGCGCGGCCGTCACCGTCGCGGGGCCGCACGGCGACGAGGCGCTCTTCACCAGCCGGATCACCCGGCACTCCCACCCCTGGCTGGCCGACCACGTCGTGGACGGGGCGACCGTCCTGCCGCCCGCCGCCCTCGTGGAACTGGCGGTGCGGGCCGGGGACGAGTTCGGCGCCACCGTCCTCGACGCGTTCTCCGTCGAGGCGCTGCCGAGGCTTGACCCCGGAGCCGGGCTGCGGGTGCAGGTCGGCGTGGGCGCGGCGGACGAGCGGGGACGGCGTACGGTCACGGTCCACACCCGGCCCGAGGCCGGTGACGTCACGTGGTCGCTCGCCGCGCGGGGCCAGGTCGGCGTGGACGCCTCCGAGCCGGACTTCGCGCTGGAGAGCTGGCCTCCCGCGGGGGCGACCGCGATCGACCTGGACGGAGCCTACGAACGACTCGCGGGAGACGGACCGGCCTACGGCCCCGGCTTCCGGGGCGTGATTGCAGCATGGCGGCGCGGCGACGACCTGTACGCCGAGGTCCACCTGCCGGAAGCGGGCCGTCACCGCGCACTGCCCGGCGACTTCGCCCTGCACCCCGCCCTCCTGGACGCCGCCCTGCACGCGGCGCCGCTGACGGACACGGCGCTGCCGACGGCCGAGGCGCAGCACGGCTCCGCCGAAGGTCCCGGTTCCCGGTCCGCGCGGCTTGTCGTCGCTTGGCGGGGAGTGCGCCTGCACGCCGCCGGCGCCTCCCTCGTCCGCGTACGTCTGACGCCCGCTGGTGACGGCACCCTTTCCGCGTACCTCGCCGACGCGACGGGCAGGCCCGTCGCCACGATCACCTCGCTGGGCTTCGGCTCCGCCGAGCCCCGCGTAGCCGCCGGGACGCGCGCGCACGACGCCCTCTTCGAGGTCGCCTGGGCGCCGGTCGGTCTCGAAGGAGCCCGGAACGGGACGGTGTCCTGGGGTGTACTCGGCGCCCCGTCGCCGCAGCTCGACGCCCTCCTGCCAGGCGCCCGGCACCTGCCCGACGTCCCGGCCGCCGGGGAGGCCGCGCGGTCCGGTGACGGGCAGCCGCTCCTCGCGGTGCTCGCCCCCGCCGGGGGTGCGCAGGGCGGGGTCCTGCCCGGCTCGGTCCACCGGGCCGCACGTCACGCGCTCGCCCTGGTCCAGAAGTGGCTGGCGGACGACCGGCTCGCCGGGACCAGGCTCGTGGTCCTCACCCGGGGCGCGGTCGCGACCCGGACCGAGGACGTGACGGACCTCGCGGCGTCCGCCGTCTGGGGGCTGCTGCGCTCGGCCCAGTCCGAACACCCCGGCCGCGTCGTGCTCGTCGACACCGACGGGTCTCCGGCCTCGGACGCCATGCTTCCGCTGATCTCCGGCGCCGGCGCCGGCGAGGCGCAACTGGCGCTCCGAGACGGACGGTTGCTCCGGCCGCGGATGCGCCGCGTCTCGACCACGACGGAGGGTCGTCCGTCGGGGTCCTGGAACCCTGAGGGTACGGTCCTGATCACCGGCGGCACCGGCTCGCTCGGAGCCCTCTTCGCGCGCCACCTGGTGGCCCGCCATGGGGTGAGGGACCTCCTCCTGACCAGTCGGCGCGGCGAACAGGCTGTCGGGGCTCAGGAATTGGCCGCCGAGCTCACGGAGCTCGGTGCCCGGGTGACGATCGCCGCCGCCGACGCCGCCGACCGGGAGGCGCTCGCGCGGGTCCTCGCCGACGTCCCGGCGGACCGCCCGCTGACCGGCGTCGTCCATCTGGCCGGCGTCCTGGACGACGGCCTGATCGCGGACCAGACGCCGGAGCGCCTGGACGCGGTGCTGCGGCCGAAGGCCGACGCCGCCTGGAACCTCCACGAGCTGACCCGCGGCCTCGACCTCTCGGCCTTCGTCCTGTTCTCCTCCCTCGCCGGCGTCATCGGCGGCGCCGGCCAGGCCCCGTACGCCGCGGCCAACGCCTTCCTCGACGGCCTCGCCGAGCACCGCGCGGCCCGCGGGCTGCCCGCGACGTCCGTCGCCTGGGGCCTGTGGGAGCAGTCCGGCGGCATGACCGGGGACCTGGACGAGGCGGACCTCCGGCGCATCGCCCGGGCCGGTTTCCGGCCCGTCACCGCCGAGCGCGGACCGGCGATCCTCGACGCCGCCCTCGCCCTGGCGCTGCCGGCCCTGGTCGGCACCCCGCTGGACGTGGCCGCCCTGCGGGAGAACCCCGGCCGGGCGCCGCTCCTGCTGTCCACGCTCGCCGGCACCCCCACCCGCGGCACCGCCCGGAACGCCGCCGACCCCGGCGCCGCCTCCGGCCGGGACCTGCGCGGGATGAGCGAGGCCGAACAGCTCGCGTACCTCCTCGGGGTCGTCCGGGCCGAGGCCGGCGCCGTACTCGGCCACCCCGACCCGGCGGGCATCGACGGTGACCGGCCCTTCCCGTCGCTCGGGTTCGACTCGCTGACCGCCGTCGAACTCCGGAACCGGCTCGACGACGTCGTGGGTGTCAGGCTCCCCGCCACGCTGGTCTTCGACCATCCGACGCCCGCGGCACTCGCCGCGTACCTCCGCACGGTCGCGCTGGAGGGCCAGGCGGAGAGCGCCCCCGGCCAGGCCGGGGCGCACGGCGAGGGCGGTGCCGCGCCGCACGCCGTGGACTTCGCGGCCGAGACCGTACTCCCCGAGGACATCAGGCCCGAGGGAGTCGTCACCCGCGTCGCCACCGACCCCACGGCGGTGTTCCTGACCGGGGCCACCGGCTTCCTCGGCGCCTTCGTCCTGCGCGACCTGCTGCGGACCACGGCCGCTCGCGTGCGGGTGCTCGTCCGCGGCGCGGACCGGGCGGAGGCGTGGGAGCGGCTGCGCGCCAACCTGGAGTGGTACCGCCTGGGGGAGGAGGTCGACGAGGGCCGGATCGACATCGTCGTCGGCGACCTCGCACGGCCCCTTCTCGGCCTCGACGAGGGGGAGTTCGACCGGCTGAGCCGGGAGACCGAGGTCGTCTACCACGTCGGCGCCTCGGTCAACTGGCTCCATCCGTACGAGGACGTGAAGGCGGCGAACGTCTCCGGCACGGTCGAGGTCCTGCGGCTCGCGGCCCGGCACCGTACGGTCCCCGTCCACTACGTGTCGACGACCGGGGTCTTCTCGGGCGCCGACAGCGGCGGCGCCGCGCTCGCGCCGGACGCGCCGACGGGCCCGGCGGAGTCGCTGCCCACCGGCTACGTCCAGAGCAAGTGGGTGTGCGAGCAGCTCATCGGGACGGCCCGGGAGAGGGGTCTTCCGGTCTCGGTGTACCGCGTCGACGTGATCTCGGGTGACCAGCGCAACGGGGCATGCCAGACACGGGACTTCGTCTGGCTGAGCCTCAAGGGCATCCTGCAGGCCGGCGCGGTCCCGGAGGGGATGGTCGGACCCGTCCACCTGATGCCGGTGGACTACGTCAGCGCCGCGATCCTCGCGATGTCGGGCAAGGAGGGCGCGGTGGGCCGGACGTTCCACCTCTACAACCCGAGCGAGCTGACACTCGCCGAAGCCGCCGACCACCTGCGGTCGTTCGGGTACCCGCTGGGTGAACTGGACCGGGACGAATGGCTGGAGCTCGTGCGCGCCGACCGGGGCAACGCGCTGGTGCCGCTGCTCGACGCCTTCGAGCTGCTGACCGCGGACAGTTCCGGTTTCTACCCGCCGATGGACATCGCCGACACGCTGGAGGTGCTCGCGGGCAGCGGAGTCCACTGCCCGCCCGTGACCAAGGAACTGTTCGGCAGGTACGTCGACTTCTTCACCGAGGTCGGCTACTTCCCGGCGGCACCGATGACCGAGGGGTGATCCGCGCCGGATCGGCGATTACCACGATTACCCCACGGTGGACGGGGGGTGGGGCGCCGCCGCATACGGTCGGCGTGCCCTCGGCCCCCCGTCTCAGCCGGAATCAACAAAGAACGCACCAACGAAGAGGGAGCAGTCATCACCATGACCACCACCGATCTCGACAACCTGGTCCTCACCGACGACGTGGAGCAGCAGAACCAGGCGTTCATCGACGCCTTCAACTCGGGCGACGGCGCCATCTTCGACCAGCTGTACCGCGACGACGCGATCTCGAACCTGTCGGGCCAGCCGCTGACGGGCGCGGAGCGCCGGCAGGGCATCATCGACCTGCTGAAGACCGGCCCCAAACTCGACTCGAAGGTCGTGCACAACTACGTCGCCGGTGACGTCTCGCTGGTGATCGTCGAATTCCGCCTCGACGTCGCCGACGAGCAGGGCGGGCGCCAGATCATCACGGGCACCTGCACCGACGTCATGCGGCGCACCGGCGACGACCGCTGGATCATGGCGATCGACCGTCCCCTCGCGGACGAGCTCCCGACCAAGTAGCCGCCCCCGGAACCCCGGAACCCACACACCCCCACCCGCCTGCCCCGGCCCCGAATCCCCCGCGGGGCCGGAACCAGGAGAGCCCCCCGTCCCCGTGGACGGGGGGTTCTCCGTGCTCTCAACGCTCTCCGGGCTCCTCGGGGAGCGGCCGTGCCTCGACGCTCTGGGCGGGTTCCTGGTGGCCGCCCGAGGCGAGGACGCGCACCTCACCGCGGTCGCTGATCTCCGCTCGGATGATGCCCGTCGCGTCGGCGTACACCGGATGGCCACCGGGCCCCGAGGAGAGGGTGCGCTCCACGATCACGACGTCCCGGGCCGAGCCCGTGCCGTCGGAGAACACCAGCTCGTACTTGAGTGTGTCCATTCACCCTATTTTACGCCGGATGTGCGAAGGGCGCCGCGTCGACCCCGCCCCCTCCGGCGTAAAACCGCTGGTTAGAGTGGTGATCGGTTGCGCCGCCGCATCAGGATCACGCGCATGACCGGGCCGACTGTCGATCACAGAGTCCCGTACGACCGTCTCCCCGACGACCCCTGCCCTGTCCTGTCCGGCCCACGGCCGCCCGCCCGGAAACACCGCATCACATGAGCACCGACGCCGTACCCCGTACCGAAACCGACCCCACGGACTCCGCCGCTCCCACGGACTCCGCGGGCCCCGCAGTCCTCACCCGCCCCCGCCTGCCCAGGATCGTCGGCCGGGCTCCGGCCCGGCCCGCGCCCGCGGCCGCGTTCCACAGCGTCACCGCGGCGACGGCCGCCCTGCTGGGACTGGTCGCGATCGGCGCCGCCATCCACGAGCCGGTACTGATACCGCCGCTGGCCGCCAGCGCCGCCCTGGTGCACTGCGCCCCCACACTCCCCCTGGCCCAGCCCCGCAGCGTGGTTGTCGGCCACCTGCTCGGGGCCGCCGCCGGATACGCGGTCGCGACCGCGGCGGGCGGCAGCACCTGGGCGGCCGCCGTCGCCGCCGGTGTCGCCCTCGCGCTGACGACGCTGGCCCGGACCCCGCACTCGCCGGCCTGCGCGACCGCCGTCGTCATCGTGCTCCAGTCGCCCGCGCCGGGCCGGTTCGTCCCGCTGCTCTTCGGCGCCACGATCCTGCTCGTGCTGACCGCGTTCACCGCGTCCCGCATCCGCCGCGGCGCACCGAAGTACCCCGCCTACTGGTGGTGAACGACCCACCGCCAGGCCGCTCCCAGGCCGTTGTCAGTGGGCGGGGATAGGTTCGTCCCTGTCGCGCCGCTCCGGCGTGAACATCCCTTTGACGTGCATGGGAGAGGTGTCTTGACGGTCTGGGAGACGTCGAGCGTGGCGCGGGTCGTACCGCCCGCGCGACCGCGGAAGCTCGCCAAGGTGCCGTTCGTCGAGCTGGCCGACGGGCGGTTGCAGGGTGTCGTGTCCAGCGGGTCCGACATAGGGCGCGTGTACGTGTCCTCGATCGCGGCCGGGACGTACGCGTTCGCGTGCAGCACCAACAACAACCGTCCCTGCGGCGGCGCGCGCGGCGCGTTCTGCAACCACATCCGGACGCTCGTCGCCGAGGCCGTCCTGCAGTACGGGGCCGAGCGTGTCGCCCGCTACCTGAAGGCCGAGACGCCCGGCGAGGAGCCCGACGCCCACGCGCTGGTCTCCGCGATGACCGCGACGCGCCCCGCCCAGGGCGACACCGCGGCGGCCGCCCCGGTGTTCAGCCGGTTCCTGCGGCACCTGGCCTACCTCGAACGGGAACCGGTGACGGTGCCGTTGCCCGAGATGCAGTGGTTCCCGCCGACGAGGGCGGTCGCCTGATGCGTACGGATCTGCTCTCCGACCCCGTGGACGGGCTCGACGAGGCACTCGCCGCCGTCGACGCCTTCGACCGGGTGCTCGTCGCCGGACTGCTCCGTCCGCAGCCCGCGCAGACCGACGGGCTCACCGCGCTCACGGACGCCGTCGTCGGGACGCCGCTGGCCTCCCGCGTCGCCGAGGCCGCCGAGAAGGCGGCGGCCGGCGCGGCGGGCGAGGAGCACTTCGTCGCCCTCGCCGCCGCCCGCACCGCCCTCATGGGCTCCGCGCACGACGCGCTCGTCGCCCGCGTCGGGGACGTCACGGGCCGACCCCGCGCGGAGGCGACCGCACCGGCCGCCGGAGGCGAGGGACCCGCCGCCAACGTCCTCGCGGCCGCCCGCGCCTGGCTCTGCGACATCGCCCGCGCCGGGTGGCAGGGCATCGACCACGAGCTGGTCGCCGGTGCCGCGCCCGTCGTCTCCGCGATGCTGCCGGACCCGCTGCTGAGGCGTCAGGCCACCCTGCTCGACGGTTTCGCCGCCGAGCTGGCCGCCTCCTGCCCGGGCGCCACCCTGGAGCGCGTCCCGGTGCGCCGCTGGGCCGACCTCTGGTCCCGCGCGCTGCTGCTGACCCTGCCGGGGGCCACCCGCGCCTCCTCGACGGCCACCGCGACCGGCCGTCTGCTGCCGCTCGGCGTGGACGTACAGGAGCACGCGACCGCCGTACAGGCCCAGGTCCACGCGGTGTTCGAGCCCGCCGACGGTGCGGCGCCACGCCTGGTGCGGGCCGCGGTGTCCGCGCCCAAGCCGGACACCGTCGTCGGCGCCGGACTCTGGCAGCTGCTCCGCCCGCGGATGTCGCTCCTGGCCGCCGTGAGCGAGGGCCGCTCCATGGAGGTCGACGCCATGCCCGTCACCGCCGAGGGCGACCTCGTCTGGGACGACGAGCGGGCCCGCGCGGGGGAGCCCGCCGACCCGTTCGCCACCGCCCGGGTGATCCTGTCCACCGCCTCCGACCCGGTGACCGTCCCGCTGGACCGTCACCCGGTCCGGATCGCCGTTCCCGTCCTCGTCGAGGGGTACGCGGTGGAGCACGACGACGGGGCGACGGCGTTCGCGGTCGCCGGGCACCGGATGGCCGTCGACACCGACCGCGCCCCCGTGGCCGGTCCGCTCACCCCGGAGGCGGTCGCCGCGTCCGGCGCGTGCATCGGACTTCTCCGCTGGGACGCCGGAGCGTTCGTCCTCCAGCCGCTCGCCGTCGAGACGACCGTGCGGAAGAAGACCGTCGCCGTCCACGCGGGTGCCTGGGCCGGAGGCACCACCGACAAGGTGGGCGTCCGGGCGGAGAAGGCGGCCACGGACTCCGTCGCCGTCCTGCGCGAACGAGCCGGAAGGCTGCTGCGGAAATGACCGACAGCACCGCCCCCGTCCCCGACGTCGCCGACTCCGACGACAACCGCCGTCAGGTCCTCTACTGGCGTCTCCTCGCCCGGCTCTTCGACCACGAGGAGCAGCCCGCACTGGAGTCCGCGAGCCTCGCCGTCGTCGAGGACATCGGCCTCCCGTCGGCGCTGCTCGACCCGGGCGCGTCCGTCGACTCCGTCGTCCAGCGCCATCCGGAGCTGGCCGACGAGTTCGACGGCCTGATGACCCCGGAGCCCGAACCGGACGACGCCCGCGACCGGGCAGCCGAGGTGCGGCGCGCCGCCCTCGCGTCGAAGGTCCTGCTCAATGTCTTCTCCACCGGTTCCGGCACGGTCTCCGCCGGTCAGCTGGCTCGCTGGCAGTCGGACGCCGGCTGGCTGGAGCGCGCGCTCGGCTGCCCGCCCGGCGGGCTGCGCGGCGGCCGGGCGGCCGGAGCGGGACTCACCGGTGGCGGTCTCGGCGCCGAACTCGGCGCCGTCGAGGCCGATCTGGTCCAGCGCATGCACCTGCGCGAGGTGCTGGCCGATCCCGCGCTCGCGGCCAAGCTCACCCCGAGCATGTCCCTGATCGAGCAGCTCCTGCGCGACAAGGGCAATCTCTCCGGCATCGCCCTGGCCAACGCCAAGTCCCTCATCCGGCGTTACGTCGACGAGGTCGCCGAGGTCCTGCGCACGCAGGTGGAGAAGGCGACCGTCGGCGAGCTGGACCGCTCCGTCCCGCCCAAGCGGATCTTCCGGAACCTCGACATCGACCGCACCATCTGGAAGAACCTCACCAACTGGAGCCCGGAGGAGGAGCGTCTCTACGTCGACCGCCTCTACTACCGGCACACCGTCCGCAGGACCACGCCCCAGCGGCTGGTCGTCGTCGTCGACCAGTCCGGTTCCATGGTCGACTCGATGGTCAACTGCACCATCCTGGCCTCGATCTTCGCCGGACTGCCGAAGGTGGACGTCCACCTCATCGCGTACGACACCCGAGCCATCGACCTCACTCCCTGGGTGCACGACCCGTTCGACGTCCTGCTCCGCACCAACCTCGGCGGCGGCAACGACGGGCCGGTCGCCATGGCCATGGCCCGGCCGAAGATCGCCGAACCCAAGAACACCGTCATGGTGTGGATCTCCGACTTCTACGAGTTCGACCGCTCGCAGCCGCTCTTCGAGGGCATCGAGGCGGTCCACCGGTCCGGCGTGCGGTTCATCCCCGTCGGCTCGGTGACCAGCTCCGGACGGCAGGAGGTCAACCCCTGGTTCCGCGAGCGGTTCAAGGCGCTCGGCACCCCGGTGGTCTCCGGCCACATCGACAAGCTCGTCCACGAACTCAAGACCTTCCTCACCTGAGAGGCCCTTCGCATGTCCGACCTGCTCCGCGCTCCCGCCGAGATCAAGTACGCCGAGGAACTCGACTGGCTGGAGTCGATCGACGACAACCCCAAGCCGTTCTCCTGGCGCCTGTCCCCGAAGATGGTCCGCCTCTTCATCCTCGGCTCCGAGCGCGCCGACGGCCTCGACCGGGAGGTGACGCAGAAGTGGTTCGGCGACCGCAGCATCGTCGAGCGCTCCATCGTCACCCTCGCCTCCGACCGTGGCCTGCTGCTCATCGGCGACCCCGGCACCGGCAAGAGCTGGCTCGCCGAGCTCCTCTCGGCCGCGCTCAGCCGCAACTCCACGCTCGTGGTGCAGGGCACCGCCGGCACCACCGAGGACCACATCAAGTACTCCTGGAACGTGTCCATGGTCATCGCCAAGGGCCAGTCACGGGAGTCGATGATCCCCTCACCGATCATGACCGCGATGGAGACCGGCACCATCGGCCGCTTCGAGGAGCTGACCCGCTCCACCAGCGACGTCCAGGACGCGCTCATCTCGATCCTCTCCGAGAAGTACGTCTCCGTCCCCGAGCTGGAGAGCGACGGCGGCGGTGACAACATCGTCTTCGCCAAGCCCGGCTTCTCCATCATCGCCACCGCCAACAGCCGCGACCGCGGTGTCAACGACCTGTCCTCCGCGCTCAAGCGCCGCTTCAACTTCGTCCGCATCCCGGTCGTGACGAACAAGAAGAGCGAGGCCGAGATCGTCCGGTTCCGCACCGAGGAGCTCCTGCGCCGGCACCAGATCGACCTGGACGTGCCGCCCACCCTCCTCGACGTCCTCCTCCAGAGCTTCGCCGATCTCCGCGCCTCCGCGGCGGCGGCGGGCAGCGACGACGAGAAGCTGGAGTCCGCGCTGTCCACCGCCGAACAGATCGGCGTACTGGAAGACGCCGTCCTCCACAGCAACTTCTTCGGCGAGCGCGCCCTGACCGCCCGTACCCTCGCCTCCTCGCTCGTCGGCTCCCTCGCGCGCCGCGAGCCCGAGGACCTCGCCATCCTCAACAAGTACCTGCACGGCGTCGTCGAGCCGCGCGGCAAGGCGGAAGGCGGCTCCTGGCCCGAGTTCCTGGAGGGCGGCCGCGACGCGATCGCCAAGCTGGCATGAGCGCGGCCCCCGAGACCCCGTTCGCCGCACTACGGGGCCAACTCCACGAAGCGGCCTCCGAGTTCGCCGGTGGAGGGGACGCCCTGGAAGGCATCCTCCTCGGCATGGTCGACGACGTCGACCGGGCAGCGGGCGAACCGCTGGAGATCTTCCCCGTCTGCCACCACTCGCCCGCGTCCGCGCTCGCCATGGCCCGCCGACTGCGCGAGAAGCAGCCGAAGGTCGTGTACCTGGAGCTGTGCGAGGACATGGCGCCGCTCCTGACCGAGCTGCGCAACTGCCGACTGCCCGTCGCCGTCCAGGCGTTCGCCAGCGACATCGACGGCTTCCCGTCCGACTGGGCCCCGCTGTCCGTCGTCGCGCCGATCACCGAGGCCTCCGCCGAATACCAGGCCATCGCGTACGCCCTCGACACCCCCGGCGTCGAACTGGTCCTCGTCGACCGCTCCTCCGACCACGTCTTCCAGTGGGACGCCCGGCACGACCGGGAGGGCGAGAGCGCCGCGGGCACGGTGGCCCCGAGCGCGAAGCCCGCGGAGACCGAGGCGGAGGCGGCGCTCCACGGCGAGGCCGTCGGCGTCGAGATCGGCGACCTGCGGCCGCGCTTCGCCGAGCTGGAGGAGCACCTGCTCCGCCACGGCAAGGTCCGCCACTGGTCGGAGTGGTGGCACCAGTACGTCGAGGTACCGCTCGGCGACAGCGATCACGACACCTACCGCCAGGTGATGTTCCTCATCGGCAGCCTCTTCCGGCGGCTCGCCCCGGGCGACGGGGACCGGGTGCGCGTCGACGAGGACCGCGAGCGGTACATGTGGACCCGGATGCGGGAGCACCTGGCCGCGACCGGCACCGACCCGGCGGACTGTCTGTACGTGTGCGGCGCCTTCCACGCCGCGAGCCGTGTCGACGAGTTCGGCGTGGACGGCACCACCGGCACCGACGGCACCACCGGCTTCACCATCTCCCCGCGGACCGCCACCACCTGGCAGTACGGGCTGATCCCGTCCAGCCACACCGCGATCGAGGCGCAGTTCGGTCTCGCCTCCGGATCGGTGTCGATCGCCGCGACGCAGTGGGCGAAGAACCTCAAGCGCACCCGGGTGAAGCCGTACCGCCTGGAAGGCCAGGCCGGTACGAAGAAGCCGACTCCCGCGAAGGCGGTCGCGAAGACGCCCGTGAGGGCCGCCGCTCCTGTCGTGCCCGTGGGCGCGGACGACCGGCTCTCCGGCTTCCTGCGCCGGCCGCCGGTCGTCGACACCCTGGACGAGGCCGAACTGCTCGGCTGGTCCGTGGACATCGTCCGCGCGGCCCGCCGCAGCGGCTACCTGGCCTCGACCGCCGACGCGATCGCCGTCTTCGAGACGTCGATCCTGCTGGCCGGCATGCGGGACCGGGCCAAGCCGACGCCGTACGACTTCCAGGACGCGGCCGTCACCTGCATCGAGAAGGACTCGGTGCCGGGGCGCCGGGACGTGCGCCGCCTCGTCGAGATCATGATGGGCGGCGACCGGATCGGCCAGGTCGGCTACGACGCGCTGCCGCCCCTCGCGCGCGACGTGCACGACCGGCTGGCACCGCTGGAGCTGAACCTCCAGCAGCGCGGCGTGCGGCGCGCCCTCCTCGACATGGCGTCCGAGCCGGACCTCCGGGCCTGCTCCGACGTCCTGTGGATGCTGCGCCGTCTGATGCCGCCCGGCGCCGCCCGGCCCATCATGGGAGAGCGGCGGCTCGGCGAGCGGTCGATCCAGGAGTCGTGGGACCTGTCCCTCGGCACCCACCAGCGGGCGCTCATCGAGCTCGGTTACGAGGGTGTGAGCCTCGAACAGGTCCTGGAGCAGCGTCTGCGACGCACCGCGCACGGGCCACAGGCGACGACCGCGCAGGTCCTGGCGGCCGTCGAGGACGCGACGCTGTACCTCGGCGGCCGGCGTCTCGCCGACGAGCTGGGCACCCGGGCCCTGGAGGTCCTGGCGGCCGAGCGCACGGTGGACGGGGCGCCGGAGGTGCTGCGCCGGGTGCGCGGCCTCCTCGCGTACTACCGGACGAGCGAAGCGGTGCTGCCGCCGTGGATCGAGTCGTTCGTCAGAACCGGCTACGCGCACTACTGCACCCTGCTGCCGACCGCCTTCCGGGACGAGGAGGCGACGGCCGGGCAGGTGGCCGCGATGCTGGGCTTCCTGTTCAGCATGGAGAGCCTGGCGCTCTCCCTGGGATGCGACCGGACGCAGCTCGAACTGTCGGTCGCGCAGTCGCACCCGCAGGACCCGGCGAAGACGGCACTGCTGTGGGCGGCGCAGGTGCAGCTCGGCACGCTGTCCCGAGCGGAGCTGCGGGCCCGTTGCGACGAGCTCCTCGGCAACCCGCTGGTGGTGCCCTCGTACCCGCGTTACCTCAGCGGCTTCGTCCACGCGCTGGAACCGGTGCAGGGACTCGCGGACGTCGTGGTGGAGGCCGTGTCGAACGCCTTCGGGCGACTGCCGGACGCCGTCCTGCTGCCGTGGCTGCCGGTGCTCATCACGACGCTCCGGTCGAACGCGGCGGAGCTGGCGCCGCTGCTCATCCGCGAGGCGGGCCGGATCTTCCCGGCCCGGCTCGCCGCCCTGGACGCCTGGGTCCCGCCGTGGCGGCAGCAACCGGCCACCCCCTCGGCGGCCCGCGGCCGCCCACACCCCACGGCCCCAGAGGGCGCGAAGCTGCTGCCGGCGCACCCCGACACCTGCGACGCGCTCGCAGAGCTGCTGGGCTGCACGGACGGCTGGACGCCCACGGACGGAACGCCGTCGCACCCGCAGGGCGCGGCCCTGCTGCCCGCGCACCCGGATACCTGCGACGCGGTGGCGGATCTGCTGGGCTGCGAGGAGGGCTGGACCCACACGGGCCCAGCCCCACACCACCCGACCCTGACGGACCTTCACCCGGATACGGCAGAAGCGGTGGCGTCCCTCCTCACGGCGTCATGTCCTTAGCGGACTCGGCGCCCGCGGGCCCGCCCTGGGAAGGGACGGAGGGGCGGACGAACTGACGGGCCTGGAGTTCGTACGCCTCGCGGAAGGCACCCGTGCCGGTGGCGGGGTCCATGAGTTCCGCGAAGGTCCCGGCCTCCACGACCCGGCCCTCCTCCATCACGTAGATGAGGTCAGCGTGGGCCACGCTGTGCAGGCGGTGGGTGATCAGGATCGTGGTCTGGCCGGTGCCGGCGAGGCGGTGGATCTGGTCGAAGACCCGCTGCTCGGCGGCCGGGTCGAGGGCGCTCGTCGGTTCGTCCACGATCAGGACCTGGCCCTCGCGGTACCGCGCCCGGGCGAGGCCGATCTTCTGCCACTGCCCGCCCGAGATCTCCTGGCCGCCCCGGTAGCCGCGGGCCAGGAGCGTGTCCAGACCCCGGGGGAGCCCCTTGACGACGTCGTCCGCCCCCGCGTACGCCGCCGCGTCCCCGATCGGCGCGTCGTCGAGCGGCCCCCCGGGCCGGCCGATGCCGATGTTGACGCGGGCGGTGAAGGGCCAGCGGTGGAAGTTCTGCGCGACCATCGCGACACGGTCGAAGACCTGCGCCCGGCAGGCCCGTGCCGCGTCGACCCCGCCCCAGGTCACCCGGCCGTCGTCCGGGAGGTAGAGCCCGCAGAGCAGGCGGGTGACCGTGGTCTTGCCCGAGCCGTTCCTGCCGACGAAGGCGACGGTCCTGCCCCGGGGGATGACCAGGTCGACCTCGCTCAGGGACGGCTTCTCCGCCCCCGGATAGGTGAAGGTGACCTTCTCGAACCGGATCTCGTCGACCTCCTCGGGAAGGTCCTCCCCGGTGGTGGGGATCTCGCGGCGGACCGCCTCCTCGCAGAGGGTCTCCAGATCGGCTACGAACAGCGATTCCTCCTGCACGTCGGTGACCCGCAGCACCAGATCAGTGATGCTCGCCGAACCCGTACGGATCGCGAGGACGGCCGTGCCGCCGACGGCGAGCGCCATGTGTCCGTCCCACAGGAGCAGCCCGAGCACGGCGTACGTGCCGACGGTGGCCAGTCCGCGCGCCGCGTCCGCCGTCAGGCCCGTCCGGGCACCGATCCACGCCAGCCGGGTCTGTTCCCGCTCGCTGGTCTCCGCCATGCCCCGGAAGTGCTCGAGCAGGAACGGACCGACGTCGTGGACCCGGACCTCGCCCGCCGCCTGCTGGTCGATCAGGAGCCGGCTGATCAGCTGCGCGGCCCGCGCGTGCTGCACGAACCGGTGCCAGCTCACGTACCGCGCCCGCGCCATCGTCAGCGAACTCCACGCGCTCGGCAGCGCCATGGCGATCAGCAGGGGCAGCAGCAAGGGGTGCAGGACGGTGAGGACGCCGGCGGCCGCGACGAGCGAGATCGCCGAGGTGACCACGGCCGTGCAGTACCCGACCATCCGGCGCGACGACTCCGCACCCCACTGGGCGGAGTCCATCAGCTTGTGGAAGGCGTCGTCCTCGATGGCCTCCAGCTCGACCCGCGCGACCAGCCCCAAGTACCGCTCCGTGGCGACCCGTTGCACCTTGGGCTCCAGGATCCCGGTCGCCGCCGCGGAGGCCGACTTCCCCGCCGAGGCGAACACCGCGAGGACGGCGACGACGACGAGGGAGGGCAGGGCGGAGCGCAGTCGCTCGACGGTGCTGCCCTGGGCGAGGAGCTCGACCAGGATCGCGTTCACGGCGATCAGCGACACCGCCTGGGTGACACCCCGCCCGAACTCGGCTGCCACGACCGTGTACAGAGCCCGGCGGTCGGCCTCGCGGGCCAGCCGCACGGCGATCCCGACCTGCCGGGGGAGCGAGAGCGCCATGGCGCGCAGGCTCAGCTTCAGCCAGACGCCGTGGTGCCGGCCCCAGCCGAAGTCGTACGCGAGCTCGCCGCCGAACAGCAGCCGTTCGGAAGCGGAGGGGCCGCCGTCGGCCGTGTCCTGATCGGGTGGGGTGGGTGTCGTCGGCGGGGTGGGGGAGGGATGCATGGTGTCCTCCGTCGCTGAGCCGTCCGGGTGTCGCCCGGATGTCATGCGGCTCAACGAAACGGCGGCAATGTCGAACACGCGTCTTTCGGACGTGTCGCGATCCGCATGGCAGAGCGAGAACCCGAGCGTGCCGGGTACACCGACCCGTGCCGGAGGAGGGCCGTGCCCCGAGGTGCGCATGGCCGAAACGCCGAGGGCGGGCGCGCCCTCGCGCGCCCGCCCGTGCCCATCCGCCCCCTACCGCCGGCCGCCCTCCGGAGCCCGGCCGAGTGCGCGGACGGCCGGGACGCAGAGCATGACTCCGAGGAACACGACACCCACCACGGCGGAGAACAGCAGCACCCGGTCGGCGCCGAAGGTCTCCGCCGCCGGGCCGGCCAGGGCCCGGCCCAGCGGGATCACCATGATGGAGCCGGCGATGTCGTAGGCGGAGACGCGGCTGAGGACGGCCAGCGGGATGTGGGTCTGCACGCTGGTCGCCCACATGACTCCCCAGAAGGCGAAGCCGCAGCCGGCCACGACGCCGGTGACCGCCGTGAGCGTGAACGACCAGCCGAGAGCGGGAGCCAGGGGGTTGAGCGAGAAGAAGACCATGGCGAGGGCGCCCGCGACGAGCGGACGGCGAGGCTTGACGCGCATGCCGAGCAGCCCGCCGACGATCGTGCCGGCCCCGTCGGCGGAGGCGATCCAGCCGTAGCCGCTCGCCCCGTGCTGTTCGGTGAGCAGGGCGGCGCCCAGCGGCAGGGCCGGTCCGAAGACGAACAGGCCGTAGACCGCCCAGACGGCGATGACGCCCCACAGCCAGGACCGGGACCGGAACTCGTGCCAGCCCGTGGCCAGCCTCTGCCACAGCGGGTCGGCGCTGTCGTCCTTGGCGGTGCTCAGCTTCCGCAGCGGCGCGAGACCCAGCGCGCTGAGCGCGAAGGCCGCCGCGATGACCAGGAAGGATCCCGCCATGTCCCAGTAGGCGACGAGGAGGCCCGCGAGACCGGGGCCGAGCAGGGTGCAGATCGCCTCGGAGATCCGCAGGAGGGCGTTGGCCCGCTGGATGTCCTCGGCGACCTGGGGGACCATGCTCGCCAGGCCGGGCTGGAACATGGCCGTCGCCGCGCCGCTGAGCGCGAGCAGCGCCATGATGTGCCAGAGCCGCACCCCACCCGAGGCGAGGAGCGCCGCGAGCGCCAGCATGGCGACCAGGCGCACCACGTCGGCGCCGACCATCATCACCTGCGGGGTGAACCGGTCGGCGAGGACGCCGCCGACGAGGACCAGCAGGACGATCGGCGCCATCCACGCGGCCAGCGCGTAACCGACGCCACTGGCACCGTAGCCCGCACCGAGGACGGCGGTCGTGAGGGAGACCATCAGCATGCCGTCGGCGAGCAGCGACGCGCTGCGGGCCGTGAAGAACAGCCGGAAGCGGCTCGACCGCCACGGGCTGGGAAGCGGGTCCGGCTTCTGCCGGACGGTCACACCATCGGTATCCATCGTCATGTCGCATCCGCCGGTTCCCGGCCGGTCCCTTCCGAGAGAATCTGCTGCCGGAGCCAGGCGCCGCTCCGGTCGGCCTCCGCCGGCGGGCCCTGGACGATCACGTACCGGCGGGGAGCCAGCAGCCCGGGACGGCCGGGGAGGGCGTCCATGAACGCGGCGTGGGCCGCCGCCGGAGTCAGGGGCGCGCCCCCCGAGGCGATGTACGCCGTGAGGCTGCGCTCGGCATCCGCCTCCGCCGGTCCGCCGGTGTGCGGGGGATCCGTCGTGACGTGTACGGGTACGCCGTCGAGGGCCCGGCTCAGCGCCTCCGCCACGGCGGGCGGCGAGACCCAGGAGCCGTCCACCCGCTCCCAGTCCGCGCCGCGCTCGACCGGCCGGACCCCCGTCACCTCGGTGAGCGCGTCCAGAGGTACGTCCCCGGCGGCGGCCGCCTCCAGGAGACGCACCAGACCGACGAGGAAGCTCTCCGCCTGCTCCCGGGTGAACAGCGCGGGGTCCGCCCACACGCCGAGGCGCAGCAGGGGGTCCGTCTCGTGGACGAAGGTCAGGACGCGGGTCGGCAGCACCTGGTCCTCGCCCCAACTGAGCTCCAGTTCCGGGCCGATGACGGCATCGTCGCCGGGGGAGGAGGAGTCGTGGGCGGAGGGGAGCGTGGAAGGCAGCGCGGTGGGCAGGGTGCTCACGTCGTTGAAGGCGACATCGCGGGTGAACCGGCTGCCGCGCTCGAAGGTCGCCCTGCCGATCATCTCCCACAGGCTCACGGCGTCGAACCGGCTGTGCCGGTAGGCGTTGAGCGCGGCCCCCCAGGCCTTGCTGAGGAGCACGTCGAAGGACGGGACCCGGACGTCGAGGCAGAGCAGGGCGTCCTGGGACAGGGTGTTCACCGAGCGGGTCAGGCGGGGCTCGTACCGGTTGGACGTCGGGACGGCGGTCACGCAGGCCGGCTGGTCCGTACGGTGCGCGAGGAGCGCGCACCAGGCCGTGAGCAGCACCGTCGCCGGCAGACCGCCGGTGCGTTCCGCCACGAGCGCCAGGGCGCGGGCGCCGCGCCGCGACCGGAGGGTGAGCTGGCGCGCGCGGACCTCGGTGCCTTCGGCGCCCGGTTCCGCGAACATGGCCTGCGGTCCGGTACGGATGATCCGCTCCCAGTACCCCAGCGACGCCGCGGACTTGCGGAGCCCGGCCGGGGCCGCCTCCTCGGCGGCGAGGCCGAGCGGCGTCAGCGCCGTCTGCGGAGGGAGTGTCCCGCCGTCCAGCAGCGCGAGCCATTCCTCCTTCAGGACGGCGAGGGCGCTGATGTCCGTGACCGCGTGGCTGGCCGCGAGCGCGGCGTACAGGGGCGCGCCGTCGAGGGCGACCAGGGACACCCGGAGGGGGAAGTCCCGGTCCAGGTGGAAGCGCTCGTCGCGGGCCTCGCGCGCCAACGACTCGGCGTAGAGGGAGGGTTCGCCGGGGAGTTCGTCGTGGTCGAGGATGGTGACGGTGAACCCGCCCGCGGCGGAGACGACTTGCTCGCGAGGGGTGGAGCCGGGGGCGTGGGGGAACGTGGTGCGCAGCGCCTCGTGCCGGACGGCGAGGGCGCGCAGGGCGTCGACGGCCGCTTCCAGCGTGGTCCCGGCGGGCACCGGCCACACATCGTGGATGTTGATGTGCGCGGGCTCGTCCCGCAGGATGCAGCGGATCATGTTGGCCTGCCCCATCGTGACGGGGCCACGGCGCTCCTCGCCGCCCGCGTACGCGACGGTCACGGTGCGGGCGCGGGCGCGAACGTCCTTGAGTCTCGAAGTGGCTCGCTCACTCACCATGTGATGCCTTTCACGGACTTCGTGGAGCGGGTCAGGGGGCCCCAGGCGTCGATCAGGAGGGCGAACTCCTCCATGTCGGCGCGGGCCTCGTCGAGGAGTCGCTCGCGCTCGGCGGCGAGGACGTCGGCGGCCCCGGCGTAGCGTCCGCCGAGCTTGCGGAACGAGCGGTCGACGACATCGAGCCGCTCGGCGTTCTCGACGCGGTCCAGCCGGGTGCTGTCCCTCACGAACCCGGCGACGGCGGACGCGCGGACCTGGCCGTCGGCATCGAGCAACTCGTCTCCGGCGGCAGCCATCCCCCCGTACACGGCGTCGAAGTACGGCGTGGACAGGAGGAACTTCGCGAGCCGCCGCTGATAGGCGAGGAAGCCCGCGTCGGAACGACGCTCACCCGTATGGAAGTTGATGATGTGGCGGTTGTGCAGGACGCCGGGCAGCCGGGCGTCGTGGACCAGGTGGATGAGGAAGTAGTCGCTGCCGATGGTGTCGGTGGCGGGAGGCAGCGGCACCCGGCCGTAGACCTCGCGGGTGAAGCCGATGTTGCACATGTCGACACGCGTGGGGCCGACGCGGGTGAGCGTCGTGAGGTCGCTCGTGAAGGGGGTGGTCCCGGCGCCGCGGAACGATTCCGCGATGAGGTTCCTGCGCCAGATCTCCGGATAGCCGTCGGGGACCGACAGGCCGACGACGTCGTGGTAGACGGCGGGATCCAGCCGGCGGATCTCCTCGACGTCCACGGACATCTCGCCGACGAAGGAGCCGCCGACCAGGGCCACCGGCCGGTCCGCGTACGCGGGATCGAGCCTGCTCCGCGACACGAGCCCGGCCACGTCGGCGGCCCGCCGCCCCAGGGACGTCAGCTCGTGGTGGATCGGGAAGACCGGTTCGCTGCCGCCGCCGTCCAGGCGCTCGGAGTCGGACCGGGGCAGGGACTGGTAGCGGCTGTCGGAGTCCCGGCGGTGGACCGACGCGCAGCCCAGGGCCTCGGCGATGAGGAAGGCGCGGTTGGTGCAGGCGCCGTAGGACACGCGGGACGGCAGCATCAGGTCGAGCACCCGGTCGGGTGCGGCGACGTCGGACCGCGCGATCACCTCCCGCAGGAAGGCCCGCTGCTCGGTCTCGTCGAGGTGGTGGACGACCACGCCCGGCGCCGGGGGCAGACCGTCGACCGTCTCGCGGTGTCCGGCGAGCACCGGTGCCTCGGAGGAGTCCAGGACCAGGAGGTGCACCTCGACGCCGAACCGGCGGGCGCCGTAGGCGGCCTCCTCGGCGACCGCCCTGAGGGTGTCGGAGCACGCCCGGTTGGTGGGGAGGGTCAGACAGACACGGCGCACGACGGTTCTCCGTCTCGGCTCTGATCGTCGGCTGCCGTGTCGTGCCACGAGGCGAGACCGAGGAGGCGGCTGCCGAGCCCGGTCAGTTCGGCCGTGGGGTAGCGCTTGGACTCGTGCAGCACCGGGTCGCCGACGAGCGTGCGGTTCCAGCGCGGGGTCCGCAGGTGCCGCCAGGATTCGACCCGGGAGCGCCGCAGTCTCTCGTGCTCCTCGAGCGCCGGCATCATCGACAGGTACTGGACCGCCCGCACCCCGTTCTCGGAGGCGTTGCGCGCCACGCCGTGGGCGAGGAGGCCGTTCCAGATCAGCAGGTCACCGGGGTGGAGTTCGGGCCGTTCGACGGGGAACTCGGCCCGGTCCACGGCGGGACGGAGGGGGTCCCGGCCGGCCGGCTGGGCGATCCTCCACTCCTCGAACCGCCGGAACAGTTCCGGGTCGCACTGGAACCCGCCGGTCTCGGGCCGGGTGTCGTTGAGCGCGATGATCCCCTGTACCCGCTGCGGCGGGACGCCGAGCGTCGTGTCGATGTCCCAGTGCAGCTCGATGTCGAAGCCCCGGTCGGTGGGCTCGATCAGGGCCCGGTCGCGGTTCCCGACGTTGGGCGGGTTGAGGTTGAGCCGGTCCAGGGTGACCCACAGCTCCTCGCAGTCCCACACGTCGACGAAGGCGTCGTACACGCGCTGGGACTGGCGGCTGTTCCAGAGCAGTTGGTGGTGGTACGCCTCGACGAATCCGTACACGTGCAGCTGCTGGTCCAGCTCGGAGCGGAACGGCCGGTCCTCGTACCAGCTGTCCGGCCGGTCCGGGTCCAGCCCCTGGAAGTCCCAGGTGAAGTCGAGGAGTCTGCGGGCGTCCTCGGCCGTGATGGCCTCCCGGACGATGACGTATCCGTACGTCTGCCAGTGGGCGAAGTCCTCCTCGGACAGCACCCGCAGGGGGCGGGACTTCTTCAGCTCCCGCAGGGTGGTCTGGGCCAGATAGGACTCGCCGTCGGCGCTGAAGTACGGAAGGTCCGACGCCGCCCGGTGCAGACGGGGACGGCGCGAGCGGCCGTGGGGAGCGGGGGTCGTCATGTGGTCCCTCCAAGACGGGAGTCAGGGCCGAGGACGGTCGCTGCGGATTACGCAGCAGCATTGGTTTAGACCATAGCTGCTGTCAAGTGTCGGCTCGATATGCACAGTTGACTTGTCCGGAAGATCGAAACGAACTCTTGACGACACGCGCCGACCCGCCGACTTTGGTCTAGACAAGTCGCGAAGTGCTGGCCTAGGGTCCATTCCCCGGACGTACGGACCGTCGCGACAGCGCCGTCAGCACCGACACCATCACGTCGTGGAGATGCGTCCTGCCCGCCTGTCGACGCCCCCGACTGTCCGCCCACGCTGAGAGGGAGCGGTTCCATGAGTACAAGCAGCAGCACAGCCCTGCCGGACGGCGGTCTGAGGAACCCCGGTCCGGGGCTGCTCACGCTGGATCCGGTCCACACCGCCCTGCTGCACGGCCTCGACGACCTGCTGACCGGCCTGGCCGCACGCCTCTCCGCCCCCGAGGTGGTCGGTCCGCCGCTGCTGTCCGTGGAGGGCCTGGCCAAGCTGGACTACTTCCGCAACTTCCCCCATCTCGGCGTCTCCGCCGGGCGGTTCACCCCCGAGGCGCTCGACGGTCTGGCGGCCGGCGAGAATCCGGGAGAGCTGCCGCTGCGGCCGACAGGCCACCTGCTGCCCTCCGCCACCTGCTACGGCCTGCTGCTCTCCCTGGAGGGCCGGGACGTCGGCGAGGACGGGCTGCGGCTCTCCGCGACCGGCCGCTGCTTCCGCAACGAGACCCACTACGACGGACTGCGCCGCCTCTGGGGCTTCCACATGCGGGAAGTCCTGTACCTCGGCACCAAGCAGGGCGCGGTCGAACACCTCGAGAAGGGGGCCGAGTTCGTCGGGGAACTGGCCGGACTCCTGGGCCTCGACCTGACCCGTGCCACGGCCGACGACCCGTTCTACGACCGGGGCGGCTCCCGGGCCCGCCTCATGGCGCTCGACCCGGTCAAGCACGAGTTCAGCGCCTCGGACGGCACGGCCATCGCCTCCGTGAACCGGCACCGCAACTTCTTCGGCGAGCGGCTGGACATCCGGGCGGGCGCCGAGGGACCCGCGTACAGCGCCTGCGTCGCCTTCGGTGTCGAACGCTGGGTGCACGCGATGATCCTCGCCCACGGCACCCCGGAGCAGGCCCTCGTACGACTCCGCGCCGCCCAGGCCGCCTGAGCGAGCGCTACGACAGGAACACCCGTACCAGCAAGGAGTGACCCGCACCATGGAACGCATCGCCGAGTGGCTCCACGAGAAGAACCCCGGCCTCGACGGCCCGATCGACGTCGACGAGGACCTCATCGAGGCCCGGCTCATCGACTCGATGGACTTCCTGGAGTTCATCGACCTCCTGGAGGAGATCTCCGGCGACACCATCGACCTCCAGGAAGTCACCATCGACGACTTCCGCACCCTCAGCCGCGTGGAGCGGCGCTTTCTGACCCCGTCCGCGACGGCCGCCGCCCCCGGCGCGACCGCCGCGGGGTGAGCACGCGCGCGTGACCGGCGGCGCCCCGCTGCCGGACCGGGACTCCCGTACGGCCCTGGCCGCCGTCGCGACCACCGGCGAGGTCCTCGCCCACCCGCGGCTGCACGAGGGACTGCTCGCACCGTGGGAGCTGCGCCGGCTGGACGCGGTCCGGGTGCCGAGCCGCCGGGACGACGTCCTGGCCGCACGGCTGCTGCTGCGGCTGTGCGTCGCCCGTTTCACCGGGGCTTCCCCGGAGGAGTCGGCCCCGGCCCAGTACTGCACCGGGTGCGGGCGGACCGGCCACGGCCGCCCGTACCTGCGCGACCACCCCGGCGTGGGCGTCAGCCTCAGCCACGCCGACGGGCTGGTCGCGGCGGCCGTAGGCCCCGGCGCCGTCGGCGTCGACGTGGAACCCTCCACGCGCAGGCCGGGCCCCCTGTCGGTACTGAGCCGGGTCCTGCCCGAGGCCGACGTACGGGCGGCCGCCGACGGGCCGGACCCGGGCGCGGCCCTGCTCCGCCTGTGGGTGCGCGCGGAAGCGCTGCTGAAAGCCGGCGGGGAAGGCCTCCGGCTCCTCGAATGGACGGACCCGCACCGGGCGGCCGTGGTGGCGATGGCCGCCGCCGCCCCCGCGAAGACGTTCACTCTCGACCAGGAGGTCGTGGACCACCCGAGCCGGAGCGCATCTCGCTAGGCCGCGGAACCCCAGGCCGTGGTCAGCCCGTCCAGCCACGCGGGCGGCAGCTCGGCGGCGTCCCACTCCTCGTGCAGCGCATCCGGCGCGGCGGCGAGCCGTTCCAGGACGGCGACGCTGGTGGGGGAGTGGACGAGGGAGTAGCGGCCGTGGATCGCGATCGCGCTGCCGGGGCCGTACTCCGCGTACAGCCGCTCCAGACGCGCGTGATGGGCCGTGGAGAACTCCGTCAGACGACCCGGGTACCCCGCGCGCTGCCGGGGGCTCATCGTGCCGAGGACGGCGGTGAGCACCTGCTCGGTGGCGTCGGGGTCGAGGTCGGAGACGGCGGTGTACGAGAGGTAGAGCGGCGTGATCGCGACCTTCGCCCGCTCCATCTCCGCCCGCCCGACCGGGGAACGGTCGTCGGGCGAGGACACCGTCGGATCGGGGGCGAGGGCGTGACGCAGCGTGCGCTCGGCGATGTCCGCGAGTTCGTCGGCGACGGCCCGGGTGCCGTCACGCCAGCCGGCCTCGTACAGCTCGCCCTTGTCTCCCGGCCCGCTCCGTCCGCTGTCGCCGATCTCGGCGTGGGCGAGGGCGAGGGCACCGGCCTCCACGAGACCGATCAGCTCCTCGGCGTCACCGGACCAGACCCCGGCCCTGGCCAGGAGCTGGAGGAGCGTTCTCTTGGCGTTGAGGACGCTGGCCGCGTCCAGCTGCTGCCGTCCTTCGTCCGCGGCGTTCATGGGCTCCTCCTCACCCTGGGACGGGACACACGCCCCGCACCGGACACTAGCAGCGGACGATCACCCGAACACGAGACCCCGGAGGCCACGCCGCGCTACCCCAGCGGAGGCGCGTCCGCGCGGAGGAGCGGAAGGTTCCGCTGGACGGCCGCCTGCCAGGAGCCGTCGGAGACCATCTGCTCCAGCGCGGACCGGACCTTCGACGCGAGCGGGCTGCCCTTCGGGAGGCCGATGCCGTACGGCTCGTCGGTCGTGCGGAAGCCGGCGAGCCTGAACCTGCCCTTGAACGCCGACTGGGCGGCGTACCCGGCGAGGAGCGAATCGTCGGTGGTGACGGCGTCGACGGCGCCGGACGCCAGATCGTCGACACAGCGCGCGTAACTGTCGTACTCCCGGAGCTGCGCCTGCGGGGCGAGCGTCCGGACGTTGAGCGCGGAGGTGGAGCCCACCGCCGAGCAGACCTTCCGGCCGTTCAGGTCCGCCGGGCGCGTCACGCCGGTGTCGGCCGCCCGCAGCAGGACGTCCTGATGGGCCACGAGATAGGGGCCGACGAAGTCGACGCGCCGCTTCCGCTGGTCGTTGACCGTGTACGTGGCCACGACGAGGTCGACCTCACCGCCGGTGAGGAGGGACTCGCGGGTGGCGCTCCTGGCCTCCTTCCACGTGACGTCGGCGAGGTCGTGACCGAGCGCGCGGGCGACGTACGCCGCCACGTCCACGTCGAAGCCCGAGAAGGTGCCGTCCGGGTTCTTCCAGCCGAACCCGGGCTGGTCGAACTTGATGCCGATGGTGATCCCGGAGCCGTCGGAGGACGTCGACGAAGACGGGGACGCGGACGTCGACGCGGACGGGGCCGTGGAGGGCGCCACGGAGGACGGCGCGCCGCCCGCCTTCTTGCCGTCATCGCCGCCGTCACCGTCACCGTCGGGCAGCAGGGACCAGACGAGTACGCCGCAGAGCGCCACCGCGACGACGGCCACCGCGTACACCGGGCCCCGGCGCTTCCCGGGCTCCCCGGGAGGAGCTGCGGGCAGGGGAGGAGCCAGCGGGTACGAGGTGGGGGTGCCGGGCGCGGCGGGTGCCGCCGGGGCAGTCTCCGCCTCCGCCTCCGCCCCCGTCTCCACCTCCGCGAGCAGCCGGTCCAGCGTCTCGGCGTCCGGTCGCGCCGCCGGGTCCCGGACCAGGACGTCCGTCAGGACCCGCGTCAGCGCTCCCGCGTTCCGCGGCGGCGGCACGTCCTCCCCGAGGACGGCCGCGAGGGTCGCCAGCGTGTTGGCACGCCGCAGCGGATGGTGCCCCTCCACCGCGACGTACAGCGTCATCGCCAGCGACCAGAGGTCGGCGGCCGGGCCGCCCTCCTCGCCGCCGACCCGCTCGGGCGCCATGTAGTCGGGGGTGCCGATGATCGAACCGGCGGCGGTGAGCGCCGTCGCGCCGTGCATCGCCGCGATCCCGAAGTCGGTGAGGACCGGCCGGCCGTCCGGTCGCAGCAGGACGTTCGCGGGCTTGATGTCGCGGTGCTGGATGCCCGCCGCGTGCGCCGCCCGCAGCCCGGACAGGACCCCGCGCCCCAGCGTGGCCGTCTCGGCCGGCGACAGCGGGCCCCGGTCGAGCCGGTCCTGGAGGGAGCCGCCGGTGACCAGCTCCATGACGAGCCAGGGGTACGTGTCCTCGCCGCCGTCCACGATGTGGTGGATGGTCGCCACGTGCGGGTGGGCGATACGGGCGAGGGCTCTCGCCTCGCGCAGGACGCGGGTGCGCAGGGCGCGGGCGCCCTCGGGGTCGTACTCGGCCAGCGCGGGGTCGGGCGGGCGTACCTCCTTGAGGGCGACCTCGCGGTGCAGGGCGGTGTCCCGCGCCCGCCACACCGTTCCCATGCCGCCACCGCCGAGCCGTGCCACCAGCTCGAACCGACCGTCGACCACTCGCGCCACGCAGCCCCCTCACCCCGAACCCGTCCCGACTCTGCCACATCGGCCCGGAGCGAAGGGAGTTGACCGAGGGCGTTCCGGTCTCCCGCGCCCCGATACCACCGCACCCGACGACGTCCTCGTCGAGATCACCGACGAGGTGTACCTGCCCCTCGTACGCAGCCGGGGCGCGGCCCCCGGCTGACCGGGCGAATGTCGGGCCGGCGGCGTGGCGCGGAGGGCCCCCGGTGGTACCTCGTCGAAATGCAGCCAGGCACAGCACCGCCGGTGACCCCGTTCCTCCGCACGGCCGCGGCGTACGCGTGGCGGCTGCTGATCGTCGGCCTGCTCGTCTACAGCCTGTTCGCCGTCCTCGGCCGCTTCCACGAGATCGGCGTCGCCCTCTTCCTCGGCCTGGTGATCACCGCGCTGGTGCGCCCCGTCGCCGACATCGTCGCCAAGGGTCTGCCCCGGCCGCTGGCGGTCGCCCTCACCCTGCTCGGCGGCATCGCGCTCGTCCTCGGCGTGCTCACGCTGGTCGGCGAGGCCGTCGCGGGGGAGCGGACGACGCTGGTGCGCGAGTTCAGGGAGGGCATCGGCCGGATCGAGGACTGGCTGGAGCGGCCGCCGTTCCGGCTGCACCCGGAGGCGCTGTCCGACATGCAGGCCAGGATCGGTCAGTTCCTGTCCGGCCACCGGTCGGCCCTGGTCAGTACGGCGCTGAGCGGCGCGGGCCATGTGGTGGCCGTCCTCACGACCCTGGCTCTGGCCCTGTTCTCCGCCGTGTTCTTCGTCCACGCGGGGGACCGGCAGTGGGCCTGGTTCCAGGAGCAGCTGCCCAGGTCGGTACGGGGCCGGGTGGGGATCGCGGGGCGCGCGGCCTGGCGCACCTTCACCGGCTACACGCACGGGATCGTGCTGGTCGCCGCCACGAACGCGGTCCTGGTCGGCCTCGCGCTCTGGCTCCTCGGGGTCCCGCTGGCCGTCCCGCTCGCCCTCCTGGAGTTCGTCGCCGCCTTCGTCCCCCTGATCGGCTCGCCCATCGCCCTCGCCGTCGCCGCCGTGGTGGCGCTCGCGTCGCAGGGCCCGGTGGTGGCGCTGATCGTGAGCGGCCTGATCGTGGTGATGGGCCAGATCGAGGGACACCTGCTGCACCCGCTCGTCATGAGCTGGGCCGTGCGGCTGCACCCCTTGGTGGTGGCCGTCTCGGTCATCGCGGGCTCGATCGCGGCCGGCATCGTGGGCGCGGTGGTGGCCGTGCCTCTGGTGTCGGTGGTCTGGTCCGTCCACACGGCGCTGCGCGAGGCGCGCGGGACGGCCCGTGACGGGGCCACGGGCCTGCCGTGACGGGGCCGCGGGGGCCTGGCCGACACGCGAAACGAAAGAAGTTCCGCCCCAAAGAGCCCTCCGGCCCATTACGTGATACAGTAGTTATCAGTTGCAGTTGTGGTTCCCATAGACTTCAAGTGCTTAGGCGGGTTCGTTACCGTCAGAGCACTTTTTGTATTTTCGGTGCTTTTTCCGGACGGGGCAATCATCGCGGCGACGCCGGGATTCACGCAGTGTGAATTCCGGGTAATGCCTCGAAGGAGATATCGCATGGCTACCGGCACCGTTAAGTGGTTCAACTCGGAAAAGGGCTTCGGCTTCATCGAGCAGGAGGGTGGCGGCCCCGACGTCTTCGCCCACTACTCGAACATCGCGTCCTCCGGCTTCCGTGAGCTGCAGGAGGGCCAGAAGGTGAACTTCGACGTCACGCAGGGCCAGAAGGGCCCGCAGGCGGAGAACATCACCCCCGCCTAAGCTTGACTCGCTTGACGCGGCCGGTGCCCCCCACCCCCAGGGTGGGGGGCACCGGCCGTCGCGTTTACCGGGCCTGAAGCCCGCCGCGGGCCGCAGACCGCCGCCCGCCCGGGTCCCCCATGGCATTCCGACACCGGATGCCGTGACGAGGTACCGCATCGTACGGATGTGCCCGGATCCGTACAGGTACTGTTCTCGGCCCGTTCCTGCAATTCCTCCGGCGCATTCATGCCGTGGATTCCTCGATACGCGCCGCATCTCAGCATCGCCGCATCGAGGAAGGCCCCCATGAACCGCTCGGACCGTACGAACGACACCCGCCGCGCCGCACCCGTCAAGGGTGAGTTCGCGCTGCCGGACACCATCACGCCGGCCCTGCCGCCCGCCGACACCTTCGACGCCATGGAACTCCCGGCGGAGGTCCTGCGGACGCTGACCGACCTCGGTGTCACCACGCCGTTCCCGATCCAGTCCGCGACCCTGCCGAACGCCCTCGCGGGCCGCGACGTCCTCGGACGCGCGCGCACCGGCTCCGGCAAGACGCTCGCCTTCGGTCTCGCGCTCCTCGCCCGCACGGCCGGCCGGCGCGCCGACGCCAAGAGGCCGCTGGCCCTGGTCCTCGTCCCCACGCGCGAGCTCGCCCAGCAGGTCACCGCCGCCATCGAGCCGTACGCCAAGGCCCTGAAGCTGCGGACGGCGACCGTCTTCGGCGGCGTGTCGATCAACAAGCAGGTCGTCGCGCTGAGGGAGGGCGTCGAGGTCCTCGTCGCCACCCCCGGTCGCCTCATGGACCTCGTCGAGCGCCGCGACTGCCACCTCGACCAGGTGCGGATCACCGTCCTCGACGAGGCCGACCAGATGACCGACCTCGGCTTCATGCCCCAGGTCACCGAGCTGCTCGACCAGATGCGGCCCGGCGGACAGCACCTGCTCTTCTCGGCCACCCTCGACCACAACGTCGACCTGCTGGTCCGCACGTACCTCGACGACCCGGTGGTCCACTCCGTCGATCCCTCGGCCGGCGCCGTCACCACGATGGAACACCACGTCCTCCAGGTCCACGGACCCGACAAGTACGCCACCGCCACGGAGATCGCCGCCCGCGACGGCCGGGTGCTCATGTTCCTGGACACCAAGCACGCCGTCGACCGGTTCACCCGCCACCTCCTCGGCAGCGGTGTCCGCGCGGCGGCGCTGCACGGCGGCAAGTCGCAGCCGCAGCGGATCCACACCCTGGAGCGGTTCAGGACGGGCGTCGTCACCGTCCTCGTCGCGACGAACGTCGCGGCCCGCGGCATCCACATCGAGGACCTCGACCTCGTCGTCAACGTCGACCCGCCCGCCGACCACAAGGACTACCTCCACCGCGGCGGCCGCACGGCGCGGGCCGGCGAGACCGGCAGCGTCGTCACCCTGGTCACGCCGGACCAGCGCAAGGACGTGGCCCGCCTCATGACCGACGCGGGCATCCGGCCGCAGATCACCCAGGTCCGCTCCGGCGAGGCCGAACTGAGCCGGATCACCGGCGCCAAGACCCCCTCCGGCGTCGCCATCGGAGGAAACGCGCCCGTCACCCCCGAACGCTCCCCGCGCGGCGCGGCCTTCCGCGGCATGGGCACCGTCCCCGGCAAGCCCGGCCGCGCCAAGAACGAATCCCGCCGCTCCGCCGAGGCCCGCAAGCAGGCCGAGGCCCGCCAGGCCGCCCGGATCCGCCGCGGCGCCTGAGGCCGCCGGAGGGGGCCGGGTGGGGGGCCGGGAGCCCAACAGGCCCCGTTCCGAAGGGTCCTGCGGAGCGGAACGGTCTTGCTTCCGCGCCGGAGTCGTGATCGTATGTCCCGTCTGTTTCATGATCACGACTATGGGGGGTTACGAATGACCGGGAACATGGATCGACGTTCGCTCATACGCGGAATGGCGACGGCCGGCGCGGGGGCCGCGGGCGTGATGGCGCTCGGCGGAAGCCCGGCGTACGCCGCGGGCGCGGGGGACGACCCGTACAGCGTCGACGTCATCAGCAAGGGCGCGGACCCGACCGGCGCCACCGCCAGCGACGCCGCCTTCCGCGCGGCCGCGGCGGAGGTGCTCGCCTCCTTCCAGCCGGACCCGATCTCGGGGGCCGTCCCGAAGAAGGTGCTGGTCATCCCGCCCGGCACCTACCTGCTGACCCAGCCCGACTCGCTCCTGCCCAACGTGAACGGCGAGGGCGGCGGCGGCATCGTCGACGGCGTCTCGATCACCGGCTACGGCAAGCGGCTGTCCCGCATCGTGTACGCGCCGACCGCGAACGACACGACGCTGTGGACCAACTACCAGCGCTACAAGAACATCCGGATCTCCGGGCTGACCTTCACCAGCGAGAACGCCACGTCGAGCTTCAACTACGCCTACTCCTCCGCCGCCTACGGCGTGCAGGACACCTGGTACACCGACGTCGAGTGGCGCGGCAGCTGGAAGCGCGGCATCGGCCTCGACGGCCCCGCCACCACCTCCAACCTGAACAGCGAGATGGGCTGGGACCGTTGCCAGGTCGGCGGCTCCTACTCCGACGCGTTCCTCGTCATGGGGATGACCCCGGCCGCGACCCAGCAGGACCAGTTCCTCAACTACTGGTTCCGCGACTGCAAGGTCGAGTACCAGTCCGGGGTGTTCGTGAAGAACAACCGCGGCGGCTCGATGAACTTCATCGGCGGGTCCTACATCCTCACCGACGCCGCGTCGAACGGCACGTTCTTCCAGCTCACCTCGGACGCGCCCACCCGCGCCGACTCCACCATGCGCCTGTACGCCCAGGGCATCCGCTTCGAGCTGCGCGGCCTCGGCCACAAGGTGATCGACTCCCGCTGGTACAAGGGCAACATCAGCTTCGTGTCGTGCGACGACACCGCGCTGAGCTTCAAGTCGTGGGCGCCGGACGCCGTCACGCACACGTACGCCTTCAACGCGAACGGCGACCGCGGCCCGACGGTCCGGTACACCGACTGCGCGCTGATGGGTTCGCACCAGGTGGGGACGAGCGCCGTCGCCACCACCAACGGCAAGCTCATCTACGACGGATGCCGATTCATCGACATGACGTCCGCGACCGGCGCCACCGGCTTCCTCCGGTGGACCGGGACGTCCGCGCCCCGCTACGAGATCCGCGACTGCCTCGGCGGCGCGAACTACGTCGCGGACGTGAAGAACCCGGCCTGACGGTCAGGCCCGTCACCACCCCGTGATCACCCCGTACGCGGAGGGAACACCATGATCGGCGAGCTCGTGCCCGGGTCGGTCGCCACTGCGTGGCGCCTCGACGACTCCGAATCGGTCACGCTCTTCCCCGAGGAGACGGCGCTCGTCGCCAACGCGGTGGCGAAGCGGCGGCAGGAGTTCGCCACCGTCCGGCTCTGCGCGCGGCTCGCGCTGGGCCGGTTCGGGGTGCCCGTGGGGCCCCTGACACCGGGCCCGCGCGGGGAGCCGCGGTGGCCGGCGGGCATCGCCGGAAGCATGACCCACTGCGAGGGCTACCGGGCCGCCGCGGTGGCCCGGTCGACGGACGTCGTGTCGCTCGGCATAGACGCCGAGCCGGCCGAGTCCCTGCCGGACGGCGTCCTCGGGGTGGTGTCCCTGCCCGAGGAACGCCGTCACCTGGCCTCCCTGGAGGTCAGGGATCCGGGGGTCTCCTGGGAGAAGCTCCTCTTCAGCGCCAAGGAGAGCGTCTTCAAGACCTGGTACCCGCTGACCGGGCGCGAGTTGGACTTCGACGAGGCGGTGGTCGAGTTCACCCCGGACGACGGGAACGGCCGCGCGGGCACCTTCGACGCGCGGCTGCTCGTACCCGGGCCGACGGTCGACGGCACCCCGCGGGAACATTTCACCGGGCGCTGGCTCGCTAGGGGCGGACTGGTGATCACGGCGATCGTCCTGACCCGGTAACCCGCCCCGGCGGGAGGTCTCTTCATCGGGAATTCACGGGCGTCAGGGATCGTTGCTCTCCCAATCCTTTCGGGCAAGGGGGAGCGCCATGCCGTACGGGGAGACACCGGAGACGGACGCGACGGGCGAGGCCGAGCGGACCGTCGCCGCGCTGCGGCGCGCGGCGGCCGCCGACCCCGCCCGCCATCTCCCCGAACTCGCCTACGCCCTCCTGGCCTTGGGGTCCGTGCTCGCCGGTGACCCGGACCGTCACGAGGAGTCGATCGGGGTCCTGGGCGAGGCGGCCCGGGTGTACCGGGGACTGGCCGACGACGCGCCGGATCCCCCTCTCGTCGGCCTGGCCGTCGCGTTGCACCGACAGGCCCTCGGCTTCGGCGTCATGGGACGGCGCGAGGAGGCGTACGCCGTGGCGCACGAAGCGGTCGCACTCTGGCGCCGCATCGTGGAGGCCCGAGTCGAAGGCAGCCGCGGAGAACTGGCCGCCGCCCTGGTGAACCTCGGCAACCAGCTCGCCGAGACGGGACGCCACCACGAGGCACTCGACCGGATCACCGAAGCCGTGGAGATACGACGCTCCCTCGTGGACCGGGCGAGCGGAGCCGGCCGGCACGAACTCGCCTCCGCCCTCGGGGACCTCGGCATCAAACTGGGCGAGATGGGCCGTCAACCCGAGGCGCTCGACGCGCTGCTGGCGGCGGTCGGCACGTACCGAGAGAGCGAGCGCGAGAGCGGGAGCGAGACCGCGGGCCCGGCACGCACGGCCGGGGCGCGGGACACGGGGGAGCTCGCCGAGCACGCGGCGGTCGCCTTCGCGGCGGCCCGCACCCTCACCGGCCTCGGACGCACCCAGGAGGCCGCCCCCTACTTCGCCGAAGTGGCGGCGCTCCGCGCCGAGATCGCCGCGCGCGAGCCCCGGGCCGCCGCCTTCCTCGATCGTCTCCTCGGCGGCCACGGCTACCGGGTCACCCGGGAGGGAGGCATCGAACGGGAGGGCGCCGATCCCCTCGGCGAGGTGGACCGGCTCACCGCACGCGGTCTGGCCCTGGCGGATTCCGGCCGGGTGGACCTCGCCGCGGAGCTCCTGGCCGAGGCCGTGGCGCTCGCCCGCGCGGCAGCCGCCGACGGCAGCCCCCGCAGTGCCGTCGCCCTGGCCCGGACCCTCCACAACCTCGGGCTCGTACGCGCCTGGGCCGGCCGCCGGACGGAGGCGCTCGAAGCCGCAGACGAGGCCGTCCACCTGTGCAGGCGCCGACTCGCCGCCGCACCGGACGTCGTCCGGCCCCTCCTCGCCGAGGCCGCGGACAGCCTGGGCAGCCGGCTCGCGGTCCTCGGGCGTCACCGCGACGCCGTCGCGCCCGCGACGGAGGCCGTGGCGCTCTACCGGCAACTCGCGCACACCGACCCGGCCGCGTACGAGGGCGAGTTCGCCCGTGCGCTGAACAACCTCGGCATCCGGCTCACCGACAGCGACCGGCACGACGAGGCGCTCGCCGTCGCGGAGCAGGCCGCCGGCCTCCAGCGCCGTCTCCACCGCCGGGACCCGGAGACGCACCTGCCCGGCCTTCTCCACGCCCTGTCCAACCTCGCGCTCCGGCTGGCCCGCGTCGAACGGCCCGACGAGGCCGTGCGCGCCACG
Organism: Streptomyces sp. NPDC050842; assembly: GCF_044456565.1. Classification (NCBI taxonomy): domain Bacteria; kingdom Bacillati; phylum Actinomycetota; class Actinomycetes; order Kitasatosporales; family Streptomycetaceae; genus Streptomyces; species Streptomyces sp. NPDC050842. The sequence continues at coordinate 119,053 of NZ_JBITGA010000011.1, read as the reverse complement.
ACGGAGACCGTCCGGCTGCTGCGGTCCCTGGACCGGATCCATCCGAGCAACGACGTCGCCGCGCTCGCCGACTCCCTCGCCTGGCTCGCCTGGTACCTGCGCAAGCGCGGCCACCGCGAAGCCGCCCGGGAGACGGCGCGGGCGGCGGATGACCTGCGCCGCCGCGGGCCGAAGCCGGGAAGGTGACCGAACGGCAGCGGGAGGAGGGGCCGGGGTCGCGGCCGGACTGGGGAACCGCGCGGCGGCGGCCGGCGTCCGTACCCGACATGAGCTTCGAGGACCGACCGGAGAGCGCCGGGGGCGACGGGGCCGCCGAGAGCGGCGAGCGCGACGAGCGGGTGCTGAACAGCGTCGGCTGTCTCCTCGCCGTCGCCGGTGTCCTGATCGCGGCGGCCTACGCGATGCCCCGGGCCGAGTACAGCTACGACGGCGGCTTCGAGGACCAGGACACCGACTGGAGCACCGTCCTCGTCGAACTGCCGCTGATCCTCCTCGCCGGTTTCGCCGTCCCGCCCCTGACCTGGGCGGCGGCCACGCGGCGCCTGCGGCCGTGGGCGGCGGCGCTCGTCTGCCTGGCCGTCGTCGCGCTCGGGCTCTGGGGCCTCGACGCGGTCTGGCACCCGAAGCAGGGCCCTGATCCGGGGTACGGGCCGGGGATCTGACCGTCGTACCCCCACCCCGTCACCGACGGGAGTACCGTCGTCATGATCACGTACGGACGAGGGCCGTCCCACGGGCGAGGAGTGAGGAACCGCATGGCACAGGAGCAGAGCGCCCCGGAGACGGTCGTCTCGCACCCGGTGGGGCGTGTCGTCGGCGGGCGGGACGAGGTGCGCGACGACGAGTGGGGCGACGTCGAATCGGTGATCCGGCTGGACGCGGAGGCCTTCGGCCCCGAGGCGCTGGCCGGTCTCGACGCCTTCTCGCACCTGGAGGTCGTCTACCACTTCGACCGCGTGAAGCCGGACGCGGTCGAGACCGGGGCCCGCCACCCGCGCGGCAACACGGAGTGGCCGCTCGTCGGGATCTTCGCCCAGCGCGGCAAGAACCGCCCCAACCGCCTCGGCGTCTCGCGCTGTCGCCTGATCCGTACCGACGGCCTTGACCTCCATGTGCGGGGCCTGGACGCCGTCGACGGCACGCCCGTACTCGACATCAAGCCGTACATGGCCGAGTTCGGCCCCCAGGGGCCGACCACCCAGCCCGCGTGGGCCGACGAGATCATGCGCCGCTACTGGTGAACTGACGTACGGCACGCGCACCAGGGTCTCGTGTGTGCGTGTACTGCTGGTGGAAGACGACGAGCCGATCGCGGAGTCCCTGCGGCGCGGGTTGCTGCGCTACGGGTTCGAGGTGAAGTGGGTGACCACGGGAGCCGCGGCGCTCGCCGTCACCACCCCGTACGACCTCGTCCTCCTCGATCTCGGGCTGCCCGACACCGACGGTCTGGACGTCTGCCGTCCAAGCCCTTCGGGGTGCGCGAGGTGATCGCCCGGATCCGGGCCGTGCTCCGGCGGACACGACCCGATAACAGGCCTTCGGGACCGCAGGGTTACGGCACGCGGCTGAGCCTCGACCGCACTGGCCGAACCTGGGACCGGTGCTCTCCACCAAGACGATCGCCTGGGATCTGATCGCCCAGCAGTACGACCAGATCGTGAAGTAACCACCGCCCTGCGCCTGGGCACCGCCGAAGCCGAGCAGGTCCTGCGCCGGTTCACCCGCGGCGGCCCCAAGCACCCGACGTACCGGGCGATCGAAGAACTTGGGCGGGCTGTGCGTACCGAGGTCCACGACTCCAGGACGAGGACGAGGATGGCAGCGACAGATAAGGCTCGCCTTCGTCATCAGCAGTCCTGAGCTGGAGGCGACGGCTTTCAGGATTCCCCACCACCAGCCGGTCGTCGAGCGCGTCCGGGTTCTCGTATCCGAGTCCTCGCAGCAGTTCGCGGCGGTTCGGCAGGGCGGCCGCGGCCGTGGTGCGGGCCAGCTCGGCGGTGTCCGCATGGTCGTGGCTGAGCACGCACATCTGGGTGATGGCCAACAGGCCGTCGTCTCCGAGGATGGCCCTGGCGCTGCGGGTGTACTCGATGGGCATGCCAAGGACCGTTGCGCCCCGGGCGCGTTCGGCGGCAAGGGCGAGCATGTCGGGATCCAGGGCGGCGAGTACGCGGTGCTGCGGTGAGGCAGCCGTGTCGGGTGGCCCGAACGGGGCGGTGTCCAGCGCGTCGAGGTAGGAGCGCATGGTGGCCAGGGGCGGGCCGAAGCGGTGGCCGCGGATGTCCTGGGCCAGGCTGGGGTGGCTGTCCCACAGGCTGAGCAGGAACCGCCCGGGGTATGCCTCCTCCAGGGTGCGCTGTGCGGCGGCGGCCGTGACCGGGTCGCGGGCGTAGATGTCGGTCATGCCGGCGGCCACGGTCATGCGTTGGGTGACCGACAGGAGGATCGGGGCCTGCGCCATGGCCTCCCGTCCCATGATCTCGGGGAACCACAAGGTGCCGTAGCCGAGGTCCTCGATCACGGCGGCGGCCTGACGAACCCCGGGTGCGGAGAGCTGGTCGAAGTCCCCCGCCCAGATTCCGATGCGTCCGAGGCCGTGGGTGCGGGCGCTCACGCGTCCTGCCCTGCGGTGCGCGTGGAGTCCAGGAAGGCGGCGATCTGGGACGCACCGGTTCGCTCCAGCCAGGTGCCGAAGTCCATCGCGGCGGGGTGGATCTTCCGGGTGGCGGGAATGTCGGCGCGGTAGCCGTATGCGTTGAGCCACTCGTTGGCGTAGGCGAAGTCTTCGCTCAGGGCCCGAATCGCGTCGATCGGGACCTGGACGTAGGGCAGCGGTATGCCGAGCGCCTTCCCGATGGCCACGGCGATCTGAACCGGCGTGAGTTCGTCCCCCGCCAGCGAGACCTCCCGGCCGATCCACTCCTTCGGCCGGGAGAACGCCAGCGCCGCCACGGCGCCGACATCGTCGACGGCCATGATCTGCTGCGGGACCTCCGGCGCGAGCCCGGTGGACAGATTCCCGTCCCGCAGCGCGTATCCGCCGGTGAAGTTCTCCATGAAGGACACCGGCCTGAGGATCGTCGAGGGCAGGCCGAGCGCGGCGATGTGCTGCTCGATCCGCCACTTGCTGACCAGGTTCACCGGCAGCTTCTCGTCAAGGTGCCGGTCCGCTTCGGCGACCGACGTGAAGACGAAGTGCCCGATGCCTGCGGCGTGCGCGGCCTCGGCGACGTTCACACCCCAGCGCACCTCGTCCTCGGCGCTGAAGTCCGGCGCGGTGCCGGGCGAGCCGACGGTGGGCTGGACACTGAACAGGCCCCAGGCACCCTCGGCTGCGGCGGTCAGGGAGTCGACATCCTCCATCTGTGCCCGCACGACCTGTGCCCCGGCCTGCGCCAGTGCGTGGGCCTGCGCCCCGTGCGGGTCACGCGTCAGTGCGCGCACCTGCCAGCCGTCCCGGAGCAGGTGATGCGTCACGGCCCTGCCCTGCAGACCGGTCGCTCCCGCCACCACGAAGGTCTTGTGGCTCAACTTCATGGTCTTCTCCATCGCGTCCATGCGGAAGGGGAGCCGACCAGTAAGTGGGGCGGCCCTCCATTTATCGTTCGCTACGATATGGAGGGACACCCCACTTATCAAGCTGCAGGAGCGCCCGTGTCGAAGGACGCCGCCCAACCCCGCCGGCCGATGCGTGCCGACGCCCGCCGCAATGTCGAGAAGATCGTGGCCGCCGCCGGGGCCCTGATCGCCGAGCATGGCGCCGACGCCTCCTTGGAGGAGGTCGCACGCCGCGCCGGTGTCGGCTCGGCCACGCTGCACCGTCACTTCCCCTCCCGCCAGACACTCCTGGAGTCGGTCTTCAAGGGGCGCGTGGAGACCTTGTGCGCGAAGGCGGATGCCCTTCTCGGTGAACCCGACCCGGGCCAGGCGCTGTCCACCTGGCTTCGCGCCGTCGGCGCGCACGCCGTGGCCAACCGCGGATTGGGGGCGTCGCTGATGCGCGAAGGAGACCCAGCGCTGGGCGAGACCTGCCACGACATGATCACCACTGCCGGAGACGCCCTCCTTTCGCACGCCCGAGCGGCGGGTGTCGTGCGCTCCGGGATCACCATCACTCAGCTGCTGAAGCTCGTCGGCGCCATTGCACTGGCTACCGAGCAGGACGCCGACGGCCCGGCCGAGGCCGACCTCCTGCTGGCGATCGCCATCGACGGCGTCCGCACGCGCTGACCCGGGTTCTCACGCACTCGTGTCCGGAGCGGACGACGTCGAGCGCCACCCCTGCCCACGTTGTGACGCATCGCCAGGTTCGCCCTGCCGCTCGCGCGCCGGCGCGGTCGCCGGCGTCCATCACACCGGCCGCTTCACGAAGGTGCCCCGGCTCGCGAAACTCCTGCGCGTGCCCTCCCCCGCCGACCGCGGCCCGGGCCAGCCGTGGCGGCCCGGCACCCCGGCGCCCGCGCCCATCGACCCGGACACCCCGACCGCGGACATTCGCATCGGGTACGCGAGGTGCTCCAGCTTCACCCAGGAACTCCAGTCGCAGCTCGACGCACTCGCCGGACCCGGCATCCCGCGGGACAAGATCTTCGCCGAGAAGATCAGCACCCGGGTCCGGGTCCGCCCGCAGTTCGAGGCCGCGCTCGCCGCCGCGAGGGAGATCAAATCCCACGCTCCGCACTGCCGGGTCATCTTCACGGTGAGCGAGATGAAGAGGCTGGGACGCGACGCCGCAGAGCTGACAGCGCTCGCCGACCACCTGACCGCCCACGGCCTGGTCCTGGAAATGCTCGCCGGACCCCTCCAAGGGATGTACCACCCCAGCGGGCCGGGCCGTCCGCTGTTCGGGTTCTTCGCGGCGATGGCGGAGACGGAGCGGGAGAACATCCGAGAGTCCACCCTCGAAGGGCTGGACGCCGCGGCCCGCAAGGGCAACCACGGCGGCCGGCCGCCGGTCATCACAGACGACATGCTGCACACCGTGCTCAGCGTTCGCTCGTGAAACACGGCCCCGGCGCAGTCATGCGCCGGGGCTGCCTGACCCTGCGGGGGCTGTGCGAAGTTGTGTTCGGTGTGCGAAAGCTGGGGACCGGGCCGTAGCGGCAGCGGCCGGGAGCCGAACTACGGCGGCGTCGGCAAGCCGACCGCCGGCTCGTCGTTGATCGTGATGACGAGCTTCCCGGTAACCCGGCCGGATTCGGCGTGGGCATGCGCGGCGGGCAGTTCGGACAGTGAATAGGTCCGCTCCACGTGGACCTTGAGCCGTCCCGCGTCAACGAGGTCACGTACCACGTCGAGGGGCTGGGCCATCCGCGCCTCGCCTAGCCAGCGGTACCGCCGGCCCCGTCGGTCGGCCTCCTCCTCGGTCACGCCTGGGTCCAGGGCCGCGCCGATCAGGAGGCCGCCCGGGCGGAGGCAGTCGAGGGAGCGTTGTCCGTACTCGCCGCCGACGAGGTCGAGGACGACGTCGACGTCGCGGACCACGCTCCGGAAGTCCACCCTGGTGTAGTCGATCGGTTCGTTCACCCCGAGGTCGCGGAGGAACGGGTGGTGCGCGGTCCGGGCCGTGCCGAAAACGTAGGCGCCTCGGTGCCGGGCGAGCTGCGCCGCGAGGTGGCCGACGCCGCCGGCCGCGGCGTGGATCAGGATCCGCTGACCATCGCGCAGGGCTGCGTACTCGGAGATGGCGACGAGTGCGGTGCGCGCCGCGACCGGCAGCGCTGCCGCGCTTACATGGTCCACGGTCACGGGTTTGGTCGCCAGACTCGCCTCCGGTACTGAGACGTACTCGGCGTAGGTGCCGATGAAGTGGATGCCGTAGACCTCGTCACCGACCCGGAACCTGCCGCCCGGCTCGGCCTCGACAACCGTGCCGGAGAGGTCCGAGCCGAGCACCAACGGTGGCGGCCCGAGTTCCGGTACGAGTCCCCGACGGATCTTCGTCTCGCCGTAGTTCACCGAGGCCGCGTGTACCCGGACCAGGGCGTGTCCGGATGCTCGTGTGGGTCGTGGGAGCCGGACCGTACGCAGCACCTGGGGTGCGCCGAACCGCTCCATGACGCTGGCGCGGATCAGGTCAGGGGCGGGTGTGGCCGCGTCGGCCGCGCTCCCTGGTACGGCGGCCGTCACGACCGCACCCCGCCGGCTTCGGCGGCGCTGCGATCCGGCGCCGCTGCGCTTCCGGGGTGGTCACCGTCCGGGACAGCGTCTGCGGTGTGCTCGGCTCCGGCACCACCCGCGGTGCGCTGGCCCCGGAGACCGTTGACCACCAGCCCGACGGTGGCGATGGCGATGACGACGGCCGCGACGGCGGGTAGGGCACCGGCCTGCCAGTTGTCGAGTACCGCCCCGCCGAGCGTCGCCCCGGTGGCGATCCCGAGGTTGAGCACGGTGATGCCGATCGCCCCGGAGGTGGCCTCCCGACCGGGGGAGGCGATCCGCAGCAGGTGCATCTGGAAGACCGGTGGCAGCAACCCGATGAGTACACCCCAGCCGGCGATCACCACGACTGCCACGGCGAGATGGAGATCGAGTAGGAGCAGTGAGGCGGCGCTACCGGCGAAGGCTGCACTGACCCAGCCGAGCGCCTGCCGTGGGAACCGGTCAGAGAGCGATCCGGCCCCGAGGGTGCCGACCACCCCGGCCGCCCCGAAGACGAACAGCAGTATGCCGCTGGTGGCGTTGTCGTACCCGCCGAATTGTTGGAGCAGCGGCGCGATGTAGGTGTAGAGCAGGAAGTGGCCGGTGATGACGAGACCTCCGGCCAGCGCGACGCCGAGCACGATCCACAGCGCTGGGTCGCGGCCTTCCTGCCGTACTGCCTGCTGGGGCGTGTCCGACAGCGGCAGGGTACGGATGCCTAGGGCCGCCAGTGCGAGCAGCGCCGCCAACGCGGCGAAGGAGATCCGCCAGCCGAGCGCGGCGCCGACGGTGGCGCCGAGCGGAATGCCGACGATGCTGGCCATTGCGGGCCCGGCCAGCACGACCGAGACCGCCCGGCCGATCCGCGCCGGCGGGACGAGCGTGGCCACCGTCGGCACGAGCAGGGACCAGAAGAGGCCGTGCGCGGCGGCGGCGGTGATCCGGCTGGTGAACGCCCATCCGTACGAGGGGGCGAGCGCGGTGCCGGTGGTCGCCAGGGCGAGCAGCAGCAGGATGACGGGGAAGAGCCGCCGGCGCGGTACCCGTGCGGTCAGCCGGGTCAGCGGGACGCTGGCGACGGCGATCGTCAAGGCCCAGGCGCCGACCAGTCCGCCGGCGGTCGCGGGCGTGATGTCGAGGCCGTCGCTGAGCTGCAGCAGCAGGCTCGCGGGCAGCAGTTCGGTGGTGACGGTGGCGAAGGCCGCGCCGGAGAGGAGAAGTAGTGCTCGCCAGGGCAGCCGGGGCGCCGCTTCTCCTGTGGGTCCGGAGTGTTGAGGGGTCATGGCCAGTACCGTAAAGTCTCACATTCATGTGAGAGTCAAGGAGCGGTTTATGCGGATTGGCGAGCTGTCCAGGCGTACCCAGATTCCGATCCGGATGCTGCGGTACTACGAGGAGCGGGGGCTGCTGACACCGCAGCGCGCACCGAGCGGCTACCGGCACTACCAGGAGGCGGACGTCGAACAGGCAACGCTGGTGAGCAGCCTGGTCAGATCAGGACTGCCGACCAGGCTGATCCTGCCGCTGCTCCGCGACAGACAACTGGACCCGATGGACGGGGACGAGACAGACGACGGAGACGACGACCTGGTCGCACTGTTCGCCGCCGAATTCGCCCGGCTCGACAGCCAGGTCAAGTGCCTGAGCCTCAGCCGGAACGCCGTACAGCAGCACCTGCGACGACTCCGCGCCACCCGGGTCAGCCACGGTCCAACGGGCACCTGAGCCGCCCGACCGCCCGAACGGGCCCAGACCCGGCTCAGCCGTCGATCGGCGGTACGGTCCGAAGGGCGATCGCCTCGTCGTCGAACAGCTCGTCGTCGCTGCCATACTCGCCGGGCAGGGCGACCGAGATCCACGTGCCGAGAGTCCGTCGAGCTGATTCAGCCCGACCTGCTCGTCCCCACCGGCCGCCGCAAGGGACAGAGCCCCAGCCTCTCCAGCATCTACCGGGCGCTCGCCGAGCACGAGAAGACCCAGGCGTACCCGAAGGCCGTCGAGACGGCGCACGCCGACTTCGCCGCCCTCCAGCAGCGCGACCGCAGCCCCCGCATAGTCACTCAGCGCTACATGACGGGTGGCGGCAGCTATACGAGAACACGGCCACGTCCATGTGGCCGCGTCGCGGTGGAAGTTGGCCGGTGCGGTGGCCATCGAGGCGGTACGTGGGGTGGGGTTCCGGCTGATCGTCAGCTACGTCGCGCTCGTCGGCGTCGCGCTCGCCGCCTTCACGGTGCCGGTCGCCTTCACGCTGACCGCCCAACTCCGCGGCGACACCGAGGAGTCCGTACGGCGCGAGGCGACCACGATGGCGCTGCTGCTCGGTGACGGCGACGAACCCGCCCGGCAGGGGCTCGCCCGGATGGCGGGGGCGTACGCGGACGAGACACCGGGGACGGTGGAGGTGGTGGCGGCCGACGGCAGGAACGCGGTGCCGCCGCTGCCCCTTCCCGCGCGACCGGACGACCCGGCGATCGGCGAGGCCCTGCGGCGCGGGGGGCCGACGGGGTAGGAGGAGCGGAGCGTGGGCGCCGTGCGCATCCGGTACGCGACCGCCGACCTGACGGACCGGCTGTGGCGGATCTGGGGCTTCCGGGCGATCCTCGCGGTCGGCGTGCTCGCGGTCGCGGCCGGGCTCGGCGCCGTCGTGGCCCGGCTGCTGACCAAACCGCTGCGCCAGCTCGACGACATGGCCAATCGGCTCGGGGACGGTGATGTGACAGCCCGCTCGCCGGTCACGGGACCGCGGGAGACGCGGACCCTGGCCCGGACGCTCAACCAGGGCGCCGAGCGTCTCGACACGCTCGTTGCCTCGCAGCGCATCTTCGTCGCGGACGCCTCGCACCAGCTGCGCACCCCGCTGACCGCGCTGCGGCTCGCGCTCGACAACATCGCGGACGGGGTCGACGACGAGTTCGTCCGGGAGGACGTCGACCAGGCGACCGCCGAGGTGGTCCGGATGAGCCACCAGGTCCTTTACAACGTCCTCTCCAACGCCCTGGAGGTCTCATCGGACCGGGGGACGATCACCGTACGGGTGGAGACGTGCGGCCCGGAGGAAGCGGTCCTGGAGGTCCTCGACCAGGGCCCCGGCATGTCCGCAGCCGAACAGGCCCGCGCCTTCGACCGGTTCTGGCGCGGCCAGGGCCTGACCGGCCGTACGGGCTCCGGTCTCGGCCTGGCCATCGTCAAGCAGCCGGTGACGGACGACGGCGGCTGGGTCGCCCTGCGGGACGCGCCCGGCGGCGGCCTGTGCGTACGGATCGGCCCGCGGACGGCGGCCGTGGCACCCCGGCGGATCAGCCCTCGGCCGGGAGCACCGAGGAGTGGTGGTTGACGATCAGCCACCGGCCGTCGCGCTTCTCGTACTGGTACGTGTAGCGGGCGTCGACGGCCTTGGTGACGCCGGTCTTCGGGTCGGTGAGGTGGAAGCGGTAGAGACCGGCGTCGAGCGCCGAGTTCCGGTCGAGGACGTGTATCACCGAGCGGAGCTTCTCGCCGCGCGGCTTCTTCTGAAGGAAGTGCGCGAAGTAGTCGGCTATCTCCGCGTGGTCGGTACGGATCCGGGGAGAGGCGGTCGGCAGCAGGACGGCGTCCTCGGCGTACCGGGCGGTGACCTTCTTCGGGTCGCCGGTCAGCAGCGCCGCGTTCCACTGGTCGAAGAGCGCGGCGATCTCCCGCTCGCCGGCGCGGTCGTGCTGTCGGCCGTCCTTCTCCCCGGCCACCCCGACCCCGGCGGCGAAGGTGCCGAGTGCCGCCACGGCGAGCGAGGCGGCAAGGGCGGCACGGATACGGGACTTGGGCGTCATCGGGGCTCCTGCGGCGAGTGGACGTCTCCCGAACGCTGACCGGTTCGGGTGTTGCCACTCTGGCGGCGGACGGTTCAACGCCCGTCCAGGGGACGGCAAAAGCCCGGACAAGACTCGGGAAAGGGCCGCGCCACCGCCCGCAGGGAGAGGTCCGTCAGGCGTGGACCACCGGCTTGCCGCTGAGCCCGACGCCCGCCGCGCGCAGTTCGTCGAGGGCGACGCCGGTGGTGTCGGCAGCGACGCCGGCCGTGTAGTCGAGCAGGACGTGCACGTCGAAGCCGGCCCGGACGCCGTCCAGCGCGGTGGCCTTCACACAGTGGTCCGTGGCGATCCCGACGACGTCGACGCCGCCGACCTCACGGGCGCGCAGCCACTCGCCGAGGGGCGTGCCGTTCTCGGTCGCGCCTTCGAAACCGCTCTTCGAGGCGGAGTGAGCGCCCTTGAAGAAGACCTCGTCCACGGCCCCGGAGGTCACGACGGGTTCGAAGTCCGGGTGGAACTCGCCCCCTTCGGTGCCGACGACGCAGTGCACCGGGAACGAGTTCTCGAAGTCCGGCTCGTCCGAGAAGTGGCCGCCGGGGTCGACGTGGTGGTCCCGGGTCGCGACGACGTGCGCGTACCGGCCGTCGGCACCCCGGATCAGATCGGCGATGGCGACGGCCCGGTCGGCCCCGCCCTTCACGGGGACGTTGCCGCCCTCGCAGAAGTCCTTCTGTACATCGACGACGATCAGGGCACGGCGCACGGTAGCGGCCTTTCCTCAGGGGGTGGAGGTGTTCCTCGCATCGTCGCGTCTCCGGATCCCGATGAGTGCGGTACGCGCCCGCCGTTCACCCGATAGGGATCATGGAACGGGACCGACCCCGAGCCGGCGGGGGTGTCAGTCGGAGCCCCGCCGGCTCGGCGTCGGCGTCACCGCACCAGCCTGGCCCCCGCCCAGTCGGCGTGGTCGCTGTTGATGCCGTCGCCGGCGTCCGTGACCTTCAGGACGAGTGAATTGACGCCCGTGATGTCGATGTCGAGGGACTGGGTGGCGCTGGTCGGGGTCATGGCTGTGGGGCTTTGGTAGAGCTTGGTGCCGTCGCCCCAGACTTCGAAGATGACGGTGGAGTTGGCGCTGACCTCGTCGTCGACGCCGATGTCGGATTGGAAGCGTGTGTGGGTGCTGTCGAGGGTGTAGGTGATGGCCCCGTTGGCGTGGGTGCCGATGCCCTTGGCGTAGGTGGTGCCGTTCAGCTTGATGGCGTTGCCGTCGACGCTCCTGTCCTTGCGGACGGTGCCGAAGTCGCTTCTGGCGTCGCTCCAGGCGAGATCGCTGAGATGAGCCGTCTGTCCGTTCCCGTCGGCCGCGGTGGTGACGGAGACGGGGTTGCCGGCCGCGGAAACGTTGTCAGCGGCGTCGATGGCCTTCACCGTGAACGTGTACGGCGTCGAGGCCGACAGTCCCGTGGCGGTGAAGCTCGTCCCCGTCGTCGTGCCGACGAGGGTGCCCCCGCGGTAGATCCGGTAGCCGGTCACGCCGACGTCGTCGGTCGACGCCGTCCACGTCAGGTCCACGCTGCTCGACGTCACGTTGCCTGTCGTGAGGCCGGTCGGCGCGGTGGGGGGCGTCGTGTCGCCACCCGCGGGCCCGGTCGTCGCCGTCACGGACGCGCCGGCGGCCACCGGTACGGTCACGTAGGACACGGTCTTGCCGTACAGCGACCTGGTCTGCGGCGTCCGCGCCGTGCCGTTCACGGTGATCGTGGCGGGCGTGCCGTAGAACTGGGCCTCCCAGGCGATGGTGCCGCCCGAGTTGTTGGTCAGGGTGGAACCCGTCGTACCGGTGTGCTTGAGCTTCAGGTCGCTGTCGCCGACCTTGAGATGGTCGATCTCCACCCACGGCGTCTCGGAGGTCAACCGCGAGACGGTGGCCACCTTGTCGTTCGGGGCGTCCGGCTGCACGCCCATCATGCCGTCGACGACACTGCCGACCGCGAGGAACGAGACCTCCGGGTAGCTGTTCTTGCCGGTCATGAGCTTCTTGAGCCACGCCCAGCCCTCCGAGGACCGGTTGTACTGGTAGTACATCTCCGGCAGGTAGGAGGTCGCCTCGACGTTCAGGTCGTCGTCGTTGGCGGCGATGAAGTCCAGGTAGCCGCCGGTCCTGGGGCCGTGGTCGCCCAGCCCCGTGAGCATCATCAGGAAGCTGGCCTCGTGCCCCCAGCTGCTGTAGCCCGTGCCCGCGGCGTCCTTGCCACGGATGTACCGGTTGTTCGCCGCGTCCCACCAGTTCGCCTCGAAGTGGGCGCGCACCCGCTGCGCACGGTTCGTCCACTTCGTACTGCCGGCGTTGTCCCCCTTCGCCTTCAGGATCTCCGCGTACGCCACCATCGACTGGTACTGGTACCCGAGCGAGTCCGCCGCGGAGACCAGGTTCTCGTTGGGGAACTCGAAGTACGTCGCCGTGTACTCTCCGGGCTGCTTCCGCGGGACCGGCTGCTCGGCGGACGGGTTCGCATCGTTCCACCGCACCTCGTGGCCGTCCAGGAACGAACCCATGGTGGAGTCGTAGTACGCGGAAAGGGTCGGATCGTTGATCCAGTCCGTGTTGCCCGTCCACTGGTACTGCTTGTACGCCTTGGCCATCAGGTTGAACGGCGACGGCAGTTCACGGAATCCGGTGCCGTCGATGTAGTACATGGCCCCGTACGAGCTGTGCGCCCACAGCGGCCAGCCGTTCTGGCCCGGATCGTCGGCGTCCCCGGCGAACGTCCGCACCATGCTGAACGTCTCGGCATCCAGGCCGAGCGCGTGCGCACCGTCCGACTGGTGGGAGATGTCCCGGTTGTAGAAGGCCTCCCGGTTGGTGTAGCTGCCCCAGTAGCCAGGTACCACCGTCTGGTGCGTGGCGTTCTTGAGGCGCCACCACTCGGGTTCGTGTCCCATCATGGGATTCCCCGGGTGGAACGTCATGGCCAGGGCCCGGTTCTTGCCCCAGGTGAAGCCGTCGTTCAGCGTCGGGTTCGGCGAGTCGAGCGTCAGCGTGCTGGTCGGCGGCCCGACGTGTTCCTGGATCGTGATCTTGTCGACGCGCGGCACCTCGCCGGCGGACGTGGCCGTCAGCTCGATGGTGTCACCGGGCTTGAGCGCGACCTTGTTCGACGTTCGGGTGTCGATGTTCATCGGGTCGGTGTGGTCACGGCCGTAGCGCTGGGTCGTCGCCCAGGAATCCACGGGCGTGGAGTTCACGGAGATCTTGTACGTCACCCCGCTCGCGGTCTTGCCGTTGTAGCGCGTGATGAGGTCGTACGTGCCGGCGGGGCCGTCGAAGGTCGTGCGGGCGGTGCTGGTCTGGCCCGACGTGCCCCGGGCGTACGTCACGTTGTCGACCGACGTGCCGTTCCAGGTGTGGTTCACGGTGTCGGTCCCGAAGTTGGTCAGCGACATGGTCTCGACTTCGACCACGTAGGGACCCGTCGTCGCTGCCGCCGTCGCGGGAACGACGGGTAAGGCCATCGCGGTGCCGGTCGAAACGAGTACGGCAGACAGTGCACAGGCAAGACGGCGCATGTGCGAACGATCCTTTCGCGTGGGGGTGTTCCTCGTACGGAGGACGGCCGGCCCGGAGTGCGGCCGGACAGTGCGGGGCGACGTCGGAGCGCTGTCATCCGAGCCGTGCCCGCCATGGCTCAGCCCTGCCTGCCGCTGCGGCTTCGACGCAGGCGTGTGGAGAGCATGGGGGAGGGGTGCGCGGGGCTCCTTTCCTCGCACACTGTGTTGGAAGTGGTTGGTCTGTGTTGCCTATTGAGTGCTTCGCCGGGAAGTGGTGTCAAGGGGTGTGCGGAGTTCGATCACGTCGACTTGCGGCATCGGTCTGACGTTGAGTCGGAAAGTTTTCATTGGTGTGTTGCATGTCGTGGCATGCGTGAGTAGCGTCCTGGCCCGCAGGACGCAGCGGTGAACGCGTGAGGAGAAGCTCTCTCAGGTCCGGGCGGGGCCGCCGACGATGCCTCGGATGACGCCGAGGGCAAGGAGGTCCTGCGGGCGCAGACGCAGCAGGTCGGCGGTGGTCGAGGCTTCCTCGGCTGTCCGCTTGAGGATGGCCGCGGCCAGCTCCGGGGCGATGACGGAGAAGTAGCTGTCCGGGGTGGCCCAGGTGCGGTCCGGGGCGGCGAGGGCGAGGGCGCCGCCCGAACCGCCTTCCCCGACGAGGAGCGAGGTCAGCGGGACCCGGGCGGTGGCGACGGCCTCGAAGAGGGCGGCGATCGCCGGGCCCGCTCCGTCCCGCTCGGCCTCGGGGTCGTTGGCGGCGCCGGGGGTGTCGACGAGGGTGAGGACCGGGATCCCGAGGCGGTCGGCGAGGTGGACGAGCCGGGTCGCGGTACGGAAGCCGGCGGGCCGGGTGGCGGTGCCGCACTGGGCCGCGTAGGCGACGGTGCGGCCGTCCGGCAACTGTCCGAAGCCGCAGAGCATGCCGGGGTCCGTGCCTCCGCAGCGGTCGCCGGAGATCTCGGCGCGCCGCGTGAAGTGGGCGTCGAGGTAGGCGGGCGCCCGCGGCCTGTCGGGGTGCCGGGCGCGGGCCACGGCCTCGCGGCCCGACGCGGCAGGTGACATGGCGCCGGTGCCCAGGGCGTACGGGGGAGCGACCGGGCCCTCGGCGGGGTGCGTGAGGAGCGTGAGCCAGCGGCCGAGCGCGGCCCGCAGCTCCCCGGGCGGTACGACGGCGTCGACGTGGCCGTGCGCGAGCTGGGCCTCCGCCGTGTAGGCGGCGGGGTCGGCGTCCTGCGGGCGTACCCGCGAGCCCGCGAAGCCGACCTGGGCGCCCGGCAGGGCGAGGACGACATCGGAGCCCGCCCCGAGAGTGGCCCAGCCGCCGCCGGTCGTCGGGTCCCGCAGGACCGCGATCTGCGCCAGCCCGGCGGCTCGCGTGAGCGCCGACTCGCGGGCCAGCACCTGGAGTTGGAGGAGCGCCCGCATGCCCTCGTGCATCCGGCTCCCGCCGGTGGCCGGAAGGACGACCACGGGCAGCCGCCGGGCCCGGGCGAGCCGGTGCGCGGCGGAGGCCCGGGCGCCGGTCCGCTCGCCGATGGAGCCGCCGAGGAAGCGGAAGTCGAAGGAGAGCAGCACCACGTGCACGCCGCCGATCGTGCCCGTACCGCAGATCACCGACTCGGTCTCACCGGAACGGGCCGCGGCGCGGCCGTGCGCGGCGGAGTAGCCGGGCCAGCCGATCGGCCCGTCCCCGACCAAAGGCCCCTCGGAGAACGGGAGTTCGGTGAAGTCGTCGGTGACGAGCGCGAGCGCCTCGCGTGCCGTCATCGGGTCGGTCATGCGCGCCTCGCCGCTCGTCGCCGGGTCCGTCCGTACGGGTGGGTCGGTGGTGCGCCTCCACCGTACCGTCGGTCGGTGGAGGCGCGACGGAGCCGCCCGTACGGACAGGTCAGACGCCGGGCCGTGGCTCCGGCGCGGGTCCGGCCGCCGCGCGGGCCGCCTCTTCGGCGGGTGCCGCTTCATCGGCCGCCGCTTCGGTGGGCGCCGCCGGCCCGCTCCCGGTCGCCCCCTGCTCCCGGCGTCGCCCGCGGCGCCAGGGCCGGCGCCGGGGCCGGTCGGGCAGCCAGCCGAAGGCGAGCGAGCTGCCGACGAGCCCCAGCATCATGCCGAGGAAGAACCCGCCCAGGTTGGAGGTCACCCAGCTCCCCAGGGACGCCAGGACGCCGACGACCGAGTAGAAGAGCCGCTGGCGCGGGTTGAGGACGACGAGCACTCCGCAGATCACCATGAGGACGGGCAGGACGTAGCCCACCAGGCTGTCCGCCCCCGCCGTGAGGATCACGGTGATGCTCGCCCGCTGGGTCAGCAGGATCTCCGCGCCGCCCAGGGCGAGCGTGAGACCGGCGCCGAACGGGCGGCGGTACCGCCAGAGCCGGAAGGCCCGCCAGGGATGGCGGGGGCGGCGGCCGGACGCCACGCTCAGCAGCCCTTCGAGCTGAAGCGCATGTGCAGGTCGGGCAGGGTGAACCGGACGGCGGTCGTGGCGTAGTTGGTCTGCCGCACGTCCTTGATGCGGACGGTGTCGGCCTGCTGGCCGAACACGCCCAACGGCCCCTTGACCGGGGGCTTGTCGAAGGTGCTCGCGTCGCCGCCGATCTCGATATTGTCGAAGTCGGCGACCTTGCCGGACATGTCCGTGGAGTCGGTGGTGAGCCCCGACGCCTTGACCGGGGTGCCCTTGGCGCCCGCCGTGATGTGCAGGTAGGTGCCGCCGAGCTCCACGCTCTGGCAGAGGTTGGTGAGTTCGGCCTCGCGGATCGCGGTGACGATGACCAGGATCTGGCCCCCGGTGTCGCCGGCGTTCGGGCTGCCCTCGGGCATGTTGTCGAGGCCGCCGAACTGGCCGAAGCCCCGGCCCTCCAGGCTGTCGGCGGTCACCGTGAACGGCATGCCGGAGATGGCGAACTGGGCGGCGAGTGCTCCCTGCGCGGTCAGCACCACGAGGGCGGCCGCGGCGACCAGGGCGGGCCCGCCCATCAGGGCCGCGCGGCGGAACCGGACCCGGCCGCGTCTGCCGGATCCGTCGTCGGGTAACGAGGTGTGCGCGATGTCCCGGGTGTTTTCGGACATGGCCATGAGGCGCTCCTGACATGGGTGAGGAAACAGACCTGCGCGGCGGTGTCCTGGCGCGGACCGTTCCCCGAGCTGCCCGGGTCTTCCTCGCGTGGTGCGGAGGCAGACGTGCCGCAGGGAACCTTCCCGGGACCGTAAGGCTTGCGGTTACCCCGGGTCAACCAGCGTGCATGTGCTGCTTGTCGGCCCTCTGGCGATCGATCATTCAGGGGTGAACGGGACCACCACGACGTGCACGAGGGTGTCGAGGAGAAGGGGGAGATCGGTGAACCGTCCCTCGTCGACCGCGCGATGGACCGCCGCGTGGACGGCGCCCACCACGATGTCCACCAGCTCGCCCCGCGCCACCCACGGCGGACCCGCCGGCGCGTCCGCGAAGAACCGTCGAAAACTGGCCAGAAGTTCCGCGCGGGCCCTGCGCCCCGCGGGCCCCACCGACTCGATCTCGACCACCATCGTGGCGAAGGCCGGGGTCTGGGTGAGCAGCGTCAGGAGCACCCGCAGCCCGGCCCGCACGGAGGCCGGCCAGTCCGCCGCGCCGCCCGCCTCGTCGTACGCCCGCTGCATGGCGCGCACCACCTGCTGCGTACCGCCCCGGTAGGCGGCGATGACGGCGTCCTCCTTGCCGGAGAACAGCTCGTAGAAGACCGGTCGGGTCACCCCGGCCTCCCGGCAGATGTCGCTGATCCGCGCCCCGGCGTAGCCGTTCTCCGCGACCGTACGGGCGACTCCGTCGAGCAGCCGCTCGCGCTGTCGGGAGGCCACCTGCTCGGGGCTCAGCCGACGCGGCCCGGGGCGCAGGGAACGCCCCGGTTCACGGCCCGAGCGGGCCCCCGGCAGGACGAGCCCCTCCTCGGCCTCGCGGGCACTCGTCATCGGCCACATCCTTCCGGGCTTGTTGACGTCACATACTCGGCAGGATTACAACCCTCGTGGGTTTTCCTCTCGGTGCGCCGAGTGTCATCGGGTGTTCTCACGTGTCCGGTGGAGCCGATCCCCGAGGGACGGGGCACGTCCTCACCGCACACCGCACCGAGTATCACGCTCCCGCACCTCCCCAGCACCCCTCTCCAACACCTTCTCCAGCACCCCGCTCCAGAACACCGCTGTCGGACATCATCCGTGGCGCCGGACCGTTCCGGCAGCGGTCGCACCTCGCTCCGTACGCACCGACTCCCCACCCCCCATCCGTACGGAAGGAAGCACCCCCATGCGCAAGCACGCTCTCCTGGCCGCCGTCGGCCTCGCCGTCTCCGCCACGCTCGCCGCGACCACCCAGGCCGGCGCCGTCGGCACCGCCGTCGGCAACGTCCTCACCACCGGTTCCGCCACCGGCCCCGCCGTCGCGGTCGGCGACGTCCTCTCCGCCTCGCTCCCCACCGGCACCAAGGCACGGATCGCCACCACGCAGGGCGGCAGCACGGGCATCACCTGCAACACGTCCGCGTTCACCGCCACGGTCACCGGCAACCCCGCCGCGCCCGGCACCGCCACCGAGACCGCCACGGCCCACACGCTCAGCAGCTGCACCACCAACATCATCGGCGCGACGGGCGTCCAGAGCATCACCGTCAACAACCTGCCGTACGGCACGGCCGTCGTCTCCGGCGGGGCGCTCACCGTCACGGCGGGCGCCGCGGGCCCGATCCAGACCACCCTGAAGATCAACAGCATCCTCGGCCTGATGACCTGCGTCTACCGCGCCGGAAGCCTCACCGCCACGCCCTCCAACACCGACAACTCGCTCACCTTCACCGACCAGCTGTTCACCAAGGCGAGCGGCCCCGGAACCTGTCCGGCCAACGGCTACTTCTCGGCGAAGTACGGCCCCGTCCTGGACACCAGCCAGGCCGGCAGCCCCGCCGTCTTCGTGAACTGACCCCGATCCCGATCCCGATCGCTCGATCCCGATCGTCCGATCCGGGTCGGAGCCCCGCCCCCTCCCCGTACGAGGAGGGGGCGGGGCTCACGCGAAGATGCCGCTCCCGTGCGGGGCGTACAGGTCCAGGAGACGGACCCGGGTCACGTTCAGGCGATGGGCCAGGATGGCCCCCACCCAGAACATGACCGAGGCGCCGAACTCCGTGTCCGAGCGGCACATCGACCGGACGGCCGTGGCGTCGAACTCGTACGCCCGCACCGGCGTCATCGCCTCCGCCCCCGACTGGCACAGATACGGAGGGAACATCCAGGAGAGGCCGACGAGCTCGCCGTGGCGCAGGGTCTCGATCACCGGCGACCCGCGGCCCGGCACCTTGGCGTCCAGCGTCACCGCTCCCGTCTTCACGATCCAGAACCGGTCGGCGAGCTGCTGCTCCTCGAACAGCCGATGACCGGAATCGAAGTACACGTCCTCGGCGAAGGCCATCAGCCGCTCCCGGTGCTCCGACGGCAACGTGCTGACCTTGGGCGCGGTTCTGGTCATGGCGGACCCTCCTCGGACGCTCGGCTCCCACCCTCAGTGTCCGCCAGCCCGCCCGGGCGCGCGTGCGGGGCCACCACCGCGCACGTAGCGTGGCCGCGGGGAGACGGGGCGGGACAGGGGCGGGATCCATTCCTCGCACAGATCGGTCCGGAAACCCATGGCAGACAAGCCCACGATCGTCCTCGTCCACGGCTTCTGGGGCGGCGCCGCCCACTGGGCGAACGTCATCGTCGAGCTGAACAAGCGCGGCTACGACAAGATCCGCGCCGTCGAGAACCCCCTCACCTCGCTCGCCGACGACGCCGAACGCACCCGCAAGATGGTCGAGCAGGTGGACGGACCCGTCGTCCTCGTCGGCCACTCCTACGGCGGCGCCGTCATCACCGAGGCCGGTGACCTGCCGAACGTGAAGGCCCTCGTCTACATCGCCGCCTTCGCGCCCGACGCCGGCGAGAGCCCCGGCCAGATCAGCCAGGAACACCCGCCGGCCGCCTTCGAGAACATCGCCCCCGACTCCGACGGCTACCTCTGGGTCAAGCAGGACAAGTTCCATGAGAGCTTCGCCCAGGACCTCGCCCCCGACGAGGCCCTCGTCATGGCCGTCACCCAGAAGGCTCCGCCGGCGTCCACCTTCGGCGACACGGTCACCGCCCCGGCCTGGCGCGTCAAGCCGTGCTGGTACCAGGTGTCGACCCAGGACCGCATGATCCACCCCGATAACGAGCGCCGGATGGCCCAGCGCATGGAGCCGCGCGAGACCATCGAGCTCGACGCGAGCCACGCCTCCCTCGCCTCCCGGCCGGCCGAGGTCTGCGACCTGATCGAGCACGCCGTACGCGAGACGACCGGCTGATCTTCCGTCCGCCCCCGCCCGGCGTGCGCGGGCCCGGCGGAGGGCGGAGCATGAACGTGAGGAGGGACCGGCAAACGGGGGCGTGACCCTTGGAGGGTGCCATGCCCGTCCCGGAAGGCGGCGACGCGCTCGTCGTGCTGCGCGCGGTGGACAAACACTTCGGCGCCCTGCACGTCCTCCAGTCCATCGACATGACGGTCCACCGCGGTGAGGTCGTCGTCGTCATCGGACCGTCGGGCGGGGGAAAGTCGACGCTCTGCCGGGCGATCAACCGCCTGGAGACCATCGACGCGGGCGAGATCGTGATCGACGGCCGTCCGCTCCCGGCCGAGGGCCGCGAGCTGGCGGCCCTGCGGGCCGACGTCGGCATGGTATTCCAGTCCTTCAACCTCTTCGCGCACAAGACGGTGCTCGACAACGTCACCCTGGGCCAGATCAAGGTCCGCAAGAAGGACCGGAAGGCCGCCGAGCAGCGGGCCCGCGCGCTGCTCGACCGGGTCGGGGTCGCCGAACAGGCGGACAAGTACCCGGCGCAGCTCTCCGGCGGTCAGCAGCAGCGCGTGGCGATCGCCCGCGCCCTCGCCATGGATCCGAAGGTGATGCTCTTCGACGAGCCGACCTCCGCGCTCGACCCCGAGATGATCAACGAGGTTCTGGAGGTCATGCAGCAACTCGCCCGGGACGGCATGACGATGGTGGTCGTCACCCACGAGATGGGCTTCGCCCGCTCCGCCGCCAACCGCGTCGTCTTCATGGCCGACGGACGGATCGTCGAGGAGACGACCCCGGACGAGTTCTTCAACAATCCGCGCAGCGACCGGGCCAAGGACTTCCTGTCCAAGATCCTCCACCACTGAGCCCCGGACGTCGCCCGATCAGCAGCCCCCAGGGGTGATCCACATGAACGCGCACAGCACCGGCAGGGCCACCGTGGCCGTCGCCGCGGCCGTCGTCCTCTCCTTCACCTCCGCCGGACTCGCGTCCGGCGCCGCAGGAGACGTGTCCCGCGACCACGGTGGCGACCAGATCACCGTCGGCATCAAGTACGACCAGCCCGGCGTCGGCCTGAAGACCCCGGACGGCACCTATACGGGCTTCGACGTCGATGTGGCGACGTACATCGCCAAGGAGCTCGGCCACGAGCCGTCCGACATCGTGTGGAAGGAGGCCAAGAGCGCCGACCGGGAGACGCTGCTCCAGCGCGGTGACGTGGACTTCATCGCGGCCTCGTACTCGATCAACGACGAGCGGGCCGAGAAGGTCGACTTCGCCGGGCCGTACCTCCTGGCCCACCAGGACGTCCTGATCCGGGCCGACGACGACTCGATCAAGCAGCCGTCCGACCTGAACAACAAGAAGCTGTGCTCGGTCACCGGCTCGACCTCCGCACAGAACGTCAAGGACAAGATCGCCCCCGATGCCCAGCTCCAGGAGTACGGCGGCTACTCCGAGTGCCTGACCGGCCTGGAGAACGGGGTCATCGACGCCGTCACCACCGACGACTCGATCCTCGCCGGGTACGCCTCGCAGGCCGAGTTCAAGGACAAGTTCAAGCTCGGCGGCTTCAAGATGAGCAACGAGAACTACGGCATCGGCGTGCAGAAGGGCAGCGACCTCAAGGCCAAGATCAACACCGCGCTGGAGAAGATGGTCGCCGACGGCGCCTGGGACGCCGCGGTGGAGAAGAACTTCGGCCCCGCCGGCTACCAGAACGAACCCGCCCCGAAGATCGGCGTCATCGTGAAGTGAGCAGGCCGTCGTGTTCGACTTCCTCCAGGGGTACGACCTGCTCGGAGCCTTCTGGGTGACGGTGCAGCTCACCGTCTACTCCGCGATCGGCTCCCTGATCTGGGGGACGCTGCTGGCCGCCATGCGCGTCAGCCCCGTCCCCCTGATGCGGGGCTTCGGCACCGTCTACGTCAACATCGTCCGCAACATCCCCCTCACCGTCATCATCGTCTTCACTTCGCTCGGCCTCTTCCAGACCCTCGGCGTGAGCCTGGGCGCCGACCGGTTCACCACGATCAACTTCCGGCTCGCCGTCCTCGGGCTCATCGCCTACACGAGCGCCTTCGTCTGTGAGGCGGTCCGTTCCGGCATCAACACCGTTCCCCTCGGTCAGGTCGAGGCTGCCCGCGCCATCGGGCTCAGCTTCCCGCAGGTGCTGCGCATCATCGTGCTCCCGCAGGCCTTCCGCTCCGTCGTCGGCCCGCTCGCGAACGTCCTGATCGCCCTCACCAAGAACACCACCGTGGCCGCCGCGATCGGCGTCGCCGAGGCGGCCCTGCTGATGCGAGAGATGATCGAGAACGAGGCCCAGCTCATCCTCATCTCCGCGATCTTCGCGTTCGGGTTCATCTGTCTCACCCTGCCCACCGGCCTGTTCCTCGGCTGGGTGGCCAAGAAGGTGGCGGTGAAACGGTGAAGGACAAGCCGACGGTCCTCTACGACGTCCCCGGGCCGCGCGCCCGGCGGCGCAACCTCCTCTGGACGCTGCTGTTCCTGATCGCGCTCGCCGGCGTGGTCTGGTGGGTGATGGCGAGCCTCGCCGACAAGGGCCAGCTGGAATGGTCCAAGTGGGCACCCTTCTTCACCGACCCCCGCATCTGGGAGACGTACATCCTGCCCGCCCTCCAGAACACCGTGATCGCCGCCGCGCTCGCCATGGTGATCGCGCTGCCGCTCGGCGCGCTCCTCGGCATCTTCCGCCTCTCCGACCACCGCTGGGTGCGGGGCACGGCCGGCACCGTCGTCGAGTTCTTCCGGGCCATCCCCGTCCTCATCCTCATGCTCTTCGCCAACGCCGCCTACTCCGAGTTCACCGACATCAGCCCGGACACCCGCCCCCTGTACGCGGTCGTCACCGGCCTCGTCCTCTACAACGCGTCCGTCCTCGCCGAGGTCGTCCGCGCCGGCATCCTCGCCCTGCCGAGCGGGCAGACCGACGCGGCGAAGGCGATCGGCATGCGCAAGGGCCAGACCATGGCGTACGTGCTGCTCCCGCAGTCGGTCACCGCCATGCTGCCCGCGCTGGTCAGCCAGCTCGTCGTCATCGTCAAGGACACCGCGCTGGGCGGCGCGATGCTCGGCTTCTCCGAACTCCTCGCCTCCGTACGTCCGATGAGCGCGAACTACGGCGCCAACACCATCGCCTGCTTCACCGTCGTCGCCGTGATCTTCGTCATCCTCAACTTCGCGCTCACCACCTTCGCCTCCTGGCTCGAAGGCCGGCTGCGGCGCGGCAAGAAGTCCACGGGAGCGGTCGTCGGGGCCGACGCCGTGGAGGAACTGGCCACGCCGGGCGAGCACCTGGGCCCGAAGGACGGGACCAGATGACCGGGGCGCGGGGCGTGGGGCGCGTACGGGTCAGGTCGCGGGGAAGGCGAGCACCGCCACGGGGTCGGAGGTCGGCCGCGGTGAGCCCCCGGCCGGTTCGACGGTCACTCCCATCCCCGACGCCCCGTCCACGGGGCCGTCGAGGAGGGTCGCCTCGGCGCCGGCCCCCGGGTCCATGAGCCCCGCTGGCCGCATGGTGCCGTCGCCGTCGGCGTACCAGAGCTGGTAGACCTTGCCGGGAGGCGGAGGCGCCATGCCGGACGCCGCGAACACCGCCCGGTCGAGCGAGGCCGAGACGACGACCGTGCCCACGGCGCCCCCGTCCAGCCGGCCGGTGGAGATCCGCGCGTCCGGGGCGGCCAGGACCACGGCGACGGCGTCGTTCGCCGCCCGCGCCCGGTCCGCCTCCTGCCGGGCGTCCCCGGCGCTTTCGTACTGCCAGGCGGCGACCCCGCCGAACCCGACCGCCGTGGCGAGGCAGGCCGCCAGCGCCCAGCGCGTCCACCGGCGGACGCCGAGCCACCCGCGCGCCGTGGTGCGCACCGCCTGCCCGGTCGGCGGCGGCTCCTGGCGTACGGTCGCGATCCGCTCCATCACCCCGGCCCGCAGGGCGGCGGTCGGCGTCCCCGCGACGGCGAGACCGAGCCGGGCCACGGTTTCGGAGAACTCCTCGACCTCCAGGGCGCACGCAGCGCACCCGGCCAGGTGCAGCCGCACGGCCCCGCGCTCCTCGGGGTCCAGGGCGTCGAGCGCGTACGCACCGGTCAGCGTGTGCGGATCCGTGGCGTTCACGCGCCCACCCCCAGGCAGTCGCGGAGCCGGACGAGACCGTCGCGCATCCGCGCCTTGACGGTGCCCAGCGGCGCCGCGAGCAGTTCGGCGACCTCGCGGTAGCTGAGGCCGCGGTAGTAGGCCAGCGTCACCGACTGGCGTTGCAACTCCGTGAGGTTGCGCAGACAGCGCCGTACCTGCTCGCGCTCCAGCCGGCTCTCCACCTGCTCCACGACCTCGTCGTAGGCCGGTGTGTGGTCGAGGAGCGCCACCCGCTTCTCCCGGGCCGACGCCGCCTGCTCGGAGCGCACCCGGTCGACGGCCCTGCGGTGCGCGAGGGTCAGGACCCAGGTCATCACCGACCCGCGCGCGGGCTGGTAGCGGGCCGCGGTACGCCACACCTCGACCAGCACCTCCTGGGCGACCTCCTCCGACTGGGCGGGGTCCCGCAGCACGGTGCGCACGAGGCCCAGCACCGGCCCGGAGACGGCCTCGAAGACACCCGTGAAGGCCTGCTGGTCGCCGAGGGCCACCCGGCCCATCAGTTCGGGCAGGTCCGGAGCCGTGGACCGGGCCCTGCCGATCCGTACGTTCTCTGTCACCGGGGAGATCCTCCAGAAAGCACTCGGGTACGTGGAGGATTCGGAGCCGTCGGCCCGCCGGACGGGTCGATTCACGGGTCTTTCGTACGGCTCCGTGCCACCGAGGGGCGGTGGCGGTTCCTCATCACTCCTTCGGGCGAAAGAGCCGTCCGGACGCGGGCTCGCGCCGAATAACGGGCGTGGGACACACCGACCGGTGAGCCCCGAAGCCTCAGGAGCGATCATGAACAGCCAGACCTTCCGCCGTGCCACCGTCGCCGTGACCGCCGCCGTCCTGCTGCCGCTGGGCCTGACCGCCTGCTCGGCCGAGGCGAGCGGCGACGGAGCGGCGGCCCCCGCGGCGGCGCCCTCGCAGTCGACCCCGGCCACCGCGACGGCCGACGGTCCCTTCGGTCCCGGATGCGCCTCGGTGCCGGCGGAGGGCGCCGGGTCCTTCGACGGGATGGCGAAGGACCCGGTGGCCACGGCCGCCTCGAACAATCCGGAACTGTCCACGCTGGTCGCGGCGGTCAAGCAGGCCGGTCTTGTGGACACGCTCAACAACGCGGAGAACATCACGGTGTTCGCGCCGACCGACGCCGCCTTCGCCAAGATCCCGAAGGCCGACCTGGGCAAGGTCCTCGCCGACAAGGCGATGCTGACCGACATCCTCACGTACCACGTCGTGGGAGAGAAGCTGACCCCGAAGCAGCTGGAGAACGGCTCCTTCGAGACCCTCCAGAAGAGCACGCTGACCACCAAGGGCTCCGGCGAGTCCGTCACGGTCAACGACTCCGCGAAGGTGGTCTGCGGCAACGTCCCCACCGCCAACGCGACGGTCTACATCATCGACACGGTGCTGATGCCCGAGTAACGGAGCCGATGCCTACACGGCGGAGGTCTCCTTCGGAGCGGCGCCACCACCGCCCTCGGGCCCCGTCGCACGCCGGCTGAGTTCGCCCGGCCACCACGCGACGGGGCCGAGGTCGCGTACGAGGGCGGGGACGAGGAGCGAGCGGACGACCAGGGTGTCCAGGAGCACGCCGAAGGCGACGATGAAGGCGATCTGCACCAGGAAGGCGAGCGGGATGACGCCCAGGGCCGCGAAGGTGGCGGCCAGGACGACACCGGCGGAGGTGATGACACCGCCGGTGGCGGTCAGCCCGCGCAGGACCCCCTCCCGGACGCCGTGCCGCAGCGACTCCTCCCGGACCCGGGACATCAGGAAGATGTTGTAGTCCACGCCGAGCGCCACCAGGAACACGAACCCGTAGAGCGGCACCGAGGAGTCCGTACCGGTGAATCCGAAGACGTACTGGAACACCAGGGCCGAGACCCCGAGGGTGGCGACGAAGTTCAGGGCGACCGTGGCGACGAGCAGCAGCGGCATCAGGACGGAGCGCAGGAGGCCGACGAGGATGGTCAGGATGACGGCGAGCACCACCGGCACGATCAGCATCCGGTCGCGCTCGGCGGTCCGCTGGGTGTCGTACCGCTGCGCCGTGTAGCCGCCGACCAGGGCGTCCGCCCCCGGCACCGCGTGCACGGACGTGCGGAGCCGGGCGACGGTCGCCCGGGCCGCGTCGCTGTCCGCCGCGTCGGCCAGGGTGACGTCGATCCGGACCCGTCCTTCGACGACCAGCGGCGCACCTGTCCCGGGCCGGCCGGAGGCGGTGACCGCGTCGGCCGAGTCCACTCCCTCGACGTCCTCGGCCGCCGCCTTCACCCGGGCGAGCGAGCCCGCTTCGGCGATCACGATCGCCGGATTGCCCGCCCCGCCCGGGAAGTGCCGGCCGAGCGTCTCCTGCGCGGCCACGGAGGGAGCGTCGTTGACGAAGATCTCGTCGAGCGGGACGCCCTTGGAGTCGAGCGTCGGGGCGAAGGCCGCGCAGGCCAGGAGCCCGGCGAGCGTCGCCGCCCAGACCTTGCGCGGAGCCCGGTCCACGAGAGCGGCCACCCGCCGCCAGATCCCGGTGCCGCCGCTCTCGGACTCGGACGGGCGCGGCCGGGCGGGCCAGTACGCGGCGCGGCCGAGCAGGACCAGGACGGCGGGCAGGAAGGTCAGGGTGCTCAGCACGGCGCAGACGATGCCGATGGCGCCCACCGGACCGAGGGCCCGGTTGTTCGTCAGATCGCTGAACAGGAGCGCGAGGAGGCCGAGCGCCACGGTGGCCGCACTGGCCGTGATCGGCCCGGCCGACCGGCGCAGCGCCGCCCGCATGGCCGGGAAGCGGTCCCCCTCGTGGCGGGCGAGCTCCTCGCGGTAGCGGGCGGCGAGGAGCAGGGCGTAGTCGGTGGCGGCGCCGATGACCAGAATCGACAGGATGCCCTGGACCTGGCCGTCGACGCGGACGATGTCGTGGTCGGCGAGCACGTACACGACGGCGCAGGCCAGGGCGAGCGAGAACACCGCGCCGACGATGATGACCAGGGGCAGCAGCACGCTGCGGTAGACGAGCAGCAGGATGAGCAGCACCGTCACCAGGGCGACCGCGAGCAGCAGTCCGTCGATGCCGGCGAAGGCGTCCGACAGATCGGCCTGGGTGGCGGCGGGACCGGCCAGCCACACGGTGGTGCCGGGCACGGAGGAGGCGGCCCGGTCGACCGCGCCGAGTGTGGGCGTCAGTTCCTCGCCGAGGTCGGGGCGGAGCTGGACCACTCCGCGCAGCGCCTCGCCGTCCTCGGAGGGCAGGGCGGGGGACGGGGTGCCGACGACCCCGGGCGTGCCGGCGAGCGCGGCCAGCGCGCGCGTGGCGGCGGAGCGTGTCTCCGGGCCGATTCGTCCGCCGCCTGGTGAGGTCCAGACGACGAGCGCGGGGAGCGTCTCCTCCTGGCGGAAGGCCCGCTGGGCCTCGATCACCCGGGTGGACTCCGCGCTGCGGGGGAGGAACGCGGCCTGGTCGTTGGTGGCCACCTCGCCGAGCTTTCCGGCATACGGCCCGAGGCCGCCGCCGACGGCGAGCCAGACGACGAGCAGGACGAGGGGCAGGAGACGGGCTGCCCTTCGCGTGGGGCGGGACATACGGACTCCAGGGACGAGGTCTCGGCAGGTATCTCAATGCAAAAGAATCTCAATGATTGAGAGAGATTGAAGCACGACTCACGGGAAGCGGCGGGACGGGGTACGAGCCGGAAATCGCGGACCGGTCAGCGGCGGGGCACGCGCAGGTCGCCGAGTTCCTCGTTCAGCGCTTCCAGGAATCGCAGGGCCGCGGACAGCTCCTCCTCGTCGAACCTGAGCCGAGCCCGGTCCGCCGCCTGCGCCAACGGCATGAAGTAGCTGCGCGCGGCGGCCTTCGCCCCCTCCACGTAGTGCACGTGCACCACCCTGCGGTCGGCGCTCTCCCGGGAGCGCCGGACGTGCCCGGCCTTCTCCAGTCGGTCGAGGCAGGCCGTCACCGCCCCCGACGTCAGCCCCAGGTGGTCCTTCAGCCGGCCCGGCGTCAGCGGTTCCGGGCTGTCCAGGACGACCGAGAGCGCCTGGACGTCCGTGGGATGCAGTCCCTGCGCGAGCGCGAAACCATGGACCAGTCGATTGATCTCACCGTTCGCCCGCCGCAACGCGCGCGCGAAGCTCTGGAGATCACCCGGAGCGCTCTCGGGGTGGGTCCCACCGGTCCCGGATTCCTCTGTACTGGCCACACGATCAGCCTATAGATACCGCAAGGTGCATCCACAGCGGCCGCATCGAGGGAAGCGATCACATGAGAAACGCGTCAGGACAGGAACCCCAGGGACCGCTCTGCCTGGTCACGGGCGCGAGCGGCTACATCGGCGGGCGCCTCGTCCCCGAACTCCTGGCGGCCGGATACCGGGTGCGCTGCCTGGCCCGTACCCCCGCGAAGCTGCGCGACCATCCCTGGGCGGGGGAGGTGGAGACCGTCCAGGGGGACGTCACCGACGCCGAGACCCTCGCCCCCGCCCTCCGGGACGTCGACGTCGCCTACTACCTGGTGCACGCCCTGGGCGGAGGGCGCGACTTCGAGCGTACCGACCGCCTGGCGGCCCTCACCTTCGCCGAACAGACCCGCGCCGCCGGGGTCCGCCGCATCGTCTACCTCGGCGGCCTCACTCCCCGAGGCGTCCCCGACGGGCAGCTCTCGCCACATCTGCGCTCACGCGCCGAGGTCGGGCGCATCCTCCTGGAATCCGGGGTCCCCGCCACGGTGCTCCGCGCGGCCGTCATCATCGGGTCCGGATCGGCCTCCTTCGAGATGCTCCGCTACCTCACCGAACGACTGCCCGTGATGGTCACCCCGAGCTGGGTACGCACCCGGATCCAGCCGATCGCCGTCCGGGACGTCCTGCGCTACCTGGTCGGCAGCGCACGGATGCCCGACGACGTCAGCCGGGCCTTCGACATCGGCGGCCCCGACGTCCTCACCTACCTCGGGATGATGCGTCGCTACGCGCACGTCGCCGGACTGCCCCGGCGGCTCATCCTCCCCGTACCGGTGCTGACACCGCGCCTGTCCAGCCACTGGATCAACCTGGTCACCCCCGTCCCGAGGTCCCTCGCCCGCCCCCTCGCCGAGTCGCTCCGGTACGAGGTCGTCTGCGACGAGCACGACATCGCCGACCTGGTGCCGGACCCGCCCGGCCACCCCCTCGGCTTCGACACGGCGCTCGCGCTGGCCCTCCAACGGGTCCGCGAGGCCCGGATCGACACCCGCTGGTCCTCCGCGTCCGTGCCCGGCGCGCCGAGCGACCCGCTGCCCACCGACCCCGACTGGGCGGGCGGCAGCCTCTACACCGACGAGCGCGAGCTGACCGTCGACGCCTCGCCGCAGGCGCTGTGGCGGGTCGTCGAGGGCATCGGCGGGGAGAACGGCTGGTACTCCTTCCCCCTCGCCTGGGCCGTCCGGGGTTGGCTCGACCGACTGGTCGGAGGCGTCGGGCTGCGCCGGGGGCGGCGCGACGCCCTGCGCCTGAGAGTCGGGGACTCGCTGGACTTCTGGCGGGTGGAGGAGATCGAGCGCGGCAGACTGCTGCGGCTGCGGGCCGAGATGCGCCTCCCCGGGCTCGCCTGGCTGGAGATGTACGTCGAGCGCGACGGAAACGGGGCGACCCGTTACCGCCAGCGGGCGCTGTTCCACCCGCACGGCCTGGCCGGCCAGGCCTACTGGTGGAGCGTCTCGCCGTTCCACGCCGTGGTCTTCGGAGGGATGGCCCGCAACATCGCCCGGAACGCGGAGGCGGGCGGGGCGGCGGAGCCGGAAGGGACGGAGCGGCGCCCGGACGATGCCGCCACAGGGCCGCGCCCGGCACCCGCCGGACTCCAGGCACCGCCGTCCGCCGCGCCGGAGCGCGGGGAGTGAGAGTGACGGCGCGGTCCGACGGTCCCGCCCCCCCGCCGCTCGCAGACCGCATCCGGCGCACGCACTCGCCGCGAATGACCCCCGCAAGGTCAGCCCAGCGAGCACCGGGCCCGCGCGTCGCGCGGAGGTCGGTGGTCCCCTGCCAGGAGCGGTGCCCATGAACGTCTCGGTCGTCCTGTTCACCTCGGACCTCCGCGTCCACGACCATCCGCCCCTGCGCGCGGCGCTGGGCCAGGGGAACGAGGTCGTCCCCCTGTTCGTGCGGGATCCGGCGGTGGACCGCGCGGGCCGGTCCGCGCCGAACCGCCTCGCCTTCCTCGCCGCCTGCCTCACCGGCCTCGACGCCGGACTGCGGGCGCGCGGCGGCCGGCTCGTCGTCCGCTCGGGCGACCCGGTCGCCGAGGTGTGCCGGGTCGTGCGCGAGGCCGACGCCGACGACGTCCACATGGCGGCCGGGTGCAGCGGCTTCGCACGGCGCCGCGAGGACCGGCTGCGCCGCGCCCTGGAGGCGGACGGGCGGCGCCTGTACGTCCACGACGGCGTCGTCACCGCCCTGCCCACCGGCACGGTGACACCGAACGGCTCGGACCACTACGCGGTCTTCACCCCCTACTTCAGGCGCTGGTCGCACGAGCGTCTGCGCGAGCCGCTCGCGGCGCCCGGCCGCGTTCGGGTACCCGCGGAGGTCCCGTCCGAGGGCCTGCCCACCCCTGCCGACGCCCCCTCCGCCTCCGCCGGTCTGGCCACGGGCGGCGAGAAGGAGGGCCGCGAGCGGCTCGCCCGCTGGCTGCGCCGGGGCGTCGACGCGTACGAGGAGGGCCACGACGACCTCGCGGGCGACGCGACCTCGCGCCTGTCGCCGTACCTCCACTTCGGAGCCGTCTCGGCGACCGAGGCCGTCCACCGTGCCCGGTCGCGGGGCGGCCCCGGCGCGGAGGCGTTCGTCCGGCAGCTCTGCTGGCGCGACTTCCACCACCAGGTCCTCGCCGCGCGCCCCGACGCCGCCTCCGCCGACTACCGCCCCCGCCACGACCGCTGGCGACGCGGCAAGAAGGCCCGGGCCGACTTCCGGGCATGGCAGGAGGGCCGCACCGGCTACCCCGTCGTGGACGCCGCGATGCGACAGCTCGCCCACGAGGGCTGGATGCACAACCGGGGGCGGCTGCTCACGGCGTCGTTCCTCACCAAGACGCTGTACCTCGACTGGCGCGACGGCGCGCGGCACTTCATGGACCTGCTGGTCGACGGCGATGTCGCGAACAACCAGCTCAACTGGCAGTGGATGGCCGGCACGGGCACCGACAGCCGCCCCAACCGGGTGCTGAACCCGGTGATCCAGGGGAAGCGGTACGACCCCGACGGCGCCTACGTACGGCGATGGGTGCCGGAACTCGCCGGACTCGCGGGCCCCGCGATCCACGAGCCGTGGAAACTGCCCGGCCTCGAACGGGCCCGCTACGACTACCCCGACCCGATGGTCGAACTCGCCGACGGGCTCGCCCGCTTCCGGCACGCCCGGGGTCAGGACTGAGCACCGCTGGTGAGACCCGGTGAGGCCTCGGTCATGGGCACACGATACGACGCACAAGCGATGCGAGTGGAGCGGTGGCGGCGCCGTGGCGGAGCCTGAGGGTGCCCGCGACGGGCCCCGCCCCGCCGACCGGTCATGTCCAGTCCCATCCACTCCAACCCAGTCCAGTCAACTCCAGGCCAGAGGAGCAGTCGCCATGTCCGCACCGAGTGTCGCCCTCCGGCCGTCGCCGTCGCCGTCGCCGTGGAGCGATGCCGGCGAGGCCGGGTCCCTGTCCGACCGCGAGATCGCCGAAGGCTTCGTGCGCGGCGACGACCGCTGCCTGGCCGCCGCGTACGTCCGATGGTCCGGCCTCGTGACCGCGCTCGCCGCCCGCTGTTTGGGCGACCCCAAGGAGGCGGAGGACGTCGGACAGCAGGTCTTCCTCGCCGCCTGGCGGGGCCGCGC
This sequence comes from Streptomyces sp. NPDC050842, assembly GCF_044456565.1. NCBI lineage: Bacteria > Bacillati > Actinomycetota > Actinomycetes > Kitasatosporales > Streptomycetaceae > Streptomyces > Streptomyces sp. NPDC050842. Next base: position 87,235 of record NZ_JBITGA010000011.1, on the reverse strand, counting down.
CGGCTACCGGCCGGAGCGCGGCCCGTTCCCCGGCTGGCTGGTCGGCATCACCCGGCGGAAGATCGCCGACGCCCTCTCCGCCCGCACCCGCCGCCGGAACCTGGTGACCGCGGCCGGGGCGCGGCTCGCCCCCGAGCGCGACGCGTCCGCCCAAGGCCCCGACGCGGTCCTCGACCGGCTCGTGGTCAGCGGTGAGCTCGCGAAACTCCCCACCGCGCAGCGCGAGGTCCTCGCCATGGCCTTCTACGGGGACCTCACCCACGTCCAGATCGCCGAGCGGACCGGATTGCCGCTCGGCACCGTGAAGAGCCACGCGCGGCGCGGTCTCGACCGGATGCGCCGCTCGTTGGGCGGGGCGCCGGGGCGGAGCCGGCGTGCCGCCACCGTTCTCGCGCGCTGAGGCCCGAAAACGACGCACGGGTGACGCGTGTGCGAGGCAGCCCAGGGCGGGGGGTCCGGGAAGGGGCCGGCGGGCACCGAGGTCCACCCTTCCAGGTGAATCACCCCATCCGGAGCGCCGTCGATGCCGAATGAGAAGCATGACCCTCTCAGCGCCCCCGCGCGAGCCCACGCGCACGGACCGACTCCTGGCAGCGGTCGGCGGCCTCGTCGCCGCGTACGTCTCGCTCGCCGTCGCGGACCTCGTCGCCTTCTGGGTCCGGCCCGAGGCGAGCCCCGTGCCCGCCGTCGGCGACACCGTCGTCGACCGGACCCCGGCGGCCGTGGAGCAGTGGGCGATCCGCGTCTTCGGCGAGAGCGACAAGGCGGTCCTCCAGCTCGGCATCCTGGTCCTCCTCGGCCTGCTCGCCGCCGGGATCGGGCTGCTCGCGCTCCGGCACCGGGTGGCCGGTTCGGTGGCGGTCGGCGCCTTCGGCCTCCTCGGCGCACTCGCCGCCGTCACCCGCCCCGACTCGGACTCCGCCCTGGACGCCGTGCCCTCCCTCGTCGGCGCGGCCGTCGGCGCGGTCCTGCTGTACGTCCTGATCGGCCGCCTCCTGGCCCCTCGCGCAGGCGCCGCCGCACGACCGGACGCCACCGATCGGTCCGACCGGCGCGGCTTCCTGATCGTCGCCGCGTCCGCCGGGCTCGCCGCCACCGGCGCCGCCGCGCTCGGCAGGGCGGCCGGCTCGCCCGTCGCGGAGAACGCGGCCGCCTCCCGGGCGTCGCTCCGCCTGCCCCGCCCGGCATCCGCCGCCCCGCCCGTACCCGCCGGGGCGCAGCTCCGCATCCCCGGCATCAGCCCGTTCCTCACCCCCAACCGCGACTTCTACCGCGTCGACACCGCGCTCGTGGTCCCCAAGGTCGACGCCGACCGCTGGCGCCTGCGCCTCCACGGCGGCGGCGTCCGCGAGGAACGCGTCCTCACCCTCCCCGAGCTGATGGCGCGCAGGGTGGTGGAGCGGGACCTCACCCTGGCCTGCGTCTCCAACGAGGTCGGCGGCCCCTACGTCGGCAACGCCCGCTGGCTCGGCGTCCACCTCGCCGACCTGCTCCGCGAGGCGGGCGTCCGGCCGCCCTCCGAGGGCGGCTCCGCCGACCAGCTCGTCGCCCGTTCCGTCGACGGCATGACCATCGGCACGCCCGTCGAGGAGGTCATGGACGGCCGCGACGCCCTCCTCGCCTTCGGGATGAACGGCGAACCCCTGCCCTTCACCCACGGCTTCCCCGTCCGCATGCTCGTCCCCGGCCTGTACGGGTACGTCTCGGCCTGCAAGTGGATCGAGTCGATCGAGCTCACCACCTTCGAGGCCTACGACGCCTACTGGGTCCCGCGCGGCTGGGCCGCCGAGGCGCCCGTGAAGACCCAGTCCCGCATCGACACCCCGCGCGCCCTCGCCCGGCCCGCCGCCGGCACCGTGATGATCGCCGGAGTGGCCTGGGCCCAGCACCGGGGCATCGCCCGCGTCGAGGTACGGATCGACGACGGCCCCTGGCGGGACGCCAAGCTCGCCGCCGAGGACAGCCGTGACACCTGGCGCCAGTGGGTGCACCCGTGGCAGGCCACTCCCGGCCGGCACACCCTCACCGTCCGTGCCACCGACGGCACCGGCGCCACCCAGCCCGAGGAGCGCACCGGCACCATGCCCGACGGGGCGCAGGGATGGCACTCGGTGGTGGTGACCGTCGAAGGTGCGTAACGAACCGGATCCGTACGCCCGTTCCTCGCCTTCATGAGGGACACTGCACTCGTGCGTGGACATCTTCCGGACGAGAACCCTGGGTTCGTGGGGCGCCGCACGGAACTGGGCCGGATATCCGCCGCGTTGGCGGAGCACCGCCTCGTCACCGTGACCGGCGTCGGCGGCGTCGGCAAGACCCGGCTCGCGCTGCGCTCCGCGCACCGCGCCGCCGAGCGGTTCCCGGACGGCGCCTGGTGGACCGACCTGACCCCCCTCGACGGCGACCGGCTCCTCGTCGCGCTCGTCGCCGACTCCGTCGACCTCGCCGACCACACCCCCGGCATGGCGAGCACCGCCCTCTGCCGCAGGCTCGCCGAGGACCGGCTGCTCCTCGTCCTCGACTCCTGCGAGCACCTCGCCGGCCCCTGCGCCCGGCTCGTCGCCGACCTCCTCGCCGCCGCCCCGGGACTCACGGTCCTCGCCACCAGCCGCCGTCCCCTCGGCGTCGACGGCGAACGGATCGTCGCCCTCGACCCGCTGCCGCCCGCGGGGCGGGACGCCCTGGAGCTGCTCCGCCGGGCCGCCGGGGAGGACTTCCCCGCCGCGGGACCCGCCGGGGAGATCTGCGTACGCCTCGAAGGCATCCCCCTCGCCCTGGAACTGGCCGCCGCGCAGATCCGCCTCCAGGGCGCCGAGGCCGTCCGCGACCAGCTCGGGACCCGCCTCGACACCCCGCCGGGAGCGCGCTTCGACCTGCTCGCCCACCCCGAGCGGGTGTGGCCCAGCCGGCACCAGACCCTGCGCGCCGCCATCGGCTGGAGCCACGAGCTGTGCGCCCCGCTCGAACGCCTCCTCTGGGCCCGCCTCTCCGTCTTCCGCGGCCCCTTCGACCTCGCCTCGGCGATCGCCGTGTGCTCCGGCGGCCCGCTGACCCCGGCGACCCTGCCGGAGGCCCTCGACGGACTCGTCCGGTCCTCCGTGGTCCGCCCGCCCGACGGAGCCGGGCGCCACCGGATGCTCGACACGATCCGCGCGTACGGGGCGACCTGGCTGGAGCGGACCGGCGAGACCGGGACCGTCGCCGACCGGCACGCCGCCCACTTCCGGGGCCTCGCCCGCCGCGCGGACACCGAATGGCTCGGCGCCCGCCAGCTCCGCTGGTACCGGAGCGTCGACGCCCAGCACACCGACCTCCGCACCGCCCTCGACCGGCTGCTGCGCACCGACCCCGACGCGGCCCTCGACCTCGTCGGCTCCGTCGCCTTCGCCTGGTCCTGCCGCGGCCGCCTCCGGGAGGCCCGCGACGGCCTCGAACAGGCCCTGCTCCTCAGCGGCTCCCGTGGCCGCGCCCGGGCCCGCGCCCTCTGGGCGCTCGGCGTGACCCTCGTCCTCCAGGGCGAGTTCGGCCCGGCCCAGGACGTCAGCGAACGCTGCGCCCGCGAGGCCCGCTACACGGAGTACGACGAAGCCTTGGAGGAGGAGCGTCCGGAGGGACTGCCGGAGGGGCGGCGGGAGGCACGGTCCGAGGCGCGGTGCGGAGAGCGGCCGGACGATCCGTACGCGGGGGCCGGGCGGCCCCGGCCCGGCGACCTCACCCTGGACGCCGCCGCCCTCGCGGGTCTCCTCGCCCTGACCACCGGCCGCCCCATGGCCGCGTTCGTCGTCGTGGACCACGTCCTCGACGCCGTGTCCGGCGGACCGGCCGACTCCGCCGCCCGGCTCCGCTGCGGCCTCGTGCGGGTCTTCGCCCTCACCGGCCTGGGCCGGCTCGACGAGGCACGCGAGCGGGCCCTCGCGCTCCGGGCCCTCTGCGAGGAGCTCGACGAGCATTGGACCCGTACCGCCCTGGAGTACCAGCTCGCCCTCACCGGCCTCCTGGAAGGCCGACCCGCGGCCGCCGCCGGGCACGCCCGCGCCATGCTCGAAGGCACCCGGCGGCTCGGCGCGAGCCTGGGCGTCGCCCTCGGCCTCGACGTCCTCGCCACCGCCCTCGCGGCCGCCGGCGACGGCGAGCGGGCGGCCGACGTCTCGGGCACGGGCGAGGCCTACTGGCGCTCCACCGGCCAGCCCCGTCGCGGTCTGCCCGGTCTGCGCGCCCTCCGCGAGAAGTACACCGACACGGCCCGCGCGACCATCGGCGAGCCCGCCTACGAGGAGATCTTCCTGCGCGCCCTCACAGGCCTCCCGCAGGACGGCCTCGACCGGGCGCTCCGCGGCTCGCCGCAGGGCTGACGGCAGCCCGACGGCGGGCCTGGCCCCGCTTCCGGCCGCTTCGGCGGAAGAGACGGATCCCCGCTTCCGGCCGCGCCGGCGGCGATAGGGGCGCGGGCCCCGCGTACGGCGTGTCCGGCGCAGGGGCCGGGCACCGTGCTCCCGGCCGGCCTGCCGGTGGGGCGGGCGCGCCCCGCGCCACCGACAGGACACCCTGCGGCGCCAGGCGCACCATGAGGGCATGGACGGATCCCCGAGCGAACCGGGCGGCATCAGCGCCCCCGGGCGGCTCGCGGGCCCCGACGAGGGCATCACCGCCGAGGAACTCGCCCTCGCCGCCCGCAACCACGGGATGCCGCTGGAAGCCCTGCGGTATGACGTGACCCCGCCCGGCCTCCACTACGTCCTCGTGCACTACGACATCCCCGCCACGGACCCGGACGGCTGGACGCTCACCCTCGGCGGCCGGGTGCTCCGACCGCTCGCCCTCGACGTCGACGGGCTGCGCGCCCGGCCCTCCGTCACGCGCCGCGTGACCCTGGAGTGCGCCGGGAACGGCCGCGCCCGGCTCACGCCCCGGCCCGTCAGCCAGCCCTGGCTCGTCGAGGCCGTCGGCACCGCCGAGTGGACGGGCGTCCCGCTGGCCGAACTGCTCGCGGAGGCGGGGACCGCCGAGGACGCGGTCGAGGCCGTGTTCACCGGCGCAGACCACGGGGTGGAGCGGGGAGTCGAGCAGGACTACCGGCGCAGCCTGCCCCTGTCGGTCGCGGCGGACCCGGCGCGGGACGTCCTCGTCGCGTACGCGATGAACGGGGCGCCCCTGCCCCCGCAGCACGGCAGCCCGCTCCGGCTCGTCGTCCCCGGCTGGTACGGCATGGCCCACGTGAAGTGGCTCCACGACATCACGGTCACCGCCGACCCGTACACCGGCTTCCAGCAGAGCGTGGCCTACCGCATCCGGGCGTCGACGGACGGGGACGAGCCCGGGGAGCCCGTCACCCTCATCGCGCCCCGCGCCCTGATGATCCCGCCGGGCTTCCCGGACTTCATGTCCCGCGCCCGGGTCGTCCGCCCCGGACCCGTCCCGCTCGCCGGGCGCGCCTGGTCGGGGCACGGCCCGGTCACCCGCGTCGAGGTCGGAGAGATCGGCGAGGACGCCATGGAGGGCGAGGCCGGCACGTACTACCGCGGTGCGGCGTGGACCGACGCCGTCCTCGACCACGACCCCGCGCACCCCTGGGCGTGGTCCTCCTGGCACACCACGTGGACGGCGACACCCGGGCCGCACCACCTCGCCGTGCGGGCCACCGACGCCGGAGGCCGCGTCCAGCCGCTCGCCGCCCCGTGGAACCGCGGCGGCTTCGCCAACAACCTCGTCCAGCGGGTCGACGTGCTCTGCACCCGGACCCGTCCGTCGCCTGATCGGGCGGCGCGTAGAGTCGACCCCGGTACATCGCAGCCAGCCCGACCCCGACGAGGAGACCCCCGTGACCGACGCGGCGTCCACCGCCCTCCAGCAGCAGATCGCCCGGGACCTCGAGGTGTCCGACACCTTCGACCCGGCCGTGGAGATCGAGCGCCGAGTGGCCTTCCTCGCCGAGCGCCTCACCTCCACCGGGCTGCGCTCCCTCGTCCTCGGCATCAGCGGCGGCGTCGACTCGACCACCGCCGGGCGGCTCTGCCAGCTCGCCGTCGAGCGGGTCCGGGCAGCCGGCCACGACGCGACCTTCTACGCCATGCGCCTGCCGTACGGCGTCCAGGCCGACGAGAGCGACGCGCAGACCGCCCTCGGCTTCATCCGCGCCGACCAGGTCCTCACGGTGGACGTGAAGGCCGCGAGCGACGCGGCCCTGGAGGCGTGCCTCGCGGGCGGGGTGACCTTCCGGGACGCCCACCACCAGGACTTCGTGCAGGGCAACATCAAGGCCCGCCAGCGGATGATCGCCCAGTACGCGGTCGCCGGCGCCCAGGACGGTCTCGTCGTCGGCACCGACCACGCCGCCGAGGCCGTCTCCGGCTTCTTCACCAAGTTCGGCGACGGCGCCGCCGACGTCGTCCCGCTCACCGGTCTCACCAAGCGGCGCGTCCGCGCGGTCGCCGCCGAGCTCGGCGCCCCGGCCGGTCTGGTGTGGAAGGTCCCGACGGCCGACCTGGAGACCTTGGACCCGGGCAAGCCCGACGAGGACGCGCTCGGCGTCACGTACGACGACATCGACGACTTCCTGGAGGGCAAGCCGGTCGCGGAGGCCGCCTTCGCCTCCATCGTCCGCCGCTACCGGCTCACCGAGCACAAGCGACAGCTGCCGATCGCTCCCTGAGCAGGGCCTTCGGGCGTCCCCTGAGCGCTTCGCGGCCCGTCGGCGGATCCTGGAAGGGGGCCTCGGACGAGTCCCCAGGAAGGGAGTACGCCATGTTCGGCGAGACCACGGCGTTCAGCGGCTTCTCGGTCGACGACCTCGACGCCGCCCGGCGCTTCTACGGCGAGACCCTCGGTCTGAAGGTGGAGGAGCAGGGGGAGGGCGACATGCGCATGCTGCTCCTCACCCTGGCGGGCGGGACCCGGCTCTTCGTGTACCCCAAGGAGGACCACACCCCCGCCTCGTACACGATCCTCAATTTCGAGGTCGACGACGTCGACCGGGCGGTCGACGAGCTGGCGGCGCGCGGGGTGACCCTGGAGCGCTACCCCGGCTTCGAAGCGGACGAGAAGGGCATCCTGCGCGGCGGCGACGGCACGCCGACGATCGCCTGGTTCACGGACCCGGCGGGGAACGTCCTGTCCGTCCTCAACGAACACATCTGACCCGCGGGAACCAGGGGCCGGGGGCCGGCTCCGCACCTGAACGGCCCGGCTCCGCACTCGAACGGCCCGGCCGGGGTGCGGACGGACCCCCGTACCGCCTGCAATGGGAAGGTGACCGCGCCGCCCGACGACTGCCTCGCCCGCAACGAATGGATCTGCGGCGCCTACGTGTCCACGCGCGGCGAGATCCTGACCGACGCCGTCGTCCAGCACCTCCAGCTGACCGTCGTCTCGGTCGCCCTCGGCCTCCTGCTCGCCCTGCTCCTCGCGGTCGTCGCGCGCCGCTGGGGCTGGGCGGCAGGACCCGTCCTCGGGATCACCACGGTCCTGTACACGATCCCGTCCCTGGCGATGTTCTCGCTGCTCCTGCCCGTGTACGGACTCTCCGCAGCCCTGGTCGTGGCCGGTCTCGTCCTGTACTCGCTCACCCTCCTCGTACGGAACATCCTCGCCGGGCTCCGAGCCGTCCCCGAGGAGACGCGCCAGGCCGCGCGCGGCCTCGGCTACGGGCCGATCCGCCTGCTCCTCGCCGTCGAACTGCCCCTCGCGCTGCCCGCCGCCATGGCCGGGCTGCGCATCGCCACCGTCTCCGCCGTCTCCCTCGTCACCATCGGCGCGATCGTCGGCCACGGCGGCCTCGGCAACCTGATCTACGCCGGGATGAACACCTACTTCAAGGGCCAGGTCCTCACCGCCTCCGTCCTCTGCGTGATCATCGCGGTCATCGCCGACCTGCTCCTCCTCGGCGCGCAGCGCTTCCTCACCCCCTGGACCCGGGGACAGGCCGCGTGACCACGCTGACCGACGCCTGGTCCTGGCTGACCACCGCCGCGCACTGGTCCGGCGAGAACGGCGTCTGGCAACGGCTCGGCGAGCACCTCTTCCTCACCGTCGTCTGCCTCGCACTCAGCTGCCTCGTCGCCCTGCCCGTCGCCCTCGTCCTCGGTCACCTCGGCAAGGGCGGCGCGCTCGCCGTGAACCTCGCCAACGCGGGCCGTGCGGTGCCCACCTTCGCCGTCCTCGTCCTGCTGCTCCTCAGCCCCCTCGGCCCGTACGGCCAGTGGCCGACGATCATCGCGCTCGTCCTCTTCGCCGTGCCCCCGCTGCTCACCAACGCGTACGTGGGGATGCGCGGCGTCGACGCCGACGTCGTACGGGCGGCCCGGGGCATGGGCATGACGGGCGGGCAGACCCTCGCCCGGGTCGAACTGCCGCTCGCGCTGCCGATGGTCCTCACCGGCGTACGGATCGCCGCCGTCCAGCTCGTCGCCACCGCCACCGTGGCCGCGCTCGCCGGCGGCGGCGGGCTCGGCCGGATCATCACGGCGGGGTTCAACCTCGCCTCCACTCCCCAGGTCGTCGCCGGTGCCCTCCTCGTCGCCGCGCTCGCGCTCCTGGTGGAGGGGGTCTTCGAGGGGGTCCAGCGCCTCGCGCCCGCCGGGGCGCGGGGGAGCGGCGCGTGAGGCCGCCCCGCGTGCCCGCGGCAGTCCACGTACCCACGGCAGTGCTGCTAGCCGTCTCCCTTTCCCTCTCGCTCTCCGGTTGTGCCGCGGGCCCGAGCCTGGAGGATCAGGGCGAGGTCACGGCGCCGCCCGGCGACAGCCGCAGCCTGGTCGTCGGCTCGGCCGGTTTCACCGAGAGCGACCTGCTCGCCCAGATGTACGCGCTGCTCCTCGAAGAGGCCGGCTACGGCACGAAGATCCTCTCCGTCACCAACCGCGAGCTGTACGAACCCGCCTTGGAGAACGGGCAGATCGACGTCGTACCGGAGTACGCGGCGACCTTCGCCGACTGGCTGAACGCCAAGGTCAACGGCGCGGACGCGCCGACCGTCGGCTCGCCCGACCTGGCCACGACCATGACCGCCCTCCGCGCGCTCGCCGCCCCGCGCGGGCTCACCGTCCTCGACCCCGGCCGCGCCGTCGACCAGAACGCCTTCGCCGTCACCGCCGCCTACGCCGCCGAGCACGGCCTGAAGACCCTGACCGACCTCGGCGCCGCCCGCCTCCCCGTCCGGCTCGCGGCCGGGGACGAGTGCGTCCGGCGGCCGTATTGCGCCCCCGGTCTGGCGAAGGTCTACGGGATCGAGGTGACCGCCGTCGACCCCAAGGGCGTCGGGACGACGCAGGCGAAGCAGGCCGTCCAGAGCGGCCAGGACCAGTTGGTGCTCACGACGACCACGGACGCCACGCTCGACGACTTCGGGCTCGTCCTCCTCGCCGACGACAAGAACCTCCAGAACGCCGACCACATCGTGCCCGTCGTGAACCGCGCCCGCGCCGGGAGCGCACGCGTCACGGAGGCCCTCGACCGCCTCAACACCGTCCTGACCACGGCCGATCTGGCGGAGCTCAACGAGCGGGTGGACAGCTGGCGCCGCCTCCCCGAGGACGTGGCGCGGAACTACCTCGCCGGGAAGGGCCTGATTCCGGGCTGACGAGTCGAGGCCACGTCGTCAGCCCGCTGAACAGCGTCTCTTGTCATGACCCTTGCGGGGCGCTCCGGACCCCTGCTATTCATCCGTTAGGAAAGTTTCCTTCCAGTCGAACTGTCCGTCCAACGCCCCATCCCTCACCCCTCGTTCATCGTTCCGTGGAGACCCCCATGACTTCGGCACGATCCGTACGACCCCGACTCCGGCGCCTCGGCGTCGCCGGCACCGCCCTCGGCGCCCTGCTCCTCGGCCTCGCCACCGCACCGCCCACCGCGACCGCCGCCCCCGTCACCCACGAGGCGGAGACGGCCACCGTCTCCCAGGGCCTCGCCGAGTCCAACCACACCGGATTCACCGGCACGGGATTCGTCAACTACGACAACGTCAGCGGCAGTTACGTCCAGTGGAACGTCAACGCCGCCCAGGCGGGCACCGCCACACTCACCCTGCGGTACGCCAACGGCACGACGACCAACCGCCCCATGGACATCGCCGTCAACGGCACCACCGCCGCCTCCGGCAAGGCCTTCGCCGGCACCGGAGCCTGGACCAGCTGGGCGACCACACAGATCACCGCCACCCTCAAGGCCGGCGCCAACACCGTCCGCGCCACCGCCACCACCGCGAACGGCGGCCCCAACGTCGACCACCTCACCGTCGACACCGCGACCACCCCGCCGCCCACCGGCACCACCCCCGCCGCGATCAACGGCCAGCTCAAGGTCTGCGGCACCAAGCTCTGCAACAGCTCCGACAAGCCGATCCAGCTGCGCGGCATGTCCAGCCACGGCACCCAGTGGTACGCGCAGTGCCTGACGGGCGGCTCCCTCGACGCCCTGGCCAAGGACTGGAACGCCGACGTCCTGCGCGTCTCCACATATGTCCAGGAGGGGGGTTACGAGACCGACCCCCGCAAGTACACCGACCTGGCGCACTCACTCATCGAGCAGGCCACCGCACGCGGCATGTACGTGATCGTCGACTGGCACATGCTCGACCCGGGCGACCCCCACCACAACCTCGCCCGCGCCAAGACCTTCTTCACCGAGATCGCCCAGCGCCACGGCTCCAAGACCAACCTGCTCTACGAGATCGCCAACGAGCCCAGCGGCGTCGACTGGTCCCGCATCAAGAGCTACGCCGAGCAGCTCATCCCCGTCATCCGCGCCAAGGACGCCGAGACGCCGGTCCTCGTCGGCACCCGCGCCTGGTCCTCGTTCGGCGTCTCGGAAGGGGCGAACGAGTCCGAGGTCGTGTCCAACCCCGTGAACGCGACCAACATCATGTACACGTTCCACTTCTACGCGTACTCCCACCGGGACGAGTACCTGAACACCCTGTCCCGCGCCGCCGACAAGCTGCCCGTCTTCGTCACCGAGTTCGGCACGCAGAACTACGCGGGTGAGGGCAGCAACGACTTCGCCATGACACAGAAGTACCTCGACCTGATGGCCGCGAAGAAGATCAGCTGGGTCAACTGGAACTTCTCCGACGACGACCGCAGCGGCGCCGTCTTCAAGCCCGGCACCTGCGCCGCCGGCGGAACATGGACCGGCACCGGCTCCCTCAAGCCCGCCGGCGTCTGGATCCGCGACCGCATCAGGACGGCGGACTCCTTCCCCACCTCCTGACCCGCGCCGCCCCGCCCCGCCCTGTCCCCGGGTACGCCCCCGCCATGTGATCCACTGTCCTGGCGGGGGCGTACCGATCAGGAGCAGCAGGAGCAGCGTTGACCACCTACCGCCAGCCGGGCCTCGTCCTCACCGACCACCGCTTCCCCGTCCCCCTCGACCACGCCCGCCCCGACGGTGAGCGGATCGAGATCTACGGCCGCGAACTCGTGGCCGGCGGGAAGACCGGCGAAGACCGGGACCAGCTCCCCTGGCTGGTCTACCTGGAGGGCGGGCCCGGCTTCGGCGCCCGCCGCTTCGTCGGCCCGCAGGCCTGGCTCGGACGGGCCGTGCGCGAGTACCGCGTCCTCCTCCTCGACCAGCGCGGAACCGGCCGCTCCACCCCCGCCAACCGCCAGACCCTGCCCCTGCGCGGCACCCCGCGCGAGCAGGCCGACTACCTGGCCCACTTCCGCGCCGACTCCATCGTCAAGGACTGCGAGCTGATCCGGCGACGCCTCACCGGCGGCGCTCCCTGGACCGTCCTCGGCCAGAGCTTCGGCGGCTTCTGCGCCACCCACTACCTCTCCACCGCCCCCGCAGGCCTGGAGAGGGTCCTCGTCACCGGAGGCCTTCCCTCCCTGTACGCCACGGCCGACGAGGTCTACCGCGCCGCCTACCCCCGCATCCGGCGCAAGAACGAGGCCCACTTCGCCCGCTACCCGCAGGACGCCGAACGGGCCCGGGCGATCGCCGCCCACCTCCTCGACCGCGAGGTCACCCTCCCCGGCGGCGGGCTCCTGACGGTCGAGGCCTTCCAGTCCCTCGGCATCCTCCTCGGCTCCGGCGACGGCACCCACCAGCTCCATCTGCTCCTGGAGCACGCCTTCGTCCCGACCCCGGGCGGACCCGCGCTCGCCGACGCCTTCCTGGAGCAGGTCCAGGCCCACCTGTCGTACGCGGGCCACCCGCTCTACGCCGTGCTCCACGAGGCCATCTACGCCCAGGGGCAGGGCCCCACCGACTGGGCAGCCGAGCGCGTACGCGGCGAGTTCCCCGAGTTCGACGCGGCGTCGGCCCTCTCCGCGGGCGCGCCCTTCCTCTTCACCGGGGAGACCGTCCACCCCTGGCACTTCACCACCGACCCCGCCCTGCGGCCGCTCCGCGAGACCGCCGAACTGCTCGCCGCACGCGCCGACTGGGACCCGCTCTACGACCCCGAGCGCCTCGCCGCCAACGAGATCCCCGTCGCCGCCGCCGTCTACCACGACGACATGTACGTGGACACCGCCCACTCCCTCGAAACGGCGAGTGCCGTGCGCGGCCTGCGGACGTGGGTGACCGACGAGTTCGAGCACGACGGGGTACGGGCCGGGGGGCCGCGCGTCCTCGACCGGCTGCTCTCGCTCGCCAGGGACGAGGCCTGACCTCCGGGGGCCGGTGCGCCGATCCGCCAGGCATATCGTCCGGGCACATCACCCGGGCATAGGATGCGGCGCGCAATCGACCAGCAAGCGCGCCGCGTGCGGCGCGGTGAGCGCGAGGGGGCCCGGATGGCGGGACGCGAGACTCCGGCGTCCGGCCGGGAACTGAAGTTCCGGGCCCTCATGGCCGAGCTGCGGCGCGGCATCCTCGACGGGACCTGGCCGCCCGGCAGCAAACTCCCCACCGAGCGCGCGCTCGCCACCGAGACGGGCCTGTCGGTGACGACCGTCCGCCGCGCCTACGAGGACCTCGTCGCCCTCGGCCTCGTCGAGCGCCGCCAGGGCGCGGGCACCTTCGCCGCCCACCGGCCCGAGCGGGGCGGGACGGGCCGCCGGGTCGTCGGCGTCCTCGTCCCCGACACCACGTTCTACTACCCGCGCGTCCTCCAGGGCATCGAGAAGGAACTCGCGGCGGACGGCGCCCGGCTCGTCCTCGCCTGCTCCCACTACGACCCCGACGAGGAGGACGCCGCCGTCGAACGGCTCCTCTCCGACGGCGTCCACGGGCTCCTCCTCGTCCCGAGCCTGCACACCGCGATCGACCCCGGCCGGCGCGCCGAGGAACTCCTCGCGCTGCCCGTGCCCGCCGTCCTCGTCGAGCGCCGGCTCGCCGCCCACGGCCCCGGCGACGCCACCGAGCACGTCTGCACCGACCACGAGGGCGGCGCCTACGACGCCGTGCGCCATCTGCACCGCCTCGGCCACGAACGGCTCGGTCTCGTCGCCCGCACCGACGCGCCCACCACCGCGCCCATCGAGTCCGGCTTCGCCCGGGCGCTCGCCGACCTCGGGCTGCCCGAGGCGCCGCCGTACGAGCGGGACGTCATGGCCGGCTGGGACCCGGACCGCGCCGACCGGGCCCTCGGCGCCCTGCGGGCCGCCGGGGTCACCGCCGCGCTCTGCTTCGGCGACCGGGAGGCCGTGCTGATGCTCGGGGCGGTCCGCCGCGCCGGGCTCCGGGTGCCCGAGGACCTGGCGTTGATCAGCTACGACAACGAGTTCGCCGATGTCGCGGAGACCCCGCTGACGGCCGTCTCGCCGCCCAAGTACCAGCTCGGGCGGCTCGCCGCGCAGATCCTGCTCCGGCGCCTGGCCGAGGGCGACGCCGCCCCGCTCCACCAGGTGCAGCTGAGGCCCCGGCTCGTCGTCCGCGCCTCCTGTGGGGGCGGACGCGCGGTCGCGAGGGGAGCGGGCGCCGAGCAAAAGTCCAAGCGGTGAGCACCTATTGCTCATGGTGTGCTCTTGCCCCCGGCCGGTAGAACTCGGTCCGGACCCCACGGGGGAGTCCGCGAGAGAGGACCGCACCATGAGCACCCACGTCACCGCGGAGATCGCCAGCCAGCCCGACTGCTGGCGCCGCGCCGCCGAGACCGCCGACCGCCACGCCGCCCGGCTGCCGCGCCGGGGCGAGCGCGTCGCCGTCGTCGGCTGCGGCACCTCGTACTTCATCGCCCGCGCCTACGCCGCGCTGCGCGAGTCCCTCGGCGCGGGCGAGACCGACGCCTTCCCCGCCTCCGACCGGACGCCGCTCGGCCGCGGCTACGACCGGATCGTCGCCCTCACCCGCTCCGGTACGACCACGGAGGTCGTGAACCTCCTGGCCGGCGCGGCAGGCCGCATCCCGACCCTCGTGCTCACCGGCGTCCCCGACAGCCCGGCGGGACAGCTCGCGGACGAGACCGTCGACCTCGCCTTCGCCGACGAACGCTCCGTCGTCCAGACCCGGTTCGCCACGACCGCCCTCCAACTCCTGCGCGCCGGACTCGGGGTGGACCTCACGCCCGCCATCGTGGACGCGGAACTCGTCCTGTACGAACGGCTGCCGGCCGTCTGGGAGCGGCGCGGCCAGTTCACCTTCCTCGGCACCGGCTGGACCGTGGGGCTCGCCGACGAGGCGGCGCTCAAACTCCGCGAAGTGGCCCGCGCCTGGACGGAGTCGTACGCGGCGATGGAGTACCGGCACGGCCCGATCAGCATCAGCGACCGGACGAGCCTGGTGTGCTGCTTCGGCCCCGCCCCCTCGGGGCTCCGGGACGAAGTGGAGTCCACCGGCGCCCTGTTCGCCGCCGACGCGATCGACCCGGTCGCCGCGCTCGTCCGCGCCCAGCGGCTCGCCGTCGCCCTCGCGGACCGGCGCGGACTCAACCCCGACCGCCCACGGCACATCTCGCGCTCGGTGATCCTCGCCGGAGCGTTCCGCCCGACCGCCTCGGACGCGGCCCGTATCCTGCGCTCATGATCGAGAACGACGCCACGGACCTCCTGGACATGCCCCGCGACTGGCAGCGGGCCCTCGCGGTCGTCGCCCACCCCGACGACCTGGAGTACGGCTGCGCGGCGGCCGTCGCCGACTGGACGGACGCGGGGAAGGAGGTCGTCTACGTCCTCGCCACGCGCGGCGAGGCCGGCATCGACAGCCTCGCCCCGGACGTCTGCGCCCCGCTGCGGGAGCGGGAACAGCGGGACAGCGCCGCCGTCGTCGGCGTGGAAACGGTCGACTTCCTCGACCACCGCGACGGCGTCATCGAGTACGGGCTCGGGCTGCGCCGCGACATCGCGGCGGCGATCCGCCGCCACCGCCCCGAGCTCGTCATCACCCTCAACCACCGCGACACCTGGGGCGGTGGCCCCGGCGCCCCCTGGAACACCCCCGACCACCTCGCCGTCGGCCGCGCCACGCTCGACGCGGCTGCCGACGCCGGCAACCGCTGGATCTTCCCCGAGCTCACCGAACAGGGCCTGGAGCCCTGGGACGGTGTGCGCTGGGTGGCGGTCGCGGCCTCCAGCACCCCGACCCACGCGGTCGACGCGACCCCGGGCCTGGACCGCGCCATCCGCTCCCTGCTCTGCCACCGCGCCTACATCGAGGCCCTGACGGACGAGGACCCGGAGGAGTACGTCCGCTCCTTCCTCACGACGGCAACAGGCCGCGCGGCCGCCCACTTCGGCGACCGCCCGGCGGTGACGTTCGAACTCTTCCCGCGCTGACGGGCGCCGGAGGGGGCCCGCTCACCCCATCGGCGCCGGCTTCAGTACCGCGAAGGGGGCGCCGAAGGGGTCGGCGAGCCAGGCGATGCGGCCGACGTCCGGGATGTCGGCCGCCGGCATGAGGACCGAGCCGCCGTTGCTCTGGGCCGTGCGGGCCATCGCGTCGGCGTCCTCGACCGCGAAGTACGCGATCCAGTGCGGTGTGTCCCCCTGGAGCTCGGCGACTCCGCCGAAGGAGGCGTCCTCCTGGTCGCCCTCGGCCGTGGAGATCACCCGGTACGTCATGCCGGGCGCCTCCATCTCCGCCCAGCGCCAGCCGAACAGCGTCCGGTAGAAGGCGAGGACGGACTCCGGGTCGGCGACGTGGAGTTCCGCCCAGACGAGGGTGTTGGTGGACGAGGTCCGCTCCAGGCCCTTCGTGGTCCCCGGCTGCCATACGGCGAACTGCGCGCCGCCCGGGTCGGTGAGGGCGGCCATGCGGCCCGCGTCCATGACGTCGAAGGCGGGGAGACGCACGGTGCCGCCCGCCGACTCGGCGGTCTTCTGCGTGGCGTCCGCGTCCGGGGTCTCGAAGTACACCGTCCAGGCGCTGCTGGCGCCCTCCTCGGTGAGCGGGCCGAGCGCGGCGACCGTGCGGCCGTCCTGTTGGAAGAAGCCGTAGCCGCCTGCGTCCGGGCCCGCCGAGCGGAACTCCCAGCCGAAGACGGCGCCGTAGAACGCCGCGGCCGCCTCGGTGTCGGGGCTGCCGAGATCGATCCAACTGGGGGAACCCGTGGTGAACTGCGTACCGAGCATGGAGGTGTCCTGTCCTTCCGTCGTCCGTGACTGCCGGAGTCGTGCCGCCGGTCCCACCGGCTTCCGGCCACCATGACCGATCCTCACCCCTGCGTCGCGGCGGCGCAGCCGCAGTACCACCGGTTCATCCGCGCGGCCGACCGGCCACCGCGTCCTCCAGGTCGCCGAGCAGCAGCTCGTTGTTGACGGCCACGCCGGCCCGGTAGCCCAGCCCCACCGCGTTGACGACCTGCTCCTGCGGGCCCGTCACGTTCCCGGCGGCCCAGACGCCGGGCACGCTCGTGCGGCCCGTCTCGTCCACCGTCACGAACTCCCCGAACGGCGTCTCGCGCAGCGCCGCCCCCAGCTGCCGCAGGACGCCGTCCCCGGGCACGAGGCGGTCGGCTCCGACGAAGACCACCTCGCGGGCCACCACCCGGCCGTCGGCGAGCCCGACCCCCGTCAGCCGGTCGTCCTCGACCACGAGCCCCGTCACCTCGCCCGCCACGACCGTGACCCCGGCCGCGTCGAGCAGCGCCGTGTCGTGGGCGGAGAGCTCGTCGGCCGTGTGCGGGAAGAGCGTCACGTCCTTCGACCAGTTCGAGAGCATCAGCGCCTGGTGCGCCGGCATCCTCGGGTGCGCGATCACGCCGAAGGCCCGGTCGCGGACCTCCCAGCCGTGGCAGTACGGGCAGTGCAGCACGTCCCGGCCCCACCGCTCGGCGACCCCGCCGAGCTTCGGGAGCTCGTCGACGAGCCCGGTCGTGACGACGAGCCGCCGCGCGCCCACGGCCGTACCGTCCGCGAGGGTGACCGTGAACCCGTCCTGTCCGTCCGGCGTCGCACCCGTCACCCTCCCGGCCCGCCACTCGACCCCGTACTCCGCGATCTCGCGCCGCCCCGCCTCCAGGTACGCGGCGGGGCTCATCCCGTCCCGGGACAGCACCCCGTGCATGTGGGCCGCCGGCGCGTTGCGGGGCTCGCCCGCGTCGACCACCAGGGTGCGGCGCCGCGACCTGCCCAGGATCAGCGCGGCGCTCAGACCGGCCGCGCCACCGCCGACCACCACCACGTCGTACCGCTCGTCCGCCCTCGTCATCTCCGCGCTCCTCACGTTCGTGCTCATGCCCTGAGCGTCGCTTTCCGCCGGGTCGAACGGCAACTGTTCTTGCCGTTTCCGCAACACCCGAGGAACACTGGAGCCATGACCGAAGACGACGACCGCATCGACGCCGTACTGAACGAGGTGGGCCCCCGGCTCCGTCGCGTCCGCCGCGACCGAGGGGTGACCCTGGCCGAGCTCTCCGCCGCCACCGGCATCTCCGTGAGCACCCTCTCCCGCCTGGAGTCCGGGCAGCGCAAGCCCAGCCTCGAACTGCTCCTCCCGCTCGCCCGCGCCCATCAGGTCCCCCTCGACGAGCTGGTCGGCGCCCCCGCCGTCGGCGACCCCCGGGTCAAGGCCCGGCCGATCGTGCGCCACGGCCGCACGATGTACCCGCTGACCCGGCAGCCCGGCGGCCTCCAGGCGTACAAGGTGATCCAGGAGAAGCCGACCGAGGCCCCGGAGCCCCGCGTCCACGAGGGGTACGAATGGCTGTACGTGCTCTCCGGGAAGCTGCGGCTCGTCCTCGGCGAGCACGACGTCGTCCTCACCGCCGGGGAGGCCGCCGAGTTCGACACGCGCGTCCCGCACTGGTTCGGCCCGACGGCCGACGGCCCCGTCGAGTTCCTGAGCCTCTTCGGCCCGCAGGGGGAGCGCATGCACGTCAGGGCGCGACCGAAGAAGTCCGGCTGACCCGTTCCGCAGGGTGCAAGCGACCGCTTAGTATGCCACCGACCACCCGGTACGGAGGAGGCTCACGGATGCAGGCATGGCGTGTGTACGAGAACGGCGAACCGAGCGCGGTGATGCGCCGCGAGGAGGTGGAGCCGCCCACGCCCGCCGACGGGCAGGTCCTCCTCAGAGTCCGCGCCGCGAACGTCAACTTCCCGGACGCGCTGCTCTGTCGCGGCCACTACCAGGTCCGGCCCCCGCTGCCCTTCACCCCCGGCGTGGAGCTCTGCGGCGAGACCGAGGACGGCCGCCGTGTCATCACCACGGCCGCACTCCCGCACGGCGGATTCGCCGCGTACGCCCTCGCCGACGCCGCCGGACTGCTCCCCGCCCCCGAGAGCCTCGACGACGCCGAGGCCGCCGCGCTGCACATCGGCTACCAGACCGGCTGGTTCGGCCTGCACCGCCGGGCCGCCCTCCAGGAGGGCGAGACGCTCCTCGTCCACGCGGCCGCGGGCGGGGTCGGCAGCGCCGCCGTCCAGCTCGGCAAGGCGGCCGGCGCCACCGTCATCGGGGTCGTCGGCGGACCGGAGAAGGCGGCCGCCGCCCGCGCCCTCGGGTGCGACCTCGTCGTCGACCGCCGCTCCGAGGACGTCGTCGCCGCCGTCAAGGCCGCGACCGGGGGCCGCGGCGCCGACGTGATCTACGACCCCGTCGGCGGCGAGGCCTACCAGCAGTCCGCCAAGTGCGTCGCCTTCGAGGGCCGGATCGTGATCGTCGGCTTCGCGAGCGGCACCGTCCCCGCCCCCGCCCTCAACCACGCGCTCGTGAAGAACTACTCCGTCCTCGGCCTCCACTGGGGCCTGTACGCGGCGAAGGACCCGGGCGCGATCGCCCGCTGCCACGAGACCCTGACCGCCTACGCCGCCAAGGGCCTGATCAAGCCCCTCATCGGCGACCGCGTCCCCTTCGCCGGCGCGGCGGACGCCGTCCAGCGCGTCGCCGACGGCACCACCACCGGCCGCCTGGTCGTCCTCCCGGAAGGAGCCCGCGCATGACCGACGCCGAACGCATAACCCGCGCCGAAGAACTCCGCTCCCTCACCCGGCAGTTGCTCGCCGATCACCCGCCGGCCACCACCGACCGCACCGACTTCCTGCGCGCCCGCTTCGACGCCGGACTCGCCTGGGTGCACTACCCCGTGGGCCTCGGCGGACTCGACGCGCCCCGCGCCCTCCAGGCCGTCGTCGACACCGAACTCGCCGCCGCGGGCGCCCCCGACAACGACCCGCGCCGCATCGGCATCGGCCTCGGCATGGCCGCCCCCACCCTCCTCGCCTACGGCACGGACGAGGTCAAGCGCCGCTTCCTCCGCCCGCTGTGGGTGGGGGAGGAGGTCTGGTGCCAGCTCTTCAGCGAGCCCGGCGCCGGCTCCGACCTCGCCGCGCTCGGCACCCGCGCCGTCCGGGACGACGGGGGAGACTGGGTGGTCGACGGGCAGAAGGTGTGGACCTCCAGCGCCCACGTCGCCCGCTGGGCCATCCTCATCGCCCGCACCGACCCCGACGTCCCCAAACACCGGGGCATCACCTACTTCGTCTGCGACATGACCGACCCCGGCGTGGAGGTCCGGCCGCTGCGCCAGATCACCGGCGAGGCGGAGTTCAACGAGGTCTTCCTCACCGGCGTCCGGATCCCCGACGCCCACCGCCTCGGCGAGACCGGCGACGGCTGGCGCGTCGCGCAGACCACCCTCATGAACGAGCGGGTCTCCATCGGCGGCGCCCGCATCCCGCGCGAGGGCGGCATGATCGGGAAGGCCGCCACGACCTGGCGCGAACGCCCCGAGCTGCGCACCCACGACCTGCACCGGCGCCTCCTCGACCTCTGGGTCGACGCCGAGGTGGCCCGGCTCACCGGCGAACGGCTCCGCCAGCAGCTCGTCGCGGGCCAGCCCGGCCCCGAGGGCAGCGCGATGAAGCTCGGCTTCGCCCGGCTCAACCAGGCCATCAGCGGCCTGGAGGTGGAACTCCTCGGTGAGGAAGGGCTGCTGTACGGCGAGTGGGAGATGCGCCGACCCGAGCTCGTCGACTTCACCGGCCGCGACGCCGGCTACCGCTACCTGCGCTCCAAGGGCAACTCGATCGAGGGCGGCACGACCGAGGTCCTGCTCAACATCGTCGCCGAACGGGTCCTCGGCCTGCCCTCCGAGCCCCGCAACGACAAGGACGTCGCCTGGAAGGACCTGAGCCGATGACGGAACGGACAGCACAGAGCGATCTGCTCTACTCCGAGACCGAGGACGACCTGCGGGCCGCCGTCCGCTCCCTGCTCGCCGACCGGGCCGGCCACCCGCAGCTGCTCGGCCGGATCGAGTCGGACAGCCCGTACGTTCCCGGCCTCTGGAAGGCGCTCGCGGGAGACATGGGCGCCGCCGGACTCCTCGTACCCGAGAAGCTCGGCGGCCAGGGCGCGAGCCATCGCGAGGCCGCCGTCGTCCTGGAGGAGCTGGGCCGCGCGGTGACCCCGGCGCCGTACCTGACGAGCGCGGTCGTGGCCACCGAGACGCTGCTCGCCCTCGCGGGGGAGAGCACCTCGGCGGCCGAGCTCCTCGCCGGGCTCGCGAGCGGCCGCACGGTCGCCGTCCTCGCCGTACCCCTGTCTGCGTCCCCGTACGCGGAGCCGTCGGTCGCCGCCACCGTCACCGGCGTCGCGGACGCCGGCGCCGCCGACGTCCTCCTCGTCTCCCGCGCCGACGGCCTGTACGCCGTGCCGGCGGCGGAGGCGACCGTCGAGCCGCAGATCCCGCTCGACCTCACCCGCCCGCTCGCCCGGGTGACGGCGGAGGCCGGGAGCGGCACCCGGCTCGCCGGGCCGGACGCGGCCGCCGCGGCGGTCCGCCGCGGGCTGCTCGCGGGCGCCGGACTGCTCGCCTCCGAGCAGCTCGGCCTGGCCGAGTGGTGCCTGGAGGAGACCGTCCGGCACACCCGCGAGCGCCACCAGTTCAACCGGCCGGTGGGCTCCTTCCAGGCGCTCAAGCACCGCATGGCCCAGCTGTGGCTGGACGTCGTCGGTGCCCGGGCGGCGGCCCGCGCGGCCGCCGACGCCCTCGCCACCGGCAGCCCGGACGCCCCGCTCACGGTGGCGGTCGCCCAGGCCTACTGCTCCAAGGTGGCCGTCCGCGCGGCCGAGGAGTGCGTCCAGCTGCACGGCGGGATCGGCATGACCTGGGAGCACCCCGCCCACCTGGCGCTCAAGCGGGCCAAGTCCGACCAGCTCGCCCTGGGCTCGGCGGGCCGCCACCAGGACGCGATCGCCGCCCTGGTGGACCTCCCGGCCCCGGCGTGAGGGTCGTCGCGGCCCGGTAAGGGGCCCACTGTGCCCACACCCCTTTACATACTGTTTAATTGCAAGCCGTTCGCAATAACAGTTGATCTCCAAAAG
The DNA here is from genome assembly GCF_044456565.1 of Streptomyces sp. NPDC050842. Lineage (NCBI taxonomy): Bacteria > Bacillati > Actinomycetota > Actinomycetes > Kitasatosporales > Streptomycetaceae > Streptomyces > Streptomyces sp. NPDC050842. The sequence continues at coordinate 65,593 of NZ_JBITGA010000011.1, read as the reverse complement.
GGGTGTGGACACGATGACCGCCCGATCCATCCGCGGCGCGGCCCCCGCGATACTCGCGGGGGCCTTCGCCCTCGCGGCGGCGGCCTGCACGAACCCCGGCTCCCCGGCCGGGGCCTCCGGCGGCCCCAAGGATTCCGCGGTCGTCGGCATCGCCTACGAGCCCGAGACGCTCAGCCCGCTCCTCGGCTACGGCAAGGACGGCAACTCCAAGATCTTCGACGGGCTCCTCGCCTTCGACGAGCACATGAGGCTGAAGCCCGCCCTCGCCGCGAAGCTGCCGCACGTCAGCGCGGACGGGCTCACGTACACGTACACGCTCCGCGACGGCGTGACCTTCAGCGACGGAGCACCCTTCACCTCGAAGGACGTCGTCTTCACGTACCGGACGATCCTCGACCCGAAGACGAACAACGCCTCCCGCACCGAGCTCGACGCGGTCAAGAAGGTCGAGGCGATCGGCGACGACACCGTCGTCTTCACCCTGAAGTACCCCTACGCGCCCTTCGCCGAGCGCACCGTCCACGCCATCGCGCCCGAGCACGTCGCCGCGAAGCAGGACGTCAACACCGGCGCCTTCACCACGAAGCCGATCGGCACCGGACCGTACGTCCTCACCGGCTGGTCCAAGGGCGAGAAGCTCAGTTTCAAGGCCAACCCGACCTACTGGGACGGCGCGCCCGCGGTGAAGAAGTTCACCATGGCCATCGTCAAGGACGACGACGTCCGCGCGACCCGGCTGCGCGCCGGCGACCTCGACGGCGCCATCCTGCCGCCCAACCTCGCCGCCGGGTTCAAGGGCGACAAGGGGCGCAAGACGTACGAGGCGAAGACGTACGACTACCGCACCGTCACCCTCCCCACCCACCACCAGGTGACCGGCGACACCGCCGTCCGCCGCGCCCTCGACATCGCCGTCGACCGCCAGGCCATGGTCGACAAGATCCTCGAAGGGGCCGGGAAGCCCGCCTACGGGCCCGTCCCCACCGACAGCCCCTGGTTCGCGAAGGGCACCGAGCGCCGCCACGACCTCGCCGGCGCCCAGAAGATCCTCGACGAGGCCGGCTGGAAGCCCGGCCCGGACGGCATCCGCGTCAAGAACGGCGTCCGCGCCGAATTCCCGCTCTGGTACCTCTCCGGCGACAAGCTCCGCCAGGACCACGCCCTCGCCTACGCCTCCGACGCCAAGAAGGCCGGCATCGACATCACGACCCAGGCCGGCACCTGGGAGGTCATCGAGCCCCGGATGAAGACCGACGCCGTCCTCGCCGGCGGCGGCACGCCCGGCGACCCCGACTTCGACCAGTACCTGCTCCTGAAGTCCTCCCTCGGGGGCGACGGCTTCAACAACATGGCCTGGTACGACAACAAGACCGTGGACCGTGCCCTGGAGGACGGCCGCCGGACGAACGACACCGCCGAGCGCCGCGTCGCGTACGACACCGTCCAGCGCGAACTGGCCAAGAACCCCGGCTACACCTTCCTCACCCACATCGACCACCTGTACGTCGTCGACGACAGCTGGAACGGGCTGAGCACCCAGATCGAGCCGCACGACCACGGCCTCGCCTCCGGCCCCTGGTGGGACGTCGAGGGCTGGAAGCCGAAGAACACCGGAGCGACGCAGAAGTGAAGCGCCGCCTCCCCTGGGGGGCCATGGCGCGGATGACGGGACGGCGCGCCCTGGCCGCCGTCCCCGTCCTCCTCGCCGTCACCTTCGCGGTGTTCGCCGTCGCCGCGGCCTCCCCCTTCGACCCCGTGAAGGCCTACGCCGGCACCGCCGGACTGACCGCCTCGCAGGAGAACCTCGACCAGCTCCGCGCCAACCTCGGCGCCGACCTGCCTCTCCTCACCCGCTGGTGGGAGTGGCTCACCGCCGCCGTCACCGGCGACCTCGGCGACTCCTCGGTCATGCGCCGCCCCGTCGCCGAGGTCATCACCGAGCGCCTCGGCTGGTCCGTCCTCCTCGCCGTCACCGCCTTCCTGATCGCCATCGCCCTCGGCACCCTCCTCGGCGTCCTCGCGGGACGCCGCCGCGGCGGCCTCCTCGACCGGGCCGTCAGCTCCGCCGCGTACACCCTGGAAGCCGCCCCCGCCTTCTGGCTCGGCCTCCTCGCGATCTGGTTCTTCGCCCTGAAGCTCGGCGTCCTCCCGGCCGGCGGGCTCACCGACACCGCCAGCGACACCGTCACCGCCGGCCAGGTCGCCCGCCACCTCGTGCTGCCCGCGCTCGTCCTCGGGATCTCCCAGCTGCCCTGGTTCTTCCTGTACGTCCGCCAGGGCGTCGGCGACGCCCTCGACGAGGACCCGGTGCGCGGCGCCCGCGCCCGCGGCCTGAGCGGCCGCACCGTCCTGACCGGCCACGCCCTGCGCTCCGGGATGCTGCCCATGCTCACCCTCGTGGGCTCCCGCGTCCCCGAGCTCATCACCGGCGCCCTGCTCGTGGAGACCGTCTTCAGCTGGCCCGGCATCGCGGCGGCCACCGTCACGGCCGCCACCTCCGTGGACTTCCCGCTGCTCGCGGCCCTCACGGTCCTCGCCACCGCCGCCGTCCTCCTCGGCAACCTCCTCTCCGACCTGCTCTACGGACTCGCCGACCCGAGGGTGGGCTTCGATGGCTGACCAGCGCACCCACCGCCTGCGGCTGTGGAGCTCCGCCGTGACCGTCGGCGTCATCCTCCTCGCCGTCCTCGTCGTCCCCCCGCTCGTGCAGCTCGACGAACAAGCCGTCGACCTCTCGCGCAAGCTCCTCCCGCCGTCCTGGGACCACCCCTTCGGCACCGACGACCTCGGCCGCGACCTGCTCCTGCGGTGCATCTACGGGCTGCGGATCTCGCTCCTCGTCGGGCTCGTCGCCGCCCTCGTCGCCACCGTCGTCGGCACCGCCGTCGGAGCCGCCGCCGGAGCGCTCGGCGGCTGGACCGACCGCTGCCTCATGCGGCTCGTCGACGCCTTCTCGTCCGTGCCGCACCTGCTGCTCGGCATCTTCGTCGTCGCGCTCTTCCGGCCCGGCGTCTGGCCGGTCATCGCCTCCGTCGCCGTCACCCACTGGCTCTCCACCGCCCGGATCGTCCGCTCCGAGGTCCTCTCGCTGCGCACCCGGCCCTTCGTGGACGCCGCCGTCTCCGGCGGCGCCTCGCGGTGGCGCGTCACCGTCCGGCACCTGCTGCCCGCAGTCCTGCCGCAGGCCGGACTCGCCGCCGTCCTCATGGTCCCGCACGCCATGTGGCACGAGTCGGCGCTCTCCTTCCTCGGCCTCGGCCTCCCCAGCCACCAGGCGAGCCTCGGCAACCTCGTGCAGAACGCCCGCTCCTCGCTCCTCGCCGGAGACTGGTGGCCGACCCTCTTCCCCGGCCTCCTCCTCATCGTGCCGACCCTCGCCATCGCGGGACTCGCGGGCGTGTGGCGGGACCGACTCAACCCGCGCCGCCGATCGGAGCTGATGCTGTGAACGCCCCACACGCTCCGGAGGGAAGGGTTCTGCGGGCCCTGGAGGCCGTCACCGCCGAGCGCGCCGAGGACGCCCTCCTCAGCGTCCGCGACCTGACCGTCCGCTTCCGGCTGCGGGGCGGCCGGACCGTCGCCGCCGTCAGCGACGCCGACTTCGACCTCGGCGCGGGGGAGTGCCTCGCCCTCGTCGGCGAGAGCGGCTGCGGCAAGTCCGTCCTCGCCTCCGCCCTCCTCGGCCTGCTCCCGGGCAACGCCGAGACGTCCGGTACGGCGCTGATCGACGGGACCGACCTGCTCGCCGCCGACGAGAAGACCCTGGCTCGCACGGTACGGGGCCGCCGCGTCGGCCTCGTACCGCAGAGCCCCGCCGCCCACCTCACCCCCGTCCGCACCGTCCGGTCCCAGCTGGAGGAGACCGTACGGGCCCTCACCGGCACCCCGCGCCGCGCGCGGCGGAAGGCCGCCGAGGACGCCGCCGAACGGGCCGCCTTCCCGGCCGGCCACCTCGACCGGTACCCGCACGAGCTCTCCGGCGGCCTCGCCCAGCGCGCCGCGACCGCCCTCGCCCTCATCGGCGACGCCCGCCTCCTCCTCGCCGACGAACCGACCACCGGACTCGACCGGGACCTCGTCGACCGCACCGTCGACGAACTGCGCCGCCACGTCGACGAGGGCCGGGGCCTGCTCCTCATCACCCACGACCTCGCCGCGGCCGCCCGCATCGCCGACCGCGTCGCCGTCATGTACGCGGGCAGGATCGTCGAACTCGCCCCCGCCCACCGCTTCTTCGGTGCCACCGGCCCCCGCCACCCGTACGCGCGGGGGCTCCTCGACGCCCTCCCCGACCGGGCGTTCACCCCCATCCCCGGCATGCCCCCGGAGCTCTCCGCGCTGCCCGACGGCTGCGCCTTCGCCCCGCGCTGCCCCCTGGCCACCGACCTCTGCGCCACCCGCCCCGAGCCGCGCGCCGGGGTGGCCTGCCACCACCCGGAGCACCCCCGTGCTTGAACTCGACACCGTCACCGCCGGCTACGACCGCCGCGAGCCCGTCTTCCGGGGCGCCTCGCTCACCGTCGCCCCCGGCGAGTCCGTCGGCCTCCTCGGCCCCAGCGGCTGCGGCAAGTCCACCCTCGCCCGGGTCGCCGCCCTCCTCCACCGGCCCGACGCGGGCCGGCTCGTCCTCGACGGCACCGAGGTCCGGGCCTGGCGCCACCGCGCCCCGCGTGAGCTCCGTACCGCCGTCGGCGTCGTCTTCCAGCAGCCCCGCACCGCCGCCGATCCCCGGCTCACCCTCGCCGAGATCGTCGCCGAACCCCTCCGCGCCACCGGCCGCCGGGCCGAGGCCGACAGCCGGGTCGCCGAACTCGCCCCGGCCGTCGGCCTCACCGCCGACCTGCTCACCCGCCGCCCCCACGAGGTCAGCGACGGCCAGCTCCAACGCGCCTGCCTGGCACGCGCGTTGACCCTGCGTCCGCGCTGGCTGATCTGCGACGAGATGACCGCGATGCTCGACGCGTCCACGACGGCCGCGCTCGTGGCCGCCGTCGAGGCCTACCGTACGGAGACCGGAGCGGGCCTGCTCGCCGTGGGCCACGACCGCGTCCTGCTGAACCGCTGGTGCGACCGTACGGTGGAGTGGAAGGAGTGCCTGCCCGCCGAGGAGGGCCCGTGACCACCCCCTGGGGGCGCGCCGCCGAGGACGATCCCCTCGACGGGCTGCGCGCCGCCGTCACCGCCGCCGACTGTGGCTACGAGCCCCAGGGCGGGTACGAGGACCGCTGCTGGATCCTCCACACCGTCCATGACGGTCCCGAACGGCTCCGCTGGGACGAGGTGCTGTCCCGGGCCGGCCGACGGCTCGCCGACTGGCCGGGCACCCTGTCCTCCCTGGTCTTCGAGGGCGTGGAGGGGACGCACGACCTCGAAGGTCCCGACCCGGCGGAGATGGACCGCGCCTGCCTGGCCCGGCTCGTCGACCACCTGGTCCGCAGCGGTCCCCAAGGCCCGGACACCGCCTGTGCGGGCGTCCGGGCCCCCGTGGCGACGTCCCACGAGGAACGGATGCTCCACGGCGAACGGCTGGTCGCCCGGCGGGGTCGGCTCGGCGACGCCCTCGCCCACCACGACGCCATGCCGGACGGATGGTTTCCCGCCACCTGGTGGGCGGCGGACGGCAGCTGGCTCGTCCTCACCGACTTCGACCTCAACGCCACCGAGGTCTTCGGCGACGCGGCGCTCATCGCGGGGCTGCTCGCCGATCCGGAGCTCGACGCGGTGCGGCACCCGAGCATCGCCGAGAGCCTCGGCGGCTGAACCCAGGGGGCGTCCAGCAGAAATCCCACCCGTATGGCCGCCCCGCCATACGCCCGGACGGACCGCTCATTCCGCCACACTGTCCGCCGAACGCCGCAATTCCGGTGCGGCGACGGAGGGACGTGAAGGCGATGGCCGTTTCCATTTCTGTCGTGGTGCTGCTGCTGGTGCTGGCCGTGATCTTCCTGCGCAGCGGCGGACTCAAGGTCACCCACGCGCTCACCTGCGCCCTGCTCGGCTTCTTCCTCGCCGGCACCAGCGTGGCGCCCACCATCCACAACGGTGTCGCCGCCACCGCCAACGTGGTCTCCAGCCTCAAGCCGTGATCATTGCGTGATCGTGAACTGGCTGTGAAACACGGGGCAGTTGCATGTACATCTCACCGACTCGGGCCTAGCGTCGGCGGCCGGCGCGACAGATTGTCAGCAACCCGAGGAGCCGCAGTGACCACCCATCCGCCCCGAAGACGAGCACGCGCGCTCGCGCTGGTCGTCGCGCTGAGCGCGACCCTCCTCGCGGGCGCCGCCCCCGTCGCACAGGCCGAGGAGATACCCCTCGCCATCGGCCACCGACTCGTCGACCACTACGACGGCGCCCCCGCCACCGCCCGGCCCGTACCCGGCAAGGCCCCCGCCCAGCATCCGTACCTCGCCCCCAACGGGCGCAGCGGCATGCACGCCGACGGCGCGGGCAGCGGCACCCATCCGTACTCCGGTCCGCTCGGCCGCGACCCGCGCGTGGACAGCGAGAAGATCGCCCCCGTCGGCGGCGAGTGCGCCACCGTCACCTTCGACTCGGGCGGCCGCCTCGTCACCGTCTGCGGCACCTTCAGCGGCTTCCTCCTGAAGCTGCTCGACCCGCGCACCCTCGACACCCTCGCCGAGTACAAGCTGCCGCAGCGCTCCTCGACCGTCGAGGCCATCACCCGCCTCGACTTCGAGAGGATCTTCAAGAAGTCCTCGCCCTCAACCTGCTGACCTGCGCAGATGGCTGTACGAGCCGTGCTGACCTGCGACTTTGCTTGTTTCCGGGGCTTTCATGGTGACGTCGTTTTGCGCGGTCGATTCTCCCCAGCCGCTCCCCACCGGACATTCATTCTCCCCAGATTCTCCCCAGCCCGTTCCTGGCAGCGTTTCCGCTGGTGAGGCGGCCCTTCGTTGGGTTGGGGTGTGGATACGCGCCTTTTCGGAGGGGTCTCGGGGCGAGTGTGCCGGCGTCGCGACCTTGTGCGTTCGCGCCCGTGACACTGCGCGGCTCTGGTCCTTCACCGGTTGTGCGCTGTCGTGCCAACCCCTGGGCGCCGGAGGTCAACGCGGCCGGTCGGGGCGCTCGTAGCTTGAAGAAGTGCCGAGCCGCGGACGCGGCGGGCACGTACCGATTGCTTCGAGAGGACCCCTCATGTTCGACATCAACAAGGTGCAGGCCGCCCCGAGCAAGGATCTGCTTACGCCCGACAACGCGGTCATGCTCTTCGTGGACCACCAGCCGCAGATGTTCTTCGGCACCGGGAGCGGCGACCGCGCCGCGATCATCAACAGCACCGTGGGTCTGGCCAAGGCGGCTCAGGCGTTCGATGTGCCGGCCGTCCTGACCACGGTCGCCGCCGAGTCGTTCTCCGGGCCTCTGCTGCCGCAGCTCGCCGAGGTGTTCCCCAAGAACGAGGTCATCGACCGTACGTCCATGAACGCCTGGGAGGACGAGGCGCTCGTGGCGGCGGTCAAGGCGACCGGGCGCAAGAAGATCATCTTGTCCGGCCTGTGGACCGAGGTCTGCCTGGTGCTGCCGGCGCTCTCCGCCCTTGAGCAGGGGTACGAGGTGTACGTCGTCTCCGACGCCTCCGGTGGCGTCAGCCCGGCCGCCCACGAGCACGCGCTCCAGCGGATGATCGCCGCCGGCGCCGTCCCGGTGACCTGGGTCCAGGTCCTCCTGGAGCTGCAGCGCGACTGGGCGCGTCAGGAGTCGTACGGCGCGGTCATGGAGATCGTCAAGGCCCACGCGGGCGCTTACGGCCTGGGCGTCGTGTACGCGCAGAGCGTCATCGGCGCGCACGCCGCCGGCTGAGCCCTGTGGACACCGGCATTCTGATCCTGCGTCTGCTGGTGGGACTGCTCGTCGCCGGCCACGGTGTACAGAAGATCAGCTCACACCTGGGCGGCAAGGGGCTCGAGGGTGGTACCGAGGAGTTCCGCGCCGACGGTTTCCGCGGCGGAGCCCTCACCGCACTGGCGGCGGGCGGTGGTCAGATCGGATCGGGCCTGCTGCTCGCCGCCGGCCTCCTGACGCCGCTCGCCGCGACCGGCGCCATCGGGGTCATGACGGTCGCGCTCACCGTGAAATGGCGCCACGGGCTCTGGGTGCAGAACGACGGATACGAGTACCCGCTCGTCCTCATCGGCACCGCCGCCGCCCTCGCCGCCACCGGACCAGGCGCCTGGTCCCTCGACGCGGCACTCAGCCTCACGCCGTACCCGCTGTGGTGGGCCGCCCTCGCGCTTGTGGCCGGTCTCGGCAGCGGGCTGCTCACCCGGCTCGTACTGCACCGGCCCTCCGCCCCGGTGATCGCCGAGCGCTGAGCGCGAGCCGCGCAGACCGGTCCGGCCGCCCGCGTACCCCTGACCGGGCGGCCAGGCCTTTCCCACCCTCTCTCCCGAACAGGAGCACCCGATGGACACCCTCACGTCCCCGCACGGCGGCGGTCAGCCGCTGCTGCATCAGAAGGGCGCCGAGACGCAGGCGTTCGGCACGCTCAAGCAGCTGCCGATCGGCCTCGGCCACGACACCCGCATGTACGCCTGCCAGCGGCTGAACCGCGTTCTCGCCGACACGCAGATCCTGTACTCCCTCTACAAGAAGCACCACTGGCTCATGCGCGGGGCGACCTTCTACTCGCTCCACCTGATGCTGGACAAGCACGCGGAGGCCCAACTGGCCATCGTGGACGCGCTGGCCGAGCGGGTCCAGAGCCTCGGCGGCGTCGCGGTCGGAGACCCGCGCCACGTCGCGGAGCTGACCGCGATTCCCCGGCCGCCGGACGGCGTCGAGCCGGTGCCCGTCATGCTGTCGCGGCTCCTCGACGCGCACGAGCGGATCCTGATCGACGCGCGGGACGCCGCCGCCCGGATCTCGGCGGAGGGCGACGAGGGCAGCACCGACCTGCTCGTCTCCGAGGTCATCCGCACCGGCGAGGCGCAGGTGTGGTTCTTGGCCGAGCACCTCGTGGACACCCCTCTGGTGCGCGGCTGATGGACACGTACGACGTCGTCGTGGTCGGCGGCGGTCCGGCCGGCGAGGTCGCCGCCGACCGGGTCGTCCGGTCGGGGCTGACCGCCGTCGTCGTCGAGGCCGAGGCGGTCGGCGGCGAGTGCTCCTACCGTGCCTGCGTGCCGAGCAAGGCCCTGCTGCGACCCGGCGCCGCCCGAGCGGCGGCACGGTCGGTCGACGGAGCCCGGCAGGCGGTCACGGCGGCGCTCGACCCGGCGCGCGTCCTGGCCCGGCGTGACCGTTTCACCGGGCGCGGGGACGACGCCGGCCAGGCCGACTGGCTCGACGGTGTGGGCATCGCGCTCGTACGGGGGCACGGACGGCTCGCCGGTGAGCGCCGGGTGGAGGTGACCGGGGCCGACGGCACGGTCCGTACCCTCCGGGCCCGACACGCGGTCGTGGTCTGCACCGGCACGGAGCCCGCCCTTCCGCCGGTCGAAGGGCTCGACCGGATCGGTGTGTGGACCAACCGGCAGGCCACGACGGCCGACGCGGTGCCCGAGCGGCTCGTCGTCATCGGCGGGGGAGTGGTGGCCTGCGAGATGGCCACGGCGTGGCGCTCTCTCGGCTCCTCCGTCACTCTGCTCGTCCGCGACCAGGCCCTGCTGACCGGCTGGGAGCCTTGTGCCGGTGAAGAGGTCACCCGGGGGCTGAGCGATCTGGGCGTCACGATCCGCTTCGGGGCGTCGGCCGTCCGGGTCGCCCGTGACGCCGACACCCGCACGGTGACCGTGAACACGGACGACGGCACCGCCCTCGTCTGCGACGAGGTCCTCGCCGCCGTCGGCCGGCGCCCGCGCACCGCGGACCTCGGCCTGGACTCCGTCGGACTGCCGGCAGGCGACTGGCTCCCGGTCGACGACACCTGTCGGGTCACCGCGATCGAGGGCGCATGGCTCTACGGCGTCGGCGACGTGAATCACCGTGCGCCGCTGACCCACATGGCCAAGTACCAGGCCCGCGCCTGCGCGGCGGCGATCGCCGAGCGGGCAGCAGGGCGCCCGGCCGTCACCGGCGGCCGACAGCCGTGGAGCGCGGAGGCCGACCACATTGCCGTCCCCCAGGCCGTCTTCACCTGTCCCGAGGTCGCGAGCGTCGGCCTCACGGAACGCGCGGCACGCGAAGCGGGTCTCGCGGTACGCACGGTGGAGTACCGCATCGACGACGTCGCCGGCGCCGCGCTCCACGCGGACGACTACCGCGGCCTCGCCAAGCTCGTCGTCGACGAGACCCGGGGAGTCGTCGTCGGCTGCACGCTCACCGGCCCCCTGGCGACCGAACTCATCCACACCGCCACCGTGGCCATCGTGGGCGAGGTCCCCCTGGAGCACCTGTGGCACGCCGTGCCCGCCTTCCCGACGGTGAGCGAGGTCTGGCTCCGGCTCCTGGAGGCGTACGGCCTCTGAGGCCTGGCCCCCTTCTCCCGAGCCCGGTCCCGTCCGCCCGGCCGGCGCACTCCCTCCGCCCGAGCGGCGCACCCCTCCCGCTCGACCGAGCACACCCCCACGCTTCCCCACCCGACAAGGAAACACCCACCCATGCAGCTCACGAGGCGCACCCTCGCCCTCGCCATGCCCGCGACGCTGGCCGCCCTGATCGGCGCCGTACCCGCCGCACCCGCGAGCCGCCCGGCCGCGGCCGACACCGACCGGCACGACCCCAAGCCGACGATCGTCCTGGTCCACGGAGCGTTCGCGGACGCCTCCAGCTGGAGCGGCACGATCCGGCGGCTGCAGCACGCCGGCTACCCCGTCCTGGCGCCCGCCAACCCGCTGCGCGGTCTCGCCGCGGACACCGCCTACCTGCGCAGCGTGCTGGCCGCCGTAGACGGGCCCGTCGTCCTGGTCGGCCACTCCTACGGAGGCGCCGTCATCAGTGGCGCCGCAGTGGGCAACAGCCGTGTGAAGGCCCTCGTCTACATCGCCGCGTTCACCCCGGACAAGGGGGAGAGCGCGGCCGAGCTCGCCGCCAAGTTCCCGGGCTCCACCCTCGGCGACACCGTGAACCCGCGGTCGTACCCGCTGCCCGGAGGTGGCACCGGCACCGAACTCGTCATCGAACGAGCCAAGTTCCACGGGCAGTTCGCCGCCGACGTACCCGCCGCCGAAGCGGCGGTCATGGCCGCGACCCAGCGCCCGGTCGCCACCGCCGCGCTGGAGGAGAAGGCCGGGGAGGCGGCCTGGAAGACGATCCCGTCCTGGGCGCTGATCGCCACCGCCGACAAGAACATCCCGGCCGCCGCCGAACGGTGGATGGCCCGGCGTGCCGGTTCGCACATCACCGAAGTGGACGCGTCCCATGCAGTGGCGGTCTCCCGCCCGGCCGTGGTCACCCACGTCATCCTCGCCGCCGTGCGGGCGACCCGCTGACGCTCCGACCCGCCCCGTACATCCCCTGAAGGAGAGCCCCTCATGAAGAACCGTCCGGTCCTCGAACCCGCAGCCCAGTCCTTCGCCGATGCCACCGCCCAGCCGCCGTACCTCTACCAGATCCCCGTCGCTGAAGGCCGTAAGGCGGTGGACGGTGTCCAGAGCGGTGAGGGCGTCCCCCTGCCCGAGGTCGACGAGGAGTGGATCACCGTCCACGGCGGCCCGACCGGCGACGTCCGCGCCCGGATCGTCCGCCCCCGCGGCGCCACCGGCCCGCTTCCCGTCATCCTCTACATCCACGGAGCGGGCTGGGTCTTCGGCAATGCCCACACCCACGACCGGCTCGTCCGCGAACTCGCCGTCGGCACCGGGGCGGCCGTGGTCTTCCCCGAGTACGACCTGTCGCCTGAGGCGCGCTACCCCGTCGCTATCGAGCAGAACTACAGCGTCGCCCAGTGGGTCGCCCGCGAGGGACACCACAAGGACCTCGACGGCACCCGGATCGCCGTCGCGGGCGACTCGGTCGGTGGCAACATGACCGCCGCCCTCACCCTCATGGCCAAGCAGCGCGGCGACGTCACGCTCGTCCAGCAGGTCCTCTTCCACCCGGTGACCGACGCGAGCTTCGACACCGACTCGTACCACGCCTTCGCCGAGGGCTACTTCCTGCGCCGCGACGCGATGAAGTGGTTCTGGGACCAGTACACGACCGAGGAGGCCGAGCGTGCGCAGATCACCGCATCCCCCCTGCGTGCCACCACCGAGCAGCTGACCGGCCTGCCGCCCGCCCTGGTCATCACCGCCGAGGCCGATGTCCTGCGCGACGAGGGCGAGGCGTACGCGGCGAAGCTGCGTGCCGCGGGCGTCCCTGTCACCGCCCTGCGCGTCCAGGGCGCCATCCACGACTTCGTCATGCTGAACGCGCTGCGCGAGACGCGGGGCGCGGAGCTCGCCATCGGAATCGCCACCGACATCCTGCGCAAGGCCCTCGCATGACCGGGCCGTCGACGAGCATGCCGGTGGTGGGCCTCGTCCCCGCCCCGCGTCGGGAGCACGAGCACGCCGACCTCCTCGTCCGCAACGCCAAGGTCTTCACCGGTGACTCCGACCGACCCGAGGCCCGTGCCGTCGCGATCCGCGACGGCAGGGTCGCGGCCCTCGGCGACGACCACGACCTCGCCCACCTCGTCGGGCCGGGCACGAAGGTCGTCGACGCCCTCGGCCGCCGGGTGATCCCCGGCCTCAACGACTCGCACCTGCATGTCATCCGGGGCGGCCTGAACTACGTCCTGGAGCTGCGCTGGGACGGCGTACGAAGCCTTCGACACGCCCTCGCGATGCTGCGCGAGCAGGCCGGCCGCACCCCGAAGGGGCAGTGGATCCGGGTGGTGGGCGGCTGGACCGCCGAGCAGTTCGCCGAGCGCAGGATGCCGACCGTCGCGGAGCTGAACGCCGCCGCCCCCGACACCCCGGTCTTCGTCCTGCACCTGTACCAGTCGGCGCTGATGAACCGGGCCGCGGTCAAGGCGGCCGGGTTCACCCGGGAGACCCCCGACCCCCGGGGCGGGCAGATCGTCCGGGGCCGGGACGGCGAACCCAACGGCGTCCTCCTCGCGGCGCCGAGCGCTCTCGTCCTGTACTCGACGCTGGCCAAGGCACCTGCTCTCGACGAGGCCGACAAGCGGACGTCGACGCGCCACTTCCTGCGCGAGCTGAACCGCTTCGGACTGACGTCCGCGGTCGACGCCGCCGGCGGCTTCCAGAACTTCCCCGACAACTACGCGACGGTTACCGACCTTGCCAGGTCGGGGGAGCTGACCCTCCGGATCGCCTACCACCTCTTCCCGCAGACGGCCGGGCAGGAACTCGCCGACCTGAAGCGCTGGACCGAGATGGTCAAGCCCGGGGACGGGGACGAGTGGCTCCGCCTCAACGGCGCGGGAGAGAATCTGACCTGGGCCGCCGCCGACTTCGAGAACTTCTCCGAGCCCCGGCCCGAGCTCGCCGCGGGCTACGAGACCGAGTTCGAGAGCGCCGTACGGCTCCTGCTCGAGAACGGCTGGGGCTTCCGGCTCCACGCGACCTACGACGAGACCATCCGCCGCGACCTGGCCGTCTTCGAGAAGCTGGCCGCGGAGGGACTCTTCCCCGGCGGCAACCGCTGGCTCTTCGACCACGCGGAGACCGTCTCGGCCGACAGCCTGGATCGGATCGCGGCCCTCGGCGGCGCCGTGTCCGTGCAGAACCGCATGTCCTTCCAGGGCGCCGCGTTCCTCGACCGTTACGGCGCCGAGGCCGCCGCCCACACCCCGCCGGTCCGGGCCATGCTCGACCGCGGCCTGACGGTCGCCGCCGGAACCGACGCCACCCGCGTCTCCTCGTACAACCCGTGGGTCGCGCTGCACTGGCTGGTCACCGGGCGCACCGTCGGCGGCACCGCGCTCTGTCCGGCGGGGAACCTGCTCGACCGGGAGACCGCCCTCGGCCTCTACACCCGGGGCGGAGCGCAGCTCACCGGCGAGCAGGACGTCAAGGGAACCCTGCGAGAAGGGTCGTACGGCGACCTCGCGATCCTGTCCGACGACTACCTCACCGTGCCCGAGGACGTCATCCCCGACATCGAGTCCGTCCTCACCGTCGTCGGTGGCCGCATCGTCTACGCGACCGCGGAGTACGAGGGTCTCGACGAGGCCGTCCCGCCGGTGAGCCCCGAGTGGAGCCCCGTCGCCCACTTCGGCGGCTACCAGAGCGGCGCCCGTCAGGCCTCGCTCGTGGCCGAGGCCGTCGCCGAGTCCGAGCAGCACCGCCGGTGGCGCGTCGCGCGCGGCTCCGTCCCCGACACACAGCCGTCGTTCGTCGACCCCTGCTTCGAGCACTGAGAGAGATCCACACGATGAGTACCGCCTCACCCACCGCCGACAGCGGCGACGACGCCCGGGCCACCCCGCCGGACGTCCCCCCGGGACGCCGTTTCGAGCCGGACCTCCGGTCGATGACCCGGATCAACCTGCGCCCGATAGCCTCACCCATGCCGCTCGGCTTCTTCACGATCGCCATCGCGTCCGTGATGACGGGCTGCCTCCAGCTCGGGATCCTCGGCGAGGAGGCGCGTACCGCCGTCGCCCTCACCGTGCTGCCGGCTTTCGTCCTCCAACTCCTGGTCAGTTTCCTGGCCTTCGGTGCCCGTGACGTGATCGCGGCGACCCTGATGGCGGTGTTCGCCGGCAGCTGGCTGCCCTACTCGCTGATCATGCTCAGCGGCGCGGCCGACGGCCTGAAGGTCCTCGGCGTCTTCAACCTGGCACTCCTCTGCTTCGGCGCGCTGATGACCGCCGTGACCGGGCCCAAGCGGGCGCTGTGGCTCGTCCTCGCGGTCTCTTTGCCCCGCTGGGCGGCCACCGGCCTCGCGGGCGTCACCGGCGCCGAATGGCTGACGCGCACGTCCGGGGTGCTCGGCCTGCTGGTGGCGGTCGTCGCGATGTACACGGCGTTCGCCCTGATGCTCGAGGACATGCGCAGCGAGCAGGTCCTGCCCATCGGCCGCAGCGGCCCCGCCCACCTCGCCGTCGAAGGCGACCTCTCCGTCCAGCTCCGCAACCTGGAACGCCAGGCGGGCGTGCGCCGCACCCTCTGAACGCAGCCACCGCCCCCGTCACACCACGACCGCACAGGAGCACCCATGGAACCCCGAGTGACCGACCGGCCCGAGAAGTCCCGGTACGAGATCCTCGCCGACGGCGACGCCGACGGCACCGAGACCGCGGGCTTCGCCGAGTACCACCTCTCGGAGGGCGAGATCGCCTTCATCCACACCGAGATCGACAGCCGGTTCGCCGGCCGGGGCCTGGGCGGGCTGCTCGCCCGCGGGGTCCTCGACGACGCCCGGGCCCGAGGGCTGCGCGTCCTGCCGTACTGCCCCTTCATCCGGGGCTGGATCGGCAAGCACCTCGAATACGCCGACCTTGTGCCCGAGGCGAGGCGCGCCCGCTTCGGCCTGTGAAGCACCCCGCCACAGCCTTCCCCGTCCACTCTCCGAGGAGTTCCCCCATGCCCCGACACGCCCGCCCCACCGTCGTCCTCGTCCACGGCGCTTTCGCCGACGCCTCCAGCTTCGCCCGCGTCATCCCCGAGCTGACCGCCGCCGGCATGGAAGTGGTGGCCCCGGCCGTGCCCAACCGCAGCCTCGTCGACGACGCCGCGTACATAGCCTCGGTGATCCGCGCCATCGAAGGCCCCGTGATCCTGGTCGGGCACTCCTACGGTGGTGCCGTCATCACCCTCGCCGGCGCGGAGGACAACGTCCGCGCACTGGTGTACCTCGCGGGATACGCACTGGAGGAGGGCGAGAGCCTGGGCGAGCTGCAGGGCCGCTTCCCCGACTCCGGTCTCGCCGACGCGCTCGTTTACACCCCGTTCCCGGTGGCCGGCTCCACCGAGACGGGCACCGACGTCTCGGTGGAGATCGAGAAGTTCCCCGCCCTCTTCGCGGCGGACGTCGACCCCGACCTCGCCGCGGTGCTCGCCGTCTCCCAGCGCCCCCTGGCCGCACGTGCCTTCTCGGAGGCGGCGCCTGTCGCGGCGTGGAAGACCAAGCCCTCGTGGGGCCTGGTCGCCTCCTCCGACCGCACGATCAACCCCGATGTGGAGCGCTACGGGTACGAGCGCGCCGGCATGACCACCGTCGAGGTCGACGCCTCCCATCTGGTCATGCTCGCCCAGCCCAAGGCCGTGGCGGAGCTGATACAGGACGCGGCCCGGTCCACCGCCCACTGACCCGATCGTTCTGGTTGGAACGATTAGTCGATAATGTTCGAGCGCTGGTAGCTTCTGATCGCCCCTGAGGACCCTTCGGCGGGCGATCGGAGGAGCTACACCCATGAGGTTCGGCGCGAGGCTCGCGCTCGCCGTCATCGCCCTCGCCGCCCTTGTCACCGCCTGCGGTGTCCCGCAGGACACCGGCACGCAGTCGCACACCGCCGTGGACTGCGGGCCGTACGCCAGGTACGGCGAGCACCCCGGCGCCAAGGTCACCGTCTACGCGGAGAACCGGGACCGGGAGGCCGACCTGTTCGAAGAGACCTGGGCGGACTTCGTGGACTGCACGGGAATCGACGTCCAGTACGAGGGGGACGGCGAGTTCGAGGCTCAGATCCAGCTCCGGGTCGACGGCGGGAGTGCGCCGGATGTGGCGTTCTTCCCTCAGCCCGGGCTCCTGGAACGCTTCGCGCGGGCGGGGAAGCTCAAGCCCGCGAGCGCCGGGGTCGTGGCCCTCGCGAAGGAGGGCTGGTCGGCTGACTGGAACAGCTACGCGACAGTGGACGGCACCCTCTACGGCACACCGCTTGTCGCGAACGTGAAGTCGTTCGTCTGGTACTCGCCGAAGTTCTTCCGCGACAGGGGACTGAGCGTTCCTCGCACCTGGTCCGAGCTGATGGCCGTGACGGAGAAGGTCGCGGCGTCGGGTGTCAAGCCGTGGTGCGCGGGCATCGAGTCCGCCGAGGCGACCGGCTGGCCCGTGACGGACTGGATCGAGGACGTTCTGCTGCGTCAGCAGGGCACGGACGTCTACGACCAGTGGGTCGCCCACAAGATCCCGTTCAACGACCCGCGGGTGATCAAGGCCATGGACACCGTGGGGTCCGTCCTCAAGAACGACCGGTACGCCAACGGCGGTTTCGGTCCGGCCCGTTCGATGGCGTCGATCTCCTTTCAGGAGGCCGGCACACCAATTCTCTCCGGCGACTGTGCGATGCACCGCCAGGCCTCGTTCTATGCCGACATGTGGCCGAAAGGCACCGAAATCGGACCGGACAAGGACGTCTACGCCTTCCTCCTGCCGGGGGCCGACCAGGCCGGCCGCCCTGTACTGGGCGGTGGGGTGTTCACCGCGATGTTCGCCGACCGTCCCGAGGTGCGGGCGTTCCAGGAGTATCTGGCCTCCGCGGACTTCGCGAACGCGCGTATGAAGAAGGGCCCGTTCGTCTCGGCGAACAGGGGAGTGGATCCGGCGAACGCCGCGACCTCGGTCGACAGACTCTCGATCCAGTTGCTCCAGGACCCCGGGACACAGTTCAGGTTCGACGGTTCGGACCTGATGCCCGCGTCGGTCGGCGCCGGGACGTTCTGGAAGGGAGCCGTCGACTGGATCGGCGGCGCGAACACCCGGCAGGTCGCCGACTCCATCGAACGGTCCTGGCCGAGCCACTGATGTCGTTCGACGCCGTCGCCCAGCAGCCCAAGCTGCTGTACCTGCTCCAGGGCGTCGCCGCCTTCGCGGCGGTGGTCTCCCTGATCCTGCTTGCACTGCACCGGGGTCCGGTTCGGAGAAGGGCCGCGGCCCTTCTCCTGCTCGCCCCCGCGCTGCTGCTGCTCACGGTGGGTCTCCTCCTGCCCGGTCTGCGCACCCTGGTGCTGTCGTTCACCGACAGCGGGGGAGACGCGTGGGCCGGCTTCGACAACTACGTGTGGATGATCACCGACCCCCGGGCGCTGGTGGTGCTTCGCAACACCCTGGCGTGGGTGGTGCTCGTGCCGTTGCTGGCGACCTCGGTCGGTCTGCTCTACGCGGCGGCCGTCGTACGGTCGAGGTTCAGAGCGTTCGCGCTGTCCCTCGTCCTGATGCCGATGGCGATCTCCTTCGTCGGCGCGGGTGTCGTCTGGAAGTTCGTCTACGCCTACCGTCCCGCGGAGGCCGGGCAGATCGGGCTGCTGAACCAGCTCGTCGTCGCGTTCGGCGGCGAACCGAGGCAATGGCTCGTGGACTCTCCCTGGAACGTCCTGTTCCTCATCGTGGTGATGGTGTGGACACAGGCGGGCTTCGCGGCCGTCCTGCTGGCCGGCGCGATCACGGCCGTTCCCCGAGAGCTGACCGAGGCGGCCCGACTCGACGGCGCGTCCCCCCGGCAGATCTTCTGGCGGATCACCATGCCGTCGATCAGGCCCACTCTGCTCGTCGTGGTCCTCGCACAGGCGATCGGCACCTTCAAGGCCTTCGACATCGTCAAGACCATGACCGGCGGACAGTTCGGCACGGGCGTCATCGCCCACGAGATGTACGACCAGGCCTTCCGCTACGGCGAGACGGGCCGCGGTGCGGCACTCGCCGTGCTCCTCTTCGTCCTCGTCACCCCCTTCGTCGCCCACCAGGTCCGGGCACAGCGGAGGGCAGCGTGAACGGCGTCCGGGAGCGTCTGGCCTCCCGCGCCTTCACGTCGATCGCCGTGGTGATCGCGGTCCTCTGGACGACACCGACCCTCGGCCTGCTGCTCTCCTCGTTCCGCCCCGAGGAGGAGATCAAGACGACAGGCTGGTGGACCGTGTTCGGCACGCCGCACCTCACGCTCGACAACTACGGCGAGGTGCTGTCCGGCGGCGGGAACGGGTCGGGGCGGCTCGCGGGATACTTCGTCAACTCCGTCGTCATCACGCTTCCCTCGGTGCTTTTCCCGCTCGTGCTGGCGTTCTTCGCGGCGTACGCCCTGGCGTGGATCGACTTCAGAGGGCGGGACGCGCTCGTCGTCGGCATCTTCGCGCTCCAGGTCGTGCCGCTCCAGATGGCGCTCGTCCCCCTCCTGAAACTGTTCTCCCAGGGCTGGCTGTTCCTGCCCGCGTGGAACCTCACCGGTCCCGCGCGTTTCGGCCAGGTCTGGTTCGCCCACACGGTCTTCGCGCTGCCGTTCGCGGTGTTCCTCTTGCACAACTTCCTGGCAGGGCTGCCCCGGGACCTGATCGAGGCCGCCCGCGTCGACGGCGCCTCGCACGGGGCGCTGCTGCTCCGGATCGTGCTGCCCCTGGCCCGCCCGGCCCTGGTCTCCTTCGCCATCATCCAGTTCATCTGGGTGTGGAACGACCTCCTCGTGGCACTGACGCTGTCGGGCGGAACGGCCGAGACCGCGCCGATGACGGTCAGACTGGCGAGCCTGGCCGGGACGTACGGCAACGAGTGGCAGCGGCTCACCGCAGGAGCCTTCGTGACGGCGTTCGTCCCGCTGCTCGTCTTCATCTGCCTCCGGCGGCACTTCGCACGGGGACTGCTCGCCGGATCGGTCAAGGGATGAGCCCCGACCGGCCCGAGGGAGAAGGCATGGCGGTGCCCGGGAGCGCGGCGCTGAGCCGGCCCGGGCTGCGGGGCCGTGAAGCCGAGCTGGAGCGGCTGCGGGCCCTGATCGAGGCGGTGCGCGACGGCGAGGGAGGAGCGATCGCGCTGCTCCTGGGCGAGCCCGGGATCGGGAAGACCGTACTGCTGCAGGAGACCGTCTCGATCGCGCGGGCTCACGGGTTCGTCGTCAGCCATGGACGCGCCGAGGAACTGCACGAGCTGGCACCACTCGCCTCACTGGCCTCCGGCCTCCTGCACGGTGACCCGCCGCTGCTGTCCAGCACGGACTTCGCAGACCTCGCGGGCCATCACGGCCAGCGCATCTGGCTCGTCGAACGACTGGCCCAGCTGATCGAGGAACGCTCGGCGGGCACGCCCGTACTGATCGCGGTCGACGACGTCCAATGGGCCGACCCGCTGAGCCGGTTCGCCCTGAGTGTCATGCCGGCACGGCTGCTCAGCTCCCCGGTCCTCTGGCTGCTCACGGGCAGGAACGACCCGGAGTTGTACGGGCAGGGGCCGCGGACGACGACCCTCCCCCTCCGGCCGCTGTCCGGCACGGCCCTGGCCGAGCTGGCACGGGACGTCCTCGGCGGGGACGTGCCGACGCAGGTCGCGGAACTTCTCGACGGGGCGGGAGGCAACCCCTTCCTCGCGGCCGAGATGCTCGCGGGCATCGCGGCGTCGGGCGCGGACGCGCCGGAGCCGCCGGAGCGGCTGGTTCTCGGTGTACGCGACCGGCTCGCCGACCTACGGCCGGACACCCTCCACTTCCTGCGGATCGGCTCGGTCCTCGGCCGCGCGTTCTCGCTCGCGGACGCCGCCGCCCTGTGCGGCCGGCCCGCCTCCGGACTCAGCGCCGAAGTGGACGAGGCGATCGCGGCCGCCCTCCTCCACGACGACGGCGAACGACTCCTGTTCCGCCACGACCTGCTCCGCCAGGCGGTGTACGCCGATCTCTCCCCCTCCGTACGCCGGGCGCTCCACCGTGAGGCCGCGAGTCGGCTCGTGGCGGCGGGCCGGAGCTCCACCGACGCGGTCCCGCATCTGTTGAAGAGCGCCGACCCCGGCGACCAGGAGGCGATCGGGCTGCTCGGCACGGCCGCCACGGACGTGATCGCCGTGATGCCCGACCTCGCCGCCGACCTGGCCGTACGCGCCCTGGAACTCGTACCGCCCCATGCGCCCATGGTGTTCGACGTGGGAGAACGGGCCATCGTCGCGCTGACCCGCGCGGGCCGGTACACCCAGGCACGGGACACCGGCGACACGCTGCTCGCCCGGCAGCCGCCCCTGGACGTCTTCGCCCGTCTGCAGTCCGTACTCGGCGACACGCTGTGGCACCTCGACGACGTCCACGAGCTGACCCGCCGCTCGACGGCAGCACTGGCAGCCGTCACCGACCCGACGATCCGCGCCCGGCTCACCGCCCGGCAGGCCCTCGCCCGGTCCCGCGGGCGCGATCTCGGGGCCGCTCGCGAGACCGGCGAACGGGCGCTCGCCGAGGCGGAGCGGTCCGGTGACCGGGAGGCCCGTGTCCTCGCGCTGTGGGGCCTCGGCGAGATCGCCCTCAACGCGGGCGACTGCGCCGCTGCCGTCGAACACCACACGGCGCTGGGCGTGTTCGACACGGCCTTCCTGCCCGAGGAGGCCGTCGCCCGGATCCACATGGACGACTTCGACACCGTACGGCGACTGCTCCGGACGGCGGGCGACGCTCCCCTGCGCCCCGCCATGCTGAGCTGGGCACAGGGAACCCTGAACATGGGGCTCGGCCGGCTCGACGACGCGGACGCCGACCTCGTCACCGCCGAGCGGCTCGAAGCGGACCTTCACGTGCCCGGCAACCTGGTCAACATCCGCGTCAACCGCGCCCTCCTCGCGATGCTGCGCGGCGACCGCGAAGCCGCGCGGGAACACCTGGACGTCGTGCGGGCGTCCGTGGACGAGCGGCCGAACACGGGCAACCACGCCACGCACCAGTACGTCGAGGCCGTCGTCGCCGATGCCGACGGCGACCACGCGGCAGCGGCCGAACTGGTCCGATCCGTGCAGCGGGACCATCCCTTCCTCCGGTGGCGGCTGCTGCGCCCCCATGTCGTCCAGGCCGTGCGGATCGCCCTGCGCGGCGGGGACCGGAACCTGGCCGAGGACCTCGCGGCCCAGGCTGTCGAACACGCCACCCGCAACCCCGGCGTGCCGACCGCCCAGGGGGCGGCCGCCCACGCATCCGCCTTGGCGAACGCCGACCACGGACTCCTGGAGCGGTCGGTCCGCATCCTCCTCACCGGCCCCCGGCCGCTGCCCCTCGCCGCCGCATCCGCCGACCTCGGGCGCGCGCTCCTCACAGCAGGCGACCCCGCCGCGACACCTGCTCTGACCAGGGCCCACGACATCTACGCCCAGGCGGGGGCCGATGCCGAGGCCGACCGGGTCCGGGCCGACCTGGAACGGGCCACCAGTCGCTCCGGCCGGCGCACCGGAAGCCTCCGGCCGCGCCCCGGCCAGGGCTGGGACGCGCTCACGGCCTCCGAACGCAAGGTGGCCCGGCTGATCGCCGTGGGCCACACCAACCGGTCGGCCGCGGAGGCCCTCGTCGTCTCCCCGCACACGGTCAACACCCATCTGGCGTCGATCTTCCGCAAGCTCTCGGTGCGCTCAAGGGTCCACCTGGCCCGGATCGTGCTCGCGGAGGGCGACGCCGATACGGTCACCGGCAGCTGAGTGACTCTGCGCCCGCGTGCAAGGTGTGGTGCGCGGCGCGTCAACAGGAGGCGCGGGACCGGTCCTAACGTGACGGGCATACCGCGCCGCTTTGACGCGCGGACCAGCCGACCCGAATCGAGGAAGCATCCCCATGCCGTACATCACCGTGGGCCAGGAGAACACCAACCCCGTCGAGCTGTACTTCGAGGACCAGGGTGCCGGGCAGCCCGTCGTCCTCATCCACGGCTTCCCGCTCGACGGTCACTCCTGGGAGCGCCAGAGCGCCGCCCTGCTCGACGCCGGCTACCGCGTGATCACGTACGACCGGCGCGGATTCGGGCAGTCCTCGCAGCCGACCACCGGCTACGACTACGACACCTTCGCGGCCGACCTGAACACCGTGATGGAAACCCTCGACCTGAAGGACGCCGTCCTCGTCGGCTTCTCCATGGGCACCGGCGAGGTCGCCCGCTACGTGTCCACGTACGGCTCCGGCCGCGTCGCCAAGGTCGCCTTCCTGGCCTCGCTCGAGCCCTGCCTGCTCAAGAGCGACGACAATCCGGACGGCGTCGCCCCGAAGGAGTTCTTCGACGGTGTCGTCGCCGCCGTCAAGGCCGACCGCTACGCCTACTACACGGCCTTCTTCAACGACTTCTACAACCTCGACGAGAACCTGGGCACCCGCATCAGCGAGGAGGCCGTCCGCAACAGCTGGGACACCGCGGCCCGCGGCGGCTCCTTCGCCGCGTCCGCCGCGCCGGCGACCTGGTACACCGACTTCCGCGCCGACATCCCCGCCGTCGACGTGCCCGCCCTGATCCTGCACGGCACCGCCGACCGCATCCTGCCGGCCGAAGGCACGGCGCGCCCGTTCCACAAGGCGCTCCCGTCGGCCGACTACGTCGAGATCGAGGGCGCCCCGCACGGTCTGCTGTGGACCCACGCCGAGGAGGTCAACACCGCCCTCCTCGCCTTCCTGGCGAAGTGACGCCGCACCGCCGCCCCGCCGGGTGACGCCGGAGCCCCCGGCGTCACCCCGGCCCCCGGTTCCCGGCGCGGGAACCGGCCGAGCTCAGGAGAGCAGACACCCCATGCAGTTCGGCATATTCACCGTCGGGGACGTGACCCCCGACCCCACCGACGGCCGTACTCCCTCGGAACACGAGCGCATCAAGGCGATGGTCGCCATCGCCCTCAAGGCCGAGGAAGTCGGCCTGGACGTCTTCGCGACAGGCGAGCACCACAACCCGCCGTTCGTCCCGTCGTCGCCGACGACCATGCTCGGCTACATCGCCGCCCGCACCGAGAAGCTGATCCTGTCCACGTCCACGACGCTGATCACCACCAACGACCCGGTGAAGATCGCCGAGGACTACGCGATGCTCCAGCACCTGGCCGACGGCCGGGTCGACCTCATGCTGGGGCGCGGCAACACCGGTCCGGTCTACCCGTGGTTCGGCCAGGACATCCGGCAGGGCATCAACCTCGCCAAGGAGAACTACGCGCTGCTGCGCAGGCTGTGGCGCGAGGACGTCGTGGACTGGGAGGGCACGTTCCGTACGCCGCTCCAGGCCTTCACCTCGACACCCCGGCCGCTGGACGGCGTCCCGCCGTTCGTCTGGCACGGATCCATCAGGTCTCCGGAGATCGCGGAGCAGGCCGCCTTCTACGGCGACGGCTTCTTCCACAACAACATCTTCTGGCCGGCCGACCACACCCGGCGCATGGTGCAGCTCTACCGGCGCCGGTTCGCGCACCACGGCCACGGCCGGCCGGAGGACGCCATCGTCGGCCTGGGAGGACAGGTCTTCATGCGCAAGAACTCCCAGGACGCCGTACGGGAGTTCCGCCCCTACTTCGACAACGCTCCCGTGTACGGCCACGGCCCGTCGCTGGAGGACTTCACCGAGCAGACCCCGCTGACGGTGGGCTCTCCCCAGCAGGTCATCGAGCGGACCCTGTCGTTCCGGGAGAGCGTCGGCGACTACCAGCGCCAGCTGTTCCTGATGGACCACGCGGGCCTGCCTCTGAAGACCGTCCTTGAACAGCTGGACATCCTCGGCGAAGAGGTCGTGCCCGTGCTGCGGAGGGAATTCGCCAAGGGGCGTCCGGCCGACGTACCGGAGGCCCCCACGCACGCTTCCCTTCGAGCCGTCCGGGAGGTGTCCGCCGCGTGAAGCTGATCGTCGTCTCCGCGGGGCTGAGCACCCCCTCCTCCACCCGCCTGCTCGCGGACCGGCTGGCCGAGGCGGCCCGCGACGAACTCGCCGCCAGGGGGCAGGCGCCGTCGACCGAGGTCGTGGAGCTGCGGGAGCTGGCCGGCGACATCGCCAACCACCTCGTGACCGGCTTTCCGCCGCCGCGACTGAGCGCCGCGATCGACGCGGTGACGGCGGCCGACGGCCTGATCGTGGTGACTCCCGTGTTCGCGGCTTCCTACAGCGGTCTCTTCAAGTCCTTCTTCGACGTGATCGATCCGGACGCCCTTTCCGGGAAGCCGGTCCTGGCCGCGGCGACGGGCGGTACCGCCCGCCACTCCCTGGTCCTCGAGCACGCCGTGCGCCCGCTCTTCGCCTATCTCCGCGCCGTCGTCGTCCCCACCGCCGTGTTCGCGGCATCCGAGGACTGGGGCTCGGCGGGAGACGAGTACACCGACGGCCTTCCCGGCCGCGTCCGCCGGGCGGGCGTCGAGCTCGCCGCTCTCATGGCGGCGCGCCCGGTCGGTGAAGAGCCCGAGGACGACGTCACCGTCCTCGAACGGCAACTCGCCGACCTGCGCTTCGACTGAGACGGGCCCCTGGGCCGGGCGACGGCGGGGCGGTTCATATGGTTCATACTGTTCCGCCGTATGAGCGTGAACCGAGTGACGACAAGGACCGTGCCCGAGGAACCCGAGGGTGTACGGACGCCCTTCCGCGGCAGGGACGCCGAAATGGCGGTCATCGAGGCGCGGCTCGACGCGCTCGACCGGGGTGAAGGCGGGATCATCCGCGTGGAAGGCCCCGTCGGCATCGGCAGGTCCAGGATCCTCGCGGAGGCCGCGGCAGCCGCGAGGCGGCGCGGGACGAAGGTGTTCGAGGGAGCGGCGGACCCCGACGAACAGTTCGTGCCGCTCGGCCCGCTCCTCGACGGTCTGCTCTCCGGCGAGGAACCGCTGGCGGGCGCCGTCCGTCTCAGGGACCTCGCCACGACGCCCGGCCAGCGCTTCTGGCTGCTCCAGGAACTGGGGGACCGCCTGCGGGAGACGGCTCGGAACGGCCCCCTGCTCGTCGTCCTCGACGACCTCCAGTGGTGCGACGACCTGACCCTTCTCACCTTCAACACCCTCGCGGCCGGACTCTCGTCGCACGCCATCCTGTGGTTGGTCGCCGTGCGCGGCGGCAGCGTGCCCTCGGGGGTGCGCACGACCCTGGACCGGATCCGGCAGGCAGGCGCACACGAGCTGGCGCTGGGGGCGCTGGACGGCCAGGCGACCACACGGATCACCGAGGACGTCCTCGGCGCCGCTCCCGACCCGGACATCCTCCGCGTCGTCCGCCGCGCCGAAGGAGTCCCGCAGCTGCTGGTCGAGCTGCTCGGCTCGCTGCGGGAGACAGTGACGATCCATAACGGTACGGCCAGGCTGTCGGCCGGACCCCCCGCCCCACGGGAACTCCCCTCTGTCGCGCGCCGCCTCGACCAGCTGTCCGACGAGGCACGGGAGCTGGTGCAGACGGCGGCCGCCGTGGACGGCCCGGTCACCGTCGCGGTGCTGGCCGAACTGCTCGGCAGGTCCTCGGCGGCGCTCATCACAGCGGTCCGGGAATCCCTCGACGCCGATCTGCTCACCGAAAGCGGCGATCGCCTCGCCTTCCGCCACGACCTGATCCGCGAGGCGGTGGAAGCCGGCCTCCCCCTGCCCCTGCGTCTGGCCGTGCGTGATCAAGCCGCCGAGCTGCCGCCGGGGAGCGCGGCCTCCGCTGTCGAGCATCCCGGGCCGTCGGCCGGGAGAGCACCGGCAGATGCGGCGGAGGCCGGGACGGGAGGCGCGGCGGAGGCCGACCGGCTGCGCACCGCCGCGGCGGAGTACGCGGCCAAGGCGCCCGGACCCGCTGCGGAACGCAGCCTCATGGCTCTGGAACTCACCTCCGCGGACGCTCCGGAGCGGCCGCGGGTCATCGCCGAGACGATCCCGCTGCTCTGGCAGACGGGCCGGGCCGCCCAGGCGTGTGAACTGGGAGCCACCGCCCTGGCGGCCGGCGGTCTCGGACCCGAGGACGAGGCGCTCATACGCCTGGCCCTGGCACGCCTCGCCGTACAGTTCGACTTCTCCGAGGCGGTCCGGCAGGCCCGAGCCGGGGCGGCGCTGCCCGGGATCTCCCTGACCGCGAGGGGGCGACTGCTCGCCATGCTCGCCGTCGGCCTGTCGATGTCGGGCGAACACGCGGCGGCCGAGCAGGTCGCCGCGCAGGCGTGGGAGACCGCGGCGGCAGCGGGGGACCGCACCGCCGAGGCCACGCTGACGACGGTCCGCTCGGCCGTGAGCTTCCACCGCATGGACCTGACCGAGGCGTTCCGGCAGGCCGAGAGGGCCGCCGCGCTGGCCGACGCCCTGGGCGTCAGCACCTCGCTGTGGGTGCCGGAGGCCCTGTGGCACGCCCTCCTGTCGAACACCACCGGACGCACCGCGGAGGCGCTCGCCGTCGCGGAGGAGGGCATCCGGATCACCAGGGAGCAGGGCCGGACGGCCGCCACCCGCATGTGGCTCATGACCCGCACCCGCATCTATCTGGAGACCGGACGGCTGTCGGACGCCCGGGCCGACGCGGAAGCCGCGTCCCCGGCGACCGACGAACCCGGCCCGGGCAACCTCGCCGATGTCACGCTCCGGTACGTGATGCTGCGCGTCGCCCTCCACACCGGCGACCGGCAGACCGCGGAGGCGTACGCGGCGCAGGCGAGGCGCATGCGGAGCGACGACGCACCCGTCGTCCGGCACTTCGGCACCTGGATGCTGGCGCTGATGGCCGACTACGAAGGCCGGCCCGACCGCGCCATGGCCGAACTCGACGCGGTGATGACGTCGCCCGCCGCGGACCGGCCCGCCTACGCCGGCCTGATCGACCCGGCCGACGCCCCGGTGCTCGTCCGCCTGGCGCTGCGCGCGGGCAGGCACGAACGGGCCGTGCAGGCGGTCGCCATGGCCGAGAAGCGAGCCGTGCTCAATCCCGACCTCCCGTTCCTCGCCGCCACCGCCGCGCACGCCCGGGGGCTCCTCGACAACGACCTCGCCCCGCTCGTACGCGCCGTCCGGCTGTACGAGGACTGCCCTCGGGTACTGGCCCGGGCGTCGGCGCTGGAGGACGCCGGACGCAAGCTGGCGGCCACCCGCAAGCCGGAAGCGGTCCCGTACTTCGACACGGCCCTCGCGCTCTATGTGCGAGCGGGCGCCGAGAGGGACGTCGCACGCGTCCACCGGCGTCTGCGGGCCGCTGGTGTCCGCCGCCGGCCCTCGACGGCCGGACTCTCCGGGGCATGGCCCGAGCTGACGGCCGCGGAGATACGGGTGGTACGGCTCGTGGCACAAGGGCTGACCAACCAGCAGGTGGCCGAGCACCTCTCCCTCTCGCCGCACACGGTGAGTTCGCACCTGCGCCGGGCCTTCACCAAGCTGGACATCACCTCACGCGTGAAGCTGACCCGGCTGGTGAAGCATCGTGACAGCGGAGAGTAGTTGCTTCGTATCCCCTGTGGGCGTCATGGCAATGGACGATTCGTGTGATGTGCCGACGTCCTCGCTTCCTCAGAATGATCAAGAGCCGCGGAATGGAGAAGTCCGCGGGGAACCATTGGTCGAGAGAGGAACAGCGCATGACCGTAAGGCTCCAGCGAGCCCGCCCCGGCAGCCCCGAGCTCCAGGCGCTTGTCGACGAGCTCGCGGAGCGGCTCGGCCGGTCCGTCGCCATCGACGACCCGCTGGTCCGCATGGTCTGCACGAGCCGCCACTTCGGCGACGAGGACCCGGTCCGCATCGGCACCCTGTTGCAGGGCCGCGCCGACAACGCGACGATCCGCTACGTCCTCGCCCAGGGCGTGACCCAGTGGTCCCGAGCCGGATTCATCGACGGCCGTGACGATCTCGGACTGCTGCCCCGTTACGTCGTGCCCCTGCGCGTGCGCGGGCATCTCCTCGGACTGCTCCTGGTGGTCGTGCCCGAGAAGACCCTCGCGGAGCACGAGACACGTGCCATCGCCCGGGCCGCGGACGCCATGGCCGCCCAGATGCACGGAGAGCACATCGCCACCGACACCAGGAAGGCCGACGAGCGGGACCTCGTCCTCGAACTCGTCGGCGCCGACGTCGCCGCCCACACCACCGCACGGCGGCGAGGCAGGGAACTCGGACTGCTCGGAGCAGCCGAGCACGTGCTGGTCACCGTCGTCCAGCTGAGCTGCGCGACCGAGCTCGTGCGGCAGTCCGAGGCGGCCCTGTGGGGGGCGCTGGAGGGGTTCCGGCAGACGCGTTCGGCCCAGGGCCTCATCGCGATCGGCAAGGAGCGGGCGACCCTGCTCCAGCTGCGCGATCGCCCACCCGGCCAGGACGAGGTCACCGCACAGTCCGCTCGCATCCTGGACGAACTCCACACCTTCCTGGGCCCGTCGGCGGACCCCGTGATCGGCGTCGGTGGCCGGCACCCCGGCCTGGGCCACGCACGGACGTCGTACGAGCAGGCGCTCGTGGCGGCACGCGCGGCACGCCGGCTGCCCACCCTGAAGAGCGCCGGCGACTGGGAGCTGCTCGGGGAGCTCGCGGTGCTGCTCCAGCTCCCCGAGCACGCCCTGAACGCGTCGTTGGTCCCGAAGCCGCTCCGCGCCCTGAGCGACACTCACGGCGGCGACCGCCTGCGGGACACCCTGCGCTGCTTCCTCGAACACGCGGGATCGATTCCCCGGACCGCGGACACGCTGGGCATCCACCGCACCTCGCTCTACTACCGCCTGCGCCAGATTCAGGAGATCACCGGACTCGACCTCGACGACGGCGCCCACCGGCTCACTCTGCACCTCGGCCTCAGGACCGAGGAACTCCTCGCCCCGGGCGGCGACGGGGCCGTCTGACCACGGACTCGCTTCGACAAAGCGAGGAGGATCCACGGCCCGATTCCTACAGCTCGCGGTGGTGCGGGCGGAGGGCCTCATTCGATGATGTTCGGGACGGGCGGGACCGATGTACCGCCTTTGACCAGGGGAGAGGTCATGAAGGAACTGATCACGACGGACGGCGCACGGCTCGCGTACCAGGACACCGGCGGCGAGGGCGTCCCGCTGGTGATGCTGCACGGCTGGGGGCAGACGCAGGCGATGTTCCGCCACCAGATCGAGGGGTTGGCGCCCGGCCGTCGCGTCGTCACCGTCGACCTCCGCGGCCATGGGAAGTCCGGCAAGCCGCGTCACGGCTACCGCATCGCCCGGCTCTCCCGCGATGTGCTCGAACTCGTCGACCATCTCGGTCTCGACCGTTTCGACGCACTGGGCTGGTCCATGGGTGTCTCGGTGTGGTGGAGCTTCATCGACCAGTACGGGACTGGACGGATCCGGCGCTTCGTCGCCGTCGACCAGCCCGCGGCGGTCGCTGCCGTGCCCTGGATGACCGAGCGGGAACAGCGGGACTCCGGTGCCATCTTCGATGTGTCGGGGCTGCTGTACCTGGGTGCGGCCCTCGCGGGGCCGGAGGGCGACACGGTCCGCGCCGACTTCGTGCGCGGCATGTTCTCCGGCGAGCCCGATCCCGAGGTGCTGGCCTTCGTCGGCGAGGAGATCCGGTCGACACCCGCCTACGCGGGCGTACCGCTGCTGTTCGACCACTGCGCGCAGGACTGGCGCGACGTGCTTCCCCGGATCGATGTGCCGACCCTGGTGATCGGCTGTGAGGGAAGCCACGTGCACCCCGATTCGCAGCGCTTCGTCGCCGAGCGGATTCCCGGCGCGCGCCTGCACGTCTTCGCCTCCGACGTGGCGAGCTCGCACTTCCCCTTCCTGGAGAACCCGCCGGCCTTCAACGCCGTGGTGGACAAGTTCCTGGCCGAGGAGCCGGCGAACGGGGCGTGAATCCGCCCTCCGCCCGCACGCACCTACGGCTAGGAATCCCCATGACCCCCACACTAATGTCCCGTGCGCCCGAACGGGTGCCTCGGCAAGCGCCCGGTCCGACCTCGCCCTCCTCCCGCTCGGGGTGGCTGGTCCAGATGCTTTCCGAGATGCCGGAGACGAACGACCGTACCCACGTCTACCTCGGCGTCCACGTCCGTGGGCCCGTCACTGTTGTCCACGAGCGTGCCAAGACGCTGTTGGAGCCGAACGACCTGATCTTCTGCGATCCGGCCCGACGGCATCTGCTGCGGTTTGGCGAGGACTGCCAGATGATCTTCTTCCGGGTGCCCCGGTGCTATCTGGGCGTCACGGAGTCGGAACTGAACCAGGTGCTCGGCGTACCCGTGCGCGGCGGGGAGGGGATCGGGGCGCTGGCGTCCGACTTCCTGACCGCGCTCGCCGCCAAGACGGAGTTCCGGCGGTCCACGATCGGGGACCGGCGTGCCCGGACGGCCGTACACCTGCTCTCCGTCCTGGTCATGGAGCTCCTCGAAGCGGATACGACGGACGAGGCCGACGACGCGTCCGGGGCCGTCAACGAGATGCTGTCCCGTATCCACGGCTACATCGAAGAGCATCTGATGGACCCGGACCTCTCACCGGAGACGATCGCACGCGCCCACCACATCTCCGTCCGGTACCTGCAGAAGCTCTTCCAGAACGACGGCAGCACGGTGAGCCAATGGGTGCGGGAACGCAGGCTTGAGTTCTGCCGGCTCGAACTGGGCCGCTCCAACCGGAGAATCACCATGGCCGCGGTGGCCCACCGCTGGGGCTTCAGCAGCCCCTCGCACTTCAGTCGCACCTTCCGCGGTGCCTACGGCATGAGCCCCAGCGAATGGCAGGCGCTGGCGACCTCGGCCTTCGCGCCGACGACTGCCGACGCCCAGGACGAGCGAAGGCGCTGAGCCGCGTGTGCGCCGTCGTGCCAGCGGAGATGCGCGCACGGACCAGAGGCGCCGCTTCCACGGCCCTACCGTCAGCAACGGTCGCACGGGCCTCCAGTCGAACACCGGGCCGCACCCACACCCTGACCGTCGTGACGACGCCCCACACGTGGCCCGACACCGAGAAGAGAACTCGCATGACCAACCCCACCGTCGTCCTCGTACACGGTGCCTTCGCCGACGCGACAGGCTGGATAGGCGTCATCTCGGAACTGCGGAGCAGCGGTATCCCGGTGATCGCGCCGTCGAACCCGCTGCGGGGGCTGACATCGGATGCCGCCTACCTCACCTCCGTCCTCGCGCAGGTCGACGGCCCGGCCGTGCTCGTCGGCCACTCCTATGGCGGTGCGCTGATCACCGTGGCCGGCGCCGCGGAGAACGTCGTCGCGCTCGTCTACGTGGCCGCCTACGTGCCCCACGAGGGCGAGAGCCTCGGCCAGCTCCAAGGGAGCTTCCCCGAGTCCCCGCTGACGGGCCACCTGAAGGAGTGGACGTACCCGCTCCTCGACGGCGACTCGGCGGTCGAGGTCACCATCGAGGAGACGGCCTTTCCCTCCGTCTTCGCGGCGGACGTGCCCGAGGACGTCGCCGGCGCCCTGGCAACGGCCCAACGCCCGCTCGCCACGGCCGCCTTCACCGAGACCGCGTCCGCGGCGGCGTGGCGGACCAAACCGTCCTGGGCCCTGGTGGCCGGGGCGGACCGCACGATCAGCCCCGAGGTCCAGCGCTTCGGCGCCGCCCGAGCCGGAGCCGTCGTCGTCGAACTTCCGGACGCCTCCCACGCCGTCGTCCTCTCCGAGCCCACACGGGTCGCCGACCTGATCAGGGACGCGGTACGGGCGACGAGCTGACCGACTGGCCTCCGCGACGACAGGAGCGGGACCGGGCAGGCGGGGTGCCACCGGTCCGGGCGCGTTGAGGTCCTAGCCGGGTGGAGGGTCTGGGTCACTGTCCGTGGTTGCTCACGGTGATGTGCGGTGCCGTCGGTGAACTGCGCCGAGGCCGGTCGACCGGCCGGCGGGCGGGCTTGATGGCGCAGGCGTGAGGAGCGGTTGGCGGCTCCGCTTCTCCCCACATACTCCCCAGCGTCCTTGGAACCTCGAAAGTCCAGGTCAGGGGCCCCTTTGGGGCTAGGGCGAGGAGATCACCCGCATCACTTCTCCCCAGCGCCCCGCATGGGCGGTTCGCGCGGCGATGGATGCGCAAACAGTGCGCGGCGCGTGTTTGAGACAGGTGCCCGCTACAGCCGGCCTCTCCGCTTGAAAATAACGTACAAACTGCTGCATGCTACCCCTATCAAGTCGGTGGTGAAGGGTCACCCGAGGCCCCAGCGCAGCTCCGGCATGGAGTCGAAGCTCATGCCATAAATAGTTCCCACCAGTGTGGGAGCAAAGGGAATCGCCGCCCACGAGAAGATCTTCAAGAAGTCCTCGCCCTCGGGGCGCTGACCTGCGCAGATAGACGTCTAAGGGATGCTGGCCTGCGGCTTTGCTCCTTTCCGGAGCTTTCACGATGACATCGCCTTACGCGGTCGATTCTCCCCAGCCGCTCCCCACGGCGGCTTGATTCTCCCCAGGTTCTCCCCAGCTGGCGCTGCTTCGGCAGGAGCGCAGCCCCTGGTCAAGGCTAGTTCTCGGCTCGGAGAAGCGGCTACGCATAGTGTCAGGGGAAGAGCATGATCGGGTCGTGCGTGTTCTGAACGGTCCGTCTCGGCGGGAGCCTTCGGTAAGTGTCCAACGGTTCGTACCCTTGCCGTCTAGGGCGGGTTCGTCCTCGGTTGTTGTCCGAACGCGCGTCGTGGGTTCATGAGCATGCTCCCGGAGGAGCCTCGCTGGTTAGTCGGCGGGGCTCCACTTTCGTCCTTCATCGGCTCACTCGAGTGCAGATGAAGCATTGAGTTTCTTCGGCGCTGACGCTCTCGGGTGAGGGTGGCTGCAGTGATGGTGGTCATGCGGTTGGGCCGCAGGGGAGGACGGGAGTGCGGGAGCTGTTGGGGTGCCGGACGGCCGCCCCGTGCTCAGACTCGTCTGGGTCATGCCGAGCCTCCCGTGATGTCGTCGGGTTCCTCGCCCTCGGCCGTGCTTCCTGCGGCACAGGGCCGGCCTCCGGATCATCGACCGGGACACCCGCCCCCTCGCGCCAACGTCCCGCGGGCGCGACTTCCTCCGAGAAGCACAGCAGATCCTGCGCATCGCAGACGACGCCGAACCAATCCGGCACGATCCACAGTGAGCACAGGGCCAGGTGCCGCAGATAGTGTCAGCTCGGCCCCCGTGTTCGCTGGATCACCCGCATCGCCTACTCGACCGCCGCGCCCCTGATCAAGGCTGCGTGCGCGGCGGCAAGGATCTCCTCCGAGAGCGGGGAGCCCTTGGTGGCCCGGGACAGGACCAGCGCGCCGAACAGGGTGCAGAGGCGGACGATGCCGTCCTGGTCGTCGGTGGCGAGGAAGTCGGCGAAGTCGGCCACCCCCTCGGTGTAGACACGACGGGCCTCACGCCCCCCGCCCTCGCGCGCGAGGTCCGTGGCGAGCGCGGCGACCGGGCAGCCGTTCGCCGGGTCGTCGCGGTGTCCGACGGAGAGGTAGGCGTCGATCAGGGCCCGCTGGGCGGCGTCGCGCTGCCCTTCGTACTGCGCGAGCCCTGCGGTGTGGGTCCGAGCGAGCTCGTCGAAGGCGTGGGCGGTGGCCTCGTCGACGAGCGCCTCCTTGGAGGTGAACTGCTTGTAGAAAGCGCCGTGGGTCAGGCCGGCCGCCTTCATGAGGTCGGCGACGCTCACCTGGGTGCCCTGCTCCCGGAACAGCCGCGAGGCGGTGTCCACCACCCGCCTGCGGTTCTCCTGCGCCTGCGCCTGCGATACGCGGCCCATGATCACCCTCCCGTTTGGATGTCGACTGGCATCTATCGTATCCCCATGTTTAGATTGGGTTCGTAATCTAAACATGGGGCGTGCGACTCGACGGCGCCCGCCGAAGACCAGGAGCAGGCATGGAACTGAAGAACGCGGTCGCGGTCGTCACCGGCGCCAACCGGGGCCTCGGACGGCATCTCGCCGCACAGCTCGTGGAGCGCGGCGCGAAGGTGTACGCGGCGGCCCGCCGCCCCGAGACGGTCGACGTGCCGGGCGTCATCCCGCTGCGCCTCGACGTGACGGACGAGGCATCGATACGGGAGGCCGCCCGCATCGCGTCGGATGCGACCCTGCTGGTCAACAACGCGGGCATCTCCACCGGCGCGACGCTGATCGGAGGCGACACCGATGAGGTGCGCCGGGAGATGGAGACCAACTTCTACGGCCCGCTCGCCGCGACCCGCGCCTTCGCCCCCGTCATCGAGGGCAACGGCGGCGGCGCCGTACTCAACGTCCTGTCCGCCCTGTCCTGGCTGCACCCGGCAGGACTCGGCTCCTACGCCGCCTCCAAGGCTGCCGCCTGGGCGCTGAGCGACGCGACCCGCGAGGAGCTGGCACCGCGCGGGATCACCGTCTCGGCGCTGCACGTCGGCTACATGGACACCGACATGGCCGCCGACGTCCCCGCAGACCAGAAGGTCGCCGCCGCCGACGTCGCGGCCCAGGCCCTGTACGGCATCGAGACGGGCCTGCCCGAGATCCTCGCCGACGAGACCAGCCGGTACGTCAAGCAGAGCCTGTCCGCGGCACCCCGGACGAACGCGGGCTGACGCTCACCCCGTCACCCGGCGCGACGCGACCGCCTTCCTGCCTTCAAGTAAGGACATCTCATGCGTTACACGACCTTCGGACACAGGACCGGACTGCGCGTGTCCGAGTACGCGCTGGGCACCGCGAACTTCGGCACCGGCTGGGGCGCGGGCGCCGAGCCGGACGAGGCACGCCGGATCTTCGACCGGTTCGCCGAGGCCGGCGGCACCTTCCTCGACAGCGCGGACGGCTACCAGTTCGGCGAGTCGGAGGAACTGACCGGAAAGCTGATCTCCGCCGACCGCGACCACTTTGTCGTGGCCACGAAGTTCGCCCTCGGCGCCGCTCCGCAGCCGGACATCTCCAAGACGGGTAACAGCCGTAAGAACCTGGTCGCCTCGGTGGAGGCCAGCCTGAAGCGCCTGGGCACCGACTACATCGACCTGCTGTGGGTGCACTTTCCCGACGAGCTCACTCCGATGGAGGAACTCCTGCGCGGGCTCGACGACCTGGTGAGCGCCGGCAAGATCCACCATGCCGCGCTGTCCAACTTCCCCGCCTGGCGCGTCTCGCGCGCGGTCACCCTCGCGGACCTGAAGAGCTGGGCGCCGATCGTGGGCATCCAGCACGAGTACAGCCTCGTCGAGCGCACGGCCGACCGCGAACTGCTGCCCATGGCCGAGAGCCTCGGACTCGGTGCCGCCCTCTGGTCCCCGCTCGGCGGCGGACTGCTCACCGGCAAATACCGCAGCTCCGCCGAGGGGCGCCTGAGCGACCTGGGCATGGTCATCCACACCGAGAGCACCGGCCAGAAGACCGCCGTCGTTGACACCGTCCTGGCCGTCGCCGAGGAGACCGGCGTGACGCCCGCC
Organism: Streptomyces sp. NPDC050842; assembly: GCF_044456565.1. Taxonomy (NCBI): domain Bacteria; kingdom Bacillati; phylum Actinomycetota; class Actinomycetes; order Kitasatosporales; family Streptomycetaceae; genus Streptomyces; species Streptomyces sp. NPDC050842. The sequence goes on along the minus strand of NZ_JBITGA010000011.1, from coordinate 29,790 downwards.
CAGGTGGCGGTGGCCTGGGTGCGCGAGCGCGCCGCCCGCTCCGTGGCCACGCTTGTCCCGATTGTCGGCCCGCGCACCCTTGTCCAGCTCGACAACTACCTCGGCGCCCTCGACGTCCAGCTGACCGACGCGCAGTACACCCGACTGGCCGAGGTCAGCGCGGTGCCGCTCGGCGCGCCCCATGAAGGGATCGGCGCCTCCCTGGACCGCCTTCAGGGAGGCGCAGCCGACCGCGTCACCGCCCCTGTCGTGCCGGTGGCCTGACCGGCTGCGACCGAGGACGCGGTGCGCCCAGCCGCAGCCAGAAAAACAACACAAACTATCTCGTACTGGGAGAAGCCCGGGGCGAGGACAGACCCCGCCCCCTTCCACGGACGGGACACGGAACGGAGACGACGATGAGGGCCTTCATGGTCGAGAAGTACGGCGGCCAGGCGGGGATGCGCGCCGCCGAAATGCCCGACCCGCAGGTGGGCGCCGACGACGTTCTGGTCAAGATCCACGCGGCGGGCGTGAACCCGCTGGACCTCAGGATCCGCAACGGGGACTTCAAGGCGTTCCTGCCCTACCGTCTTCCCCTCGTCCTGGGCAACGACCTCGCCGGAGAGGTCCTGCAGGTCGGGTCCTCCGTCACCCGCTTCGCGGTGGGCGACGAGGTCTACGCCCGGCCCGACAAGGACCGCATCGGCACCTTCGCCGAACGCCTCGCCGTCCACCAGGACGACCTGGCCCCCAAACCCACCACCCTCACCATGACCGAGGCCGCCTCCCTGCCCCTGGTCGCCCTGACCGCATGGCAGGCGCTGGTCGAGCGCGCCCGTGTACAGCCCGGCCAGAAGGTCCTCGTCCACGCGGGAGCCGGCGGCCTCGGCTCCATCGCCGTCCAGCTGGCCAAGGCACTGGGCGCTCACGTGGCCACCACCGTGAGCACCGCCAAGGTCGACCTGGTCAAGAGCCTCGGCGCGGACGAAGTCATCGACTACCGCACCCAGGACTTCACCGAGATCCTCGACGGCTACGACGTCGTCCTCGACAGCCTCGGCGGCGACAACCTGGCCAGGTCCCTGCGCGTCCTCAAGCCCGGCGGCACCGCCATCAGCGTCGCGGGCCCGCCCGACCGGGCCTTCGCCCGCGAACTCGGCGCGAACCCGGTCCTCCGCCTGGCCATGACCGCGCTCAGTTCCAAGACCCGCCGCCAGGCCAAGCGCCTGGGCGTGACGTACTCCTTCCTGTTCATGAAGGCCAGTGGCGATCAGCTGCGGGAACTCACCCCCCTCATCGACACCGGGAAGATCCGCCCCGTCGTCGACACCGTCTTCCCGTTCGAAGAAACCCTCCAGGCCATGGAGTACGTCGAAAAGGGCCGGGCGAAGGCCGGCAAGGTCGTCGTCTCCATGACGTAGGGCAGACCCACCGACATCGACCAGCTCCACCAGTTCACCGTCCACGCCGAGTAAGGCGTGATGCGCCTGGTCACGGGCCTGACGCCCGGCTTCGGCAGGGCCGTCATCGGCCCCAGCGGACCCGCCACCACCCCGCGGCACGCGACCAGAAACACACCGGGAGAAACCATCATGAGCAACACCGGCACCCCGAACGAACCCGTCATCACCTCGTACGCCCACGCCCCGACCCGCACCGTCACCGCCGGCGGCGTCACCTACGCCTACCGCGAGCTGGGACCCAAGGGCGGCGTCCCCGTCGTGTTCTTCGTCCACCTCGCCGCGACCCTGGACAACTGGGACCCCCGCATCATCGACCCCATCGCGAAGGGCCGTCACGTCATCGCCTTCGATCAGCGCGGTGTCGGGGCCTCCACGGGCCAGGTGCCGGACAGCATCGAGGCGATGGCTGATGACGCCTACACCTTCATCACGGCGCTCGGCTTCGACAAGATCGACGTCTTCTCCTTCTCCCTCGGTGGCATGATCGCCCAGGCCCTGGTGGTGAAGCACCCCGAGCTCGTGCGCAAGCTCGCCCTCACCGGCACCGGGCCGAAGGGCGGCAAGGACATCGACAAGGTCGCCGGCATCACGTACTGGGACATGCTGCGCGCCACCCTGACCCGGTCGGATCCCAAGGAATTCCTGTTCTTCAACCGCAACACCACCGGCAAGCCCGCCGCGCGCGCGTTCGTCAGCCGGCTCAAGGAGCGCACTGCCGACCGCGATGCGAAGATCAAGGTCAAGGCATTCCAGACGCAGCTGAAGGCGATCAAGAAGTGGGGGCGCTCCACCCCCGACGACCTGTCGCAGCTCGCCCAGCCCACCCTGATCGCCAATGGCGACAACGACCGCATGGTGCCTTCGGTCCTCTCCGAGGACCTGCACCGACGCATCAAGGACAGCGAGCTGATCATCTACCCCGACTCCGGTCACGGCGGCATCTTCCAGTACCACCAGCAGTTCGCCCCCCTCGCGGTCGAGTTCCTCGCCCGTTGACCTCTGGCGAACACCGCAGCTGCACGTTCGGCGACCAGGGAGAGAAGAGCAGCACCATGAGCACCTCACCGTCCGCCGCTCAGCTGGGCGTGGAGAAGAAGCACCTCACTTCCTCGATCCTGCTGTGGGTGCGTACCGACCAGCCCCGCCAGACCGGCATGGACCACTGGAAGGGACCGCACTCAGGGATCATCTCCGCCACCCCGGGCCTGGAGGAGTACCGGCAGATCCACCTCGCCGAGCACAACCCGGGCCGGTGGCCGGCGACCGATGGGGTGCAGACCTCGATCCCCGGGGACCGGAAGATCGACGGCGTCGCCGAGGTCACCTTCCGATCGGCGCTTGCGCCCCTGAAAGGGCGCAAGCAGGCGAAGCTGGCCCACGCCGACGAGATCAACGTGTTCCGTCGCACCCTGCTGTACGCCGGCCCGCCGAACTCCTCCCGCTGGTATGACGTCGCCGGCCCCGGCGAGACGGTCGGTGCCCGCACCCTGATCTACCTGCGCCGCAGAGACGGGGTCGGCGCAGGCGAGTTCCGGAAGTTCGTCAACCAGCAGTTCGTTCCCGCGCTCGCCGACGCCGCAGCGTTGAAGGAACTGCGCACGCAGACGTTCCTGCCCTGGAGCGAAAAGCTCTGGGACACCCCGAACGTCGCCCACGACAACCCCCATGACCAGCGATTCCACGCCTCCCTCGTCCTCGGGTTCAGCGACAGCGCAGCACGGGACGCATTCTTCACCGGCAACGCGATCGAGGGCCTGACCAACCGGCTAACACCGCTCGCCTCCGCGATCCATGCATACGACGTCGCCGCCGCCTTGACCTTCGTCAAGAACGGCGACATCCTCCCGCGCTACCAGGAGTGAACGGCCAGAGCGTGGAGCAGGTCCGACGGACCTACTGAGCAATCGATCCATCCACCCCGGGCTGGTCGCCACCCGCCAGCTACTTACGGTGACTACCGAGAAGGTCCCCGTGGCGCGCCCTGCTCATGATCAACCCGACTCAAGCAGTGCTCATCGCTCGCGGAATCCGACGTTCCCGCAGGATCCCGTGCTCACCAAGCCGCGCTCCCTACACTCTGCCCTGCTCGTCATGGACAGGGTGAGCCTGGACGAGCAGTGGCGCGGGCACGGCCTCGGCGCCATCCTCGCCACGGAAGCGATCCACCGGCTCATGGCCGGCTGCCGGGCCGTCGCATGTTCGCCCGGAGTTACCGACCTCAGCAGCGACCGCCTCAGGAACCGAGCCGAGTGGGACCGGGTGAACGCCAAGATCGCCCGAGGAGGGGAACGCATCGGGTTCCGCTCCTACACAGGCACCGTTTACCTCCTCTCCCCGGCCTCGTTGGAGCTGGAGGACCAGCGAGAGGCAATGCGAGGGCGACTCTCGGCACTTGGCGCCTCCTGGCGGCTCACGCAAGCCCGTGGCACGTCGTCCTGACCGGCGAGCTGCTCGGGCCTGCGGTGCGCGAGACGGCCAGCTTGCCTTTCTAGTTGTCCCTTGTCATCCAATCGAGGCGGTTGACAGCGAACCCAGCCTTTCGGCTTCTATGTCCTAGCGGGCTCACGCTGTGACTTCCGGATGTTCCGGGCTGAGGTAGTGCACGCGCGTGTGCTCGGCGTGGAGCATCAGCAGGCCGTGTAGCTCCTCGGCGGCGATCTTGAGCAGGTGGCCGTCGCGGGTGGCGTGGAGGGTTTCGAGGACGAAGGCGACGCGGGTGGAGTCCTCGGTGACGCGAGTACGGTGGGCGTCGCGGTGGTTCCAGTGCCGGGTCAGCACGCCGGCGGCGTCGGTGTAGATGATCTCGCCGGGCTTGGGGTTCTCAGTGATGTCGGGTTCACCGAGCGGGGTGAACTCCTCGGCGCCGTCCGCGTACCGGATCTCGACGGCGCCGGAGACGTGGTCGAGGTCGAAGGCTCCTGCGGGCAGGCCGTGGTGGACGGAGACGGCGTTGTACGAGTCGACGGCCGGATTGATGCGCGGCAGGTTGCCCTTCTTGGCCATGCGGCGCCCCAGGGCATCGACACTGGGGCGGATACGGCGGGGGTTGGTGCCGAAAGAGCGGTAGGCGGTGTGCCACGCCTCGATCCGAGGGTCGCTCTCGTCGGCCGGGGCCCAGGCGCCGGCGGCCAGCTGCTGCTCAAGGCCGTCGAGTGCAGCGGCGGTGTCGGGCCAGGGCTCGTGGCCGCGCAGTCCGCTGGCGGTGACCACGGCGATGAGAGTGTCGGGGAAGGCGTTGGCGACGGCGGGGGTGATGCGGAAGGCGGTCATGGGTAGAGCTCCGTTCCGAGGTGGTGCGGGGTGGGCGGGGTCAGGGTTTCCAGGGGCCGATGCGGTCCAGGCGGCGCCGCTGCTGGCGGGCCGTGGGCTCGTCGAGGGCCTGCTTGCGGTCGGTGAGGCGCTCGGCGACGGTGGCGCGGTGCTCTACGGGCTTGTGGTCGTCGTACTTGAACTTGGCCCGGACCTCCGTCACCTCCAGCGTCAGACCGCGGATGCCGGGCAGCATCCGCCCGTACGGCGTCTGGTCGACCTCGATGGGGGCGTGGTCGCCGTCGGGCTGAAATTGGGCCATCTGTCGGCGCAGTAGCTCGGCCTTGGCTTCCGGCTCGTCGACGATGTGGGCCTGGCAGATGAACTGGACGGCCGCGTAGTAACTGGTGGGCACGCCGTCGGTGGGAGGCGTGTCGGGCTTGGCGCGCGCGGCGCCAAGATCATGATCGACGAGGGGGTGCTCGACGCGGCCGGTGAGCGGGTCGTCGCCGCGTACGCCCTGCACGTCGTCTCCCGTGGGGCGCCGACCGGGTTCGCCGCCACCCGGCCGGGTCCCGTGCTCGCGGCGTCCGACACGGTCCACGTCACCGTGCGGGGCGTCGGCGGCCACGGTTCGGCCCCGCACGCCGCCGTCGACCCCGTACCCGCGCTGTGCACGATGGTCACCGCGCTGCAGACCCTGGTGACCCGCGAGATCGACATCTTCGACCCGGCCGTCGTCACGATCGGCCGCCTGGAGGCCGGTACGGCGCCCAACGTCATCCCGGAATCCGGCCGCTTCTCCGCCACCGTCCGGACCTTCTCCGACGCCTCGCGGACGGCCGTCCGCGAGGCGTTCGAGCGGACCGTGCACGGCATCGCCGCTGCCCATCGCGTGAGCGCGGACATCGACTACGTCTACCAGTACCCGCCGACGATCAACCACGACGGCGAGACCGCGTTCGCCATCGAAACCGCCCGGGGCGTCCTCGGCGAGGACCGGGTCTTCCTGGCGCCGACGCCGCTAGTGGGCTCGGAGGACTTCTCCTTCGTGCTGCGCGAGGTGCCGGGCGCGTTCCTCGGGCTCGGCGCCTGCCCCGCCGGCACGGACCCCACCACGGCCCCGATGAACCACTCACCCCAGGCCGTCTACGACGATGCCGCGCTGCCCCACGCCGCCGCGCTGCTCGCCGGACTGGCCCTGCGGCGCCTCGCCCGCGCCGCCTCCGCCCCCTCCGGATCCGTCCTGCGTGACGTCCGATTCCTCCGCCGGATCCCCGGTCTCGCTCTCCTCGCAGGAGTGATCCATGACCCACACCAAAAGCCCGGCCAGACCGGTCGCGCAGGTCCCCGCGCGTGCCGTCACCGCCGTCGTCGGCCTGCTCGTGTTCTTCGAGGTCACCAGCGGGATCCTCCAGGCGGGCATCACACCGCTCCTTCCCGACCTCGCCGCGCACCTGGGCATCGGCACCGCCGACACCAACTGGATCATCTCCGTCCAGCTGCTTGCCGCCGCCGTGTGCGTCCCCCTGTTCGGGCGCCTCGGCGACCTGTACGGGCACCGGCGAATGCTCCGGATCGCCCTCGCCGTGACCGCGGCGGGAACCCTGATCGTGGCACTGGCGGACAGCTACCCGGTCCTGCTGGCCGGGCGGCTCCTCCAAGGACCGCTCGCCGCACTGCTGCCGTTGGAGATCGCCCTCGTACGCGACCGGCTGCCCGTCGCCGAGGCACGGCGGGCCATCGCCCTGCTCGTCGGCTCGCTGGCGCTCGGCTCCCTCGTGGGCGGCCTGGCCCTGGCACTGGTCCACTCCGCCTCGGGGGACCTGCGCCTGACCCTGCTCATACCGGCCGCGCTCGCACTGGTCTGCGTGCCCGTCTCGTACGTCGCTGTTCCCGAGTCCGCCCATCGGGCGACCGGCCGGGTCGACTGGCCCGGCGTGGCACTGCTCAGCGCGGCCGTCCTCGCCCTGCTGAGCGGCGTCGGCGCGGCGAAGAACGGGGTATGGGGCAGCCCTGCGGTCCTCGGCCCGCTCATCCTCGGTGTCGTTCTCCTGGCCATCTGGATCCTCGTGGAGCGGCGCACCGCCGAACCGCTGGTGGACCTCCGCGCCCTCACCGGCCGCGAGGCCGGCCCCTTCTACCTCGCCGCCTTCCTCTTCGGCGTCTTCTACTTCGGGAGCCAGGCCCCCAACACGATGTTCCTCGCCGCCGATCCGGCGACGACGGGATACGGCTTCGCCCTGTCCGCCCTGGCCATCTCACTCGTTTCACTACCGGGCTACGTCGCCGCCGTCCTCGGCTCCTTCGCCACCGCGGCGGTCGCCCGGCGGATCGGCTACCGAGCCACCCTGGTCACGGCGTTCGGGCTGGTGGCCACCGCGTTCCTCCTGTTCGCGCTGGTCCACGACGCGGTGTGGAAGATGGCGGCGGAGTCCTTCCTCCTCGGGCTCGGGATGGGCCTGTCGCTCGGCGCCATGCCCACCGTGATCGTCGAGGCGTCGGACGCCTCCCGCACCGGTATCGCCGCCGCCCTCTACAACAACGTCAAGACCCTGGGCGGCGCGGTCGCCGGCGGTCTCTTCGCCTCCCTCCTCAGCGCCTTCGTCTCTCCCACGACCGGCCAGCCCGGCGAGAACGGCTACCGCACCGTCTGGCTCGTCGGTGCGCTCTGCGCCCTGGCGGCCGCCGCACTCAGCGGGCTGGCCCGCCGTCACGAGGGACAGCCGCCGGGGAGCGCCGACCAGTAACTCGTAGCACGATCACGGTGCTTGCCCGTGGAGCCGTCCCAGGAGTTCGATTCCATCCGGGGGCCATCCCCCGGACGAAGAACACCGCACTGACCCGACCCGACCTGTCACCGAAGGACACCGAGCACCCCAGGAACGGAGCCCTACCGTGCCCAGCCTGACCAGCAGAGCCATGCCGACGGTGCTGAGGCTTCGCGGCGCCAAGAAACTCTTCGGCTCGGCGGAGGCCATCCGCGAACAGGTCCTCGCCCGTTCGGTGCGCCCGGTCGGGTACGCGCCGCCGGCCGGCCTGGAGCGCTCCGTCGACCTTGCCGTACGCCGGGTGGCCGGATGGCCGGTGTACGAGGTCACCCCGCGCGGCCGCAGCCCCCGACGGCGCGCGATCTACCTGCACGGTGGCGCGTACATCAACGAGATAGCCCCTCAGCACTGGAGGCTGATCGCCCGGCTCGCCGTCGAAACCGATACCCGGGTCACGGTGCCGATCTACCCGCTCGCCCCCCTGGCCACCGCGGCCGAAGTGGTACCGGCCGTGACCGACCTGGCCGCCGAACTCCTCGAAGACGGCGCCGACACGGGTCCGAGCCTCATCGGAGACTCCGCAGGCGGCGGCATGGCGCTCGCCGTCGCCCTCCACCTGCGCGACCGCCGACTGCCCCCGCCCGCCCGTACGATCCTCATCTCGCCCTGGCTGGACATCACCCTGACCGACCCGGCCATCGCCCCGCTCGAAGACCGCGACCCCTGGCTCGCCGTCCCCGGCGCGCGCTACGCCGGGGAGCTGTACCGCGGAGACCTCCCCGCCGACCACCCGCACGTCAGCCCCCTTCTCGCCGACCTCACCGGGCTGAACCCGATCACGCTGTTCAGCGGAACCCGCGACATCGTCAACCCCGACGCCCGCCGACTGGCCGCCCGAGCCACAGCCACCGGCGTCACCGTGGACTTCCACGAGGCGCCGGAGATGCTGCACGTCTACCCCCTCCTGCCGATCCCCGAAGGCAGAGCGGCCCGCGCCACCCTCAGCGCCGCCCTGCGAACGAGCTGACGGTGCACCGCGCGTGCGCTGTGGCCGCCCGGACGACTGCTTCCGCACGTCCGGGATGGGACGGAGACGCTGTCCGGAAGCTGTGCGCCGGCGAGTTCTCCGCCTCTGACGCGAATTGATTTCCCGGCCCTGTGACGCCGGTCGGACCCGAGGAGATGGGCATCGCGACGGGGCGGGCGCCTGCGAAGCCGGCGCCAGGTACGGACGCCGGTCGTGCGGCATACCGGAGGGCGCGAGGAGGGAGAAGTCCTCACTTCCCATTGCGGGGCGACACCGCCCGCGGGCCGGGCCGCGGGCGCCCGCGCCGCAGCGGCCCGGCCGGCCGGTTCGGTCAGGAGCTCGGAACGGAGTCCTCGAAGGCCGTCCCGTTCGAGCGGTACGCGGCGACCTTCGCCGCCACCTGGGCCGGGGTGAGGACCTCGTCCTTCACATGGAGCAGGTAGTCGACCTGCTCCTCGTAGGCGCGGGGGGCCGTGGAGCTCTGGCCGGCGAAATCGATCAGCCACTGGTTGAAGTGGATCGACATGGGCCGCTCGGGCAGGTAGCGGGCGTCGTGCCGGGCGAACTCCTTGCCGTCGAGGTAGTAGACGAGCGCGGTGTCGTCGATGGTCAGGACGAGGTCGTGCCAGCCGGCGCGGCTGGTGCGGGACTCGGTGTGCTGGTTGACGGCCTCCCAGGGGTCGGGCCGAAAGGTCTCCCAGGAGGTGGTGTAGAGGACGTTCGCCGTCTCGCCCCAGCCGCCGTTGGGGAGGTACTCGAAGTCGTACTCGGCGTAGTCGTCCGCCATCGGCGCGGTGAGGTCGTTGATGGTGAAGAAGCTCTGGACCAGGTGGTCGCCGTCCGGTCCGCTGGTCGGGGTGTCCGCGAAGCGCACGCGGGCGGCGTAGGTGCCGTTCTTGAACTTCCGCTCGGCGGTGTGCACTTCGGTCTGCCGCGTCGACGCGCCGGTACCCGACGTCGACGTGCGCAGCGTCATGACGGAGTTCGCGCCGTCCTTGGCGAAGGTCACGTTCTCGGGCGCCCAGGTCGCCTGGCCGACGCCGGGGCCGCCTCCGCCGGAGCGGATGGTCCAGCCGTGCGCGGTGATCGCCGGGTCGACGTGGCCGGTGTAGTCGAAGTCGTCGAAGAGGACGCCCCGTCCGGCCGGGGGAGTGGTCGGAGCTGTGGGGGAGGGGGTGGTCGGTGTCGAGGTGGGTGGCGTCGGGGTGGGTGCGGCGCCGCCCGGGGCGGTGCCCCAGACCTGGACCCCGCCGATGGTGGCGGTGACCTTGGTCCAGTTCCCGTACGTGGTCTGCGCGGGTCCGAAGGAGTAGTCGTCGGACTGGTCGAGCGGCTGCCAGTCGGTGCGGTGGAACCGCAGTTGTACGTCCCCAGTGTCGGCGCCCGGTGCCAGGGTGCCGGCCCCTTCCGTGAACCCGACCTCCAGGTACCGGTCCGTCGTGGCGGTGGGACCGGCCAACGCGCCGAACGTGCCCGTCAGGTTCGTACAGCCCTTGACGGCCCAGTCGCACGCGTAGCTGTACGAGGCACCGCGGTCGGACTTGAAGTAGTAACGCAGCTTGACCTGGTTCAACGGGATGGTCGTCGTCCCGGTGTTGACCACGGTGAGCCAGGGCGCGGCTTGGTCGCTGCCCGCGCCGCCCTGCCGGTACCGGACGGCGACGCTCTCGTCCGCGGCGGCGGCTGGGAAGGCGGAGAGCGCGGTCGCGCCGAGACCGAGCACGGTGGCGGCGGCGAGCACGGTGCGTATGCCCGGCTTCCAGCGGCCTGTTCCGTTGCGCATGGGTTCCTCTCGGGGAGGTAGTGGGGGAGGGCAGCGCGGTGCCGCAGGCGAATCCTGATGCTTCAACGCCCTTGTGGGGAAAGGCTGATCACGCGCCGAGGAGAAGTTGGCATAGACCAATGGTGTCGTCAACCCTCGGGGCCGCTACATGAGACGGCAGGCCGGTCTCAGTGACTGCCGGCGTCGGCGAACGCCCAGTCCACGCCGTACGGGGCGAGCTGAGTGGTGATCCGGCGGCGTAGGTCGGGGTCGGCGACCGGAGGCAGGGACACCACCGGGCGACCGTCGGCCAGGTCGCATCGGATCTGCTGGTCGGAGTAGGCGATGTCGATGGAGGCCAGAGCGCTGGAGAACGCCCTCCGGGTGGCATCGAGGTGCAGGGGTACCTTGGAGGGCTTGCCGATGTCGGTCAGGGGCAGCGCCGCCAGGATGATGACGTCCTTGGGGGCCGCGGCTCGCTCGGGTACGTGTCGTGAGGCGAACGCGATCAGTTCGGCGGCGCCGGTGGCGGTCTCGCCGGGGGCCAGGGTGACGTAGGCGACCGGGACTTCGCCGGAGTGCGGGTCGGGACGGCCGACGGCGCTCGCGCCGGTGACGGCCGGGTGGGCGAGGAGTGCGTCCTCGATGACGGCGGGGTCTATGTTGTGGCCGCCGCGGATGATCAGGTCCTTCGCGCGGCCGAGCAGGTGGATGAAGCCATCGGCGTCCACGCGTGCGAGGTCACCTGTGTTGAGCCAGCCGTCGCGCACGGTGCCGAGGGTGTCCATGCGCGGTCCTTCGGCGTCGTGGCCGACGACGTAGCCGGGGAAGACGGTGGGGCCGCTGATGGCGAGGATGCCCGGTTCACCCTGCGGGAGGTCGTGCCACTGGCCGTCGCCGTCGATCCGTACCGTCTTCACCTGCTGGTAGGGCATGCGCTGGCCCGCCGCCCCGGGGCGCTGGTGCTCGCGCAGGAAGCTTCGGGCGCTGCCGCAGGTGGCCTCGGTCAGTCCGTATCCCTGGCACAGGGGGACGCCGGTGTGGTCCTCGAACGCCGCGCGTACCGCCGACGGCAGAGGGGACGCCCCGACGATCGCGAAGCGCAGCGAGGTGATGTCCGCGTCGAGCGGCACCCGGGCGAGTCCGGCGTAGACGGTTGGAACGGCGGACATGGTGGCGATCCGGAATTGCTCGACGATCTTCCAGATGGCCTTGAACAGCGCCGGCTCGCGGTAACCGAGGGGACCGGCCCAGACGCTGCGCTGACCGCGCAGCAGCGGTGCCAGCAGGGTGACGACCAGGGCGTTGACGTGGAACAGCGGCAGCCCGGCGAAGAGTACGGAATCGGCGTCCAACTGGCTGTTGGCCGCGATCATCCAGGCATCGGTCACCTCGTTGGCGTGGGTGTGCGCGGCCAGCTTGGGGGCGCCGGTGGTACCGCCGGTGTGGAAGTACGCGGCCAGGTCACCGGCTTTCGGGGGCACCACCCCGGGACGGAGTTCGACCGGCTGGGCGGCGGCCGCGACGTGCAGATAGGCGACCTCGACCCCCTCGACCGGCTCCAGATCGGGCGCGACTTCGGGCGCGCTGACGGGGCGCAGCGCGAAGAGAGCCGAGCAGCGAAGCGATGCCGCCACGGTGCGGGCCGTCCGCCATGCGCCGGGGTCGAGTTCGGGTCCGGCCGCGACCAGGATCCTTGCCCCGCCCAGCCCCAGCAGGCGTTCGGCGTGCTCGGCGGCGAGGGAGGGGTTGACCGGTGCGGCGATGCCCGCGAGCTGGGCGGCCAGGAGTGTGGCGGGCAGCAGGCCGGTATTGGGGGACAGCAGGCCCACGGCGGTGGTACGGCGGACACCGTGCTGGTGGAAAAGGTTCGCGATGCGGTGTACCTCATCGCGCAGCTGGGCGAAGCCCACGGTCTTGCCGTGCGTCCACTGCTCCGCGCTGGGCAGCACGGTGAGAGCCGACCGGTCGGGCCACAGCGCGGCGGCGCGGGCCAGAACGTCGTAAGTGGAACCTGGCAGGCCGCGGTCCTCCAGCGCGAGGGACTCGATGGTCTTCAGGTCGCCCGGCTGGTCGTACGTCGGCCAGAGCGGATCGGCTTGGGTGGTGCTCACGGGAACTGCCTTTCGTGCAAGGGCTGGTGGAGTTGGGGGCGTGATCCGAACGAGAGGCCCTACGCCAGCCGGTCCGCGATCTGCGCGTACGACCAGGGGCGCAGGATCTCCAGGGCCTTGCCGACGCGGAAGACGGCCGGGTCGTCGTAGGGGTGGCCGACGATCTGGAGGCCGGTGGGGAGTCCCCAGCTCGACATGCCGGAGGGAACGTTGAGGACGGGGCAGCGGTTGTTGATGTTGAAGGGGCTGGTCATGGCGGACCACAGTGTGTCGGCCACCTCCTCGCCGTGCACCACGACCTTCTCGCCCGCGAGGTCGTCGCCCGCGTGCCAGCCGGGGATGGCGGTGGTGGGGCAGAGCATGGCGTCGAATCCGGCCATGGCGGTGGCGAGCCCGCGTTGCAGCCGGTGTTCGGCGCGCAGGGAGTCGAGGTAGCTCACCTGGGTGCGGGCGTACGTCATCGCGTCGGCGAAGGCGACCGCGTACGGGCTCAGCAGGTCGCGACGGGTTTCGGCGGCCTCGATGACGAGGGCGCCGAAGATGGTCGAGAAGTGACCGGCGAGCGAGGTGAGCAGGTCGGCATGGGTCCAGGGGAGGGTGATCTCCTCCACGTGCGCGCCGGCGTCGGCGAGGGCCTGGGCGGCGGCGCGGGTGTTGGCCTCGACCTCCGGGTGGACGTCGTACTCGCCCAGCCGCACGCACAGGGCGATCCGCATGCCGCTGACGTCCTCGTACGCGGTGGGCAGCGTCAGCTTGGGGCGGATCGAGGTGTGGTCGCGCGGGTCGGGACCGGCCAGGACGTTCTGGAAGGCGAGGGTGTCGTCCACCGTGCGGGCCATCGGGCCGTCACCGCGGTAGTGGTCGGCGGTGAGGACGCCGAGACCGGGATTGCGGCCGTAGGGCGCCTTGAAGCCGACCGTTCCCGTGAAGGCGGCCGGGACGCGGGTGGAGCCGCCGATGTCGGAGGCGGAGGCGAGCAGCGTCGTGCCCGCGGCGAGGGACGCGCCGGCGCCGCCGGAGGAGCCGCCGGGGGTGAAGTCGAGGTTCCACGGGTTGCGGGTGACGCCCCACATGCGGGAGTGGGTGTAGGTGGAGAGCGAGAACTCGGGGGTGGTGGTGCGGGCGTGGATGATGCCGCCGGCGTCGAGGACGCGGTCGATCACGGGGGCGTTCTCGGTGGCGATCCGGCCCTCGTGGACGAGGGAGCCCTCCGTCAAGGTGCGGCCCAGGATGGCGTGCTTCTCCTTCGCCGCGACCGGGATGCCCTCCAGCGGGCGGGGGACCAGGCCGTTCTTGCCGAGGTAGCGGTCCTCGGCGTGCCGGGCCTGCTCCAGGGCCTCGTCGAAGAGGCGCTCGCTGAAGGCGTTGATCCGCGGTTCGACCTTCTCGGCGCGCTCGACGACCGCGCGCATCAGCTCGACCGGGGACACCTCACGGCGGGTGAAGAGCCGGATGGCCTCGGTGGCGCTGAGGTGGACGAGGCCGTCGCCGGCGGACGTGGGGGTGGACATGGGCGTCCCTCTCGGTCATGGGGCTGGGGCCGGCCGATGGGCCGAATGCCGGCGGTGTCAGCCTCATGGACCGGTCCCGCCCGCCCCGCGGATTGCACGGATCCGCCACGACCAGGGGCGCTGTGCGGGAAACCGCAGCACGCTCGGGCGGGGGTGATTCAGGCGACCGGGGCCCATGGGTCGATGGGAACGAAGCCGGTGCTGCGGCCGTCTTCGGCGAGCAGTCGCCCCATGCGCTTGATCCAGCGCAGGTTCACCGCGCGATTGAGCACGCGTACGGAGGTGATCCTGGCGGCGGCCTGGGCCTCGTAGCGGGCGAGGTCGTCCAGGGCGTGCAGCCACACGACGCTCAGCAGGTTCGCCTCGGAGGACACCGACGCCGCCATACGGGTGCTCCGCAGCCGGCTCAACTCATCACCCGCCGTGGCGAGTTGCGCGGGCGGCACGGACATCCATACCGTCGCCGAGCTGTGCCAGCCCGAGTGTACGTGGGCGGTGTCGACGCGCAGTACCGCTCTGCCGCTGTGCAGCAGGGAGTGCAGCAGCCGTCGCACCGTCGACTCGGGGCGGTCCAGCTCGGCGGCGATCGAGGCGATGGAGCGCCGGCCGTCCTGCGCGAGGGCGAACATCAGGGCGCGGTCCTCGGGTGCGAGGATCGCGGCGGCGGCGGTGCGGGCGGCACTGTCCTCGGCCTCCGCCAGGTCGCGCTGCTGATCGCGCGAGAGCGAGTCCATGCGCCACTCGCTTCCGTCCTGGTACAGGTGCTGCACCAGGTGGGTGCGGGTGGCGGTCACCGCCTCGTCGCGGCCGAGAGCGAGGACGTACGCGGTCATCGACGGCTTGGTCGCCGTGGCCACCGTCAGGAGCACGTCGCACGATCCGGCCACCAGTTCCACGCTCGTCGCCTGCGGGTGTCGCGCGAGCCGGTAGGCCAGGGCTTCCCGGGCCTGGGGCACGCACGACACCTCGATCAGGGCGAGGGCTCCGTGAGCGACCTGGGAGGGAGCCGCGTGGCAGGTGATCCACGCCTCACCGGAGGCGCGCAGCCGGGCCCAGCGCCGCGAGAGCGTCGCCGCGTCCACACCGAGCGGGCCGGCCAGCTGCGCCCAGGGGGCGCGGGGCGCCATCTGCAGGGCGTTGACGAGCGCGAGATCGAGTTCATCGAGTGTTCCCCGGGGCGGGGTGTCGACCGTGGCCGGGCTGACGGATGCTGCGGATTCATGCATGTGACGCCTCCCTGCTGCGGATTCTTGCAATTTCGATGGGGGGCGGGAAGTGGCCTGTTCTGTATCCCGCATCACACCGCCCCCCCACATTCAGCCCACAGCCCTCCGTCCCGGGGAGTTCTCCATGCACCGTTCGCGATTCCTCTCCGGCGCCGTCACGGTCGCCGCCACATCCCTCCTGGCCTCCGCCTGCACCACCGGCTCCGCCGGCGGCCCTTCGTCGAGCGGCGCCAAGAGCGGGGGCACCGTCAGGATCGGTGTCACCTCCGACGTCACCTCGTTCGACCCGGCGAAGGGCGCGGGTGGCACGGACTACGTGATGACGTCGCTGCTGTACCAGCCGTTGATCGGCCAGGACGACGGCGGCGTGTTCGTCGCCGGTCTGGCCGAGACCTGGACGTCCACGCCCACGAAGACGACCCTCACCCTGAAGAAGGGCCTGACCTGCTCCGACGGCTCCTCCCTGACCGCCTCGCAGGTCGTCGCCTCCCTGCAGCGCTACCGGGCGACCTCGGCCGGAGCCCTCCTCACCTTCGGCGCCGCGAACGCCGGCGCGAAGACCACGATCACGGGCGACGACGCGGCCGGCACCGTTTCCATCACCACCGCCACCCCGTGGGGCGAGGTCCTGAGCGGCCTTTCCGGCACCGGTGCCGGGATCATCTGCAAGGCCGGCCTCGACGCGGGCACCGCCGCGCTCGCGCAGGGCGCCGTCAAGGGCGCGGCTTCCGGCCCGTACGAGATGGCGACGGCGCGGCGCGGCGCCTCGTACGAACTGAAGCTGCGCAAGGGCTTCGACGCGTATCCGCGTTTCGCCTCGCTGCCCGCGGGGAAACCGGCCGACACGCTGCGGATCCAGATCGCGAGGAACGAGTCGACCCTCGCCAACCAGCTGCAGACCGGCGCCCTGGACCTGGCCCCCATCACCGGCACGGACGTCACGCGGTTCACCGGCGATGCCGGGTACGTGATTAGGTCGGCGCCGTTCATCCGGAACTACATCGCCTTCAACCAGCGCCCCGGGCACCCGGGCGCCGACCCGAAGATCCGCAACGCGGTCGCGCAGGCGGTCAGCGCCACCGCCTTCAACAAGGTCTTCGGCGGCGCGGGTCGGCCCATGACGTCATACGTGGACGAGAAGGCCGCCTGCGTCTCCACCGACACCTCCCTGCTGACCGCGACCGACCCGGCCGCGGCGAAGAAGGCCCTCGCAGGAGTGTCGATCAAGCTGGAGGGGTCCAACGCGGTCGCGGGCGGCGCCGGCAATTCCTACGTCGCCGAGGCCCTGCGCACCGCCGGCGCCGAGGTGAAGCTCACCAACGCCGACAACGCCACCTGGGCCACCGACGTCACCGCCAACCAGGGCGACTGGGACGTCACCGTCTTCCCGCTGATCAGCGGGATCCTCGCGCGCGGCGGCGTCTACCTCCTGGGCCCCGAACCGGCCAAGGGCGGCCTGAACTACGGCGCGGTGAAGAACATGGCGTACGCGAAGAGCTACGTCGCGGCCACCTCCACCACCGATCGGAACGCCAAGTGCGCCGCCTGGCAGAAGGCGCAGGAAGCCCTGCTCAAGGCCGACGACGTGATTCCGCTCGCCACGGTCAACGTGCACTACGTCGCCCGCAAGGGCATCTCCTTCGCGATGCCGGCCGGATCCCTGACCGTCTCCACGCTCCGGGTCACCGGCTGATGGCGACGACCCTGACGGGCACGACGGCTGTGGGGGCAGGGCGCACGACGGCGCTCGGCCCCTGGGGCAGCTTCCTCTTCCGGCGTCTCGTCGGGCTCGCCGCCGTCGCGATCACGCTCGTCGTCGGCACGTTCCTGATGGTGCAGCTCATCCCCGGCGACCCGGCGCGCGTGGTCGCGGGCGCCGACGCCACGCCCGCCGACGTGGAGCGGACCCGCCACGAACTGGGCCTGGACCAGCCGCTGTCGACGCAGTTCGGTACGTATGCGAGCGGTCTGCTCCGCGGCGACCTGGGCACCTCCTTCCAGACGAAGGAACCGGTCGCCGAGATCATCGGCAGCCGTCTGCCGTTCACCGCCGAGATCGCGTTCCTCTCCGTCCTGGCGGTGCTGCTGCTCGCCGTGCCGATCGGACTCGCCGTCGCCGCACGCGGAAGCCCGCGCACCGACGGGGCGTTCACCTTCGTCACCGGCCTGGTCGGCGCCACACCCGAGTACATCATCGGAACGCTCCTCGTCCTCGGCTTCGCCATCAGACTGGGCTGGCTCCCGGCGGCGGGCGCCGAGACGGTGACATCGATGGTGCTTCCCATCGCCGCGCTGGTCCTGCCCGGGACCTGCGTCATGGCCCGCATCGTGCACAGCGAGGCCGCACACGTCCTCGCCCAGGACTACATGCGCACCGCGCGGGGCCGTCGGCTGCCACCGCTGCGTCTGTACGCCCGTCACGCCCTGCCCAATCTGCTGACCGCCACGCTCACCCTCGGCGGGCTGATCCTCGCGGGCCTGCTCGGCGGCACGGTCGTCGTCGAGTCCGTCTTCGCCTGGCCGGGCATCGGCCAGCGCGTCGTCGAGGCACTCCTCGTCCGCGACTACCCCGTGATCCAGGGCTGTGTCCTGGTCCTCGGCCTGCTCGCCGTCCTGCTCAACCTGCTCGTCGACGTCGTCCTCGCGCTGCTCGACCCGCGCACCCTCGCCGGAAAGGGAGGCCACTGATGCGACGCGTACGGTGGAACGCCCCGCTCGTCGTGGCCCTCACCGGCCTCGGCCTGATCGTCCTCCTCGGCATCGTCGCCCCCTTCCTGTGGGAGGAACGGGCGACCGCGCTCGGCGGCGTCGCCCGCGCGTACCCGTCCGGCGCACACTGGCTCGGCACCGACGCCCTCGGCCGCGACGTACTGGCCCGCACCCTGGTCGCCACCCGCCTCACCCTGGAGATGACGCTCGCCGCGACCGCGCTCGCCGCCGTCGCGGGCAGCCTGCTCGGCACCGTCGTCTGGGTCTCCGGCCGACGCGTACGCGAACTGGGCCTGCGGCTGATCGACGTGATGATCTCCTACCCGGCGCTCATCCTGGCACTGGTGATCGCCACGGTCCTCGGGACCGGACCCACCGCCTCGGTCCTCGCGATCGGCCTGGGCGGCGCACCCGCGTTCGCCCGCCTCACCGCCAACATGGCGGCCTCGGTCGCCCAGCGCGACTTCGTGACACAGGCCCGTCTGATGGGCGTACCGCCCTCCCGTCTGCTCGCCCGCCACCTGCTGCCCAACATCTCCGGGCCGCTGCTCGTGCTGCTCTCGGTGGCCTTCGCGAACGTACTCGTCGCGCTGTCCGGCCTGTCCTTCCTGGGAGTCGGCGTGCAGTCGCCGGACTACGACTGGGGAGCCCTGCTCAACTCCGGCCTGGAGGCGCTCTACACCAACCCCGCGGAGGCGATCGGCCCGGCGGTCGCCATCACCGTCACCGGCGTCCTCGCGGGCTTCGTCGGCGACGGCCTCGCCACGGCACTCGACCCCCGTGCCGGCGGTACGAAAGCCAGGAGGAGACGGCCGGCCGTCGAGGTCGCCGCGAGCGCCCATCGGGCGCCCGTGGACGCCCTGGTGACGGTGGACAACCTCGTCGTCGCCCTGCCGGACGGTACCCGTCTCGTCGACGACGTCTCCTTCCACGTCTTGCCCGGCGAGATCCTCGGCCTCGTGGGAGAGTCCGGCTCCGGAAAGTCGCTGACGGCGATGAGCGTGGCCCGGCTCCTGCCGGAGGGGCTGTCCGCGCACGCGGCGGAACTGACCCTGGACAACCTCGACCTGGCCGGCTCCGAAGCCGACCCCCGGCGCCTGGCCACCGAGATCGGCATCGTCTTCCAGGACCCCTCGGCCTCCTTCAACCCGGCCCTGAAGGTGGGCGGTCAGCTGACCGAGACGCTCCGCGTGCACCAGGGAGTGCGCGGAAGGGAAGCGCGTGAGCGTGCTGTCGAGGCCCTGGAGCAGGTGCGGATCGAGAATCCGGCCCGGGTCGTGAAGCAGTACCCGCACGAGCTGTCCGGTGGCATGCGGCAGCGCGTGATGATCGCCGCCGCGATCCTGCCCGGTCCGCGGCTGATCGTCGCCGACGAACCGACCACGGCCCTCGACGTGACCGTCCAGGCCGAGGTGCTCGACCTCCTGAAGGACATCAACAGCGCCCGTGGCACGAGCATGCTCTTCATCTCCCACGACATCGGCGTGATCGGCACGGTCTGCCATCGGGTCGTGGTGATGTACGCCGGCCGGGTGGTGGAGGAGTTGTCAGCGGCCGATCTGCGGGCGGGCCTCGCCAAGCATCCGTACACCAAGGCACTGCTGGCCGCGAGCCCGCGCCTCCAGGACACGGACGCTGATACCGACACGGACGCGGATACGGACACCGTCGTGGAGCGCGCACCGCTCGCGACGATCCCGGGCCGTCCACCGACACCCGCCGACCGCCCGGCCGGCTGCGCCTTCGCCGACCGCTGCCCGGTGGTGCTCGACGGCCTCTGCGGGACCGAACGCCCGCCGATGGTCGACGCCGTCGCCTGCCATGCCGTACGCCAGGAGGTGCAGCCCGCATGACCATGTCCCCCTACAAGCTGGCCGTCGAGGACCTGACCGTCACCTTCGGGCACGGCCGACGCGCCAGGACGGTGCTGCACGGCGTGTCCACCGGGGTACGGGCCGGGCAGACGCTCGGCCTGGTCGGCGAGTCCGGATCGGGCAAGTCGACGATCGCCAAGGCGATCGTGGGCATCCACCCCGTCCGCACCGGCCGCATCACGCTCGACGGAGAAGACCTCACGGGTCTCCAGGGGAGAGAGCTCGTCGCGGTACGCCGCCGGATACAGCTCGTCTCCCAGGACCCGTACGCCTCGCTCAACCCGCGCATGACGGTCGGTGAGGCCATTGCCGAGGCCGTCGACCCGGTGCGGGCCGACGCCAGGAAGCACGCGGCGACGGTCGGGCGGTGGCTGGAGACCGTCGCGCTGGACGGCTCGGCCGCGGCCAGGTACCCGCACGAGTTCTCCGGCGGCCAGCGCCAGCGCATCGCGGTCGCCCGCGCCCTGGCCGTGGAACCCGAAGTGGTGATCGCCGACGAGATCACCTCGGCGCTCGACGCCTCCGTCCAGGCCGAGGTGCTCAACCTCCTGGAGGAGCTGCGGCGTTCGCTGGCCCTGACGATGGTCTTCATCTCCCACGACCTGGCCGTCGTCCGCCACGTCAGCGACGAGGTCGCCGTCCTGTGCCAGGGGGAGCTGGTGGAGCAGGGGCCGGTGCGGGACGTGTACCGCGCGCCGCGACACCCCTACACACGCCGCCTGCTGGCGAGCGTGCCGGCGTTCGACGAGAAGCCGACGCTCGAGAAGACGCCCGAGAAGACGCCCGAGAAGAAGGAGACAGCAGCATGAACGAGCCGACCGCCGTCGCCGACCGCACGCGGCAGATCACCGCTGGCCTGAAGCCCGCCGCGCTGGAGGACTTCTACCGCGACCTGCACCGCCATCCCGAGCTCGCCTTCCAGGAGCACCGCACCGCGGCGAAGCTCGCCGTGTGCCTGCGCTCGGCGGGCTACGACGTGACGGAAGGGGTCGGTGGCACCGGTGTGGTCGGCGTCCTCGTCAACGGCGACGGCCCGGTCGTCCATCTGCGCGGCGACATGGACGCGCTGCCGGTCCACGAGGCCACCGGCCTGGAGTACGCCTCCGCCGTCGACGGAGTGATGCACGCCTGCGGCCACGACCTGCACGTCACCTGGCTCGCCGGCGCCGCCGAGGCGCTGGCCGCCGCCCGCGACACCTGGTCCGGCACGCTGGTCGTCATCGGGCAGCCCGCCGAGGAGTCCGGCGGCGGCGCGGCGGCCATGGTCGCCGGTGGACTGCACACCCGCTTCCCCCGCCCCGATGTGCTGCTCGGCCAGCACGTCACGCCCGGTCTCGCCGGGTTCTACCCACATACCCCGGGCCTGACCATGTCGGCCTCCGACGACATCGACGTCGTCGTGCACGGCGTGGGCGGCCACGGCTCACGTCCCGAGTCGACGGTCGACCCGGTCGTGACAGCCGCCTACATCGTCACCCGCCTGCAGACGGTGGTGTCGAGGGAGGTCGCGGCGGCGCACTCGGTGGTGCTGACGGTGGGCCAGTTCCACGCCGGTACGAAGCACAACATCATCCCCGCCGACGCCCGGCTCTCCCTGAACCTGCGCACCCAGGACTCGCACGTACGCGACCGGGTCCTCGGCGCCGTCCGCCGCATCGTCGAGGGCGAGTGCCGGACCGCCGACTGCCCGGAGCCGCCCGAGGTCACGGTACGGCCCGGCTACCCGAACACAGTCAACGACGCCGTACTCGACGGGCAGATCACGGCCGTGCACCGCGAACTCTTCGGGGCCGAGACGATGTTCGACTTCGGACCGGCGATGGGCAGCGAGGACTTCTCCCTCCTCGTGCCCGAAGGCGTCCCGTACGACTACTGGTACGTCACCTCGACTCCGGCCGACGTGTGGGAGGCGGCGCCCGGCAGGGACCTGGCCGAGAAGTTCGGCAACGTACCGGGCAACCACAGCCCCCTGTTCGCCCCCGACCTCTCCGTGCTCGTGCCAGGTGTCCAGACCCTGGTGTCGGCGGCGCTGAGCCGCCTGGCGTGACCGGATCGAGAAACACCGCACGCACTTCGGCCCCGTCGCCGGGTTGATCGGACGAGCCGCATGAGGGCACGGCGAGGCTCGGGGTCAGACGGCGGTCCGGAGGGCGGGCAGGTAGGCGCCCGACTGCCCGGCCGCGTTGGGGTGGAAGGACTGTCCGATGGGCCAGTTGAGGGCGTGGAGCCAGGGGGCGGGGTCGCACAGTTGATGGCCGGCGAAGCGGTCGGCGACGTCCTGGTGGACGAAGCCGCTGTGCTGGGCGACCTCGTCGCGGATCACGGTGTTGAGGGTGTCGGCTCCCTTGTTGAGCGCGATGCGTTTGGTGGTGCTGATGCCGGCGCAGACGGGGACGGCGAGGTCGTAGAACCTGGGATAGCCGAGGATCACGACGCGGGCCTGCGGGGCACGGGCGCGGATGGCGTCGTAGAGGGTGTCCAGTTTGCCGGGGAGTTCGGTGCGGGCGGTGGTCTCGGCGGTGGCGACGGCGTCGAGGCAGGCGCTGTCGCTGCCGAACAGGCAGGTCGTCATGACCGTGCCGAGACTGATGTCGTTGCCGCCGATGGTCATGCTGACCAGGGTGGTGGTGACGTCCAGCGAGCCGAGCTGCTTGTCGAGGACGTCGTTGGTCTTCGCGGCGCGGCACGCACGGAAGTCGAAGCTGTCGGGGGTGGTGAGCTGGGCGTAGAGGTAGGGGTAGGAGTTGACGCTCTGGTTGCAGTCGTTGAGGTAGGTGGTGGAGGAGCCGCCGCCGGCGGAGTAGGAGTCACCGAGGGCCACGTAGTGGACCCCCTGAGCGGGGGCGGTGTGTGCGGAACCGGTGGCGGTGGGGCCGAGGGCCGTCGTCGTCAGCGCGGCGAGGACGGCGGCGAGGGCGCGGGCGAGAGTTCTGGGCATGCCGGGTGTACGGCGCTTGCTCATGCTGGTCTCCGGGCGGGTGCGGGTGCGGGTGCGGGTGCGGATGCGGGTGCGCGTGGGTTCAGGCGCTGCGGGCGCAGCGGAATCCGGCGTGGCCGCTGGTGCTGTCGGGGGTGTTCGCGGTGCGGGCGGCGACGCGATAGCGGTTGCAGTACGAGCGGTGGCACAGGTGGGAGCCACCGCGGATGACCTTCGCGGTTCCGGTGGCGGGGCCTGCCGGATCGACGAGGGGGCGCCGGGCCGGGTGGTCGGTGGTCCACCAGTCGGCGCACCACTCCCATACGTTGCCCGACGTGTTGTACAGGCCGTATCCGTTCGGCTCGAAGGCAGCGACCGGGGCCGTGCCGCGAAAGCCGTCGGCTGCGGTGTTCTTGGCCGGGAACGTGCCGCGCCAGATGTTGCAGCGGTAGGTGTCGTCCGGGTCGAGCTCGTCGCCCCAGGGGTAGCGCTTCTGCTCCAGTCCGCCGCGGGCGGCGTACTCCCACTCGGCCTCGGTGGGCAGGCGCTTGCCCGCCCAGGCCGCGTAGGCGGCCGCGTCGTTCCACGACACGTGGACGACGGGATGGTCCCCGCGCCCCTCCAGTGTGCTGCCGGGCCCCTCGGGCCGGTTCCAGGCGGCGCCGGTCACCCCGCACCACCACGGCGTACGCGGCGGGCGGGCGGCGGCGCGGCGCAGTTCGGCGGGCAGGAATCCGGCGAACACGTAGGACCAGCCGAAGCGTTCGGCCTCGGTGACGTACCCCGTGTCGGCGACGTACCGCGCGAAGGCGTCGTTGGTGACGGCGCGGGTGTCGATCAGGAACGGCTTGAGTCGCACCGTCCTGACCGGCCCCTCGCCGTCGTCGGGAAAGCCTTCCGTGTCGTCGGTGCCCATGAGGAACTCGCCGCCGGGCAGAAGCACCATGCCGACGACCGAAGTGTCGTGGAGAGACTGTGGTGGCGAGAGCAGGTGCGAAGGGGCGAAGGACGGGCCGGGCGACCGTACGGGCGCACAGCAGGCAGCGGGTGCACTGGGGGAGCGTCCCGTCACCTCGTCGCCCTGCTCGTGTGCGAGGGACCCCGGCTTCACGACAGGGCCTGCTCGCGTCGCCGGTCGAGCTCGTGCTGCATGCGGGCGGAGTCACGTGCGTACGTGCGGTGCAGCAGCGTCAGGAATGCCCCGTTGACCAGCATCAGGATGACCAGGACCCACAGGAAGACGGGGCGCAGCCCGATCGCGTCGCCGACGAAGCCGGCGCCGAGTCCGAACAGGGCCCAGGCGATCGCCTCGAAGACGGAGATGTAGAGGGTGAAGGCCGCGGGACGCAGTTCGGGCGGGACCACGGCCATGATCATCGGCCGGTTGATGCCGGGGTTGATGCCCTGGGCCACGCCCATGAGGCCGAAGAACAGCGCGTACAGACCGATGCCGCTGTAGTGGAACTGGGTGCCGAAGAAAGCGAGGGCGGCGAAGAGGATCTGGGCGGTCTGGAGCACGGCGGGCAGGCCGTGGCGCGGGCTGAGGCGGGCGGCCCAGTCGGCGGCGATGCCGCCGAGGACCGTTCCGGCGAAGTAGCCGATGCCGATGGGCATCAGGATCACCGACGCGGTCTGGGTGGTGAAGCCGTAGACCTCGACGAGGAAGACCACGGCGAAGGAGAAGACGAGTAGGTGTCCGGAGAGGAGCCTGGACACCAGGAGGACCACCAGGGTGGGGATCCTCAGGAGGGAGGCGACCTGGCGTCGGTTCACCAGGCCGGAGGCGTCCCGGGTGGCGCGGTCGAGGTCGGCGAGCTGTGCCTCGGAGGCGCCCTGGCCGGGGTCGCGCAGGTACCGCCAGAGCACGAGGCCGAAGAGGATGCTGAAGCCGCCGATCGCCCACAGGCCCCAGCGCCAGCCGTCCTCGAAGCCCGCGAGCTGGCCCTTGAGCGTGGCGAAGACCGAGGAGGCGAGCGCCGTCGCCCCGAACAGCATCCCTACGGCCCGGCCCCGGGACGAGCTGTCGAACAGGTCACCGACGAACGTGGTGATGATCGGGTGCGCCCCGGCGTATCCGGCGGCGAGCAGAGTGGAGAACAGCAGGAGCTGGGTGAAGGTCTGGGCGAAGCCCGCGGCCACGCCCCAGACGCCCCACATGCCCGCGCAGATGACGAGCACCGTCTTGCGGGACCAGCGGTGGGCGGCCCACACCCACAGGGGTGCGGTGATCACGCCGATCAGCTTGCCCGCGGCGGTCAGGATGCCCAGGGCGCCGAGCGACAGCCCGAGGGCCTGCCGGATCACCGGGAACAGGCCGCCGATCACGCCGGCCTCGGTGTTGTCGACGACCATGGCGCCGCCCAGGAGCGACAGCTGTCGCCACCGGCCGGGCACGGGGGCGGCCGGGGTCTGTCTTTTCGTGCCGAGGTCGTGGATAAGCTCGGGCATGGCGCCTCGCTTCCTCTAGGTGTGTGGTCTCTTCGCTGGAGATGCACGGGGAAAGGGGTGTGTCGGCTGGTGACGGGGCGGCCACCCCGTCACCAGCCATTCCGGTGATGCCTCAGAGCGCGGCAAGTTCCTCGGCGACCGCCATGAGCGCGTCGCGGGGCAT
This sequence comes from Streptomyces sp. NPDC050842, assembly GCF_044456565.1. NCBI lineage: Bacteria > Bacillati > Actinomycetota > Actinomycetes > Kitasatosporales > Streptomycetaceae > Streptomyces > Streptomyces sp. NPDC050842. Next base: position 4,574 of record NZ_JBITGA010000011.1, on the reverse strand, counting down.
GGACCCGGCCGCCACCGCCGCGACGTCGATCAACGGCATGGGCCCCAGGAGCTGGAGCAGTTCGGAGTCGAACAGGCTGGGAAGATGCCGGCGCAGTACGACGGAGGTGACAGGGTCGGACATCAGCGTCCGCATCGGTGTCCGGACCGACACCCGCCCGACCGGGAACTCGTCGAGCCGCGGCAGCGGTTCCAGGGACCGTTCGGCCTGTTCCCGCTGGGCGCGCACCAGCAGGTGCTTCTCGGTCACCGGCCCGTCGGCGGGCAGCCCGAGCCGCTCGTACTGGCTCGGGGGCGCCTCACTCTCCCGCATCAGCGCCACCAGCAGGCTCGCCATCCGCAGCTCGGCCTCGTCGTCGACGAGTGGGGCCAGCTGCTCGGGGTCGCTCTCCAGGTCGAACAGGAGAGTGCCGTGGAGGAAGGGGTTGAGGAGACTGCGTCCAGGGGTGCGCAGGGTCGGCACTCCCTTGGTGAAGCCGAACGGGCCGACGAGCTCGGCGTCGACGAGTTCGGCCGGCGCGAACCGCCCGCGCATGTGGGTGGGCATCAGGGTGTGCTCGTACAGCGGGGAGTTGTCCGGGGAGACGGGGGCACGCATGTACACGTACCGTCCGTCGGTGACGTTGACGTGACCGCCGTGCGCCCCGAAGAGTCCCGCCTCGCGCACGGGCGTGTCCTCACCGACCGGCAGCGGTACGCCCTGCATGTCGGCGGGGCGGTCGACGCCGAAGTACTCCAGGATCGTGGGCGCCAGGTCGATCGTCTGCACGAGCGCCGAACGCCGCTCGCCCGCCGCCCCTGGATGCCGCGGGTCCCAGGCGAACAGCGGCAGGTGGACGAGCTCGCTGTACCAGGGCTGCACCCACTTGGCCCACCATCCCTTCTCGCCGAGCAGGAACCCGTGGTCGGTGTTGACGATCAGCAGGGTGTCGTCCCAGAGTTCCAGCTCGTCCATGGTGTCCAGGACGCGGCCGAGGGAGCGGTCGCACATGGAGAGCAGCGCCGCGTACTCGTAGCGGGCGTGGGCGACCTGGTCGTCGGTCTCGGTCACCCGCTTGTAGTCGGGCCAGTCGAAGTGCGGCCCGTCGTACTCGTGCGGGTAGAGGTCCTTGTACCGCTGGTGGGAGAAGAAGGGCTCGTGCGGGTCGAAGGTCTCGATCTGTACGAACCAGCGGTCGGCGTCCTTGTTGGTGCGGACGAACTCCAGGCCGGCGTCGAAGGTCAGCGTCTGCGGGTGCCGGTCCTCCGTCGCCATGTAGGAGCGGTTGATCCAGTCCTGGCGGTGCGCGGGGGTACGCATCCGCTTCAGCCCCTCGGGCATCTCGGGGTCGGCGACGTGGCCCTTCCACGGGTCGCCCTCCTGCCCGCGGAAGAACTCCCAGGTGTTGTACCGGCCGTGGTAGGTGGCTCCGCCGTCCTCCCAGTAGTGCGGGTGGTCGCTCGCGAGATGGGTGTAGACGCCGTTCTGCGAGAGCAGTTCGGGCATCGAGTCGTCGAACGGTTCCAGCGGTCCCCAGCTGCGGTGCAGGAAGTTGTGACGGCCGGTGTGCAACTCCCGGCGGGCCGGCATGCAGGGCAGCGAACCCGCGTATGCGTTGTCGTACGTGACCGCCCGTTCGGCGAGGCGCGCGAAGTTCGGCGTATGGGTCCAGTCGGATCCGTACGGCGGCAGCATGCGCCGGTTGAGGCTGTCGAACATGACCATGATGGCCTTCATGCGGAAGAGTCCCTTCGGTCGGGGTCCGGCGTACGGTGCTGTGCGAGGCGGTGCCGCATGCCCTCCAACCAGGCCACCCAGTTGTCGACCGCCGACGCTCCGTGCGCGTGCAGGTCGTCGAAGATCTCCTGGGCCAGATCCGCGTCCAGCTCGGGCAGCGGGTCCTCGAACCGCAGGGTGCGGTCTCGGTCGCGGTTGCGGGCGATCTGGGCGCGGCGGTAGGCGAGTTCGGTGTCGATCAGCGTGATCGCGGCCTGCCGGTCGAGCGGTGCGGTGAAGGCGAACCGGGCCAGGAAGTCAGGGTCCTGGAACCGGCTGGTCGGCTCGTACGGCGAACGCACCCACTCCCACAACACCTCCTTCCCGCGCGGGGTGAGCCGGTAGACCTTCGCATCCGGCCGCCCCTCCCGCGGGTCGACCTCGAAGGCCACCCACTCGTCGGCCGTCATCCGTCCCAGCAGCCGGTAGATCTGGCTGTGGTGGGCCCGCGACCGCAGGAACTGACCCTCCGTCTCCACCCACCGGCCGAGGTCGAAGCCGCTCCGAGGACGCCCGGCAAGCAACGCGAGCAGCACGTACTCGAACTTCACCGCCCCACCACCCCTATGTGCACTGTCATCTATGTGTTCAGTGTTGTAGGCGCTGTGCGGAGGAGGCGTCAATGGATCCGGCACGCGCTTATCAAGGCCGTATCACGCCGTTCATGATCGGCCGCCTGCCGTGCCCGCGCCGACTGATCTTTGACGGGGCGACGGCCATGCTTGACGCGTCCACCAGCGCCGCACTGATCGAGGGGCGTCGTTGATCCGGGGGTGGATCACCTCGACGAGGACCGCTGCCGAGGTGGTCACGGGAAGGCCGGCGTCGAGGGCAGTGGTGAGCCATTCGTGGATCTCGCGGTCGTACGGGCCTTGGTCAGGCCCTCGCTGTCCAGGATGAGCGCGCCACTCACGCGGCTGCCCCGGTCTCGGCTCCGGTGGAGGCTGCAGGTGCGCTTGGCTTGGCCGCCACGGCCTCGGGATCGGCAGGGCCGTCGGCTTCGTCGAAGTCGGCGATCAGCTCGCCCGGGTTGTCACGCTCGATCTGTCGTTGCGCGGCCCTCTCCGAGGTACGCGGACACTCCCTGCTTGCCGACGCGCTCGCGGATCGAGTGCAGGGTGCCGGCGGTGAGGGGGCGGAGATGCCGCTGCTGGGACCGTCGCCGGGAGGGAAGTCGGTGTCGTCGTCAGGCATGGCACGAGTACGGCATTTCGCATGCCATATGGCGACGTCTTCGTCGGGTGGAGGGCATGCGGTAGATGCTGCCCACGGTTACTCACCGTGATGTGGGGTAGGCGTCGGTGAGCTGTGCCGAGGTCGGTCCACTGGGCGACGGACGGGCTGGATGGCACATGTGTGAGGTGCGGTTGGCGGCTTCGGATCTCCCCAGATTCTCCCCAGCGTTTTGTGGAACCTCGAAAGCCCAGGTCAGGGCCCCTTACTGATCGTTTCAGAATGAGTTCGGGGCATACTCGGGGAATGAGCCAGCCCATCGAGTCCCCCGATGCCCTTCTGCGTGCCACCGTCGTGACGATCGCCCGCCGGACGGCGGAGGATCCGAGACCGGCCGGGGCGTTGCAGTCGGTTCTCGAACTCGTCGACAACGACGAGGCGGAGCTCGCCCTGGACCACCTCGCGCGGAGCGTGGATTACCACCGCATCCCGCTGCTGCGGGAGGAGTACGACCGGCTGGTTGCCGAGGCGGCCTGTCTGGGCTCCGAAGATTCACTGTCGGAGACGGATCTCGAACAGTTCGTCATCGACTGAGCCCACACGTGCCGCGTCCCTGCAAACGTGGTGCCGGGCGGCGCGACCGATGAGTGCGCCACCCGGCACTGCCGCATGAACGCCTGATGATCCGCTCGTCGCCGATTTACTGAGCTCTTTCAAAACGGCCACCGATCGGGTGACAGGTCCATGAAGCGCTGCAGGCAAGTCAGCGGCGTGGAACTGTCCTCCACGGAACCAAGCTGAAAGAGCTCACCTCACTTCAGAATGAGTTCGGTGTAGGGGGTTGGCGATCGGTTCTGGTGGCGGCAGGGTGGTGTGGGTGTCGGATGATCTTGTGCCTGATGACCTGTGGGAACGTGTCGTCCCGCTGCTGCCGCCCCGGCCGCCGCGGCGTCATCGGTATCCGGGGCGTCTGCCGGCGGACGACCGTGCGGCCCTGCGAGGCATCGTGTACGTGCTGCGCAAGAACGTGAGCTGGAGAGACGTGCCCGCCGAGCGAACCGGGTGCAGTGGAGTGACGGCCTGGCGGCGGCTGCGGGACTGGACCGAGGCCGGCGTCTGGCCCCGACTGCACGAAGTGCTCCTGGCCGAACTGCGCAAGGCCGGCCTGCTGGACATGGACGACTGTGCGATCGACGGCTCGCACATCCGGGCCCTGAAGGGGGGGCTCACACCGGACCTTCGCCGGTCGACCGCGCCCGGCCGGGCAGCAAGCACCACCTGATTGTCGACCGTCACGGCACACCCCTCGCCGTGACGCTGACCGGCGGAAACCGGCACGACGTCACCCAGCTGACGCCGCTGCTGGACGCGATCCCCCGCATCCGCGGACTTCGCGGACGGCCGCGTCATCGGCCGGGCCGGCTCTTCGCCGACCGCGGCTACGACTACGACAAGTACCGCCGCATCCTCCGGGCCCGCGGCATCACACCCAAGATCGCCCGACGCGGCGTCCCGCACGGCTCCGGACTGGGCAAGACGCGCTGGGTCGTAGAGCGGACCTAGTGCGCCACGAGGCGCTCTGTTTGTATCCCCGGCTCAGCCGGGAGGAACTCGGAAGGAGGTTCCTGGGCCGGATGACTTACCTG
>NZ_JBITGA010000010.1:0-365647 GCF_044456565.1 Streptomyces sp. NPDC050842 | reverse complement strand
ACCGCGGCCGCGAACGGCGCGATCTTCGCCTCCGCCAGCGCACGCACCGACTCCCGGAGCATGTCGTGCTCCTCGGAGGGCCGATACAGGTCGAAGTCCTTGCCCATGATGTGGAGCTCCCCTAGACGCTTGTGGCACCGATGTCACGCTTGTGGCACTGAGTACCCTCAGCAAAACACACTCAGTGCCATGACGCCAGAGCGCCCCGACGCTGTTCCACGTCGGGGCGCTGAGAGGACCGGTCGGTCGGTTTTGTTAACGGAGGGTGTACGCGAGACTAGAACTCCTCACGGCGTCTCAGGCTCGCGTCGTACTCCTCGGCCAGCTGCCGGGCGCGGCCCTCGGTCATGTCGAGGCTGGTCAGCAGGGCGGGGGTGCAGATGCTCGGCAGGAGGTACCGCAGCAGCACCGAGACCCGGTGGGTCAGGTCGTTGCGATCGCGCAGGATCTGGGACATCGTCTGGATCCCGGCGTACGCGCCCGAGAAGAGCTCGGCCGTGTCCGACACGTCCACATGGACGAGGATCTCCCCCCGGGCCTTCGCGACCGTCAGGATCTCCGACACCTGGTCGATCCACGCCTTGAAGGGCGCCGCCCGGTCGACCCCCGTGGCCCCACTGTCCAGGGCCAGTGCCACGCTCGCCCGCACGAGCGGGTCGCGCTGCAGCCGGTGAGCGAGCAGGAAGGCCTGGTCAGCGAGCTCCTGGAGCTTGATGGACTGCGGGGTCAGCGGCTCGTCGAGCATCTGGGCGTCGAGTACGCCGAGCGCGAGGTCTTCCTTGGAAGCAAAGTGGAAATACAGCGCTCCCTTGGTCACCCCGGCGCGCACCAGGATCTCCCCGATGGTCGTCCGCTCGTAGCCGCGCTCCGCGAAGACCGTGGCGGCCGACTCCAGGATCGCCCGCCGGGTCTTGATTGCACGCGCTTGCTGCGCCAAGGCGCCTCCTGCTGTCTCGCTGTCTGTGCTCACCGTGTGACGTGAAGCATTGAAAAGAAAACCGGGCTGTACGTATTCTATGTTGGGCGGACACACCGCCCAGGGGCGTGGGGCGCAAGGGGGATCCATGGATCAGAACTGTCGAGGGGCTACGACGCAGGTCCCCGGAGAGTTCGTTCACCGCGCCGACCCCGCGGACATCATCCCCACGGGCTGGACGCAGTTGACGGAGAACCGGTTCTCCATATCCGCCCGCTGGCCTGCCACGCATCCCTTCTTCTCTCCCGTCGCAGGGGACCGGCACGACCCTGTGCTGGTGGCCGAGACGATACGCCAGGCCACTATGCTCGTCGCTCATGCCGAGCTGGGGGTACCCGTCGACGACCAGTTCGTCATGTGGGGCCTCAATTACGCCGCCGATCCCGAGGCGCTCGCCGTGGACGGCCTCTCCTCGGACGTCACCGTGGACCTCGTCTGCTCCGACCTGACCCGTCGCGGCGGCAGCATCCGGAACCTGCGCACCACCATGGTGCTCACCCGCGACGGCCGTCACCTCGCCACCGGCAGCGCTCTGGCCCGCTGCACGTCGGCCCTGGCGTACCGCCGGATCCGCGGCGACCGCATGGCCGCGCTGGGCAGGCCGGTCCCGCTCATACCGGGCCTGGCCCCGCACCTGGTCGGCCGCGAGAACGCCAAGGACGTCGTCCTGGCCCCGGGCACCAGGCCCGGCCAGTGGCAGCTGCGGATCAACACCCAGCACACCACTCTCTTCCGCCGCCCGAACGACCACGTGCCGGGCATGGTGCTCCTCGAGGCCGCCCGTCAGGCGGCGACCATGACGACCGGGAGCCGCGTCTTCCTGCCCACCGTCATGGACGCCTCCTTCTCGCGGTACGCCGAGCTCGACAGCCCGTGCTGGATCGAGACCGAGGTCGTCCCCAGCTCGGCCTCCTCGGCCACCACCGTCCGTGTCCTCGGCCGGCAGGACGGCAACGAGGTGTTCCAGTGCGCGCTCACCTCCCCGTCGCGCGACCTGGCGGTCGTCGGAGGCGGCCTCGGCAGCCGCCTGGCGGGTTGAACCGGACAGGAACCATGGCACTTCGCATTCTGATCACCGGCACGACCGGATTCATCGGCGGCCGGGTCGCGGCGCTGGCCGCGGCGCGGCCGGAGCCCGGGTGCCTTCGGCTGCTCGCACGCGGCCCGCTGCCGCCGCCCGCCCTCGTGACGGGGGAGCGCGACGGAGGGCCGGTGACCGAGACCGTCACCGGTGACCTCCGGGACGCCGACTCGCTGCGCAGGGCCTGCGCGGGCGTCGACGTGCTGATCCACTGCGCCTCGGCGATCGGCGGGGACGAGGAGCTGGCCCGCACCGTCAACGACGAGGGCACCCGGACCCTCGTCGACGCGGCCGTGCGCGCCGGGGTGACCCGGATCGTCTCCCTGAGCACCGCCTCCGTCCACGGCCGCGGCCCCTTCCGGGCTGCCGCCCCCGGCACGTTGCCGTTGGCCCCCGGCTCGGCGACCAGCCGGACCCGGTCGGCGGGCGAGCGGCACGTCATGGACGCGGGCGGGGCCGTCCTGCGACCCCACCTCGTGTACGGCACGGGCGATCGGCAGCTGATCCCGGGCTTGGTCCGGCTGCTCGCGGCGCTGCCCGGTCCGCTCGACGCCGGCGCCTCGCTGCACTCGCTGATCGACGTGGACCGCTTGGCGGGCGCCCTGCTCGGCGCGGCGCTCTCGCCGCGGACGGAGGCGGGCCCGTACTACGTCAACCATCCCGACCCGGTGTCGGTGGCGGAGCTGCTCGCACCCTGCGAGGAGCTCCTGCAAGGGCGGGCGGGGCGGGCCAGGGCGGCGGCGGTGGACCTCGCGGAGGCCCACGAGCTGCTCGCCGGGCACCCCTTCGGCCGGCACCACCTCGCCATGCTCGCCACCGACCACTGGTTCGCCGACGGCCGTCCCTGGGCGGAGCTCGGCTGTGACCCGGGGCCGGGTTTCACCGCCGGGTTCGCGGCCCACGCGCCCTGGTACCGGAATCTGCTCGACCGTTCCTGAACCCGAACCCGAACCCGAACCCGAACCCGAACCCGAACCCGAACCCGAACCCGAACCTGATCCGCACCGAAGGAAGGCACCACCGACATGTCCGCGTTGGCCGGCAGGACCGCGATCGTCACGGGCGCGAGCCGCGGCATCGGAAGAGGCATCGCAGAGCGGCTGGCCAGGGACGGAGCCCTCGTCGCCGTGCACTACGGCAGCAACGGCGACGCCGCGCGCGAGACGGTGAAGGCCATCGAGGAGCAGGGCGGCCGGGCCTTCGCCTTCCGCGCGGAGCTCGAAGCGCCGGACGTCGCGGACACCTTCTACGCGGCGCTGGACGCCGGTCTCGTGGAGTGCGGCGCGGAGCCCGGGTTCGACATCCTCGTGAACAACGCGGGTGCCAGCGGTTCCGGCCGCATCCACGAACTGACCACCGAGGTCTTCGACCGGCTGTTCGCGATCAACGTGAAGGCCCCGCTGTTCCTGATCCAGCGTGGCCTCGGCCGGCTGCGCGACGGCGGCCGGATCGTCAACGTCTCCTCGGCGGCGACGCGGATCGCCTTCCCCGACTCCGTCACCTACGCGATGACGAAGGGCGCCGTCGACACGATGACGCTCGCCCTCGCCAAGGAACTGGGGCCCCGGGGGATCACGGTCAACGCAGTGGCCCCCGGCTTCGTCGCGACGGACATGAACGCGCGACGCAGGGCGACGCCCGAGGCGAGCGCCGCCCTGGCCGCCTACTCGGTCTTCAACCGGCTCGGGACACCGGCCGACATCGCGGACATCGTCGCGTTCCTCGTCTCCGACGACGCCCGCTGGATCACCGGCCAGTACGTGGACGCCACGGGAGGAAGCGCGCTCTGAGCCACGGTCAGCCGACCGGGTCGAGCGAGCGGGTGATGACGGCAGCGGTGCCCGCCGGTTCCAGGCCCGCGAGGGCCTCCGGGGCCGTCAGGGTCGGCAGCAGGGTGCGCCACAGACCGGTGACGGTGTGGGGGGAGAGCCACTCGCCGGTGTCCTGGCACAGGGTCACCAGGCCGACGGTGGCGGCGACGATCGTGCGGGCGAGGTCCTGCTGCCGCGCGACGCCGGCGGCGAGGATGCCCTCGTCGGCCGCCTCCGCGAGCCGTTGCTGTACGCAGCTCTGCCATTCCTGGCGCAGATTCAGCTCCGTACGGGAGTCGTTCGCGCAGCTGAGCCGGAAGCCCGCCCGTACGACGATGTCCTCGCGGAACAGGCGGGCGAGCGCGTGCGTGGTGTCCGCGAGGTTCTGCAGGGCGTTGGACCGGTGGCGGTACGCGATCCGGGCGGTCCGCCGCAGCGTCGTGCAGGCCGCGCCCTCGACGGCCTCGGCGATCGCCGCCTTGTTCTCGAAGTGGAAGTGGAGCGCCCCGGGGCTGACGCCGGCTCCCACGCTGATCGCGGACAGTGTGGCCAGGGCGTAGCCGTGCAGGTCGAACTCTCCTGCCGCCGACCTGATCAGCGCGTCGCGGGTCCGTGTGCCCCGCTCTTGTTTGGTCACCAACGGCTCCAGTAGCACCATGCGTCGAGCGGTAAGGAATTGCGCCCCGTCGCGCCGTACCACCCGACGACCTCAAACCGACTGATTGGTATTCTACGAGCTTTCGTTGGGATCCAAGGGCGCTTCCGTGTTGTCGGATTTACCTACCCATGGAGGGCGTCGGCATGCGCCCCCGACGGGGCCCACGACGTGTTCCAGGCCGGGGGAGGGGACAAGGGGGGCTGTAAACAAACCGATCAGAAGGTTTGTCGGTGCGAGCGGTAGTCAGCTGTCGCTTCAGTGCTCGGGCAGTCCCAGCGGGACCCGGCCCTCCGCCCGTCCCTGCTCGTCCAGGAGCCAGCCCATGCGTTTGCGGGAGAGCAGCGACACCGTCCGGTCCTTCACCGCGAGCGCCGGGAACCGCTCCGCGAGCAGTGCCTCGAAGGGGTCCACGGCGCCGAGGCCGTGCAGCCAGACCAGGACGAGCAGGTTGTACGGCCCGCTCACCGACACGCACATCCGCACCTGGTCGAGCCGGGCCAGCGCGTTCCCCGTCTGTTCGAGGAGGCCGTGCGGCACGGTCGCCCGGTAGACGACCATCGTGGACAGGCCCGCCAGCGGGTGCGCCAGATCGCAGCGCAGTGAGATGTCCCCGTCGCGGATCATCCGCTGGAGCCTGCGCCGCGCCGTGTGCTCGCTCATCCCCGTCCGCGCGCCGAGCTCCGCGTACCCGAGCCGCCCGTCACCGCCGAGCGCGCTGAGCAGCGCCTGGTCCTGCGGCCCTGGTCGCTCGTGGAGGTGCGTGCTGTACGAACGGGGGTGCGGGCCGCGCGGTCCGCCGAGACCGGCCCGCTCCGCCGGGTTCATCGCCCGCATCCGCCAGTCGCGCCCCTCCCCGAACAGCGTGATGCCCAGCCGCGTACGCGTCGAGCGCACTCCGCGCAGGCCGCCGATCCCGCCGTGGACCGCGCGCCCCAGGGACGGCAGATCGGGCGCGGCGACGGAGAGGAAGAGGTCGAAGTCCCCGGCCGTCTCGTCGACGCTGAACACCCACGGCAGCGCCGTCACCGCGGCGCTCACCCGGTCGAAGGCCCGGGGCCGGCACCGCACCTCGACATAGGCGACCGTCGCCGTCTTCGCGGCGTCGTACGCGGTGACCCAGGCGAGCCCGCCGGCCCGGAGCCGCTCGAAGCGGCGGGCCGCCGTCGTCGCGTCCACGCCGAGCGCCCGCCCGATCCGGGTCCACGGTGCGCGCGGGGCGGCCTGGAGCGCGTCGATCAGCGCGAGATCCAGCTCGGAGAACCCCGTGGCGGAACCCTCGGCGCGGGAATCCGGCGGAGGAAGGACTGGATCGAGGGTTTCCGGCAGTTTCCCGGCGTTCGCGCTCATGGACCGGATCGTAGGGGCACTTCAGGCCGACGACCAGTTTCGGCCACCGGTGAGAGGAGTACCGTGCCTGCTCCGACCCTTCCCGCACCCTCGGCGGCGCCGCCCGTGCACCGCAGAACCGTCCGGATCACGGTCGTCCTGCTCTTCGCTGCCTGGCTGGTCGACTACGCCGACCGGCTCGTGATCAACCTCGTGCTGCCGTCCATCGGCGCGGAGTTCCACCTCGACCGCACCCAGCAGGGCCTCGTCGTCTCCGCGTTCTTCCTCGCCTACGCCCTCTGCCAGATCCCCGGCGGCATGCTCGCCGACCGGTTCGGCGGCCGGCGGGTGACCCTCTGCGCCCTGCTGGCCTGGTCGGTCTTCACCGCCCTCACCGGCTTCGCCTGGTCCTTCGCCGTGCTGCTCGCCCTGCGCTTCGCCTTCGGCGTGGCCGAGGGCGTCTTCCCGCCCGCCGCCATGAAGGTCCTGGTCGAGCGCACCCGGCCCGAGGAGCGCATGGGCGCCAACGGCGCCGTGATGAGCTCCAACGCGATCGCCGCCGTCATCACCCCGCTCGCCGTCGCCCCGCTCGTCGCCGTCTTCGGCTGGCGCTCGGCCTTCTGGTCCACCGCTGCCCTCGGGCTCGTCGCCCTCGTGGCCGTACGCCTCTGGCTCCCGGCGCCGCTGCCCCGTACGGACGGCACCACTCCCACCGAGGAGGCCGCGGCCCGCCCTCCGCTGCGCGAGGTCCTGCGCAAGGGTGTTCTGTGGCGGTTCTCCCTCATGATGTTCGGCTACAGCACGATCGTCTGGGGCCTCAACACCTGGGTCCCCACGTACCTCAGCGAGGAGCACGGGGTCTCCCTCACGGCGGCCGGAGCCCTCGTCGCGATCCCGGCGCTCGGGGCCGCCGCCGCCACCCTCCTCGGCGGACGGCTCTCCGACCGGCTCGGCGGCCACCACCGAAAGATCATCGTCCCCGGCATGGGCGTCTCCGCCGTCGCCCTGCTCCTCATGGCGAACACGCCGTCCCTCACCGGCTTCGTCGTCTTCGGCACCCTCGCCATCTTTGCCGCGTCCCTCGCCTACATGCCGATCTTCGCCGTCCCCCTGTCCGGCCTCACCCCGGAGTACGTGGGGGTGGGCAGCGCCGTGATCATCGTCGGCGGCCAGATCGCGGGCGTCCTCGCCCCGCCCGTCATGGGCGCCCTCGCCGACGCCTTCTCCTTCCAGGTCGCCTTCGGCTTCCTCGTCCTCGGCGCGGTGATCGCCGCCGTCATGTCGTGCCTGACCCCGCAGGACGCCACCGCCTTCCGCATCGCCGCGGACCGTACTCCGAGCCCCGCAAAGGAATCCGCATGACCACCGAAGCCACCCGAGCAGCCGTGGCCCCGCTCCTCGCCGGGCTCGACGAGCGGCTCCCCGGGCTCCTCGCCCTCTACGAGGACCTGCACGCCCACCCCGAGCTCTCCTTCCGGGAGTTCCGCACGGCCGGTGTCGCCGCCGAGCGGCTGCGCGCCCAGGGCTGGGAGGTCACCGAGGGCGTCGGCGGCACCGGAGTGGTCGGCGTCCTCGCCAACGGCCCCGGTCCCGTCGTCCTGCTCCGCGCCGACATGGACGCCCTGCCCGTCAAGGAGGAGACCGGACTGCCGTACGCCTCCACCGCCACCGGCACCGACCCGGACGGCCACGAGGTGCCCGTCATGCACGCCTGCGGGCACGACATGCACGTCACCTGCCTCCTCGGCGCCACGGACCGGCTCGCCGCGCACCGCGACACCTGGAGCGGCACCGTCGTCGCCGTCTTCCAGCCCGCCGAGGAGATCGGCGGCGCGCCCGCCATGATCGAGGACGGCTTCCTCGACCGCTTCCCCCGCGCCGAGATCTGCCTCGGCCAGCACGTCGCCCCGGCGCCGGTCGGCTTCCTCGGCACCCGGCCCGGCCCCGTCATGGCCGCGTCCGACAGCCTCCGCGTGACCCTCTTCGGCCGCGGCGGCCACGGCTCCAGCCCCGAGACGGCCGTCGACCCGGTGGTGATGGCCGCCGCCGTCGTCATGCGCCTCCAGACCGTGGTCTCCCGGGAGATCGGCGCCTCGCAGACCGCGGTCGTCACCGTCGGCTCGCTGCACGCCGGGACGAAGGAGAACATCATCCCGGACACCGCCGAGCTGCGGATCAACATCCGCTCCACCACCCCGGCGGTACGAGACCGGATCCTGGCCGCCGTCACCCGCATCGTCCGCGCGGAGGCCGCCGCCTCGGGCGCGCCCGAGGAACCGGAGATCGTCCCCTTCAACCCCTTCCCGGTCACCGTCAACGACGGGCCCGCGACCGCCCTCGTCCAGACCGCCCTCACCGAGGCCTTCGGCGAGGGCAGGGTCTTCACCCTTCCCCAGGTCATCACCGGCAGCGAGGACTTCGGCGTCTTCGGCACCGCGCTCGGAGTCCCCTCCGTCTTCTGGCACTTCGGCGGCGCCGACCCCGCCCTGTACGCGGGCATCGACCCCGACTCCCTCCTGGAGAACGGGCTCCCCGACACCGTCCCCGCCAACCACTCGCCCCACTTCGCCCCCGTACCCGGGCCGACGATCCCCATCGGCGTGACCGCGCTGCTCGCCGCGGCCGCCCACTGGCTGCGGAAGGAGACCCCCGGTGCCTGAGCCCGACGCCACCCCCGGCCTCGCGCCCACCCCCGGCCTCGCGCCCACCGCCGACCTGGTGTTCATCGGTGGGCCCGTCCTCACCATGGATCCCGCCCGCCCCCGCGCCGAGGCCCTCGCCGTCCGCGACGGGCGCATCACCGCCGTCGGCACCCGCGACGAGATCCTGCGGCTGCGCGGCCGGACGACCGAGGTCGTCGACCTCGCCGGCCGGGCCCTGCTGCCCGGCTTCGTCGAGGCCCACGGCCACCCGGTCATGGTCGCCCTCGCCGTCGCCCCGCCCGCTGTCGACGTCCGGCCGTTCACCGTGCCCACCGGCGCGGGGGTCCTCGACCGGATCCGGGCCGCCGTGACCGCCGCCGAGCCGGGCGAACCGGTCTGCGCCTACGGCGTCGACCCGCTGCTCCAGCGCGACCTGACGCCCCCGACCCGGGCGGAGCTCGACGCGCTCCGCCCCGACGCCCCGCTCGTCGTCGTCGCGAACAGCGGCCACGCCGCCTGGGCCAACTCGGCCGCCCTGCGCGCCGCCGGCATCACCCGTGACACCCCCGACCCGGCCGGCGCCCGCTTCCTGCGCGACGCGCACGGCGAACCCACCGGCGAAGCCCACGAAGGGGGCGCCGTCGAGGCCCTGTTGTGGGTGGTGGCAGGGGACCGGCTGAAGCCCGACCGGCTCGCCGCCGCACTCGACTGGGCCTACGCCGAACACGCCCGCGTCGGCATCACCACCGTCGCCGACCTGGCCACCGAGCCGCGCCTCCTCCCGGCGCTGCGGGCCGCGGCGGAGCGCCCCGACGCCGCCGTCCGCGTCCGCTCGTACCTCATCGGCACCCCCGAACTGGCCGCCGACCCGGACCGCCGGTTCCCCGGACACGCCCCCGCCGAGGAGCTGTTCGGAGTCTCCGGCATGAAGCTGTGGGCGGAGGGCACCGCCTGGGAGGGCACGGTCGCGACCAGCTTCCCCTATCTGGACAGCGCCGCCACCCGGGCGATGGGACCGGGCCGCTGCAACCACGCCCCCATGAACTACACCCCCGACCAACTCGCCGAACTGGCAGGGGCGTTCACCGCGCAGGGCTATCCGATGGCCTGCCACGTCCACGGCGACGTCACCTTCGAAGCCGTCCTCGACGCCTACACCCGCGCCGCCGCGGCCGACCCCGAGGCCTTCCGCGCGCTGCGCCCCCGCATGGAGCACTGCGGCGCGGTCACCGCCGCCCAGTACCGCCGGGCCGCCGAACTCGGCGCCACCGTAAGCCTGTTCATGGACCACGTCCGCTGGTGGGGCGACGTCCTCGCGGACGACCTCTTCGGCCAGGGCGTCGCCGACCGCTGGATGGCGGTCCGCTCGGCCTGGGACGCGGGGCACCGGGTCTCGCTCCACAACGACGGCGTGTGCTCCCCGACCGACCCGCTGGCCTCGGTCGCGACCGCCCTCACCCGCCGCACCCCCGCCAGCGGCCGGGTCCACGGCGCGACGGAACGGCTCACCCTCGACGAGGCGCTGCTCGCGGTCACCGCCCACCCCGCCTGGCAGCTCCACCTCGACGACGAGCTCGGCTCCCTGCGCCCCGGGCTCCGCGCCGACCTCGCGATCCTCGCCCGAGACCCGTACACCGTCCCGCCGGAACGCCTCCCGGAGGAGGCCGCGGTCACGGCGACGTACCTGGGCGGGCGGCTCACCTGGAGCGGGTGACGGGAGGGCCTGTCCGCTCGTCCGTACGGGGACGGGCGGGCCTGTCACCGTGGATAAAGTGGGGCCACGATGACACGTTTCCGCGAGAGCGTCCGGTTTCTCCTGCGCGAGCAAGTGCTCGACGCCGCCTACCGCGTCGTCGCCGCGGAGGGCTGGGGCGGGCTGCGCATGACCGCCATCGCGCGGGCCGCCGGGATCAGCCGCCAGACGCTCTACAACGAGTTCGGCTCGAAGGACGCCATCGGCAACGCCCTGGTCCAGCGCGAGCTGGACGGCTTCCTGCGCGGCATCCAGCGCGAACTGGACGGCCACCGGGGCGAATTGGAGGCCGCGGCCGCCGCCGGGGTCGGCTACACCCTTCAGCAGGCCGCGGACAACCCGCTGATCAAGGGGGTCCTGGTGGCCGAGCGGGGCGGCGAGGGCGCTCTCCTCGCCTCGACGGCGATGGTCGACGCGTACGCGATCGAGACCTGGCCCGATGTGGACGAGGAGTCGCGGCGTCTCGCGGTCGAGACGATCGTGCGGCTCACGGTCAGCCACATCGTCCGGCCCGTGGCCTCCCCGGAGGAGTCGGCGCGCCGCATCGCCCGGATCACGGCGCGGACCGCGTACCCCGGCGGCCGCTGAGGCGCCGACCGGCCGCGCGCGGGAACCGGGCGGCGGGGCCGTCCGACTGACTCAGCGGGACGGACGGCCGGTGACGACCGCCGGGAACGAACGGTCCGGATCGGCCTTTTCCCACGGCTGTCCCCTTCGTCCGTCCACGACCCGGGGAGAGCCATGAACCGCCGCGACCTGCTCCGCGCCACCTCCACCCTCGGTGCCGCCTCCGCCCTCGCGGGCGTCGCCGCGGGACCCGCCGAAGCCGCCACGGGACCCGCCCGCACCGGACCCGCCACAGAGAAGCCGTTACGCGTCCAGCTCGTCCTCTTCGACGGAGTCGAGGAGCTCGACTTCGCCGCGCCCTACGAGGTGCTCGCGGCCGCCGGGTTCTTCACCGACCGCCCGGTGGAGGTCCGTTACGTCACCACCTCCGGTCCCGGCACCGTCACCGCCGCCTACGGGACGAAGGTCCGCGTCGAGCACCCCTGGGCCCCGCACAGGGCCGAGCTGCTCGTCGTGCCCGGCGGCGGCTACGCGCGCCGCGACAGCCCCGGGGTGTGGGCCGAGATCGACAAGGGCGTCCTGCCCCGTGCCCTCGCGGCGGCGGCCCGGCCGGGGCTCACCGTCACCGCCCTGTGCACGGGCGTGATGCTCCTCGCGGCGGCCGGGCTCACCCGGGGCCGTCCCTGCACCACCCACCACAAGGCCCGGCCCGATCTGGAGCGGCAGGGCGGCTTCCTGAAGAGGGCCCGGGTGGTCGACGACGGCGACCTGGTGACCGCCGGCGGCGTCACGTCCGGTCTGGAGCTCGCCCTCTGGCTGGTCCGCCGCGAGCTGGGCCCGGACGCGGCGAACGGTCTGGAGGCGATGCTCGAGTACGAGGCCCGCGGCACGGTATGGACCCGGACCCGGGACTGATCGGCGGGCCGCGGGACGTGCCGTGAAGTCGGCGAGGCCCGGTGACGGACACGGGGGATCTCCGACACCGGGCCTCTGTTGAAGATTCTACGAGATCGTGGAGGGTGTCCCGCACATCGGGGCCGTCCAGGTCACCGCGAGCCAGACGACGCCGTGGCGGTGGACCGCGGCTGGAGGCCTGCTCGTCTTCTCCGGCGGCGACGCCAGCACCCTCGTCCCGCTCTTCGCGATCGGGGTCTTCGTCGGCTTCACCCTCGCGCAGACCGGCATGGTCCTGCATTGCCGGCATGGTCCTGCACTGGCGGGCGACCCGTCAGTGGGGCAGGGCCGCGCTCAACGGGCTCGGCGCCGTCCTCACCGGCGTCTCCGTGATCGTCGTCACCGCCCACGGCGGTGTCCCGTGACGGGCGAAGTGCGCGCCGACGGGGTAGATCTCCCCTGAGAGGCACATCGCCGGTGACGACAGGGAGGCCGCCGTGGAAGGCAGAAGCAAAGGGTTCGTCCAGTCCTTCAACCGTCTCGGCGGGTACGGCTTCGTCGTCCCGGTGGATTCCGAGGAACAGGTCTACTTCAGCGCCGCGGACATCGAGGGAGAGGTGCGGACGGTCTCCGAGGGCCAGCAGGTCACCTTCGTCCTCGTCCTCGGCGACGGCCGCTTCGAGGCGAAGGAACTGCGCCTCTGACCTGGGGGGTGTCGTGACGGTCCGCGCCCGGAGGCGCGACGGGTCCCCGGTGGTACTGTGCCGAGGCCAGTCGCACCTTTGCGCTCACCCGAACGGGCGAGCGTACGGGTCAGGGAATCCGGTGGGAAACCGGAGCTGACGCGCAGCGGTGAGGGCGACGGGCGGAGCATCGGCCACTGGGCGGCGGAACAGGCCCGGGAAGGCGCCCCGTCCGGATGACCCCGAGTCCGAAGACCTGCTGGCGGCCCCGGCGTCACGCCGTCGACCGGGGAGCACCGTACGACAGGCTCCGCGTATGAGCCGTGGACGCAGAGGAATGCTCCGTGCCGCTCGCACACCCCGTCCGTTCCGCCGCGCTGCTTCTCGCCGGCGCCCTGACCCTGCTCGTGACCGCGACGGGCTGTGGCGGCGGACCCGCCACGACGCCGTCGGCGAAGAGTCCCGCCGAAGGCTCGGGATCCGGCTACCCCGTGACCCTCGACAACTGCGGTGAGCGCGTACGGATCGACCGCCCGCCCCGGCGGGCCGTCGCCCTCGACCAGGGTGCCGCCGAGATCCTGCTCTCCCTCGGCCTGGCCGACCGGATGGTCGGCACCGGGACCTGGACCGACCCCGTCCTCAAGGGGCTCGAGGCGCAGAACGCGAAGGTGCCGCGCCTCGCCGACCGCTACCCCTCCTTCGAGAAGGTCCTCGACACCGAACCCGACTTCGCCGCGGCCTCGTTCGCGTACACCCTCGGCAAGGGCGGCGTCGCGCCCCGCGAGCAGTTCGCGAAACTGGGCGTCCCCACGTACCTCTCGCCGACCGACTGCGCCGACAAGGACAACAGCGGCGACGGCGACGGTGTCCGCACCCGGCCGCTCACGATGGAGACCGTCCACGGCGAGATCCGCGACCTGGCCCGGGTGTTCGGGGTGCCGGAGCGAGGCGAGAAGCTCGTCGCCGAACTCGAAGGCCGGGTGGCGAAGGCGACGTCGTCCGGCGACTTCACGGACGCCACGGTCCTCTATTGGTTCGCCAACTCCGAGTCCCCCTACATGGCGGGCTGTTGCGGCGCCCCCGGCATCGTGACCCGCGCGCTCGGCGCGAAGAACGTCTTCGACGACACCCGCGAGGAGTGGCCCCAGATCAACTGGGAGACCGTCGCGGACCGCGACCCGGACGTGCTCGTGATCGGCGATCTGACCCGCCGTTCCCAGTCGGCCGAGAGCGCCGCGAAGAAGATCGCGTTCCTGGAGTCCGACCCGGTCACCAGGAACATGACGGCGGTGAAGAAGAAGCGGTACGTGCTGCTCAGCGGACAGGCGATGAACCCCACGATCCGTACCGTCGAGGGCGTCGAGAAGGTGGCGGCCGCGCTCCGCTCGTACGGGCTCGCCAAGTGACCCTCACGCGCCCGGTCGAGTCGGTCGAGGTGCCGCGCGGGAGCGGAGCGCTGTCCGGCGGCCGGACACTGGCGTGGGCCGTGGCCGGGCTCGCCGTCCTCTGCGCGTCGGCCGCCGCGGCGATCACCATCGGGCCGGCGGACATCCGCGTCGGCGAGGTGTGGTCCGTCGTCGTCGCCCACCTGACCGGGGGCGCCTCGGACCTGTCCCCGATCCGGGACGGGATCGTCTGGAACCTGCGCCTGCCCCGTACCCTCCTCGCGGCCGTGTGCGGCGCCGGACTCGCCGTGTGCGGGGCGGTCATGCAGTCGCTCCTGCGCAATCCGCTCGCCGATCCCTTCGTCCTCGGCGTCTCCTCGGGGGCCTCGACCGGCGCCGTCCTGGTCGTCGTCCTCGGCGTCGGCGGGGGAGTCGTCTCCGTCACCGGCGGCGCGTTCCTCGGGGCCGTCTGCTCCTTCGTGCTCGTGCTGCTGCTCAGCCACACCCTCGGCGGCTCGCCGGACCGCGTGGTCCTCGCCGGGGTCGCGGCGATGCAGCTCTTCTCCGCGCTGACCTCCTTCGTCGTCATGACGGCCGCGGACGCGGAGACCACCCGCGGCGTGCTGTTCTGGCTGCTCGGCTCGCTCGGCGGGGTCGGCTGGGACGAGGTGCGGGTGTGCTTCGCGGTGCTCGTGGCGTCCCTGCTGATCTGCGGCGGGTACGCGCGGACGCTGGACGCCTTCGCCTTCGGCGAGGACGCCGCCGCGTCGCTGGGCGTCGCCGTCAACCGCGCCCGGACCGTCCTGCTGTGCGTCACCGCCCTCCTGACGGCCGCTCTGGTCTCCGCGGCCGGCGCGATCGGCTTCGTCGGCCTCGTCCTGCCGCACGCGGCCCGCGCGCTCGTCGGCCCCGGGCACGCCCGGCTGCTGCCGGTCACGGCGCTCACCGGAGCGGTCTTCCTCGTCTGGGCGGACACCCTCGCCCGTACGGCGCTCGATCCCCAGGAGGTCCCGGTGGGTGTGGTGACCTCGCTGATCGGCGTACCGGCCTTCGTCCTCGTCCTCTACCGCACGAGGAGCACGCGATGACCGCGGAGACGGGTACGACCACGGGGCTCCGCGCCGACCGGGTCTCGCGCACCGTCGGCGGCAGCCCCGTCCTCGACGGCGTCAGCCTCGCCCCGCGTCCCGGCACCGTCACCGGCCTGCTCGGCCCCAACGGCTCGGGGAAGTCGACGCTCCTGCGCCTCCTCGCCGGCGTCCTCGCCCCCGACAGCGGCGTCGTCACCCTCGACGGCGATCCCCTCGACGGCCTCGGCCGCCGGGCGGTCGCGCGGCGCCTCGCCGCGGTCGAGCAGCAGGCCGACACCCAGGTCGACCTGACCGTCCTCGACGCCGTCCGGCTGGGCCGCGTCCCGCACCGCAGGGCCTGGACCCCCGCGTCGGCGGCGGACGAGGCCGCCGTCCGCTCCGCCCTCGCCCGCACCGGCCTCGCGGACATGGCCCACCGCTCGTGGCGGACGCTCTCGGGCGGGGAACGCCAGCGGGTCCAGATCGCCCGCGCCCTCGCCCAGGAACCGCGCGAACTCCTCCTCGACGAACCCACCAACCACCTCGACATCCAGCACCAGCTCGACCTCCTGACCCTGGTCGCCGGGCTCCGCCTGACCGCCGTCGTCGCCCTGCACGACCTGAACCTCGCGGCGATGTACTGCGACCGGCTCGTCGTCCTCGCGGAGGGCCGGGTGGTGGCCCGGGGCACCCCGGACGAGGTCCTGACGGAGGAGCTCATCGCCGAGGTGTACCGGGTACGCGCCACGGTGACCCGACCGACGCCCGGAGGCCGCCCCCACATCCGCTTCCTGGGCACGCTCCCGGCTCCCGCCGATGCCGAGGCCGGGCACGAGGGCTGAACCGTGGCCCCGCGCGAGGACTGAGCCGTGGGCCGGTCTGCCTACGATGGCCCCATGTCCGAGCGCGCAGATCCGGCAGACGCCGCAGGTCCCGACGGCCCCACGACGGATCCGGCGGCGGACGCCGGGGCGTCCGCCGTGCCGCGTCCGCACGAGCGGACACCCGGAGCGCGGGAACTCGCCGCGGCGGCTGAGGTGTTCGCGCTCCTCGCCGACCCCACCCGGCTCCACCTGCTGTGGCTGCTCACCCGCGGAGAGGCCGACGTCAGCGCCCTGACCGAGGCGTGCGGGGCCGCGCGCCCGGCCGTCAGCCAGCACCTGGCCAAGCTGCGCCTCGGCGGCCTCGTGCAGTCCCGCAAGGACGGGCGGCGGGTCGTGTACGCGATGCCCGACGGGCACCTGAAGCGACTGGTCGTCGAGGCCATCAGCCGCGCGGACCATGTGGTGAGCGGCGAGCCCTGGCACGACTGAGCCCGCATGACGTCAACGTGTGCGCACGTACGCACGTATCGGCTACGGTGAAGGGGTCCGCCGACCACCTGGCCGACCGGGGGCGTCCCCATGCTGTCCGTGCTGCGCAACCGCACCTACCGGCGCCTGTTCACCGCCCAGGTCGTCGCCCTCGCCGGCACCGGCCTCGCGACCGTGGCGCTGAGCCTCCTCGCCTACGACCTCGCGGGGACGAACGCCTCCGCCGTGCTCGGCACCGCCCTCGCGATCAAGATGGCCGCGTACGTCGGCATGGGCCCGGTCGTCGGCGCCCTCGCCGACCGGCTGCCCCGCCGGAACCTGCTCGTCACCATGGACCTCGTACGGGCCGGGGTCGCCCTGTCCCTGCCGTTCGTCACCCAGGTGTGGCAGATCTACGTCCTGATCCTCCTGCTCCAGACCGCCTCCGCCGCCTTCACGCCGACCTTCCAGGCGACGATCCCCGACGTGCTCCCCGAGGAGCGCGACTACACGAAGGCGCTCTCCCTCTCCCGGCTCGCCTACGACCTGGAGAGCCTGCTCAGCCCGGTGCTCGCCGCCGCGCTGCTCACCGTCGTCCCGTACGACCGGCTCTTCACCGGCACCGCCGCCGGGTTCCTCGCCTCGGGCGTCCTGGTCCGCGCGACCGCCCTGCCCGCACCCGCACTTGCCGCACGCGCGGGAGGACTCCGCGCCAGGGCGGCCTTCGGTACGCGGCTCCTCCTCGGCACTCCGCGCCTGCGGGCCCTGCTCGCCCTGGACGTCGCGGTGGCGGCGGCGGGCGCGACGGTACTGGTCAACACGGTGGTCCTGGTCCGCGACACCCTCGGCCGCACCCCCGGAGACGTCCCGCTCGCCCTCGGCGCGTACGGAGCGGGCTCGATGGCGGTCGCGCTCCTGCTCCCACGCGCGCTGGACCGCCGGCCCGCCGACCAGCCCGCCGACCGGCCTGCCCCGGGGGGTGAACGGGCGCTCATGCTGCGCGCCGCATTCGTCCTGGCAGGGGCCCTCGGGCTGCTCGCGCTCGGGCTCGCGCTCCCGCCGGGGGACTGGTCCTGGCCCGGGCTGCTCGCGGTCTGGCTGGTACTCGGCGGAGCGACCTCGGCGATCCTCACGCCCGGCGGCAGGCTGCTGCGCCGCTCCGCCCGGAGCGCCGACCTGCCGGCCGCCTTCGCCGCCCGGTTCTCCCTCTCGCACGCCTGCTGGCTGCTCACCTATCCCCTCGCCGGCTGGCTCGCGGCGCGAGCCGGACTCATGGCCTCGGCGGCCGTACTCGCCGGGATCGCCCTGCTCGGCGCCCTGGCCGCCACCCGCCTGTGGCCCCGTACGGACCCGGCCGCGCTGGCACACGTCCACCCCGAACTCCCCGCCGGCCACCCCCATCTCGTGGAGGCGGGCGGCGGCGGCCGCCACGCGCACGACTTCCACATCGACGAACTGCACCGCCGCTGGCCGCGCGGGGAGGCCGCGTAACGCTTATCGGGGGAGGCGCATCTCCAGGCCGTCGAGGACGACGTCCAGGCCGTAGGCGAACTTCTCGTCGCGGATGGCGACGGGGTCGACGACCGCGTGGACGGCGGAGTCGGCGTACGCCTCGGTGAGGTGGTCGTGGCCGGCCGCGGCCTGCTGGGCGGCGGGCATCAGGCGCGCGATGAAGTCGGCCTCGCTCTCGCCGGAGCGGGCGACCGTGGTGAGCCAGGCGGCCTCCGTCGTGCTCATCCCGATGACGTACGAGAGGAGGGTGTCGATCGCCCGGCTCGGCTCCGGGAAGCCGGCCGCCGCGAACAGGGCGGCGAGCCGCTCCGAGTACGCCATCAGGTTCGGGCCCAGGTAGGCGAGGCCCGCCTGGCCGAGGACGGACGAGAGCCAGGGGTGGCGCAGGGCCGTCGCGCGGAAGGAGTCCGAGGCCTCGGTCGCGGCGGCGCGCCAGCCGGCTCCGCCGCGGGCGGCTTCGGCCGGAGGGACGGCGATCTCGGCGGCGACCTCGTCCACGGCGAGCTCCATGAGCTCGTCCTTGGTCGCGACATGGCGGTAGAGCGAGGCCGCGCCGGCGTGGAGGCGGGCCCCGAGCTTGCGCATGCTGAGTGCCTCGATGCCGTCGGCGTCCAGCATGACGATCGCCTCGCGGACGATCGCGGTCCGGCTGAGGGCGGGCTGATCGGGTGCGGCCTGCTGTCGCGTCCATACGGACGGGACGGGGTTCGCCTTGGTGGCCATGGGGGCGGATCCTCCTTTGCGGCGCGTACGACGTTCGCATCAAGCGTACAGGTGCAAGAGGTTGCGAACACTGTGCGCGTCTGCGTACAGTGTTCGCACCGAAGGAAAACGGCAAGAGGAAAAGACGAAAGTCGAGGGGGAAGTCCCATGGAAAGCCGCAACCCACGCCGCTGGTGGATCCTGGTCGTGCTGTGCCTCAGCACCCTGGTCCTGGTGGTCGACAGCATGGCGCTGACCGTCGCGGTCCCCTCGATGACCGAGGACATCGGCGCGAGCGCCCAGGACATCCAGTGGATCCTGGACTCCTACATCCTGGTCTTCGCGGGACTCCTCCTCACCTCCGGAAGCCTCGGTGACCGGTTCGGCCGACGGAAGATCATGATCTTCGGCCTGCTGCTCTTCGGCGCGGCGTCACTGGCCGCGACCTTCTGCACCAGCCCCGGCGAGGTGATCGCCGCGCGGATCACGATGGGTGTCGGCGGCGCGCTGATCATGCCCTCGACGCTCTCCATCCTCATCACCGTCTTCGACGAGGACGAGCGGCCCAAGGCGATGGCGGCCTGGGGCTCCGTGTCGATGCTCGGCCTCGTCGGCAGCCCGGTCCTCGGCGGCGTCCTGATCGACCGGTTCTCGTGGCAGTCGATCTTCTTCATCAATGTCCCGGTCGTCGTCCTCGCCGTCGTCGCCGCCCTCACCCTCATGCCGGAGTCGAAGGGCCCCTGGCAGAAGCCCGACCCGCTCGGCGCGATCCTCTCCGCCGTCGGCATGACCGCGCTGATCTGGTGGATCATCGAGATCCCGCAGCACGGCGCCTTCGAGGGCCGCTCGCTCGTCACCCTGGCCGTCGCGGTCGTCTCCCTCGCCGGCTTCGTGATCTGGGAGAACGTCACCCCCCAGCCGATGGTGCCGCTGGTCCTCTTCAAGCACCGCAACTTCAGCGGCGGGTCGCTCTCGCTGACCCTCGTGCAGATCGGCAACGGAGGCCTGCTCCTCGTCCTCACCCAGTACCTGCAGTTCGTCCTCGGCTACTCGCCGGTCAAGGCGGGCCTCGCCTTCGTCCCGCTCGCCGTCGCCGCCCTCATCGGCAACGGCGCCGGAGCCGGACTCGCCGCCAAGGTCGGCAACCGCGTCCTGATCCTGGCGGGCATGCTCGTCATGGCCGGCTCCTTCACCCTGCTGACCACGGTCGACGCCGCCTCCGGCTTCACCGTCCCGGCCATCGCCCTGGGCCTGCTCGGCCTCGGCGCCGGCCTCGCGATGCCGGCCGCCGTCGGCGCCCTGATGAGCACCATCCCCGAGGAGAAGGCGGGCGTCGGCTCCGCCCTGAACGACACGATCCAGCAGGCCGGCACCGCGCTCGGCATCGCGATCCTCGGCTCGCTCCTCACCAGCACCTTCTCCCGTGAGATGCCGGCGGACGCCTCCGAGGAGGCCAAGCAGTCGATCGGCGGCGCGCTGGCCGCCGCCAAGGGCGACCCCGCGATGGTCGAAGCGGCCCGCGAGGCCTTCACCACCTCGATGTCCACCACCTTCACGATCAGCGCGATCGGTGTCCTCGCGGCGGCCGCCCTCGCCACCCTGGTCATGCGGGACGGCAAGAAGGCCCCCGTCGGAGATGAGGCGGACGAGGCAGACGCGGCGGGTGCGGAGAAGTCCGAGCTCGTCGCCTGACCCGAGCCCACACCGGGAGCCGGTGTCCCCTTCGGGGGGGCACCGGCTCCCGCCGTACGCGCGTGCCGTACGCGAAAAGCTTCCGCGAACACCCGCGTCCACCCGCCCCGGCCTGGCACGCTTTCGTCCGTGACCTATGTCGTAACCGTGGAAATACGCATTCCGGAGGGTGCTCCGGAGCTGGACGGGCTCCACCGCGTGGGAGCCTCCGCCCTGCTGGAACAGGGCTTCGCGTCGGTGGCCGGTATCGAAGGCGCCGACGGCATGGAGATGGACCTCTTCGACGTCGCCGTGGCGGTCCATCCGGGCGGGGCGATCCTGAAGGTGATGGTCGCGGCGCCGTCGCTGGAGTTCGCCGAGGAGGCGGTCGGCTCCGTCAGCGAGGAAGTCCTGGAACGTTCGGAGCTGCTGGCCGAGTGGACGGTCGAGAGCAGCGAGGTGCAGCTGCACACCGACGCGGCGCGCGAGAGCCTCGAAGCCGCCGACGGGCCCGGCGCCCCGCCCAGCGACCCGCAGGCGCGCCGGGCCCACCACACGGCGAAGCCCGACACCGCCGACGAGGCGGAGGGAGAGGCGCAGGACCACGAAGCCGCGTTCCGCGCCCTCGCGACCCGCCTGCGCTCCTTCACCCCGGCCACCTTCGGTGTCCCGCATGACGTGGACGAGGCGGAGGACGCGGCGCCGTCGGGGGAGGAGGAGCCGGCGGACGGGCCCGCCGGCGTCAGTCCCGAGAGCGCCGAACTCGCCGCCGGTTCCCTGGTGTACGGCGCCGAGGTCCTCATCGACGAGCTGTACGACGACGTCCAGGCCCTCGCCGAGGAGGACACCACCGTCGCCGAGTGCCAGGGGCACCTGTGGCACCTCGACCAACTGCCCTCGCGCCACGCCCCGCAGTACAACGAACTCTTCGCGCGCCGCTTCCTGGTGACCGCGATCGCCCTCACCACCCGGTTCACCGACGGCAGCTTCCGGCGGCTCGGCTGCCTCGCCGAGGAGCTCGTCCTGAAGCTCCTCCTCGAACAGGCCCACGTCACCCTCGACCTGCACGGACTCCTGGACGACGAGGTCGCGGCCGCCCTCGGGCGCTTCGCCGGGGAGGTCTACGAGGACATGGACTTCGCGTGGCTCCAGGACGAAGGGGAGAGCGGCGCCGGCGAGGGCGGTGTGGCGGCGCTCGGCTTCGGCACGTGGTTCACGCCCTTCGACGACGCGCGGTACGTGCACCCGTACGCGTTGGACGAGATGCCGGAGAGCGGCGTCCCCGACACGGCGGAGAGCTGACCCGGGCGCGGCCGGGCACAATGCGCTCATGGTGCAGTCCTTCCTACCCGTACTCGAACGCATCGGCGAGGAGATCGAGGGCCTCGCCGGCCGGGGCCGCCCCGCCGACTACATCCCGGCCCTCGCCGCCGTCGACGCGAGCCGCTTCGGCATGGCCGTGGCGGAGCTCGACGGCGCGGTGTACGGGGTGGGGGAGTGGCAGCAGCCCTTCTCCACCCAGTCCGTCACCAAGGTCTTCACCCTCGCTCTCGACCTCGCCCGGGAAGGCGACAGCCTCTGGGAGCACGTCGGCCGCGAACCCTCCGGCAACCCCTTCAACTCGCTCGTCCAGCTGGAGTACGAGCACGGCATCCCCCGCAACCCGTTCATCAACGCCGGCGCTCTCGTCGTCACCGACCGCCTGCAACGGATGACCGGCGACGCATCCGGCTGCGTCCTCGACTTCCTGCGCGCCGAGTCCGCCAACCCGGACCTCGACTTCAACCGGGACGTGGTCGCCTCGGAGTCCGCCCACGGCGACCGCAACGCGGCCCTCGCCCACTTCATGGCCTCGTACGGCAACATCACCACGCCCGTCCCGACCCTGCTGCGCGAGTACTTCCGGCAGTGCTCGATCGAGGCGTCCTGCGCCGACCTCGCCGTCGCCACCGGCTTCCTCGCCCGGCACGGCATCCGTGCCGACGGCACCCGCCTGCTCACCCGCAGCCAGGCCAAGCAGGTCAACGCCGTGATGATGACCTGCGGCACCTACGACGCGGCGGGCGACTTCGCCCTCCGGGTGGGGCTCCCCGGCAAGAGCGGGGTGGGCGGCGCCATCATCGCCGTCGTCCCCGGCCGCTGCACCCTCTGCGTCTGGAGCCCCGGCCTCGACGAGCGCGGGAACTCGGTCGCCGGCGTCGCCGCCCTGGACCGCTTCACCACGATCACGGGCCTCTCCGTCTTCTGAGCGGAAGCGTCACTGCGTCACTGACCTGCGGCGTACCGGTCGTAGGCTACGAGTGACGGGGTACGGGACTGGCGGGAGGGCGGCGGCATGACGGACCGGAGCGGGAGCGGGGCGGAGCCCTCGCCGCGCAGACGCGGCCAGGGAAAGCTGGAGGCGCACGTCCTCTCCGTGCTCAAGGGCGCCGCCGAACCGGTGCCCGTGGCGTGGGTGCAGGAGCGCCTCGGCGGCGACCTCGCGTACACCACCGTGATCACGATCCTGACCCGCCTGCACGGCAAGGGCGCCGTCGAGCGCGAGCGGGCGGGGCGCTCCTTCGTCTGGACCGCCGTGGCCGACGAGGCGGGGCTCGCCGCGCTGCGGATGCGCAAGGTGTTGGACGCCGAGGCGGACCGTCAGGCCGTGCTCGCCAGTTTCGTCACCGCGCTCTCACCGAACGACGAGCTGCTCCTGCGCGCACTCCTCGCCGAAGAGCCCGGTGAGTCGGGTGAGTCCGGTGGTTCCGGTGAGCTCGGTGAGTCCGAGCGGGACCGGTAGCAGCAGTCGTCATGGGGTTCTTCGTCTTCCTTCCGCTCGTCCTTCCGCTCACCGCCTGGCCGATCGCCCGCCTCGCCGAGAGCCGGCTCCATCCCCGTACGGCGACGCGGCTCCTCTCCGCCGTCGCCGGCGTCCTCGCCGTGTGCAGCACCCTCTGTCTCGTCCTGCTCATGATCGTCGGCACGGCCCAACTGCCCGGCAACCCCCTGCCCGACGCCTGGTCGGACCCCGAGGTGCGCGCGGCCCTGCCGTACGACGAGGTGGCCGGCCGGGCGGCGATCCCGGCCCTCCTCGCCGTCCTCGTCTCGTGCGGTGCGGCGGCCCGGCGCCAGAGGCGGGCACGCCGGCGGGCCGAGGGCGCGCTCGCCGGGCTGCCCCGGACCTCCGTGACCGTCCTGCCGGACGGCGCCCCCTACGCGTACGCGCTGCCCGGCCGTCGGCGTGGCCGCGTCGTCGTCAGCACCGGCATGCTCGCCGCGCTGACCTCCCGCGAACGCAGGGCGCTCTTCGCCCACGAGCGGGCCCACCTGGCGGGGCGTCACCACCGACACCTCCTGACGGTCCATCTCGCGGCCCGCGCCCACCCGTTCCTGCGCCCGCTCCGTACCGCCGTCGCGTACACCGCCGAACGCTGGGCCGACGAGGAGGCCGCGGTGGCGGTCGGCAGCCGCCGCTGCGTGGCCCGCGCGATCGGTACGGCCGCCCTGCTGGGCCCGCCCGCGACCACCGCGCTGCTCCCCGCGGTCACCGGCGCCGGGCCGGTGCCCCGCCGGGTCGCGGCCCTGCTGCGACCGGCCCCGGCGGGGCGCGCCTGGCCCTCGCTCTTCACCGCCGTCGGGTTCGCGGCCTGGGGCGCGGCCTTCGGCGCGACGGTGTCGGCCCTGTCCTCGGCGAACTCGGCCGTCACCCTCTTCCTCGTCCTGCGGGCGGCCACCCCGATGTAGCGACCGGCCTCCGGGCGGCCGGGTCTTTCCTAGAGGTCGAACTCGTGCGGCGGCAGGCCGAGGGTGAAGCACGCCTCGCGGACGACGGCCTGCTCGGTCTTGTCGAAGTCGCCGTCGGCGCCGCCGATGACGATGCCTATCTGGATGACGGCGCGGGCCTCGGCGGGCTTCTTCTTCGCCTTGGCGATCTCCTGGAGCACGCTGACCCGGCCGAAGTCGAAGTCGGCCGTCAGCTTGTTCAGGTTCTCGTCGAACCGGCGCTGGAGGTCGGCCGCGTCGAAGTTCTGCAGCACTTCGTTGGTCGAGATCAGCTGCGCGACCCGGCGGCGCTCGGCCGGATCGATCGTCCCGTCGGCGGCGGCCACGAGCGCGCACATCGCCATGCTGGCGTCCCGGAAGGCGCCGCTCTTCAGGTCGTTCTTCCGCGCCTCCAGCTGGGTCTGCATCGTCGATGCGGATTCCTTGATGCGGTCCCACAGGGCCATGTTCCGTCACTCCAGACGTCGTCGATTGCTTCTACGCTTCTGTAGAACGTGGCGGTGCCCGGGATGGTTCCCGGGCACCGCGGCCGATGTGACGGGTGGTCGGAACAGGCCTGGGCCTGTGTCTGGGCCTGTGTCTGGGCCTGTGTCTGGGCCTGGGTCAGGCGAGGGCGGGCGCCCGGGGGAATCTCCTGGTCGGCGGGGTGACGCCGGCCGGGGGCGTCTGCGGGGTCGCGTCCTCCTCACCGCGGAGCAGGGCGATCAGGGAGGCCCGGGCGCGGGCCACGCGGGAGCGGACCGTGCCCACCGGACAGCCGATGGCCTCGGCGGCCTCGGCGTAGGGCAGGCCCAGGAGTTGGGTGAGGACGAAGGCGTCCTTCCGCTCGGCCGGAATGGCCGCCAGGAGTTCCGCGAGGGCGATGCCGTCCTCGAAGCCGGGCAGCCCCCGGGGCTGGGTGTGCTCGGCCTCCGCCTGCCAGTCGTCGCGGTCGGAGAGACGGGGGCGGGCGGCCGCGTGCCGCAGGCTGTCGACCACGGTCCGCCGGGCTATGGACAGCAGCCACGTACGGGCCGACGAACGCCCCTGGAAGCGGGGTAGCGCGGCGAGCGCACGGAGGAAGACCTCCTGGGTGAGGTCGTCGGCCGCCTGGCGGTCGGCACTGAGGTAGGCCACGTACCGCCAGACGTCGCGGTGCAGGGCACGGACGAACAGGTCGGCCTTGGCCGGGTCGCCGTCCCGGGCAGCCAGCGCGAGCCGGGTCGTCACCGCGTCGGCGGCCGACGACTGCGCGGAGCGGGGTGCGGAGCGGGCCGGGGCGGTCGATCCGTCGAGGAGCGTTTCGTGGGCAGGGGTCATCGCCACAAGTCCTTACGAGGCAAGGGGAACCCGGCGGCGCGCGGACGGCGGCACCGGTGACTGGTACGGCCCGCCGGAACGGCATGGCCGATGCCCGAGCGGCGGACGCGTGTCCGTCGCGCTCGGGGAGCCGGCTGTCAGAGGACAGCGAGTGCCTGTGGAGGACCTCTGGAGACGACGGAACGGGCGAGCAGGAGCCGCCGGGGAGCCCGCTCGTCACCCGCGCGGGCCGGCCGGACGCGGGGCACGTCCCGCGGTACGGGAACGACCGCCGTGAACAGAAGCCGCAGGGGGCGGCAAAGCCCCATCGGCAGGGCGCGCAGCATGCGGAACACGGCCCGCTCCCCGTACGCCATCCACAGCCCGCTCAGGAGCGCGGCGAGCAGGTGCGCCGACAGCATGCCCAGGGACGACGACATCTCCCCCATGGCCGCCATGTCTGTCATGTCGTGGGCGGCGGGCGGCCCGGCGGTCCCGTGCGCCATGCCTCCGTGCCCCATGCCCTCGTGCCCCATGCCCGCGTGGGACGTGGTCGCGTCGGCGTGAGCCGTCGACGGGTCGGTGGCGGCTGACGACTGGGTCCAGGAGAACACCGTGTGCAGCACGCCCTGGACGGCTACGGTCGCCGCCGTCACGGCGAACAGCCCGCGTTCGCGCCCGGCGAGGACCCAGGCGACCGCCACGGTTCCCGCGAACGCGAGGGCCATCGCCCAACCGGGCACTCCATGACCCGACATGACGATGTGTCCGGTGGCCGCGAGCAGCACACAGACGGCCGCGAAGATCGCGGCCCGCGCTCCTCGGGAACATCGGCCTGGTGTCATGGCGCGCCCATCCTCGCACCCCCTCCGACGGCTCGCGGGCCGGTACGGCTGTCTGCTGTCGGCTCATGACTACGGGACTGTGGCGCGCCCCACAAGAGCGCCTCGGGAACTTCCGGCACTGCCGCGACGACTCCTCGGGTGCCCGCACGTCGCGAGAGAAGGGGACAGTCGGTGAGGACCGCGCTGCTGACGACCGCCATGGCCTTCTCGATGATGCAGCTCTTCCTCATCGGTGCGCTCGGCCCGCGCCTCGTCGACGACCTCGGCGTCTCGGCGACCGTCCTGGGCCTGACCACCACGGTCGGGTTCGGCACGGCCGCCGTCCTCTCGCCCGTCGGCGGCCGGATCGTGGACCGGGTCGGACCCCGGCGCGCGCTCGTGACGCTGCTCGCCGTGTCGGCCGTGGCGCTCGGGCTGATCGGCGCGGCCCCCGGGCCCGGCCTGCTCCTCGCGGCCGTCGCGCTCGGCGGTCTGCCCCAGGCGCTCGCCAACCCGGCGACCAACAAGGCCATCCTGGCCGCCGTCCCGGCCCCGAAACGGGGCGCGGTGACCGGCGCCAAGCAGTCCGGCGTGCAGCTGGGCGCCTTCGCGGCCGGGCTGCCGCTCGCGGCCGCGGCCGGCCTCGTCGGTTGGCGGGGCGCGGTGGCGGTGGCCGCCGGGGCGGCGCTCCTCGCGGCGGTGTGGGCGTGGCGCACGCTCCCGGCCGACGCGACGCGGGGGCCGATGCCGGCGCACACGGCGAGGCCGGATGCTCGTACGCCGTCCGCGCCGTCGCCGCCGTCCGCGCCGTCGCCGCCGTCCGCGCCGTCGCCGCCGTCCGCGCCGTCGCCGCCGTCCGCGCCGTCGCCGCCGTCCGCGCCGTCGCCGCAGTCCGTGCCGTCCGTGCCGTCCGTGCCGTCCGTGCCGTCCGTGCCGTCCGTGCCGCCCGCGCCGTCCGTGCCGCCCGCGCACGCCGGCCGGCACGTGCCCTGGCTCGCCGCCTTCTCGCTCTTCCTCGGCGCGGGCATCGCCTCCGTCAACACCTACCTCGCACTGTTCGGCGCCCGGCACCTCGGCCTCGGCCCGACCGTGGCGGGCGCGCTCGTCGCCGTCCTCGGCGTCGCAGGGATCGCCGGCCGCGTCGGCTGGTCCCGGGCCGCCACCCCGGGCAGGGCCCCGTGGTTCCCGGGCCTGCTCGCGGGCGGGGCCGTCGGCGCCGCCGTGCTCCTCGCCCTGGCCGTCCGCGTCGAACTCCTCGTATGGGTGGCGGCCGTGGCGGTGGGCGTCTTCGCCGTCTCCGGCAACGCGGTCTCGATGGTCCTGGTGATGCAGCGCTCCGCGCCCGGCCGCGCCGGGCAGGACTCGGCGCTGGTCGCCGCCGGCTTCTTCGCCGGATTCGCCGTCGGGCCCCCGCTGTTCGGACTGCTCGCGGAGCGGGGCCGGTACGGCCAGGGGTGGTTCCTGGTCGCGGCGGAGTTCGCCGTCGCGGCGGCCGTCGCCCTCGCCTGGGCGCTGCGGGACCGCCGTACGAGAACGGGTGCCTCCGCATGACCGGTGGTGACTGGGCCGGGGACGCTCTCCGCCTCCTCCTCCAGCGGGTCACCGTGACCGCCGAGCAGGTGGGCGACCGCTTCCCCCTGTACGCGGACCCGGCCGATGGGCGCTGGACCACCACCGGGCGAGGGTCGTGGACCGGGGGTTTCTGGGCCGGACTCCTCTGGCTGCGCGCCCGGCACACCGGCCTCCCCGCGCACCGCACCGCGGCGGCCGCCGCGACCGCCGCGCTCGCTCCCTGGGCCGAGGCCGACACCGCGACCCGGGGGCTCATCCTCTGGTACGGCACGGCCCTGGCCGACGGGGACGCGGCGGCCGGCGCCCTGCGCGACCGTGCCGCGCGGGCCGCCCTCGAAGCCCGGGACCCTGTGCTCGGCCTGATCCCGTGGGGTGCGGCGCTCGGAGGCCCCCGGCTGCGGGCCCGTGCGGACGGCGCTCCCGGCCTCGTCCCTCTGCTGGCGTGCGCCGGGCCCGAGGGCCGGGCGGCGGCCGCCGCGCACCTGCACCGTCACTTCGACCTGTGCCTGCCCCGCGAGGGCGCCGGGAGGCCCACGCCGGCCTGGCGCTGGGACGAGGGCACGGGCTGGGCAGCCGAGCCCGATCCGGCGCCCGGCTGGACCCGGGGCGAGGCATGGCTCCTCCTGTCCGTCGCGGATGCCTTCTCGCTTGCCCCGGCTACGGGCGGGCTGCCTGCGGCTACCGAACTGCTCCTCGCCCGCTGCGAGTTCCTCGCCGGGCCGCTCGTCCCGCCCGCCGACGCCTACCGCCTCGACGGCCCCCTGGACACCTCCGCCGCCGCCATCACGGCCGTCGCCCTGCTGAAACTCGCCCGCGTCCCCGGGGCTCCGTGGGCGGCCGCGTGCGCGGCCCGCGCGCGGGTGGTCCTGCACCGGCTGGCGCACGCCCATCTCACCGGGCCGGACGGTCCCCGCCCGCCCGGCATGCTCGTCGACGGCTGTTACGACGCGCCCGGCGGTACGGCCGTCCGGCACGAACTCGTATGGGGCGACTTCTTCCTTGCCCTCGGCCTGGCCGCACTCCTCGGCCGCGCCGACCTCACGCGGGTGTGACCGCAGCGCCCTCCCGGCTGCGCAGGATCCGCCGGGCGACGGAGGAGACGTGCAGCTCGTCGGGACCGTCGAGGATCCGGGCCGTCCGCCCCGTGCGGAACAGCGCGGGGAGCGGGGTGTCCGGGCCCAGTCCAGCGGCGCCGAAGACCTGGACGGCGCGGTCGGCGACGTCCTGGAGCGTGCGGGCCGCCGCCGTCTTCGCGAGCCCCACCTCCACGTGCGCGTCACGTCCTTCCGCGACCAGGGCCAGCGCCTCGTACACGAGCGGCCGCGTGGTCCGCAGGGCGAGCAGCGACTCGAAGACGTGCTGCTGGACGAGCTGCCGGTCCGCGAGCCGCCCCCGGGCGCCCTGCCGCGCGACGGCCCGCCCGCACAGCAGGTCGAAGGCCCGCTGGGCCTGACCGACCCAGCGCAACGCCCGCAGCGTGCGCCCCAGTTGGAGGCGCTCGCCCGCGACGGACAGTGCTCGGCCGGCCTCGCCGACGAGCTGGTCCTCGTCGACGTCGACGTGGTCGAACGCGATCTCGTACTGTCCGGCCGATCCGAGCACGGGCAGTTCGCGTACGACCCGGAAGCCGGGGGAGGCGGTGGGCACGAGGAACAGGGACAGGCCGTCGCGGTCCCCGGCCGTTCCGCTCGTGCGGGCGAGGACGGTGACGAGGTCGGCGTCGCCGGCCTGCGACACGAACCACTTGCGCCCCGTGACGCGCCAGCCGCCACCCGGCCGCGGCTCCGCCCGCGTCGCGGTGAGCGCCGGCTCGGTGCCGGGTGTGTCCGGCTCGGTCATCGCGTAACAGGTACGGAGCTCGCCGGAGACCAGGCCGGGGAGGCAGTCCGCGCGCACCCGGTCGGAAGCGTGCCGGGACAGCATCGTCACGTCGAGCAGCGGCGCGGATCCCAGGGCGGCGGGGCCGTGGTCGCTCGCTCCTTCGGCCTCGGCGAGGGAGGCGTATTCGAGCAACGGGATGCCACCGCCGCCCAGTTCGTACGGCAGGGGCAGTGCCCACAGGCCGGCCTGGCGCGCCTCCTCCCGCAGGCGCCGCCGCAGGTCTCCGGCGACCGGCCCGCCGGTGTCGAGCCGGGACTCGCACGGGAACACCCGGTCGCGGACGAAGGCGGTCACCCGCTCCCGCAGCGGCCCGACATCCGCTACGTCATGATCCGTCACCGTTTTCCTCCATCTCGGGAACTCGACAGAACACGCGTCCGACTGTCTGTCCGTGGAAGTGGTCGGGCGCATCGGCCCGCCGGTTCCCGCAACCGTGACGGAAGAGAGGAGAGGCATGGCGCCCCCATCGACCAGGACCTCCACCACGTATACGTCGGTACGTCGCCCGCTCGACGCGCTGCGCTTCGGCATCGAGGGGCCGCCGGCCCTGACCCGGGTCGTGGCCGACCACCTGCGGCGGCTCGGCGCGCGGGCGAGCGACGGGGACGCCGGGGAGATCGCCGTCGGCGGCGGCGGTTTCGCGCCCGTCACGGCACGCACCGCCTGGGGCGGGCTCGGCTCCGGCATCGAGGACGAGGCCACCGCCCAGGCCGCCACCGGCGTGATGGCCGTGCACGGCCGCCGTCACGGGGCTCCGCGCGGCCTCGGCGTCGACTACCTCGCGACCGCCACCGGCGTGCTCACGGTCCAGGGCCTGCTCGCCGCCCTCATCGGCCAGGCGCGGGGCGGTTCGGAGAGCCGCCGCATCCCTGTGTCGCGCGTGAGCACGACGGCCGACCGCACGGGCCTGCTCGCAGTGTCCCAGTACCTGGCCGCCGCCGGGGCCGACGAGTCGGAGTCCGTCGAACTGTCCCCGGGCGGACCGCCGTTCACCTCCGCCGACGGCGTCCTCTTCGAGCTGGAGACGCTCGACCCGGGGGCGTGGGCGGCGTTCTGGCGCGCCCTGGACGGGCCCGGCGACGCGATACGGGCGGGCTGGCGCCCCTTCCAGTTCCGGTACGCGACCGCGTGCGCGCCCTTCCCCGCCGAGCTGCACGACGTGACCCGGCGCCACGCGTGGGAGCGGATCCGGTGGGCCGCCGCGCAGTCCGGGGCCGAGGTGTGCCGCGTACGCACGCTCGCCGAGCGAGCGCAGGAGGCCGGTGAGGACTCCGGCGTCGACCCGTGGACCATGACCCCGATGCGGCCGGGGAAGGCCCCCGTCACCAAGGCCCCCGTCGCCGCGTCTCCCGCGCCGGGCCGCCCGTTGGCCGGCCTGACCGTCCTCGAAGCGGGCCGCCGCATCCAAGCACCGCTCGCCGCCCATCTGTTGGGACTCCTCGGCGCCCGGGTGATCCGCGTCGAACCTCCGGGCGGCGACCCGCTGCGCGGGATGCCGCCCGCCTGCGACGGGATCTCCGCCCGCTGGCTCGCGCTCAACCGGGGCAAGGAGGCCGTCGAGATCGACATCAAGGCGTCCGGCGACCGGCGCCGCCTGCGCGAACTCGCCGCCGATGCCGACGTGTTCCTGCACAACTGGGCGCCCGGCAAGGCCGCCGAACTCCGGCTCGACGCCGAGCACCTGGCCGACGCCAACCCGTCCCTCGTGTACGCGTACACCGGCGGCTGGGCCGGCCGGCTCGCCGACGCGCCCATGGGCACCGACTTCATGGTGCAGGCCCGTACGGCCGTGGGGGAGGCGATCCACCCGGCCGGCGAGACTCCCGCGCCGTCCCTCATGACGCTGCTCGACGTCCTGGGCGGTCTGCACGGCACCGAGGCGGTGCTCGCCGGCCTCCTCCTGCGCGAGCGCACCAGCCACGGCGTACGGGTGGAGTCGTCCCTGCTCGGCGCCGCCGACACCCTCCTCGCCCCCGCCCTGGGCGCGGCCGCCTCCGGATCCGACCCCCGGCGCCCCGCCGGCTTCCGGCACCCGCTCCCGACCGCCGACGGCTGGATCGCCCCGAGCGACGCCTGCGCGGCGGCCGCCGCCGCGTACGACCTGCGCGGGATGTGTACGGAGGACGCCCTCGACCAGCTGCGTTCCCACGGGCTGACGGCCACGGATGTCACCACCGACCTGACCGGCCTCGCCCACGACCCGCGCCTCTCCGGCTCGATCAGCCGGGACGCGCACGGTGCACCAGCCGTTCCCGACCCCTGGAGCCTCGCGTGACCGTCGCCCTGAACGACCTGCTCCCCGCCGCGCTCCGCCGCTCCTGGGCGGCGGACGGCACCTGCCCCGACCTCGACGTCTACAGCCTCTACCGGGCCCGGCGGATCGCCGACCCGCACCGCACGGCGCTCGTCGACGCCAAGGGCCCGCTCTGTTACACCGCGCTCGACCGCAAGGCCCGATGTCTGGCCGAGGGGCTGCGCGGGCTCGGCATCGGCCTCGGGGACGTCGTCGCCGTCCAGCTCCCCGACCGCCGCGACGCCGTCGTCGTCGACCTGGCCCTCGCCGCGCTCGGAGCGGTGGCCCTGCCCTTCCCCGTCGGCCGCGGCGCCGCGGAGGCCGCCTGCCTGCTGCGCCGGGCCGAGGCCGTGGCCGTCGTCGCGGCCACGGCCCACCGGGGCCGGACGCCCGCGGCCGATCTCGTCGCCCTCGCCCCGGGCGCCCTGCCGACCGTGCGGCGCGTGATCGCCGCGGGGCCCGGCCCCGCACCCGAGGGAACGATTCCGCTCGCGGCCCTCCTGCGTACGGACGCGACCGGCTTCGTCCCGGCCCGCCCCGACCCCGACAGCGCGGCCCGCATCCTCGTCTCCTCCGGCTCGGAGGCGGAACCGAAGATGGTCGCGTACTCCCACAACGCCCTGGCCGGTGGCCGCGGCAACTTCCTCGCCTCCCTCATGCCCGACGGCGCCCCGCCCCGCGCGCTCTTCCTCGTCCCCCTCGCCTCGGCCTTCGGCTCCAACGGCACGGCCGTCACCCTCGCCCGGCACGGCGGCACCCTCGTCCTGCTCGACCATTTCACCCCCGAAGCCGCGCTCGCCGCCGTACGCGAGCACGCCCCCACCCACGTCCTCGGCGTCCCCACCATGGTCCGGATGATGCTGGAGGCCCTGGAGCACACAGGCGGCCCGCTGCCCGCGCCCACCGCCCTCGTCGTGGGCGGCGCCCCGCTCGACGAGGTCACCGCCGCGGCGGCGGCCGCGGCGTTCGGCTGCCCCGTCGTCAACCTGTACGGATCGGCCGACGGCGTCAACTGCCACACCGGACTGGGTCGTTCGGTGCCGCCCACCGCCCGCTCCGGCGTCGTCGCGGGCCGGCCCGACCCCAGGGTGGCGGAGATCCGGATCGCCGACCCCGACACCCACGCGCCGCTGCCCGACGGGCGGATCGGCGAGATCGTCTCCCGCGGGCCCATGACCCCGCTCTGCTACGTGGCCTCCCCGGACCTCGACGCCCGCTACCGCACCCCCGAGGGCTGGGTCCGCACCGGCGACCTGGGCCTCCTCGACGAGGACGGCGTCCTCCACGTCGTCGGCCGCCTCAAGGACGTGGTGATACGCGGCGGCGCCAACATCAGCCCGGCCGAGGTCGAGCGCGCACTCGTCGCCCACCCGGGGGTGAGGGACGTGGTGTGCCTGGGCGTCCCCGACGCGCTGATGGGGGAGCGGCTCGCCGCCTGCCTGGTGACCAAGGGCGGGCGGGTGCCGAGCCTGGCCGAGCTGGGCACGTACCTGACCGGGCGAGGGCTCGACCGGCACAAGCATCCCGAGCACCTGCTCGTCCTGCCCGAACTGCCGCTCACCGCCGCGGGGAAGCCGGACCGCGCGGCCCTGCGGGACCGGATCGCGGAGGAGCGGGCCACCACCTTGATCAGGGCGTGACGACACGGACGGAGGAGAGTCGCGCGGGTCGGCTCTCCTCCGTACCGGTCAGACCCCGCCCATCGCCTTCTTCAGCTCGGCCGCCGCATCCCGGTACACCGTCAGCAAGTCCAGGTCCTCGCCCGGGTAGTTCACGATCCCGACCTGCTTCGCGCCCGAGTCCGGCAGCACCGCGCCCGTCGACATGTGCGCGTTGTCGAGGACGAGAGCGGGCTTCTTCGCGGAGAGGGAGGCCAGTTGGGCGGGGGTGACCGGCTCGGGGCCGTACGTCCCCACCGTCGTCGCCCCGGCGAGGGCCGCCGCCCACGCGGTGAAGACCTGACTGACGACCGAGGGGCTCTTCCCGCCCGGCCAGGCGGCCTTGAGCTCGCCGTTCAGCTTCTCCACCTCGTCCTCGAGGCGGGTCTTCCACCGCGAGGCCGCATCCTTCGTACCGAACAGGCCCCCCAGGCGGGCGACTTCGGCCCCGGCCTTGGCCGGGTCGTTGTCGAGGTTCACCTCGACGAGCTTCGCCTTCGAGCCCGCCGCCTCCTTGATCTTCGCCGCGTACGGCTCGAAGGGCGCGTACAGCACGAAGTCGGCCTGCGCGACGGCCGCCAGATCCGAGGGCTTCGGGTCGTAGTCCGGAGCGTGGTGCACCGACCGCGGCACGATCACCGTGACATCCTCCGCCCCCGCGGCCTTGGCGAAGGCCCCCTCCCAGGTGGTCGTCACGACCACGACGGGCTTGCTACCGGCGGCCTTCCGATCCGGGGCGGGGGTGGATTCGGTCCCGCATCCGGTGGCGAGGGGCAGTGCCGTGCTCAGTGCGAGGACGGAAACGAGACGGGCGGTACGGACGCGGGTGCGCGCCATGAGCGGTTTCTCCGTTCGGGAAAGAGGTGCGCGGCGAGGACGACCGCCCCCGCCGTCAGGACGAGGACCGGGCCCGGAGGCCAGTCCAGCCACAGGGCCAGCAGGAAGCCCGTCAGATTGACCGCGACGCCGATGCCGACCGCCCACACGGTGATCGACCACAGCGAGCGGCCCAGGCGGCGCGCGGCCAGCGCGGGCAGCAGGGTCAGGGCGTCGACGAGGAGGGCGCCGGTCAGCTTGATGGCCCCGGCGACCGACACCGCGACGAGGACGAGCAGCGCCGTGGTGAGGAAGCGGACGGGGACGCCCGAGCAGTGGGCGAGCTCCCGGTCGTACAGCAGCAGCGCCACCTCGCGGCGCCGCCACCAGAACAGGGACGGCACGACCACGGCGAGGACACCGAGGACCACGAGGTCGGGGGTGCCGACCGAGAGGATCGACCCCCACAGCAGGGCGAACGCCCCGGAGGCGTTGACCCCGGAGACGGCGAGGACGAGCAGCGCGGCGGCGATGGCCAGGCTCATCAGCAGGCCCATCGCCCCCGAGAGACCGTCCGGCGTCCGCGCCAGCGGAGCGATGCCCGCTCCCGACAGGGCGCAGGCGACGAGCGCGCACAGCATCGGATCGAGCCCGGTCAGCAGCCCCACCGCGATGCCGAGGAGCGCCACGTGCATCATCGCGAACCGCACCGGCATGATGTCGAGCCCCACGATGACGACGCCGATGACCGGCAGGGCGACGGCCGCGAGGAGCAGGGCGAGCGCGGCCCGCTGCACCGGTACGAGCTGGAGTACGGCGCCGAGGTCGGCGGTCGCGGTCGCGTTCACCGCACCTCCCGCAGCCGGCCGGCGGCCATCTCCAGGACCCGGTCGCACCGCGCGGCGAGCGCCCGGTCGTGGGTCACGACGACGAGCGTCACCGGGAGCGCGGTCAGTACGCCGGCCGCCTCCTCCTGGCCGTCGAAGTCGAGGGCGGCGGTCGGCTCGTCGGCCAGGAGCACCTGCGCTCCGGCCGCCACACAGCCGATCGCCCGGGCCAGGTACATGCGTTGCAACTGCCCGCCGGACAGGGTGTCCACGGGCCTCCCGGTCAGCGCGCCGACGCCCAGCAGCTCCGCGGCTCCGGCCGCCTCGTCCGCCGCGCCGCTGCTCGCGAGGAGTTCGTCCCCGCGCAGCGGGAACCGTCCGGCGGCCGGTTTCTGCGGGATCCACGCACAGGACCGGCGCCGCCACGCCCAGTCGGCGGCCGACCGGGCCTCGCGGCCGCCGACCTCGATCGTGCCGGTCGTCCGCCGGTGCAGCCCGAGGACGGCGCGGAGCAGCGTCGTCTTCCCGGAGCCGTTCGTCCCGGTCAGCGCGACGCGTTCACCGGCGGCGATCTCCAGGTCGACGCCCGTGACCGCTTCGGCGCGGCCGTGCCGGCAGGCGACGCCACGCATCCGTAGGTCGAGTCCGCCCATCCTCTGCCCTTCGACGATCCTGCACGATCTGCACCGATGTGGTCAGGAAGTCGGACGAGAGGGGCGCCGGGTTCCCGCCGCCGGCGGGAAAGACGTCAGCCGACGTGGACGCGCGGGCGGGCGGGCGCGGCAGCCCGCAGCATCCGAGGTCGTCGGCGTAGGGGACGCGTCAAGAGCGCGCCGCGGGACATATGGGGAGCGTTAACGGAAGCCGCCGCCTGGCTGAAAGGCGGTTTGCTCATCTCGTCCGAGAATCCGTTCTTCACTCAGGAGCTCACGATGGCCGACCTGGCCTTCGTCGTCACCACGATCGCGATCTTCGCGCTGGTGGCCTTCATCGCCAAGGGGGTGGCCAAGCTGTGACCGCCGAAAACATCATCGGTCTGCTGGTGGCCGCCGGCCTCATCGGCTATCTCGTCCTCGCCCTCGTCAAGCCGGAGAGGTTCTGAGTCCGAGCATGAGTCCCGTTCTTGCTGGCGTTCTCCAGCTCCTCGCGCTGATCGTCGCGCTCGGCCTCTCGTACCGCCCACTGGGCGACTACATGGCCAGGGTGTACTCCTCGGACAAGCACCTGCGGGTCGAGAAGTGGATCTACAAGGGCATCGGCGCGAACCCGACCGTCGAGATGAGGTGGCCCGCCTACCTGCGCGGTGTCCTCGCCTTCTCCGCCGCCAGCGTCCTCTTCCTCTACCTGCTCCAGCGGCTCCAGGGCTCGCTGCCCGGCTCGCTGGGCTTCGTCTCGATCGACCCGGACCAGGCGTTCAACACCGCCACCTCGTTCGTGGCGAACACCAACTGGCAGTCGTACTACGGCGAGCAGGCCATGGGCCACGTCGTGCAGACCGGCGGCCTCGCGGTGCAGAACTTCGTCTCGGCGGCGGTGGGCATCGCGGTCGCGGTCGCCCTGGTGCGCGGCTTCGCCAGGTCCCGTACCGGTGAGCTGGGCAACTTCTGGTCCGACCTGGTCCGCGGTGTCGTACGGATCCTGCTGCCGATCTCCGTGATCGGCGCCCTGGTCCTCGTCGCCTGCGGCGCGATCCAGAACTTCGCGGGCATCCACGACGTCGGCCAGTTCGTGGGCGGCACGCAGCAGTGGAACGGCGGCGCCGTGGCCTCGCAGGAGGTCATCAAGGAGCTGGGCACGAACGGCGGCGGCTACTTCAACGCCAACTCGGCCCACCCCTTCGAGAACCCCAACCCGCTCTCGAACCTCTTCGAGATCTACCTGATCCTGGTCATCCCGTTCGCCCTGACCCGCACCTTCGGCCGCATGGTCGGCTCGCTGAAGCAGGGGTACGCGATCCTCGGCACGATGGC
Organism: Streptomyces sp. NPDC050842; assembly: GCF_044456565.1. NCBI lineage: Bacteria > Bacillati > Actinomycetota > Actinomycetes > Kitasatosporales > Streptomycetaceae > Streptomyces > Streptomyces sp. NPDC050842. Next base: position 328,740 of record NZ_JBITGA010000010.1, on the reverse strand, counting down.
CACCATCTGGCTCGTCTTCACGGGCCTGATGATGTGGACCGAGTTCGCCCACAACGGTCCCGCGTTCGACCTCGCCGGCGGTGCGATGGAGGGCAAGGAGACCCGGTTCGGGATCGGCGGCTCGTCGATCTTCGCGGTGGCGACCACGCTCACCTCGACCGGCGCCGTCAACTCCTTCCACTCCTCGTACACGGGGTTCGGCGGCGGCATCACGATGCTGGGCATGCAGCTCGGCGAGATCGCGCCCGGCGGCGTCGGCTCCGGCCTCTACGGCATGCTGATCATGGCGGTCATCGCCGTGTTCCTCGCCGGTCTGATGGTCGGCCGCACCCCCGAGTACCTGGGCAAGAAGATCGGCACCCGCGAGATCACGTTCGCGGCCTGCTACATCCTCGTCACCCCGGCGCTCGTGCTCGGCTTCACCGCCGTCGCGATGGCCCTGGACACCCCGTCGAACTCGATGACGAACTCCGGCGCGCACGGCTTCTCCGAGATCCTCTACGCCTACACGTCCGGCGCCAACAACAACGGCTCCGCGTTCGCGGGCCTCAACGCCGACACGCAGTGGTTCAACTCGACCATGGGCATCGCGATGCTGCTCGGCCGGTTCCTGCCGATGGTGTTCGTGCTCGCTCTGGCCGGCTCGCTCGCCGAGCAGACGCCGGTGCCCGAGACCGCGGGCACGCTCCGCACGGAGAAGCCGCTGTTCACGGGCCTCCTGGTCGGCACGATCATGATCATCACCGGTCTCACCTACTTCCCGGCCCTCGCGCTGGGACCGCTCGCCGAAGGGCTCGCAGCATGAGCACCGTCACTCCCACCCGGGCACCGCACTCGGATGCACCGGATGTACCGGACGCGTCTACGGGGCATCAGGCCCCCGGACGCGTCGGCGGGGGACTGTTCGACCCCAAGCAGCTGGTCACGTCCTTCCCCGACGCGGTCAGGAAGCTCGACCCACGCGTGATGATCAAGTCGCCCGTCATGTTCGTGGTCCTGATCGGGTCGGTGGTCACCACCGTCCTCGCGATCAGGAACCCGGGCGACTGGTTCGGCTGGGCGATCACCGTCTGGCTGTGGCTGACCACCATCTTCGCCAACCTGGCGGAGGCGGTCGCCGAGGGCCGCGGCAAGGCCCAGGCCGACACCCTGCGCAAGGCCAAGACCGACACCGTCGCCCGCCGGATCATCGGCAAGAGCGAGGAGAGGGTCCCCGGCACCGAGCTCCGCATCGGCGACCTCGTCGTCTGCGAGGCCGGCGACGTCATCCCCGGCGACGGTGACGTCGTCGAGGGCGTGGCCTCCGTCGACGAGTCCGCCATCACCGGCGAGTCGGCCCCGGTCATCCGCGAGTCCGGCGGCGACCGCTGTGCGGTCACCGGCGGCACCAAGGTCCTCTCCGACCGCATCGTCGTCAAGATCACGACGAAGCCCGGCGAGACGTTCATCGACCGGATGATCAGCCTGGTCGAGGGCGCCGCGCGCCAGAAGACCCCCAACGAGATCGCCCTCGACATCCTGCTGGCGTCCCTCACGATCGTCTTCCTGCTCGCCGTCGTCACGCTGAAGCCCTTCGCGATCTACGCGGGCGCCGACAAGCAGACCTCCCTGATCGTCCTGACGGCCCTGCTCGTCTGCCTGATCCCGACGACGATCGGCGCGCTGCTTTCCGCGATCGGCATCGCGGGCATGGACCGGCTCGTGCAGCGCAACGTCCTGGCCATGTCGGGCCGCGCGGTCGAGGCCGCCGGCGACGTGTCGACCCTGCTGCTCGACAAGACCGGCACCATCACGCTCGGCAACCGCCAGGCCGCCGAGTTCGTCCCCGTCAAGGGCACGACCGAGGCCGAACTGGCCGACGCCGCCCAGCTCTCCTCCCTCGCCGACGAGACCCCCGAAGGCCGCTCGATCGTGGTCCTCGCCAAGCAGAAGTACGGCCTGCGCGAGCGCCACCAGGGCGAGCTCTCCCACGCCACGTGGATCGAGTTCACCGCCCAGACCCGGATGTCGGGTGTCGATGTCGACGGCAGGCAGACCCGCAAGGGCGCGACCGGCTCGGTCGTCGCCTGGGTGCGCGAACAGGGCGGCACGGTCGCCGACGACGCCGAGACCCTGACCGACCGGATCGCGCAGGCCGGCGGTACGCCGCTGCTCGTCGCCGTGAAGGACGACAAGCGCGCCCGCGTCCTGGGCGTCGTCCACCTCAAGGACGTCGTCAAGGAGGGCATGCGGGAGCGGTTCGACGAGCTGCGCCGCATGGGCATCAAGACGGTCATGATCACGGGCGACAACCCGCTGACCGCGAAGGCCATCGCCGAGGAGGCGGGGGTCGACGACTTCCTCGCCGAGGCCACCCCCGAGGACAAGATGGCCCTCATCAAGCGGGAGCAGGCGGGCGGCAAACTCGTCGCGATGACCGGTGACGGCACCAACGACGCCCCCGCGCTGGCCCAAGCGGACGTCGGCGTGGCGATGAACACGGGTACGTCGGCCGCGAAGGAGGCCGGCAACATGGTCGACCTCGACTCGAACCCGACGAAGCTCATCGAAATCGTCGAGATCGGCAAGCAACTCCTGATCACCCGGGGTGCGTTGACGACCTTCTCGATCGCCAACGACGTGGCGAAGTACTTCGCGATCATCCCCGCGATGTTCGCCGTCGCCTACCCGAGCCTGGACAAGCTCAACATCATGGGCCTGGCCTCGCCCGAGTCCGCGATCCTGTCGGCCGTCATCTTCAACGCGCTGATCATCATCGCCCTGGTGCCGCTCGCCCTCAAGGGCGTCCGCTACCGGCCGAGCAGCGCCGACTCGATGCTCCGGCGGAACCTCGGGATCTACGGACTCGGCGGCCTGATCGCCCCGTTCATCGGCATCAAGATCATCGACCTGCTTCTCTCCCTCATCCCCGGAATCGGCTGACCCACCATGAACAACTCCGTAGGAAACACCGGGCGGGTCCTCTGGGCGGGCCTCCGTGCCCTCCTCGTCCTCACCGTCGTGTGCGGCGTCCTCTACCCGCTCGCCGTCACCGGCGTCGCCCAACTGGTCTTCCCCGGCAAGGCGAACGGCTCCGAGATCACCGACGCGAGCGGCAAGGTCGTCGGCTCCGAGCTCATCGGCCAGACCTACAACCTGCCGCTGGAGGACGGCGAGGAGACGGCGGCCCCGGACCTGAAGTGGTTCCAGCCCCGCCCCTCCAACGGCCTCGGCACGAACAGCGTCAACGGCCAGTACTCGATCATCCTCTCCGGCGCTACGAACCGCTCCGGCGACAACGAGGACCTGATCCAGTGGGTCAAGGACGCCAAGGCGGCCGTGGTCAAGGACAACTCGGTGAGCGGCTACACGGTGAAGCCGTCGGACGTTCCCGCCGACGCGGTCACCTCCTCCGGCTCCGGCCTGGACCCGCACATCTCCCCGGAGTACGCGAAGCTCCAGGTCCACCGGATCGCCGAGACGAACGAGCTGACCGTCGCCCAGGTCGACAGGCTCGTCGCCGACCACACCGACGCCCGCGTCCTCGGCTTCATCGGTGAGCCCCGCGTCAACGTCCTGAAGCTCAACATCGCGCTCAAGGAACTGACCAAGGGCTGATGGCCCTGTCGCGATACGGCGACGCCCCACGCGGGGCGTCGCGTGGGGCTGGGTCTCGCCGTGGCCAGGGGCTTCGTCGAGGCCATGAGAAGGCTCAGGCGGCGCGGCGGTACCGGGCGGCGACCGAGGCGATCCACACCATCGCCGTGATCACCCCGATCGCCAGGGTGAGCGTGCCGGCCGTGCCGCCGCTCATCGCCCAGCCGTTGCCGAGCAGCAGCGCCGTCCCCGCGATCCGCGAGCCGATGGCGTGCTTCCGCATCCCGGCGCGGCCGAAGTGCCGGCCCAGGACGTAGCAGGCGGCGATCAGCGAGATGAACGTGACCGAACCGGCGGCGAAGTGGGCGTAGCTCTGCCAGGACAGCGCGGCGGGCATCCCGTCCGGCGCCCCGACGGGGAAACCGTCGGCCGGGTCCATCACGAACGCTCCCGCCGCGATCATGCCGACACCGCTGAGCCGTACGAGCCGCGGCGCCCACGTCCCGCCGGGCGTACCCCGCAGGACCCGGCGCAGTCCGCCGGCGCCGATGACGGTGAGGACACCGGCGAGGACGAAGTTGGTGATCTGGATCCAGCCGAGCGACCCGTTGCTGAGGGCGCTCAGCGGGTGGCGGGTGATGTCGTAGCCGTCGCGGGTGGCGGCCTGGGTGAGGGCCACGAGAGCCCACAGGGGCTGCGCCACGACCGCGACGGTGAGCAGGGAGCGGGTGGTGGAGGGGGAGGGGGCGACGGTCGCGGCGGTGGTGCGGGGGGCGGTCTGCGTGGTGGCCATGTCGGGGCTCTCTTCCGGTGTCCGGGGCGATCTGCTTCTCGATGACACGTCGATTCGGCGATGTGACAGGGAACGGCCTCATTCCCTGTCACATGCCGTTGTTCGACGCTTAGGCAGAACCACCCGGAACGATCACCGGCACGATGACCGGAACGATCACCGGCACGATGACCGGAACGATCACCGGCACGATGACCGGCACGATGACCGGCGCGATGACCGGAACGACGAGAGGACCAGAGATCCCCATGCGCTACCTGATGACGACCAAGCCGTCCGACACCGCCCCCGACGAGAAGCTGTACGCCGAGATGGGCCGGTTCATCGAGGAGCTGACGGCGGCCGGTGTGCTCCTGGCGACCGGAGGCCTGGAGCCGGGCGGCGTCCGCGTGACCTCCGCCGGGGACGAGATCACCGTGACGGACGGGCCCTTCGCCGAGGCCAAGGAGGCCGTGGCCGGCTTCGCGCTGATCGAGGTCCGCTCCAAGGAGGAGGCGATCGAGCTGGCCCGCCGCTTCCGCCGGATCGTCGGAGACGGCGAGAGCGTGGTCCAGGAGGTCTTCGGTCCCTGACAGCCGAGATACCCGAGGCAGCCGAGATACCTGAGATACCCGGGACACCCGATCACAGCACCCCCGCGGCTTGCGACCGAGCCGCGGCGGGTGCTGTGATCGTTCCTGTGCTGCCGGACGTTCACCGCACGGTCGATGCGGCCTGGAAACTGGAGTCGGCGAAGATCGTCGCCTCGCTCACCCGCATGGTCCGCGACGTCGGTCTCGCCGAGGAGCTGGCCCAGGACGCCCTCGTCGCCGCCCTCGAGCAGTGGCCCGTCTCGGGCGTCCCCGACAACCCCGGCGCCTGGCTGACGACCACCGCCAAGCGGCGCGCCCTCGACCACCTCCGCCGCACCCAGCGCCTCGAACGCAAGCAGGAGCAGCTCGCCCACGAGCTGGGACAGCGACAGGACCGCCACCACGACCCCGACGCGCGGCCGGACGACGAGCCGGACGACGTCCTCCGGCTCGTCTTCCTCTCCTGTCACCCGGTGCTGCCGACGGAGTCCCGCGCCGCCCTGACGCTCCGCCTGCTCGGCGGCCTGACGGCCCAGGAGATCGCCCGCGCCTTCCTCGTCACCGAGACGGTGATCACCCAGCGCGTCGCCGGAGCCAAGCGGACGCTGGCCGAGGAGGGCGTCCCCTTCGAGCTGCCGGACGGAGACCACCTGGCCGAGCGGCTCTCCTCGGTCCTCGAAGTCATCTACCTGATCTTCAACGAGGGGTACTCCGCGACCTCCGGCGACGATCTGATGCGGCCCGGACTCTGCCTGGAGGCCCTGCGCCTCGGCCGGCTCCTCGCCGAACTGGCCCCGCGGGAAACCGAGGTGCACGGCCTCGTCGCACTGATGGAGATCCAGGCGTCCCGCGCCGCCGCGCGCACCGGACCGTCCGGCGAGCCCGTCCCCCTCCACGAGCAGAACCGGGGCCGCTGGGACCAGCTGCTCATCCGCCGCGGCTTCACCGCGATGCTGAAGGCCCGGGAGGGTCTCGTCGAAGGAGAGGCGGGCGGCGCCCCCGGCCCGTACATGCTCCAGGCGGCGATCGCCGTCTGCCACGCACAGGCCAGGAGCGCGGAGGACACCGACTGGGCCCAGATCGCCTCCCTGTACGCGACCTTGACCCGGATCCTGCCGACGCCGGTCGTCCGGCTGAACAGCGCCGTGGCGGTCGGGATGGCGTACGGGCCGGGGGCGGGGCTCGAACTCATCGACGCCCTCCTCACCGATCCGGTGCTGCGCGACTACCACCTCCTCCCCAGCGTCCGGGGGGACCTGCTGGCCCGGCTCGACCGCTTCGACGAGGCCCGCGTCGAGTTCCGGCGGGCGGCGTCCCTCGCGCGGAACGCCGCCGAGCGCGCCTTCCTGGAGCGGCGCGCGGACGCGCTCGGCGCCGCCGCCCCGGTGGGACCCGTCCTGGGGGAGGCGGCCGAGGAGTTCCTGCGCCGCGACGACCTGGACCCCGCGACGAGACGCTCGTACGGGCAGACCCTGCGCCGCCTCCGCCGCAGCCTCGGCGACCGGCAGCCGCTGGCGTCCCTGACGGCGGACCAGGTGACGCGGGTGTTCACGACGGCCTGGGGCGAGGCGGCGGCGGCGACCTGGAACCGGCACAGGGCGGCCGTCCGGTCCTTCGGCGCCTGGGCCTCCCTGGACGACCTCGCCGCGGGGCTCGACCGCCGCGCCGGGACCCGCCCCCGGGCGCGGCCCCTCGACCCCGCGCAGCTCGACGCGGTGTGGAGCCTCCCGGACCTGCCGCTGCGCGAGGAGACGCTGTGGCGCCTGCTGTACGAGTCGGGTGCCGGGGCGACGGCGGTCCTGTCCCTGGACGTCGAGGACCTGGACCTCGACGACCGCCGCGCCCGCTCCCGCTCCGGTTCCCCTGGCTCGGCCGGCTCCTGGGTGAGCTGGCGCTCCGGCACGGCCCGGCTCCTGCCCCGGCTGCTCGCCGGCCGGACACGCGGCCCGGTGTTCCTCTCCGACCGCCGCCCCGGCCCGGCCCGTACGCCCGGGGCGTCCGACCTGTGCCCGGACACGGGCCGCCGCCGGCTCTCCTACGAGCGGGCCGAGTACCTCTTCAAGCAGGCCACCAGGCCCCTGGACCCGGCCCGCGACGGCTACACCCTGCGCCGGCTCAAGCCGCACCACCGGGATCGCTGACCGGGGCCCTCCGTGTCGCCAGGGCCAGGACCGGCGCGGCGGCGACGAGCAGAGCGAGGGTCGCGTAGCCGTACGTGAGGGTCGAGAGCGTGGCGACGGCGGCGACGATCAACGGGCCGCCGGCATCGCCGAGTTCGCGGCCGAGCTCGGCGGAGCCCATCGTCTGCCCGAGCCGTTCCTCAGGGGTGGAGGCGGCGAGGGCGGCGAAGCCGAGCGGGGTGATCAGGCCGGTGCCGGTACCGATGAGAGCGGCGGCGAGCAGGATGCCGACGAGCCCGGGGAGCGTGGCCGCCGCGAGCCCGGCCGCCGTGACGGCGAGACCGGTGAGGAGTCCCGTACGGGTGGTCAGGCGGCCCGCGTCGAGGGCGCGTCCGGCCTTCGGCTGGACGAAGGCGGCGGTCGCGGCGAGGACGGAGACGGCCGCGCCGGTGGCGACGGTGCCGAGGCCGGCGGCGGCGCCGGAGACGGGCAGGAAGCCGACGCCGACGGAGAGCGCGGCGGTGGCGGCGGCGAGCGCGGCGGTCGGCGCGAGGAAGGAGCGGTCCGCGAGCCTCCGGGCGAGGTCGGCGACGGTCTGCCGCTTGCGGGGGAGCGGCGGTACGGCGGGCACGGCGAGCGCCGCCCAGAGGGCGACGGCCGCACCGCACACGGCCATGACGACGAACAGCAGGCGCAGCCCCCCGGCCCAGACGAGGACGCCGCCGAAGAGCGGCCCGAGGGTGTAGCCGATCGACTTGTAGAAGCCGTAACTCCCGAACGCCCGCCCGTGCTTGGCCGCCGGGTTGAGGCGGGCCACGAGGGCGGAGGCGGACGGGGAGAAGGCGGAGGCGGCCGCGCCCTGACCGAGGCGGGCGGTCCACAGCCAGCCGGGGCTGTCGGCGATCGCGTACAGCGCGGAGGCGGCGGCGAAGGCGAGCAGCCCGCCCAGGAGGACGGGCTTGCCGCCGATCCGGTCGGCGAGCGAGCCGAACACGGGCTTGAGCAGGACTTCGGCGCCGTCGTACAGGGCGAGCAGCCCGCCGAGGACGAGGAGCGAGGTGACGGCGTCCTCGGAGAAGCCGCCGAGGTTGGCGGCGATGCCGTGGGCTCCGAAAGCGGTGGTGAACCCGGCGGCGTACAGCGGCCACATGGCCCGCTTCGGGGCTATGGCGGTGGTCACGGGGTGGGCTCCTCATCGGTGCCGTGCAGGACGGTGAAGACGCGCTCGGCGTACTCCTCGCACACCTCGGTGCAGTGCTTCAGCCGCGCTGCGGCCTCCGTCGCCTCCGGGGCGCCGAAGACGTCCCGGGCGGTCAGGTCCCGGTGCCAGCGGCGCAGCCGCTCAAGGCTCTGCTCCTCTTCCTCCAGCTCCGCCAGGGTGAACTTGGCGATGCGGATCTCCTTGGCGATCTCCTCATCGAACTTCCCGCAGTCCGCGAGGAATTCGGCCCAGTCCGCGGACCGGGCGGCGGTGAACATCGCCTGGAAGCGGGCCGCGTCGGCGCCGCTCCGCCCGGCGGCCTCCAGGGTGATGGCCTCGCCGCCGTCGACACCCCCGGTCAGCCCGACGGCCCGGGCGACGCCGTCGGCGAAGACCGGCACGTCGGGCACGGCCCAGACGCCCTGCCCGAGGGAGAGAGCGCCGACCTTCCGCAACTCGCGCCAGACGGCGACGCGGTGCCGGGAGGGAGAGGCGGGAAGCCGGATGAGGAGGACGAGCCAGCGCACACGGCGGTCGAAGTCTGTCACGGCAAAAAATGTAGCAGCCGTTACATGTCGTGAGGCGTCCGGGGAGTGCGGCACGAGCCGATCCAGATGCCGGTGTCGGCGCTGCCCAACCCCGCGCACCCCGCGCGCAAAACCACTGGCCGACTCATGACACACAGACGATCATGGGGCGCATGAGTGACCAACCCGCGCGATGGAGCCAGGCGAGCGTCTACCCCGACATGTGGGCGGACCCGGACGACGACCCCCGCAACAGCGAAGGAGACGCCCCGGAGGGCGAGCTCGCGACGCTGCTGGACTTCCTTTCGGGCTACCGCCTGACGCTGCGGATGAAGTGTGAGGGCCTGGACCCGGAGCAGCTGGCCCGCCGGTCGGTGCCGCCGTCGACGATGTCGCTGCTCGGCCTGATCCGGCACCTCGCCGAGGTGGAGCGGGACTGGCAGAACTGGATCGTCGACGGCGAACCGCTGCCGAGCCTGTACGGCGAGGACGACGGGGACTTCCTCGGAGCCGTGGCGGACCAGGCCGTGGTCGACGCCGCCTACGCCGACCTGGAACGCGAGCAGGCCGCCACCGACGCCGTGCTCGCCGGGCACCCGGACCTGAGCGAGCGCCTGGCGAAGGACGGGATAGCCGTCCGCGAGCTGATGGTCCACAGGGTCGAGGAGTACGCCCGCCACTGCGGGCACGCCGACCTGTTGCGCGAGTGCGTGGACGGACGAGTGGGTCAGTAGCGAAAGCGGGGACGTTCAGATACGCCCGAGTGTCACCGCGCAGACCCTCGGTGATGCCCGGGGTCGACCGCCGTCTCACTCGATGGTGTGGACTCTCACGGGTGGCGGCGCGCGGCGACGTGGACGGACGGAGCGTGTTCCGCCGCCCGCGCGGGTGACGGGCCCCCATGCGCCCCCGCCGGCGGGCGGGCGGCGACGGTCCGTCGTATCCCCACGTATCCCTACACTCCCCGCATATGTCGCTCTGGCTGCTCAATCACTTCAGTACGTTCACCCTGGCCGTGGCCACCGTCGGCGGGACCGTCGTCCTGGCCGTCGTCGGCAGCGTGCTGCTCCGCCGCAGGTACCCCTCCTTGGCGGAGGGCGAACACAATGACATGGTCGGTGTGACGCTGGGGATGTTCGGCGCGATCTACGGGATCATCCTCGCCTTCGTCATCGTCACCCTCTGGACGCAACTGGAGAGCACGCAGACGATCGTCGCGGCCGAGGCCACGGACATGGCCCTCATCGCCCGGGACGCCGCCGCCTTCCCGCCCCCGGTCCGCGCCCGCCTCGACGACGCCCTCAGCGACTACGTCCACTCCGTCGTGGAAGTCCAGTGGCCCCTGATGCGTGAGGGAGTGCCGAGCTACGAGGCCACCTCCGCCAAGTTCCAGGCCGTCTACGACGTGCTCCAGGCGTACGAGCCGAAGACCGCCCACGAGGAGGTCTTCTACGGGGAGGCCGTCGACCACCTCAACGACGTCGCCTCCCAGCGGCGGGCCCGCCTGACCATGGCCGAACAGCAACTGCCCCCGCTGCTCCAGGCCCTGGCCTTCGGCGGCGCGCTCGTCCTGATCCCGCTCACCTTCCTCTACGGCATGCGCAAGCTGCGGATCCAGCTCCTCTTCGTCGCCTCCGTCGCCGCCCTCATCGGCTTCAGCCTGCTCCTGGTCTTCGTCCTCGACCGCCCCTTCGCCGGCGAACTCAGCGTGAGCCCGGCGCCGTACCGGGAGGGGGCGCTCGCGCGGTACTGGACGCCGTGACGGAGGGGCGGGGCGGGTTACGGCGGGCGAGGAGGGGCGAGCCCGCCGGGTACGGTCGGCCGGGTGCGGTCAGGCGGCGGGCTTGCCGGGCTCGTCGTGGGTGGCGCAGTGGATCCCGCCCCCGCCGGAGGCGATGGTGTCGATCTGCACCTGGACGACGTCCCGCTTCGGGAACTGTTCCTGGAGGATGGCCTTCGCCCGCGCGTCGGCCTTCTTGTCGCCGAACCTGGGCAGGAAGACCGAGTCGTTGGCGACGTAGAAGTTCGCGTAGGTCGACACGAAGTCGTCGCCCTCGCCGGTGATCCTGTCGAGGTCGGGCTGCGGCAGGTCGATGATCTCGAAGCGTCGGCCCCGCGCGTCGGTCGCCTTCTCCAGCACCGAGCGGGCCTGGTCGGCCGAGCGGGACCAGGAGTCCGGGGGAGTGCCGGGGAAGGCCTGGTCGAGCAGGACCACGCCGGGCGCGGTGTAGCGGACGAGACTGTCGACGTGCGCGTCGGTGATGTCCTCGCCGCGGACGCCCGCGAGCCAGACGACCTTCTCCACACCGAGGGTCTCGATCAGCGCGTCCTCGATCTGGTCCCGGCCCTTCCCGCGGTTGCGGTTGTCGTTGACGATCGAGCTCTCGGTGATCAGGAGCGTGCCCTCGCCGTCGGTCTCGAAGGAGCCGCCCTCGGCGACGAGCGGCGCCTCCTCGCGGGGGATGCCGTACTTGGCGAGGAGCTTCCGGCCCACCTGCGCGTCGTTGGTGTGCTCCTGCTTGTCGCCCCAGCCGTTGAAGTTGAAGTCGACCCCGATGACCTCGCCGGCGTCCTCGACGAAGACCGGGACGGTGTCGCGGGCCCACAGGTCGTCGACGGCGAGCGGGATGACCTCGACCTGGCTGCCGCAGGCCCGCTGCGCCGCCGCCACCTGCTCCGGGCGCGCCATCATGACGACCGCCTCGTACTCCCCGACGGCCCGCGCGATCCGGGCGATGTCCTCCCGTACGTAGGGCAGGTCCTCCTCCCAGACGGAGGCGAGGGCCGGCCAGGACATGAACGTACGGACGTGGCTCTCCCACTCGGCGCCGAAGCGCCGCTCCCCGTCGGCGGCGGGAGTGCGGGAGGGAGTGCCGGCCGTCCCCCCGAGTGTGGAGTCCTCCGGTCCGCAGGCGGCGGCGCCGAGGCCGAGCGCGGCGCCGATTCCGGCGAAGGCGCGCAAGGCGGTGCGGCGGGTGGGGATGAAGTGGGACACAGCGTGCTCCGATCGTGGGCCGGCGAGAGTATCCGGCGGCGGCCGGCGGATCGCGGTGACGCGGCGCGGCGGCGGAATCGCGGGCCTTGGCCTCACGCGCACGGCGGCCGTGGAGACGGCTGGGCAGCGACGTGAGTGGGGGTGGCCGTGGACGCCATGGTGTCACTGACTGAATTTTCAGTCAAACAAGGGGGTGAGGGGCCTGCGTGAGGGTGGGGCTATATTGACTGAAAATTTGGTCAAGGGGCCCGAGACCGACGTCTTCGCGCTCGGCGCGCTGGCCGCGTACGTCGCCGGGGGCACCCTGCCCTTCGGGTCGGGGCCCGAGTCGGCGGCCCTCTACCGCGTGGTCCACGAGCCCGCCGACCTCTCGCGCGTACCGGCGGAGCTGCGCGAGCTCGTGGGGCACTGCCTGGCCAAGGCCCCGGAGAACCGCCCCACTCCGGCGCAGCTGATCGCCGCCGTCCGCGCACACCCGGCCGTCGGTCCTTCGCCGGATCTCGGCGACCTCCGGCTGCCCGAGGAGCTTCGGCTGTCCGACGAGCGTCGGCCGACCGCGCCTTTCGACGGGCGTTCGCCGCACGACGACCCCACGCGGGCGTCCGCCCCCGCGATCCCGGTGCCCACGGAGCGGGTCATGGTGCCCGTACCGCAGCCCGTGCCCCCGCCCGCACCCTCGCCCGTGCCCCCGCCCGCACCCTCGCCCGTGCCCCCGCCCGCACCCTCGCCCGTGTCCCCGACCGCACCGCCGCGCGGGCCGGCCGCGCGGCGGGCCCGGCCCGGGAAGCGGCGGGGTCGTACGGCTCTGGCGGCCGGCGGCGTCGTCGTCCTCGCAGGGCTGGTGGTGGCGGGCGTCGCGTACTGGCCGGCGGCGGATCCGGACCGGGGCGGCGGTGCGGGGCCGGCCGCCGGGTACACGCCGGGCTACGCGGACGGGGAACTGACCGCGCCGGACGACGGCTACGAGTTCGACCTGGGCGCCGGGAAGGTGACGCCCGCCGAGACCGCCGACTGGTACCTCGCCCGGGACAAGAGCGGTTTCGTGCTCCCCGAGGACGCCGACGCCTTCGTCGCCTCGGGGTACGTGCTCGGCCCGGCCGACTGCGAGCGCGGGCTCGACGCGGAACCGGTGACGAGCCTGTCGTTCGACGAGCTCGGCGACGAGCGGCCGTTCTGCGTCCGCGCCGCCGACGGCAGGCGGCTCGTCGTGGCGCGACTGGTCGACGGGCCCTCCGGCGGCGGGCCCGTCACGCTCGTGCTGAGCCAGTACCGGCGGAACGGCTGAGCGTCCTGGGCCTCAGGTCGCTGGGGCGGTGGCCGGACCGAGCGCGGGTGCCGCCCGGCGGTCCGGATAGGGTTCGTGACATGGCATCTCGTAGTACTCAGATCCTGGAAGCGGCCGCCCGGGTGATCGCCCGGCGCGGGGTCCGCGGGCTCCGCGTGGAGGAATTGGCCGAAGAGGCCGGGGTCTCCACCGGTCTGATCTACTACCACTTCAAGGATCGCACCGGAATCCTGCGCCACACGCTGGAGTTCATCAACAACCGTGCCGAGCGGTACACCGCGGCGCAGGACGAGGCGGCGGAGCCGCTGAGCCCCCGCGAGGAGCTCGACCAGGTGCTGCTCCTGGAGCTCCAGGACACCCCGGAGGTACGGGAGAACAGCACGGCCTGGGGCGAACTGCGGGCGAGCGCCGTCTTCGATCCCGTCCTGCGCGAGGACCTCGCCCGGGCGACCCTGGTGTGGGTGCAGGAGGTGGCCGGGCTCCTCGGTCAGGTGCGGCCCCTGGCCCCGGCGGTCGGGCTCGCGGCCTCCGCCGAACGGCTCACGGCTCTGCTGGAGGGCCTGAGCATGCGCTGGCTGAGCGGCGGCCTCGGGATCGACCACGCGCGCGGCCTCATGGCGCAGGCCGTCGAGGTGGAGCTGGACCGGCTGCCGCAGTCGTAGCCTCCGGCCCTCGGCAGGTCCCCCGTACTCCCCCTGGTACTCCCCGCGAGCCCCGGCCGGAAAGTCCAAGCCCCTGCGGACAAGCGTCTATGGGCGCGGTCCGCGCGGCACGGTTCTGTGGACCCAGCCACCGTGACGCGCCCGGCAGGGTTCCGGTCGGCGAGGTAGCGCCGCCATGAAGAGCTGCGCACGGAGACCAGCCAAGGAGTCACCATTGTCAACTCCTCGAAGAAGCCTGATCGGTACGGTCGTCGCCGTGACCCTCGCGATGGTCGGAGCCGGCGCCGCGGTGACGGCACCGGCACCGGCATCGGCGACGACGCCCGCACCCGCGTCCGCACCCGCGTCCGCACCGGCTGCCGCTAACGCCGCCACGTACAGCGTCACCGTCGGCGCGAAGGGATCGTGGACGCACCCCGATGACACTCCGGCCGCCACCTACATCGACAAGGACGGCACGTTCTACTTCCAGCAGGCCCACGCGCTCTACGGATCGACGCAGCAGCGCAGATGGACCTTCTACACCGGGACGAACTTCGACACCGCCGTCCGGTCGAGCACCCTCAGCGACGCAGTGAACCCGGCGAACGGCAACGACCGGAACAACGACACGACCTGGCGGTGCAACAACAGTCCGACCGGTCTGAAGTCCACCTACGCGCCGACCGGATCGGGCTACTCCCAGAGGAACTTCTGCGACCTGGCCGGGGTGTGGGTCGACCCGGACACCGGCGACTGGTACGGCCTGGTCCACAACGAGTTCACGCCCCAGCCCTTCGGCGACGGCGTCCACTACGACGGGATCGACTACGCCGTCTCCACCGACCAGGGCCGGACCTGGACCATCAAGGACCACGTCATCACCTCCCCGTTCAGCACCGAGCGGGGCGACACGGCGGCCTTCCCGCAGCAGACGTACCACTACGGCGACGGTGACCAGCGCCTGTTCGTCGACACCGCGTCGGGGTACTTCTACGCCTTCTACGGCTCACGGATCGTGGAGAAGAACGGCGGCTGGAAGGCCTTCCACGCACACGTGGCCCGCGCCCCCATCTCCGGGAAGATGGCGCCCGGTTCCTGGAAGAAGTGGTACGACGGCACCTGGACCGAGCCCGGTGTCGGCGGCCGCGAGAGCAACATGACGCCGGTGGGGGGTACCGACACGACCGGCTACACGCCCGTCGGGGGCGAGTACGACCCGGTGACCCCCGGCACCGTGAGCCAGCAGGTCGCGGCCGGCGAGATGCCCGCCACATCGCCCCTGTTCGTCATGGACATCACCTACAACGCGCACCTGGGGCTGTACATCGGCGAGCCGCAGGCCGTCGACCAGAGCGGCAACGCGTCCCAGGAGATCTACGCCACCGACGACCTCACCACCCAGAAGTGGTTCCGCCTCGGGGACACGGGCGCCTACAAGAACGCGTCGTGGTACCGCTGGTTCCTCGACGGGGTGAACAAGACCGGGTCGGGGATCGTCGGCAAGAGCTTCCGTTCGTACTGCTCCTTCGGCTGCTCGGGCGGGGCGTCGAGCGAGTACGTGAATCTCGCGATCGACACCTCGGCGCCCGCAGCGCCCGTCGACACGAGCAAGGCGTACCGCATCGCCGGCGCGGGCGGTCGCGTCCTCGCCCAGGTCTCCGGCGGCTCGGCCACCACGTCCGTACCGTCGGCCACCGGCACCGACCTGGAATCGTGGATCTTCACCGCCAACGGCGACGGGTCGTACAGGATCGCCAACGCCGCCACCCGGCAGCTCCTCGGCGTCGACTCCGCCAGTACGGGCAACCGCGCCTGGGGCACCAGGCCGACGGTCAGCGCGGCCCCGGCGGGCGGCCCCTCTGTGGGGCAGCAGTGGTTCGTGATACCCGGCGCGTCCTCCGTGGACGGCTCGCCGAACGGCACGTACCGCCTGGTCAACCGCTACAGCGGCCTCGTGATCGCCATGTCCGGCACCGCGAACCGACTGGCCGAGACGACCCCCACCCGTACGTGGACCAACACCACGGGCAACGCGGTCGGCGGCACGCGCACGGCGGGCGAACAGACCCTGACCCTCACGGCGGTGGGCCAGGCCCCCGGCGGGATCACCGACGGCGACCACACGCTCAGCATGAGCGGAAAGGCCCTGGACAACCCGGGCCACAGCACCACCCCCGGTACGCAGCTCGTCACCTGGACCGCGAACGGCGGCGCCAACCAGACGTGGCGGTTCACCCGCCGCACCGACGGCTCCTACGAGCTCGCCAACGCCGAGTCGGGGCTCTGCGCCGACGTCGACGGCGGGTCGACGGCCGCCGGCGCCAAGGTGATCCAGTGGACCTGCACCGGCGGCACCAACCAGCGCTGGACCGCCACGCGGCTGGCGAACGGCACCTACACCGTCGCCTCGGTGAAGAGCGGTCTCCTGCTCACCGCCGCGTCCACCGCCAACGGCGCCTCGGTCGCCCAACAGCCCGACACGGGCTCGCCCTTGCAGCAGTGGACGATCGACTGACGTGGACCGGATTGGTCATGCGCCTGACAGTATGAGCGTTGCACACTCCCGCTACGGCACCACACCCCGAGGGAGCGATCAGCGCATGACCAAGCCTGAGAGCGCGGTACACGCCTACGACGTCGTCATCAGTGGAGCCGGCCTCGCCGGCAGCGCGGCGGCGATCCTGCTCGCTCGACGCGGGGTCCGCGTCGCCCTGCTGGAACGCCGCTCGGACCCCGAGGCGTACAAGGTGCTGTGCACCCACTCGATCACGGCCAACGCCTACCCGGTCCTGGACGAACTCGGCCTCGTCCCCGCACTGGAGAAGGCGGGAGCCGTCCGCAACGAGGCTCGCTGGCACACCCGTTGGGGCTGGATCGAGCCGAGGGCCGCGGCGGCGGGGCCGCCGCTCCCGTACGGGTACAACATCCGGCGCAGCACCCTCGACCCGTTGATCAGGTCCCGGGCGGCGGAGACCCCGGGCGTCGATCTGCTCCTCGGCCATCAGGTGACCGGACTGGTCCGGGAGGCGGGGCGGACCGTGGGGGTGCGCGCGTCGGCCCCACAGGGCGAGCGCGAGATCCGGGCCCGCCTGGTCGTCGGCGCGGACGGCAAGGACTCGGCCGTGGCGAAGTTCGCCGACGTCCCCGTCCGGCAGCACGAGAACACGCGGTTCGCCTACCTCGCGCACTTCCGCAACCTTCCGCTGCCCGGCGGGATCGCCCAGACCTGGTTCCTCGAACCCGACATGGCGTACGCGTTCCCGAACGACGACGGCGTGACGGTCATGGCCGTGGTCCCGGACAAGGAACGGCTGCCGGCCTTCCGGGACGACCTGGAGGGCAGCTTCCTCGCCTTCGTCCGCGCGCTGCCCGAGGCGCCGCCCATCGACTCCGCCGAACGCATCACGAAGATCATCGGCACGATCGACCACCCCCTCCGCAGCCGCAAGGCGTCCGCACCGGGCGTCGCCCTCATCGGCGACGCAGCCCTGACCGGCGATCCCCTGTGGGGCGTGGGCTGCGGGTGGGCCCTGGAGTCCGCGCGATGGCTGACGGAGGCGGTCGCCTCGACCGCGACCGGCAGGGGCGACCTCGACAAGGCGCTCGCGACGTACGCCCGCACCCACCGGCGCCGGCTGACAGCCCACCAGACCCTGGCGGCCGACTTCGCCAAGGCCCGCCCGTTCAACCCCGTGGAACGCCTGATGTTCTCGGCGGCGGCGCGCGACGAGTCGCTGGCACGGCACATGCACCTCTTCGCCTCGCGCCTGATCGGCCCGCTGCGCTTCCTGAACCCCGCGGCGGTGGCGAAGGCCGCATCCGTCAACCTCAAACACCGGAGGGCGGCCACGGCGCCTACGCGCTGAGTAGTCGTCGAAGGACGCGTACCAGGTGCCGCCGCTGCCGTGCCGATGCCGAGCGCCTGGTGAGTTCCTCCCCGGGCCCGACGGTTTCCACGACTAGCCTCCGCATCATGCTGCGCATCGTCGACACCCGCACCGGCCACCTGGTGGAGATTCCCTCCGTACGCCGTCATCTGCTGAGCATCTGCGTCCACGTGCCGCTCAGCGGCGCCGGGCTCGACCTGATGGACCTGCGGACGCTCCTGGTCGGTGACGTGCTGGCACGCACAGCAGAGCTGCACGGCCTGCAGTCCCGCACGATTCTCACGATGCCGGGCCTGCCGCATCTGCCGCATGAGCAGGCCGCGGCGCTCGATCGTGCCATGTCCGCTCTGGGCGTCCACCCGCCCGCCACCGTCGGTGCGCACCCTCCGAACGGCACACTCTGCGCCGCTGCCGACGTGCATGTCCGCGCGTACGGGACCGCCGAGCAGGGCGCGGTCGACGGGGTCCGTATGGATGTGGGCCACGTCGGCCCGGCATCCCGGGAGACGGACGTCCCGGACCGTTCCCACCTCCCGTCCCCGGCGCTCCTGGACGCCGTGGCCCCGGCGGGGACCGATCCGCTGGCCGTGAGGATGCTGATGCTCGGCCACGCCTACGGCACGTCGGTCACGGTCACCGGCACCGCGCTCGAAGAGGCCCGGCGGGCGCTGGGGGACTGGCGGCAGCTGGTGGCGGACTGGGCGGAGGAACCGTCCAGGCCGGTCCCTGCCGATGTGCTGCGACACGCCCACGCCGTGCTGGCCGATGATCTCGGCGTGCCCGCCGTCCTGGACGCGCTGGGCACCTTGGCGACGCGGTCCGACGTACCGGCCGGTGCCAAGTTCGAGACGTTCGCCTTCCTCGACCGCGTCCTCGGACTGGACCTCGCGCGCGAGGTGGGCCACCAGCACCGGGCGGCGCCATGATGTCGGGTCCGGTCGGTCGCCGTGGCGATCCGCGGGCCATCGGGCAGTCCGGCTCGGCCGCGTCCTTCCTCATACCTCGTCGACGTGGGTGCCGGTGCGAGCGGACTGTCTGCTGGCGGTGAGCCAGGAGGGGGCGGGTTCTGCGGCGGTTTCGGTGTCGACGGTGAGGTGGAGGCGCGTGCCGCCTTCGGGAACGGGGTAGCTGCGCTGTTCCGCCCCGGCGAAGGAGTGGCGGATGACTTCGGCGACCGCGCGGGCGGCTTCAGGGGTGGCGGCGACGATGCGGATCTCGGCGTGTCCGGCCGAGGGCAGGATCGCGGTGTCGGTGGGGTGCAAGGTGTGTGGTCCCTTCACGGGCGAGCGAGAGGCCGGGCGGGTGGGTTGTCCCGGGTGTCGGGTGCCCCACCCGCGGCCTTCGGCCGGAGGAGTGGTCCGAGGTGGTTCAGGGCGAGGTGCCCGTCAGCGGGCGGGGGGCGGCTTGCCCCGTCGCAGTGTCCTGCTCCGTCGGCGTGTGGGGGCTGTGGCCGGGTGGCCGGAAGACGGCCGGGAAGGGGTCGCTGAAGTGGTGGGCCGCGATGCGTGCGTCGTGCTGGGCGTTGAGCCGATGGATCAGGCGCATGCCGAGCGCGATCAGCAGGGCGACTGCCGCGAGCGCGATCAAGGTCTCCATGACGTCACCTCCGCGGGTTCGGGCGGAGCAGGATCATCCGCGCGACGACGACCGGGTGCCGGTACGGCGGCAGGGCGGTGGCCTTCGGCGTCGGCGACAGACGCGCCGGAAATGCGGGTGCGAGGGTGGTGGTCATGATCGCGGACCCGTCTCCGGGCCGTCCTGCAGGGCGGCCCAGTGTCTTGATCGCCGGAAACGACGTCCGCGTGGGAGCGGGTGCTCGAGTTACTCCCGGTAATTCGAGCCTACTCCGCTCCCTCGTCGGACGGGCGGTTCCGGCCGGGTGAGATCGCCGTCAGGACTGCGTGGCGATCGGCCTGCGTATGTCGTCGCGTATCTTGCGGGTCTCCGCCGCGGCCACTTCGAGTGAGGAGGTCGGGGTGAACGCGATCGCAACCGTGGTGTTGTCGTCGCCCCAGGCGCACACGGTCTCCTGGTCCACCGTCGTACAGCGGAAGTCGACGTCCGAGCCGGGAGGGCGGATCGTTCTGGGCTGCTCTGTGACGCTCTCGCTGCCCGTGACGGTCATGGCTCTGATCAGGGAGTCCCGATGCCCCTCCGGGTCCGTGTACCGACCGGACGAGCCGTACACCTCCACCGTGCGGAACGCGACGGCTCTTTCGACGCCGGTGCTGGTGACGGTGTAGTCCGCGGAGAAGTGGGTCGAGCCCTTCATGCCGTCCCTGTCCGGTTGCGGGTCCGGAGGGAGCCGGTTCTCGATGTTCCACCCGTACGCGCCGTCCGCGATCGTCTCGGGGATGGTGAGCTCGTGCGTGGCCTTGGGGAGGTTCGCGTCCGAGCCCGCGCCCATGGACGCGTAGATGCCGTACCCCGCGCCGCCGAGCACGATCAGGGCTCCTGCCACACCGGCGGCGAGCAGTCCGGGGCGCTTCCTCGCCGGAGTAGCGGTCTTCGTCTCAGGGTGGAGGGGTGGCTGCTGCGGGAAGGTGGGCAGGGCCTCGGTGCGCGGCGCGTCCGCCACGGTCGCGGCATGCGCGACGTCCCCGGGTGTCGATGGGGGAGCCGTGTCCGGGGCCAGCAGGTCCAACAGCCTTTTCGTGGTGGGCCTTTGTGCCGGATCCTTGGCCAGGCAGGCGGCGACCACCGGACGCACGCCCTCGGGCACGGCGGACAGATCCGCCGGCTCGTGCACCGCCCGGTACATCAGCACCATCGGGGTGCCCTCCCCGAACGCCTGCCCACCGGCCGCCGCGACCAGCACCGCGCCGAGCGCGAACACATCGGCCGCGCCGCCGACTTCGAGCCCCTGAGCCTGCTCGGGGGCCAGGAATCCAGGGGTCCCGAAGGCCGCTCCGGTGTGGGTGAGCCGGGTCGACTCCAAGGCCCGGGCGATGCCGAAGTCGAGCACCCGCGGGCCGTCGTCGGCCATGATGATGTTGCCCGGCTTGAGGTCACGGTGGATCAGGCCGCAGTCGTGAATGGCCTGCAGCGCCTCCGTCAACGCCGCGCCGAGCAGGCGCAGTCGGGCCTCGTCCATCGGGCCGTTTTCGGCGAGCAGGCCCGACAGTGTCGGCCCCGCGATGTAGGCGGTCGCCAGCCAGGGAGCCGGCGCGTCGGGGTCGGCGTCGACGACCTGTGCCGTATGGAACCCGCCGACCCTGCGTGCGGCGTCGACCTCCGCGCGGAACCGGGCGCGGAAGTGCGGATCGGCGGCCAGCTCGGGGCGGGCCACCTTGACGGCGACGGTACGTCCGCCCCGGGACCGTGCCAGGTACACCGTCCCCATGCCACCCGCACCCAGCTCACGCTCCACGGCGTAGTCGCCGATGCGCTCCGGCAGATCCACGCCGTCCACGCTCCACCCCCTGTGCCGCACGCCCCCGTTGGAATGCCGCGGGTCAGTATGACCGACCCTTCCGTCGTGCGTCACCCGCGGCCGGAAGGTGCCGTCGGCGGTGTCGCGTGGGCGTGAACGCGATGCCCTCACGCCCACGCGGCGCCGCTAGGCCGGGTGCCAGTCCGGCCGGCGGCCGCTGAGGCCGATCACGCGGTCCAGCAGGGGTGCGTCGTCGGCGACCGCGACGACGGGGCCGAAGAACCCCTCGCCGGAGGAGTCGTCGGATGGAGTCAACAGGGCCTCGGAGACTCGCAGTTCCTTCTCGCTCACCTCGTACTTCTGGTCGGTCGCCCGTGCCAGGTCCCAGCCGTGGATCAGCAGCTCGTCGAGTGCGATCCGGCCCATGACGGCGGCCGGCAGATCGATTCCGCCCGCCTGCGTGTTCCCCTCCCAGGCGTCCGGCTCCCGCCAGGCGGCGGCCAGTTCGGCCAGGGCCTTCGGCAGGGCGGTCCGCCAGTCGTCCGCCAGCACCGGAAGGGACGAGCCGGGCGGTGTGCCGGTCGTCGGGCCGAACTGCTTGCGGGCCGCGTCGCGGAAGGCGACGCTGAGCCCGGCGAGGTGGGCGAGCAGTTCCCGTACCGCGTACTCGGGGCAGGGCGTCGGGTCGCCGAGCCGCTCGTCGGCGATGCCCTCCGCGAGCCGGGCGACGCGGTCCGGGGCCGCGCCGAGATCGATCGGTTCCATGGGTGAGATGTTGTCCATGCAGGGCAGACCGTCGGGCCGTCCGAAACTCATCGCTCCGCGCCCGGCCCCCTGCCGCGCTGCGTCCCGGCGAGCTGTGCTCCACGCACTGCGTTCCGCCGGTGGACCAGGCCCCTTGCGCAGTCGCCCGCGGCGACGGAGGGATCCAGGGCGGCCGACGGCAGTGGTCGAGTGCACCAAGGTAACGGATGCGTGGAAAAACTTGAAGAGATCATGAAAATATTGCACGCGCCTTGATGGGCTGGGTGCGCGCCGACGCCCTCGCAGGCGGATGTGGAGTCCAGCGGGGCCTTGATTGTCGAGCAATTACGAAATCGGCGCGATATCTTGCGTTCACTTGTTGGCGGTGGTTGAGTGTGCCGCGCCCCACACCGCAGTCGCCGGCTCCGGTGGGGCGACCTCCACGTTCTTGCCCGAAGGGGACCACTCGATGAGAACTGCCAGGCTCCGCCGTACCCGCCGTACCCACCGCGCCAGCGCGGTCGCCCTCGTCTCCGCGATGACGCTGACCGCGCTCGCCGCCTGCGGCACGAGCAGCAGCGACGGCGGCGGCGGTGCTTCGCAGCAGAGCGGCTCACCCGACGCCTCCGCCCCGCTGGACCCGAAGACCAAGGTGTCGATCACGATCGACTGCATGCCGCCCGCGGCGAAGGCGGCCGAGCTGAAGGAGTGGAACGAGGACGTCGCCGCGTTCAACAAGACGTACCCGAACGTCACCATCGAGGGTCGTTCCACTCCCGGGCAGTGCCTGGAGCCGCCGCGGTTCACCGCGATGCTCAAGGCCAAGTCGCAGCCGGACGTCTTCTACACCTACTTCACCGACCTGCCGCAGGTCCTCTCCGAGGACGGCGCCACCGACATCAGCGCGTACGTCAGCGACAAGACGGTCCCGGGGCTGAAGGACATCGACCCGAACGTCCTCGGCACGCTCAAGAAGGACGGCAAGCTGTACGGCCTGCCCACGAGCAACTACACGATGGGCCTGCTGATCAACCGCAAGCTCTTCAAGGACGCCGGGCTCGACCCCGACACCCCGCCGCGGACCTGGGACGAGGTCCGCGCCGCCGCGAAGAAGATCGCGGGCCTGGGCGAGGGCGTCTCCGGGTTCGGTGAGTACAGCGCCGGGAACACCGGCGGCTGGCACTTCACCGCCCAGCTGTACAGCCTCGGCGGCGACATCGTCGACGCGAGCGGCAAGAAGGCCGCCTTCAACAACGACCTCGGCAAGCAGGTCGCGAAGAACCTCCACGCGATGCGCTGGGAGGACGACAGCATGGGCAAGACCCAGCTGCTGAAGTGGGGCGACCTCCAGAAGCAGATCGCCACCGACAAGCTCGGCATGTTCCTCGCCGCTCCCGACGACATCACGTACATGGTCCAGCAGCTGGGCGCGAAGTACGAGAACTTCGGCATGGGCCCGATCCCCGGCGGCAAGAACACGCTCGCGGGCGGCAACGGCTACATGATCAAGAAGGGCATATCGCCCGACAAGATCAAGGCCGCCATCGCCTGGCTCGACTTCAAGTTCACCACCGTCGGCGAGGGCCAGTTCGACTGGGCCCGCACCAAGGCCGACAGCCTGCCGGTCGGTCTTCCGCAGCCGAACTTCTGGCTGAACGACTCCAAGGCCAAGGACGACGCCTCCCGTACCCAGAACGCCACCATGCCGGTCGCCAACTTCAAGGCGTTCACGGACAATCCCGTCCCCGGCAAGGCCGAGCCGCCGAAGGCCCAGGAGGTCTACAAGGTGCTCGACAACGTGATGTCCGGCCTCCTCACCAACAAGGACGCCGACGTCGACAAGCTCCTGTCGACCGCGGAGACGCAGGTCGACCAGGTCCTGGCCGACCAGTGACGGAACCGGGCGGGGCGGGCGTCAGCCACCGGCCGTCCCGCCCGGCACTCCCCACCCGCCAGCGGACACGGCAGTCCCGTACCAAGGAGCACGCATGTCGGCCCCGAGCCTGACCCCGACCAAGGCGGGGCCTTCCCGCCACCCCGAGCCCCGCCCAGAGGGGCCCGCGGCCCCCGGCGGCGCTTTCGCCAAGAGCCTGCGGCGCAACCTGACGGCCCACTCGTTCCTCATCGGCGCCGTCCTCTGCTTCGCCGTCTTCTCCTGGTATCCGATGGTCAGGGAATTCCTCCTGGCCTTCCAGAAGACCGAGAGCGGCGAGTCCGTCTGGGTCGGACTGGACAACTTCCGCACCGTCTTCAACGACCCGGCCTTCTGGCAGGCCTGGGGCAACACCCTCTGGTACACCGCCCTCGCCCTGGTCCTCGGCTTCGCCGTGCCCTTCGTCCTGGCGATCACGATCAACGAGTTCCGGCACGGCAAGAGCTACCTGCGGCTCCTGGTCTACCTGCCCGTGATGTTGCCGCCGGTCGCGGCGGTCCTGCTCTTCCAGTACCTGTACGACCCGGGCTACGGCCTCCTCAACGAACTGCTCGGCCTCCTCCACCTGCCCGAACAGCAGTGGCTCCAGGACGCGGACATCGCGATGTTCTCCCTCGTCATCGCCTCGACCTGGATGAACATGGGCGGCGCCACCCTGATCTACCTCGCCGCGCTCCAGGGCATTCCCGGAGAGCTGTACGAGGCGGCCGAGCTCGACGGCGCCGGCCTGTTCCGCAAGATCTGGCACGTGACGATCCCGCAGACGCGCCTGATCCTCTCGCTGATGCTGCTGATGCAGATCATCGCGACCATGCAGGTCTTCGTCGAACCGTTCCTGCTCACCGGCGGCGCCGGACCGGAGGGGTCCACGACCACGGTCGTCTACCTCATCTACCAATACGCCTTCAACTTCAACAACTACGGCGCCGCGGCGGCCCTCGGCCTGCTCCTGCTCGTACTGCTCGCCGGCTTCTCGGCGGCGTACGTCAAGCTCAGCCGCGCCGAGGACGAGTAGGACCGGGAGACCAGCATGTCCACACGTACGCTCATCTCACCGGCCGTACTCGGCAAGCGCCGCGGCAAGCGCCTGTACTGGAGCGCCTTCGCCCTCGTCACCGGTGGCTTCACCTTGGTGTTCCTCGGACCTCTGTACTGGCTGATCTCCAGCGGATTCAAGGACACCCAGGAGGTCGTCCGGACCCCGCCGACCCTGGTGCCGGAGAGCTTCACCCCCGAGAATTACAGCCGCGCCTGGGAGGTCATGGACCTGTCCTCGCTGCTGTTCAACACCTTCTACTACGCCTTCGGCGCCCTCGCCTTCCAGCTGATCCTCGATGTGGCGGCGGCGTACTCGCTGTCCAAGCTGCGCCCGGTGCTCGGCAAGGCGATCCTCGGCCTGATGCTCGCCACCCTGATGATCCCGGCGACGGTCCTCGTCGTCCCCCAGTACCTGACCGTTCTGGACGTCCCGATCGTCGAGCGGAACCTGCTGAACACCCCGTGGGCGATCTGGCTGCCGTCCGTCACCAACGCCTTCAACATCTTCCTGCTGAAGCGGTTCTTCGACTCCATCCCGAAGGAACTCCTCGACGCCGCTTCCATGGACGGCGCGAGCCCGCTGCGGATCCTGTGGTCGATCGTCCTGCCGATCTCGCGGCCGATCCTCGGCGTGGTGTCGATCTTCGCGGTCGTCGGCGTCTGGAAGGACTTCCTCTGGCCGATGCTCACCCTGCCCGACCCGGCGAAGCAGACCCTCAACGTGGGCATCTACTCGCTCGCCAACGGGGTCCCGGTGAACGTCCTCATCGCCGCCCTCACCATCGCCTCCCTCCCGACACTGATCGTCTTCCTCGTCTTCCAGCGCAACATCATGGGCGGCCTCACCGCCGGCAGCCTCAAGGGCTGACGCCGCGCACCGCCTCTGTCCTCCCCTCCCCGAAGCCCTCGCCGTCGTCCCGGGCCCATCCCGTCCCCGCTCCTCCGGGACGGCGGCGAGGAACCCCCTGCCTGCCTACCCGCCGACCTGCCTACCCGCCTGCCCACTGACCCTGCCTACCCACCCACCTGCCTACCCGCCGACCCTGCCCGAAAGGACCGTTCCGTGGCAGCCTCCACTCCGTCCCGCACCGCCGACTGGTGGCGCGACGCCGTCATCTACCAGGTCTACCCCCGCAGCTTCGCCGACGGCGACGGCGACGGCACCGGGGACCTCGCGGGCGTCCGGGCGAGACTGCCCCACCTCGCCGAACTCGGCGTCGACGCCGTCTGGTTCACCCCCTGGTACGCCTCCCCGATGGTCGACGGCGGCTACGACGTCGCCGACTACCGGGCCATCGACCCCGCCTTCGGCACCCTCGACGACGCCGAGAAGCTGATCGCCGAGGCCACCGAACTCGGCCTCCGCGTCATCGTCGACATCGTCCCCAACCACGTCTCCGACCAGCACGCCTGGTTCCAGGAGGCCCTCGCCGCCGGACCCGGCAGCCCCGCCCGCGCACGCTTCCACTTCCGCCCCGGCCGGGGCGAGCACGGCGAACTCCCGCCCAACGAATGGCCCTCCCAGTTCTCCGGCTGCACCTGGACCCGCGTCCCCGACGGCGAGTGGTACCTCCACCTCTTCACCCCCGAACAGCCCGACCTCGACTGGTCCCACCCCGACGTCCGCCGCGAACACGAGGACGTGCTGCGCTTCTGGTTCGAACGCGGCGTCGCCGGCGTCCGCATCGACTCCGCCGCCCTGCTCACCAAGGACCCCGGGCTCCGCGACTTCACCGAGGGCGTCGACCCCCACCCGTACATCGACCTCGACGAGATCCACGACGTCTACCGCGCCTGGCGGGCCATCGCCGACGAGTACGGCGCCGTCTTCGTCGGCGAGGTGTGGCTCCCCGACGCCGAGCGCTTCGCCCGCTATCTGCGCCCCGACGAGCTCCACACCGCCTTCAACTTCAACTTCCTCGCCTGCCCCTGGGAGCCGGAGCGGCTGCGCCGCACCATCGACGACACCCTCGCCGAACACGCCCCCGTCCACGCCCCCGCCACCTGGGTCCTCTGCAACCACGACGTCACCCGCACCGTCACCCGTTACGGCCGCGCCGACACCGCCTTCGCCTTCGCGACCAAGACCTTCGGCACCCCCACCGACCTGGAGCTCGGCACCCGCCGCGCCCGCGCCGCCGCCCTCCTCACCCTCGCCCTGCCCGGCTCCGTCTACCTCTACCAGGGGGAGGAACTGGGCCTGCCCGAGGTCGACGTCCCGCGCGACCGCATCCAGGACCCCATGCACTTCCGCTCCGAAGGCACCGACCCGGGCCGCGACGGCTGCCGGGTGCCGCTCCCCTGGGAGGCCGACGCACCGTCCTACGGCTTCGGCACCCCGCCCGGTACGGCCGCCTGGCTGCCGCAGCCCGGCGACTGGGCCCCCTACGCGGTCGACCGGCAGAGCACCGACCCCGACT
Source organism: Streptomyces sp. NPDC050842 (assembly GCF_044456565.1). Classification (NCBI taxonomy): domain Bacteria; kingdom Bacillati; phylum Actinomycetota; class Actinomycetes; order Kitasatosporales; family Streptomycetaceae; genus Streptomyces; species Streptomyces sp. NPDC050842. The sequence continues at coordinate 301,632 of NZ_JBITGA010000010.1, read as the reverse complement.
CCATGCTCACCCTCTACCGCACGGCCCTCGCCCTGCGCCGCTCCGAACCCGGCTTCGGCGACGGGCCGTTCACCTGGCTCCCGGCCCCCGAAGGCGTCCTCGCCTTCACCCGCCACCAGGGCCCGGTCTGCGTCGTCAACCTCTCCGACGGACCCGTGGAGCTCCCCGCCCATTCCACGCTTCTGCTCACCAGCGGCCCCCTCGACCCCGCCGGCACCCTCCCGCCGGACACCGCCGCCTGGCTGCGCGCCTGAGTCCAGGGCCGTCGCCAGGGCGGCCCCGCACGTGGAGGCCGTCGCCCGGTTCCCTTGCGTCGGAAAGTCCGCCGGGATTGGCAAACTGACGCAATTCTCTTGCGTGATTTGCGCTAGACTTGCGTGTATGACGCGACGACTTGCTCAGGTGGCGAAGAAGGTGGGGGTCAGCGAGGCGACGGTGAGCCGTGTCCTCAACGGCAAGCCCGGGGTTTCGGAGGCGACCCGGCAGTCCGTGCTGACGGCGCTCGACGTGCTCGGCTACGAACGGCCGACACAGCTGCGCGGTGAGCGGGCCCGGCTCGTCGGCCTCGTCCTTCCGGAGCTCCAGAACCCGATCTTCCCGGCGTTCGCCGAGGTCATCGGCGGCGCGCTCGCGCAGCAGGGGCTCACCCCGGTCCTCTGCACGCAGACGAAGGGCGGTGTCTCCGAGGCCGACTACGTGGAACTGCTGCTTCAGCAGCAGGTTTCCGGTGTCGTGTTCGCCGGTGGGCTCTTCGCACAGGCCGATGCCCCGCACGACCACTACTTCCGGCTGGCCGAGCGCAGCATCCCGGTCGTCCTGGTCAATGCGTCGATCGAAGGGCTCGACTTCCCCTGCGTCTCCTGTGACGACGCCGTGGCCATCGAACAGGCCTGGCGTCACCTCGCCTCCCTGGGCCACGAGAAGATCGGGCTCGTGCTCGGCCCCGGGGATCACGTGCCGTCCCGCCGCAAGCTGGAGGCCGCCCGCGTGGCCGCCGCGGCCGCCGGCATGGAGTGGGACGACGCGTTCGTGGAGCGGTCGGTCTTCTCGCTGGAGGGTGGGCAGGCCGCCGCCGCGCGCCTCCTGGCGCGCGGAGTCACCGGCATCGCCTGTGGCAGCGACCCGCTGGCGCTGGGCGCGATCAGGGCCGCCCGACGGCGCGGCCTGTCGGTCCCGTCGGATGTGTCGGTCGTCGGTTTCGACGACTCCGCCTTCATGACCTGCACGGAGCCGCCGCTGTCGACGGTGCGCCAGCCCATCGAGGCCATGGGGCGCGCCGCCGTGGACCTGCTGATCGCGCAGATCCAGGGCACCCAGCACCACCTCGGGGAGCTGCTCTTCGAGCCCGAGCTCGTCGTCCGCGGCTCGACGGCCCCGCCGTCCGCCCGCTGATCCTGGGGGCTCATTCCGACAACTGAACAGCCATCACCTGACGGCACCGGTATCTCCGCCCCGAGCGGCTCTGATACCGGTGCCGTCGGCGTTTCCGAAAGATGCCGGCTGTCTGCGAGTGGACGAGACCCGTTGACAAAGTCGTCATCCAGTAGAAACCTTGCGGGCTGACAGCGCAAATGAGCCACAGAGTTACTCAAGAACATGGCTGGCTGTCTTTCGATCCTTGTCGGAGTCATGTCGGGCTCCCGGCGCGTGACCTGTCGAACTCCTCCGAGCTCCCTTGCGCGTCCGTAGGCCAGGGCTGCTCCGGACGGCGACAGGTCACGGGCCTGCCCACATCGTGGAGAGGTCACCATGAGAGGCACACATCCGAGCAGGCGGCTGGGGGTCGGTCTGCTGACAGCGGGCCTGATCTCCGTAGGGCTGCTCCCCGTCCCCGCCCAGGCCGCAGGCGAGACCAACCTCGCCCTCGGCAGAGCGGCGACGGCCGGCGGCGCGAACGGCGGCTACCCGGCCTCCAACGTCACCGACGGAAGCCAGCAGTCGTACTGGGAAGGCCCGTTGGGCTCGTTCCCGCAGTGGGTGCAGGTGGACCTGGGCACCCAGGTCGACCTCGACCGCCTCGCGCTCAAGCTGCCCACCGGCTGGGAGGCGCGCAATCAGTCCCTCGCCGTCCTCGGCAGCGCCGACGGCAGCACGTTCAGCACCATCACCGCCGCCCAGGCCCGGTCGTTCGCCCCGTCCGCCGCGAACACGGTGAACATCGACCTGCCGTCGGCCACGGCCCGCTTCGTACGGATCCAGGTGGCCTCCAACACGGCCTGGAACGCCGCGCAGCTCTCCGAGCTGGAGGTCTACGGGGAGGCCGGGGGCGGCGACCCGGGCGACCCGCCACCGGTCACCGGCACGAACCTGGCGCGGAACAAGCCGATCGAGGCGACGTCCACGACGCAGAACTACGTGGCCGGCAACGCCAATGACGACAGCACCTCCACCTACTGGGAGTCGGCGGGCTTCCCCAGCGGACTCACCGTCAAGCTCGGCTCGGACGCCGACATCGAGGCCGTCGTCGTCAAGCTCAACCCGGACTCCGCCTGGGGCCCCCGGAACCAGTCCCTGGAGATTCTCGGCCGCGCCTCGGCGGCCACGGGCTTCACCACCCTCAAGGCGCGCGCCGACTACGCCTTCAGCCCGTCGGCAGGCCAGAACACCGTCACCGTCCCCGTGACCGGCCGTGTGTCCGACCTGCGACTGACCGGCTTCTCCAACACCGGCTCACCCGGTGTCCAGGTGGCGGAGATCCAGGTGCTCGGCAAGGCGGCGCCCGCCCCGGACTTCGTCGTCAACGAGCTCACCTGGGAACCGGCGACCCCGTCCGAAGCCGACGACGTGACCGCCAAGGTCACCGTACGCAACGCCGGCACCGCCCCGGCCCCGGCGACCACCGTGAACGTCAGCGCCGAGGGCACCGTCGCCGGCTCCGCCCCGGTACCCGCGCTCGCCGCGGGCCAGTCGACGACCGTGAACGTGTCCATGGGCAAGCGCCCGATGGGCTCGTACACCGTCTCGGCGGCCGTCGACCCGACCGACACGGTGCCCGAGCTCGACAACGGCAACAACAGCCGTACCGCTACGGACAAGCTGACCGTCACTCAGACCCCCGGCCCGGACCTGACGGTCACGGGCATCACCCCGAACCCGGCCACGCCCGCGGTCGGGGCGCCCGTCTCCTTCACGGTTGCCGTCAAGAACCGCGGTACGTCCGCCGTCCCGGCCGGCAGCGTCACGCGGCTCACGGTGGGCTCGACCACCCTGTCCGGCACGACCCCGGCCATCGCCGCGGGCGACACCGCCACCGTCGCCCTGACCGGTACGTGGACGGCCACCGACGGCGGCGTCACGCTGACCGCGACCGCCGACGCCACCGGCACCGTCACCGAGACGAACGAGGACAACAACGTCTTCGGCCGGTCCCTCGTCGTGGGGCGCGGCGCCGCCGTCCCGTACACGGAATACGAGGCGGAGGACGCGGCCTACCGCGGCTCGCTCCTGTCCACCGACTCCACCCGCCCGTTCGGCCACACCAACTTCGCCACCGAATCCTCGGGACGCGAGTCGGTACGCCTGAACACCACGGGCGACTACGTGGAGTTCACCTCCACCGACGCCGCGAACTCCGTCGTCGTACGGAACTCGATTCCGGACGCCCCGGGCGGCGGTGGCCAGGAGGCCACGCTGAGCCTGTACGCGAACGGGCAGTTCGTGCGGAAGGTGACCCTCTCCTCCAAGCACAGCTGGCTCTACGGCACCACCGACCAGCCGGAGGGGCTCACCAACACCCCGGGCGGTGACGCGCGGCGTCTCTTCGACGAGTCCCACGCCCTGCTGACCCAGTCCTACCCGGCCGGCACGAAGTTCCGCCTCCAGCGCGACGCGGGCGACACCGCCGCCTTCTACATCGTCGACCTGATCGACCTGGAGCAGGTCGCCCCGCCGGCCGCGAAGCCCGCGGAGTGCGTCTCGATCACCCAGTACGGGGCGGTGCCCAACGACGGCATCGACGACACCGACGCCATCCAGCGCGCCGTCACCGCCGACCAGAAGGGCGAGATCCCCTGCGTGTGGATCCCGGCGGGCCAGTGGCGCCAGGAGCGGAAGATCCTCACCGACGACCCGCTGAACCGGGGCACCCACAACCAGGTCGGCATCCGGGACGTCACCATCCGCGGCGCCGGCATGTGGCACTCCCAGCTCTACACGCTGACCCCGCCGCACCTCGCCAACGGGATCAACCACCCGCACGAGGGCAACTTCGGCTTCGACATCGACGACAACACCAAGATCTCGGACATCGCCATCTTCGGCTCCGGCACCATCCGGGGCGGCGACGGCAACGCCGAGGGCGGCGTCGGGCTCAACGGACGCTTCGGCAAGAACACCAAGATCGGCAACGTCTGGATCGAGCACGCCAACGTCGCCGCCTGGGTCGGCCGCGACTACTCCGACATCCCCGAACTGTGGGGTCCGGGTGACGGCCTGGAGTTCAGCGGCATGCGGATCCGCAACACCTACGCCGACGGCGTCAACTTCTCCAACGGCACCCGCAACTCCACCGTCTACAACTCGTCCTTCCGCAACACCGGCGACGACGCCCTCGCGGTGTGGGCCAACAAGTACGTGAAGGACACCTCGGTGGACGTCGGCCACGACAACCACTTCCGCAACAACACCGTCCAGCTCCCGTGGCGTGCCAACGGCATCGCGGTCTACGGCGGTTACGGCAACACCATCGAGAACAACGTCGTCTCCGACACCATGAACTACCCGGGGATCATGCTCGCCACCGACCACGACCCGATCCCCTTCTCCGGACAGACGCTGATCGCCAACAACGCCCTGTACCGCACGGGCGGAGCCTTCTGGAACGAGGACCAGGAGTTCGGCGCCATCACCCTCTTCGCCCAGGGGCCCGACATCCCGGGCGTCACCATCCGGGACACCGACATCCACGAGTCGACGTACGACGGCATCCAGTTCAAGACCGGCGGCGGCGCCATGCCGAACGTCAAGGTCACGAACGTGCGCATCGACAAGTCGCTCAACGGCTGCGGAATCCTCGCGATGGGCGGCGCGCGCGGCAGCGCCACGCTGACGAACGTCACCGTCACGAACTCGGCCAAGGGCGACGTCTGCTCGCAGCCCGGCACGCAGTTCGTCTTCGACCAGGGCTGACGCCCCGACACCGGTGGGGACGCCCGGCTCCGCATCCGGGCGTCCCCACCGCACCCCCGCCATCCACGAAGCGAGGAACGATGAGAACCCCCACCTGGCGAACACGGTGCCTGAGCGCCGCGATCGCGACGAGCCTGCTGGCACTGGGCGGCCCCCTGATGGCCGCCCACGCGGCCGGCGGACCCAACATCGCGCTCGGTGACACCGCCTCCTCCAGCAGCGCCCAGTCCGGCTACTCCGCCGGCACCATCACCGACGGAAACCAGGGCTCGTACTGGGAGAGCGCCGGAACCTCCCTGCCCCAGTGGGTGCAGGCCGACCTCGGCACGGCGACCCGCGTCGACGAGGTGGTGCTGAAGCTGCCTGCCGGCTGGGAGGCCCGGAACCAGACCCTGTCCATCCAGGGCAGCGCCGACGGCACCAGCTTCACCACCCTGAAGAGTTCCGCCACCTACACCTTCAGCCCTGGCTCGGCCAACACGGTCACCGTCGCCTTCCCGGCCACGCAGACCCGTTTCGTCCGCGTCGACATCACCGCGAACACGAGCTGGCAGGCGGCGCAGCTCTCCGAACTGGAGGTGCACGCCGCCGAGGGCTCCTCGGCCAACCTCGCCGCCGGCAAGACCCTCACCGCCGGCAGCCACGCCGACGTGTACGCCGCACCCAACGCCAACGACGGCAACCGGGCCAGCTACTGGGAGAGCGCCAACAACGCCCTGCCGCAGTGGCTCCAGGCCGACCTCGGCGCCGCCGTGGCCGTCAACCGGGTCGTCCTCAAACTGCCCGCCGGCTGGGGGGCCCGCAGCCAGACCCTGAAGATCCAGGGCAGCACCGACGGCACCGCGTTCACCGACCTCTCGGCTTCCCGGGCCTACGCCTTCGACGCGGGCAACGACAACACCGCGACGATCACCCTGGACTCCACCACCACCCGCTACGTGCGCGTCCTGGTGACCGCGAACACCGTCCAGCCCGCCGCCCAGATATCCGAGCTGGAGATCTACGGACCGGCCACCGGCGACACCCAGGCCCCGACCGCCCCCGCGAACCTGGCCTACACCCAGCCCGCCACCGGGCAGGTCAGGCTCGCCTGGAACGCCTCGACCGACAACGAGGGCGTCACGGCGTACGACATCTACGCGAACAACGTCCTGCTCACCACCGTCGCCGGCGACGTCACGACCTTCACCGACAACCGGCCGGCGGACCAGACGGTCTCGTACCGGGTCCGCGCGAAGGACGCGGCCGGCAACCAGTCCGGTGACAGCAACACCGTCACCCGCGTCGGCGACGGCGGCGACACCCAGGCCCCGACCGCCCCCGCGAACCTGGGATTCACCGAACCCGTCAGCGGGCAGGTCAAACTCGCCTGGAACGCCTCGTCCGACAACAAGGGCGTCACGGCCTACGACGTCTACGCGAACAACGTCCTGCGCGGCAGTGTGGCGGGCGCCGTCACCACATACACCGACACCCAGCCCGCGAGCGCCACCGTCACGTACCACGTGGTGGCCAAGGACGCGGCGGGCAACACCTCCGTCACCTCCAACCGCGTCACCCGCAACGGAAGCGGCGGGAACGGATCCGACCTCGCCGTCGGCAAGTCCGTCGAGGCGTCCTCGACCACGGGGAACTTCGCCGCGGGCAACGCCAACGACAACGACACCGCCACCTACTGGGAGGGCGCGGGCGGCACCTACCCGCAGACCCTCACCGTCAAGCTCGGCGCCAACGCCGATCTCGACAAGCTCGTGCTCAAGCTCGACCCGGCCCAGGTGTGGCAGGCCCGCACCCAGACCATCGAGGTCCTCGGCCGCGAGCAGAGCGCCACCGGCTTCACCGGCAGGGTCGCGGCCAAGAGCTACTCCTTCGACCCCGCGAGCGGCAACACCGTCACCATCCCGCTGACCGAGCGGCTGGCGGACGTCCGGCTCAGGTTCACCGCCAACTCCGGGGCTCCGGCGGGCCAGATCGCCGAGTTCCAGGTCGTCGGGGTGCCCGCGCCCAACCCGGACCTCACCGTCACCGGACTGTCCACGGCGCCCGCCTCGCCCGACGAGGACGACGAGATCACCGTCTCCGCCGTCGTGCGCAACGACGGAACGGCCGCCGCGGCCGCGAGCAAGGTCGCCGTCCGTCTCGGCGGCACGAAGGTCGCGACCGGGCAGGCCCCGGCCCTGGCCCCCGGTGCGCAGGCCACCGTCCCCGTCTCCATCGGCGTGCGCGCATCGGGCTCGTACGAGCTCGGCGCGGTCGCGGACGAGGCGAACGAGGTCCTGGAGCAGAACGAGACCGACAACACCTACACCCGGCCCACCGCCCTCGTGGTCAAGCCGGTCGCGAGCGCGGACCTCGTCGCCACCTCGGTGACGACCGTCCCGTCGAGCCCGACCGCCGGAGACGCCGTGACGTTCAAGGTCGCGGTGAGGAACCAGGGCACCGATTCGACCACGGGCGGCGGCCACGGCGTCACGCTGGAGCTGGTCGACGCGCGGGGCGGCGTCGTCAAGACGCTGACCGGGGCCCACAGCGGAGCGCTGGCAGCCGGAGCCTCCACCGAGGTGAGCCTCGGCACGTGGACCGCCGTGAACGGCTCGTACACCGTCAGGACCGTCCTCGCCGCCGACGCGAACGAGCTGCCGGTCAAGCGCGCGAACAACACGCAGACGCAGCCGCTGTTCGTCGGACGCGGCGCCGACATGCCGTACACGACGTACGAGGCGGAGGACGGCACCGCCGGTGGCGGAGCCGCCGTCGTCGGCCCCAACCGGACCGTGGGCGACATCGCCGGTGAGGCGTCCGGCCGCAAGGCCGTCACCCTGGACTCGACCGGCGAGTACGTCGAGTTCACCACCCGCGCCGCCACCAACACCCTCGTCACCCGCTTCTCCATCCCGGACGCCCCGGGCGGCGGCGGCATCGACACCACCGTCGACGTCTACGTGGACGGCGTGTTCAAGAAGGCCCTGCCGCTCACCTCGAAGTACTCCTGGCTGTACGGCGCCGAGGCCGGTCCCGGCAACGACCCGGGCGCCGGTGCCCCGCGCCACATCTACGACGAGGCGCACCTGATGTTCGGCGAGACCATTCCCGCCGGCAGCAGGATCAGGCTGCAGAAGGACGCCGCGAACTCCGCCGCCCACTACGCGATCGACTTCGTCAACCTGGAGCAGGTCGCACCGGTCGCCAACCCGGACCCGGCCACGTACACGGTGCCGGCCGGTTTCACGCACCAGGACGTGCAGAACGCGCTCGACAAGGTCCGCATGGACACCACCGGCAAGCTCGTCGGCGTCTACCTGCCGCCCGGTGACTACCAGACCTCCAGCAAGTTCCAGGTCTACGGCAAGGCGGTCAAGGTCGTCGGCGCCGGCCCCTGGTACACGAAGTTCCACGCGCCCACCACGCAGGACAACACCGACATAGGCTTCCGCGCCGAGGCCACGGCGAACGGCTCGCTCTTCAAGGGCTTCGCCTACTTCGGCAACTACGTCACCCGTATCGACGGCCCGGGCAAGGTCTTCGACTTCCAGAACGTCGCCGACATCGTCATCGACGACATCTGGAACGAGCACATGGTCTGCCTGTACTGGGGCACCAACACCGACCGGATCACGATCAAGAACTCCCGGATCCGGAACATGTTCGCCGACGGCGTCAACATGACCAACGGGTCCACGGACAACCTGGTGGCCAACAACGACGCCCGGGCCACCGGTGACGACAGCTTCGCGCTCTTCTCGGCGATCGACGCCGGCGGCGCGGACATGAGGAACAACGTCTACGAGAACCTGACCACCACGCTCACCTGGCGTGCCGCGGGTGTCGCGGTGTACGGCGGCTACGACAACACCTTCCGCAACATCCACATCGCCGACACCCTCGTCTACTCCGGCATCACGATCTCGTCGCTGGACTTCGGCTACCCGATGAACGGCTTCGGGACCATCCCGACGAAGTTCGAGAACATCTCGATCGTCCGCTCCGGCGGCCACTTCTGGGGCAACCAGGCCTTCCCCGGCATCTGGCTCTTCTCCGCCTCGAAGGTCTTCCAGGGAATCCGGGTCAGCCACGTGGACATCGTGGACCCCACGTACAGCGGGATCATGTTCCAGACGAAGTACACCGGTTCGCAGCCCGAGAACCCCGTGAAGGACACCGTCTTCACCGACATCTCCATCACCGGCGCGAAGCGGAGCGGTGACGCCTGGGACGCCAAGTCCGGCATCGGCATCTGGGCCAACGAGATGCCCGAGCCCGGCCAGGGCCCGCCCGTCGGCGAGGCGACGTTCAACTGCCTGCGCATGCAGGACAACGTCGAGAACATCCGGAACACCACCAACTTCAAGATCACCGTCAACCCCTGCTGAAGAACACCGGCGCCCACCGCATCAAGCGGTGGGCGCCGGCTCGTACTCGTAGGGACACCACAGCACCTGGAGCAGATCGGCCTGTCCCGGAGGCCGCAGCAGGGGTACGTCGCGCAGGTACAACTGGGACACGGGCAGCATGGGGTTCGGCACCTGAGGCCACTCGTCGAGCACATCGACCTCCGCCCCGACCTCCTCCCACGTCCCGTCGTGCGAGGTGTCGCAGCGGTGAGGTGCTGTGGCCAGCGTCAATCCGTCCTGCCCCCGTCCTGCCGGGTGCGGACTGCCACGCCGACCACCCGGTAGGGGGCCGTGCGCCACGGCGGCGACCAGCCCGGCTCGGGGGCGTCGGTGACGGGTGCCGGGTGGACGGTGAGTTGCCGGGAGTCGCGGGCGTCGCCGTACCGCAGGGTGAGGACGTGAGCGCCGGCCGGCGGCCGGGCGAACCGGACGCGCGGCCCTGTGCCGACGGGCTCTCCATCGAGCAGCCAGCTGAGCGACTCGGGATCGCCGTCCCCGCCGAGCCGGCCGTCCAGGCCCAGCCAGCCGTCGTCGAACATCTCCAGCCCCGTGGAGGGCGCGTCGATCAACGGGGCCGGGGCACGCGCGGGGACACGGACCAGCTCGCCGAGCGTGGTGACCGTACGGACACCGTCGCTGTAGTCGACGGACAGTCGGTAGTCCCGCCCCCCGGCCAGCTCGCCGAGGTCCAGGGGGATCACCGGGCGTTCGCCCGCACCGACGTCGACGACCGCCCCGGTCGGTACGGGCGGATACCGGCCCCCTGACTGCCAGCGGGCTACGAGGTGGGCGCCGGGCGGGGATGGGGGTCCGTCGATGTGGACCAGGGCTTCGGTGGCCCGCTGCTCGACGCGGATCCCGACAGGCGCCGCGGGGACGGGCCGGCGGAACACCTCGCGACGACCGTCCAGGACGGTGACAGCAGCCGCCGACTCGGGCAGGTCGATCACCGCTTCGAGGCGCCGGTACGGCTCTCCGGGGCAGACCGGTACGGTCATCACGGCCGCCCCCACGCGCGCGACGGCCCGGTCGGCCGCGTCGAGCGCCACGACGCTCCACCCCGAGTCGACCCCAGCGGAGCGGATCGCGTCAGGCGGTGCGCTGCCCCACCAGCCGGGGGTGAACCCGTCCTCCGCGTCGACGGTTCCGGTGACGTGCACGGGTACGGGGTCCATGTCCGTTCTCCGTTCCCCTTCGACTCAGCTGGGCCCGAGGTTCTTGAACACCCGGCGCCACCGCTCCGGGCTGGGCCAGGTCGGCTCCGGACAGTAACTGCGCATCATGATGTCGGTGGCGTCGCGCACGTCCTGATCGCCGTACGCGTCCCAGCCGACGACGCGTACCTTCCCCGAGTCGGGGAAGAGCGCGGGGTCGTCCTCGCCCGGGCTGTTGGCCAGATTGCACAGCCGCAGGTGGTTCTGGCTGAAGAGGTGGCCGATCTCGTGGGCGGTGGTGAGAGCGGTGGCATCGGTGGCGCCCGTCCACTGCCCGGGAGCGTAGCCACCGACCCCGGCCGGTCCGATCACCAGCCAGATCTCCTCACGCCATTGCGGGGTTTCGGTCCCGCCACGCAGGGCTCGCAGATCCTCGATGAGTTGGCCGCCGGCCGTATTGGCCTCGCCGGGGATCCGGAAGAGCTGCGGGTCCGGGATGGGGAGCATCGCCGCGGCGGCGCGCAGGACCTCCTCGCACACGGCGTTCGTCGGAGCAGGCTGACCTGGCACGTCGTGTGGCCGATACCGGATCCTGATGCGCCGTCGGGCATGGAACTTCACCACCGTGCTCGCCGTGGACGTCCAGACCCGGCCTGCGGAGTTCCACGCCCGCAGGGTCACTTCGAGGGCGACGTCTCCCACGCAGAGGTCGGGCGGGAGGACGAAGTTGAACGTCTCCGGGCGGCCGCCCGCCGTGACCCACTGGTCGAACTCGGCGATCGAGGCGAACGGGCGCTTGGAGGTGAGCTGGAGCTTCGTCGGTGCCTGCAGTTCGCCGGTGGTCTTGCTGGGCCGCAGCACGATGCTGGACTGCCCGACCCCGAGCGGCCCGGTCACTTCCAGCTCGGCCTCTGCGGTCATCGACTCGCCGATGGGAAGCTGCCGGATCGCCGTCCACCACTCGACCCGGACGACCGTGCGCTTCTGCCCCACCAGCGGGATCGACGGCCCGGAGCCGGGGTTCAGCAGCTCGCCGCCGCTGAAGGGGATGACGTCGACGTTCCCGCCGGGCAGTGACTGCAGCACGGTGAGGGCCGGCGACCGGAGCGGCGGTCCGGTGATCATCATGGTGAGGGTTGCTTGTACGGTGCCGCACCCCGCGTTACTCGCCTCCAGCGTGATGCCGGCGACGGTGGGTCGGCTGGACGCGGTGAGCGGCAGGTAGCCGTCCGTGCCGACCGTGGCGGGGGTCGGCTGGCCGGCGGCGGCGAGCATCGAGGTGGCTCCTCCGGTGGCCCGGAGCGTGACGGTGTCCGCGTTGACCGTCTGCCATCTGAGGGTGAACGCTTGACTGGTGGTGAGGTGGAGCTGGTCGCCGCTCCACATCTCCTGAGGGCCGAAGGGGATGAGCTCGGCCTCCAGGTGTGGGACCCCGGCCGCGTACGTGTTGGCCGCGCCGGCCGGCGGCGTCTCGGACCAGAGGCCCCAGATCTGTGTGTGCGCGGAGGGCGCGTAGCCGGGGCAGCCGGCTTGGTGCATCTTCTGGGCGACGCGTTTGTTGCGGTCCTTCACGGCGTCGTCGTAGGCGCGGATCCAGGCCACGTTCGCGAACGCCACGCTACCGCTGACGGAGTCGGCGCCGAGCTTTACGGTGACGGCGGTGTCCGACCAGCTGATGACCTGCACCGCCCCGTACCTGACCGCGAGGTCCTCGTGGTCCCAGCGGGCGGCGACCACACCCACCCCGGGCGGGGCGGCCGTTCCGAATCCGTGGCCGTGGATGACCAGGGTCGCCCCTGCACCGCACGGGTCGGTGACCTCGACCGCCTCGATGCCGGTCGTCCAGATGACGGGGCCGTCCGGTACGGGCAGCGGGAAGTTGTACTCCTCGAACTCCATCAGGTTGTCCAGCAGCTTCACGCACTTGGCCGCCGTGCCCGCTCCGCTACGGGTGGCAATGCCGCCTCCGCCGCCGAGGAGGGCGCGATCCGCCAGATAGCCGGCGCTTTGGAGTCCGGCTTCGGCTGCGAGTGCGGCGAGCGTCAGCCCGAGCACGAGCGAGGTGCCGTCCCGGCCGGCGAGGCGGGCGGCTGCGACGTTCAGGGCGTTCAGTCCGGCGTGGTCGATGAGTGTGGGAAGGCCGCGCCGGTACGGGTCCGCCTGCGCCGGGCCGGACGGACCGGGGTCACGGGTCGGCAACGGCACGGCCGCGGTGAGGTCCCGTACGGCCTCCCGGAAGGCGTCAGCACCGCCCGTGGCGCCGCCGTCCGCCGCGTGTGCCAGTGCGGCGAGCCTGTCCAGCATCCGATGGGGGGCCAACCGTGCGTCGGACGGCAGAGTCGCGGGGCTGATGGCCAGGCGCGCAGCAGACGCCCAGTTCACGGGCCAGGTCTGGTTCGCATGGGTTTCGCGCATGTCGGCAGCCTCCAGAAGCGCCGCGATCGCATCCCGCTTCCAGGCTCTCACCGGTCTGGCGGCGAGGCATCTCGGCGGTCCGGGCGGGGTGGGGGACAACGCGGTTGACTCGGTGCGGCCATCGGCTCAGCCCGAGGCGGGCGCGGGCACGGAAGATCCCGGACTTGCTCGGAAGCTGCCACGAGCTCCACAACTTGGCCGACCACCAGCCACCTCATCACTGTCGCTGTTGCGGGGCATCGGTTCCGGCGCGGTGGTGGGACCGAGCGGTGGTCCGTACTTCCTCGGTGATGTCGTTGAACGCCGAACTCCGGCGTACCCACACCGAGCTGTCGGACCACCTGGCGTGGGCAGGGGCGATTCTCCAACGGCTGACCCTGGAGAACCACCAGCTCCGCCAAGAGCTCGACGTCGCCGCCAACAACGGACAGTCTCAAGCCACCGACACAACGCGTTCGGCAAGCACGAGACGAACATGGGCCCGTACGAGGGGCCCCCACTTCCCCGGTGTCTCGGGGCATGAGCCGGCGTACGTGGCGAGCCGTCACTTCTCGCTCATGATGCTGAACGAGGTGATTGCCGACCTGGTCAATGCGCACGCCCGCCTGGACATCTCCCGCGGAGAGAGAAGGGGAAGCGGTGGCAGGCGTCCCGCAAGGACGGCTTTCACGTCCTCAGGCCCGCTGCTGCTGCCCCAGCCGCCGCTCGTGGCAACGGGCGCTCCTCGTCGTGCCTGATCCCGTGGGCCTTGGCGTACTCGTCCAGGTCATCGATCACGAACAGATGGCTCGACCGGTCTCCGGGCCAGACGGCGAAGAGGCGCGACGTGCCGGCGAGTGCTCGCTCGTAGGCGGCGCGGTCGTTTCCGTGTGTCACCGTGCCGTCCTCGTGGACCTCGATGTAGCACGTCGTACGTGCGGTGTAGGGGAAGCCCTTCCCTGCTGGTGAGAGGGGTGACGGCTCACTCCCCAGGGCAGCGCATTCTCCCCAGATTCTCCCCAGGGCGCCGAATCGACTCTCCAAGCGTGTTTGTAATTGTGCATTTGATCGGCGTTTCCGGGTCTCTCGTCTACAGCCAGTCGCGCCGCTTGAAGATGAAGTACAGGCTCGTGCACACCGCCGCCATCAGCAGGATCGCGAACGGGTAGCCGAAGGCCCAGTCCAGTTCCGGCATCGCGTCGAAGTTCATGCCGTAGATCGTTCCCACCAACGTCGGTGCAAACAAAATGGCCGCCCAGGAGGAGATCTTCTTGAAGTCGTCACCCTCACCCCGCTGACCTGCGGAAATCGCCCGAACAGACGGTCCGACCTGCAACGATCAGCCTTTCCGCCTCTTTCACCGTGCTGCCAGTTTGTACGGCCGACCCTCCCCAGCCGCTCCCCAACGGGCCTTCATTCTCCCCAGATTCTCCCCAGCCGCTGCTGCCCGGGAGGACGGGGCGCCGCTGGTCAGGGCCTGTTCCAAGCGTCGTGCGGAGCTACGCAACGTAGTGCAAGCGAGCAGGACCGGGGGTGGCGGTTGCCTTCGTGGGGCGACGGCTTGACGAACCGATTCGATTCTCCCCCTCGGCTGCGTTCCGTCTGCCAGGCTCGGACACGTGACGTACGTAGTGACCGTAGACATCTGCATCTCGGAGGGAACTCCGGAGATGGACCCGCTGCAGCGTGCCGGGGCCGTCGCGCTGATCGAGAGCGGCTTCGCCTCGGTCGACGGCATCGACGGGCCGGACGGCATGGAGGTCGAACTCCTTGACACGATCGTGGGCGTGTGTCCGGGCGGGGCACTGCTCAAGGTGTTCGTCTACGCAGAGGCGCTGGAATTCGCGGAGGACGCCGTCCGGGACGCCGTGAGCGAGGTGCTTCGGCGCTCCGAGCTGCTCGCGGATTGGAAGGTCGAGCGGTGCGAAGTCGAACTGCACCCGGAGCTCACCCAGGAGAGCCTTGCCGCCGCCGACGGCCCGGACGGCCCGCCGGCCGACCCCGCGGCCCGCAAAGCCCGTCATGCCGAGCCGCCCGCAGCAGCCGAAGGAGGCGAGTACGACGCGCAAGCGAAGGCCGAGGAAGTGCGCGCCCGGATGCTCGTGCTGGCGGACGAGCTGCGTTCCTTTTCACCAGTGATGTTCGGTGTGCAGGACGACCCCGGGGAGGAGGATGGCGACGACTACGGCTTCGCAGTCGCGCCCGAGGACGCCACGCTGGCCGCCGGCGCACTCATCTACGCCACCGACGTCTTGATCGACGAGCTGTTCGAGGACGTGCACACCCTGGAGCAGGAGGGCACCAATGTCAGCGAGTGCGACGGCCCGCTATGGCACCTGGAGGACCTGCCGGAGAGGTATGTCCTCCAGTACGACGCCCGTTTCGCCCGCCGCTTCCTGGTGACCGTGATCGCCATGACGACTCGCTTCACCAACGGCAGTTTCGACCAGCTGAGTTGCGTCGCCGAGGAACTTGCCCTGAGGCTGCTCTTGAGCCAGACGACCGTCACCCTGGAGTTGTTCGGGTTGCTCGACGACGGCGTCTCGAACGCGAAGTGTTCGCCGACAACGTCTACGAGGACATGGACCACGAGTGGCTGTACGACGGTTCGATGGACGGGATCGACGAGAGCGCGGTGGGCTCGGCCCTCGGCATCGCACCCATGGCGTTCGGCGCCTGGTTCACACCATTCAACCCCGGTAGGCACGTGCACCCATCGGCTGCAGACGAATCGGACACGGCCGCCGCAGCGTGATCCTCACCCCCATGGCCACACACGGCGGTGCTGCCGTTGACTCCAAAGAGCTGGGCGATCATGTCTCGGGTGCCGAGTTTGCGCAGGTAGTGCCCGGTGGCCAAGGACTCTGTCGGCGGTGGTCAGCTTGTCCTTGGCGTTGGCGCAGCGATCCTGGATGTGGCCTCCTCTTCGCTGCTGAGACCGCTCGCGCTCACGTAGCTCATCGAGTCTCTGGGACGGCTGGTCGACGAGTGTGTACAGTGCCAGCTCGGTCATGCCGGTCAGTTCCAGATGTCATGGTCGGTGCCGACGCCGTTTGTTGCTGCTGTCAAGAACGGTGACCTCGCCGCCTGAGTCGCCCTGGTGGCCCGGACAGTGCTGCCCCCGTCCGGGACGGGGGCAGCCGACTACGGACCAGTCAGGTACGGGTATTCGTGAGATGCGGGCCGATATAGCCCACGTACACGCGGCCCGTGTTCGGGCCGTCGTCGTAGAAGTAGAGGCGGGGTGCGACGGTGTTGCCGCCGCCGATGCGTAGGTGCGCCTCCATGTAGAGCTGGCCGGACGGGTCAACAGCGGTAGGAACCGGGAAGGTCCGCTGCTTGCGCCAGCTGCCACGGTTGCCCACCGAGTCCGACTCCTTCATCTTCACCTTGCCGGCCGAGAAGGGATATACGCCGGTCGGCGGCTTGGTACACCAGGAGCGGAAGTCGCCACCAGCGGTTCCGTCGGCCGATGCCGCAGCAAAGTCCTGCAGGGCCAGCAGCGCGTCCCAGGCCGTTTCGACCCAGTTGCCTACGGACTGGTCGTCCAGCTCGCTGGTGATCTTTGCGTTCCCCGTGAACACCAGGTCCGGTAGCTCCGCCATCCTGCCGAGAAGCTCTTCAAAGGAAGTCGGATGGTTGGCGGGTTCATCGGCGGGGGAATGAGCCAGTTCGTACTGTCCGGCCTGCTCCAGGCGAATTTGGAGGGCGCGTACCTCACGTCGCGCTCGACGCAGTTCAGTATCCAGGTCGTCGTTCTCGCGGATCAGCTCGTACTCGCGATCCGAAGTCCCCTTCAGCTCGCTGCGCAGGTCGCTGATCTCGTCTGCATGCGCCGTCTCCGTCTGCTCAGCCTCGGTGAGCATAGAGATGAGCGTCTGATTCTCGGCTCGGAGCTTTTCGACCTCCGAACCCTGGGTTGCAGGGCGAGGGCGGGTGCGCTGAATCGGGAGGGTATCGAGTGCGGCGGGCAGGGGCTGGCGCAAGGCTAGGCGCTGGGGTAGTGAAGCGAGCAGGGAAGCAGCCCGCCGCGGGTTCGCCTCGACGGTGGACCGGGACATCACAGGGTGACGATGAGCGTCGGGCTTCCAGGCAAGATCGATGCCCGGGAGGTAGGTGCGGATACCGCCGAGGAAGACCGGGTGGTATTCCAACGCCCTGTTGAACGCCGACTGCGCCTCGGGCGTGAGCACGTACAGGATCGCGAGTCCGGGAAGGAAAGCGAAGGCCTTCTCGATGACACCTTCGGTCCAGGCAGCGGTGTCCTGGCCATACGGAATGGTCGCGACGACGATCGGCAGGCGGCGATCTTCGTCGCACAGCTCCTCGATGACCTCGTCTACATCGTCCGGCTCGATGAAAGCAAGCGATGCGTCGACCGCTGCCATGCCGTCCTGGGCATCGAGCGAGTTGAGCAGGAGCTTGGCGAGGTTGGGTGTGTTGGCGCGCTTGGGCTGAAGCTCGGCGGAGGCGGGCCGGTGCTCGATGTCGACCTGGAGCCATGTCCGGCGGTCGTCTTCACGATGGTCGGCGCGGACGACCAGGCTGGACTGCCAGGTGCCCTCGTTGCCGGGCCTGGTCTCGCGCAACCGCCATCGGGTGTAAGCGCCGTCCCGGCCCGAAGCGGCGTCGTGGTCCAGCGTTACGTTGGGCCCGATTTCGTTGCGGCCCTCGTCGAGGGCGGATGTGTCGTAACGCTTGTCGGCTAGCCAGTCGTACAGCTGGCGCTCGGCGTTGGCGGAGGTGGCGACGTAATCCTGCGTGGTCGATATGACCATGCGGTAGCTGCGAGGTTCCATGGGCTTCCCGGGTGAGCTCGGAGCGGGGCGGGACGCGGTGCAACGGCCCGCCATCCGGAGGACGGATGGCGGGCCGTGTTGGTTGCGGAGTCAGGTGGAGTTGGTCCTGACGGGGTGGCGGGGTCCTCGGCCGGGGGGCGGGTCGAGGATGGTCTGGTATGCGGTGCCGCTCTTCTGGGCCTCGGCCATGCGGTCGTAGACGTCGAGGATGAGGTCCTTGGTGCGGTAGGTGCCGTAGGCGGTGATGTCTTTCCGTTTGACGATCGGGAACGTTTCCATCACGTGGTCGACGTCGCCGCGGGTGATGCCGTAGAGGTGGAAGAAGGCGGCGTCGAGCTCAGCGCGAAGAAGGGCACGGCGGTCGTTGTCCCATCTGAACGGGGGGCCAGAGAATCCTTGATCCTTAGCGAACGCCGCCAAGTCATAGGCCGTGTAGATGAGCTCAATTGTGCGATTTGCGACCCATGTCCATTGGTTCGACTGGGTGTCTCGGCTCCCGGTGTCCAGTTCCTCCGGGCGCGGCACCGGAAGTTGATACAGGTAGCCGAACGTCAGGTTGGTTCCTGCAATCTTCTGTCGAATCACGTAGTCGAAGATATGAGAAGAGAAGATTGCGTGGATAACTGGAGCAAAATCCGCTTGGCGGGGAAAAATGAGAGGGTTGCTGTGGCCAATCCCAACATAGGGCGGCGTTGAGCTAATCATCGTTCGCTCGTCCGAAGAGCGTGCGATGTTGCGCCAGCCGAGTAGCCAGCGGTGTGGCCAATTCCGGTCGCTGAGCCGCGAGGCGACGCCCATCTCATGGATGACGTTACCCTTCTTGTCCCGTTTCTCTGTCGGCACGTCGCACTCCGGCACCCAGTACCTCGGCATCGGCATGAAGTCCGGGTCGTCGTGCTGCTCCGGCGTCAGACGCGGCAGCGTCCCCATGTTGGCCTGTGCCTCAGTCTGGCCCTCGTACGTGCCCAGCCGGTGGTCGAAGTGGTGAAGCATCTTCGCCTCGTACAGCGGGAGGTACCGCTGCCCGCCGCGCTCGAAGACGTTGCCCTTGAGCTCCCAGTTGTCATCCGTCAGCTGCTGGTGGGTGCGGAACAGATGGGAGTCGTTAGACATGTGGAACATCGTCATGAACGACAGGCCCCAGGGATTGCCGTTTGGGTCGCCCTCCCTGATCAGGACCGGGACCCGGCGGTAGATTCCGAGGGTGATCTCCGCATCGCGGCGGGAGCGGAACACCGGCAGGGTGCCTGTGTTGGGGTTCACGAGCAGAATCTCCTCCGGCGGCATCGCGAACCGCCGCTCCGGCAGGTCTTCCATGTACCGCGTACCGAAGGCGAACGAAGCCTCCCGTACGCGCACATCCCGGCCGCCCACCGTGAGCAGGCAGAACCGGACCGAGTGGTGAACGTCCCGGCTGAGGATGAAGGCCTCGTTCTCGAAGTCCAGGAAGGCTGCCAGGCGTGACGTGCGTACGAGGTCGGAGAAGAACGGCGCCGTCGTGGCGTCCGTGGCGATGCCCGTCGGCAGGACCAGGCCGAGGCGTCCGAGCGGGGCGACCGCGTGCGAGGCGTTCTCGGCGAACACCGCGTACGTGTTCACATCGCCTGCGCCGGCCAGCGGGAAGCGGCCCGAGTCCCGCAGCAGGTGGCTCGTGCCCTCGGCCAGCCGTTTGGCGGCGGCGAAATCCTCCGCTAGCTCGCGCTCGGCTGGCTCCTCGCTTGTGGCCAGAGCCGTGATGAGACGCTCACGGGCCGCTTTGTTCGCGGCCTTTGCGATGCCCTCGCTGCGCTGGGCGAAGAACTCCTGCTCCTGGAGCTTGACCCGCTCCCACGGAGGGTTGCCCAGCATGCACGAGAACCCACCGGCCCACCCGGTGCGCTCATCCAGAGACTCCGTGCCCTCCCCGTCCGGCACACGGAAGATCTCGGGGAACTCCAAGTGCCAGTGGAAGAAGTCGAACGCCTCCTGGAGGCGCACGATCTCGTCGGTCACACCGTCCGCCACCACCGTCGCGCCATCGCTCAGGTCGAGCAGCGACCTCGTCGTGATCGCGGAGACCGCGCCAGGGGCTTTTGTCCAGACGAACGCCGCGCACCATGCGTCGGCCAGTTCACGTGCCTTGATGTACTCAGGGGAGGTGGTCAGTTCGGCGTAGCGGTCGCGCTGCTCGTGGACTGCTTCCAGGGTGTCGGACGGGGCCGCGCTGATGCCGGACGTCTTACGCGCCAGGCCCGAGTTGGAGGCGCGAAGCGGTACGTCCCCGAAGAGTTCGCCCTGCATCACCCCGTGCTTGAGGTTCGCCAGCCAGGCCGCCCGCTCCTCCTTGTTGCGCTTCTTGAGCGCCGAGACCCACTTCCTGTCGTCGCCCTCGATCGGCTTGAACGCCTCGTCCGGCAGCCCGCCCGCCAGCAGCTTCGGCGTCGTGCCCAGCAGCCCGTTGCCGTGCCGGATGTGCGCGTCTAGGAACGTCAGGGGCTTGCCCGGGTCCAGTGCCTCGATCCACAGCGAGACCTTCGCCAGTTCCACGGCCATCGGGTTCAGGTCGACGCCGTAGATGCAGCGCCCGATCACATCCCGCAGCGCGTGCCGGACCTCCTCGACCGGCGGCTCCGGGTCGTCCGTACGCACCGCCGCCAGCCGCTTGGCGACGCGGCGGGCCGCCGCCACCAGGAAGTGGCCCGAGCCGCACGCCGGGTCGCAGACCGTCACGGCCAGCAGCGCCGCCTCCTGCTCCTCGCGGGTCGTACCGGACTTGACCGCTTCGTCTATCACCGGGTCGAGGGCCGAGTCCAGCAGGGACTCGATCAGCGAGGAGGGGGTGTAGTACGAACCCGTGGTCTTGCGCTCGTTGCCCGCCAGGGTCCGCAGCACGAACGAGTCGTCGTCGCCGCGCCGGGGGACAAGCTCCAGCAGGGACTCGTAGATGGAGCCGAGTTCCTCCGCGCCCAGGTGGCGGTAGTCGACCGGGCGGGGGCGGCCCAGCTTCTTGTCGTCGACCACCGACAGCGACCTGATCGCGGAGAACAGCTTCTCGTTGGACAGCTCCCAGTCGTTCAGGACTCGGTCCGTATCCGTTTCCTCGAACAGACCGCCCAGTGCCGGCAGACCGAGCTGTGGCAGTCCGCCCTCCCGGCCCAGGCCGTCCAGGACCAGCCGCAGCGCCTGCCACTGGTCGCCGTGCGGGCCGCCGCGCCTCCGGCCGGCCAGACGGCGCAGCTTCGCGGAGGAGAAATACCGCTCGTAGCGGTCACGGGCGTCCGGATCGGTGTCGGCCGGGATCAAGACGTCGCGGTCCTCCGCGACGAACAGGAAGAGCAGGCGGTACGCGAGGCGCAGCAGGGCGCGGTGCAGCTGCTCGACGGTCACCTCGCGCTGGTGGAGGAGCTCGCGGAGTTCACGGTTGGCGGGGTTCTTCATGAAGCCGGTGCCCAGGGTGACGAGTGCGCGCTCCACGCCCTCGCGCAGCTGCTCCAGTGCCCGCGTCCCACTGGCGACCGCCTCTGTACGCCACTGCTCCAGCCAGCAGTTCGCCGGTTTCGGTGCCTCTTCGCTTCCCTCCCCGCCCTGGACGTCGAAGCGGGACTGGTGCAGCAGCCGCCACAGCAGCTGGAAGTCGGAGAACCGGTCGCCGTCGAAGATGGCCTGGAGGTCGAACTCGACGTACGACGCGCCCACCAGGGAGCTGGAGTCGCGCAGCAGCCGCAGGACCCGGCCGTTGGTCAGCACGCCCCAGAGCGTGCCGGGGCCGCTGCGGTTGAGGTACTCCTGCATCATCGACTGCGGCGCCGACGCGGTGACACCCTGTGTCCGGGTGTCCAGCGCGGTGTTCCAGCCCAGCAGATGGACCGGGACATGCTCCCGGGCGTGGCTGACCGGGAAGTGCTTCTCGCCGTCCACGGACGGCAGCCCGCCCGCGGCGACGCCCGGCAGGTGGCCGAACTTCAGTTCCTCGAAGAGTGGCAGCAGCCAGAAGCGGCGCGTGATTCCGGTCGCCTGGACGCCCGCGTTGTCATGGGCGCCCTCCTTCTCCAGGGCGTCCTGGAGAGCGGTCCAGTTGCCGCGCAGTGCGGACCAGGAACGTTCGGCGGCGTCACGGACCGTGTCGCGCGGGCCGAAGAGGCGGTAGTCGGCCGGCTTGGAGCCGACCAGCTCTTTGCCGTCGGAGATCCGGGTCAGCATGTCGGCCGGCAGCAGGCCGCCGACCGTGACGACGGACGGGGTGACGGCGGTCTTGGCGAGGCTCATCGGCGGGCACCCTCAGTGGTCTCGGCCGGGGCGGCCGTCTCGGCATCGTCGTCCGGCAGGTATACGTACACGCCCAGGACATCGGGCCGGTCCTGGGGCGTGACCTTCAGGCCGCGGCGGGCCGCGCCCACCGCGCCGCGCACCCGGCGGTGGGAATCCAGGAGTCGTTCGGCGAGTTCGGTGCCGCGTGCGACCAGTGCGCCGTTGATCCTGTCGAGGCCGGAGATGATCCGGTCGGCGTGCGCAGTGGCCCGGTCCGGGTCAGTATTGCCGGTGGCACGCGCGTGCAGCAGTTCAGCGGACTCCTCCTCGCTCAGCCACTCGGGGTGCGCCGGGGAGCCCCGGAAGGCGAGTAGGCGGGCGTCCTCCGCGATCTGGTCACGGGTCTCCCCGGTGCGGGTCGGCAGCGCGAGCTGGAAGCGGTAGCGGACCAGCAGCAGGGTGGTCCGTTTCTTCACCGCGTTCGTGCGGACGACCCCGCAGCGGCGGGCCGGACGTTCCCAGCCGGGCAGCTTCGGGTCGAGCGCCGCGTCCAGCACGAACTGGGCGAGGGCGGCGACCGCCGGGTCGGTACGGCTCAGGGCCACCTCTCCGCGCGGGGCGACCGGAGTGTCGTGGAAGGGCACCGGGCGAGGGTGCTTGGGACCCAGCACTGTGTGGAAGGCGTCCTTCACGGCCAGCGGCAGGCCCTCCGTGCTCATGGTGAAGCCGTTCGGCTCACCGGGCAGCGGGCCGTCCTGGCCGCGCAGGGCGAGGAGTGCGGCGCGGGTGAACTCCCCTACCTCCTCTCCCGATCCGAGCGCGGCTCGCACCTCGGCCACCTCGCGCGCCACGTCCTCCTTCTTGACCGAGTGCTGGGCGTAGCGGGAGCGGGACGCCTTCTCCCGGTCGGCCGCGCTCTGCCACTTTGCGTGCAGGTCGTCGCGCTGCCCGGTGAGGCCCGAATCGGTGCCGAAGTCGAGTGCGAGCTGGTCGCCCTGGATGCCCTCGCCGCGCAGCAGCAGGCCTTCCAGCACGGCCTGCATGACGTTGTCGGACTCGTCGGGCACGGGGACGGAGACCCCGGTGGCCTTGCGGATCCGGGCGTGCTTGCGGAGTAGGACGTCCAGCACGATGCCGTCGATGCCGTTGTCCGCCCCGTACAGGGTCACCGCGCGCACCACGTCGGTGCGCTGGCCGAACCGGTCCACGCGCCCCTCGCGCTGTTCGTGGCGGGTGGGGTTCCAGGCCAGGTCGTAGTGGAGGACCGCGTCGAAGCTGTCCTGGAGGTTGACACCTTCGGACAGGCAGTCGGTGGCGACCAGGACCCGGCGCGGCGGGGGCGGGTTGCCGTCCGGGTCCTCGGCGGTGAGCGCGGCGATGCGGGCGATGCGCTGGTCGGGGGAGAGCGTGCCAGTGATGGCCTCGACGGCGTGGGTCTTCTGGCCGCGCTTGGGGTTGAGGACGGCGTTCAGATGGTCGGCGACGTACTCGGCGGTGGGGATGAACCGGCAGAAGACGATCGGGTTGTAGCCGTCCTTCAGCAGCCCCTTGACCGTTTTCGTCAGCTGGGCGAGTTTGGCGTCCTTCGGGCCGGCCAGCGCCTGGGCCTGCCGGGCCATGGCGAGCAGGCGGCGGCGGGCGGACTTCTCGCTGCCGTCCGCGTCGGCGTCGGAAAGGTCCTCGTCGGAGAGGCTCTTGTCGTCCTCGGGAACGGGCGCGGTGAGCAGAGCGCCAGGTACCGCGTCAGCCGACTCCATCGTCTCGTCGCCGGCCGCGTCCATCACCGCCGCCCGGCCGATCGCATCGGCCTCCTCCTCGCTGACCGCGTCCAGGTTCGCCGCGCGGGTACGCAGGGTCTGCGCGGCGGCGAGCGGTGAGGAGGCCAGCGAGCGCAGCAGGGCCAGTGCCGACCACCAGCGGATGCGCTGCTGCAGGCCGCCGGAGGAATCGCGTACGGTCTCGCGGGCGTAGGAGATGACCCGCTCCACCAGCTTCCGGTAGTCCTCGTGGAGGGCGTAGGAGACCTCAAGGGATTCGCGGTCGCGGGGGAAGATCGCGTCGTCGCGGAAGTCGTCCCGGATGTCGGCCCGGCGGCGCTGCACGAGGTAGCGGGCCAGTTCCTTGCGGCCCGTCTCACGATCCAGGCTGATGGACTCCAGCTTCGGGTCCAGCAGGCCCAGCAGATTACGGAAAGGCTCTTCTTTGCCGCTGTGGGGGGTCGCGGTCACCAGCAGCAGATGCCGGGTGGGGTCGTCTGCGAGGCGGCGCAGGAGTTCGTAGCGGAGCTGACGCTGGCGCTTGCCCACACCGGTCGTGGTGTCGGAGACACAGGTGTGGGCCTCGTCGACGATCACCAGGTCGGGGCAGTTCTTGACGAAGTCGTCCCTGTGGCGGGGAGACTTGATGAAGTCGGTGGAGACGACGTAGTTGCGGTCTGGGCGGAACACCGAGCGCCCGTACAGCTGCGCCCGTTCCAGCCGTCCGATCGTCGACGCCAGCACCAGTTCCGCGTCGATGCCGAACTTGCCGCGCAGCTCGCCCCGCCACTGCTCCGCCAGCGCCGGGCTGCACAGCACCACCAGGCCGCGGGCCTCGCCCTGGGCCAGTAGCTCGGCGGCGATCAGGCCCGACTCCACGGTCTTGCCGATGCCGACGTCGTCCGCGATCAGCAGCCGCACAGTTTCCTGGCGGAGCGCCATCAGCAGGGGGACCAGCTGGTACGGACGAGGCTCCACGGAGATCCCGGCCAGTGAGCGGAACGGGCCCGCGGAGGAGCGGAAGCCGATGCGCAGGGCGCTGCGCAGCAGCCGGGCCGCCGACTGGTCGCCGATGTCGTCCGGGCTCGGCGGGGCGAAGCTCGCCGGGCGCACGGTCTCCAGGGCGGGCAGCACCCCGGCCACATCGTCGGCCGAGCCGCCCAGCGGACGCAGCACCAGCAGCTCGGAGGTGGACCCGGGCAGGACGACCCACTCCCTGCCGCGGGCGTGGACCAGGGAGCCCACCGCATAGTGCGGGGTGCCGGCCCGGCCGAGTCCGGTGGCGGCGGGGGCATGCGTCGTCATGAGGGACCTTCCATCACACATGGGGCGGGTGCGCTGTTCATTGTGCCGGGGCGTGGAGCGGTCGAGGTCAGGAGCTGCGGCCGGGGCCGAAGACACCCGGGTGGCGGGCCACGATCTCGGCCCAGTCGTCGTCGTACCGGAACCGGATCACGTCCCAGCCGACGTCGTAGAGGCGCTCCTCGGCCTCCTCGTCGCGGGTGGCCTGGTGCGCGTCGTCGTGGTGCGGACCGTCCACGAAGACCGCCACCGGTCCGTTCTTCAGCCGGTAGACGAAGTCCGGCTGGGCATGGGCGCTGGTCACCAGGGTCTGTTCCGCGTCGGGGAGCTGGTGGCCGCGTGCCTTGAGGAATCCGACGAGGCCCTTCTCCAGCTCCGAGTCCGCGCCCTCCATCAGCTTGGCCGCGTGCTCGTCGCGGGTTGCGTCAGGGTGGGCTGAGACCGCATCGGCCGATGCGAAGCGCAGCAGTAGGTCCCTTACCTGATGGCGGTCGATCAGGTTGTGGACCCGCTGGTTGCCGAACGACAGCAGGCAGTCGTAGCAGCCCAGTTCGCAGCGGTCGCCGCCGGCGCTCGCATCCGTGCCGTCCGGCTCGAAGTGGGCGATCTCCAGCGCCTTGGCGGCGGCACGGCGCAAGGCGTCCGGCTCGGCCTGGAGGCGGCGCAGCACGCCCGCTCCGCCCTCCGCGCTCTCGTAGAACAGGATCCGGTCGCGCGGACCGTCTTCCGGCGGCAACTGCTCGCTGTCCAGCTCGGAGTCCTCCAGCTGGAAGGTGGCCTCGATGCCGCGCTCCAGGGCGTACTGCAGGGTGACGGCCACCTGCTCGGGGACGCTCTCGGCGAGCTTCAGCACCAGGATGTTGCGGCTGTCCTGGACGTAGGG
This sequence comes from Streptomyces sp. NPDC050842, assembly GCF_044456565.1. Taxonomy (NCBI): domain Bacteria; kingdom Bacillati; phylum Actinomycetota; class Actinomycetes; order Kitasatosporales; family Streptomycetaceae; genus Streptomyces; species Streptomyces sp. NPDC050842. The sequence goes on along the minus strand of NZ_JBITGA010000010.1, from coordinate 275,598 downwards.
GATGACGCGCTGTTTGCGCGGCACGTCCTCCGCCTTGTCGAGGCCGTCCTGCTCCTCGCTGGTCTCGCGGCCCGGTTTGTCGGCGCCCTTCTTCGCGTCCAGCCAGCGGCCCTCGACGGTGTCGAGCCAGAAACCGTACTCGTGGTTGCGGACGCTGCGCCGGTAGCCGAGATTGGTCAGCCGGACGGTGGCGCTGTCGCCGTACGCGAGGGTGGCGAGCTCTCCAGCGGGATCGGCGACCTCGGCGGTCAGCTGGCGCAGCCGCTCCGCATCACCGGCGAAGGCGTACGAGACCTCCACGGCGTAGCCGGCGCGCAGTCGCTCCTCCTCGTCCGAGGAGATCCGGTCGCGGCGCTTGGTGAAGACCGTGTGCAGTTGCAGCAGCCCGAGCCGCTTGGGACCGAGCTCCTGGTTGCACACCAGGCAGACGTCCCGGCGGTCCTCGGGCAGATGCAGATAGCCGCAGTGCCCGCAGCGCGCGGCCTCGTCGGTGTTGAGGTCGCCGGTGGAATCGGTGGGCAGCTGGATACGGTCCACCTGGTAGCGGCTGCCCTCGTGGTAGATCAGCGCGCCGGGGCCGAACTCGCGGATCGCGATGAAGCGGGAGCGCTGGAGGAAGTCACCGTCACGCCCGCCGCGCGAAGTGCGTCCGGTGCCCGGGATGAAGGCGGCCAGCGGAAGTCGGGGGAAGGAGTAGCCGGGCAGGAACCCCTCGGAGGCGAAGTAGCGGTACGGGGTGAAGTCGGAGAGCACCGTGCCGGAGCCGCGCTCCTCGTTCTTCAGCAGCTTCAGCTGTGTCTCCGCCTGGGCGCGGCGCCGCTTGGCCTGCTCGGAAGCGTCCCGGTTCAGGGTGTGGTCGAGAATGCGCTTGTGCTGTACGGCCCGTTCCTGGAGTGCCTTCTCGTACAGAGTCCGCCACCGGCCGAGCGCCCGGTCGAAGGCCTTCGGCGCGTCTTCGACCTGCCGCTCCAGCCAGTGCGCGTCCCACCAGGCGGTCTCCTCGAAGTCCTTCACGGCGTGCCCGAGGACCGCGGTGGCCCGTCGCAGGGCACGTCGCTTGGCCCCCGCGTCGCCGGTCTGCTCGATGACCGTCGGCAGCAGCCGGAGGGACGGCTCGTCACCGTCGGCGTCCAGCAGCTCGGGAATGCTGCGCCCCAGCGGCAGCCCGGTCTCGGCCAGCCAGAGGGCGTGCACATGGGAACGGATGAGGTCCTCGTTGGCGAGGTCGAGGCGAGGAGCCGCGACCGACCCCGACACCATCTCGTCCGAGCGCTTGAAGTAGTACTGGTCGTGGCTGTTGCCGGTCGCGCAGTACGTGGTGACCAACGCGGGCTGCCCCGATCGGCCCGCGCGGCCGCTGCGCTGTGCGTAATTCGCCGGCGTGGGCGGCACATTGCGCAGGCCGACCGCGTTGAGGCTCGCGATGTCGACACCCAGCTCCATCGTGGGGGAGCAGTACAGCAGCGGCAGCGGCACGCCCTTGCGGAAGTCGTCCTCCCGCTCCTCGCGTACCCGGGCCGGGACCTGAGCGGTGTGCTCACGGGCGATCATCCCGGCGAAGGTGGCGGATACCTCCTTGTACAACTTCTTGAAGAAGGGGTTGGCCCGTGGACCGGCGTCCTTGCCGAACGTGCGGCGCAACCGGTCAGGTGCTCCGAACTCGTCGTCCCTCGCGGTCCAGACGAACGTCGTCGAGTTGATGCGGTACCCGGGGAAGCCGCCGCCGTCCCGGGCGTCCACCGCCTCGGTGAGCAGCCCGGCGTCGCTGAGCACGATCAGCATGTCGCGAATGATCTGCTGTGATTCGTCCAGCCCGATCTCATGACCCCAGCCGGGGAACTGGCCCACCCGGCGCAGGAACCGGCCGAAGCCGCCGCGGCCGGTCAGCGTCAACTCACCGCGCGCGCGCCCGGGGCGTCCGGCGCGCGGGAAGGCGATGCCGGTGGGCGGAGGGGTGCGCTCGGTCTCGGCCAGCCCCCACGGGTCCACCAGCAGCTGCGAGAGCTTGCGCATCTCGTCGAAGCCGGCGACCGTAAAGTACGGCACGTCGATGGCACGCACCCGGCGCAGCTCGTCCAGCAGGATCCGGCACAGTTCGGCGCGCTTTTCCGGGAAGGCGCCGCGCAGCGGTCCCGCCGCCTGCTCCCAGAGGTCGTCACGCACGCAGAGTTCGTCCATGTCCGCGTAGTCGATGCGGAGCAGGCCCGTCTGCTCCAGGTTGGGCATGGTGATCCGCCAGCCGCGTTCGAGGTCCAGGTAAAGGCGGTACGCGACGACCTCGCGCAGCGCGCGCAGGGTACGGGCGGCCTGACTCGTGAGTTCGCGCGGGTTGGCCGAGTACTCGGCGGGCGCCAGCCCGAGATGGTGGACGACCCGCTCGGCGACCTGCTCATGGCTCAGCCCGTCCGGCGCCTCGCTCATCGCTCGGTACAGGGCTCCGCGCAACTGGGTCACCTGGACGAAGTCGTTGAAGTGCCCGGCTTGCAGGCTGGCGTCCTGCCGGTTGTCGACGAAGGTGAGCAACTTGCGTGCGTCCGCGCCCAGTTCCGTCTCGGGCACGGATTTCAGACTGCGCACGATGCTCGCGCTGATCATGGAGGTGGCCGAGGAGCGGCCCTCCTGTTCGAGAGTGAGCAGCTTGCCGAAGTCGCTGCCGCGCACCGACTCGTAGCTGACCCCGCAGTCGTCGCTGACGCAGAACATGAACGGCATCGGCAGGAACGCTGCGTACAGGCCCTGTCCGCGGTCCACGGCCCGGCCGTCGGCGGTGACCCAGACGGGCTGCGGGGCGCGCTTGGTGCGGCTGGCGATCAGGGAGGGCACGCCGGTCTTGGGGTCGGGAGCCAGCCAGCTGTCCGGGAAGCGCTGGTCGTCGATCGCCTTGCCGGACTGCTCGGGCCAAGGGAAGAGCGAGCTGATGTAGAGGTAGCCGTTGTCCTCGTCGCCCTCCCGGCGGTCGCGGAAGAACGTGCTGCCGTCGGCGCGAGACTCTCGGGCCACCGCCAGGTACTCCTGGCCGCACTCGCGGCAGAACGACAGAGGGAGGAGGACCTTGTCCTGGTGGCCGGGCACCCGCTGCTGGTAGCTGCGGCCGATGTGACGGGTGTCCTCGTCTTCCAGGGAGACGTACACCGTGTCGCCCTTGGAGAGGAACTGGTGCAACCGGAAGGCGAACAAGGGCCGCCCCGTGACGGGGTCCTTGGCCTGGGAGCCGGCCCGCAGTGTGTCGCGGATGGCGGTCAGACATCCCTCGTACGGCTGGAGGGTACGGTCGGACAGCTTCTTGGCGGCGCGTTCCACAGTGGTGGGCCGGGCCCGTACGAGCCGGCCGTCGTCGGCTCCGCCACGCAGGGTGTGCAGGCCGAACTCGGTTTCGATCCAGGCGGCGAGCGGGTCGGAGGCAAGCTCCGTGTGATCGGTCGACGGCTTGTTGTCGTGCACGCGAGCCGCCAGCAATTCGTCCGACGCGACGTCGGCGACGGTGGCCCGCACGAGGGTTTCTCCCACCACCCGGTCCGGGGAGACCGTGGTGTCGAACAGGGTGGTGGCCACCTCGGCGACCGCGCGCCGCTGGTCGGCGAGGGTGCCGCCGGATGCCATGGTGGCGGAGGTGCCGACGCACTGTAGGGCCGGGGCCTGGCAGGCGTCACGCACCCGGCGCACCAGCAGGGCGACGTCCGCGCCCTGCCGGCCCCGGTAGGTGTGGAGTTCGTCGAGGACCAGGAACTTCAGGCCCTTGGCTGCCCGGATGAGTCCCTTGCGTTCACGGGGGCGGGTGAGCATCAGTTCCAGCATCACGTAATTGGTGAGCAGGATGTCCGGCGGGTTGTCCATGATCCTCGCGCGCTCGGCCTCGTCCTCCTGGCCCGTGTAGCGGGCGAAGGTCACGGGCTCGTGGCCCTCGCCGTAGCCGTGGCTCAGGAACTTCTGCAGTTCCAGCTTCTGGCTGTTGGCCAGGGCGTTCATCGGGTACACGATGATCGCCTGCACCCCGGTCGCGCCCTCTTCGCGACCGCGCAGTACTCGGTCGACGATGGGGACGATGTAGCCCATGCTCTTGCCGGACCCGGTGCCTGTGGTCAGCACGTACGACTCGCCGGAGCGGGCGGCCTCGATCGCGTCACGCTGGTGCTGGTGGAAGGTGACCGGACGACCCTCGAAGGAGTCTTCCTTCTTACCTGTCCGGAAGATCAAGTCGCACTCGGGGTGCAGGAGCCCGCCTTCACGGGACAGCTCGGTGACCGTGCCACCGGAGGCGAAGCTCGGATTGAGGGACAGCCAGGGATCGGGCCATTGAGCGCCGGCCTTCAAGGTGTCGGCGACACCGGACCTGATCTTGTCGTTCTTGATGACGACCGAACCCGAAGTGAATTCCTGATAGTCCGTGATCAACTGCTGGTGCACCTTGAAGACGTCCACAGAACCTCACTCGCTCCCCGTTGACCCGCGTTTCGCCACCGTACTGGTTGAGGCAGGCGGGTCGACCTTGATCAGACGACCTCCTCATGACATCAGAAGTTGTGAACTCAGTCAACGCACATCTAGTCGGGGAATGCGAGTCAGCCTGGTTCCGCTCGGTGGCCGCCAGTGGCACACTCGGTGATCACGCGAGTGCGGCCGGGCCTGCGTGCCGGCGCATGTGCGGAGGGGGAGGGGTATGGACATCGGGACGGTCATTGCCAAGCGCTACCGCATCAAGAGCGCACTCGGCCGTGGCGGGATGGGCCAGGTGTGGATGGCCCAGGATGAACACCTCAAACGTGATGTCGCGGTGAAGACCATGACTCCCTCACCCTCGCTTACACCGGCGCAGGCCGACGCCGACGCGGCGCGCTTCGAGCGGGAGGCGCGGGCGGTAGCGCGACTCGATCACACCGGACTCGCCGCCGTGTACGACATGGGCGTCGAAGCGGGTACGCACTATCTCGTCATGCAATACGTGCAGGGCACCGACCTCGGGGATCACATCGCCGAACAGGAGCGGCTGAGTGTGGAGGAGGCGGCGGCCATCGCCGTGCAGATCTGCTCCGTTCTCGCCACCGCCCACGCACGCCACATCGTGCACCGTGACCTGAAGCCCGGGAACATTCGTATCCGCACCGACGGCGTGGTCAAGGTCCTCGACTTCGGGGTGGCGGCGGTGCTCGACCCCGGCACGGCGAAGCTCACCACCACAGGAGAGCGGCTCGGAACCTGGCAGTACATGGCGCCCGAACAGGTCAAGGGGGCCGCGGTGGACCGGCGTACCGATCTGTACGCGCTCGGCTGCTTGCTGCACGAAATGGTCACAGGCGAGCCGGTGTTCAGTGACGACTCGCCCCTCCTCGTGCCCAGTCTGCACAGCGAGGCCGCGCCCACGCCGCTGCGGGAGCTTGCGCCGGACGTGCCGGAGGAATTCGAGACCCTGGTCCTAGATCTGCTCGCCAAGGACCCAGCCGCCAGGCCGCCGCACGTCGGTGAGGTGTACCGGCGGCTCGCCCCGTGGCTTCCCGCCACGGGGGACCCGACGCAGGCGCTCGTGCCCTGGGCCGAGGTCGATCCGCGGCGTCCATTCCGGCACCCCATGGCACCCGACGCGCGGCCCGTCCGCCAGTGGGCCAAGGAGGCGGACGGGGCGCCGTAGCAGGCTACTGCCCAGCTACCAGCGTCGAAGGGTCGAACAGCGACAACTGGATCTGCTCGTCCTCGGGCTCCGGCTCGTTCGCCAGGCCCGGGGCAGCCGCCGTGTCCGGGTCCGCGTCGGCCGCCGGCTCCGCGGCCGTATCTGTGACCTCCTCGCTGCGGGTCGGCAGGACGTACTCCTGGGCCAGGCCCGCCAGGTGGAGGGGTAGAGGCAGGCTCAGGGCGTCCGGCAGGTCCGGGGCCTGTCGCAGCTGGTGGACGGCCAGGGCCAGAGCCTCGGGCTCGTCGCCGTCCTGCATGTGGCAGCCCAGCACTGCCAGCTCCACGAGCCCCGGGTTCCAGGCCGCCTCACCGGTGTCGATCGTCAGCTTGCCTTTGGTGTTCACCCGGGGGGCAAGCTTGTCGGCGGCCACCGACAGCTTGAACGTGCGGGCCTTGGGAGTCGTCGACCAGAAGACACGAGCCGTCTCGGGATCGGCCGACGGGCCGGTCCACAGATGGGCGGCAAGGCCGTTCGCGCCGTCCGGGTTAACACCCCACCACTGAGCCGTCTCGCGACCACGCGCTGTTCGTACCCGCACCAGCCGGAGGTCCGGGTCCAGCCGGCGGGCCGGGGCATGACCGCCCCGAAACTTGTCAGCGACCACCTTGCCGTCCTGCAGCCACGTCCAGTGCGAGCGCATGTTCTGCGCGTGCGCCAGCAGCAGTGTCGGCTTGCCCCGCACCGAGCGCAGCACCTTCTCCAGCCACTCCTCGGCATCCCGGCGCTGCTGGGCCATGTCCGCCCACCACGACGGACGGCCCACAGGGGCGTCGCCGGCCCGCGGGCCGGGCACTGGTGCCCTCGGGACCTCTGCGCGGCGGGTCAGCTGGAGCAGCATCACCGGATAGGGCACCCAGGTCCTCGCATCGCCGTCCCAGCCCTCCACCCGGGCGCCGCCATCCCCGGCAGGGTCCGGTGTGACCAGCACGGCGACCGGTACGTGCCCCGCCCAACGCGTGCGGCTGCGCGCGTTCTTGCGGACCATCCACACCGCCAGATAGCGCAGGTCGCGGGGCAGCTTCTCGCCGAGGCTGTGCTCGGGGTGGACGCGCACCCCCAGCTGCCGTAGCCCGTCGTCCCAGGCCTTGGCGGCCCGGAAGCCGATGTTCATTTCGCTGTTGTAGCCCTTCACCCTCTTCGGGACGGCCAGGAACTGGGTCAGCACCCCGGCATCCGCGCAGCCCAGCCGCAGCGCGAACTTCGGATCGTGGGCGGCGGAGGAGAAGTCCTTGGCCCGGTCGATCTCCACCAGGGCCAATGCGGGGACGGTGGACGGGCAGTCCTTGGCGATGAAGTCCGCTACCTGGAGACGGCGGGTGGCCAGCGCGGTCGACACCGCCTCCCGCGAGTGCCGGGCCCCGTCGGGCAGCGGAAGATCGCCGCTGAGCGAACCGGTCAGCTTGAGGCAGCGCAGTCGTACCGTCAGTTCCGGCATCCGCCACTCCAGCACCGCCGGACCGTGCTCATAGCCTTCCGGTGCGGCCGGAGCGCCGCCGTCACCCTTCAGATCGAGGTGGGCGGCGAGCGCGGCGATCGCGGTGTCCCGCAGCACCGGTGTCTGCCACAGCAACCGGGCTTCCATGACGGGCAGTTCACCACTCGCGGTGTCCGGCGAGAGGTGGCGCAGCGCGAGGGCGGCTCCCTTCCTGCGGGCATCCGCCCTCTCGCGCTCCGCGGTTGCCTTCTGCACTGCCCCGGACGGCTCCTGACGTGGGTTGGCCGGAGTGCTGTGAGAGAGCCGGGTGCGTACAAGCGCGGGCGTCGGGCGCAGCTCGGCGGGCAGGGCCTTCTCCGCCCACTCGGTGATACGGGACCGCTGGTCGGACATCAGACCGGCGCCCACCTCGTGCGAGCCCATCGCAGTGCTGTACACCACGGCGGCGCGCATTCCGTCCCGAATCCACTCCGACGGGGAGGTCAGAAGCCCTTCGGCACTCGGGAGAGGCTCGCTGAGGGAGATGTTCCGCAGGATTCCGGCGGGGCCGCCGCCCACCCAGTCATAGCCGCTCGGACCCCACACCAGCCGGGCCACGGCGAACCGGTCGCTCGCCGGCGCTCCCGGGAGCCACGGTACGGGCGGCCGCAGCAGCACGGTCGTACGGCGGCCGTACGGGAGGTGTAGCCGGCCCGACTTGGCGCCTGTCCGGGTCGCGTACCGGCGGATCTGCGTGTGTAGGTGGAACCGCGGCAGCGGGTCGAACGGCACCGTCTGGAGCGTGATGTTGAGGACCACGGAGAACCACTCGGTGCCTCGTGCCCCCTCATGGGGGAGAGCCTGCGACACCAGCTCGGCGCCGCGGTCCCGCGGACCCCGCGGCATGGCCCGGAAGTGCAGCCTGCCCGCTCCGAAGTCGTACGGCTCCAAGTCGAGAATGCACCGGGCCAGCCAGTCGGTCGTCAGCTGGAACTGCCGGGAGTCCGGGGCTGCGGTGTCCCCGTCGGTCACCGGGCAGCGCAGCAGCTCGACTTCGACATCGTCCTGCCACTGCGGCGGCTGCTCGTGGAGCAGAGCCCGGGTGTCCTTCATCAGATCGCGATACTCGGGTTCCGGCCGCAGGTCGCGCAGCCAGGCGCCGAGCAGCCCCTGGAGCGCGCCGGGGGGCAGGGGGTCGGGCACTCCCTTGGGTGCGTACAGCCAGAAGTCCGGTCCTTCACCCCGGTGGCCCGACGGTCGGGGCCGCACTAGTAGGTCCGGGGCGAGCGTCTGGAGCACCTGGTCCATACGGAAGGTGGGGACGGTCTCCCACTGCTTCTCACGGCCCGCGTTGCACAGGGCGAGCAGTGGCCCGCGCCACGCTTCGGGAAAGGCCAGGGCGCGGTAGCGCGCGACGACCGAGGCATCGGGGGTGGACGGCAGCCAGGAGGCGATTCGGATGGCGTCGTATCGATGGACCATGACGATCTCCTTGTACCAGTCAAGTGGTGTGGTGGGTGATGTCTCGCAGCGCCGTGTAGAGCGGTGCGTACAGCAGACGAGCTACAGCGGGGTCGGCGGGATCGGGGCAGGTGGGAAGAGAGGCTCCAGCTTCGAAGTACGGGGCGAGGATGTCCCGCATGCCGGTGAGCAGGCCGTCCTCGACGGGTAGCTGCCGCGCTTGTACGCCGGGCGCGAGCGCCCGAGCGGTCTGCGGTGCGAAGCGCGCGTCGACAAATACCACCCGGGCGGGAACGCCACCACGTACCAGTCGGCCGATAACCTGCCAGATGGTCACCAACTGGTCCCAGGTGAAGGACCGCCTCTCGCGCTCGGACAGCTGCGAGTAGACGTAGCGGCGGGCCAGCAGCCTGCGCCACTCGGCTCGTGCCACATGACGGAAGGCGAGACCGGCCGCATCCAGGTTCTCCGCGCCTCCTGCAAGTTGGCCGAACGTGCCCTGTTCCAGTCCGGGTTCGTCCCGTACGAAGCGACTCGCCCAGTCGTTGATCGCGAACACGGCGAGTGAGAGGTCGTCCGGGCGGGGGTGCGGGCGGGCGAGGAACAGCGCGGTACCGAAGGCCGCGTTGCGTTGTGCGTTGAGGATGTTGTGGCCCCGTTCGACTGCCATCAGCGGAGCCACCAGGATTTCCGCGCTGCGGTCCTCGGCGAACGAGGCGAGGTCGCCGCGGCGCAGCACGGTGACCGGTCCGGCTTCCGTTGTCGGGCCTGAACCGCGTACCGCCTGTTCCAGGTCGGCATCGTCGGCCACGAGTACGCGGACTCGGCCGTGCCAGCGCTCCATACCGTGCAGGACCTCGGCCGCGGTGTTCGCTTCCTTGTAGCTGCCGACGAGCAGGATCGCCCTTCTGCGACGGACGTCAGCCACCTTCGCCAGCTCCTGTTCCAGCGGGCTCGGCGCGCCGCCACGGCCCGGGGATGCGAGACGGCTCACGAGCGCTCGCGCCGCCGCCGGACGGGCTTTGGGGTCGGTGCCGGACAGGCTCATTGGCCGGCCCTCGTCGTCGTACAGGAAGTGCGTGGTGAAAACGGATTCTCCGACCGCTTCCAGTGAACGCTCGGAGGGCTTGAGGACCGCTCCCACGGGTGCGAGCAGATGAGCGCGGGTGGACGTCCCCGCCCAGCTGGTACCCGACATGAGAACCACGTGCGGCCCCCGCTGCCCGGCACCCGGATCGGCGCCCACCTCGTGCAGGGAGAGCAGTAGCTCACGGCCGATTCCCGCACAACGGAAGAAGCGCAGGGTGCCACTGTGGCGGCCGTCGTCATCTCGCTCCCGCTCGTCCGGCAGGTACTGGAATCCCAGGACGTTGCCCATCGGGGCCTCCGGGACGAGCGGCGCATAGTCGAGTGGGGGGCGGCGGGAGAGTTCATTGCCGGTCGAGTCGAGATGCAGGGCAGCCTCCACCTGAGGCCACAGGAACACCAGCCGGTCGAGGCGCTGGTTCAGCGCGCTCAGCAGCAGCATGAACTCCAGGCGGCGTGCCGTCAGATCGAGCCAGGTTGCATCCGATGTCCGCGCTGCGGCGGGGGTCCGGGCGAGCAGGGGACGCAGCATCGTCAGCACTCGGCCACGGGTCTCCGACGCGGACAGCGTGGTTAGAAGGTCGTGGGCCAGCCGAATCAGGTCGTCGGTCTCATCGTGGTACGGGCCGTGCCCCCCCAGTGGATCGTCGCGGAAGACATCGAAGAGCCCCGTCAGTTCCTTGCGCACGGCATTGGCCTCCCGGCCGGCCGATTCAGCCTCGGGTACGTCGTCCTCGTACGCCTCGTACAGCTCCGATTCGGTCGGCACGCCATCGGGCTCTCCCGCTGCGCCGTCGGCCGGGAACCAGTCGCGGAACAACTTCTCCTGGAGGGTCCACGGGCTGAAGTACTCGATATCCGCCCACTCGCGCAGTTCGCCGTCCGAGATCAGCAGCTTGTACAGCCGGTCCGTCGCCGAGTGCGCCACAGTCAGCGAGGCTGACCAGCGTTCGATCTCCTGGTCGGTGAGCGGCAGCCTGCCCTGCTTGGACAGCTCCTCGATGCGGTGGGTCTGCACCTGGTCCAGCCAGGAGTCGATACCGGGGGAGACCAGCGTCGCGGACGGGGCGAAGATCTCGTCCAGCTTCATCTGGACCGAGTCGGCCTCGTCCACGATGATGATGTCGCTCCGCAGGCAGGCCAGTTCAAGATGACGCAATCGCTCATCACCCAGGTGGCGGGGAACCGAGGACTGCACCAGGCTCGCCGGATTCGCCACCCAGATCAGGGAGTCCACCAGATCCCGGGCCGATTGGTGGCGCGGACACGCGTGCCACACGGGACAGCCGTGCGCGGTGCCCTTCTTCTCGGCCGGACGGGTGTCCGGAGTAGCGTGTTCCTGCCTGCCTGGGCGGTAGGGCTCCGGAAGGGCCGTGGCCCCGGGATCCTCGACGCGCTTCTGCTTCTCCGGGTAGAGAGAGGCGCACGGGGCATCGGCGTACCGAAGCGGCTCTACCGCCTCGGTGCCGCGCAAGGCATCCAGTACGCACACCGTGCTGAGGTCGTCGAAGCCGGGGGCGTCGTGATCGAGGAGGTTTCCGAGGCCACGGGCGGCGAGCCTGCGGTGCAGGCGCTGCACATGCGTCTGCCGGGTGGTGAGGCCCAGTACAGGAGTCGCGGACAGATCGAGGTCGCGCAGCAGCGCACTAAGCCGCAGCTGCTCGGCCACGTCGCCGACGACGAGCGTCGTCCGCAGACCCCGGCGGGCGCCCCACACGGCGATGACGGTCATCAGGGTCGACTTTCCGGCGCCGACCATGCCGGCCAGGTGTAGCAGTCCGTCCAGGTGCATGGTCTCGGAGTCGTTGAAGGCGAAGCCATCAGCCGTGCGCGGGGCGATGCGCAATTCCTCCAGACGCTTCTGCCAGTGGCCAGGGCTCTCCACCCCCGCCGCGCGCTCTTGTCCATCCATCCACCGTGCCGTGTCGGCGAGTTCGTGCCGAGTAAGGGTGAGCGGCCTCCCTCCACCGGGGCGCCCTCGCTCCGGCCGGTGACCAGGCACGGGCTCCGGCCGCATGCGTTCGGGAAGGGTGACAGAGGTGGGGCGCCGCCAGGCGAGGAAGGTGGACCGGCCAGACGGAGCCAGCAGCAGTTCCTTGCGGGCGAGTGGGGGCAATGCGCCCAGCGCGGCGTCGTACACCGTGAACCGGTCCGAGGCGATGACGGGATCGACCGGCACTGCCGGGGAGCCGTCTGCGGGTACCTCGTACGCGCGTAGCCGCGACGGCAGCGCACGGTACGTCTCCAGGGCCTGCCGCCAGGTACGGCGGCGGCGCATTGTCCACAGCAGGTGGCGGCCGGCGGTGAGCATCACCTCGTGCTCGTCGGTCACCGCGTGACCTCGTGCGTGGGTGAAGGGGTAGCCGCCCAGCAGGACGTACGCACCCTCTGGGGATTCCTCCGGCGCGATGCGCATCAGCAGCCGGAGCGCCAGCTCGACTTGGCAAAGCAAGGTCGGCTTCACTCCGGCCAGGTCGTCCGGAAGCTCGCTCCACAGCCTGGCGAGTTCCCTGCTCACCGGCTTGTGCCAGCTGTCACGGTCACGCAAGGCTTCCTCCTTCGTTCCCCCGCAGTCGGGCACGGGCACGTTCGGTCAGCGTGCTGTCGGTCAGCAGCGGAAGTGTGCGGGCCCCCGCGGGCCGGTTGCGTTCGTAGGAGGCGATGTAGCCGGGGCGGTCCTCGACCCGGCTCCGGGGTACCACCCAGAAGGCCTCGTCATAGCGGGGCTCCTGGCGGACAGGGCGCGCGGCACGGCCCAGGAACGCCGGATGGGCCCAGTCCTTCACGTCGATCGCCCATACCCAGCCGTCGGGGAAGGTGACATGCAGGTCGTAGGCGTCGTAGGCGGGCCACATTCTTACGCGAAGGCCCAGCTTCACCAGAGCCGTTTCCAGGTCTGCCTCGGCGCGCCCAGGACCGGTGACGAACTGCCGCAGCGGGCGCTCCAACTGGAGCAGTTCACCAGCCTCGTCCACGGCGATGCGACGCCCGACCGGAGGTGGTCCCTGGCGGCGGCAGCGGTCGCGCTCGCACCACCATGAGCCGTCCCGGACCGGAGTGAGCAGGGTTTGGCAGCGCCCGCAGACCGAATAGGTGTCCGCACGTATGTAGCTGTCGGGGGCGGGTTGGTAGATGCGCCGGACGAGCTCCTTGACCGGGTCGAGTACATGGTCGACGGAAACCGCGAAAGCCTCGGCGGAGGTCAGTACCGGTCGGTTGACGAGCAGCCGACGGAACTCCGTGTAGGCGTCCTCCTCGCCGTGCTCTCGGCACAGCCGGAGCGCAGAGTGGATGATTTCGCGGTCGCGGTGAGTGAGGGCGCTGTCCCGCGACTGCTCCGCCCACTCATGACACAGCTCGCTCGGCCGCGAGGACACGGGGTCGAGCAGAAGGTCACCCGGGTTGACCGCATCGGCGGGCAGGTCCACGGGCCAGTCCGCCATCGGGCGCTCCCGGCACCAGGCCAGCAGGTCGGGCAGGCTCATCGGTGGTTGCGCGCCCCGCTCCAAGCAGGCCAGCACGGTCCGGTCCAAGGCGCGCTGGACCTCGGGTGGGTAGGGCAGGGTGAAGGCATTCAGCCCCGTGACGGCGTCGAGAGCGGTCAGCGCGGAAGCGAGAGTGCGAATCAGCGGGACGCCGTCGTGCGCCGACCAGTCGGCTGCGTGCGGCGGCAGAGTGCCGGCTGTCTCCACGTCTGTCACTCAGCCTTCGCATGGGCCTGGCCGGCGGCACAGTGGCGCAGCATCTCGCAGTTCCCGCAGTGCTCGCCGGTCTTCGGCTCGTACGTCTCGTCGACGGCCCACGGGCCGGCGAGCCGGGCGACGATGCGGCGGGCGGCAGCAAGGGTGTCCGGATCACCCGGGTCGATCTCCTCGCAACGCGAACCGCCCTCGTACAGGAACTCCAACTCGATCAGGGAACGGCGGGGGTCGCCGCCCGGCACGCCGGCGGACATCAGCAGGACTGCCAATGCCAGCTGGGGGTGGGTTTCCAGTAGTTCCTGGCCCTCCCATGGGCGGCGGGTCGCGGTCTTGGTCTCGTGCCAGATCCATCCGCCGGACCGGGTGTACAGCAAATCTGGGTCTGCGACGATCACCGTATCGAGTTCCGGGTCGTATGTGGTGAGCCGCTTCTGGACCTCGACCTGCTCAGCGGTTCCGAGACCTTCCAGCGGACAGGCGCGCAGGTGCTCAGCGAGCATGGCGAGTGCGGGCGCCTGCTCGCCGGTGGCCAGGGAGGGCAAGGACTCGGGAAGGGATACGCCGTAACAACTCCCTTTACTATGCTGCTGATTGAGCCAGGCATCTACGGCACGCCCCCTGCGGATCGGCTCGCTCTCCGGCTCGGACGACTTCAGGTGCAGGACCCGGGTCAGATGGAACAGTGCCGGGCAACGGGCATGTGTGCGCAGATCGGAGGCGGAGACGGAGCGTCGCTTGCGGGTTAGGTGTGGGGCGGGTACGCCGAGCAGACCGGGGGTCCTGGCCGGCTTTGCGCAGCCGGCGAGGGCTTCGCAGCGCTCGCAGCTGGAGCCGGGATTCAGCCTGTCGTCCGCGACAATGCGGCCCAGTACGGGCTTGGCGTGTGTCGCGTACTGGTGTGCGGTCTCCTCGGCGTCCCAGTCGGCGAGGACCGCGTAGGAGCCGTCGCCGCACCCGACACTGATGATCCGAACCCGGTCCGGGTGTGTCGTACTGCCCGGTGCGGGCCGGTGGATGTCCCGGAACGCCGAGTCGGACGGGGTCCCGGTGGCGGCGACGGAGGCCGCCTCGGCGATCTCGGCGTGTGGGCGGTTCTCCTTGAAGGTATTGACGGAGAGCAGCCACAACTCGCGCTCGGAACCGTCGTCGGATGCGTAGCGGCGACCCCAGGCGGTGCGCTCGTAGCGTGTCGCCCCACGGCTGTCGGGGAGTTCGAGTTGCCTGATGCTGGCCCACTGCTCCCGCACGGGCACGGTTGCGAGCCTCTTGAGTGTCTGACGCTCTGCCTCGGCCGCCTTCCGCGCGGCCAGGTAGCCGCGCACGGCTTCAGAGGCCCAATGGAGGTGCGCTGCATGGTATCTACGGTTGCTGGCGAGTTGCCGCAGTGCTGTCTCCACGTCTGCACCGTTGTACTCGATGGCGTCGAGGGCTTTCATCACCGGCGCGAGGGCGAAGTCCTCGACCGGCTTGCGGCGTGGCCGTTCCGGCACCTGTTCGATGAACGGTCTGGCCCGCACGGCAGTCCCGCGTGGGCAGTCCCGCGGATCCTCCCGCAAGAGCGGCAAGGAGGTACGGATGAGTCTGATGTCGCCGTCCGTGCGGGGGAGGGGCAGCTGAAGCGTCATGACGGACCCCTTGCTTGGGGAGACGGAAGAGCCTCAACAAGGGAAGCGTATGTCTGTGAACTTAGTCAAGCGATTCAATGTGGGTCGACTGTGAAACGATATGGTGTGCTGGCGGGGCACGGTTCATGGCGAACGGGGGTGCGGTGTGGAAGCGGGGGAAGTCCTCGACGGCCGATTCCGGGTCGACGAGTCTCTCGACCAGGGCGGCATGGGCAGCATCTGGAAGGCGACCGAGACGGCAACCGGACTGACGGTCGCCGTCAAGGTGCTTCGTCTCGACGCCTACACACAAGGCCGCTTCAGTCCGCGGGAACAGGCGCGCCGCAGGGTTGAGCTGCTCAGGCGGTTCGAGCGCGAAGGGGTGATCCTCGGGGAGCTGGACCACTCCGCGATCCCGAGGCTGCTGCACCGAGGCTATCTCCGCGAGGAACCGTATCTCGTTATGGAGTACGTCGACGGCGTCACTCTGCGGGACTTCCTCGATCTGCGTCGTCCTCTTCCGCTTGATGCGGCGTGTGCCATCGCTGTACAGATCACCGAAGCGCTCGCCCACGCCCACTCCCGCGGTGTGGTCCATCGGGACCTCAAACCCGGCAACATAGTCATTGCATCCGTTGGCGGGGCGGTCAAGCTGCTCGACTTCGGCATCGCCTATCTCACCGACCCGGACGCGACCCGTTACACCGCGCTCGGCGCGACGCCGGGCAGTGCTGGATACATGGCGCCCGAGCAGCTGCGAGGCCAGCAGGAGGTATCCGCCTCGGTGGACTTCTACGCTCTCGGCTGCGTGGTCTTCGAATTGGTCACCGGCGAGGGGCCGTTCAGAGACAAACCGGATCGCAACCGGGACACACAGCATGTCGAGGATCTCCCGCTGCGTATCCGGGAGATCAATGCCGGGCTCCCGCAGGATCTCGACGATCTGGTGTGGGATCTCCTGGGGAAGACCCCGGCCGACCGGCCGGCCCACATCGAAGACATCCTGGTCGTCCTGCGCGACCATCTGCCGAGACCCGGAGACCCGGCTCCAGAACCCGAACTGGATCCCGACCCCACCACACGCTACCGATGTCCGGCCGGGCCGGCCTTCGCTCCCGCCTTCGGGGGTGCCAAGCCCTCGCCGCGACGGCCTGTTCGGCGCCGTGGGGCCTGGCTGGGCCGCCAGGAGTTCGCCGGTCTGCTGCTTCAGGCGCGGACCGAGCTCGAAGCGGAGACCCCGGGTGTCGGATGCGAGCAGCTGGCGCTTGCGCTCGACGGGGCTGTCGCTGACTGGGGGTTGCGCGAATTCGCGGTCTCGGAGGCGCAGCTGATGTGCGCCGACTCGGCACGCCTTGCGGGGAACGACCGTCGGGCAGCATCGTTGTACGAGCAGGTTGCCGTGGCCCTGCACGGGCGCGCAGACCCGGTGTTGCGCGCCTTGGCCCTGGAGGCCCGGGTGGGTGCTGCCGAGTGCAAGGTGCCGGAGGACGATCTGCTGGGCGCGGTGATGGCCTGGGAAGAGGCCGTCACCGATGTGCTGGAGTTTGCCGCCGCTCCTGATCGCCTTGTGGCGCGATGCCGAGAGGTCGCGCTGGAGCTCGATGAGCGCGGTTGCGGCTCGGCCATTGCCCCGCTCGTTGCGAAGCTGGCACGGTGGTGAGTCTCAGCCACTGAGCAGTCCGCCCGAGGCCAGAAGATCGCCCAGCGACCGCCCCAGGTCGCTGCTCACGGAGTTCATCCCATGCAGCTCCCGCTCGAAGGCAGCGATCTTCCGGTAGATCTCCCCGTAGCGCTGCTGTTCGTGCAGGGGGAGCCGGGGCACCTGCAGCCGTCGCACGTCCACCCGGGATGAGGTGGAGGCATGGGTGCCCGCCTGCCGGACGTTGGAAGGGGCGCGCAGGCAGCCCGCCAGGAACCATGGATCGAGGAGCGATGGATCCGCGCGGAGAGCGTAGAGGTGAGGTCCGAGCACCGAAGGAGCCCCGACGTCGACCCGGGCATCGAATGACCTGGTCACACCCACTACGATCACATCTTCCGATGCGGTCAGGGTGACGGTCCCGTCGGCCATCCCGCGTGGTACTTCCTTGGCGGGCAGCCAGTGTTCGGTCCCTCCGGGCAGGAGGAGACCGGGAACCGTCAGCACAGGCACGGTGTCCTCAGGCCGTTCTCCGCGCTGAACGATCTGGTCGGGCAGGCCTTGGCCCGAGAAGATTTCGACGGCGCCGGCGCGCTCCAGTTCCGCGACGGTTGTGCGACTGACGGGATCGTGGCCCTCCGCAGGGTGCAGAGTGGACAATGACGCCGCGATGTCGCGCAATTCGTCGAGGTGTGCGCCGAACCGGGTCCACGACCGGCGCAGATCGGCCACACTGGCGGCGTCTTCGCCCGGGATGTGCCGTGCCGGTGTGAGGTCTACCTTTTCGTCGAGCAACTCGATCACTGGAATGGCTACGCTTCCGGAGGATTGCTCGCCCCGAAGCGTAGCCGACACCCCTTCCTGCAGCCGAGGCCAATCGATGCCGGCCTTCCCGGCTGTGGCGTCCAGTCCATGGGCGGCGTCCATCAGAACCAGGTCGGTCCGAGGATTCCGTGTGTCTGCCGCTCTTAGTACCCAGAGGTGCAGGCCGACAGAGTGTGGTGGTGCGGCGCCGGGCGGCAGCGCGATGACGGCTTGGAGTACCCCTGCGCGCAGCAGTCCCGCTCGGATACGCCGCCCCGCGCGGCGGACCGCGACAGCGGGAGGCAGGACCAGTACACAGACGCCGCCGGGCGCCATTGATGCGACAGCGTGTTGCACCCAGGCAAGTTCAGGCTCGGTCCGCGGTGGGAGCCCGTACACCCAACGCGGGTCGGTGGCGAGTTCCTCATGTCCCCAGTCGCGTTCGTTCGACGGCGGATTACACAACACTACGTCCGCGCGTACACCGGCGTGGACGTCAGCACGCAGTGTGTCGGAGGCTGTCACGATTGGGAGATATCCGGCCATGGCCAGTCGAGCCGAGGTAAGGGCGGCGAGCACGGGCTCGTTGTCCTGACCCAACAGCTTTACCTCCTGTGACCCCCGCCCGAGCCGACCCGCTGCCAGAAGCAAGGTTCCCGTTCCGCACGCGGGATCGAGGGCGGTACGTACATCGCCGTCATGAACGAAAGACGCGATGGAGGCCATGAGGGCTGCTAGTGGCTCTGGAGTGGCGGTGACCTGGCGCACATACGTCCGTAGCCACCGGCCCAGCAAGAAGTCGAATGTCCGCTCGGCTCCCTCGCCGCGGGCCGCCGCGACTGCTCGCTCCAAGAGCCGGGTCTCGACCTCTCCCAGCTTGGGTAGGTCGGGCGAAGGAATCTCCGCCCGAGTCGCACTGAGGCGGGCGCCCACGGCTGCCACCAGCAGTCCCATGGCATCGCGGTCACCGAGCGCTTCGAACTCTGGCCACAGGCGCTCCAAGGGCCGTTCGGGAACCTTGAACTTGTTCTCGTCACGCAGCCACTTCTCGATATCCGGAAGGGAGAACTGAGGGCTCGTGTCAGTACCGCCAATCGCAGCCGGGAAGCTCTTGTAGCGTCGCCGCCAGTTGCTGACGGCGGCACGACCTACGCCGGCGAGACGGGCAATCTCTGCGAGGGTCACCAGGACAGTCGACCCGTTGGATTTGGACATGAGACTCTCCGGAAGTTTCGGTGGCCGTGACACCGCCAAGCTATCGATGGCTCCTGTGGGTGGCCATGTGTTGCTTGACTCAGTTTACGAACGCTAGAGGAGCGTGGAGTGTCCGCCCTGCGCGTCCGTGGCCGCGGAGGAGCGAACGCACAGTCGATCGCGCTGCAGGTTGGGTCCGATCCCAGGCGCTGCTTCTTTCCCCGGCTACGCAGAGATCCCCAGCTGGACGGTGTATTCAACCGTGCGAAGTGGTAGGAGACTGCAGCTACGGCTGCAAGCCTGCCTGGGCATATATGTATGGAGCGGCACGTCACGCCGATGGTGCCCAACGCCTTCTTTCTGGGGAGGGCTCGCACTGTGGGAGGGCAAGTCACTCGCTGGGCTGGTGCCTGGCTGGACTGCGACGACATCGAGACGCTCCGGGGAAGATCTTCCTCGCCGCGAAGTCCGTTCCCAGGGGGGTGGCGCCGTCCCGTTCCGCTGGGGCGCTCCGCGTTCACCCATCAGCGTCCATATGGCGAGACGCAGTGGCTCCTGCTCGACTTCGCCCGTGATTTCACCGGTCCCGGCCTGGTCGACCTCGCTTTGTACCGAGTTGCCCGGCGTACCAGCGGCCTGTCCACCGGGGCGCGGGTCCTGGGCTGGCATCACACGTGGGCCGGGGCCGCGGTGGAGGGAAACTGCAACCACGGAATAGCGAAGGACCGCTTCGGTAGGGGCAGCATTTGGTCACGAGGCACGCCACCGTGCTGATTCCGTTGCGACGGACTTGCGGGGTCCTTATGCTCGTGACCAACGCGTCGACGGAGACGAGTAGCCACGGATCACGCGAGCAGAGAGAGCCGCCGGCAGCTGTGAAGGCGGACTCGCACCCGTGGTGAAGACCCTCCCGAGCGCGGGGAGGAAAGGCCCTCGGGCCCAATGCCCCGCCGGTTTGCCCCCGTCATCGGGCTGAATGAGGCCGCCGCTGTCTGGCGGTGGCAAAGGCGTGGTGGCACCGCGAGTACCCTTCTCGCCCACGCTTCCAAGGGATCATGACGACGCCCCTGGAGGGCTGCGATGATCCACACGACTAGCCGCGTACTGGTTTCTGACCTACGCGCACACCTCGACCAGACCGTCACCGTCTCCGGCTGGGTGAACGCGCTACGGCTGCAGCGCAAGATGCAGTTCGTCATCCTGCGGGACCACTCCGGCATGGCGCAGGTGACCCACAAGCGCGACGGCGGCCCGCTCGAAGCCGTCATCGAATCGCTTACCCCTGAGTCCGCCGTCCGGATCACCGGCCGCGTTGTAGAGGCGGCCCAGGTCAACCTGGGTGGCCTGGAGATCGTCCCCGAGACGATCGAGGTGCTGAACCGGGCGGAGACACCTCTGCCGATCGACGAGCACACCGGCCCCGAGCACCGGCTCGACTGGCGGTTCCTCGACGTACGCAAGCGGGCCACCGCGCAGATGGTGTTCGCCGCGCAAACGACCCTGGAGCAGGGGCTGCGCGAGTACGCCATGCAGAACAGCTGCACGGAGATGCACACGCCGAAGCTGATGGGCACCGCCTCGGAGTCCGGCGCGGAGGTGTTCAAGCTTGGGTACTTCGACCGCTCGGCCTACCTCGCGCAGTCGCCGCAGTTCTACAAGCAGATGGCCGTGGCCGCCGGCATCGACAGGGTCTTCGAGATCGGCCCTGTCTTCCGTGCCGAGCCGTCGTACACCTCCCGGCATGCGACCGAGTTCACCGGCGTGGACGTCGAGCTGTCGTGGATCGACGACGTCGAGGACGTGATGGCGTTCGAGGAGCGGATGCTCGCCCACGCCATCGCGAAGGTCGCCGAGGTACACGGTGAGGCGATCCGGGAGGTCTTCGGCATCGAGGTCGTGGTGCCGGAGGCTCCGTTCCCCAGGATCACAATGGCCGAGGCGCAGGAGATCCTGCGGGCCGGCGGCTGGGACCCCGAAGGCGTCAAGGAGGACCTGGACCCGGAAGGCGAGCGCACCATCGCCGCCCACATGAAGCAGCTCACGGGCCACGAGTTCGTGTTCATCACGCACTACCCGGCCAGCATCCGGCCCTTCTACCACATGCGTCCGGCGGAACGGCCGGACCTGACGCTCAGCTTCGACCTGCTCTGGAAGGGCCTGGAGATCACCACCGGGGCCCAGCGTGAGCACCGCTCCGACGTGCTGCTTAAGCAGGCGGAGGAGAAGAGCATGGACACCGAGCCGATGCAGGACTACATGAACATCTTCCGGTTCGGGTGCCCGCCCCATGGCGGCCTCGGCGCCGGCCTGGGCCGGATCCTGATGGTCATGCTCGGCTTGGACTCGATCCGCGAGGCCGCGTTCCTGTTCCGGGGACCGAACCGCCTCACCCCCTGAGCCAGGGGTACCCGCACTGCTGCCCCACCGCCTATCTGGCGGTGGGGCAGCTGGGGCTCGCTCAGTAACGGGTGTGGCCGAGGTCGAGCGTCCACGCCTCGGCGGGGTTCTTGTCCCAGTGGTCGCGCAGCGCCAGCTCGCGGTCGGCGTATCGGCCGCTGCGGGACAGGCCGCCGTGGGAGAGGGTGACGCTGAGCGCGAGTGGCGATTCGGTGGTGACCCAGTGCGGGGTCAGGGCGTGGCTCCACAGCTGGTCGCCTGGCTGCATCGTCACCGACTGCCGCTGCGCCTCGTCGTGCGGTGGGGGATCTTCGGCGGTGGTCTCACCGAGGACCGCGGCTTCGGGGGACAGGTGCTTGTCGGGGTTGTGGTAGCTGTGGAAGGTCTTGATCCCTTGGACCTGCCACACCAGACCGTGCGAGTTGTCGTTGTGGTAGGTCGAGGCCGCGCCCTCGGTGGACAGGAACAGGATGGGTGCGCACCGCTGCCACGTGAATCCCTGCGACGACAGGTAGGTGCGCCAGGGCACCATGACCTCGTCCTGGAAGCCGGTCAGGATCTCGCCGTAGAACCGGGCGAGGTTGAAGTGCACCAGGCGGAACGGCCACGTGGCGATCTCCTCGACCGGGGCCGTCCGGAACGCGGCGGTGCGGTCCATGCGCACCTTCCAGTCGTCCTCGCCGAGGATCGTGAACCGCACCTCCTCGTCCCGGCGGACGTGGTCGAGGATGTCGATCGCCGGTAGGAACAGGTAGTCGAACGGGACCTGCATGCGGAAGTTCGGCGGCTGCCTCCAGTGACTGTTGAAGTCGTCGGGATCGGTGACGGAGACCGACGGTTGCACGTGGACCCCCAAGGTCAGGCCGCCGCGCAGTCGCGGGACGCGGGGCGGCAGATGGCGGCGCAGTCGGGTACGACGCGGTCCGTGGCCGGCGCGTCGAGGAAGGCCCGGATCTCGGTACGTGGGGCGTGGACACTGACCTCGGAGGCTCCGTAGGGGCAGTGCCGCACCTCGCCGTCAGCCGACATGTAGAGGGTGGCCGACCGACAGGGGTGACTCTCCTCCTTGGACAGCTGTAGCTGCCGCAGGTCGTCGAGGTAGGACCGGTATCCGTTGGACAGGCGGAAGTACTGGTCGAGTGCCGCCGTGTCGCGCGCCCTCTGCATCAGGGAGTCCTGGAGTGATCGGCTGTCCCGGCGCAGGGCGCTTTCGGAGAGGAGGACGGGGCTCAACTGGATGTCGATCCCCGTTCCCGCTACGAGGTCGGCGAGCTGGGCGGCTTCCTCGTCGTCCACATCCCAGTAGGTGAGGTGAAGGACCTTCGAGGGGGTGTCGACGGCGTCCAGCGTCGCGACAGCCGAGGCCGCCGTCCGTGTGGTGCGGCCAAGCATCATTGCGCCCTGCGAGTCCGCGGAGACGGTCACGTTGGTCAGAAGGTGACCGACCTCCGCGAGGGCAGCGACCTCAGCCTCGGAGCGGGCCGAGGTCACCATGGACACCGTCATGCCGAACTGGAGGGCCAGGCGGACGAGCTGCCGGAGCTCTGGGTGGTGGGTCGGCTCACCGCCCGTGAGGCACACGCCCTCGACCCCGGTCTCCTTCAGCCGCGACAGGGCACGCGTGTACGTGGCGGTGGTGAGGAAGCCGCGTGCGCGGTCGGCCCGGAAGCAGAAGCTGCACGCGACCTCGCAGTGCCCCGCCGTCGAGATCAGCGCCGTACGGACCGGGGTGCTCATTGCACCCCCGTGTTGTCCCACACCGCGATGGCCACGGTGTTGGTATAGAAGGCGCACATCTGCGGGTCGGGGGTGCTGCCGCCGATGAGGGCTTGTTCGTTGCGGGACGGGCCACCGCAGATGGCCAGCGCCGGGCACTCGCCGCACTCGGGGAGCGGCGCGACCTTCTTCGTCGCCCTCGTGAGGAGGCTGGGGTCAGACCGCAGGTCGTCGAGTGTGTGGAGGAACGAGGGCTCGGTGAAGTTGATGTCGCACACGCTGACCCGGTTCCCGGGCAGCAGGGCGGCGTTGAGACTGCGGTCTCCCTGCATGTGGTCGAACAGCATCGGCCGGCGGGTGTCGAGGGCCTGGAAGGCCCGGTCCAGGACGGAGAAGAGCATCCCGCCTTTCCCGAGCGCGGTCAGACGGGCCTCGTAGAGCTCCCGGGCCAGGTCCGCGCCGTTCACCCGCCACTGGCCCCCGGTGGGGATGGGTGTGTTGACGTAGATGAACTTGAGGCCGAGGTCGTCGATGATCCACTGCACGCTCTCGGCCAGGCGCCCGATGTTCGACGCCGTGGGGGTGAGGTTGCAGCCGACGTGCAGGCCCTTTGCCTCGACCAGGCGCCGGACGTTGCGGCGGATCCGGTCGTCCGCGGGCTGGCCGCCGAGGAGCAGCCGGTTCGCCGAGTTGATCCCCGGTGGGCCGTCGATGGAGATGCCCACCCCGTACTCACGCTGCACGAAGTGGTCGAGGGCCTCGTCTGTCAGGCGGGCGCCGTTGGTGACGACTGTGCGCCGGACCCGCTCGACGCCGTAGCGGGCTGCGAGGGTGTCGGCGAGTTCGTCGCCGTACTGCATGAGGTCGAAGCAGATGGTCGGCTCGCCGCCGAACCACTGGATCGAGACCTCTTCCTGCCCCGCATTCTGCTCGAACAGGAACTCAAGACCGGCGGCGAGCTCCTGCTCCGTCATGTCAGGCTTGCCGCTGTTGGTGTCGACGAAGCAGTACGTGCAGGCCATGTTGCAGCGGTCGGTGAGCACCACCCGGAGGCCGCTGATCCTGCGCGGTGTCGGGTCGATGCCCAGGGTGTGGAGGCGGTGGTGGAGTGCTTCACGGCGGTCGGCCGCGGGGCCGTCCTGGGTGAAGCCGAGCCCGGCGAGGGCTAAGTGTGTCGCGGTCGGGGGGACCCCGGCGAGGTCAGAGACCTCGCCGGAGTCGAGAAGCACACTCTCCAGCGTGACCGGGTCGAGGAGGACAGCCTCGCCGTCCCGGTCGTACTGGAAGTATTTCCCCCACAGCAGCTGGGGAGTGGCCACTGGGTCAGGCCGCCGTTTCCTCTTCGGCGATGCCCAGCTCGGCCATGACGGCGCGGACCTTGTCCTCGGCGTCGGCCTGGAGCCGGGCGGAGGCCGCGGGGGAACCGCCGTCGGAGAGGACGATCACACCGGGGAGCGTCGGGTTCGGCGCGATGACCGTGAGACCGGCCGGCTCGGTGCTGATGACCATGACCGCGCCCTCCAGGCTGACCCAGTCGGTGCGGTCCTTCAGGGCCTCCAGGATGCGGCCCTGCTTGTCGCGGAAGGAAGCACGCTCACCCATCCACACGCCCGCCTTGGACTTGGAGTCCACGACGTCCGCGTAGATGAGGTGGTTCTGCTTCTCTTTCCTGGGCTTCGGCATAGCTGATCTCCTTGGTCGAAGGTGACTGCCCGGAACGGACAGCTTGGATCCGCTCTGGTGCCGCCGGTCCAGTGCCGTATGACACCTCGCCGGTTTCGTGCACGGCGCCCGGGGGCGCCGTTCCCTGCCCGGTGCCGAGCGCTTGGTCAGCGCCGGGCGGGAAGCCTGTTCAGCCCTTCGTGGCGCTGGGCTGTGCCGAGTGGGTGATCGGTTGGAGGGGCTGGAGGGTGTCCGGATCGGCGGTCCATTCCCGACCCGAATGGTCCAGCGGGCGCATGTGCGCCACCTTCCTGACCGGCCTGCCGGTGAGTTTCGATGCGTAGATCAGGACTGCGCCAACGGTTCCGCGACGTCCGCTGGCGGGGTGTGCGACGTCCTGTCCGAGGAGCCGGTGCCGGGTGTCCTCCGTGACCCAGACGTTCGCCTCAGCGGTCGCGCTCATTGGGCACCCCCGAGGCCGAGGAAGGCGTCGAACTGCGCGGAGCTCCACGTGGAGGGATCGCCGTTCCGGCTACGGAACGCCTCGGCGGCCCGGGGCAGACCGCGGCGCTCCGACGAGGTGCCGGCGTCCGTCCCCATGTACGGGGCGACGACAGCCTCGTAGCGAGTGCTGGTCGCGCCGGGGGTTCGTCGGGGAAGCCGAGGGCCGCTCACGTTCCACTCCCTTTCGCCGGGGGTCTTCGAGGTGGCGTAAGAGTCCCCCTGGTGCGGGTGTCACGGCCACGACGCGGTGGGTGTCATCTGGTGCTCGCCCGGGTGACCGAGGTGTCATGGAGGTAGCTCCGCGATGTCATCTGCCCGGATTCCGTTGCGCAGCAGGGGCGTTGGCAGGTAGGCACGAAGTGGAGCGGGGCGCGACGTGGCCCGTCTCCTGACCTTGAGGGAGCGACCGATGGACGATCCGGCGACGCTGCTGCGCGTCTTAGTCCAGCAGCGGCATTGGCGTTACAGGGACTTCGTCACGGCGTTCGAGCGCGCGGCCGTACAGGCCGGCGTGCAGGGCATGTCGGTGTCGGAGGCACAGTTCCGGCGGTGGACGTCGGGACGGATCAAGACCATGCCGGGACCGGACACGTGCCGGGCACTGGAGCAGCTCTTCGGCGTGGACGCCGCAGCGCTCTTCGGGCCACCGCCCGTGCTGTCGACCTCGGCATCGGTGACTCCCACTGCGTACGACCTCGAAAGTGAAATCGCCATGACCGCACGTGACGCCGCTGATGAGGCGGGGGCTGCCGCCGCGCAGTCCGTATCCGACACGACCATCGACCAGCTCCGTGACGACGTCCTGTCCCTCGCCCGCTCGTACGGCGCCGCGAGCGCCTTCGAGGTGTTCCGGCGGGCCAGGGTCCTCCGCTCGGAGGCGGAGCACCAACGTGGACTCACCAAGGTGCCTGTGCAGCAGCAGGACCTGTTGATCGTGGCGGGACAGGCGTGCGCGCTGCTGTCGACCGCCGCGTTCGACCTCGGCGCCCTGGACGACTCGGCACGCCTCGCCCGATCGGCGGCCCTGTACGGGGAGATGGCGCGCTTCGATCCGCTACGGGCCTACGCCACCGGGTCCTTGGCGATCTGCGCCTATTTCACGGGCCGACCTTCGGAGGCCGTACGGCACGCGCGGACCGCGCTGGCCTACGCCGGTCTGGGCGACACGGCCAAGCGGCGGCTGCTGTCCATCGAAGCCCGCGCCCACGGGCACCTCGGGGACCGGGAACGGGCCACCCGCGCGCTCGTCGCATCCACGCGGCAGGACAGCGGTGAGCGGGACGCCCTGCACGATGACGTCGGAGGTGAGTTCGCCTTCAACGAGGAGCGGCTGCTGATGTCCAACGGCACCACCGCCCTGCTCGTCGGCGACGGGGCAGGGGCCGAGGTGACTGCGCAGCGGGCGCTGGACCTGGTCGCGTCCCGGCCGCCGGCCCGGCAGTCGGTACCAGTACGGGGCAAGGCCGCGGCCGACCTCGCAGCGGCGCAGCTGCTCCGGGGCGACCTGGACGCGGCGGCTGCGACGCTGGAGACGGTGTGGGCGATCCCCGCGGAACAACGTGTGGCGGGACTGCTGGAGCGCACCGGCGGCCTGCGGCGGGCGCTGACGGTCGCCGCGTTCAGGGGGACGCGGGTGGCCGTCAACCTCGGCGAACAGATCGAGGAATTCGGGCGCCTCTCGGCACCGAGGCAGCTGGGCACAGCGAGCGGACTCCTCGCTATCGAACCCTGACGCTGGCCTACCCCCTGTGCCTACGAGTGGCCGAGGGCAGCGAGAATCTGGGCTTCCTTGGCTGGGTCCACTCCGTGCTCGTCCCACCGAGGGTGTTCGACCGGTCGGCCGTCTGCCTGCATCCACGCCCAGGTGTCGGCAATGGTGTCGGCGAGTGGACGGCAGCGGAGCCCGGCCGCCGCAGCACGAGAGGCATCGACGGACCACACCCCGGGGTGGGTGCGCCACAGCGGAAGCTCCGTCCACTGCTGCACACCGTGCGCGGTGAGCGCCGCTGCATCGGCCCACACCGGGCTGCCGGTGCTACCGGTGACGGTCAGGCACTCGGCGATGAAGTCGGCCCAACTGATTCCCTCGGGATGGGCGATGTTGAACGCTCGGCCAAGGCCATCGGTGCCAGCGGCCTGATCGACCGCGAAGGCGGCGACGTCTCGTACGTCCACGGGCTGGATCATCTGAGTGTCCGGCGCCGGGACGACGATCGGCCCGCCGCGCTGGGCACGCGTGAGCCACCAGGGGAGACGGCCGACATACTCACCGGGCCCCAAGATCACTCCGGGCCGCAGGAACACCACGTCGTCCCCGAAGGCAGCCCGCACGGCAGCCTCTCCGCCCGCCTTCTGGAACCCGTACTTCGTCGGACTGCCATCGGCGCCGGTGTGCCCGAACGACTCGTCGGCGTCCGGCGGACACTCCAGCAGCGGGGAGTCCTCGGTGAGCGGGTGGTGCGGCCACCCCTCATAGACGGAGACCGTGGAGACGTGCACCCACCGGGCAGCGACGGGACGCAGGGTATCGGTGGCGAGGAGCACGTCACGGGGTGGGAATTCGCTGCTGGATGTGTCGATCACGGCATCCCACGGTCCGTGTGAGGCGAGCAGCTTCAGGTCGTCGGGACTGGTCCGATCGCCCTGGACGGTGTCGGCGCCCTCGACCGTACCGGAGCGGCCCCGGTTGAACGTCGTGACCTCCCACCCGCGTCGAAGCGCATCATCAACGATCGCCCGGCCAAGGAACCAGGTGCCACCCATCACCAAAATCCGCATGAGGTTGACCTTGTCACGAAGCACGACGTGGGCACCATCCCGAGGCGCCGTCTCGGGGGTCGTGTGATCGGTGCGGGCGCGGATACACAAGGCGACCGGCGGCAGGAGGGCCCGGCCACCGGCGTTGGGTGGCTAGGGTCAGGAGGATGGCCGGGTTGTGGTGGGCGGCACGGGCATGGCCATCGACAGTGCGCGCCCGCCCATGCGTCGCCACATTTCGGACCGGAACCCCGAGCCACCCTGTGGGTCGCAGCCGCCCGAGCCCGCGCACAGCAGGGCCCCCTTGTGTACGACTACATGGCGCTGTGAATCCCTGAGACCTGCACTGGACGTACGGCGGGCCCGCGGTCCGGGACCGGTGACCGACACGGCAGCGCCCGGGACCGTCGGCGTACTCTGCCAGAGCTCCACCACTTCAGCCGCCGTCTGGGAGTACCCGCGTGACCGAGCCGCAGCGCAAGCCCTTCCTGTACGTCGTCGTCTGCGCCGCCGGGATTGCGGGCGAGGTCGGCAAGCTGATCGACGCCGCGCACGAGCGAGGCTGGGACGTCGGCGTCGTTGCCACCCCACAGGGGCTTCCTTTCCTCGACGTATCCGAGATCGAGGAGCGGACCGGTTACCCCGTCCGCTCCGCCTGGCGCGCGCCCGGCGACGCACGGTCCTTCCCACCTGCCGACGCGATCGCCGTAGCCCCGGCCACCTTCACCACGGTCAACAAGTGGGCGGCAGGCTTCGCGGACAACCTTGCCCTCGGCATCCTCTGCGAGGCGCCGGGCATGGGCATCCCCACCGCTGTCCTGCCTTACGTGAACACTGCCCTCGCAGCCCACCGCGCGTACCAACGCAGCCTCGCCGAGCTGCGCGAGATGGGTGTTCTGGTCGGCAGCTACGAGCCGCACCGCCCGAAGTCCGGCGGCGGTGCCGACCGCTTCCGCTGGGAGGAAGCCGTCGACCTCCTGGCCCCGTTCCTCGTGGCAGGCGACGCCCGCCACTGATCTTGCGACTTCTAGCGGGGTAGGGCCTGGCGGATTCCACGTGAGGAATGCCGCCGCCCGGTGGCCGGGAGGTACCCGCCACCGGGCGCAGGGTGCTGCGCTGGGGCCTGTCAGTCCTCGTGGGGGAGGTATATGCCGCCGTCCGGAGCGGCTATGGCGCACAGGCCCTCGTACTCGGCGCGGTCTTCCTCGGTCATGTGCGGGAGTACGTCCATGACCATGCGGGCTTCGGGGTGCCGGGCGAAGTACGAGAGCACGAGCTCGGTGAGGGCCTCCACGGCCTTGTCCTGTTCGAGGGCGGCCGCGGCGTTGCAGGCGCTCATTGCTGCCACGGCTTCGAGTTCGGTGCGCGTGGCCTGGAAGGCGGTCGCCTGATCGGCCTGGGTGAAGGGGCGACCGTCACTGTGGGACCAGGTGTTGGTGTCGGGTCGGAGCTTGAAGTCCGCCTCCAACAGCAGGGCGATGACTTCGATACGCAGTTCGGTTTCGGGCATGCGGGGGTTCCTTACGTGGGTGGGGTTGGTGGTGATGTTTTCAATGCTCCGGAGAAACCCCGGTTTGGCTGACCGGGGATCGTCGGCTATGTACGGCGGCGGATGCGTTCTGCCGTCAGCGCCGGCGGGAGGCGTTGTTCGCGGCCTTCAGAGCCGGTTGTGTGGTCGGCGCGTGCCGGGGGAGTGATGCTGCGGGATCGGCAGGCAGGTGGGCGAGGCGGCGGAGGCGCCAGACGAGGACGTCGCTGACGGAGGTGGCACTGTCCAGCTCCCGGTGCCGCGTGGCTTCTGCGAGGAGGTGGGCCGGGTTGTGGCCTGCGGCCTGGGCATCGGCGAGGGTGGCCGCCAGGGCGGGCCAGCCCGGCTCGGCCAGAACTTGTTCGGCAATCTCGGGCAGCGTCTGGCGGAGGACGGCTGCCTGTCGTCGCTGCAGTGGCAGGGAGCGGCCTCGCTGGTGGAGCACGGACATCGGCTGGGCGGCCGCGATCTCGTAGGCGGCGCGCAGGTGTTCGGCGGCTTGGTGGGCGGCTTCGGCTTGCTGGGCGTGGTGCTTCTTGGTGTGCCAACTCGCTGCCGCGGTGACGAGGAAGAACGCGGTGTCGATGAGCATGGCGGTGGTGGCGCCGTCCTCTCCGCGGCCGAGGGACCGTCCGCTGTGGACGAGGTCGTGCGCAGCCTGGCGCAGGGCGTGGTCGTGCCCGCGTACGGCGCGGACGTGGGAGCGGGAGGCCCGTTCGAACGCGAAGGCTGCATCGCGGAGTTCTCTGCGGGTGTAGGCGGCGGAGGTCTTGGCGAGGGCGTCGAGGACCTCCCCGGCAGCGGCGATCTGGGCTGCTGCCGTGCCTTCGTCGGCATGCTCGATGAGCAGCAGTGCCTGCCAGGTCGCAGTGGTGGCGCGGCGGCGGGCGTACGCAGGGCCGGTGACCGGCGGGAGAGCGGGGAGCTCCGGTGAGACGTCCTCGTCCGAGGAGGATTCTGCCGGTTGGGTCCAGCGTTCGCGGATACGGGGCAGGGAGAGATCGGGGGCGAGCTTGGATCCCGAGTAGAAGACGGGTTCGCCGTTCTTGTTGCGGTCGCCGGGCAGGGCCACGGTGTAGCCGAGGAGGTCCCCGGACGGCGCCACGCGCCGCTTTACGAGGAGACCGGCACGGCTGAGACGGTCGAAGAGCTCCTCCTCGCTCTGGGCGCCGGCCGCCGCGCGTCGGACGCTCTCGCGCAGTTCCTCCCTCGGGGTGCGTTCCCGCTGGTGGCGGTCGGCTTTGTGGCGTTCGGCACTGGTGGGGCGCTGGGCTGCGGTTCCGTCACCGGCGTTGAGGCGGCGCAGGCCGTAGTCGGCTTCGATGAGACGGGCTTCGGCCTGGGAGCGCTTGGCTTCGTTGTGGCGGCGGGGCCGGCGGCCGTCCTCGCGGACGGTGGTGGCGATGATGTGGATGTGGTCGTCGGCGTGGCGGACGGCTGCCCAGCGGCAGGCGGCGGTGTCGCCCTCGGGGGCCATGCCGGTGGCGGCGACCATGCGGCGGGCGATGTCACCCCACTGCTCGTCGGTGAGGACCGGGTCCTCGGGCGCGGCACGTACGGACAGGTGCCACACGTGCTCGGTGGGGCGCCGTGACTTGGGCAGCGCTTCGACGGGCTGGTCGAGGAGCCTTTGCAGGTCTGCGTAGGTGGCTTTCGGGTTGCGTCCAGGGTCGGGGACGAGGCTGTCCCAGGCCGCCACGAGGTGCGGGTCGGTGTGTTCCTCGTGGGTGCCGGGGCCGTAGAGGTAGCGGATCAGGCCGATGGTGCGGGTGCCCATCTTGTGGATGCGGGGGATCATCCGGCGGGGGTCTCCGTCTCGACGTAGCGCTGGGCGAAGTCGTCCACGCGCTCGGCGGTCCGTTGGACGGCGTCGAGGACCGCCTTGGCGTGCGGGGCGTCGGCGCCGGAGTTCAGGACGGTGGTGACCTGGTTGAGGTTGTGGCCGATCTGGCCGAGGGCCCGGCGCAGCGCGAACAGCTCTCTGACCATCTCCCGGTGGGTGGCGATCTCGGCTTCGGTGTGTTCGAGGTCGCGTGCGGCCTTCAGGGCGGAGTGGGCGAGGAAGGCGGCGATGCTCATGTGGCAGGCGGACGCGGCGTGGGTGAGGAGCGTGAATTCGTCGTCGTTCATGCGGCAGCTGGGCTGGTGCACGCGCTTCTTCTCGGCGAGCAGGCGCTCACGCTGGCGCACGTGCGATGTCGTTGGGGCGGTGTGCGTGCAGCGGGGGGTGTGGCAGGTGTGCTGTCCCTCCGTTTCGTGGTGCGATCCGGCTTCGGCGGCATCTCGAAGGACCGGCGCCCCCTGGTGCCGGTCCGCACCCGTCACCCCTGGGGCGGGGGAGCCCAGAGCATTGCTCCCGACGGGAGCAATGCTCTGGGTACAACTTGCTCCTCCTGAGGCTGGAAGCGAGGGCATGTTCTCGTCGCGGCTGGGAGGGTCGTGCGGTGGGTTGTGCATGCGTGTCCTTGAAGCGGTAGAGGCTGGTTGTGTGCAGGGGCTGTTGGGCGGGGTCGACCGGTTGGGGACCGCTCGCTCGTGACGCGAGACGCTGCCGGTGCTGTCCGGGGACCGGGCGGGGACGGTCCCCGTTTCGGGTAGGAACTCGGTCCCCAGCGGCAGGGGCGTGGGGGACCGGTCGTCTCGGTCCCGTAGTGGTGGGTGGGGACGGTCCCCGACGTGGTGACCTGGCGGTCCCCGAACCGCCGCAGGGTGGTCCCGGATGGTGGGGACCGAGGGGCCGGTCCCCACTGAGTCGGGGGACGTCAGGCGGGGGTGACCTGCGGAAACAGAGTTGGGGACCGGTCCCCGTGGTGGCCGGCGCGCGCAGCGCAATCAGGGGACGGTCCCCGATCGACTGCTGCCGGTCCCCTCCTGGGGGAGGTCGCTGCCAGCCGGGGAGCGGGGCCAGGTTGGGGACCGGGACGGGGACTACGACCGGGACGGGACCGGGTTGGGGACCGTGATTGGGACGGGGACGGGACCTGGATGGGGACGGTCCCGAACGGATCGGACCAGTTGGTTCGGTCCCCACGATGACGGGGGAAAAACCTGGGTGGGGACCGTGGTGGTCAGGAGCCCGACGGCTGGGCGCGTCGGCGGTCCGGGCCGGTGAGGATGACGCGGGTGGTCATCTCTGCCAGGCGGGAGGCGACGCGGTCCCCGACCGCGTTGCGGAGTTCCGCGATGGGCAGGTTGGTGGTGATCAGGGTCGGGAGCATCTCGGTGTAGCGGCGGTTGATCAGCCGGTACGTCAGCTCCTCGGTCCACTCGGACTGCTTGGCCGCGCCGAGGTCGTCCAGGATCAGCAGCGGGCACCGGCCGAGCTCTTGGATCTCCCGCTCGGGGTCGTGGTTGGGCCGGGGCCGGAGCTGGGCGTAGAGGTCGGCGGAGGTGACCGCCTGCCAGCGCAGGCGTACTCCGGCGGCCAGCAGCGAGCGGACGGCTCCGTAGGCCTGATGGGTCTTGCCGATGCCGGTGGGGCCGGCGATGAGCAGCGAGGGGCCGTAGGCGATGCCCCGGGTACCGGCCGGCCCGTTCCGCCCGGCGCCGGTGACCGCCTCCACCCAGCCCAGGACTTCGGGTTGGGTGGCGAGTGCCTCGCGGTAGCGGGGCGGGATGCGGCGGTCGGCGAGTTCCAGGGCGGTCACCGGCTCCACCGTGGGCCCGGCGAGTGCGGTGTCGGGGTCGATGCCCTTGGCAGCGAGAATGGCCTGGAGACGGGCTGCCAGGGTGCCAGCACGCTGGGGTTCGCGGGTCGCGGTGGTCACAGCTGGCCTCCGTAAGCGGCTTCGGCGTCAGCGGGGTTGGTGTACGGCTGAGGGGTTCGGCGCGCGCCAGCAGCGGCCTGCGGCGGGTTCATGGCCTCGTTGACCAAGCTGGGCAGCAGGCTCGGGTAGAGGCTCTTGAGGCGCATGCGGTCGACCCCGGCTCGGATGTGGTCCGGGTCGATGCCTTCGTGCAGCAACTTGCTGATCTCCCGGCCGACATGGCCCAAGACCTTCTCCGGAGGGCGCTTCCCGCACGCGGCGGCGTACTCGGCGACCAGTTGCTGGGCCGTTGCGGTCTGGGGTGTGGCGGGGGCGCTCGCGCCTCCCAACGGAGATCCTAGATCCATGATCCTAGGTCCTAGATCCGGACCGTGAGGGCTCGGCGCAGGCTCCCGCACTTCCTGCTGATGCTGCGCGGAGGGCTCACTGAACCCGTCCTGACCTGTGGATACGGGGATCATCGAAGCGGCGTGAGATGTGGGTGCGAGCTCCGGGGCGGGTGCCTGATGGTGCACGGACGCCTCACGGAGCCCTCCCCGCGCCAGCGGTGAAGTCAGGGGTACCCGGCCGCCGTCGTGGTAGGGGCAGTTCGGGTGCCGGACACCGCTGGGGCGGTTGACCTTCTGGTGCTTGGAGAAGGTCACGATGTGCAGGTACCGCTTGCCGTCCTCGCCCTCGTACCGGCAGATGAGTTCATTGCCGGCGAGCTGGGTGAGGTCGTCCTCGACCTCGATCGGGCCGTGTTCGGGGCGCAGGGACCACAAGAGGCCCGCGATGACGGCGGACTGGTCACGGAAACGGCCGTGGTCGTCGGCCTGGGTGAGCAGGCCGAAGAACGTCCGCTCCGCGGTGATGCTGACGGCGGCCAGCGATTCGGAGCTGAAGGCTTCCGGCTTGATGGTGCGGATGCGTGCCACGTCTATCGCCCCGCCTTCGTCTGCTGCTGGGACGGCGACGCCAGGGTGGGCGCGGGTGTGCGGACGGCTGCTTCGGCCGTACTGTGGGGCATAGACGTTCCTCAGATCCGTTCAGGAGTGGGCGGTTTGGACAAGGGCTCCCATCGGCTCTCGGCGCTGCAACGCCGGGAGCCGATTCCTTGTCGGGGGTGCTTAGCCAAGACAGCCACACCCAGCCCGCGCAAGTCCAGCGAATCCGCACTCGAAAAGCGTCAGAGCGCATCGCTGATCGCGAACGTCTTCACAGTAAGGGCGAATCCCCGGTTGACCAAAAAGTCGACGGCGCAGGGAGAGCGGCGAAGATCGCACCCCGAAAGCCATTGACCGGGGTAGGTGAGGCGATCTATGTTTCCGCCGCCCGGAGCCACTGATGGTGTGCGTACCTCTGCGATCTGAGATCGGTCCTAGTTCCACAATGGCCGCCTATGCGGGAATCGCCAGTTCGTTCTCCGCGAAACGGGCCCCAAAGTCCCATGTCTGGGCTTCCGCGATTACGTGAACCCGGGAACCCGAGCTACAACAGACGCATGCCCCGAAGAGCTACGGAAATCGGTCCCGCCGGAGAACGGACGGCCCACGCCATCGAGCGGCTGCGCACCTCGCGCGGATTCGCCCAGCGTGAGCTCGCTGCCCGTGTCGCCGAGCTCGGCCACCCCATGACCAACACCATGCTGTCTCGCATCGAACGCACCCGCCGGCGCTGCGACGTGGATGACCTCGTCGCCATTGCGGCCGCCCTCGGTGTCTCCCCGCTCGCCCTGCTCTAGCCCGCGACGCAGGGGTCCGGGCGGGTGCGCGGTGACGTCGCCCCGGCTTATACCCGACGATCCCCGGTCAGCCAAACCGGGGATTCTCCAGACCATAGAAGTAGTCCGCTCCACCTGCCTGTCAGCAAGTGGGGGCGGACTCGTCATGCCCGATGTCCGTCGCCACAGGTTGTTGACGGAAGATCCCGAAGGTTTCGATACGTGCGAAGTGTTGCTTGTGACAGTGAATTGCTGGCGAATGTCCGTATGTCTCCCCGTGTGTCGCCGCTGGGGAGGGGTTTTCTGAACGTGCATGAAGCCGCCGAATACCTGGGGATGTCGCCCGCCACCCTTTACGTGTGGCGGCACCGTCGCCAAGGTCCGCCGAGTTTTCGGATGGGGCGGAGCGGACGCGTGATGTACCGGATCGAAATGCTTGACGAGTGGATCCGAGAGCAGGAGCAGGCGGACTCCCGCAGCAATGATTCCCTAAGTCCGCTGAATGCCGCCCCGCAGCGCCGCGCCGGGTACGCGGCCACGGCCTGACCGATCTACTAGGCCTTACCACCCGCCCTACGCCCAACCCTTACCCCGAGGAATTCTTTGGCTGGATATATCGAAGACCGTTGGATCAAAAAGAAGAAGGATCCCGTCACCGGGAAGCGTGAGCGTACGACCCGTTACGGCAAGGGGTCTCGGTACCGTGTCGCTGGAATCCCGGGCGTCCGGGACATGTCGTTCGACGTGCTGGAGGACGCCAAGGGGTGGCTCCGGCGGTCCGGCACCGACAGCGAACGGGGCGAGTTCGTCGACCCGCGCGACGGCTCCATCACCTTGACGGACTTCGTCACGCGCCACTGGCGCGCCGGCGTTCGCGGCGCGCCCGGCACGGTCAAACGAGTTGACGAGCGTGTACGACTCCACATCCTTCCGCACCTCGGTGCGGTGGCGCTGCGCGACGTGTCGGCGACCGTCCTGCGCGGCTACATAGCCACGCTCGAAGGCGAGTGCTCTCCGCGGTACGCCAGGCAGATCCTCACCTCACTGTCGAACATCTTCGAGACCGCGATCGACGACAAGCGCCTCGTCCGCAACCCGATGCGGGCCAAGACGGTGCGTTGGCCGAAGGCCCCCGACGAGGACCGTGACGCGTGGCCGCTGCCAACGGCGCAGCGGGTGCGGGACGTGATCAATCCTCGGTATCGGATCGCGGTGGTCGTCGCGCTGGGGTGTGGGATGCGCCAGGGAGAGGTGTTCGGGCTGTCGCCGAGGGACATCGACTTCGAACGCGGTGTCATCCGAGTGCGCAGGCAGGTGCAACTTCTCTCCGGGCGCCTCTACTTCGCCCTGCCCAAGGGTGGCAAGACGCGCATCGTCGACATGCCCCGGTCGGTGGCCACGGAACTGGCCGCGTACTTGCTCGACCATCCGGCGGTCGACGTCGAGCTCCCCTGGGGCGGACCGGAGCCCGACCGGGAGAAGCAGAGCTTCCCGCTCGTCCTCACGACGACGTACGGCAACGCCATCCGCGCCAACATCTTCAACGACGAGGCCTGGAAGCCGGCCCTCGCAGCGGCAGGAGTCATTCCCGCGCGGGAGAAGGGTGCGCGGTGGAAGGCTTCGCGCAAGGACGGCTTCCACGTGCTCCGGCACACTTACGCCTCGGTCCTCCTCGAAGCGGGCGAGTCCATCGTCACGCTCGCCCGGTGGCTCGGTCACTCAAGTCCGACCATCACCCTCGACCACTACGCCCACTTCATGCCGGAGGCCGGCGGCAAGGGACCCGCGGCCATCGACGCACTGCTCGGCACGGTGCCCGAGTACGTACCTGAGGGCCTCGTCTCCTCTCACGGCAGCATCTGAGAGCCCGTACCGACAGCGGTCGCCTGCGCCCGGCAATGTTCCAGCCCCGCCGTTACCTCCGCCTGGTCCGGGCCGTCCTCGGTCGCCAGAAGTTCCCCGGCCGTAACCATGGCCGCCCAGAACTCGGGAGGTGAGCCCCGTCCGTCCCGGAACCGGGTCTGCGC
The DNA here is from genome assembly GCF_044456565.1 of Streptomyces sp. NPDC050842. Lineage (NCBI taxonomy): Bacteria > Bacillati > Actinomycetota > Actinomycetes > Kitasatosporales > Streptomycetaceae > Streptomyces > Streptomyces sp. NPDC050842. The sequence goes on along the minus strand of NZ_JBITGA010000010.1, from coordinate 238,970 downwards.
GAAGAGCAGGAAGATCTTCGTGAGCTCCCCGGTACGAAACCAGGGGATCATGCCGCCAGGAAAGCCTCCGCGGGCGCAGGCGGCAGTCCACAACAGGTTGCGGATCCGCTCGCCGCGACCGTCCAGCACTTGGTCCACGACGAACACGTGCCCACAGGCGAGGAGCATGGCGACGATGTCTTCCTCTCCCGCCTCGAACTCGTCGAAGAGGGGCCGTGCCTCGTGGATTCGAGCTTCGGCGTCCGGCCGGGGCACTCCCAGGGCCAGACATAGGGCCAACGCGCAGGCGTCCCAGTCACCGGTGCGCGCGGCCAGTTCGGCGAAGACCTCCTCCTCGCCCTGTCCGGCGGCCAGCATCTCGCGAGCCTCCAGAACCAGCGCGTCCTCGCCTTCCCCATGATTCATGGCCAGAGGCTACAGCGATGCTCGAACGTGCCAGAGGGCGTGGTGACTTGAGCGCGCGGCCCCCATCCCCTTGCGGTGGGGAACTTGCCGAAGCGGCGAGTTCGGCGGTGATCACTCGCGTCCGATCGGGGTTTGTCCAGTGATTCCGGCTGGTCGTGCAGGTGACGAGGCTGGGTTCAGCGGCAGAGCTCCATGATGGTGTCGTCGAAGTCGGGGAACTCCTGGGCCGCCAGCTCGATCACGGCTGCCGCCGAGCGGTGCTGGTGCGGGTGCGAACCCTTCGGCGATGGCCGCCAACTCCGGATTGGGGTGTGCCTTCCAGTCCGGCTCGTACGAGGTGGCGGCTTCCCAGGCCGAAGCCGTCGGCCAGTAGCCACAGGAAGTCGCCCAGGTCGCGGGCGGCGACACCGGTCTCTCCCTCGGACCGAGGAAGACGACGGCTGCTCGGCCAGCGACCTACTCGGGCGGACGAGCCAGATCGCGGTGTACCCGCCCGTGCCGTCCTGCCCGAACACGCGGAAGTCGCTGCCGTCCAGTTCGCTGTTCCCGGTCCATGCCTGGAACCAGTCGGCGGTCTCGGCAACGGATGCCCCGAGCTGGAGCTGGTGATCGAAGCGACGGCCCAGTCCACGGGGCTAACCCAGTGCGACACGCGCAAGCACTGACCCAGGCCGCACGCAGGGCACCTGCCTTCGGGTGGGGGCCTTCGTCATATCCGGACCGCTCCGGACTGCCCGCGTCCTCGCGAAGTTGCACCAGGCACGGGCACTTTCCTCTCATCATCTGCGCCGCGCCCGCCGGCCTCGGCGCGGATTCGCGTGCGGTTTCTGTTCCCTGCTGACGCGGTGGCGCCTATGCTCCCCCAGCGCTGCGGGCGGTCGGCTTGTCCATGCCCCGGCGCTTCGGTCTTGGTCGTGTGGAGACAGATGCGAGGAGGGCACATGCGTCGGAGAGTCTTCGCGCCAGTGGACAGCGAGGAACTGGTCCCGCCCGGAAGCCCTGCCGGTACCTACAATCTGGATACTCTCCGCGCTGCCGCAGAGGGTCGGCGGCGGAGCGTTCCCGTGGGGGTGGAATACCCGTCGCACCAGATCGGCTTCACTGGGGGTGACCGGCTGTACGAGCCCCGGCCCATGCGGAACTGAGCCCGTCGGCAGCGCCGGGGACGACAAAGCCCCGCCCTCCCGCAGGGGGGAGAACGGGGCCGGTGTCGTGAGGGTGATCAGGCGGTCTCGGCGGGGTCGCCGAGGACGTTCTCCAGGATGACCTTCGTCAGGTCCTTGGCCGCGGTCTCCCAGGCGGTACGGCCGGCGGTGAGCTTGCCGGTCTCAGTGTCGATCAGGGTGCCCGCGAAGATCGTGTCCTCGGTCGTGATGGAGGCGGTCTTCCTGGTGCGGTCGAAGCTGACCTCGTCGAGGGCGCGGACGGCGTCGGGGATGGGGATGCCGCCCTTCTGGGCAATGTAGGTGGCGTAGGCAATGGCGTAGAGCACACCGGCCGAGGTGAGGTACGTGGCCTCACGGAGTTCGGGGGCCTTCATCTCGCCGCTGACGACGTCCGCGAAGCGGACCATCTCACCGAGAGCATTCCAGAACTCGGTCAGTTCCTTGCGGGCCTTCTCCGGGTCGCTGCCGGGGCCTTCGAAGAGGCCGTTGACGGCCTTGTCCATGGTGGCCGGGGAGCGGTATCCGTTGCCGACGAGGAGGAGACCGGAGACGTAGCGGACGGTCTTGAAGGAGAAGAGCTTCGCGGAGAGCTTGCCGGGGTTGTCCTTGAAGTACTCGACGCGGTCGTCGAAGAGGGGGCTGGTCTCGAAGAGATCGGACAGCTCGCGGTTGATGGGCTGGCGGCGGTCCATGGACTGGCCCATGGACTGGGTGGGGGCCTTGACGTTGCGCTGGAGGTCGGCGAAGTCCTGCGCGCGGTGCTTGGGGTCGTCCTCGATGACGATGATGAGGGGCTGGCCGGAGTTGCGGAGGCGCTGGATGACTGGGTCGTCCTCGTCTCGACTCTGGACGATCTTCTCGTAGGCGCCGATGCGGTGCTGTCCGTCGCCGATGTCGAACTTGGCGCCGATGTCGATGGCGAGGGTGCCGAACTGGGCAGCGTCGTGCTCGGTGGTGACGTTGGGTACCGTCACGGGCTTGAACTCCGCCTCGCGTTCGGCCAGGTAGAGGACGGCCGCGCCGAGGACGAAGTGCTCTTCGTCCTCCAGGTACTTCACGATGCCAGCCATGTGGTTGTTGTCCCGGGGCCGGTTTCCGTGGGTGGTGGTCTTGACCGGGTCCCAGGCTTCGGGCTTGGACACCATCGACACGAGGTCGGGGGCGGACATGGCGGTGGTCATCATGCGTCGGCCGCCCTGCGTGTAGCCGATGACCGGGATGTGAATCTTGGGCATGCGAGTTCCCTCCCCTTGGGATACATGGACGCCGTCGGTCGCTGCCGCTGCGGCGTTGCCTACAAGCGAGGACGGTACTACGCCACTTCGCAAGTCCACAACCCATCAAATCCTGCGTAGCGATTGCTAGTTCGTGCGTAGTGCATCCAAATCTCTGCGTATTTACCTGCAGTTGCAGGTGGCGTGGGATCTCTACGCAGGATTTGGCCGGCGATGGGAGAGGTGTCATCACGCTGGATGCCGTGGACGCAGGGGCGGAATCCGCCCGGCGACGGTCACCCTCCCGCCCCATGGGCGCCGCCCCCTGACGCTCGAAGGGATCCGCACCGAGCGGCGCGAGGACGGCGACGACCTCACCGGCTTCGACTGCCGGCCGAGCGGTCCGCCGAGTCCGAATGTCGGCTCGCGGTCCGTCTGCCGGCTCAAGGTCGCCGCCTTCCTCCACCTCGACTATCCCGGCGCCCGCCGGGCCATCCGGGTCGTCCGCTGGCGCCGCGAGTAGAGCACCGGGACACTGGCTTTCGAGCGTGTCTATCTGATCACCAGCCTGGACGTCTTCGACGCCACCACAGCCCGACTCGCCGCCTGGATCAGGGGCCACTGGGGCATCGAGAACCTTCTGCACTACGTCCGCGCGACCGCACCTTCCGCGAGGACGACTCCAAGGTCCGCACCTGCACCCTGCCCCGCACCATGGCCAGTCTGCGCAACCTCGCCATCAGCGTCTTCCGCCAGAACGACGAGGCAACATCTCCGCCGCACCAGCCGTGACTACCGCCGACCAATATCGACCCTCGGTCTCACGTGATCAACCCGGACAGATCCCGAACGTGCAATGACCCTGGCGACAGTGGGTGGCGCAGCGTCTGCTGTGCCACCCACTGTCGTTACTCTCCGCAGCCGCGCGCAGTCGAAGGTGGTCGGCGGTGCGGGCGGGCTGGCCCCAAGGTCCGGGGGAGCGCCCGGCATGGGTGGGCTGCGGATTCTCCCCAGATTCTCCCCAGGGGGTCCTGCGGGCCGCTTCTCGGCGTTCGCAGGAGCTAAGTTGATCGATGGTGCGGCTGTGCGGTCTACAGCCAGTCGCGCTTCTTGAAGATGACGTACAGGCTTACGCAGACCACTGCCATCAGCAGGATCGCGAAGGGGTAGCCGCCTGCCCACTTCAGTTCCGGCATGTCCTCGAAGTTCATGCCGTAGATGGTTCCCACGAGTGTGGGTGCAAACAGGATGGCGGCCCAGGAGGAGATCTTCTTGATCTCCTCGTTCTGTTCGAAGCCGGCTTCCGCCAGGGCGCGCATTTCCGCGTTCTGTTGTTGGGTGACCAGGGTCGCGTTGACCGTGAGGATGTCCGTGAGGGCCTGTCGGAAGCCGTCCACGCGTTCGCTGGTGTGGGTCACGTGGTCGGCGACGTCGCGGAGGTAGCGCTGGAGTTCCTCGTCCGTGCCGTACTTGGCGAAGCCCGCCATCAGGCCGTGGAGCATGCCCACCAGGGGGCGGGTCGCTCGTTGGAACTCGACCATTTCGCGGGAGAGTTCGTAGATGCGGCGCGAGACCGCCGGGTCGCCGCCGAAGACCTCCGTCTCGATCTCGTCGATGTCGTTCTGCACGCCCGCCACCACCGGGGCGTAGCCGTCGACCACCGCGTCGAGGATCGCGTACAGGACCGCTTCCGGGCCGAGGGCGAGGAGGTCCGGGTTCTCCTCCATGCGGTGGCGGACCGTGGAGAGGTCCGGGGCCGCGCCGTGGCGGACCGTGATGAGGAAGTCCGGGCCTACGAAGATGTGGAGTTCGCCGAATTCGACCTCCTCCTGGGCGTCGAGGTACCGCGCCGCGCGCAGGACGACGAAGAGGGTCTCGCCGTACCGTTCCAACTTCGGGCGCTGGTGGGCCTCCAACGCGTCCTCCACCGCCAGCTCGTGGAGGTCGAACTCGGCCGCCAGCGAGTGGAGTTCCGCCTCCGTCGGGCGTTGCAGGCCGATCCACGCCATGCCGTCGGGGTGCTCGCGCAGCCGGCGGAACGTGTCCGCCAGCGTCGCGGGGGAGGAGACCCGCCGGCCTTCGCGGTAGACGCTCGCCTGCACCACGCTCGGCCGGTCGGCGCGGCTCGGCTCCGACGCGGGCTCGGGCGACGGTTCCGGGTGGCGGCGCCAGGCCGCGCGGGGACGACGGTCGGACACGGGTCTTCCCCTCCTCCTGTGGGTGCCGGCCGGTGAGCGCCGGCGGGGTGTCGCGTGGTGTCGCGTGGTGTCTGTGGGGCTTTGGGCATGTTATCCGGCGGTTGTCGGTGCGGCTCGGGCTGAATCCCTGCCCCTTGCGGACCGAATCTGTCCGGAAGGGGCAGTAGCGTCCTCTTATGGCCTCCACGACGAAGCACCCGGTCCTCAGCTCCCGCGCCCTGAACCGCGCCACCCTCGACCGTCAGCTCCTCCTCCGCCGCGCCCCGCTCGGCGTCGAGGACGCCGTGGCCCATCTGCTCGGCCTCCAGGCACAGAACACCAAGCCCCCGTACTACGCGCTCGCCGCCCGTCTCGACGGGTTCCGGCCCGAGCAGCTGTCCGCGCTCATGGAGTCCCACGCCGTCGCCCGCATCGTGACCATGCGCTCCACCGTCCACACCCACACGGCCCGGGACGCCGTCGCCCTGCGCCGGCTCGTGCAGCCCGGGGCCATCGACCGGGAGCTCGCCATCTTCGTCGGCCGCAAGGGGCTCGACGGCGTCGACCTGGAGCGGCTCGCCGTGCTCTCCCGCGAGCTCGTCGAGGAGCGGCCCCGTACCCCCAAGCAGCTCCGCGACGAGCTCCTGAAGTCGTGGCCCCACGCCGACCCGCAGTCCCTCTCCCTCGCCGCCCGCTGCCTCCTGCCCCTGGTGCAGGTCACGCCGCGCGGCCTGTGGGGCCGCGGCGGGCAGGTCGCCCTGACCACCACCGACGTGTGGTTCGGGGACGCCGTCCCCGCGGAGACCGCCGACACGGACGAGACCGTGCTGCGCTACCTCGGCGCCTTCGGGCCCGCCTCCGTCAAGGACATGCAGACCTGGTGCGGCATGACCCGCCTCGGCGAGTCCTTCGAGCGGCTCAGGCCGCGGCTCCTCGTCTTCCGGAACGAGCGTGGCACCGAACTCTTCGACCTCCCCGACGCGCCCCGCCCCGACGAGGACACCCCCGCCCCGCCCCGGTTCCTGCCCGAGTTCGACAACCTGCTCCTGTCGCACGCCGACCGCACCCGGGTCGTCACCCCCGAGATCCGCTCGCGCACCTGGCAGGGCAACCGGGCCTTCTCCGTCTTCCTCCTCGACGGTCTCCTCGCCGGCATCTGGCACCTCGACGAGGCCAAGGACCGCACCACCCTCACCATCGAACCCTTCGCGCCCGTGACACGCGTCCAGCGCGCCGAGCTCGCCGCCGAGGCCGAGCGCACCCTCCGGATCATGACGCCGCCGGGGACCCCGTACGACATCGTCCATCCCTGAGTACGAGGACGAGGACGAGGGCGAGTAGGAGTGCGAGAGGGAGGACGCGATGCCCCGGATGACCGCGGCGGAGGTCGAGGCCGTCCTGCGCTCGGCCGGCTGGGCCCCCGGGCGCGACATCGGCGCGCGGCTGCCCGCGCTCCTGACGTTCGTGACCGACCGTTTCGCCGAGGAGGGCCATCCGGTCGAACCGTTCCCCGCCGCTCGGGACTTCGTCCGGGAATTCGGCGGGCTGCGCCTGGAGATTCCCGGTACCCCGCCGGCCGCCATCGGCTTCACACCGCACTGGATCTACGAGGAGAGCGGCGAGGACGTCGCCGAGCTCGCCCGGAGCCTCGGGAAGCGGCTCTTTCCCGTCGGGTACGAGACGTTCGACGGTGCCATGCTCCTCATCGACGAGACCGGGCGCTTCTTCCTCCTCCACCACACCGGCCCCTATGTCCTGGGGACGAGCGCGTACGAGGCCGTGAGCTGTCTGCTGCGTGGGCCCCAGCAGGAAGCGCTGACCTGACCGTGCCGCGCCTACGGCAGCACCCCCGCCCGGCGGGCCGCCACCACCGCCTCCAGGCGGGTGTGCGCCCCGAGCTTCCGCATCGCCGAGCGCAGGTAGCCCTTCACCGTCTCCGGCCGCAGTCCCAGGCGTGACGCCGCCGTCGCGTTCGTCGCCCCCGACGCCACCGCCGCCAGGACGTCCGTCTCGCGCGGGGTCAGCGCCACTCCCGGTACCGCAGCCCCCGGGGCCGGCGCCGCCGTCGCGCCGGAGGCCGAGCCCAGGCGGCCGCACACCGCGAGCAGCCGCTCCCGCAGCTCCGGATCCGCCACCCGCGGAGCCAGCGCCCGCAGCTCCCCGTACGCCTGCCGCACCTCCTCCCAGGACGGTTCCGAGGGCGGCGGCGTCAGCAGCTGCCGGACCTCGTCCCGTACCGCGAGCGCCTGCTCCACGTCCCGGGCCGCCGCCACCGCCGCGTCGTAGACCCGCTCGCCGATCGGCAGCGCGTCGCGCAGCGCCCCGTACAACACCCCGCGCACCTTGCGGCGCACCACGACCGGCACCGCGATCACCGACCGCAGCCCCTCCGCGGAGACCGGCCCGTCGTACTCGTGCGTGATGTGCCGCGCCGACGGGTAGTCGGTCACCGCGCACGGCCGGGCGAGGGCCAGGCACTTTCCCCCGAGTCCCCAGCCGGTCGAGATCGCGAGCCCGTGCAGCGCCGGGGTCACCGCCCCGTTCAGCTCGGTGATCCGCAGGACGCGGCCCTCGTGGAGCAGCCCCCCGAACACCACCGGGAGACCGGCGGTACGGCGCAGCCGCAGCAGCGCGCCGCGCAGCTCCACCGATTCGACGTGCTCGCGCACCGTTCTCTCCCCGCTGTCCGTTCGGCCGGTAGGCCGGTTCACCCCCGAACGGGGGTAGTGAGACCTGGGTCACCGATTACACGATGTCCGGGACCGGTCCCGCAACGAGGAGGACACATGACGGAAGCGAGCGCGACCAGTGCGACGGAGATGTTCCGGGCCGCCCGGGACTTCCTGCTCCAGCATCGCGAGGACTACGAGACGGCTTACGAGGGCTTCGCCTGGCCCCGGCCCGACCGTTTCAACTGGGCGCTCGACTGGTTCGACGTCATCGCCGACGGCAACGACAGAACCGCCCTGCACATCGTCGAGGAGGACGGTTCCGAGACGACGGCGAGCTTCGCCGAGATGTCCGCCCGCTCGAACCGCGTCGCGAACTGGCTGCGCGCCCAGGGCGTCCGCGCCGGGGACCGGATCATCGTCATGCTCGGCAACCAGGTCGAGCTGTGGGAGACCATGCTCGCCGCGATGAAGCTGCGCGCCGTCGTCATCCCCGCCACCCCCCTCCTCGGCCCCGCCGACCTCCGCGACCGCGTCGAGCGGGGCCGAGCCCGCCACGTCATCGCGCGCGCCGAGGACACCGCCAAGTTCGACGACGTCCCCGGCGACTACACGCGCATCGCGATCGGCGGCGACGGGGTGAGCTGGCTCGGCTACGAGCACGCCGCCCAGGGGTCCGCCGACTTCGAGCCCGACGGCGTGACCTTCGCCGAGGACACGCTGATGCTGTACTTCACCTCCGGGACGACCGCCCGGCCGAAGCTCGTCGAGCAGACCCACACCTCGTACCCGGTCGGCCACCTCTCGACGATGTACTGGATCGGCCTCAAGCCCGGGGACGTGCACCTCAACATCTCCTCGCCCGGCTGGGCCAAGCACGCCTGGTCCAACCTCTTCGCGCCCTGGAACGCGGAGGCGACCGTCTTCATCCACAACTACACGCGCTTCGACCCGGCCCGACTGATGAGCGAGATGGAGCGGCACGGCGTCACCAGCTTCTGTGCCCCGCCGACCGTGTGGCGGATGCTGATCCAGTCCGACCTCGGGCAGCTGAAGACCCCGCCGCGCGAGGTCGTCGCCGCCGGCGAACCCCTCAACCCCGAGGTCATCGAGTCGGTACGGCGCGCCTGGGGCGTCACCATCCGGGACGGCTTCGGTCAGACGGAGACCGCCGTGCAGGTCTCCAACAGCCCCGGCCAGCGGCTCAAGGAAGGCTCCATGGGCCGCCCCAGCCCCGGGTTCCGCGTCACGCTCGTCGATCCGGTGACCGGCCGGGCGGACGTGGAGGAGGGCGAGATCTGTCTCGACCTGTCGGCCAACCCGGTGGGCCTGATGACCGGTTACCACGGCGACCCGGAGCGTACGGCCGAGGCGATGGCGGGCGGCTACTACCGCACCGGTGACATCGGAGCCAGGGACGGCGACGGGTACATCACGTACATCGGGCGTGCCGACGACGTCTTCAAGGCCTCCGACTACAAGATCAGCCCCTTCGAGCTGGAGAGCGCCCTCCTGGAGCACGAGGCCGTCGCCGAGGCGGCCGTCGTCCCCGCCCCCGACCCGCTGCGGCTCGCGGTCCCCAAGGCGTACGTCGTCCTCGCCGCGGGCTGGGAGCCGGGCGCGGAGACCGCGAAGGTCCTCTTCGACCACTCGCGCGCGGTCCTCGCCCCGTACAAGCGGATCCGGCGCATCGAGTTCGCCGAGCTGCCCAAGACCGTCTCCGGCAAGATCCGCCGGGTGGAACTGCGCCGGCTCACCGCCGAGGGCGCCGGCACGGAGTACGCCGAAGGAGAGCTGCGATGACGAACGCACCGAACGCACGGGCCACGGAACTCTCGTACGCGCACGGCGTGTCCGGCACCGCCCTCCTCGGCGACACCGTCGGCGTCAACCTCGACCGGGCCGTCGCCGCCTGGCCCGACCGGGAGGCCCTCGTCGACATTCCCAGCGGCCGGCGCTGGACCTACGCCCAATTCGGCGCCGACGTCGACCGGTTGGCCGGTGCGCTGCTCGGCAGCGGCGTCCGGAAGGGCGACCGGGTCGGGATCTGGGCGGTGAACTGCGCCGAGTGGGTCCTCGTCCAGTACGCCACCGCCCGCATCGGCGCGATCATGGTCACCATCAACCCCGCCTACCGCTCGCACGAGTTGGCGTACGTACTGAACCAGGCGGGCATCTCCCTGCTCTTCGCCACGCTCACGCACAAGACGAGCGACTACCGGGCGATGGTCGAGGAAGTGCGGGGAGGGTGCGCACAGTTGAGGGAGGTCGTGCACTTCGGGGACCCGAGCTGGGACGCGCTCCTCGGGCGTACGGCGGAAGGGCTGCGTCCCGAGCCGCTCTCCTGTGACGAGCCGGTCAACATCCAGTACACGTCGGGGACCACCGGCTTCCCGAAGGGCGCCACCCTCTCCCACCACAACATCCTCAACAACGGTTACTTCGTCGGGGAGATGATCGCCTACAGCGAGCAGGACAGGATCTGCATCCCCGTCCCCTTTTACCATTGTTTCGGCATGGTGATGGGCAATCTGGCCGCCACCTCGCACGGCGCCTGCATGGTGATCCCGGCGCCGTCCTTCGACCCCGCCGCCACCCTCCGGGCCGTGCAGGAGGAACGCTGCACCTCGCTGTACGGGGTGCCGACGATGTTCATCGCCGAGCTCGACCACCCCGACTTCGCCGCCTACGACCTCTCCACCCTCCGCACCGGGATCATGGCCGGCTCGCCGTGCCCGGCGGAGGTGATGAAGCGGGTCGTCGCCGAGATGAACATGGCGGAGGTGTCGATCTGTTACGGCATGACCGAGACCTCGCCCGTCTCCACCCAGACCCGGCGCGACGACGACCTGGAACGCCGCACCGGCACCGTCGGCCGGGTCCTGCCGCACGTCGAGGTCAAGGTCGTCGACCCGGGGACCGGGCTGACCGTGGAGCGCGGCACGGCGGGGGAGCTGTGCACCCGCGGCTACAGCGTGATGCTCGGCTACTGGGACGAGCCGCAGAAGACCGCCGAGGTGATCGACGCCGGCCGCTGGATGCACACCGGGGACCTGGCGGTGATGCGGGACGACGGCTACGTCGCGATCGTCGGCCGCATCAAGGACATGATCATCCGAGGCGGGGAGAACGTGTACCCGCGCGAGATCGAGGAGTTCCTCTACGGGCACGCCAAGATCGCCGACGTCCAGGTCGTCGGCGTGCCCGACGCCCGGTACGGCGAGGAGATCCTGGCCTGCGTGATCCCCCGCGACCCGGCCGACCCGCCGGGCCTCGAGGAGATCACCGCCTTCTGCCGCGACCGGCTCGCCCACTACAAGATCCCGCGCAGGGTGGAGATCCTCACCGAGTTCCCCATGACGGTCAGCGGCAAGGTGCGGAAGGTGGAGCTGCGGCAGCGGTACGGGCAGGGCCTCTAAGGAGCATCCTGGACCTCCTGGACCTCCTGGACCTCCTGGATCTCCTGGACCTCCTGGATCTCCTGGATCTCCTGGACCTCTCGGCGCATGCAGACCCGGGGCCAGACCGACAGGCCGTGTGCCGCCTCCGCGTGGCTGATGGCGCGCAGCCCGTCCGTCAGCTCCGGGTCGGAGTCGGCCAGTGGGCGGAAGCCGAGCCGGGTGTAGTACGGGGCGTTCCACGGGACCTCGGTGAAGGTCGTCAGGGTCAGGGCCGTCAGGCCCTGCTCCCTGGCGGCCGCCGCCAGGTGCTCGATCAGCTCCCGCCCGACGCCCCGGCGGGCGGCGTCCGGGTGCACCGACACCTGCTCGATGTGGGCGGAGCCGTCGACCGTGTCGGCGAGCAGATAGGCGACGGGACGGTCGGCCGTGTCCACCGCCACCCAGGCCCGGCCCTCGCAGCGGTACGCCTCCAGGACGTCCAGGGGCAGGGGGTCGTCGTCGGCGATCGCCGCCATGCCGAGAGAACGGAACGGCTCACCCGCCGCCCGTTCGATGTCCTGGAGCAGCGGGAGTTCGGCCGGAGCGGCCGCTCTGATGCGCATACGACAGTATGGCGCGACGTCAGTGAGCGGTGCGGCCCGTCCCCCCGCCCGGCTGCGGCGGCGGCCGGTTCTCGTCCGGCTCGCGCGGGCGGTCGAGCAGCCCGCCGTCCCGGGAGAACCGGGGCAGGAACAGGGCCAGCGCCGGATCCCCGTACAACGCCACGTACAGCTGGACCAGGCGGCCGTCCGTCACCTCGCGCCGGTGGGCCGGCAGCGGATGCCGTTCCCGCAGGCCGGCGAGCAGGTGCCGGGCTGCCTGTGTGGCCGGCCGCAGACGCAGCAGCGCCACCGCGGCGAGGACCGGCGGCACGGCGACCGCGACGACGAGACCCACGCCGCCGGATCCGCCGGCGTACCCGCCTCCGTGGCCGTGGCGCGCCCAGGAGAAGAGCAGTCCGGCGCCGACCGTCAGCGGGACGCAGGCGAGCAGGGTGCGGGCGGCCCGCAGCCGGGCGGGCGGCCGCAGCAGGCCGGCGCGGCCGAGCTCGCCGTGCAGGGTGTCCACGGCCCGCCGCGCCTCCGGGCGCAGGGCGAGCGCCCGCAGCGCCAGGGCCCGGTGCAGCGCCCCGTGCACCCCGAGCTGTACGGGGTCACGGGTCCGGCCCGGCCCTCCGTTGGCCCGAATCGTACGTTTGCGGCCTGCGGCGACCGCCCCTCGCTGGTGCAGTGCCACGAGCGCGACCGTGACGGCCGCCCGGCGCCCTCCCCGCAGCAGCGCGAGGGCCTGTGGCGGTGGCTCGGCGCCCGCGGGCCACGCTCCGCTTTCCTGGCTGCGGGTTCGCAACAGCACGGCGGCGAGCACCAGTTCCGCGCAGGCCACCCCGATGAACCACCACATCGCCGTCGACATGACGCCACCCCCCGAGGGTGTTGTGCCCGGGGGAGCGTGATCGTCACGCGTGAATGGCCGGTTTCGGATGGCGAGGTCTTGTGGGCGGGCGTGCGGTGCGGGTGTGCGGGGACCGGCGGGAGGGTCAGGCGCCGTCGGCTGCCAGTTCGTCGGCGGCGTGGTTGGCGGGCTGCGGGGTGCCCGTCAGGTCGAGGACGAAGAGCGGGAGGCCGATCTCGGCGGCCCGCTTGCGCGCCTCCGGGGTGTAGCCGGCCAGCGAGAAGAACACGCTCACGCTCGTGTCGGGGGTGCTCAGGCCGTTGAGCCAGAGGCATTCGACGGCCCGCAGCCCGGCGGGCCGCGTGCTCGGATCCACCTGGGCGACGAGCCCCGGCGCCCGCAGGTCCACCCCGGAGGCGGGGCGGTCCTCGGGCTGGACCACGTCCCGGAACCCGAGCCAGCGGAGGTACCCGGCGGCCGCGGCCACCGCGTCCCGCGCGGTCCGGATCGTCACCGGCCGGAAGGCACCCCGCACCGGTCCGGGGCGCGGGGCCGTGGGAGGCAGCGGGATGTGCGCGGGATACCGCTCGGCGAACGTGCGGTGCGCGCGCGCCCGGGGCGGAACGTCCCGGCCGCCCGAAGCCCTGCTGTCGGGGCCGCCCGGAATCCTGCCGTCCGGGCCGCCCGGCGTGCTCCCGTCCGGCGTGCTTCCACCCGGCGTGCTCCCGTCCGGCGCGCTCCCGTCCGGGGCGGCCGGTCCCGGGCCGAACCACTCCGAGCCGGGTCCGAACGCCCGGGGGCGGGCCGGCCCGCCGGGGGCCGCCGCACCCGGCACGCCGGGCAGTCCGCTCGTACCGGGGCGCATGGGCGCCCCTTCGGGCCGGGCACCGAAGGTCCCGCCTGCGGCCGTCGGCGGGATGAGCCCCGGCCCGCGGGGGTCGGTGCCCGGACGCGTACCGGACGGTCCTGAGGGGCCCGACCCGCCCGCCGCGCCCGCGTTCGGCGCGGCCGAGCCGGGCCCGTCCGAGGAGGGAGGGGTGAGGGGCGGCAGAGGGGACGGTCCGGGGAGGGGCCCGCTCCGCTCGGCCGGTCGCGGCGCCTCGGCCCTCTGGAGGGCGTCGGGCCGCGCGTCACCGGCCCCCGTCCCGCCAGGGAGGTCCGGCTTCCGGCGGTCATGAGCCGCCACGTCCCCGGCGCCCGCGCCGACACCCCCGCCCGCGCCGACACCCCCGCCCGCGTCGGCGCCCCCGCCCGCGTCGGGCTCCGTGCCCACGGGCTGGACCGGGACCCGGAGGACCGTGCCGCAGGCGCAGCCCAGCTCCGGGTGGGGCCAGTCGTCCTCGCGGCCGCAGGCGCCGCAGCGGACGGTGACCCATTCGTCCGTCCAGTTCCGGTGCGTGATCGGTTCCGCCGTCGCGCCCGCCGTCACCGGCGGCGCCACCGGGCTCCCGCACGCACAGGGGAAGACCGGCGCCGCGTATGCCTGCGTCCGCTGACACTCCGGGCAGCGCACCGGTACCGACTCAGCCACAACCTCTACCCCCTGTCGTTCCGCCCCATCGTCCACCCATCGGCCACCTCGGGGGAGGGAGTTCGGCCACTTCGCTGATCCCGCGAGGCGGACTTCTCTTGACGGTTCTCCGGGACCCGACCTACATTGCTTCCGTATAGCAGAACAGTATTTCCGCATTACGGAACAACCCTCCCGGGCTCCCCGAGCCGCCGGGTGCGTTCGTCTCCGACCGGCCGAAGCAGGAGCACTCCCATGCCTCGTATGACCGCCGCCGCAGCGGCCGTTGAGATCCTCAAGCGCGAAGGCGTCACCAACGCGTTCGGCGTGCCTGGCGCGGCGATCAACCCCTTCTACCGCGAGCTCAAGAACGTGGGCGGCGTCGCTCACACCCTGGCTCGTCACGTCGAGGGCGCGTCGCACATGGCCGAGGGGTACACCCGCGCCAAGGCCGGCAACATCGGCGTCTGCATCGGCACCTCCGGCCCCGCCGGCACCGACATGATCACCGGCCTGTACTCGGCGATCGCGGACTCCATCCCGATCCTCTGCATCACGGGCCAGGCCCCGGTCTCGAAGCTCCACAAGGAGGACTTCCAGGCCGTCGACATCGCCTCGATCGCCAAGCCGGTCACCAAGGCCGCGACGACCGTCCTGGAGGCCGCGCAGGTCCCGGGCGTCTTCCAGCAGGCCTTCCACCTGATGCGCTCCGGCCGTCCGGGCCCGGTCCTCATCGACCTCCCGATCGACGTCCAGCTGACCGAGATCGAGTTCGACCCCGAGACGTACGAGCCGCTGCCGGTCTACAAGCCGCAGGCCAGCCGTGCCCAGGCCGAGAAGGCCCTCGGCTTCCTCCTGGAGTCCGAGCGTCCGCTGATCGTCGCCGGTGGCGGCATCATCAACGCCGACGCCTCCGACCTCCTGGTCGAGTTCGCCGAGCTGATCAACGTCCCGGTCATCTCCACCCTGATGGGCTGGGGCACCATCCCGGACGACCACGAGCTGGCCGCCGGCATGGTCGGTGTCCAGACCGCGCACCGCTACGGCAACGCGACCTTCCTGGAGTCGGACTTCGTCCTGGGCATCGGCAACCGCTGGGCCAACCGCCACACCGGCTACAACATGGACGCCTACACCAAGGGCCGCAAGTTCGTCCACGTCGACGTCGAGCCCACCCAGATCGGCAAGATCTTCGCCCCGGACTACGGCATCGCCTCCGACGCCAAGGCCGCGCTGGAGCTCTTCGTCGAGATCGCCAAGGAGTGGAAGGCCGCGGGCAGGCTCCCGGACTTCTCCGCCTGGACCGCCTCCGCGCAGGAGCGCAAGGCGACGCTGCAGCGCCGCACGAACTTCGACAACATCCCGATCAAGCCGCAGCGCGTCTACGAGGAGATGAACAAGGCCTTCGGCCCGGAGACCCGCTACGTCACCACCATCGGCCTCTCCCAGATCGCGGCCGCGCAGTTCCTGCACGTCTACAAGCCGCGCCACTGGATCAACTGCGGCCAGGCCGGCCCGCTCGGCTGGACCATCCCGGCCGCGATCGGTGTCGCCACCGCCGACCCGGAGACCCCGGTCGTCGCCCTCTCCGGCGACTACGACTTCCAGTTCATGATCGAGGAGCTGGCGGTCGCCGCCCAGCACAAGGTCCCCTACGTCCACGTCCTCGTGAACAACGCCTACCTGGGCCTGATCCGCCAGGCGCAGGGCAACCTGGGCATCAACTTCGAGGTCAACCTCGAGTTCGAGAACATCAACACCCCGGAGATCGGCGTCTACGGCGTCGACCACGTCAAGGTCGCCGAGGGCCTGGGCGTCAAGGCCATCCGCGTCACCGACCCGGACAAGCTGGGCGAGGCCCTCGAAGAGGCGAAGAAGCTCGCGGTGGAGTTCCAGGTCCCGGTCGTCGTCGAGGCCATCCTGGAGCGCATCACGAACATCGCGATGAGCAAGACGGTCGACATGAGCGACGTCACCGAGTTCGAGGAGCTCGCCACCGAGCCCGGCCACGCGCCGACCGCGATCAAGCCCCTCAAGGTCTGACACCCCTGAAGGTCTGACACTCCTGAAGGCCCCGAAGGCCTGATCCCGGGTGCCACGACACGGCCCCCGTCCCGAGGAGCACCGGGACGGGGGCCGCTCCGCGTGCTAGAAGGCGCCCGCCCGCTGCGCCCGCACCAGCACCGCGCCCGCCTCCGTCCACTCGTACAGCACCGAACGCCCCGCCCGCCCCCGCTGTACGAGCCCGGCGTCCTTCAGCACCTTCAGATGCCGGCCCACCGACCCGAGCCCCTGCCCGGTCAGCGCCACCAACTGGCTGGTGGACTTGGGGGATTCGAGTCGTACGAGCACACCCGCACGCGCCGCCCCGAGCAGGGTGCCCAATGCCTGCGGTACGACCGGCCCCGCCCCGTCCGCCAGGGCGCCCGCGCACGCGTACACCACCGCGAAGCGCTCCGAGCCCTCCCAGGACACCCACCCCGTGTTGGCCGTCACCGGCACGAACAGCAGACGGCCGCCGTCGACCGAACGGGGCGGATAGTTACGGGAGTTGACCTGGAGACGGCCGTCGCCGAGCCAACGCATCTTCCCCGGGCACAGCTCGTCCAGGGCCGCCGCCCAGCCGCCCCGGACCAACTGGGCGGTCCGCGCCACCACATCGGCTTCCAGGATCCGCCGCCGCCGCGGCCACTCCGGCAGCACGGTCTCCCGCCACACCCACGACAGGACCCCGGCCATCCGCTCCGGAAGGTCGCGCGCCGAGCACAGCGGCTCCGGTACGGGACCGCCGAGCGCGACGGCCAACTGCGGTACGGCGGCGGCAGGATCGGCCGCGCGAACGGCCTCGACCTCCTCCTCGAAGGACTGCTCGCCCTCGCCGAGCGGCGTCGGGGTCAGGAAGTCCGCGTTCCAGGTCCGTCCGATCGCGGCCCCGACGAGCAGCCCGTCGAGCGGCTCGGCCGCCAGGCGCGCCCGGTAGGCGGAGAGGTGCCGGGCCAGCCAGGCCCGCTCGCCCGGGTGGGAGCCCGCCGCCGCGTGCAGGATCTTGAGCGCCGCGATCGTCTCGGCCAGCGGTGAGACGACGAAACGGCTGCCCGCGAGCGAGTCCGTACCGATCCGCCACCAGCCCATGCGGCCACTCCGTCTCGTCGGTTTCGCCCCCGAGCGAAACAATATCCTCATGGCCGGGCGCCCCCGAAGCTCCTCGCATGCCCCGCTACCGCGACCTCTTCCGTACCCCAGAGTTCACCCCGCTCTTCCTGACGGGCGCCGCGCACACCGCCGCCCAGACGGTCGTCGGGCTCGGGCTCGCCACACTCGTCTACCGCGCGACCGGCTCCCCACTCCTCTCCGCCCTGGCCCTCTTCGGGCCCTCGCTCGCCCAGCTGATCGGTGCGACCACCCTGCTCTCGGCGGCCGACCGGCTGCCGCCGCGCACCGCGCTCGCCGGCATCGCGCTCTTCTTCGCCCTGGGCACCGCCGTCCTGGCGGTCCCCGGGCTGCCGACCTGGGCGGTCTTCACGATCCTGCTCGCCGAAGGGCTCGCGGCCTCACTCGGCGGAGGCGTCCGCTACGGCCTCCTGAACCAGATCCTCGCCCGTGAGGACTTCCTCCTCGGCCGCTCCGTGACGAACATGGCCGTCGGCGTCTGCCAGATCGGCGGCTTCGCGACCGGCGGCGTCCTGATCGCCCTGCTCTCGCCGCGCGGCACGGTCCTCGTCGGCGCGGGTCTCTACCTCGCCGCCGCGCTCCTCGCCCGCCTGGGCCTCGGGGCGCGGCCGCCCCGAGCCGCCGGCCGGGCCTCGGTCGCCGAGACCTGGCGCACCAACGCGCGCCTGCTCTCCGCGCCCGCCCGCCGCCGCTGCTACCTCGCCCTGTGGGTGCCCAACGGGCTGATCGTGGGCTGCGAGTCGCTCTTCGTGCCGTACGCCCCCGAGCGCGCCGGCCTCCTCTTCGCCTTCGCGGCGCTCGGGATGCTGGTCGGGGACGTGGCCGTCGGCCGCTTCGTACCGGCGCGGCTCCGCGGCCGGATCCGCTTTCCGCTCCAGGCTCTGCTCGCGGCCCCGTTCCTGCTGTTCGCCCTGGACCCGGCGCCGCCGCTCGCGCTCCTCGCGGTGACGGTCTCGGCGGTCGGGTACGGGGCGAGTCTCCTGCACCAGGAACGCCTGATGGCCCTGGTGCCGGAGGAGCTGGCCGGCCACGCGCTCGGGCTGCACACCTCCGGAATGCTCGCCCTCCAGGGAGTGAGCGCGGCGCTCGCGGGCACCCTTGCCCAGTACACGTCACCGCGTACGGGCATGGTGCTGCTCGCGCTCGCCTCGCTCACCGTCACCCTGGCGCTCGCCCGTGCCGACCGGGAGGCCGGAGCGGCACCGCCTAGTGAGGCGCCGTCGAGCGGTGCACGACCGTGTCCTCGCACGGACCGTCGGCGAACAGCTTGAGCGCCTCCACCTCGTCCTTGTCGGCGGAGAGGCCCCAGCGCAGCTTGGTGCTGACCCACTCGCCGACGTAACGGCAGTACCGGGCGTTGTCCGCGGGCACCCACTCGGCGGGGTCGCGCCCGGCCTTCTCCTTCTGGCTGCGGGCCGTGACGGCGACGAGGGTCGCGGCGGCTCCCTGGTCGTTGGCGTACTTCTCGCGCCGGGCGGCGGTCCAGCCGGAGGCGCCCGACTGCCAGGCCTCTTCGAGCGCGACGACGTGGTCCACGCGGAGCACGGCGGGATCGGTGACGTTCTGCCCGTCGTAGTACGAGGTCCACTGGCCCCCGGTCAGGGCGCAGCCCGCGCCGGTCTTCGGGGCGTCGACGGCCTCGGCGACGAGGACCTCGGCGCGGGTGTCACAACCGTCGGCCGGGTCGAGGCCCTGGTTCCAGTGGCTGAACGCCGACTCCTTGTAGCCGTCCGGGTCCTCGGAGGCCTCGGTGAGTTCGGCGAGCGCGTCGGGGAAGAGGATGACGCCGGCGGAGAGCGCGGGGGAGGGGACGGCGAGGGGGGACAGGATCAGCGCGAGCGGCGCGAGGCCGCGCATCAGGTTCTTGATCATGTACCAGTGGATAGCGGCGGTCGCGGGGCGCACGGGGAGAGAATCGCGGTGCGCTCCTCCGAGCGGGTGCGGATCTTCACCGCAGAAACGATGCGCTGGACGTCCGTACGCCGTACGCCCGTACAGACGAAGAAGAGCGCGGAACCAGGGACCGTAAACCTGGTTCCACGCTCTCCCGTTGTACCCGTCCGACGGCACGAGGCTGGCGCGACAGGACGTTCGCGCCGCCGGACGGAGTCTGTGGGTGCAGCCGCTTTCGGGCTGTGGGTGCCCCGAGGGGAAGGGGGCTGGGCGATAGGACCGCGGCGGCGGCGACGGGCGTGCCGGCTGTCCTCTTCTTTCAGGTCAAGAAGAGGAGCCCGACGCCCTTACCACCGCACTGGCTCGACGCCGCCGCGGTCCTCACGCTTGTCCGGTCCGCCGACCACCCCTCATCCGGGCCGGCGATCCGGACCGCGTACGGCACTGACCTCCCGTCAGGCGCCGTACGCAGTCTGGGTGCTGCTGTCCGCTCAGTCCTCGCGCAGGGCGCGGACGGCCTCGGCCACACGCTTGCCGTACTCGGCGTCGGCGGCGGCGAAGTGCGCGAGGTTCTTCTCGATGACGTCCTCGCGGGACACCTGGGACAGACCGCCGGCGATGTTGGCGATCAGACGGTTCTTCTCCTCGGCGGACATCAGGCGGTAGAGCTCGCCGGCCTGGAAGAAGTCGTCGTCCTTGGTGTGGGCGGGCGCCTCGTGGGTGCCGGTCCAGCCGTGGATCGCGAGCGGCGCGGAGAGCGCGGCGTCGGTCTGGGCCGGGCCCTGGTACGAGTTGGGCTCGTAGTTCTTGTCGTGGCGCGAGCCGTTGCGGGTGGCCATGAAGCCGTCCCGGCCGTAGTTCTCGGCCGTGGTCGCCTTGGGGGCGTTCACCGGCAGCAGGGTGTGGTTCACGCCGAGGCGGTAGCGGTGGGCGTCCGCGTAGGCGAAGAGGCGGCCCTGGAGCATCTTGTCCGGCGAGGGACCGATGCCCGGGACGAAGTTGTTCGGGGAGAACGCGGCCTGCTCGACCTCGGCGAAGACGTTCTCCGGGTTGCGGTCGAGGACCAGGCGGCCCACGCGCTGGAGCGGGTAGTCGCTGTGCGGCCACACCTTGGTGAGGTCGAACGGGTTGAAGCGGTACTCGGCGGCCTCGGCGGCCGGCATGACCTGGACGTACAGGGTCCACGAGGGGTTCACGCCGCGCTCGATGGCCTGGAGCAGATCGGTCTGGTGCGAGTTCGCGTCCTTGCCGACGAGCTCGGCGGCCTGCTCGCCGGAGAGGCTGCGGATGCCCTGGTTCGTCTTGAAGTGGTACTTGACGAAGAAGGCCTCGCCCGCCTCGTTGGTCCACTGGTAGGTGTGCGAGCCGTAGCCGTTCATGTGGCGGTACGAGGCGGGGATGCCGCGGTCGCCCATGAGCCAGGTGATCTGGTGCGTCGCCTCGGGGGCGTGCGCCCAGAAGTCCCAGACGTTGTCCGCCTCCTGCTTGCCCGTGAAGGGGTCGCGCTTCTGGGAGTGGATGAAGTCGGGGAACTTGATCGGGTCCTTGATGAAGAACACCGGGGTGTTGTTGCCGACGAGGTCGTAGTTGCCCTCTTCGGTGTAGAACTTCAGGGCGAAGCCGCGGGGGTCGCGGACCGCGTCCGCGCCGCCGAGCGAGTCGGCCACGGTCGAGAACCGGATGAAGGTCTCGGTCTTCTTGCCGACCTCGCCGAGGAAGTCGGCCTTGGTGTACCCGGTGACGTCGTCGGTCACCTCGAAGTAGCCGTACGCACCGGAACCGCGGGCGTGGACCACGCGCTCCGGGATCCGCTCACGGTTGAAGCGCGCGAGCTTCTCCAGCAGGTGCTGGTCCTGCAGGAGGATGGGGCCACCGACGCCGGCGGTGGCGGAGTTCTGGTTGTCGGCGACGGGGGCGCCGGACTCGGTCGTAAGCACGCGCTTCGACATCGTGACCTTCCGTACGGGAACTCTGCTGAGGTCCGAGGAGCGTAAATTCGGCTCGAACGTAACGTCAACAGTTTGTTGAAAATGAAGTGTGGTGTTCCGGCCGGCGGCGACGCCTGGGCGCGACAGGACAGGTGTCAGCGCCGCCGCCGACCGGAATTCAGGGGCCCCGGTGAAGGGGCGAGGGGGTGACCCACGAGCCACCCCTGGGATCAGACCTGCTGGCCGGAGAGGCGCTCGACGGCGCGCAGCAGGGCCGAGTGGTCCAGGCCGCCGTCACCCTGAGCGCGCAGGGAGGCGACGAGCTGGGCGACGACAGCGCCGACCGGGAGGGCCGCGCCGACGTTGCGGGCGGCGTCGGTGACGATGCCCATGTCCTTGTGGTGCAGGTCGATCCGGAAGCCGGGCTTGAAGTCCCGGTTCAGGAAGTTGTCCTTCTTGCGGGTCAGGACCGTGGAGCCGGCCAGACCGCCGTTGAGGACGTCCAGGGCGGCCTGGAGGTTCACGCCGGACTTCTCGAGGAAGACGACGGCCTCGGCGCAGGCCTGGATGTTGACCGCGACGATGAGCTGGTTGGCGGCCTTCACCGTCTGGCCGGAGCCGTGCGGGCCACAGAGCACGATGGTCTTGCCGAGGGTCTCCAGGATCGGGAGGGCCTCGTCGAAGTCGGCCTGCTCGCCACCGACCATGATCGAGAGCACGGCCTCGATCGCGCCGGCCTCGCCGCCGGACACCGGGGCGTCGATGACGCGGATGCCCTTCTCGGCGGCGTTCTTGGCGAGGTCGACCGAGGTCTGCGGGGTGATCGACGACATGTCGACGATCAGCGCGCCCTGCCTGGCGTTCTCCAGGATGCCCGCGGGGCCGTAGGAGATGGCCTCGACCTGCGGGGACGCGGGCACCATCGTGATGATGACGTCGGCGTCCTTCACGGCCTCCGCGATCGACGCGGCGGACGTGCCACCGGCCGCGGTGAGGCGGTCCAGCTTGTCCTGCTCCAGGGTGAAGCCGGTGACCGAGTAGCCGGCCTTGATCAGGTTCTCGGACATGGGGGAGCCCATGATGCCGAGGCCGATCCAAGCGATCTTGGGGAGGTTGCTCATGAGGGTGCCTCTCAAAACAAGGTGGTACGGGGAGAAGTCGCTGGTCAGCGGGCCGGGCGGGCTTCGGCCGGGAGCCAGTCGAAGGACGCGGCGGCGTCGGCGGCCTTGTACTCCAGGCCGACCCAGCCGTCGTAGCCGGCCTTCCTGAGCTCGCCGAGGAGCTGCTCCAGGGGGAGCTCGCCGGTGCCCGGCGCGCCGCGGCCCGGGTTGTCCGCGATCTGGACGTGGCCGGTCTTGGCGGCGTACTCCGCGATGACCTGGCTGACGTCCTCGCCGTTCATCGACAGGTGGTAGATGTCGAGGAGGAACTTGGCGTTGCCGAGGCCGGTGGCCGCGTTCACCTTGTCGATGACCTCGATCGCGGAGGGGGCGCTCACCAGCGGGTAGAGCGGCGACTCCGGCTTGTTGAGGGTCTCGACGAGGAGGATCGCGCCGATCCGGTCCGCCGCGCGGGCGGCGAGGACCAGGTTCTCCAGGGCGAGGGCGTCCTGGATCTGCGGGTCCACGCCGTCGACGCGGTTGCCGTAGAGCGCGTTGAGCGCCTTGCAGCCGACCGAGGCGGCGAAGTCGGCGGCCACCTCGATGTTGGCGCGGAAGCGGTCCGACTCGTCCCCGGGTACGGAGAGGGCACCGCGGTCCGGGCCGGGGAGCTGCCCGGCGTAGAAGTTCAGACCCACCAGCTGGGTGCCGGCGTCCTCAAGGGCTTTCCTGAGGGCGTCGAGCTCGCTCTGCTCGGGGGTGGCGGTGTCGATCCAGGGCCACCACAGCTCGACCGCGGTGAAGCCCGCCGCGGCTGCGGCCGCGGGGCGCTCCAGGAGCGGGAGTTCCGTGAAGAGGATCGACAGGTTCACATCGAAGCGCTGGTCCGTGCCTGCGCCTGCTGAGAAGCGGGCCATGAGGGGCGGCGCTCCTTCCGTATCGCGGAAGTAAGTTTCTGTCTGACGGAATGTTGCAAGCAGGTTGTCCACCTTGTCAAGAGGTCCCCGCAGGTCCGGGGCTCCCGCCGACCGGAGCGGGGCCGTACTTTGGGGGCATGGTGCGTTTGAGAGTGGAGTTCACGACCGAGCCGTTCGACCTCGACGAGGCGCCGGCGCACGCGGTCGTGGCCCGAGAGGTCATCCAGTCGGCCGAACTGGACGCGGTGGATGTCGGCCCCTTCGGCAACACGGCGGAAGGCGGTGCCGACGAGGTGCTCACCGCGGTCGACGCGCTGCTGCGCAGATCGCTCGCGGCCGGTGCCACCCGGGTCTCCCTCCAGGTGAATGTGATCGGGGAGGGCGAGAAGTGACCGAACACCCGCTGGTCGCGGCAGTGAAGCCGCTGGTCGACGCCATGGGGGGCGAGCTGCTCGGCCCCGCGCAGGCGCAGGGCGACGACGTCGTCCTCTCCTGGGAGGGGGAGGACGTGCTCGCCGTACGGCTTCCGCAGCTGTCGGATTCGCTGGATCACATCCTCGCGGCGATGGAACGACGGCACGGGATGCCATTGGCCGAACTCGACCGCAAGGCGAAGCAGGAAGCGGTGCGCGTTCTGGAGGCACGCGGTGCCTTCTCGGTGCGCCATGGGGTGGAGACGGTGGCGGGGGCGCTGGGCGTCAGTCGCTTCACGGTGTACAACTACCTGAACAGAGAGACCGCCCTGAACAGGGAAAAGGCTGCCGAGAGCAGCTAGTTGATCTTGTGTGACCGGGAGCCGTCGTCCAGATGTCGGGACGACGGCTTTTGTGTGGCCGACTTTTCAACAAAGTGTTGACGTCATGTTGCGGGAGGGCGTTAGCTATCCGCAGCCCGTCCGACGCACAGCGAAAAACAGCCACGGAGGCTTCCCGTGACTTCAGGTACGACACCGGGTCTGACCCGGTTCAACACCTCGGCGGACAGCGAGGCTCTCGCCGCGCTCCACGAGGTGTGCTCCAGCTCGGCGTGGGGGAGCAAACTGCTCGCCCAGCGCCCGTACGCCACCGCCGAAGCCCTCTTCCTCGCCAGCGACGCCGCCATGGCCGAGCTGACCGCCGAGGACCTGGCCGACGCGATGGCGGGCCACCCGCCGATCGGTCGACCGAAGGCCGGGGACCCGACCTCCTCCCGCGAACAGAGCGGGATGGCCGGCGCCTCCGAGGAGCTCAAGGCCGAGATGCTCGAACTCAACCTGGCCTACCAGGACAAGTTCGGCCATGTCTTCCTCATCTGCGCCACCGGCAGGACCGGCGAGCAGATGCGCGACGCGGTCCGTGAGCGGATCGGCAACTCGCCCGAGGAGGAGCGGGAGATCGTCCGCACCGAACTGGGCAAGATCAACCGCATCCGGCTGACCCGTCTCGTAGAGACCTCCGAGGAAGAGAGCTCCGCATGAGCACCGACACCACGGCCTCGGTGTCCACCCACATCCTGGACACCAGCATCGGCCGCCCCGCCGAGGGCGTGGCCATCACGCTCGCGGCCCGCAAGGGCCTCGACGGCGAGTGGGTCGCGCTCGGCGGCTCCGCCACCGACGCGGACGGGCGCTGCAAGGACCTGCCGGCCCTGCCGGAAGAAACCACCCACGTACGACTCGACTTCGAGGTCGAGGAGTACTTCTCCAAGAAGCAAGCCGAGGCGCAGCAGGACGCCCCCCGCGTAAGGGACAGCGGTGCGTTCTTCCCGGAGGTGGCGATCACGTTCGCCGTCAAGCCGGGCGAGCACTATCACGTACCGCTGCTGCTCAACCCGTTCGGCTACTCCGTTTACCGAGGGAGCTAGCAGACATGCCCACGATTCTCGGCCAGAACCAGTACGGCAAAGCAGAGAACCGCGTCGTCAAGATCACGCGGGACGGCGACACCCACCACATCAAGGACCTGAACGTCTCCGTCGCCCTCTCCGGCGACCTCGACGACGTCCACCTCACCGGCTCCAACGCCCACTGCCTCCCCACCGACACGACGAAGAACACCATCTTCGCGTTCGCCAAGGAGTACGGCATCGAGTCCGCCGAGCAGTTCGGCATCCACCTCGCCCGCCACTTCGTGACGAGCCAGGAGCCGATCAAGCAGGCGCGCATCCGGATCGAGGAGTACTCCTGGGAGCGCATCGCCTCCTCGGACGCCAACTCCAAGTTCATCGGCGCCGACGAGGTCAACCACTCCTTCGCCCGCAAGGGCCAGGAGACCCGCGTCACCCAGGTGACGTACGACGGCGAGAAGTGGGAGGTCATCTCCGGCCTCAAGGACCTCGTCGTCATGAACTCCACCAACTCGGAGTTCTGGGGCTACATCAAGGACAAGTACACGACGCTCCAGGAGGCGTACGACCGCATCCTGGCCACGCAGGTGTCCGCTCGCTGGCGGTTCAACTGGACCGACGACGACCAGCGCATGCCCAACTGGGAGCGGTCCTACGAGCAGACCCGCAAGCACATGCTCGAGGCCTTCTCGGAGACGTACTCGTACTCGCTCCAGCAGACGCTGTACCAGATGGCCACGCGCATCATCAACCACCGCTCGGAGATCGACGAAGTCCGTTTCTCGCTCCCGAACAAGCACCACTTCCTGGTCGACCTCGAGCCCTTCGGTCTGAAGAACGACAACGAGGTCTACTACGCCGCCGACCGCATGTACGGCCTCATCGAGGCCACCGTGCTGCGTGACGGAGCCACGGCGCAGATCCCGGTCGACATGACCAACCTCTAAGCGCCATCTGAGTGACGGCCCCGCCCGCCCGCAGTCGGGCGGGGCCCGCACCAGCCCGGAGGGACTCCCATGGCACCGCCTGCAATGGGGCCGGCATCCGCCGAAGGCCCGTGTTCCACCCCACCGGAGACCACACACCAGGTCCATCCGGTGGACGAAAAGCTCCCTGCCTCGCGGCTCGTCCCCGCGGCACTCCAGCACATCGCCGCCATGTACGCCGGTGTCGTCACCCCGCCGCTCATCATCGGCCAGGCCGTCGGCCTGGACGGGGCAGGGATGACCCGGCTCATCGCCGCCGGCCTGCTGATCGCCGGCTGTGCCACGATCCTGCAGACCCTCGGCATCCGGACCTTCGCCGGCAATCGGCTCCCGTTCGTCAACGCCGCCTCCTCGGCGGGCATCGCCCCGATGCTCGCGATCGCCGAGACCAGCGCCCCCGGGCACCAACTCCCCGCCATCTACGGCGCGGTGATGGTCGCCGGAGTGTTCTGTCTCGCCGTGGGACCGTTCTTCGGGAAGCTCCTGCGCTTCTTCCCGCCGCTCGTCACCGGCGTCGTCATCACCCTCATCGGGGTGACCCTGATGCCCGTGCCCGTCGGCTGGGCCCAGGGCGGCGACAAGACCGCCGCCGACTTCGGCGCCATGAAGTACCTGGCGCTCGCCGGCTTCACCCTCGTCGTCATCCTGCTCTTCCAGCGCTTCGGCAAGGGCTTCGTCAAGCAGATCGCCCTGCTGCTCGGCCTCTTCATCGGCACCCTCGCCGCGATCCCCTTCGGGATGGCCGACTTTACCGCCCTGCGCGAGGCGCCCGTCGCCGCCCTGCCCGCCCCCTTCGCCTTCGGCGCGCCCGAGTTCCAGCCCGCCGCGATCCTCTCCCTGTGCATCGTGATGCTCGTCCTGATGACCGAGTCCAGCGCCGGGATGCTCGCCCTCGGCGAGATCTGCGACCGCCGCAGCGACGGGAAGACCATCACCCGGGGTCTGCGCACCGACGGCATCGCTACCCTGCTCGGCCCCGTCTTCGGCGGCTTCCCGACCTCGGCCTTCGCCCAGAACGTGGGCGTCGTCTCGCTCACCCGGGTCCGCTCCCGGTACGTCGTCGCCGTCGCCGGCGGCGCCCTGCTGGTCCTCGGTGCCTTCCCGGTCCTCGGCGCGGTCGTCTCCACGGTCCCGATGCCCGTCCTCGGCGGCGCCGGAATCGTCCTCTTCGGCTCGATCGCGGTCAGCGGCATCCGCACCCTCTCGGAAGCCGGACTCGACGACAGCTCCAACATCATCCTGGTGGCCGTCGCGCTCGGAGCGGGCATCATCCCGCTCGCCGCTCCCACCTTCTACGCCGACTTCCCGGCCTGGGCGCAGACCGTGCTCGGCTCCGGCATCAGCGCGGGCGCGCTCGTCGCCGTCCTGCTCAACTTGTTCTTCCACCATCTCGGCACCCGGAGCCGTCACGCGGCCCCGGCACTCAAATCCTCCTAGGGTCCTGCCGTGCCCACACCACCCCCGAGGAATGAAGGAAGCACCGCCATGGCAGCACCTTCGGCAGCCCAGCGCATCGTCATCGAGAACGCGGCGATCGCGACCGTCGATGCGAACGACACCGAGTACGCCTCCGGCTACCTCGTCGTCGCCGACAACAGGATCGAGTCCATCGGTGCCGGCAAGGCGCCCGAGGGCCTGGAGAACGTGGTCCGCCGGATCGACGCCACCGGTCATCTGGTGACGCCCGGTCTGGTCAACACCCACCACCACTTCTACCAGTGGATCACCCGTGGCCTGGCCACCGACCACAACCTGTTCAACTGGCTCGTGGCGCTCTACCCGACCTGGTCGCGGATCGACGAGTCGATGGTCCGCGTGGCCGCGCAGGGCTCCCTGGCGATGATGGCCCGCGGCGGCGTCACCACCGCCATGGACCACCACTACGTCTATCCGAAGAACTCGGGCGACCTGTCCGGCGCCATCATCGGTGCCGCCTCCGACATGGGCGTCCGCTTCACCCTCGCCCGCGGCTCGATGGACATGAGCGAGAAGGACGGCTTCCTGCCGCCCGACTTCGCCGTCGAGTCCACCGAGGGCGCGCTCGCCGCGACCGAGGAGACCGTCAGGAAGTTCCACGACGCCTCCTTCGACGCGATGACCCAGGTCGCCGTCGCCCCCTGTTCCCCCTTCTCCATCTCCACCCAGCTGCTCAAGCAGGGTGCCGAGCTGGCCCGCCGGCTCGGGGTGCGCATGCACACCCACGGCTCGGAGACCGTGGAGGAGGAGAAGTTCTGCCACGAGCTCTTCGGCATGGGCCCGACGGACTACTTCGAGTCCACCGGCTTCCTCGGCGAGGACGTGTGGATGGCGCACTGCGTCCACATGAACGACTCCGACATCGCCGCCTTCGCCCGCACCGGTACGGGTGTGGCGCACTGCCCGTCCTCCAACGCGCGCCTCGCCGCCGGCATCGCCCGCGTACCGGACATGCTGAAGGCGGGCGTGCCCGTCGGCCTCGGTGTCGACGGCACCGCGTCCAACGAGTCCGGCGAGCTCCACACCGAGCTGCGGAACGCGCTCCTCATCAACCGCCTCGGCGCCCACCGCGAGGCCGCGCTCAACGCCCGCCAGGCCCTGCGCCTCGGCACCTACGGCGGCGCGCAGGTCCTCGGCCGCGCCGACAACATCGGCTCCCTCGAAGCCGGCAAGCTCGCCGACTTCGTCCTCTGGAAGATCGACGGCCTCGGCCACTCCTCGATCGCCGACCCGGTCACCGCGATCGTCTTCGGCGCCGCGGCCCCGGTCACCGCCTCCTTCGTCAACGGCAAGCAGATCGTCGAGAACAACCGACTGCTGTTCGCCGACGAGGAGCAGATCGCGCGCGACGCGCGCGCGGAGGCGCAGCGCCTGGCCCGTATCACGGCCCAGAGCTGACCCTCCCCATGGAGTCCGACCGAGGGGGACGGCCCTCGGTCGGTCGCCGCGGACCCGAGCGGGGTCCGCGGCAGCCCGACCGGGAGGTGCCGTACGCAGAAGACGTACGGCACCTCCCGGGAAGGTGATGCCCGCCCGCACCCCCCTGTAGGGCACCCGTCCCCGTGCAGCGCCTCCTCCCGCGTACACCTCTCCACCCCGCGTGCGTACGTCTCCACCCCGCGCCCGCACCGCTCCACCCCCGCAACGAGCCGCACCTCCTGTACTTCGCACCGCATCGCTCCACCTCCCTGAACCCCGCGTCACCGCCGACGTGTAACCGACCGGAGGAACCGCCGTGGCCGCCAAGCCCCAGGTTCGCAATGCACAAGACGCAGGCTCCGCCCCCGAAGACCGCGAGAAGCATCCGGTCGACGAGACGCTGCCCCCAGTAAAGATGCTCACGAGCGGCCTCCAGCACGTGGCCGCCATGTACGCGGGCGTCGTCGCGCCGCCCCTGATCGTCGGAGCGGCCGTCGGCCTCTCCGGCACCGAACTCACCTTCCTGACCGGCGCGAGCCTCTTCACCGCCGGTCTCGCGACCTTCCTCCAGACCCTCGGTGTCTGGAAGATCGGTGCCCGGCTCCCGTTCGTCAACGGCGTCACCTTCGCCGGTGTCGCCCCGATGCTCGCGATCGTCGACACCACCGACGACAAGTCCGACGCGCTGCCCGTCATCTTCGGCGCGATCATCGTCGCCGGACTGCTCGGCTTCCTCGCCGCCCCCTGGTTCTCCCGGCTCGTGCGGTTCTTCCCGCCGGTCGTCACCGGCACCGTGATCACCCTCATCGGTGTCTCCCTCCTCCCGGTCGCCTTCGGCTGGGCCCAAGGGCCCAACCCCACGGCCAAGGACTACGGTTCGACCACGTACCTGACCCTCGCCGCGATCACGCTCGTCGTGGTCCTGCTGCTGCGGCGCTTCACCCGCGGCTTCCTCAAGCAGGTCGCCGTCCTGGTCGGCCTCGTCATCGGCACGCTCATCGCCATACCGTTCGAGGTCACCGACTTCTCCCCGGTGACCGAGGCGGACATCGTCGGCTTCCCGTCCCCGTTCCACTTCGGCGCCCCGCAGTTCGCGCTCGCCGCGATCATCTCGATGTGCGTGGTCATGCTCGTCTCCATGACCGAGTCGACCGCCGACATGCTGGCGCTCGGCGAGATCGTGGAACGGCCCGCCGACGAGAAGACCATCGCGGCCGGCCTCCGCGCCGACACCCTCGGCTCGGCGATCAGCCCGCTCTTCAACGGCTTCATGTGCAGCGCCTTCGCCCAGAACATCGGTCTGGTCGCCATGACCAGAATCCGCAGCCGCTTCGTCGTGGCCTGCGGCGGTGGCTTCCTGGTCCTGATGGGGCTCTCCCCGATCGCCGCCTCGCTGATCTCGGTCGTGCCCAGGCCGGTCCTCGGCGGCGCGGGTGTCGTCCTCTTCGGCTCCGTCGCCGCCAGCGGCATCCAGACCCTGGTCAAGGCCGGCCTGGAGAAGGACAACAACGTCCTGATCGTGGCCGTCTCGCTGGCCGTCGGCATCATCCCGATCACGGCACCGAACTTCTACCACGCCTTCCCGGAGACCGCGAAGATCATCCTGGACTCCGGCATATCCACCGGCTGCGTCGCGGCCGTCCTGCTCAACGTGGTCTTCAACCACCTGGGCGGAGGCCGGGACGACGACCAGGTCACCGCGCCGATGGAGCCCGGCGAGGAGATCTCCGGCAGCGCCACGGCGAAGGCGGCGCACGTCCACTGAACCCGCTCGTAGCCCCACCGACCGCCCCGGTCCCCGCGCACGCCGCGGGGCCCGGGGCCGTCGTGCTGATCAACCCCAACACCTCCACGGCGACGACCGCGATGATGACCGCCATCGCCCGCCGGACCCTGGGGGCCCGGCCGGGAGGCCGCGCGGTCCGTGGGGTCACCGTCACCCGCGGCCCCGGCATGCTCACCGACCCCGCAGCCCTGCGCGCCGCCGCCCCCGAGGTGCTCGCCGCCGGACTGAGGGCCGAGGCCGAGGGCGACTGCGCGGCGCTCCTCGTCGGCGCCTTCGGCGACCCCGGCCTGGAGGCGCTGCGCGCCGCGACCGGCCTGCCCGTGGCGGGGCTCGGGGAGGCGGCCCTCCTGGAGGCCGCCGCCGGCGGCACGCCGTTCGGCGTGGCGACCACCACGCCGCTCCTTGCCGAGGCCATCGCCGCGCGCGTGGCGGCGCTCGGCCTCGCCGACCGGTACACGGGCATCCGGCTCACAGCCGGCACCCCCGAACGCCTCTCCGCCGACCCGTCGTTGCTCCTCGACCGGCTGGAGCGGGCGGTCCGGGCCTGCGCCGAACGGGACGGGGCGCGCGCCGTCGTCATCGGCGGCGGCCCGCTCGGCGAGGCCGCCGAGGAGCTGCGCGCCCGGTGCGCGGTCGAGGTCGTCGCCCCGATCCCGGCGGCCTGCCGCGCGCTCTCCCGCCTGCCGGCCGGCTGACTCCTCCTCACCGCTCCACCGCGATCCGCCGCAGGCACTCGCGGGCCAGGGCCGGGTAGGCCGCGGCGATCGCCTCGTACAGCCGCCGCCGCAGCAACCGCTCGGCATCCCCGCGGCCGGTCTCCCCGTACAGACCGTCGAGCAGCGACTCGTACCGCCCGAGAGCGTGCCGCAGGTAGCTCACCTGCCACCGCGTCAGCGCCCCGTCGGTCAACGCCCCCTGCGTCAGCGCCCCGCCCGTCAACGCCCCCTCCGTCAGCCCCCTGGCCGTCTCCGCCCCGTCCGTCTCCGGCCCGCCCGGTTCCGGCCCGGTCCTTCCCGGGCTCCGCCCGCCCAGCAGATGCCGATGGCGGACGGCCCGCCGCTCCAGCTCCGGGCCGGGGAGCAGCGGCACCTCGATCGGCGCGGCGCGGATCGCGGTGAGCACGGCGGCCCGCCGCCGCGCCGCGTACACCCCGGCGGCCGCCGACCGGGCCTTCGACAGCAGGGAGGCCGCGGCGAACTCCGCCGTCCGCTCCACCGTCTCCACCCGCACCAGGAGATACAGCCGCACGGGCGCGAGGGACCAGCGGCGCGGGTCGCGGCCCTGCACGTCGGGCGAGCCGAGCAGGTCCCGGACCATCGAGTCGGTCCAGCCGCGGCGGCGTACGCCGGTGAGCGTCACATAGGTCGTACGGTCCGTCATGATTCCCCCAGAATCGACTACTCAGCGTGACGATTCCAGTGAAGCGCACGCCACTGACAACGACCTCTTGCCGAGGTCGGCCCGACTGTGCGATATAGGTCTGGACCTTTTCGACGGACGGAGGGCTTCCCGTGCAACGCCCGCTCGCCGCAAGCCTGTTGACCGCCTTGATGCTGACGCTCGCCGCCTGCTCGGGCGCCCCGGAACCCCCTCCGAAGGACACGGCCGCCCCGACCGTCCCCACCGGGGTCACCGCCACCGCGGGCAGCGCGACCACCGTCCACGTCATGTGGAGCGCCGCCACCGACGACCGGGCCGTCACCGGCTACGCCGTCTACCGCGCGGGCCGCAAGGTCAGGGACCTCCCCGCCACCACCCTGATGACCGACGTCGTCGGACTCGCGCCCGCCACCCCGCACGCCTTCACCGTCCGCGCCCGCGACGCCGCCGGCAACGTCTCGCCCCCGAGCGCCACCGTCGCCGCCACCACCCTCCCCGTGGACACCGAGGACCGCACACCCCCCACCGCCCCGAGGGTGCTCCGCGCCACCGCCGACGGCAGCCGCGCCGCCACCCTCACCTGGACCCCGTCCCGCGACGACACCCGCGTCACCGCGTACGACGTCTACCAGGCCGACACCCGCGTCCACACCGCGCCCGGCACCGCCACCACCGCCCGCGTCACCGGCCTGCGCCCCGGCACCGCCTACGCGTTCACGGTCCGCGCCCGCGACGCCGCCGAGAACTCCTCCCCGGAAAGCCCCCGCGTCGAACTCACCACCACCCCCGCACCCGGCGCACCCGCGAACACCGCGCCCGAGCACCTCACCGCCACCGCCGCCAAGGGCGAGATCACCCTCACCTGGACCCCGCCCGACACCGGAGCCCCCGTCACCCACCACGAACTCCACCTCGACGGCCGCTTCGCCACCACCATCGTCTGGGGCACCACACCACCTCCCACCCGGGCCACCTACACCTTCCCGGTCCAGGACCCTCCAGGCACCCGCTACACCGTCACCCTCCGCGCCCGCCTCCCCGACGGCACCTGGGGCGACTTCTCGGCACCCCGCGTGGTGGTGGTCCGCTGAGTGGCAGCGCATGGAGCGCCTTGACCTGAATGTCTCGCATGCCCGGAATCCCCTCCCCGGAATTACCCTGGGAAGCGTGGCCGAGACCGTTCTCACCAACACCGGGCTCGACAGCTTCCTCGACGGAACGCCCGAGCGCCGCGACCCCGTCTTCACGCGCGCCGCCGAAGCGGTGCTGGGACTGCTCGCCCTGCGCGGGGCGGACCGGGGGAGCGGTGTGCCCGAGCCGACGCCCGGGCTCGTGCGGCACCTCCTCGTGGAGGACCTGCCGACGTTCGTGTACGCGGCGCCAGGGGAGCTCGGCGCCTATCCCGCCGTGCTCGCGGCGCTCGCCGCGCGGTTCGACGGCGGGCGGGGCGAGCGGGTCGTCGCCGTGGTCGCGGAGGCCGCGCCCGACTTCGAGCGCGCCATGAACGACCCCGGAAACCTCACCTGGAACCGCTGGTACGCCTCCCTCCTGCGGTCCTGCGGCACCGATCTCGCCGACCCCGAGGACGTACGCCGCCGGCTCGCCGCCCTCGACGGCGCGCCGCTTCCCGACGGGGTGCGCAGGGCCGACCTCATGGGTCGTACGGCCCTCGCCGAGGTCCTCCTCGCCGAGGCGCTCACCCGGGCGTACGTACGGGACGCCGAGACCTCCCCGGCCGCCGGCCCGCTCCTCACGGACCACGCCGTCGCCACCGGCATCGGGCAGGTCGCCGCGGCGCTCCTGGACCGGTGGACCGCCGCCGGGCTCGCCGAGCAGCTCGCCGGGCCGTACGCCCGCTTCGCCCCCGGCCCCGACTCCTTCCCCCACCTCGTCCTGGCCGACGCCCTCCTCGACGAGCACCTCGACTACTACGGCGACACCGGAGACCCCGTCCCGCCGCCGCCCGCCGTCGAGGCGCCGACCGGGCCCGGGGCCGTCGAGGAGGACGCCGACGCGCTCGCCGCCGCCGTCGAGAGCCTGGCCGAGGAGGAGTCCGGCCCCTACGGCGGCGAGGCGGCCCACCTGCTGTACGTGGTCTACCAGCGCGGCTGCTCCGCCGAGTCCGTCGCCCGCAAGGCCGCCGAGTACGAGGACTGGAGCGTCGACCCGGCCCTGGAGGACCTGCCCGTGCCGGTACCGGACGAGGCGCCGCCCGCGTACACCACCCCGCCCCTCGCGGAGCTCGTACGGCTCCTGGGGACGCCGGAGCTGACCGAGGCGGACCGGGAACGGCTCGCCGGACCCGCCCGCGACCTGGCCGCGGTCGTCGACCGGCTCGCCGCCACCGGCCTCCTCTTCCGCACCGGCGACGCCTTCGGGCTGACCCCGCGGGGCGCGGGCGTCGTGCGCTATCTGCTGCGAGTGCGGGGGATCGCCGCTCCCGTCGCGGCCGAGACCGCCGCCTGGGACGCGGCGGCCCTCGTCGCCGCCGCCACCGGCTGGCCCGTGTCGTCCGCCGCGCGCGTCCTCGCCGACTGGCTCCACGCGCGCGTGGACACCGCCGAGGCCTGGTCCCAGCTGCTCACCGCCCTCGGCACCGTCCACGCGGGCACCGCCGACGCGGCCGCCGCCAGGGGCTTCCTCGCCGTCCTCGACACGGACGCCGCCCCGGCCGAGGCCCTCCGCGGCGCCCTGCGCGACCCCGTGATCGGGCAGTACGCCTATGAGGTCCTGCACGCCAGGGGCGAGCGGGCGGACCACCTCCAGGTCCCCACCTCGGCGCGGGCGCTGTACGTCCTCGACGGACTGCCCGGCAAGAAGGGGCCCCTGGAGTCCCGCCGCGCCGCGTTCGACGCGGCGGCGGCCGCCTGGCCCGGCGGTTCCGCCGGCCTGGTCCGGGCGATGGCCGAGGCGGACCGTCACGAGACGGCCCGGGTCCTCGGCCCCCTCGGCGTCACCCTGCCGTGAGGTACATCCCCGAGGCTCCGGAACCGGCCGTGTTCTTGCAGCTGTGGTTCCCGGTGGGGCGGGCGTGGACGAGGGCCAGGCACCGGCCCAGGGCCTGCTGGCCGTAGGCGTTCGGGTGCATCGACTCCTGGACGAGCCCCTGCGTGCTCTGGCTGTCGATCCAGCGCGCCCACTCGCTCGACGTCGCCGACGCCGGCACGGTCGACGAGACCTGCTTGCTCGTCTTCGCGCAGACCTCGCGTCCCTGGAGCGCGTCCCGCAGGTCCATGAATTGGACGCCCTTGGCCGAGGCGACCCCCTTCAGCCGGTTGGCGAGCTGCGGGACCAGGGAGTCCCGCGCCCAGGTGGAGTCGGCGTTCCAGAAGGGGCAGCCGCCGGTGTTGGTACGGGCCCAGCCGCTCTCCGCGTACCGGTTCTCGGCGGCGCGCGGGATGGGGGAGGGGTACGACTGGAGCACGATCCGGTAGTCCGAGGACGTGTATCCCGCGGCCGTCATCACGGCCCGGATCTCGTCGACCGACCGGCCGACGTCCGCCATCACGCCGTCGATCCTCGCGTCGACCTCGGCCTGCTGGTCGTCGTGGCAGTACGAGTACCAGACGATGTAGTCCTTCGCGCAGGTGGCGATGATGTCGGCGAAGCCCAGGTCGTTGCCGCCGATGGAGAGCGCGATGAGCTCCACGTCGTGCGAGGCGGCCACGGCCGCCAGCTGGTCGGCCTGCGGGGCCTCGCCCTTGTAGGCCTGGCCGCCCTGGGAGGCCCGGATGACGTTGTCCGTGGTCGCCCCGGAGCAGGCGAGGTTGACGAGGGAGGAGGCGATCGCGCCGGCGCTCTTCACCTCGGCGGTGTCCGAGCGGTGACAGCCGCCGGCGGTGGTCCCGTACACCCGGGACGGGTCGTAGGCGCTGCCCGTCCAGGCCCGGTCGGTGCCGTTGCGGCTGCCGGAATTGGTCAGGCTGTTACCCAGCCAGCGTCCGGCCTCGCCGGAG
Source organism: Streptomyces sp. NPDC050842 (assembly GCF_044456565.1). Lineage (NCBI taxonomy): Bacteria > Bacillati > Actinomycetota > Actinomycetes > Kitasatosporales > Streptomycetaceae > Streptomyces > Streptomyces sp. NPDC050842. Next base: position 203,161 of record NZ_JBITGA010000010.1, on the reverse strand, counting down.
ATGTAGCTGTCGCCCATGGTGACGACGGCGGAGGGGCCGGTGCCGGGGGAGGCATGGGCGGATGGAGCGGCGACGGAGGCGAGCCCGGCGGCGGTACACAGAGCCAGGAATCCGCGCAGCGCACGGTGGGGGGTCGAAGGCATGGCTGTGCTCCTGCGGTATGCGATGCGCAGTGACGTGGGGGACAGCCGCCGGCCGGTGGCAGGCGGAATCTCGCACGGCGTGGCTTGTTACCGCTAGGTAGCTGCATATCTCGGTTGCGTCACGTCGCCTGTGACGGAACAGGGCTCCGCCCCCGGCGCGTGTGCGCGCACCGGGGGCGGAGCCCTGTTCACAGGTCGTACGGAGGCTGTTCGGCAGCTGTGCGGGCAGCCGGATCAGCCGGTTCTTCTCCGAGGTCAGCCGACCAGCTGTTCGTACGCGGGGAGCGTCAGGAAGTCCGCGTAGTCCGCGTCGAGGGAGACGTGCAGGAGCAGGTCGTGCGCCTGCTGCCACTTGCCGGCCGCGAAGGCCTCCTCGCCGATCTCCGCGCGGATCGAGGCCAGCTCCTCGGCGGCGACCTTGCGGGCCAGCTCCGGAGTCGCCGTCTGGCCGTTCTCGAAGACCACGCCCGCGTTGATCCACTGCCAGATCTGCGAGCGCGAGATCTCGGCGGTGGCCGCGTCCTCCATCAGGTTGAAGATGGCGACGGCGCCGAGGCCGCGCAGCCACGCCTCGATGTAGCGGACGCCGACCTGGACGGCGCTGACCAGGCCGTCGTAGGTGGGCTTCGCGTCGAGCGAGTCGATCGCGATCAGGTCGCCGGGCGCCACGGAGACGTCCTCGCGGAGGCGGTCCTTCTGGTTCGGCTTCTCGCCGAGGACGGCGTCGAAGGAGGCCATCGCGATCGGGACCAGGTCCGGGTGGGCGACCCAGGAGCCGTCGAAGCCGTCGCCGGCCTCGCGGTCCTTGTCGGCCTTGACCTTCTCGAAGGCCACCTTGTTGACCTCGGCGTCCCTGCGGGACGGGATGAAGGCCGCCATGCCGCCGATCGCGTGCGCGCCGCGCTTGTGGCAGGTGCGGACGAGGAGTTCGGTGTACGCGCGCATGAACGGGGCCGTCATCGTGACCGCGTTGCGGTCCGGGAGGACGAACTTGGCGCCGCCGTCACGGAAGTTCTTGACGATGGAGAAGAGGTAGTCCCAGCGGCCCGCGTTCAGGCCGGCGGCGTGGTCGCGGAGCTCGTAGAGGATCTCCTCCATCTCGTACGCGGCCGTGATGGTCTCGATGAGGACCGTGGCGCGGACGGTGCCCTGCGGGATGCCGACGTAGTCCTGGGCGAAGACGAAGATGTCGTTCCAGAGGCGGGCCTCCAGGTGCGACTCCGTCTTCGGGAGGTAGAAGTACGGGCCCTTGCCGAGGTCGATCAGACGCTGGGCGTTGTGGAAGAAGTACAGGCCGAAGTCGACGAGCGCGCCGGGGACCGGGCGGCCGTCGAACGTCAGGTGACGCTCCTCCAGGTGCCAGCCGCGCGGGCGCATGACGACCGTGGCGAGCTCGTCGGCGGGCTTGAGGGCGTACGACTTGCCGGAACGCGGGTCCGTGAAGTCGATGTTCCGGGTGTACGCGTCGATCAGGTTGACCTGGCCGAGGACCACGTTCTCCCAGGTCGGCGCGGAGGCGTCCTCGAAGTCGGCGAGCCACACGCGGGCGCCGGAGTTGAGCGCGTTGATCGTCATCTTGCGGTCGGTCGGACCGGTGATCTCGACACGGCGGTCGTTCAGGGCCGCCGGGGCCGGTGCGACCTTCCAGGAGTCGTCGGCGCGGATCGCGGCGGTCTCCGGGAGGAAGTCCAGCGTGGAGGTGCGGGCGATCTCGGCGCGACGCTCCCCCCGGCGGGCGAGGAGCTCGTCCCGGCGCGGAGTGAACCGCCGGTGCAGTTCGGCGACGAAGGCCAGAGCGGCCTCGGTGAGCACTTCCTCCTGACGCGGCAGGGGCTCGGCATCGACGACGGCCAGGGGGGACGGCGCTGGTGCGGACATGAACTGTCACTTCCTTCAGCGAACTTCACGGGCGGTGCCAGGCGGCCGCCGGGCGTCGCGGGACGGCACGGAGTGCCGCAGGCGCCGAGATACGACCGCGAGCGCCCTCTGAACTGGCAGGCGCTTCTGAACAGTGGATACTAGTTTCCTCATGGTGGAAGTTCAATGGTTTGTTGATGTCGAGATTCTCCGGATCGACAGAACGTGGCGCTCCGTGCCACGCCCGGTGCCGCGCCGCTCACTCCAGGTGGGCCAGATCCGCCTCCGTGTCGATGTCATAGGGCTCGGCCACATCCGAACAGTCCACCGGCGTGATCGCATCCCGGTGCGCCGCCAGATAGTCCCGTGCGCCCCGGTCGCCGACCGCGCCCTCGGCGATCCCCGCCCAGTGGCCGGCGCCGAACAGCACCGGATGGCCCCGGTCCCCGTCGTACGAGGCCGCCGCGAGCGACTCCCGCGAGCGGTACGCCGCACGGACCCGGGCCACCGCGACCGGTCCGATCCCCGGCTGGTCCACCAGGAACACCAGCGCCGCGTCCACCCCGCGCGGATCCGCGGCGAGCGACGCGAGCCCGGCACGCAGGGAGGAACCCATCCCCTCGGCCCACTCCGGGTTCTCCACCAGCACGCACCCGGGCAGCTCGGCCCGCTCCCGTACGGTCCCGGCCGCCGCGCCGAGCACGACGTGCACCACCTCGCAGCCGCCCTCGCGCAGCACACGCACCGCGTTCTCGACGAGGGGGCGCCCCCGGTGGGACAGGAGGGCCTTGGGCCGCCCCCCGAGCCGCCGCCCGCCTCCCGCGGCGAGCAGCAGTCCGGCGACGAGCGGGATTCGATCTTCAGTCGACGTCATGGGGACTGCATACCTCATGACGCGGAATGACACGGTCGCCTGAATTCCGTCCGAGGAGGGTGGCGCGGTGGGGTGGCGAAGGAGTTAACTGGCCGCGGCTCATCGGCGCCCGACTGCCGCCCGGCGGGTCGTCGTGGCGTGTTCGGAGCGTTCTGCGCACAGTGTCGTGCGAGGGGGAGAACCGTGTTGCGAAGCGTGGGGCAGAGGCGAGTGACCGGCGAGGGCGTGGACCCCAGGGTGGCCGAACTGCGGTCGGCCGTGTCCCGGCTCCGACGGGAACTTGCGGGTCATCGGGCCGAGTTCGCCGATCGCGGCATCGCCGAGGACGAGCTCGCCGCGCTGGACGCCATGGCGCTCAGCGGTGTCCCCGAGGTGCGCCGGCTGCGCCGGTCCCTGCTGCTGATCGCCGGCTCCATCGGCTCCGTGAGCGCGTTCGCCGACGGGCTCGCCGCGGTCCGCCGCGCGGTCGAGTACTTCGGTACGCCGCCGCAGGGCCCGGTGGGCTGAGGCCCCTGCCGTCCGGCGGTCCTACCGCCTGATCAGCCGCCGGGCCGTCGCCGCCGCCACCGCCGCCGTACGCGAATCCACGCCCAGCTTCGCGAAGATGTGCACGAGGTGCGACTTCACCGTCGCCTGGCTGAGGAACAGCGCCTTGCTGACCTGCTGGTTCGACAGGCCCTCGCCCACCAGCTGGAGCACCTCCAGCTCCCGTTTCGTCAGCGCCTCCGCAGGTGTCCGCATCCGGTCCATCAGCCGGTGGGCCACCGCCGGGGCGAGCGCCGACTGCCCGGCCGCCGCCGTCCGTACCGCCGCCGCCAGCTCCTCCGGCGGCGCGTCCTTCAGGAGGTAGCCGGAGGCGCCCGCCTCCACCGCCGCCAGGATGTCCGCGTCCGTGTCGTACGTCGTCAGGACCAGCACCTTCGGCCCGCCGGGCACCGCGGTGATCGCCGCCGTCGCCTCCGAACCGTGCATCCCTGCGCCGAACTGCAAATCCATCAGGACCACGTCCACGCCCCCGGCGGCGGCCAGCTCCACGGCCCGCTCGGCCGTGGCGGCCTCGCCGACCACCGTGAAGCCCGGCTCCGTGTCCAGAACCGCGCGCAGGCCCGCCCGGACCACCGGGTGGTCGTCGGCGAGGAGAAGCCTGATGGCCGGGGTGCCGGCCGGATCGACGGTCATGCGGAGACTCCAGCGGGGAGGGGGAGGGACACGGCCACCGCCGTGCCCTGGCCGGGTGCGGACTCGACGGTGAACGTGCCGCCCAGCGACTCGGCGCGCGAGCGCATCGCCGGAAGCCCGAAGCCGCCCTCCGAGGACTGCCGCACGGAGCCCGGATCGAAGCCCTTGCCGTCGTCGACCACGTCCAGGGTCACCGAGGCGCCCATGAACGACAGCGTGATCTCGGCCCGCGAGGCCGAGGCGTGCCGCACGGTGTTCGCGAGCGCGGACTGCGCGATGCGCAGCAGCGCCACCTCGTACGGGGTGGGCAGCTCGGTCGGCGTGCCGCTCACCGAGAACCGGACCCGCGGCCCGGCCCCGGGCCCGTAGGCGCCGTAGGACCCGTAGGACCCGTCAGGACCCGAACCGGCCCCCGGCTCGCACAGCCGCTCCAGGGCCGCCGCCAGCGAGCCGTGCTCCAGGTCGGGCGGCGACAGCGCCCTGACGAAGCGCCGCGCCTCCGCCAGGTTGTCCTGCGCCGCCTGCCGCGCCCGGTCGATGTGACCGGCGGCCGGGGAGTCCGGCGGCAGCGCCCGCTCGGCGGCGCGCAGCAGCAGCTGGATCGAGGACAGGCCCTGCGCCAGGGTGTCGTGGATCTCCCGCGCGAGCCGCTCGCGCTCGGCGAGCGTCCCCGCGTGCCGCTCCGCCGCCGCCAGCTCCGCCCGCGTCTCGATCAGCTCCTCGATGAGCCGGCGCCGCCGCTCGCTCTCCCGGTACAGGGCCTGGTACCCGAGGACCGTCGCCACCGCGACCGCCCCGCCGAGCAGCGGCCCGATGAAGACCCCCGGGTTGAGCGCGGCGCCGTGCCCCACGTACGAGAGGATCGCCGCGCCCGCCGTCAGCGTGACGGCCGGCAGCGACCAGCGCGTGGGCAGCAGATGCAGCTGGAGGAAGTAGAGCGGGAAAGCGATCCAGAGCGCTTCGGGCGTCAGCCAGAGCAGCGTCAGCCAGGACGCGCCGAGGACGCCCAGCCAGACGGCGGCGGCCCGCTGCGAGCGGCCCACGGACGGCAGCAGCGAGCCGGCCGCGTAGACCGCGCCCACGACCACCGCCATCGCCGTCCCGGCGGCCGAGTCGGCCCGTACCGCCGCGAGGACGAGAAGGCCGGCCATCAGCAGATGCAGGCAGAGGCGCAGGGCGCGCAGGGCGGGGGTGAGAGAGCGCCGGGCGGGGTGGAGGGAAGAAAGGGGATCCATGTCCCCTCCAGCGTAGACAGCGGGCGGAGGGGGAACGGACAATCCGGACTCAATCGAAAGTTTGATTGCGGAGCCATCCGTGGCGCGATGCCCGCACGGCGCCCCGCGGACCACTCTGGTCAGCATGTTCGTGGCATGGAGAGACCTGAGATTCGCCAAGGGGCGGTTCGCCCTCATGGGCACCGTGATCGTCCTGATCACCCTGCTCGTGGGGCTGCTGTCCGGGCTGACAGCCGGGCTCGCGCGAGAGAACATCTCCGCGATCACCGGCCTGCCCGCCGACCGGCTGGCCTTCGCGGCGCCGCCGTCCGGGCAGTCGGTCTCCTTCACCAACTCGACGGTGACGGAAGAGCAGTGGAGCGAGTGGGCGGAGCGGCCCGGCGTGACGGAGGCCGCCCCGCTCGGCATCCGTACGCTCAACGCCGCCGCCGGGGACCGTACCGCCGCCGTCTCCGCCTTCGGTACGGAGCCGGCGACGGGTCTCGCGCCCGAGAGCGGTCGGCTCGGCGCCGGCAAGGCGGTCCTCTCCGAGTCCGCGGCGGAGGAACTGGGCGTGGGCGTCGGCGACGCGCTGCGCCTCGGCCCCCTGGAGGCCACCGTCACGGCCGTCTCGGGCGACGCCTCGTACAGTCACACCCCGGTCGTGTGGACCTCCCTCGACGACTGGCAGAAGCTCGGGCACAGCGGCACCACCCCGCAGGAACAGGCCACGGTCATCGCGCTCAGCGGTGAAGCGGCCGATTGGGCGGCCGGCGACAAGGCCGCCGGGACCGAGGCGCGGACCATCGACGGCGCGCTCACCGCCATAGGGTCCTACCAGGCCGAGAACGGCTCGCTCCAGCTCATGCGCGGCTTCCTCTTCGCGATCTCCGCGCTCGTCATAGGAGCGTTCTTCACCGTCTGGACGATCCAGCGCAGCGGCGACGTCGCCGTCCTCAAGGCGCTCGGCGCCTCCACGCCGTACCTCCTCAAGGACGCCCTCGGGCAGGCCGTCCTCATGCTCACCGCGGGCACCCTGCTCGGCACCGCCCTCGCCGTCGGCATCGGCGCGCTGGTCAGCGGCGGGAACGTGCCCTTCGTCCTGGAGCCGCTCACCGTCCTCGGGCCCGCCGCCGTGATCATCGTGCTCGGGGTGCTCGGCGCCGCCCTGTCCATCCGGCGGATCACCGCCGTCGACCCCCTCACCGCCCTCGGGAGCGCCCGATGAGCCTCGTCCTCGACGCCGTCACCCTGACCTACCCCGACGGAGACGGCCGGCTCACCGCCCTCGACGCCGTCTCCCTGACCGTCCCCGCGGGCACCCTCACGGCCGTCGTCGGCCCCTCCGGCTCCGGCAAGTCCAGCCTGCTGGCCGTGGCCGCGACGCTGGTGACCCCGGACCGGGGACAGGTCGTCGTCGCCGGTACGGACACGGGGCCGCTCACCCCCGCCGCCCGCGCCGAGCTGCGGCGCGAGCACATCGGGATCGTCTTCCAGCAGCCCAACCTGCTGCCCTCGCTGAGCGCGGCGGAACAGCTCCAGGTGATGGCGCATCTGTCGGGACGTGCGCCGAAGTCGGTACGGGGTCGGGCGATGGAGCTGCTCGACGCGGTGGGCCTCGCGGACCAGGCGCACCGCCGCCCGCACCAGCTGTCGGGCGGTCAGCGACAGCGGATCAACATCGCGCGGGCCCTGATGAACGAGCCGTCCGTGCTCCTGGTCGACGAGCCGACGAGCGCCCTGGACCACGAGCGGGGGGCCGCGGTCATGGACCTGCTCGCCGGCCTGACGGCGGAGCGGGGCACGGCGACGGTGCTCGTGACCCACGACAGGACCCATCTGGCCCGCACGGACCACACGGTGACGGTGCAGGACGGGCGGGTCACGGAGGCCGTGAAGGCGTAGCGCACGCGCGAAGGCGCCCGGAACCGTGACGGTTCCGGGCGCCTTCGCGCGTGCGGGGCGACGCGTCTCGGGCTCAGCCCTGGCCGTTGCCCGTCGTGTTGGCGAGGGCCGCCGACAGTTCGCGGGCGACCTGCTGGAGGATCGGGACGATCTTCTCCGTGGCCGCCTCGGTGACCCGGCCGGCCGGGCCCGAGATCGAGATCGCCGCGGCGGTGGGGGAGTCGGGGACCGGCACCGCGAGGCAGCGGACTCCTATCTCCTGCTCGTTGTCGTCGACCGCGTACCCGGTCGCGCGGACCGCTTCGAGGGCGTCGAGGAAGCCGTCCGGCGTGGTGATGGTCTTCTCGGTGGCCGCCGGCATGCCGGTACGGGCGAGCAGCGCGCGTACCTCCTCCGCCGGGGTGTCCGCGAGGAGCGCCTTGCCGACGCCGGTCGAGTGCGGCAGGACCCGTCGGCCGACCTCGGTGAACATGCGCATCGAGTGCTTGGACGGCACCTGGGCGACGTACACGATCTCGTCCCCGTCGAGCAGCGCCATGTTGGCCGTCTCGCCGGTCTCCTCGACGAGCCGCGCCAGGTAGGGGCGGGCCCAGGTGCCGAGGAGGCGGGAGGAGGACTCGCCGAGCCGGATGAGGCGGGGGCCGAGCGCGTACCGCCGGTTGGGCTGCTGGCGCACGTAGCCGCAGGCGACGAGGGTGCGCATCAGGCGGTGGATGGTGGGGAGCGGCAGTCCGCTGCTGGCGGAGAGCTCGCTCAGCCCGACCTCGCCCCCGGCGTCGGCCATCCGCTCGAGGAGGTCGAAGGCACGCTCAAGGGACTGGACGCCACCGCTCGCGGCGGCGGGCTTGGCGGCGTCGGTGGTGCTGGCGCTGGACGTCGGCACGTCAACGGTCCTTTCGAGGCAGGCGGGCAAGTCAGCAGCCTACCGGGCCACCGGCCGGGACACCCGGTCCTGGTACCGGTGTACGGGCCGGTCAGGGGGTGTTTGTCCGGTGTCGGGGAGGGCTCGGCGCGGTCCGGCTCCGCCCCACATGTGTGGAGCTACGTTCTACTGTACGGAATTTCCATTCCACTTTGTGGAAACGTCTAAGTCGGGTTCGCCGACGGCCGATGCTGGAAGTGTGCCCTTGACGACATGTCGTCCGGAAGTGAAGACTCCTTCAACAGTTCGTTGAATTTCCCGGTTCCTCAGTGAATCGCTTGAAGAAGGGGTATGGGTGGACGTCAACCTGGTCCTGCGCTCGACTCGCGTCATCACCCCCGAGGGGACCCGCCCGGCGTCGATCGCCGTCTCCGGCGGGACGATCGCGGCCGTGCTGCCGTACGACGCCGAGGTACCGGCCGGCGCCCGCCTGGAGGACGTCGGCGACGACGTCGTCCTGCCGGGCCTCGTCGACACCCACGTGCACGTGAACGACCCGGGCCGCACCGAGTGGGAGGGCTTCTGGACCGCCACCCGCGCGGCGGCCGCCGGTGGCATCACCACGCTGCTCGACATGCCGCTGAACTCCATCCCGCCGACCACGACGGTGGAGAACCTGCGGGTGAAGCAGGACGTCGCCCGCGCGAAGGCGCACATCGACGTCGGCTTCTGGGGCGGCGCGCTGCCCGACAACGTCAAGGACCTGCGCCCGCTGCACGACGCCGGGGTCTACGGATTCAAGTGCTTCCTTTCGCCGTCCGGCGTGGACGAGTTCCCGTCCCTGGACCAGGAGCAGCTGGCGAACTCGCTCGCCGAGATCGCGGGCTTCGACGGTCTGATGATCGTGCACGCCGAGGACCCCCACCACCTCGCGGCCGCGCCGCAGAAGTCCTCCGCCGAGTACGCCGACTTCCTCGCCTCCCGGCCCCGGGACGCCGAGAACACGGCCATCGAGAACCTGGTCAACCAGGCCCGACGGCTCAACGCCCGCGTCCACGTCCTGCACCTGTCCTCCTCCGACGCGCTGCCGTTGATCGCCGCCGCGAAGGCGGACGGCGTCAAGGTCACCGTCGAGTCGTGTCCGCACTTCCTCACGCTCACCGCGGAGGAGATCCCGGACGGCGCGACCGAGTTCAAGTGCTGCCCGCCCATCCGCGAGGCCTCCAACCAGGACGCCCTGTGGCAGGGGCTCGCCGACGGCGTCATCGACTGCATCGTCTCCGACCACTCGCCGTCCACCGCGGACCTCAAGACCCCCGACTTCTCCTCCGCCTGGGGCGGCATCTCCTCCCTCCAACTCGGCCTCCCCGCGATCTGGACCGAGGCCCGGCGCCGCGGCCACTCCCTGGAGGACGTGGTCCGCTGGATGTCCGAGGCGCCCGCACGACTCGCGGGCCTGACGCGGAAGGGCGCCATCGAGGCCGGCCGTGACGCCGACTTCGCCGTCATCGACCCGGACGCGACGTTCACCGTCGACCCGGCCGAGCTCCAGCACCGCAACCGGATCACCGCCTACGCGGGCAAGACCCTCAGCGGCGTCGTCGCCTCCACCTGGCTGCGCGGAGAGCGGATCGTCGACCGCGGCACCCTCGCCGAGCCCTCCGGCCGCCTCCTCGAAAGGAACACCTGACGTGTCCGTCATACCCAGCTTCACCGGTGACGCGAGCCCCTACGGCGGCGGCGACCCCTACGCCGACTACCGGACGGCCGACTTCCCCTTCACCCAGTACGCGGACCTCGCCGACCGGCGCCTCGGCGCGGGTGTCGTCGCCGCCAACGACGAGTTCTTCGCCGAGCGCGAGAACCTGCTCAAGCCCGACGCCGCCGAGTTCGACCCCGAGCACTTCGGCCACAAGGGCAAGATCATGGACGGCTGGGAGACCCGCCGCCGCCGTGGCATCTCCGCCCAGCAGCCGCACCCCACCGACGACGACCACGACTGGGCGCTCGTACGCCTCGGCGCCCCCGGCGTCGTCCGCGGCATCGTCCTCGACACCGCCCACTTCCGCGGCAACTACCCGCAGGCCGTCTCCGTCGAGGCCACCTCCGTCGCGGGCTCGCCCTCGCCCGAGGAGCTCCTCGCCGACGACGTGAAGTGGACGACGCTCGTCCCGCGCACCGCCGTCGGCGGCCACGCCGCCAACGGCTTCGCCGTCGACGTCGAGCAGCGCTTCACGCACCTGCGCGTCAACCAGCACCCCGACGGCGGCATCGCCCGCCTCCGCGTCTACGGCGAAGTGGCACCGGACCCGCGCTGGCTCGCCGTCCTCGGCACCTTCGACCTCGCGGCCCTGGAGAACGGCGGCCAGGTCGAGGACGCCTCCGACCGCTTCTACTCCCCGGCCACCAACACCATCCAGCCGGGCCGCTCCCGCAAGATGGACGACGGCTGGGAGACCCGCCGCCGCCGCGACAAGGGCAACGACTGGATCCGCTACCAGCTCGTCGCCGAGTCCGAGATCCGCGCCGTCGAGATCGACACCGCGTACCTCAAGGGCAACAGCGCCGGCTGGGCCGCCCTCTCGGTCGCGGCCGAGGGCTCCGAGGACTGGGCCGAGATCCTGCCCCGGACCCGCCTCCAGCCCGACACCAACCACCGGTTCGTGCTCGACACCCCGGCGGTCGGCTCCCGGATCCGGATCGACATCTACCCGGACGGCGGCATCTCCCGCCTCCGCCTCTTCGGCTCCCTCACCGAGGCCGGCGCGGCGCGACTGACCGCCCGCCACCAGGAGCTGGGCGGCTGACGCAGGACACCCGAGAACCGGAGGCCCGGCCCGACCGGCCTCCCCCTGAACCGGGCGGGTACGACACCCCGCCCGGCCCGCGAGGGCGCACCGACCGACAGCACGGTGCGCCCTCGCGTAACCCCTCCCCGCGTCAAGCCGCGTGTCCGCCGTCCACCGCGAACTCCGCTCCCGTCACGTACCGCCCCTCCGGACCAGCGAGGAAGGCGACCATCGCCGCCACCTCGTCCGCCGTGCCGAAGCGGCCCAGCGCCGTCATCGCCGCCTGGCCCTCCGCGTACGGGCCGTCCGCCGGGTTCATGTCGGTGTCGATCGGACCGGGGTGGACGATGTTCGCCGTGATGCCGCGCCCGCCCAGCTCCCGGGCGAGCGCCTTCGTCAGGCCGATCAGCGCCGCCTTGCTCGTCGCGTACAGCGTGCCGCCCGGTCCGGGGACCCGCTGCGTCATGCAGGTGCCGATCGTGACGATCCGCCCGCCCTCCGGCAGCCGCCCGGCCGCCGCCTGCGAGGCGAGGAAGGCCGCGCGGACGTTCACCGCGAGGACCCGGTCCACGTCCGCCAGGGTCAGCGACTCCAGCGGGCCGAGCACCCCGGCGCCCACACTGTTCACGAGGACGTCGAGCCGCCCCAGGGCGTCCGCCGCCCACTCCACCGCGCCCGCCGCGTCCCCGGCGTCGGCCGCGTCGGCGCGCAGGGGCAGCGCCTTGCGCCCCGCCGCCTCGATCCGCGCGGCGACCTCCTTGGCCGCCGCCTCGTCCCGTACGTAGGTGAAGGCCACATCGGCGCCCTCCCGCGCCAGGCGGACGGCCGTGGCCGCACCGATCCCGCGGCTGCCGCCCGTCACCAGAACCGCCGTGCCGTTCATCGTGGACATCCCGAAACCTCCGTCAGAAGTGCTCAGTTGTTGCGGGTTCAATGAAAGTCGCCGGGGCGGCCGGACGCTGGCAGGAATCGGACGCCGACCCGATCACCGATGAGTTCCGCCGAGCGGTGCGGTCCACGCTTCTGAGACACGATGGACAGGACCAGAAAGGGCAATCGTCATGGCCACGCTCAGCCTCACCCAGTTCCTCACCCTCGACGGCGTCCACCAGGCGCCCGGCGGCCCGCAGGAGGACCCCAGCGGCGGGTTCGAGCACGGCGGCTGGTCCGTGCCGTACGGCGACGAGGACTTCGGACAGTTCATGAACGAGGTCTTCACCCGCCCCACCGCCTTCCTCCTCGGGCGCCGCACGTACGACATCTTCGCGGGCTACTGGCCGAAGCGGACCGACCCCGACGACCCCATCGCCGGCAAGCTCAACGCCCTCCCCAAGTACGTCGCCAGCACCACCCTCGACACCGCCGACTGGGCCGGGACCACCGTGCTCCGCGGCGACGTCGTGAAGGAGGTCGCCGACCTCAAGGAGAGCCTCGACGGCGAGATCCAGATGCACGGCAGCGGCGGCCTCGCCCGGACCCTGCTCGACCACGACCTGATCGACACCCTCCGCCTGCTCGTCTTCCCGGTGATCCTCGGCACCGGCCGCCGCCTCTTCACCGACGGGGTGCGCCCCACCGCCTTCCGGCAGACCGACGCGCGCACCACCGGCTCGGGCGTCGCGATCCTCACGTACGAGCTCGGCGGACGACCCACCTACGGCAGCTACTGACCAGCGGAAAAGCCCCGGAAAGGTGTAGCCGCCACCGGCCGGTCCGGGTACGGTGATCGCTCCGCGTGCGAGCCACTGAAGTCTCCACCCCGCCACAAGAGTTGGAGAAACGGCCCGCAATGTCGGTTTCGTCTTCGATCGCCGCACCCGTGTCCCTCGGCGCCCCGCGCCGGGCCTGGCTCACCGATCTGCCCGTCCTGCTCGTCGCCGTCGTCTGGGGCGCCAGCTACCTCGCGGCCAAGGGCATCACCACCACCCACACCGTCATCGCGGTCCTCGTGCTGCGTTTCGCGGTGGTGCTGCCCGTCCTCGTCGTCGCCGGATGGCGCAAGCTGCGCGCGCTCACCGCGCCCCAGTGGCGCGGCGCCGCCGTCCTCGGGCTGATCCTCAGCGGGATCTTCCTCCTGGAGACGTACGGCGTCGTCCACACCTCCGCGACCAACGCCGGCCTGATCATCAGCCTCACCATGATCCTCACCCCGCTCGCCGAGGCCGCCGTCACCCGGGTCAGGCCGCCCCGCGCCTTCCTCGCCGCCGCCGCGCTCTCCGTCGCGGGCGTCGTCCTGCTCACCCAGGGCGGCGGCTTCACCGCCCCCTCCCTCGGCGACCTCCTCATGCTGCTCGCCGCCGTCGCCCGTACCGTCCACGTCCTGGCCATGTCCCGGATCAAGGCGGTCCGGTCGGCCGACTCGCTCTCCCTCACCACCGTGCAGCTCGGCTCCGCCGTCGCCGTCTTCGCCGTCATCGCGGCCTTCCCCGGCACGGGCGCCTCGCCCTGGGCCACGGCCCTCGACTTCGGTCCCCGCGAATGGGCCGGGCTGCTCTTCCTGTCCGTCTTCTGCACGCTGTTCGCCTTCTTCGTGCAGATGTGGGCCGTCCGCCGCAGCTCCCCGTCCCGGGTCAGCCTCCTCCTCGGTACGGAGCCCCTCTGGGCCGCCGCCGCGGGCATCGCCCTCGCCGGCGACCGCCCCGGAGTCCTCGGCCTCGCGGGCGCGATCCTCGTGCTGGCGGGCACCAGTTGGGGCCGCCGCACGGCCGACGAGGCGCCGAGGTGACCCGACCGGACACCCCGAGCGTCTGACCGCCCGGGGCGCCCGCCCGGTCAGGACTTCCGCACCCGGTCCGACACGATCAGGAGGACCAGGCCGAGCACGGCGATCACGATGTCGACGAACACCTCCCGGCCCTCCATGAACCAGACGTTGTCGGTCAGGAAGCGGGTCAGGCCCATCAGCTTGAACCAGCCGTCCGTCAGCTCGCGGATCACCCCGCAGACACCGAACACGACGAGCAGGAAACCGGCGACCTCCAGGAATCTCTTCATGATTCGATCATGAGCGGGTGGCGGTTCCCGCCGCGTCCGACTCCGGTCCATGCCCACCGCTACCGAAGTATCGACCCGTGCGACTTCGGTAGCGTCCCGGCCCGCCCCCCACCCGCTCGGGGCCCCGGCTGCGTACATTGCCGATATGACCCGTACGGACCGGCAGCGCTGGCTGCTCCCCTCCCACCTGGTCGAACCGGGCGAGAGCGGCGCGGGCAGGCCCCGCCGTACCGTCCGCGACTGGATCGTCGACACCTCGCTCTTCCTCCTCGCGGCCCTCGTCGGCCTCGTCGCCGCCGACGCCGGCGCGCAGTACAGCAGCGAGCCCGTCATCCTCTTCGACCAGCTCGTCGGCGCCGCCGCCTGCTGCGCCCTCTGGCTCCGCCGCCGGTGGCCCGTCGGGCTGGCCGTCGCCCTCTCCCTCGTCAGCATCGTCGCCCCCGTCGCCGGCGGCGCCGTCCTCGCGGCCCTCTTCAGCGTCGCCGTACGCCGCCCCTTCCGCGAGGTCGCCTGGCTCGGCGCGCTCGCCGTCGCCGCCTCCACCGTCCAGGTCTTCGTCCGCCCCGACCCCACCCTCAACGCCGGGATCGCGATCCTCCTCGGCTTCGTCCTCATCCTGCTCGTCACCGCCTGGGGCATGCTCGTCCGCTCCCGCCGCCAGCTCGTCGAAGCCCTCCGCGAGCGGGCCCGCCGCGCCGAGGCCGAGGCCGAACTGCGCGCCGCCCAGGCCCAGCGGCTCGCCCGCGAGGCCATCGCCCGCGAGATGCACGACGTCCTCGCCCACCGGCTGACCCTGCTCAGCGTCCACGCGGGAGCCCTGGAGTTCCGCCCCGACGCCCCGCCCGAGCAGATCGCCCGCGCGGCCGGCGTCATCCGCGACAGCGCCCACGAGGCGCTCCAGGACCTGCGCGAGATCATCGGCGTCCTGCGGGCCCCGGGGGAGAACGGCGACGGCGGCGGCGACCGGCCCCAGCCGACCCTCGCCACCCTGGACGCGCTCGTCGCCGAATCCCGCGACGCCGGCGCCGACGTCGTCCTGGAGCTCGACGTCGACATCGCCGAGAGCGCGCCCACCGTCCCCGCCTCCACCGGCCGCACCGCCTACCGCATCGCGCAGGAAGGCCTGACCAACGCCCGCAAGCACGCCCCCGGCACCAAGGTCACCGTCACCGTGAGCGGCCGCCCCGGCGAAGGGCTCGACGTCACCGTCCGCAACCCCGCGCCCGCCGGACCCGTGCCGCACGTCCCCGGCTCCGGCCAGGGCCTCATCGGGCTCACCGAGCGCGCCACCCTCGCCGGGGGCCGGATGGAGCACGGCCCGGACCCCGACGGCGGCTTCGCCCTCCACGCCTGGCTACCGTGGCCCGCATGACCATCCGGCTGATCATCGTCGACGACGACCCCCTGGTCCGCGCGGGCCTCACCTTCATGCTCGGCGGCGCCGACGACCTGGAGATCGTCGGCGAGGGCGCCGACGGCCGCGAGGTCCCCGAGCTCGTCGACCGGCTCGCCCCGGACGTCGTCCTCATGGACATCCGCATGCCCCACGTGGACGGACTCACCGCCACCGAACGCCTCCGCGCGCTCCCCGGCGCCCCCGAGGTCGTCGTCCTCACCACCTTCCACGCCGACGAGCAGGTACTGCGCGCCCTGCGGGCGGGCGCCGCCGGCTTCGTCCTCAAGGACACCCCGCCCGCCGAGATCGTCGCCGCCGTCCGCCGGGTCGCCGCCGGGGACCCGGTGCTCTCCCCGGCCGTCACCCGCCAGCTGATGACCCATGTCGCGGGGGAGGCGGACCGGCCGGACCGGCGGGAGGAGTCGCGGCGCGCCGCGCTCACCGCGCGCCTCGCCGAACTGGCCGTACGCGAAAGGGAAGTGGCCGTCGCCGTCGGCCGGGGCCGCTCCAATGCGGAGATCGCCGCCGAGCTCTACATGAGCGTCCCCACGGTCAAGACCCATGTCTCGCGCGTCCTCGCCAAACTCGGCCTCAACAACCGTGTCCAGATCGCCCTCCTCGTCCACGACGCGGGCCTCCTGGACGAGGAGAAGTAGTCGGATAGTCTGCCGGGATGTCCGTCATCGAACTGGGGGAGTACGGCGCGGACTTCGCCGCGAACCCGTACCCCTACTACGCCAAGCTCCGCGCGTCCGGCCCGGTCCACGAAGTGCGCATGCCCGACGGCTTCCAGTTCTGGCTGGTCGTCGGCCACGAGGAGGGGCGCGCCGCGCTCGCCGACCCCCGGCTCGCCAAGTCCCCGTCCGTCATCGGCGTACGGCCGCCGGAGGAGGACGTCATCGGCGTCCACCTCCTCGGGGCGGACGCCCCCGACCACACCCGGCTCCGCAGACTCGTCGCGGGCGTGTTCACCGGCCGTCGCGCCGAGAACCTGCGCCCCCGCGTCGAGCGGCTCACCCGGGAACTCGCCGACGCGATGGAACCGGCCGGACGCGCCGACCTCGTCGACGCCTACGCCTTCCCGCTGCCGATGACCGTCATCTGCGAACTCCTCGGCGTCCCCGCCGAGGACCGCGACACCTTCCGCCACTGGTCGAACGAGCTCGTCGCCCCCGGGGACGAGAACACCCTCCTCGCCGCCATGCAAGGCTTCGGCGGCTACCTCGACGAGCTCATCGAGGACAAGCACGCCGCGGGCCCCGCCGACGACCTGCTCTCCGGCCTCATCGCCGCCCGCGCCGAGGACGGCGACCGGCTCTCCGGGCCCGAACTCCGCGCCATGGCCTACCTGCTGCTCATCGCCGGCCACGAGACCACCGTCAACCTCATCGCCAACACCGTCCGCAACCTGCTCACCCACCCGGAGCAGCTCGCCGCCCTCCGCGCCGACCCCGGCCTCCTCGACGGCGCGATCGAGGAGTCCCTGCGGTACGACGGGCCGGTCGAGACGAGCACCTTCCGCTTCACGCGGGAGCCCGTCACCCTCGGCGGCACCGAGATCCCGGCGGGCGCGAGCGTCCTCGTGGGGATCGGCGCGCTCGACCGCGACCCGGCCCGCTTCCCCGACCCCGACCGCTTCGACATCCGCCGCGACACCCGCGGGCACCTCGCCTTCGGCCACGGCATCCACTACTGCCTGGGCGCCCCGCTCGCCCGGCTGGAGGGCAGGATCGCCCTCCGCACGCTCCTGGACCGCTTCCCCGGGCTCGCACTGGACCCCGAGGGCGACCCCTGGGAGTGGGTGCCCGGCCTCCTCATCCGCGGAGTCCGCCACCTCCCGGTCCGGTGGTGAAGGAAACCGTCTCAGGCGGGGTCCACCCGCACCGGACGCCGCTCACCGCGCGAGCGCTCGCACGCCTCGGCGACCCGGAGCGCCGCCAGGGCCTCGACGCCGTCGCACGGATTGGCGGCCTCGCCGCGCACCAGCCGGACGAAGGCGTCGAGCTCCGCCTCGTACGCGGGGCCGAACCGCTCCAGGAACCCCTGCCAGGGCTTCCCCGGCGCCGGCGGCCCCTGCGGCTCCACCGAGGTGAGCGGCGTCCGGTCGTCCAGGCCCACCGCGATCTGGTCCCGGTCGCCCGCCAGCTCCATCCGCACGTCGTACCCGGCGCCGTTGCACCGCGTCCCGGTCACCGTCACCAGCGTGCCGTCGTCGAGGGTGAGGAGCGCGGCGGCCGTGTCCACGTCCCCCGCCTCCCGGAACATCGCGGGACCCGCGTCCGAGCCCGTCGCGTACACCTCCACGACCTCCCGCCCGGTCACCCAGCGCACGATGTCGAAGTCGTGCACCAGACAGTCCCGGAAGAGTCCGCCGGAGAGCGGCAGGTACGCGGCGGGCGGCGGCTCCGGGTCGGACGTCGCCGCCCGTACGGTGTGCAGCCGGCCGAGCCGCCCCGACCGCACCGCCTCGCGCGCGGCCCGGTAGCCCGTGTCGAAGCGGCGCATGAACCCGAGCTGGAGCTCGGTGCCCGCGTCCGCCACGGCCCGCAGCGCCGTCCGCGTGCCGGGCACGTCCAGGGCGATCGGCTTCTCGCAGAAGACCGGAAGACCAGCGCCGGCGGCGCGGGCGATCAGCTCCGCGTGCGCGGCCGTCGCCGAGGCGATCACCACCGCGTCCAGGGCGTGCCCGAGCAGCGCCGCCACATCGGGCGCGGCCTCCGCCCCGAGCGCCCCCGCGACCCCGGCCGCCCGGCTCGCGTCCGCGTCCGCCACGACCAGCGACTCGACCTCCGGGTGGCGGGCCAGCACCCCCGCGTGGAAGCTCCCGATCCGTCCCGTACCGATGAGTCCGATGCGCATGGCCCCACCGTGGATCCGGACGACCGCGGTGTCAAGGATGTGTCAGGACAACCGGACGTCACGACGTCCCGTCATCTGCTTCCCGCCGTCGGCTTCCGGTCATCAGCGCGCCCGGTTACGCTCCCCCCGTGTCCAAGCAGTCCGGTTCCTCCCTGCCCCCGCTCTCCGTGGACCGCACCAGCCCGGTCCCGCTCTACTTCCAGCTCGCCCGGCAGCTGGAGGGCGCGGTGGAGAACGGGACGCTGCCCCCGGGCACCCTCCTCGGCAACGAGATCGAGCTCGCCACCCGCCTCGGCCTCTCCCGTCCCACCGTCCGCCAGGCCATCCAGACCCTCGTCGACAAGGGGCTCCTGGTCCGCCGCCGGGGCGTCGGCACCCAGGTCGTGCACAGCAGGGTCCGCCGCCCGCTGGAGCTCAGCAGCCTCTACGACGACCTGGAGGCCGCGGGCCGCCGCCCCGCCACCCGCGTCCTCACCAACCGCCTCGAACCCGCCACCGCACCGGTCGCGGCCGCCCTGGGCGTACCCGAGGGCAGCGACGTCCACTACCTGGAGCGGCTGCGTACCGCGTACGGCGAGCCCATGGCGTACCTGCGCAACCACCTGCCCGCCGGCCTCATCGACCCCGATACCGAGCGCCTGGAGACCACCGGCCTCTACCGCATGCTCCGCTCCGCCGCGCTCACCCTGCACAGCGCCCGCCAGTCCATCGGCGCCCGCGCCGCGACCGCCGAGGAGGCCGCGCTCCTCGACGAGCGGGAGGGTGCCCCGCTGCTCACGATGGAGCGCACCACGTACGACGACACGGGCCGCGCCGTCGAGTACGGCTCGCACCTCTACCGGGCCGCGCGCTACTCCTTCGAGCTCCAGCTGATGGTCCGCCCCTGACCGCGTACCTGACCGCGCACCCGACCACACAGGCCCCCGCTGAACAGTGCCACGACCCGCATGACCGATACTGCAATGCACGCAGAAGGACACAAAGGAGGGCACGGCCTCGTGACCAGGCTTCGGACAGGAGGGGTACGGGCCGTCATCGGCGCCGTGCTCGCGCTCGCGCTCACAGGAGCGCTCGCGGGGTGCAGCAGCACCGGCGGGAAGCGGGCGGAGGACGCCCGCAAGGCCGCGGCGGCGCAGGGCAGGGCGGCCGTCGACACCCCCCGCTGGACCTTCGCCATGGTGACCCACTCCGGTGACGGCGACACCTTCTGGGACATCGTCCAGAACGGCGCCAAGCAGGCCGCCGTCAAGGACAACATCAACTTCCTCTACGCCCACAGCGACGAGGCCCAGCAGCAGGCCCAGCTCATCGACTCGTACGTCGCCAAGGGCGTCGACGGCCTGATCGTCACCCTCGCCAAGCCCGACGCGATGAAGGCCTCCGTCGAGAAGGCCGTCAAGGCCGGCATCCCGGTGATCACCGTGAACTCCGGCGCCGAGCAGTCCAAGGCCTACGGCGCCCTCACCCACATCGGCCAGGACGAGGCCGTCGCCGGCGAGGCCGTCGGCGACGAGCTCGACGAGCGCGGCAAGAAGAAGGCCCTCTGCGTCCTGCACGAGCAGGGCAACATCGGCCACGAGCAGCGCTGCGCCGGAGCGAAGAAGACCTTCGGCGGCGAGCTCGTGAACCTCTACGTCGACGGCACCAACATGCCCGACGTCAAGGCCTCCATCGAGGCCAAGCTCCAGTCCGACAAGGCCATCGACGCCGTCGTCACCCTCGGCGCCCCCTTCGCCGACGCCGCCGTCCAGGCCGCGAAGAGCGCCGGGAGCAAGGCCGAGATCGACACCTTCGACCTGAACGCCAAGGTCGCGACCGGCCTCCAGGACGGCACGCTCGGCTTCGCCGTCGACCAGCAGCCCTACCTCCAGGGGTACGAGGCCGTCGACCTGCTCTGGCTGTACCGCTACAACGCCGACGTCCTCGGCGGCGGCAAGCCGGTCCTCACCGGCCCCCAGATCATCACCAAGGACCAGGCGGGCGCGCTCAAGCAGTACGCGGAGCGGGGCACCCGATGAGCTCCACCGCCCCACCGTCCGACGGCGTCGACCACGTCGACGAACGGCTCCTGCGCACCACCCCGCTGAAGAAGCTCCTCGCCCGGCCCGAGCTCGGCTCGGTCGTCGGCGCGATCGCCGTCTTCGTCTTCTTCTCCGTCGCCGCCGACAGCTTCCTGCGCCCCGCCAGCCTCGGCACCGTGCTCTACGCGGCCTCCACCATCGGCATCATGGCGGTCCCCGTCGCGATGCTGATGATCGGCGGCGAGTTCGACCTCTCCGCCGGTGTCATGGTCACGAGCTCCGCGCTCGTCTCCTCGATGGTCAGCTACCAGCTGACGGCGAACGCCTGGGTCGGCGTCGGCGTCTCGCTGCTCGTCACCCTCGCGATCGGCGCCTTCAACGGCTTCATGCTGACCCGCACCAAGCTGCCCAGCTTCATCATCACGCTCGGCACCTTCCTCATGCTGACCGGTCTGAACCTCGGCCTCACCAAGCTGATCAGCGGCACCGTCTCCACCAAGACCATCGCCGACATGGAGGGCTTCCCCTCCGCCCGGAAGCTCTTCGCCTCCCAGGTGACCGTCGGCGGCGTCGAGCTCAAGGTCACCATCCTGTGGTGGCTCGGCCTCGTCGCCCTCGCCACCTGGATCCTGCTCCGCACCCGCTTCGGCAACTGGATCTTCGCCGTCGGCGGCGGCGAGGACGCCGCCCGCGCGGTCGGCGTCCCGGTCTACCGGACGAAGATCGGCCTCTACCTGGGCGTGGCCTTCTGCGCCTGGATCTCCGGCCAGCACCTGCTCTTCTCCTTCGACGTCGTCCAGTCGGGCGAAGGCGTCGGCAACGAGCTGATCTACATCATCGCGGCCGTCATCGGCGGCTGCCTGATCACCGGCGGATACGGCTCCGCCATCGGCTCGGCCGTCGGCGCCCTCATCTTCGGCATGACGAGCAAGGGCATCGTGTACGCCGAGTGGAACCCCGACTGGTTCAAGTTCTTCCTGGGAGCGATGCTCCTCCTGGCGACCCTGCTGAACGCCTGGATCCGCAAGCGTGTGGAGGCCACCAAGTGACGACGGAAGCCACCGCGCTGGTCGAGCTCGACGACGTCAGCAAGTACTACGGCAACATCCGCGCCCTCGAAGGGGTGTCCCTGCGGGTGGACGCGGGCGAGATCACCTGTGTCCTCGGCGACAACGGCGCCGGCAAGTCCACCCTCATCAAGATCGTCGCCGGACTCCACCGGCACGACGCCGGCACCTTCCGCATCGAGGGCGAGGAGGTCACCCTCGCCAACCCGCGCGACGCCCTCGACCGGGGCATCGCCACCGTCTACCAGGACCTCGCCGTCGTCCCCCTCATGCCGGTGTGGCGGAACTTCTTCCTCGGCTCCGAGCCCACCAAGGGCTCCGGCCCCTTCAGGCGGCTCGACGTCGACCTCATGCGGACCACCACCCGTGAGGCGCTGCTCCGCATGGGCATCGACCTGCGCGACGTCGACCAGCCCATCGGCACCCTCTCCGGCGGCGAGCGCCAGTGCGTGGCCATCGCCCGCGCCGTCCACTTCGGCGCCAAGGTCCTCGTCCTCGACGAGCCGACCGCCGCGCTCGGCGTCAAGCAGTCCGGGGTCGTCCTGAAGTACGTGGCAGCCGCCCGTGACCAGGGCCTCGGCGTGGTCCTCATCACCCACAACCCCCACCACGCGTACCTCGTCGGCGACCGGTTCGTCCTGCTCAAGCGGGGCGTGATGGCCGGCAGCCACACCAAGAGCTCCGTCACGCTCGACGAGTTGACCCGCCAGATGGCCGGCGGCACCGAGCTGGACGACCTCCGCCACGAACTGGAGCGGCCGTCCGGAGCGTAACGACCCCTTCACCTCCCACCTGGCAGAATCGGAACCGATGAGCACCTACCGCGACCTCACCCACCGGGGATCCGCCCGGGGCACCGTGCTGCGGACCGTCGGGACCCGGGAGCGGCGCTCCCACCTGACCGCGCCCCGCGTGCCGACCGTCGGCATCGACATCGGCGGTACGAAGGTGATGGCCGGCGTCGTCGACGCGGACGGCAACATCCTGGAGAAGCTCCGCACCGAGACGCCGGACAAGTCCAAGAGCCCCAAGGTCGTCGAGGACACCATCGTCGAGCTCGTCCTCGACCTCGCCGACCGGCACGACGTGCACGCCGTCGGCATCGGCGCGGCCGGCTGGGTCGACGCCGACCGGTCCCGGGTCCTCTTCGCACCGCACCTCGCCTGGCGCAACGAACCCCTCAAGGACGCCCTCCAGGCCCGGCTCGCCGTCCCCGTCATGGTCGACAACGACGCCAACACCGCCGCCTGGGCCGAATGGCGCTTCGGCGCCGGACGCGGCGAGGACCACCTCGTCATGATCACCCTCGGTACGGGCATCGGCGGCGCGATCCTGGAGGACGGCCAGGTCAAGCGCGGCAAGTACGGCGTCGCCGGCGAGTTCGGGCACATGCAGGTCGTCCCCGGCGGCCACCGCTGCCCCTGCGGCAACCGCGGCTGCTGGGAGCAGTACAGCTCGGGCAACGCCCTCGTCCGCGAGGCCCGCGAGCTGGCCGCCGCCGACTCCCCGGTGGCGTACGGGATCATCGAGCGCGTCAAGGGCAACATCCCCGACATCACCGGACCGCTCATCACCGAGCTCGCCCGCGAGGGCGACGCCATGAGCATCGAGCTGTTCCAGGACATCGGCCAGTGGCTCGGCGTCGGCATCGCCAACCTCGCCGCCGCCCTCGACCCCTCCTGCTTCGTCATCGGCGGAGGCGTCTCCGCCGCCGACGACCTCCTCATCGGCCCCGCCCGCGACGCCTTCCGCCGCCACCTCACCGGCCGCGGCTACCGCCCCGAGGCCCGCATCACCCGCGCCCAGCTCGGCCCCGAGGCCGGGATGGTCGGCGCGGCCGACCTCGCCCGGCTCGTCGCCCGCCGCTTCCGCCGCGCCAACCGGCGCCGCGTCGAGCGGTACGAACGCTACGAGCGGTACGCCCAGGCCCTGCGCAGCGGCACCTCGGCCCGGGCTCCCCGTACTCCCGAGGACCCCTCTTCATGACCCTGCCCCACCCGTCCCGCACGCCCCACTCGCCCCATCCGCCCGAGGGAAAGCTGCCGGAGGAGCGCCGGCACATGATCCGCCGCCGCTGGATCACGGCCGTCATCATCGTGCTGCTCGTCGGCATCCCGGCCGGGTACCTCGTCGTCTCCGCGGGCCAGAGCCGCGACAGCGGCCGCGACAAGGAACGCGAGTCCTCCGCGGCGGGCCTCCAGACCAATCCGCCCTCCAAGATGAAGCGGCGGGTCTTCGAGGTCCCGATCCCCGGCGGAGCCTGGGACGTCGCGTACTACGAGACCAGCAACTGGAAGACCAGCCGGCTCTACGTCCAGTTCACGACCGACGCCTACGGCCTCGACGCCTTCCTCGCCACCTCGGGCACCTCCCGGGCGCAGCTCACGTCCGGGCGGATCACCGTCGGCGACCGCGACGCCGAGATCGCCGGCTGGTCCTTCGCCGAGGGCATGACCTGGGCGGGCACCACGGTCGATCGCGAGGAACCGCGCCCGACCACCGACATCACGGTCGACCTCACGGACCCGGCGTTCCCCCGCGTCTACGCGGTCTCCACGACCAGCCCCTGACCCGTCGCCCTCCTGGATATGCTTCGGGACTCCATGCCGGGGGAAGGGGGGATGCGCGATGTGGCTGGCGGGTGACCATCACGTCCACACCCAGTACAGCGGGGACGGCAAGTACCGGGTCATCGACCAGGTCCGCCAGGCCCGGGCGCACGGCCTGCGCTGGATCGTCATCACCGACCACGGCGGCGCCACCCACGCCAAGCTCGGTGTGGAGAAGGTGAATCCGGACATTCTCCAGGCCCGCGAGGCCCATCCGGACATCCTGGTCTTCCAGGGCCTGGAGTGGAACGTCCCGGCCGCGGAACACGCCACGGTCTTCGTCCATCCAGGGCGTGAGGAGGTCGCCGTCCTCAGGGAGTTCGAGTCGCGCTACGACGGCGGGGTGACGGGTTCCACCGCCGTCACCGACGCCCACAAGGAGCTCGCGCTCTCAGGACTCGGCTTCCTGGCGGACGCGTTGACGGACAGGCGCGTCGAGGACGCCCTCTTCCTCGCCAACCACCCCTCGCGCCGGGGCCTCGACGCTCCACGCGACCTCAGGAACTGGCGCGACGCCCAGCCGCACATCGCCGTGGGGATGGAGGGCGCGCCGGGCCATCAGGCCGCCGGGCTGCCCGCGACGCGCGGGCCCGGTGCGTACCGCGGCAACTACAGCCGGACTCCGGGACCGGACTCCCACCCCCCTTACCCTCCGGAGAGCTACCGGACCTTCGGCGGATTCGACTGGATGACCGCGACCGTCGGCGGGCTGTGGGACAGCCTCCTCGCCGAGGGCCGACCCTGGTGGATCACCGTGAACTCCGACGCGCACGACGTCTTCGGCGACACGTCGGTACGGGGCCCCGGCAGCGACTTCGCCGGCGACGGCCGCCACGCCGATCCCGTCTACGGCGGAGAGCCGAACCGGGTCATCGGCGACCACTGGCCCGGCCAGTACAGCCGTACGCATGTCGGGGCGGACGCCCTCTCCTACCAGGCCGTGATGGACGGCCTCCGGGCCGGCCGGGTCTGGGTCGACCACGGCGGCCTGCTGAGCGGACTCCACGCGCGGCTCCGGGCGGACGACCGCACGGCCGGCCTCGGCGAGACCCTGACCGTGCGACGGGGCGACAGGGTCGAGCTCGTCGTCGACGTCGCGTCGGCGACCGCCCCCAACTGGACGGGGACCGTGCCCACTCTGGCCCGCGTGGACGTCGTCCAGGGTGACGTGACCGGGACTCCGGCCGATCCCGACGCCTTCTGCGCGCCCGGCACCAAGGTGGTCCGGTCCTTCGAGGTGGACACGTCCGCGCGTACGGTGCGGCTGACGTACGATCTCGGCCGCCTGGACCGGCCCGTGTACGTACGGCTGCGCGGGACCGACGGCAAGCGCGGCGCCCCGGGCCTCCGGGGCGCGGCGGTCGATCCCCACGGCCCTGCCATGGACGTACGCGGTGGCGTCGATCCGTGGCAGGACCTGTGGTTCTACTCCAACCCGATGTGGGTCGTCCCCTTCTGAAACGCGACTGACGGGCTAGTCGACGGGCTAGTCCGCGTGCAGCGCCCACTTGCTGCCGTCGACGTCCACCGATCCGGGCAACGCGATCAGCTCGGGCTTGAACAGCGGCTGCGTGTCCATCGCCGGTTCCCAGGTCGCCAGCTTCTCGTCCTGCGGGACCTCGATGTGCCTGCCCGCGGCGAGGTCGGCGACCACCTTCAGGAGCAACCGCACACCGAGCGGCGCCAGATGCTCGCGCCACAGGGTCTGCGCCGTCGAGCCCGGGGGCACGAGCAGGTGCTCCTGGGCGGCCAGCGGGCCGCCGTCGGTGCGCTCGGTGAGGTGGTAGACGCTCCCGCCCGTCACCTTGTCGCCGTCGCGGATCGTCCACCGGATCGCGTCCCGGCCGCGGTGCAACGGCAGCAGACTGGGGTGGTAGCCGATGGTGGCGACGCCCGCCCTGGCCCGCGTACGGCGGCCGAGGAAGGCGTGCGAATGCGCGGCGAGGATGATGTCCACCCCGTCCGGGACGTGCATCGCGCGGAGCTCGGCCGAGTCCGTCCACGGGATGTTCCTGGGGAACGCCCAGGAGCGCAGGCGGTCCCAGCACATCGCGTTGCCCTCGTCGGACTGCCCCTTGCGCAACCGGGGGGCGGCCGCACCGACGATCTTGTGCCCTTCGTCCAGCAGGGCGTCCGCGACCTGCACCGCGAAGCCCCCTCGTCCCGACAGGTAGATGTTCACGCGCGCTCCCGCGCCGCGGTGGCGTGCCGCTCGACGAAGTCGAGGGCACCCTCGCGGTCCGGGCCGGAGTGGACGATCCGCCAGCCCTTCGGCACGTCCAGGTACGGCCGCCACAGCGCGTACTGCTCGCCGTCGTTCGCCACGATCAGCCAGTCGGCGTCGCCGCCTTCGAAGGGGCTACCGTTCATCAGTCGACCTCTTTCAGTCCGGATGGATCGGGGCGGAACCGCACCGGCAGGGTGGAGAACCCGGTCAGGAAGTTGGACCGGATGGGCAGCGACTCGCCGGTCTGCTCGAATCCGGTGGTGAAGTCCCGCAATGCCATGAGGAGTTCGGCGATCTCCACCTTGGCCAGGTACGAGCCGACACAGAAGTGGGGGCCGTAGCCGAAGGCCAGGTGTTTGTTGGGTGTGCGGCCGAGGTCGAACGTCCCCGGCGAGTCGAAGACCCGCTCGTCGCGGTTGCCGGAGGCGTGCCAGAGCGTGACGATCTCGCCCGGCCGCAGCCGTACGCCGTGCAGTTCGGTCTCGTGGACGACGCTGCGCCCGAAGTGCATCGTGGGTGACGCCCAGCGCAGCACCTCGTCCACGGCGGTGTCGATCGCGACCTCGCCGTCCTTGAGCCGCCGCCACTGCTCGGGTTGGGCCGCGAGCGTGCGCACGCAGTCGATCATCGTGAGCCGACTGGTCTCGTCGCCGCCGATGATCAGGCTGTAGCAGTTGAGCACGACGTCCTCGTCGGACAGCGGCACACCGTCGATGGAGCTGCCGACCAGCATGCTGATCACGTCGTCGCCCGGCGACTCGCGCCGCTCCTCGACGATGTCCATGAAGTACATGAGGATCTCGTTGCGGGCCAGCTCGGAGTCGGCCTCGCCGGCGCCCTCGTCCTCGGTCGACAGCGCGGCCTTGGTCAGCGAGAGCAGGAACTCCCGGTCCTCCTCGGGTACTCCGAGCAGGCTGGAGATCGTCGTCATCGGAATCCGGCCGGCGATCTCCTCGGCGAAGTCGCACCCGCCGCTCTCGACCGCCTCGCGGATCCACCGCCGGGTGTTGACCCGTACCGTCCGCGCCACCTCGTCGAGCACCCTCGGCGAGAGCACCCGCTGAAGGATCTTGCGCAGCTCGTGGTGCCGGTGCCCGTCGGTGACGGCCAGCATCCGGCCGGCCCCGGCGTCGCCGCCCTCAAGGAGCGTGACGAGCACATTGCCGCGCTCGGAGGTGAAGTTCACGTCGTCGCGGTAGGTGGCCATGATGTCGTCGTACCGGGAGAGCACCCAGAACCCCTTGCGGCCGCCGGCCGGCGGGTTCCAGTGCACCGGCGCGGTGTCCCGCAGGGTGCGCCAGAACCCGCCGAGGTCCTGGTCCGCGAAGGTTCCCGGGTCGCCCAGGTCCACGGTGTCCCGTGCCGTCGTGCTCACGGTCACCAGTCCGTACGCCAGAAGCGGCGCGGCCGGAAGGGGTACGTGGGCAGGGGCACGCGGTGGCTGGCCTCCCCGAGGTGCAGGGAGTCGAAGTCCACCCGCCGGCCGGTCACCCAGGCCGCGGCCACATCGGCCAGCGCCTCCGCGTCCCGCCCGGACTCCACGATGCCGTTGTCGTTGAGGCGGAAGGCGTCCACGTCCACCCGCGGCGCCGCACTCGTCGTGACGGCCGGGCCCCCGGCGGAGTCGGCGGCCAGCGCCTCGATCAGCTCCGCACGGCTGCGGACCACGGCCGCCCACCGGCGGTCCATCACCTTGCGGCCCAGGTTGAGACTGAAACAGATGTCGTCCAGCCGCAGGTCGGGGCGGGCGATCAGCCACTCCCTCAGGCGTGCGCGCTGACCGGCCAGCGCCTCGTCGTCCAGGGCGGACAGCGTGGCCAGTCGCGGCCTGCCGACGGCCTCGGGGGCGCGCTCGGCGACCGTCGGGGGCTCTTCGAGCACCAGGTGCGCGTTGTAGCCGCCGCCGCCGATCGAGGTGATGCCCGCACGGCGGACGCCGGACTCCGTCTCCCAGTCCGTCGTCTCCAGCTGCGGTACGAACGGGGTGCTGGGGAAGTCGAGGTCCTGGTTGACCTCGGTCAGGTTGATCGTCGCCGGCAGCTTCTTGTGGAAGAGGGCCAGCGCGGCCTTCATCGCGCCGAAGCCGCCCGACACCACGCCGCCGTGGCCCACGTTGCCCTTGACCCCGCCGATCGAGGTGGTGCCGGTCTGCTTGCCGAACGCCATGCTCGCCGCGTGCACCTCCAGCTCGTCGGTCATCGGCAGACCGAGACCGTTGGCCTCGTACATGGACACGGTGTCGGGGGTGACGCCGCCGACCTCCATGGCGGCGGCGATGCACGCGCTCAGCCGCTCGGGCTGGGCCAGGCCGTAGGCCATCGCGCTGACACCGTTGTTGTTCACGGCCGAGCCCTTGACCACGGCGTAGATGTGGTCGCGGTCGGCGACGGCGTCGGCCAGCGGCTTCAGCAGGACGGTGACGACACCGCTGGACAGGGCGGTGCCGGTGCCGTGGGCGTCGAACGGGCGGCAGTGGCCGTCCCGGGAGAGGATGCGGTTCTCCTCCCACAGGTGACCTCGGGGGTGCGGCAGCCGGACCATCGCGCCACCGGCGATCGCCATGTCGGTCTGGCCGAGCAGCAGCGACTGGCAGGCCAGGTGCACCGCGTAGTGGAAGCCGGCGCAGACGGCGGCGACGGTGACGGCCTCGCCGGTCAGCCCCATGTAGTACAGGGCGTTGGACGTCATGGTGTCCGGCGACCACGCCAGACTCGCCTCGATCGCCTCGGGGCCGACCGACACCCGGTCCGGCGGAGAGCTGTAAAGCGCGGCGGTCTGCGGGTTGTTGGCGCCGTACATGCCTATCTCGGCCCTGACCCGGTCCGGGTCGTAGCCGCCGTCCTCGAGCGTCTCCCACGCACTCTCCAGGAACAGGCGGTTCTCCGGGGTCATCGCGGCCGCCATCCGGTCGCTGATGCCGAACACCGAAGGATCGAACTTGTCGTACGTGTCGAGCACACCGCAGGCCCGTACGTAGAACGGGCTGTGGATCAGGGTCTCGTCGACGTGGATGTCGTCCTTCTCCAGGAACGACACGGACTCCCTGCCGTGCACGAGGTTGTCCCAGAACTGTTCCTTGGTACGGGCTCCGGGCGACCGGAGGGACATGCCGATGACGGCCACGTCACCCGGGTCGTAGTCCTGCTCGGGGCTGTCGGTCATGGAAACGCTCCTGCTTCGAGGCGAGTGGCGAGTGGCGAGTGGCGAGTGACGGGTGGCGAGCGACGTGGCTCAGCTGTCGGTGGGGGCGGCGCGGCCGCGCAGCGCTGCGCGCCGGGCGCCCGCGCGGCGGCGGGCCGACTCGACCACCTCGGGGGTGGCGCCGGTCTCGGTGTCGAGCCAGCGGGCCAGGGAGGCGATGTCACGGAAACTGAACAGGTCGGGCACGCGGACGCGGCGGTCGAACCGCCGGGTCATCAGCCTGGCCAGCCGGACGAGCAGGAGCGAGTCGCCGCCGAGGTCGTAGAAGGCGGCCTGGACGTCGATGCTCGCCGGTTCGAGGTCGAGCAACTGGCCCCAGATCTCCGCCAGCGCCACCTCGGTCGGCGTACCGGCGGCCCTCAGGGGAGGACCGGACGCGACGGCCGGCGGCTCGGGCAGCGCCGCGCGGTCGAGCTTTCCGCCCGGCGCCAGCGGGAGCGCCGTCAGGAACACGAGGGTCCCCGGCACCATGTAGTCGGGCAGCTCGGCGGCGAGCTCGCCGGTGATCGAGGTCTGGAGTCCGGCGTCCAGCCAGACGCCGTCCCTGGAGTCCGCGTCCCTGGAGTCCGCGTCCTGGGAGTCACCGTCCCGTGAGCCGCCGTCTCGTGAGTCGCTCTCCGGTACGACGTAGCCGATGAGCTTGTTCCCCCGTACGACGGCGGCGGCCTCCCGGACCCCGGGGCAGCCGGTCAGCCGCGCCTCGACCTCCTCCAGCTCGATGCGGAAGCCGCGCAGCTTCACCTGGTGGTCGGAGCGGCCGCCGAACCGGAGTTCGCCGTCGTCGGTGCACGTGACCACGTCCCCCGTGCGGTACATGCGCTCGCCGTCCAGGAACGGGTCCGGCACGAACCGCTCGGCCGTGGTGCGCGGCCGGTTCACGTAGCCGTGGGCGAGGCCGACGCCGCCGACGTACAGCTCGCCCGGCACGCCGGTGGGCAGCGGCTTCAGGTTCTCGTCGAGGACGTAGGCGCGGGCACCGGCCGACGGCGTGCCGATCGAGGGCTCGTCGCTCCCGTCTTCCGGTACCCACTTGTGCGAGCTGAAGACGGTCGCCTCGGTGGGGCCGTAGGCGTTGTAGACCCGGTCGGCGCCGGTCTCCCGGTACGCCCGGTCCACGAGCTTGCGCCGCAGGGGCTCGCCGCCGAACACGACCGTGCGGACGTTCGGTGGCAGGGCGCCGGCGTCGAGCAGGCTGTTCATCACCGACGGGACGACGTTGAGGTGGGTGATCCTGTCGGCGTACGGGCTGTCCGGCAGGTGGACGGCGCTCTCCACGAGGACGACGGCGCCGCCGCGGCACAGCGCGGGGAAGATCTCCATCACGGACATGTCGAAGCAGACCGAGCTCGCCGCCGAGATGCCGCTCATGTCGCGGCCCTCGAAGATCCGGTCCATCTCCGACAGCATGGCGACGCAGCCGCCGTGGTGGATGGCCACGCCCTTCGGCACGCCGGTGGATCCCGAGGTGTAGATGATGTACGCCGTGTCGCCGGGCACGACCGGCACGGGCTTCTCTCCCGGCTCTGTCGTCACGGTCTCGCCCAGGACGACCACGGTCGGGCCGGACGGGCAGTTGGCCCGGGACGCGGGCGTGGTCAGCAGCAGTCTGGTCCCGCTGTCCCGGACCATGAAGGTCAGCCGCTCGGCCGGGTAATTCGGGTCCAGGGGGACGTAGCAGGAGCCGGTGCGCAGGACGGCCAGCAGGGCGACGAGCAGGTCGGGCGTGCGCTCGACACAGATGCCGACCGGGACACCGGGGCCGGCGCCGTCGGCGACGAGCCGCTCGGCCAGCTCCCGGGACCGCTCGTTCAGGTCGCCGTAGGTCAGGACGCCGGCGTCGGCGTAGACCGCGGGGGCACCGGGGTTCTTGACCGCTTGTTCGACGAACTCGGAGTGCAGGGTCTCGGTCACTGGTCCGACTCCTCGGGGAGGCCGCTCGGCGCGATGTCCCGGAGGACCAGGTCGGGTTGGGCCATCGAGGCGAAGAGCACGGTGCGGTAGAGCGCGAGCAGGGCGGTCACGGTCTCCCTTTCCAGGTAGCTCGGCTTGTACTGGATGTGGCCGACGACCTCGCCGTCGATGTCGGCCATCGAGATCTCCAGGTCGAACTTGGCGAGGTGCCTGCGCACCTGGAGCGGTTCGAGCGGGAGGGCGCCGTCGGGCGCGAGGGTGTCGCCGATGCCGTGGAAGAGCTTCACGGACCGGGGGAACGCGTCGGAGGACAGCCAGTTCACCACCACGTCGAACCACGGGGAACGGCCCTCGGCCCGGGGCGGCTTCAGCTGGGAGGCCAACAGGTCGAGCGGGTAGTTCATGTGCTCGACCAGGCCGAGCGAGAAGGCGTGGACCTCGCCCAGCAGGTCACGGAAACTGCGGTCGCCGGACGGCTCCGCGCGGACCAGCACCGTGTTGAGGTAGTAGCCGATCGCGGATTCCCAGCCGGGTTCGGCGCGTTGGGCGACGGCTGTGGCCAGGACGGAGTCCTCGACCCCGGCCGCGCGGTTGAGCGTCGCGAAGAAGCCCGCCAGGACGACCGTGCTGATCGACACGCCCTCGCGTACCGCGAACTCCCTGAGCAGGCGCGTCTCTTCGGCGCTCCAGCGGAGCGTCAGGTCGCGGCCTTCGTAGGTGACGCCCGGGGGCCGCTCCCTGGTGGACAGGTCGAGGTGGGCGGGCGGGTCGGCCAGCTTCCCCGACCACCAGTCCAGCGCCGCCTCGGCCGCCGGACCTGCCAGCCACTCCCGCTCCCACGCGACGAACTCCGTGTAGGGGGCGACCGGTTCACGAGCGGCGGGGTCGGCGCCCTCGTAGAACTCCTGGAGTTCGCGGATCATCACGTCCGCCGAGGCCGCGTCCGACGCGATGTGGTGCACGAGCACCAGCAGGTAGTGGTCCGCGGGCCCGCGCGTCATCAACACCACCCGCACCAGCGGCCCGTTGTCCAGGTCCAGCGGCTCGTGCCCGTACTCGGCCAGTTCCTCGCGGGCCTGCTCGTCGTCCAGGTCCGTGCTGTCCACGACGAGGAACTCGTACACCGGTTCGTCCAGGATGACCTGGTGCGGCCGGCCGCCGGCCTCGACGAAGAGCGTGCGCAGCGCGGGATGCCGTTCCATCACGGCCCGTACGGCGAGGTCGAGCGTCTTCTCGTCGACCTCGGCGCGGATCCGGGCCGCCACCATGAAGTTGTAGGGCACCGCGTCCGGTGAGACCTGCTGCATGAACCAGAGCGAGGCCTGGCCGTGGGAGGTCGGCGCCAGTTCGAGACCGAGACCGCCGGCGCGCAGCCGCTCCGACGGCGATGCGTCGGCGGGCTCCAGGAACCCGCGCGCGACCAGCTCTTCCACCAGCTCCTCGGCGTCCACCTCGGACAGGTCGTCGAGGAACGACCGGGCCGGCTCGGGCGCGGGTGCTGGTGCCGGCTCCGCCACCGCCTTCGCCTGCGGTTCCGGCGTCCCCCCGATGGTCTCGACGACGTGGCCGACGACCTCGGATATCGTCCGGCCGTCCAGGAACACCACCGGCGACACGCGCTGTCCGAACAGCGACTGCAGCCTGTTGACGAGGCGGATCGCCAGCATCGAGTCGAGGCCGAAGTCCCGCAGCTCGGCGCCGGCGTCCAGCGTGCCGACCGGCACACCCAGCGCGTCGGCGAGCTCGCCGAGGACGACGTCCTTCAGCGGCCTGTCCGCCACGGACTCGACGACGGACCCGGCCACCGCCACGGCCCTGGCCACCGCCACGGTCTCGGTCACGGCCACGGTCTCGGCGACCGGTGTCGATGTCGACGCGATCTGGGGGAGAGGCGCGGTGTCCAGCCAGTAGCGGTCCTTCTGCCATTGCACGAGCGGGGTTTCCACGACCTCGACGTCGTCGGCGAACAACGAGTCGAAGGTCAGCGGCAGCCCCCGGACGTACAACGACGCGGCCGC
This sequence comes from Streptomyces sp. NPDC050842, assembly GCF_044456565.1. NCBI lineage: Bacteria > Bacillati > Actinomycetota > Actinomycetes > Kitasatosporales > Streptomycetaceae > Streptomyces > Streptomyces sp. NPDC050842. Next base: position 170,035 of record NZ_JBITGA010000010.1, on the reverse strand, counting down.
CCCCAGCAGGCAGCGGACGTCGCTCTCGTTGCGCCGCAGGGAGTTGACCGCGTGCACCCGGGCGCCACGGGTCAGCGCGATCTCCTCGACCGCGCCGCGCAGCGTCTCGTGCGGGCCGATCTCGATGAAGGTGCCGACACCCTCGTCGACCAGCGCACCGATCGTCTCGGCGAACCGCACCTGGTTGCGCAGGTTGTGCACCCAGTAGTCGACGTCCGTGACCGGGTTCACCGTGTCGGCCAGTGCCGTGGAACGGAAGTCGATCGTGTTCGTCAACGGGCTGATTCCGTCGATGCGTTCGCGCAGCGGCTGGATCAGCGGATCCATGCCGGGGCTGTGCACCGGTCGCTCGACCCGGATCCTCCTGGTCGAGATCCCGGCCTGCTTCAGGTCGGCCTCCAGGGCGTCGATGCCCTCGGGCGAGCCGGACACCGCCGCGCTGGTGGGGCTGTTCACCACGGCGATGGCCACGTGCTCCGCGTACGGCGCGATCCTCGGCAGCAGCTCCTGCTCCGGCAGGTCGACCGAGATCATGGCCCCGGCGGCCGCCTTCCGTTCGAGCAGGTGCGACCGGGCGACCACGACGCGGGCGGCGTCGTCCAGCGACAGCGACCCGGCGACACAGGCGGCCGCGACCTCGCCCAGGCTGTGCCCGACGACGGCGGTCGGCCGGATGCCGAGTCCGAGCCAGACCTTCGCCAGCGAGACCTGCAAGGCGAACAGCACGGGCTGCTGGAAGTCCATCTCCTCGAACCGGGCCTCGCCGGCCGGGGCGTCGAGCTCGTCGAGCACCGAGCAGCCGCCGGCCGCGCGCACGGCGGCGTCGCAGGCGTTCATCCACGTACGGAAGCCGGCGTGCGAGCGCAGGAGCTCCCGTCCCATGCCGACCCACTGCGTCCCGCCGCCGGAGAACACCAGCGCCACCCGCCGGTCGCTGTTGCCGGCGACCGTGCCCGTGACGACGTCGGGGTGCGGCCGGCCGGCGGCGACCCGGGCGAGTCCGTCCAGGACGTCCTGACGGTTGCGGGCGAACAGCGCTATCCGCTGGTTGTGGTGCGTACGCCGGGTCGCGAGCGTGTACGCGAGGTCGGAGACCCGCAGGCCCGCGTCGCGTTCGACGTGGTTGGACAGCTCGCGGCAGGTGTCGGCCAGCGCGTCCGCCGTGCGCGCCGTGACGGGCACGAGGTGCACCTGCTCGTCGGGCGCGGCGTCGCCCTGGCTGGGCGTGACGTGGCGTCCCCGGTCACCCGCGAGGAACGGGCCGGGCGTGACGGGGTGGCCGGCGGCGTGCAGTGCGCCGAGCGAACCGAGCAGGGTCCAGGCCTCGTCGGTGCCGCGCCGGAGCGAGGGCAGGGTGGTCGCCGCCGGCAGGATCTCGGCCACGGACTTGAGCAGGACGGGATGCGGACTGAGCTCGATGACGGCGTCGATGTCGTGGTCGCGCAGGGCCGTCAGGGCGTCGACCACCCGGATCTCGCCGCGCAGGTTGTCCGCCCAGTAGTCCGGCCCGAGCTCCGTACCGTCGACGAGTGTGCCGGTGACCGTCGAGACCATCGGGACGCGGGTGGTCCGGGGCGTGATGCCGTCGAGTTCGACCTTCAGCGGGGCGAGGACGTGGTCGACCAGCGGCGAGTGCGGTGCGTGGCCCATCCGCACCCGATGGCTCGTGACGCCCTCGTCGGTCAGCCGCTGGACGAGTCCGTCGATCTCCTGCGGTGTGCCGGTGACCAGTGTCGAGTGCAGGCCGTTGTAGCCGGCGACCGTCAGCTGCCCGGTCAGGTACCGCCTGACGGCGTCGGCACCGGTCGTGACCACGATGCCGTCGCCGCGTCCGACGGCGAGCTGCTGGAGCAGCCGGCCGTGGCCGGCGGCCAGCCGGGAGGCGTCCTCGAAGTCGAGCGCACCGGCGATGTGGGAGGCGGCGAACTCGCCGACGCTCTGTCCCACGACGACGTCCGGCTCCACCCCCAGGGAGCGCCAGGCGTCGGCCAGAGCGACCTGGATCGAGAACAGCAGCGGCTGGAAGACGTCCATGTCGTCGATGCGGCCGTCGGCCGCCAGCATCTGGTCGACGAGCGAGAAGCCGAGCAGCTCCCGCATCCGCTTGTCGGAGCGCATCATCGACCGCCGGAACACGGGCATTCCGGCGAGGAGTTGCCGGCCCATGCCCACCCACTGCGAGCCGTTGCCCGAGAACAGGAACGCCACCCGGGGTTTGCGTCCCGTCGCTTCCCCGACGTTCAGCCCGTCGGCCGGCGTGCCGGTGGCGAAGGCGTCCAGCTGCGTCCTGAGCTCCATCAGGTCACGGGAGGCGGCCGCGAGCCGGAACGTTCCGTCGCCGGGAGTCCGCCGGCAGACCGCCCGCAGGTCGTCCTCGTCGCGCAGCGCCGCGGCCCGTTCGGCCAGCGCCTCCCGCGAGTCCTCGGCGAGCAGGAGGAGCGTGCCCTCGGGCTGCGGCAGTTCCTCGACGACGACGTGACAGATCGCGCCGCCGAAGCCGAAGGAGCTGACGCCGCCGCGGCGCGCGTCCGACCGTCGGGGCCATGGCGTGAGGCGGTCCTGGACGGTGAGGTTGTACTCGTCGAACAGGATCTGCGGGTTCGGCGAGGTGTAGTGCAGGCTCGGCGGCAGCACGCGGTTGCGGATCGACAGCGCGAGCTTGACCAGGCCGACGATGCCGGCCGCCGCCTCCAGATGTCCGACGTTGGACTTGACGGAGCCGAGCCGCAGCGGCTCGGCGCGGTCGCCGCCCAGGACCGCGCCGATGGCGTTGGCCTCGATCGGGTCGCCGAGGGGTGTCGCGGAGCCGTGGCACTCGATGTAGTCCACGAGGGACGGAGCGATGCCGGCCCGCCGGTACGCGTTGCGGAGCATCAGCTCCTGCGCCTGCGGGTTCGGCGCGGTCATGCCGTTGCTCAGCCCGTCGTTCTGGGAGGAGCTGCCCTTGATCACGCAGTAGACGGGCAGGTCGCGTTCGAGGGCCACGCTCAGCGGGGCGAGCACGACGACTCCGGCGCCCTCACCGCGGACGTAGCCGTCGGCCCGGGCGTCGAACGACTTGCAGCGGCCGTCCGGGGCGAGCGCGCCCATCGCGTCCATGGCGGTGTAGTAGTCGGAGACGAAGCTCAGGTTCACGCCACCGGCGAGCACCAGCTCGCTCTCGCCCATCCAGATCGACTGGCAGCCCGCGTGCACGGAGACCAGCGACCCGGCGCAGGCGGCGTCGATGGCCATGCTCGGGCCCTGGAGGCCGAGGACGTAGGAGACGCGGTTGGCGATGATGCCGTCGTGCATGCCGGTCGCGGTGTGCGGGGTGATCTGGACGTCGGGCCCGCGGTAGTGCGCGAGCGCGGCGTAGTCGCCCCAGCAGGAGGCCATGAACACACCGGTCTCGGTGCCGACGAGGCTGCCGGGCGCGACGCCCGCGTCCTCCAGCGCCTCCCAGGCGAGCTCCAGGATCAGCCGCTGCTGCGGGTCCATCTGGACGGCTTCGCGGGGTGAGATGCCGAAGAACAGCGGATCGAACTGGTCGATGCCGTCGATGAACCCGCCCCAGCGGGCCGAACCGCGCAGCAGGTCGCGGCGGGCGGCCGGCACCGGACCGACGGCGTCGCGGCCCTCGGAGAGCAATTTCCAGAAGGAGGACGGGTCGGGCCCGCCGGGGAAGCGGCAGCCGATGCCCACGATCGCGATGGGTTCGTGCGAGACCGTACGGCGCTCGGTGCCCGGCGTGGGCTCCGCCGCCCGCGGGCCGTCCACAAGAGCCCTGCACAGCTCGTCGACGGACGGGTACTGCCACATCCAGGTGACGGGAACCTTCCAGCCGACGAATTCGGATAAGGAGGTGGCGAGATGGGTGAATTTCAGCGAATCGAGACCGTATCGGTGCATCGGTGTCCAGCGGTCCACCGAGTCCTTGGGCAGATCCATCAGGTCGACAACGCGAGAAAGAATGAACTCCGTCAAGGCATGCTGATCTCGTTCTGCGCGCTCTTGGGGCATTACGGCTCCTCAGCAGGGCGGGTGGTGTGGGCCGACAGAGCTATGTCGTGGCAGGTGGAGAGGGTTGCGGCGCGCGTACGGGCCGTGTCGGCGGACACGGCCGGGGCCTGCGGTCTCGGAATGACTCCTGGCGAGTCATCCTGGCTGAATCGGATCGGGGTCCGCATCAGGACCGTTTCCCGGCGGTCCAGCCGCCGGCGTACATCGCGCGCTCCTGGTCGCGTCGCTCCGCGACTGCGATCCCAGGTCTAGAACCAGCGGGCTGAAATGGCCCGTATGACGAAGTAGTTGCCCCGATCGACCAACATCAGACTGCCACTCTGGGAAAGGCGAGACAAGGGTGCTTCCCGGGTCGGATGGTGCGCTGGCGTGATTTGGGCCCCTACTGACCGAATCGACGCGCTCAATGATCGTGGGGTGGTTCGGGGGCTCCCGGGATTCGAGGCGGACTGGACAGCGGACGGACGACCTTGCAAGCTGCTCGGCATGAAATACATGAACCACCGAAAGGAACTTGCCACCGTGCGGCAAGTGTTTTCGGCCGATGTCGACAGCGCTTTATTCAGGCGTCCCCCGCACACGCCTGTCACGGTTGCGGGTGACGCATGACCGGTATCGAGGTGATGCCACGGCACAGGCCGGGCCTGGCACTTGGCGTCCTGGCCGGAGCGCTCGCGCTGGACGTGAGCGGTCTCGGGGTGCTCAACGCCGCGCTTCCGTCGGTCGGAGCGCGTTTCGGCCTGGACGACAGCACGCTCCAGTGGGTCATGATCGCCTACGCCGTGACGTTCGCCGGCTTCCTGTTGGTGGGCGGCCGCCTGGCCGACGTGCTGGGCCGCCGGCGCGTGTTCGAGTTCGGGGTCGCCCTGTTCACGGCGGCCGCGCTCGTCGGGGCCGTGGCGCCGGACACCGCGGTGCTGCTCGGCGCGCGGGCGGTCCAGGGCATCGGTGCGGCCCTGTCGGGGCCGGCCGCACTGGCCCTGCTGACCGAGGTGTTCCCGGCCGGCCCGGAGCGCAACCGGGCATTCAGCGTGTACGCGGCGGTCGGCGCCGCGAGCTTCAGCGGCGGGGTGCTGCTGGGCGGCGTACTGACCCAGTTCTTCGGCTGGCGGTCGGTGTTGTGGTTCTCGGTGCTCCTGGGTCTCGTCGTGCTGGCCGCGACGCGCGCCGGGCTGCCCGGCGGTGTCGGGCGCGGCGGCAGCCTGGACCTGCCCGGTGCGATCACCGGCACGCTCGGCCTCACCCTGCTGATCGTCGGCGTGAGCACCGGCGGCGCGGCGGCCTGGATCGCGCTCTCCGCCGCGGTGGCGTTCCTGGTGTTCTTCGTGGTGCGCGAGCACCGCACCGCCGACCCGGTCCTCCCGCTCGGCCTCTTCCGGATCGCGTCGGTACGGGCCGCGAGCCTGGCGGCGTTCCTCCAGTACATGGGCTCGGTCGGGATGTTGTTCTTCGCGCCGCTGTATCTGCAGGGCATGCTGGACTACTCCCCGCTCGAGTCCGGTCTCGCGCTCGTGCCGATGTCGGTGGCCGTGTTCCTCACCGCCAACTTCGCGACCGGGCGCCTGCTCGCCCGGCACACTCCGCGCACGCTGATGGCCGTCGGGCTCGTCCTGATCGGCGTGGGAACGGGACTGTGGCTGAGCACGCCGCAGGACGGCAGTTACGTGCTGCACGTGTTGCCCGGCCTGGTCATCAGCGGCATCGGCCAGGGGCTGAACTTCCCCTCGATGACGTCCGCAGCGCTCACCGGCGTGCCGCCGGAGCGACACGCGGTCGCCGGCGCGGTGAACGTGGTGGCGCAGCAGATCGGCGCCAGCGTCGGCGTGGCGGTCATGGTCCTGATCGCGGCGACCAGCGCTGACCAGCTCACGGGTTACCACCTGGCCTACGTGGCGGCGGCCGTCGCCTGTGTGCTCGGAGCGGTGGCCATCGCCGCGGTACGGAAGCCCTGACGGAAGCCCTGGCACGCCTCCTCGGAATTCGGAATGCGGAATCCGGAATTCTGGATCCCGGATCAGCCGACGAGGCGTGCCGGACCCGGTTTCGGTCAAATGAATGCCCCGGTCGACCGATTCTCCTCTGACCGTAGATCGGCGGCTACTGCGGCGAGGTCACCCAATGCTTTGAAACTCGACATGCCATTGCGATGATGTCGCGCTCCGATTGTAGAAGCGTGGTCGTGAACTCTCGTTCTCTCTTGCGGGATCGGGATCATGAAATCAGAAACATGGGCCCCGAAACGGCAGGAGGGCGGGCAGCGCCACAGCGACCATCCGCGGGAGCAGCGGGGGAGGGGCGTACAGCGGTTCCTTGAACTCGTCGTAGAGCGAGCCGGAAACCGCGCGGCCGGACCGCGAGGGTGCCGGGATGCGGGCCCAGTCGGTACTCCTTGCCTCGGGGCTCGTGAAGTCGAGACGGCGCTCGACGGCGTCCAGCAGCACGAGCTGGCCGCCGATGACGTTCTCCCAGGTGGGGGCGGTGGCGTCCTCGAAGTCGGCCATCCAGACCCGCGCACCGGAGTTCAGCGCGTCGACGGCCATGCGCCGCTCCGGCGGGCGTCCGGGTGTTCTCCCGTTCCGGCGGCACCTGCCCCCTGTGGAACGTGTACGAGGGCTTCGCCGCGCCCGGCCGCATCCACGTCCAGGTCGCGGCCATGCCCGACGGACAGCGCTACCTCGGGACGGCACGCGCCGTCACCCGGCACCGCGGCGGCTGGGGCGCGCCCGGCAAGACCTTCGCCATCGGCCTCGGCCGCGAGAGCCGCCACACCCCCGGCTGGTGTACTCCGACGGCCTCGACCTGGACAACACGGCCGCCGTCACCCCGATCGGCATGGGATGCCGCGTCTGCGAACGCCTGGACCGCCCCCAGCGCGCCGCACCGCCCCCTCGGCCGCCCGCTGCGGATCGACCAGAACACCAGCACCTTCGTGCCGTACCCCGTCGCCGACCCGACGGGCTGACCCACTCCGCCGCCCGCACCCGGGCCGCCGCTACAGGGCGGCGTCCGCTCGCGTCTCCTGTCCGTGTGGGCTCGCGCCCGCTGCCCGCTTCCGCTGCTCGGCGCCGCCCGTGGGGACACGTACCGTCGCGACGACGAGCAGTGAGGCCGCCGCCCCCAGCGCCGCCGCCACGACCAGCACCGCGTTCAGGCCGGACGCGAACGCCTCACGTACCAGGAGCGCCATCTCGGCGCGTTCACCTTCCGGCCAGCCGGCGACGATCGACCGGGCTTGTCCGCCGCTCAGAGCGACGGCCGCCGCATGCGGGTCCGGGACACTGCCGTCAGCCTTCAGCACACTCTCGATCCGCGACTGAAAGATCACGCCGAACCCGGCGATCCCCAAGGCGAAGCCCAACTGGCGGAACGTGTTGACCGCACCGCCCACCATGCCTCCGCGCTCCGGCGGTACCGTGGCCAGGGCCGCCGCCGACAGGCTCGGTGTCACGAGCCCGACGCCCAGACCGGCGACGACGAGCCCTGCCACGAGGCTGCCACCCGAAGACTCCGCGTCGAGGGTGGCCTGCATTCCGGAGCCCAGGGCGATGAGCGCCAGCCCTCCGCCGATGGTCGCCCGGGGCGGCCAGGGACCGAAGCGGCCCGCGAGCGCCGAGACGACGAACGCGGAGGCGCACATGGGCAGGATGGACAGACCTGCTTCGACGGGCTCGTACCCCAGGACGGACTGCATCCACAGCGACTCGAACAACAGATAGGCGAACGCGGCGCCTTGCAGGAACAGGGCGCTGATCATGATGCCGGTGAACGACGGCCTGCGGAACAGCGACAGGTCGAGGACGGGGTGCTCGTGCCTCGTCTCGACCACGACGAAGAGGGTGAGGGCGACGGCCGCCGTCGCGAACAGGCCGAGCGTGAAGGGTGTCGCCCAGCCGTCGGAGTGGGCTCGGATCAGCCCGAACGTGAGGGCCCCGCTCGCCACCGTGAAGGTGACCATGCCGAGCACGTCCGCACGCTGCCGGCCCTGGCCCTTGGCCTCTCGCACCGAGCGCAGAGTCATCACGACGGCGGCCAGACAGACCGGCAGGTTGACGAAGAAGATCCATCGCCAGTCCAGGTACTGGGTGAGGAGTCCGCCCACCACCGGCCCGGCCGCCGCGGCGACCGAGTTGGTGGCGCCCCACACGGCGAAGGCCACACCCCGCTCCCGGCCGCTGTAGTGCATGCCGAGCAGGGCGATCGTCGTACCGAACATCCCGGCGGCGCCCAGTCCCTGTACCGCCCGGGCGCCGATCAGCACACCCACGTTCGGGGCAACCGCGCACATCAGCGAAGCCGCGGTGAAGACGATCAGCCCGACGAGATACACCTTCTTGCGGCCCACCCGGTCGGCCCGGGAACCGACGCCGAGCAACAGCGACGCCAGTGCCAGGGCGTAGATGTCGACCACCCACTCCACATCGGGGAGCGTGGTGCCGAGGTCCGCGGCCATGGCGGGCAGCGCCACGGTCACGATCGTGACGTCCAGCAGAAGCATGAAGGTGCCCAGACAGATCGCCGCCAAGGGCCACCACTTGCGCATCCGAACCCCTTACCTGCCCGCCGCACCGAAGAGACGCCCCCGGCGGCCCCATGATCCACGGCGGAGCGCCGTATCCCCCCGGGACCCGCGCGCCACGCCCATCGCGTGGACCGCAGGGAGGTATGCCTAGGGCCGCCTGGAGGATCAGCGGTGGCACGTCGAAACACGCGCTCATAGCTTCGCCGTATGACCAGACGACAGATCGCCTACCTGGCATGCACCGTGACTCTCGTGGTCTCGGGGATGGGGGCCGCCGCTCCGACGGCCGGCCATCGTACGGTGCACCGGGTCAAGCCGGGCGAATCGATCCAGCAAGCAGTGGACGCCGCGAAGCCCGGGGACACCGTCGTGATCTCCCCCGGCACCTACCGTGAGAGCGTCCGCATCACCACGTCGAACCTGACCCTGCGGGGCTCGACCGTCTTCCCCACCGTCCTCGTGCCCGGCAAGACCGCCGCCGACGACGTGTGCGCCAAGGCCGGTCACGGCATCTGCGTGACCGGCACGGACAGCAGTCCCGTCGAGGGCGTCACCGTGCGCTCGCTGACGCTCAGGAACTTCACCAAGAACGGCCTGTGGGCGTCGCGGACCGACCGGCTGAAGGTCCACCGGGTGACCGCCGAGAAGAACGGCAACTGGGGCATCGCCCTGGAGCGCTCCGTACGCAGCGTGCTGACCCACAACGTCGCCCGGGACAACGCCGACGCCGGACTCTTCGTCTCCAACACCACCGACACGGAGGCGGGAGCCGTCGACACCAAGGGGACGGTGATCAGCCACAACCGAATGTCCGGCAACCGGATCGGCGTCACCGTGCGGCGCCTGCGGAACCTGACCGTCGAGCGCAACGAGGCGACCGGGAACTGCGCCGCCGTGTTCGTGGTGGGCGACGAGTCCACTCCGCGCGCCGGATCGATGAGCCTGCGCCGGAACATCATCCACGCCAACAACAAGCACTGCCCCAAGACGCCCCGACTGCCCTTCCTGCAGGGCTCGGGAATCGTCCTCACCGGCGCCGAGGAGACGCTGGTGGCGGAGAACAGGATCGTGGACAACGTCGGCGCCTCGCCGCTGTCGGGCGGCATCGTGCTCTTCAAGAGCTTCGTGGGCGCCCTCAACGAGCGCAACGAGATCCGCGACAACGTCGTACTCCGCAACGGCTCGGCCGACCTCGCCAACCGGGACACCGGCACGGGCAACACCTTCCGCGGCAACACCTGTGGGGTCTCTGAGCCCGCGGGCATGTGCTGACGACCGGCCCCGCTTCCCCAGCCACGGCACCACAGCACAGACAAGGCGACAGATGACGACTGTTGATCCGGTTCCCCCGACCGTCGATCCGGCACCTCCACCGCCCATGCGGCTCAGGGAGCTCGTGTTCGGCGCGGCGCGCGCCGCCGCCGTACGCGCGGCCGTCCGCCTCGGTGTGGCGGACGCCCTGGCCGACACGCCCATGACCGTCGAGGACCTGGCGGCCGCGGTGAAGACCCAGCCGGGAACACTGCGGCGGCTGCTGCGCGCGCTGGCCTGCCAGGGCGTCTTCACGGAGCACCCCGACGGCACGTTCGCCCACACCGAGATGTCCCGGCTGCTGCGCGAGGACGATCCGCACAGCCTGCGGTACATCGCCCTGTGGTGCACAGAGCCGTGGACGTGGGACGTCTGGCCGAAGCTCGACGAGGCGGTGCGCTCGGGCCGTCCCGTCTTCGAGGACGTGTACGAGAAGGAGTTCTTCACCTACCTCAACGAAGAGGCGCCCGAGTCCGCGTACGTGTTCAACCGGGCCATGACCACGTCGAGCCGGCAGTCCGCCCGGGACGTCGCCGACCTGCTCGATCTGCAGGGGGCCTCCTCCGTCGCGGACATCGGAGGGGGACAGGGGCACGTCCTGGCGAGTCTGCTGGAGCGGCACCCCACCCTGAACGGCACGCTGCTCGACCTTCCCGGGGTGGTGGACAACGCCGACCCGCGCCTGCGGGACGGCGGCGCACTGAGCCCCCGGGTCCGTGTCGTGGCAGGCGACTGCCGTGAGGACATCCCGGTCCAGGCGGATGTGTACATCATCAAGAACATCCTGGAATGGGACGACGACAGCACCCGCAGGGCGCTCGCCAACGTCCGCAAGGCGGCGCGTCCCGGCGCCCGGGTCGTCGTGATCGAGAACCTCGTGGACGACACGCCCTCGATGAGGTTCACGACGGCCATGGACCTGCTGCTGCTCCTCAATGTCGGCGGTGCGAAGCACACCCGGCAGAGCATGGTCGACCGGCTGACGGCCGCGGGTCTCGTCATCGGCGAGATCCGGCCGGTCAACGCGTACCTCCACGCGTTCGAGTGCACCGTTCCCGCCTGACGGGCGAAGGAAAACCCGAGGCCGCCCGCTCCGCGTCGTACGCGGGGCGGGCGGCCTCGGGTTTGCTCTCGGGAGATCAGGAACCTGCGTCCCGCTCCCAGCTGTAGAAGCACTGCGCCATGGCGTCCTTGGGGCTCCGCCACGTCTTCGGGTCGTACGCGCTGACGAACGCCGACAGCTTCTCGCTCGCGTCCCGGAACTCGGGGTGTCCGGTCAGCTTCGCGATGGCCGGCGCCGGGTCCTGCTCCGACTCGATGAGGTGCAGGTACACGTCGCCGAACTGGAACAGGCGACGCCGGGAGACGCCGACCAGGTGGGGGAGTTCGCCACGGTCGGAGGCGGCGAACACGTCGGCGATCGCCGGCGCCGAACCGGGCGCCATGCGGGCGACGATCAGAGCGTGGTGCATCGAGCGTCCTTCCTGGGTGTGCGGGTGTGCGGGTGTGCGCGGCCGAGTGTGCTCAGCCGGGCAGGACCGAGGCGCCCCGGCGGTCGCGGGCGACCTGCTCGACGCGGTCCCGGATGAGGGCCATCTGTGTGCGGGAGTTGCGGTTGATGTTGTCGGTCATCCAGGCGTCGTCGACCGGAGCCTCGGGCTTCATCGCGAAGTCCTGCACCCAGCGCATGTGGACGCCGGCCGGCGTCTCCTCGTACTCCCACCGGATGTTCATGTGGTCGAACGGGCCGGTCTCGACCCGGCGGGCGCGGACGGTCCGCCCGGCGCGGTCCACGGTGCGCTCCGACACCCAGCTCCAGACCTTCCCGGACTCGTCCGGGTGCATGGTCAGGCGGAAGGTGGTGGAGTCGCCCTCGCGGGAGAGCACCTCGAGGGAGGCGTACTCGCTGAAGAGCCGGGGCCAGTTCTCGATGTCGTTGGTGATGTCCCAGACGAGGTCGAGCGGGGCGTCGATGGTGATGCTGTTGTCGGTGTGGCCGGACACGTCAGACTCCCGTCTTGAGGGCGCTGTTGACCAGGCCGACGAACTCGGCGGGCGTCTTGCAGCGCTCGGCGTCGGTGGGCAGCGCCACGCTGTACCGGTTCTCCAACTCGCCGACGATCCCGAGCAGACCGAGCGAGTCGAGGCCGAGGGTGGTGAACGGCGCGTCCGGCGCCTTCTCCAGCTCCCGGGCGTCGACGGTGACCCCGGCCGCCTGCTTCATCAGCGCGGCGAGCTCGTCGAAGGTCAGTGCGGTGGTGATCATCTGTGCTCTCCTTCCCGCCCGGTCCTACCGGGCGGAGTCGTCGCCGCGGCGCACGATCAGCGCCGCGTTGGATCCCATGAGTCCCCGGCTGAGGACGAGGGCCGTGCGCAGCTCGGCGGGGCGAGCGCGGGACACCACCAGATCGAGGTCGTGGCAGATGTCGAACACGTTGGGGGTGGGGGGCACCAGGCCGTGTTCCATCGCGAAGACCGCGGCGGCGGTGTCCAGGACGGGCGCCCCGCAGTAGGCGCGGCCGATGCCCGTCTTGGGCGCCGTGACGGGTACGCGGGTGGCGTGTGCTCCGAGGGCGTCGGCGATCGCCAGCGCCTCGGCGCGGTCCGCCTCCGGTACGCCCAGGGCGTCGGCGAAGACGACGTCGATCTCCTCCGGGGCGCACGCGGCCTCGTCGAGGGCGACGCGGATCGCGCGGGCGAGTCCCTCCCGGGACTCCTCCCATCGGGACGCGCCGGTGAACGTGGCGCCGTGGCCGGCCACGACGGCCCGGACGGCCGCTCCCCGGTCGCGAGCACGGGACTCGTCCTCCACGACGAGCATCGCGCCGCCCTCCGCCGGGACGAAGCCGCAGGCTCCGGCGGTGAAGGGCCGGTAGGCGCGGTCCGGGTCCTCGACGGTGCTGAGCTCCGGGTATCCGAGCTGGCACACCATCGAGTACGGGGCGAGGGGAGCCTCGGCGGCGCCGACGATCACCGCGCCCGTTCCGCGTCGTACGGCCCGAGCGGCGTGGGCGATGCCGTCCAGGCCGCCCGCCTCGTCGCTCGCGACCACTCCGCACGGCCCCTTGAACCCGCTCCGGATGGAGATCTGGCCGGTGCTCGCGGCGTAGAACCAGGCGATGGACTGGTACGGGCCGACGAACTTGGATCCCTGGCTCCAGAGCTTCTGGAGCTCCCGCTGGCCGAACTCGCCGCCGCCCGAACCGGCAGCGGTGACCACGCCGATCGAGAAGGGCTCCTCCGGGTCGTCGCGGGCGAGGCCGGCGTCGTCGAGGGCGAGTTGGGCCGCGGCCATGGCGTAGTGGCTGAACCGGTCGGTCTGGACGAGGAAGCGCTCCTCGATCAGGTCGGAGGCGTCGAAGCCCCGGACCTCGCCCGCGACCTTGAGAGGCATGTCCTCGCAACCCTCACGGGTGATCCGGTCCAGTACGCCGAGCCCTTCCCGGACGGACTTCCAGTACGCGTCGGCGCGCAATCCGTTGGGGGCGATCACACCGATCCCGGTGACGACCGCACGCCGTGGGCGCTCAGTGCTCATCGTGTCCTCCCACCCGGACCCGTCAGGAGCACCGCGGACTGGAAGCCGCCGAATCCGCTGCCCACGGAGAGCACGTTCCTGAGCTTCCGGGGGCGGGCGGTGCGCGGCACGTAGTCCAGGTCGCACTCGGGGTCGGGGGTCTCGTAGTTCGCCGTCGGAGGTACCACCTGGTGCTTCAGCGCGAGGACGCAGGCGGCCACCTCTATCGCGCCGATCGCGCCGAGCGAGTGCCCCACCATGGATTTGATGGAGCTCATGGGCGTGTCGTAGGCGTGTGCGCCGAGGGACCGCTTCACGGCGGCGGTCTCGTGCCGGTCGTTCTGCCGGGTGCCCGAGCCGTGCGCGTTGACGTAGTCGATCAGCGTGGGGTCGAGCCGGGCCTGGTCGAGCGTGGTGTCGATCGCCCGGGACATCTCCAGTCCCTCGCCGGTCAGTCCGGTCATGTGGTACGCGTTGCCGAAGGTGGCGTAGCCGCCGATCTCGCAGTAGATGTGCGCACCGCGGGCCCTGGCGTGCTCGTACTCCTCCAGGACGAGGACCGCCGCGCCTTCGCCCATGACGAAACCGTTGCGGTTGTTGTCGAAGGGCCGAGAGGCGTGCTCCGGGTCGTCGTTGTCGGGCGACGTGGCCTTGATGGCGTCGAAGCAGGCCATGGTGATCGGGGAGATCGGGGAGTCCGACGCCCCGGCGATGCAGATGTCCGCGCGGCCTTCCTCGATCGTGTGGAAGGCGTAGCCGACGGCGTCGAGGCCGGAGGTGCATCCGGTGGAGACGGTCTGCACCGGGCCGCGGGCGCCGAACTGTTCGGCCACGACGGAGGCGAGCGTGCTCGGCGAGAACGCCATGTGCAGCTTGGGGTCGGCCGCGCGGTGGTCCACGTCCCACCGCCGGCCGCCCGCGCTGACCAGGACGTAGTCGTGTTCGAGCCGGGTGGTGCCGCCGACGGCGCTGCCCAGGGAGACGGCGACGCGCCAGGGGTCTTCGGTGTCGGTGTCGAGTCCGGAGTCGCGGACGGCTTCCCCGGCGGCGACGACGGCGAACTGGATGTACCGGTCGGCGTGGCGGCTCAGGTCCGGGCCCAGTCCATGGTCCGCCGGGTCGAAGTCGCACTCGGCGGCTATGCGGGAGCGCAGCCCGACCGGGTCGAACAGGGTGATGCCGCGGGTCGCGGTACGGCCGGCGGCGAGGAGGTCCCAGAACGCCTTCGCTCCGGTGCCGCCCGGAGCGACCACACCGATACCGGTGACGGCGACTCGCCGGGTCACTCGATGGCCCCGCTTCGCTCGGACACCTGTCCCGGATCGTGCACGGTCGGGTGCGGGCCCGCGGCGGCGAACTGGGCCTCTTCGGTGACCTCCGTGTCGACGTGGCCGAGACTCGGCCGGGGGGCGAGCGGGCCCAGGTGGAACACCATGCGGGCCTCCACGTCGCCCACGTTGCGGAAGCGGTGCCGCACGTCGATCGGGATCAGGAGTCCCTGATCGGGCTGGAGCGCGTACGTGTCGCCGTCCAGGTCCACTTCCAGCGCGCCCGAGACGACGTACACGAACTCCTCGGAGTACGGGTGGTAGTGCTCGCCGATGCGCTCGCCCGGCTGGACGATGGCCAGGCCCATGAAGCCGCTGGTGGCACCCACCGTGGCCGGCGTGAGCATGGCCCGCAGGTCACCTCCCCGCCTGCGGTTGGGTTCCGTCTCGCTCAGGTTCACGATGCGTGGACGCTGCTTGAGCATGCTGATACCTCCGGATGTGGCAGTGACGTGCTGGGGAGCGACTGCGGCGGGGCCGCGACTGGCCGTCAGGAATCCGCCGAGCGGTCGGTGACGGGCAGCATGTCGGCGTGCGACAGGAGCCGGTTGACGTTGCGTTCCGTCTTCAGGGAGCCCTCGACGCCGATCGCGGCGCCGTCGAGAAGACGTTCCAGCTCCAGGGCCTTGCCGGCGCCCTTGATCCCGAGGGAGGCGGCGGGGTCGAGGTCGGGTTCGCCCGTGATGTCGATGAGGCGCACCACGATGTCGTCGCGATGGAACACGGTGCTGCCGTACACCGGGCTGTCCGGATCGTCCGTCGCTGCCTGGTCCTGATGGGCGAGCAGCCGGGCCAGCTCCATCCCGCGGCCTTCCTTGGCCGGGTAGTACAGAGCGTGCCGTCGCAGGTCGGCCGGTGCCGGCCGGTCGGACACCACGTGGTGGACGGCCGGGAGCGCGGCACGGGTGAAGAACACGCGCGCCGACTCGGGGTCGCTCAGGTCCCGGTCCTGCTCCAGGTACGGGTTGATGGCCTCCTCGACCGCTCGTACCTCGGGCTGACGGGCGACGTGCCGGAGTGCCGCGAGGAGGTCGCCCTCCACCTCCACGGCCCGCACGACGCGATTGCCGTGCATGAAGAGGGAGGTACGGCGCAGCCGTGTGTTCTCGTCGACCTGGGCCCGGGGCGACTCGTACCCGGCCAGGATCTCCGCCACCTTCGACTCGGAGCCCGGCTTGACGGTGAAGGTGAGGGCGTGGCGTGCCGCACCGTCGCCCACGCGGGCCGCCACCTGCACGCCCGCCGGTGCCGCGGTCCGCGAGGCCTGCTGATCGGGACCGGTCTCCCGGAGGATGCTGTAGCGCATCGAACGGGTGTCCCGGACACAGCTGTGCATGGGCTTGACGGTTTCGACGTGCTCCTCGCTGTTCACCCACGCGAGGAACGGCGGCGCGCTCTCCCACTCGCTGGTGATGAGCCACTGCGAGGGGTTCTCGATGGACTGGCAGAGCTGGTCACTGATGTGACCGGGAACGGAGGCGACCTGCTTGCGCATGAGTTCGTACGCGTCCAGGAACTGCTGCTGAGCTCCTTCGTACAGGTCGAGCAGGAGAATCACCCGCAGCTTGGAACCGTCGAAGGCCGACTGCGAGATGCGTCCCGAGGGGGCCATCCGGCACACCTCTTTCTCTTCTCAGTGGGGGCGGGGACGACCTACGTGGCGGAAACGCCGGGGTCGTGATGTGTCGATAGTTGACAGGAGCGTCGACGGCGCGCGAGTCCGAAAGAGCGGACGAGTGAACCGCGTGCCATCCGGGTGTCCCTGGCACGCGGACCCGACCCCGAAGGACTTGAATCTGCATCCCATCCCCGAATCGCGTCGCAGGTGGCGCCGGAGACGACAATGAACCGATTCGACGTGGCCGGCGAAGCAGCCGGTCACCGCACGCCCGTACTCATCGTCGGCGGCTCGCTGGTGGGGCTGTCCACCTCGCTGTTCCTGGGGCGTCTCGGAGTGCCGCACACCCTGGTCGAGCGCCATTCGGGCACCTCGATCCACCCGCGCGGCCGCGGCAACAACGTGCGCACGATGGAGCTGTTCCGCAGTGCAGGGGTCGAGCAGCCCATCCAGGAGGCCGCGTCGGTCCTGGCACGCAACAACGGAATCCTGCAGACGCCGAGCCTGGTGGGCGATGTCGGCGAGTGGCTGTTCAAGGAGATCGATCCCGGCGGCGGGCTCGCCCGCTTCAGCCCCGCCGGATGGTGCCTGTGCAGCCAGAACAATCTCGAACCGGTGCTGCTCAAGCGCGCCGGGGAGCTGGGCGGGGACCTGCGGTTCTCGACGGAGCTGATGTCGTTCGATCAGGACGCCGAAGGGGTGACCGCGCAGGTCAAGAGCCGCGACACCGGTGAGCACACCACCATCCGCGCGGACTATCTCGTCGCGGCGGACGGCCCGCGCAGCCCGGTTCGCGAGCGGCTCGGCATCGGGCAGAGCGGCCGGGGCGACCTGTTCCACAACGTGAGCGTGACCTTCGTGTCCCGCGGCCTCGCGGACGTCGTCGGCGACCGGCGGTTCATCGTCTGCTACCTGACGAACCCGGAGGCCGACGGGGCTCTGCTGCCGGTCGACAATCGGGAGCGCTGGGTGTTCCACGCTCCTTGGCATCCCGAACACGGCGAAACGCTGGAGGAGTTCACCGACGAGCGGTGCGTGGAACACATCCGGCGGGCCGTGGGGGTGCCGGACCTCGATGTGGAGATCACGGGCAGAGCTCCCTGGCACGCGGCCGAGAGGATCGCCGAACGGTACGTGGACGGCCGGGTGTTCCTCGTCGGCGACTCGGCCCACGAGATGCCGCCCACCGGGGCGTTCGGCTCCAACACCGGTATCCAGGACGCGCACAACCTCGCCTGGAAGCTCGCCGCCGTACTGGGCGGCTGGGCCGGCCCTGGCCTGCTCGCGTCCTACGACGCGGAGCGCCGGCCGGTGGCGGAGGCGACGAGCGCCCGGGCGTCCGCGCGGTCGGTCGAACACAGCCACCCCGGGTACGTCCCCGGCCCCGGATCCGGCGGCCCCCAGGGAAGGAAGGGCGGCATCCTCAACGAGGTGCTCGGCTACCGCTATCCGCAGGGCGCCGTCCTGGGTGCCGACCGGACGCTGCCGGCCGTGTCCGACGCACTGCGGTTGACGGGCGAACCCGGGAGCCGGGCACCCCACATGTGGCTGAACCGCGCCGGTACGCGGGTCTCCACCCTCGATCTGTACGAGCGGACCCTGGTGCTCCTGAGTTCCGAGGACGGCGCCTGCGAATGGCACACCGCGGCGACACGCGTCGGGCAACAGCTGTCGGTGCCGCTCGACTCGTACCGGATCGGCGACGGGCCCGACGCGGAGCTCTCCCCCGCGAGCGACACGGACTGGGCGGAGGCCCACGGCGTCACCACGGACGGCGCGGTGCTGGTCCGCCCCGACGGGTTCGTCGCGTGGCGGTCCGAAGGGGCGTCGGCTGATCCCGGAGCGGCCTTGCGGCAAGCCCTCACGGCGATCCTGGGCCGGGCCGGTTCTCAAGGCCGGTGATCGACTGGCCGGGTCATCGAGGAGACGGGCCCTAGCCCGTTCGCGCGCAGGGCGCCGTTCGTTCCCGAGCATCACACGGGCCGCCGTGACCTGCGGCGATGATGACCGGCAAGGGTGATCAAGACCCCGACCGGGGGACATCGCGCGAGATCCTCCCGTTGCGGCGGTCACCGGTCGGGGTTCCTCTCGTGAACGGAGCACAGCACAGGCGCCGCGCGGCCCAGCCGGCCAGGAAAGCTCCGTCGAAGGAGAGAAGAAGCATGCGTCTCGCACGTACAGGTTCCCAGCTCGCCCTGGTCCTGGTCGCCCTTGCCCTGTCCGCACCCTCCGCCGTCGCGGCGCCCGACGGTGACGTCCGGGTCACTCCGAGGAAGGCGACCCCTGGTACCACCGTCACCGTCAGCACCACCGCCTGCGGCAAGGAGACGTACGGCAAGGGCGAGTCGGAGGCGGGCGGGAACTTCCACCTCCTGCCGGGCAACCGGAAGGGCGTCCTGGTGGGTAAGTTCACGCTCCCGCTGGACGCCGTCTCCGGCACGGACACCGTGACCCTCAAGTGCCCGCCCCGCATCAAGCAGACCGTCACCTACCAGATCTTCGGCCTGCCGAACGGTGCCGTGGAAGCGGGCTTCGGCTGGGCCGCCACGGCCACCGCGGCCGCGGACAGCGGCGACAGCGGCAGCCCGTACGCCCTCGGCGCGCTGCTCTTCGGCGGCGCCGCCGCGGGCGTCCTGTTCAGGATGCGCCGACGCGCCACCGCCGCCCGGAACTCCGACTGAGCCCACGCCCCACGCCCCACGCCCCCAAGCCCCACGCCCCACGGCCACGGCCCCGGCCCCGGCTCCGAAAGGAGATCCGGGGCCCGCTTGCCGTCGAGGACCGGTTTCCCGTCGACAAGGTCCCCGGCGACTCGGACCGCGGCGCAGGAGCCGTTAGGTTCGACCCGACGACGTGAGAGCTTGCGAGAGATGAGAGGGTCTTGCGGGTGAGTGAGACACCGACGAACACCCTGCAATACCGACTCGACGGGCGAGAAGACGCCCCGGTCCTGGTCATCGGGCCCTCTCTGGGTACCACATGGCACATGTGGGACCGGCAGATACCCGAGCTCACCCGGGACTGGCGGGTCGTCCGCTTCGACCTTCCCGGGCACGGCGGTGCGCCTGCCGAGGCCTTCACCTCCGTCGCCGAGCTCGGTGACCGGCTCCTCGCCACCCTCGACACGATCGGCGTGCAGCGCTTCGGGTACGCCGGCTGCTCCCTCGGCGGCGCCGTGGGCCTCGACCTGGCTCTGCGCGCGCCCCACCGGGTCTCCTCGCTCGCCCTGGTCGCCACCTCGCCCCGGTTCGGCAGCGCCGACGAGTTCCGCCAGCGCGGCGTCATCGTCCGCGCCAACGGCCTGGAGCCGATGGCCCGCACCGCGCCCGAGCAGTGGTTCACCTCCGTGTTCGCCGGTGCGCAGCCCGCGATCGTGGACTGGGCCGTGCAGATGGTCCGGGCGACCGACCCCGCCTGCTACATCGCCGCCTGTGAGGCCCTCGCCGTCTTCGACGTCCGGGACGCCCTCGACCGGATCACCATCCCCGCGCTCGTCCTCGTCGGCTCGGAGGACCAGGTCACCGGCCCCGCCGAGGCCCGCACCCTGGTCGCCGGGATCGCTGACGCCCGGCTCGCCGTCGTCCCCGGTGCCTCGCACCTGGCCCCCGTCGAGCAGCCCGCCGCCGTCACCGACCTGCTCGTCGAGCACTTCGCCGGCACCGCCCCGGACACCAGCGGCACCCTGACCGTCCCGCCCCCGCCCGCGGCCCCTGCACCCGTGGCCGAGCCCGCCCCGGCCGCCGACGCCACCGAGGCCGCTCGTCCCGACCCGTACGAGACGGGCCTCGGACTGCGCCGCGAGGTCCTCGGCGACGCCCATGTGGACCAGGCCCTCGCCGACGATCCCGACAGCGGCTTCCAGGAGCTCGTCACCCGGTACGCCTGGGGCGAGGTCTGGAGCCGCGAGAGCCTCGACCGGCGCACCCGCAGCGCCGTCACCCTCACGGCCCTCATCGCCGGAGGACACCACGAGGCGCTCGCCGACCACACCCGGGCAGCCCTCCGCAACAGCCTGTCGCCCGACGAGCTCCGCGAGATCGTGCTCCACACCGCCGTGTACTGCGGCCTCCCGGCCGCCGAGTCCGCCCTGCGGGTGGTCACCCGCGTCATCCGGGAGGAGACGACGCCTCCCGCGTAACCTGGCCGCGTGAAGCTGACGAAGAAGTCCCACGCCTGCGTCCGGCTGGAGAAGGACGGCCGGACGCTCGTCCTCGACCCGGGGAATTTCACCGAGGAGGACGCGGCCCTCGGGGCGGACGCCCTGCTCGTCACCCACGAGCACCCGGACCACTTCGACGAGAGCCGGCTGCGCGCGGCCCTGGAGGCCAATCCGGCCGCCGAGATCTGGACGCTGCGGAGCGTCGCCGACCGGCTCTCGGCGGCCTTCCCCGGCCGGGTGAACACCGTCGGCCACGGCGACACCTTCACGGCCGCCGGGTTCGACGTCCAGGTCCACGGCGAGCTGCACGCGGTGATCCACCCCGACATCCCGCGCATCACCAACGTGGGCTTCCTCGTCGACGGCGCCGTCTTCCACCCCGGCGACGCGCTCACCGTCCCCGACCACCCCGTCGACACGCTGCTGCTGCCGGTCATGGCCCCCTGGAACAAGATCTCCGAGGTCATCGACTACGTCCGCGAGGTGAAGCCGCGCCGGGCGTACGACATCCACGACGCCCTCCTCACCGACCTCGCCCGGCCGATCTACGACCGGCAGATCGGAGCCCTCGGCGGCACCGACCACTCCCGCCTCGCGCCCGGCGCCTCCGCCGAGCTCTGAAAGGACGGGCCCTCGCCCGCCAGCAGGCCGAATCCGCCGACTGTCACACCCCGCCAGTAGGCTTGCGTCCATGCGCATCGCCACCTGGAACGTCAACTCGATCACCGCCCGGCTGCCCCGCCTCCTGGCCTGGCTGGAGAGCACCGGCACCGACGTGCTGTGCATCCAGGAGACCAAGTGCACCGCCGAGCAGTTCCCCACCGAGGAGCTGCGCGCGCTGGGCTACGAGTCGGTGGTCAACGCCACCGGACGGTGGAACGGCGTGGCACTGGTCTCCCGCGTCGGCCTCGCGGACGTCGTCACGGGCCTGCCCGGTGGCCCCGAGTACGAGGACGTGGAGGAGCCGCGGGCCATCTCCGCGACCTGCGGCCCGGTCCGCGTCTGGTCGGTCTACGTGCCGAACGGCCGCGAGGTGATCCACGACCACTACGCGTACAAGCTGCGCTGGCTGGAAGCGCTCAAGGCGGCCGTCGCGGACGACGCCGCCGGAGACCGCCCCTTCGCCGTCCTCGGCGACTACAACATCGCCCCGGCCGACGAGGACGTCTGGGACATCGCCGAGTTCGAGGGCGCCACGCACGTCACCGAGCCGGAGCGGGTCGCCCTCGCGGGCCTGCGCGAGACCGGTCTGACCGACGTGGTTCCGCGCCCCCTCAAGTACGACCACCCGTACACGTACTGGGACTACCGCCAGCTCCGCTTCCCGAAGAACAAGGGCATGCGCATCGACCTGGTCTACGGCAACAAGCCCTTCGCCGAGGCGGTCTCGGACAGCTACGTGGACCGCGAGGAGCGCAAGGGCAAGGGCGCCTCGGACCACGCGCCGGTCGTGGTCGACCTCGACGTGTGACCTCGACGTACGAGCGGGGTGCGCGGAGCTGACGATCTCCGCGCGCCGGGTGGTCGACCGGCAGGTGGCGGTGCGACGCTGTTCGGATGAACATTCCGTTTCTGGACAAGTGGCGCAAGCGGCACGGGAGCGAGGCGGAGGAGGCCGGCGAACCGTCGGCCGCCGACTTCGACCGTGACCCCGACGGGGTGGGCGAGCTGCTCTCCGAGTGCGAGCTGCTCCGCGCCCGCGTCGAGGAGTCCGGGGTGGTGCTCGACAGCAGCCCGCGCTCCCTCCAGGAGCTGGACCAGTTGCCGCCCCGCTGGCGGGACGACCCCGAGGAGCTTCCCTGGTTCGGCAACGACGCCGGCCTCTACCTCGGCACGGTGATCGTCCGGAACGTGCCCGGGGCGCGGTGGCAGGTGTGGCCCGGTGGCGGGCCCGTGGTGCGGCTCGCCTCCGGCCGGGAGATCCAGGTCGTCGAGGCCGGTCTCGACTGGGCGATGCGGGGCGCGCCGGAGCTTTACCAGGTGTACGCCGAAGCCGCCGAATACTGAGCGGGACCCACTTCCCACCCCACCCCCGCACCACCCTTTTGCAGTAAATACGGCTTATTCCGGTTTCATGCGTGTCGGCCGTGAAGTCCCTTTTTCTGGTGGATAGTTTGCGCTGACCTCGACACCGCTGAGAAATGGGGCAGGGCAGCGTATGGCCGTCGTCGATCCGCTGATCGAACTGCGTGGCGTCAACAAGCACTACGGTGCGCTGCACGTCCTCCAGGACGTGGACCTCACGGTCGGCCGCGGCGAGGTGGTCGTCGTCATCGGTCCCTCCGGATCCGGCAAGTCCACCCTCTGCCGGGCGATGAACCGGCTGGAGCGCGTCGAGTCGGGCGAGATCGTCGTCGACGGGCAGCCCCTCCCCGGCGAGGGCAAGGCGCTCGCCCGGCTGCGGGCCGAGGTCGGCATGGTCTTCCAGTCCTTCAACCTCTTCGCGCACAAGACCGTCCTCGCCAACGTCTCCCTCGCGCAGATCAAGGTCCGCAAGCGCAAGAAGGAGGAGGCCGACCGGCGTTCGCGCGAACTCCTCGAACGGGTCGGCCTCGCCGCGCACGCCGAGAAGTACCCGGCGCAGCTCTCCGGCGGTCAGCAGCAGCGCGTGGCCATCGCCCGCGCCCTCGCCATGGACCCCAAGGCCCTCCTCTTCGACGAGCCGACCTCCGCGCTCGACCCCGAGATGATCAACGAGGTCCTGGAGGTCATGCAGCAACTGGCCCAGGAGGGAATGACGATGGTCGTCGTCACCCACGAGATGGGCTTCGCCCGCTCCGCCGCCAACCGCGTCGTCTTCATGGCCGACGGACGCATCGTCGAGGACCGCACGCCGGAGGAGTTCTTCACGAGTCCGCGCAGCGACCGCGCCAAGGACTTCCTCTCCAAGATCCTCAAGCACTGAGCGGGGGCGGCAACCATGCAGCGTACGCACCGGACCCTGGCCGCGCTCGCCCTGCTGCTCGCCGCGACGGCGGCGCTCGGCGGCTGCGGCCGGTCGGGCAGCCCGCCCGTCAAGGGCCCGCAGCCCGACCAACTCCCCGTCTATCAGGTCCAGTCGGGCTTCACTCTGCCCGACTCGACCACCTGGAACCGGGCGAAGAAGCGCGGCCGGCTCGTCGTCGGCGCCAAGGAGGACCAGCCCTACATGGGCGAGAAGGACCCGGCCACCGGCCGCTACTCCGGCTTCGACATCGAGATCGCCAAGATGATGGCGGCCTCCCTCGGCTTCGAACCCGCCGGCATCGAGTTCCGCACGATCGCCTCGGCCAACCGCGAGACCGCCCTGCAGAACGGCCAGATCGACTACTACGTCGGCACCTACACCATCAACGACAACCGCAAGAAGCTCGTCGGCTTCGCCGGCCCCTACTACCAGGCGGGCCAGTCCCTCCTCGTCCGCACCGACGAGGACGACATCGCAGGACCGCAGGACCTGGCCGGCAAGCGGGTCTGCTCGGCCGCCGGCTCCACCCCGTACCAGCGGATCGAGAAGGACTACCCGGAGGCCGAACTCGTCGCCTACGACACGTACTCCGTCTGCGTGGACAACCTGCTGACCTACCAGGTCGACGCGGTCACCACCGACGACACCATCCTCATGGGGTACGCCGCCAAGGTCCCCGACGAACTCAAGGTCGTCGGCAAGCCGTTCTCCGAGGAGCCGTACGGCATCGGCGTCCCGCGCGGCGACAACGCACTGCGCTTCGCCCTCGACGACGCCATCGCCGCCCACGAGAAGAACGGCGACTGGAAGAAGGCCTACGACGCCACCCTCGGCCTCTCCGGGGTCCCCGCCCCGACGCCGCCCGCCATCGACCGGTACCCGGCGAGCTGACCGGAGGAGCCTCCCGACATGGACGTCCTGACCGACAACTTCGCGCTCTACGGCGAAGGTTTCCTCGGCACCGTCGAACTGACCGTCTACGCCTCGGCGTTGGCCCTCGTCCTGGGCTTCGTCATGGCCTCCTTCCGGGTCGCGCCCGTGGGCTCCTTCCGGGTCTTCGGCACGGTCTGGGTCACGGTCCTGCGCAACACCCCGCTGACCCTGCTCTTCTTCGCGGTCATGCTGGGCCTGCCGCGCTTCGGACTCGTCCTGCCCTTCGAGGTGTTCGCGGTCCTCGCGCTCGGCTGCTACACCTCCGCCTTCATCTGCGAGGTCCTGCGCTCCGGCATCAACACCGTGCCGCGCGGTCAGGGAGAGGCCGCCCGCAGCCTGGGCATGACCTTCACGCAGACGCTCGGGGCGGTGGTCCTGCCGCAGGCCTTCCGCACGGTCATCCCGCCCATCGGCTCCACCCTGATCGCCCTCGCCAAGAACTCGGCGATCGCCGGTGCCTTCAGCGTCACCGAACTCCTCGGCACCTACAAGACGTTGAGCGAGCTCGGCTACAACATCGTCTGGACCTTCGTCTGGATCGCCGTCGGATACCTGATCATCACCCTCACCATCAGCGCGATCTTCCACGTCCTGGAGAAGCGCTGGGGAGTCGCCCGATGACCGAGTCCACCGCCCTCTACGACATCCCCGGGCCGCACGCCCGGCGGCGTCACCTCCTCTACGGCCTCGCGTCCACCGTCGTAATCCTCGGTCTGGCCGGCTGGTTCCTCTATCTCCTCTTCGACACCGAGCAGTTCACCTCCACCAAGTGGTCGCCCTTCCTCTACGAGGGCATCCAGGAGCTGCTGCTCGAAGGCCTCGGCAACACCCTCAAGGCCTTCGCGTACGCCTCGGTCCTGTCGCTCGCGCTCGGTGGGCTCCTCGCCGCCGGGCGGCTCTCCGAGCACCGCGTGTTCCGGTGGACCTCGACCCTGGTCGTCGAGTTCTTCCGCGCGATGCCCGTCCTCGTGATGATCTTCTTCATCTTCGTGGCGCTGAAGGTGCAGCCGCTGCCCGCGCTCGTCGCCGGCCTGACCCTCTACAACGGCTCGGTGCTCGCCGAGGTCTTCCGCACCGGCATCCACTCCGTCGAGCGTGGCCAGGGCGAGGCCGCGTACGCGCTCGGCATGCGCAAGACGCAGGTCATGACCTACGTCCTGGTGCCGCAGGCCGTCCGGGCGATGCTGCCGGCCATCATCAGCCAGCTCGTCGTGGCCCTCAAGGACACCTCGCTCGGCTTCCTCATCACCTACGAGGAGTTCCTGCACGCGGGCAAACTGATCGCGTCGAACCTCGACTACGACCTGCCGTTCATCCCCGTCGTACTGGTCATCTCACCGATCTACATCGGGATGTGCATGCTGCTCTCCTGGTTCGCCACCTGGGTGGCCCGCCGAGAGCGCCGCAGCCCGAAGACGAAGGCCGTGGACGTCGCGCCGGCCGACCCCGGGACGCTGCTGCCGGGAGCGCAGTAGCTGCTGTGAAGCCCTGCCCGCCCGGCAGCAGCCGGTGATCACTTCTCCCGCAGCGGTACCGACACGTACGAGGGGTCGGCCGACGGGGAGGAGAAGGTCAGCTGCGCGCCGGTCGGGTTGTGCTCGATGTAGAGCGGGTCGACGGTGTCGACGACCAGGGCGAGCCGATGCCCTGCCGGTACGTCGTACGCCGTGGAGAACAGCTCCAGATCTACGGCGAACGGCTTCCCCGGCGTCTTTCCGTGGAAGGTGTACGGGGCGTTGCTGATCAGCTTGCCCACGCCGAGCGGGCCCACGTCGTAGAGGTACGCGACGAAGGTGCCGCTCTCCTTCGTGGAGGTGACCGTGGTGTGCACCTGGGCCGTGCCCCGTACGCGCTGCGGGGTGGCGTACCGCTCGGACTGCCAGACGCCGGCGAAGGCCTGGTTGAGCAGCGGGACGGAGACGGTGGGCGGGGTGCGCAGGAGCTGGTCCAGGAGGTTGGTGAGCAGGGTGATGCCGCCGTTGGCGCCGGAGTCGACGTTCGCCCAGACGTGCTCGGAGTCGGCGAGCGCGAACTTCCGCTGGTTCGCGTGGACGGACTTCCAGTCGGGGTAGCCCTCGTAGCCGTCGGCGGAGCGGGACTTGAGCTGGACGGGCTGCTCGCGGTCGATGCCGTTGTCGACGCCCTTGAGGTGGCGGTCGAACCAGCGGTGGGCGTTGGTCCAGGTGTCGTTGGGGAGTCCGAGGATGCCGGTCGCCTCGGCGGTGGCGTGGTCGCCGGGGCGGAACTCCAGCCGCTTCGGACCGGTGAGCTTCTCGTAGAAGCTCGCGTACTGGTTCGGCGGGAAGATGGTGTCGCCCCAGGCGTTCCCCATCATGATCGCGGCGCCGTTGGCGTTGATCCGGTCCAGGTAGGTGAGCGGGGACCGCAGGCGGCCCCAGGCGATCATCTCGTCCTCCTTGTCGAGGTTCGACGAGAGGAAGTCGCTCAGGATCCCCTGGAGTTCGGGGCCAGGTCGCCCGGTGAGGAAGCCGGCGCCGCCGAGCAGGGCGGCGGCCTGGAGGTGCTGGGTGCGGCCGCTGTAGATCGAGTCGATGAGGTCGGCCCAGCCGCTGAGCGCGGCGACGGCCTTGATCCGGGGGTCGTGCGCGGCGGTGAGCAGACTGATCCCCGCGCCGTACGAGACCCCTGCCATGCCCACGTGGTCGGCGTCGGCCGGGGTGTTGGCGAGCGCCCAGTCGATGACCTTCGAGGCGTCGGCGATGTCCTTCGGGCCCGCGGTCTCGATCTCGCCGCCGGACTGCCAGAAGCCGCGGGAGTTGTAACTCACCACGATGTAACCGGAGTCGGCGAGCTTCTGCGCCTGGGCGAGGTACTCGATCTGGGGCATGGCCCAGCTCGTGGGCAGCACGATCAGGGGGAGGCGGGCCGAAGCGCCGGCGCCGGCGGGGGTGACGACGTTCGCCTTGAGGACGGTGCCGCCCTCCCCGGCGATGTCGACGAACCGGATGCCGGTCTGGCCGGTCTCGACGGCCTGGGCGGCGGGGGCCAGGCCGAGGGCCGTCCCGGCCACGAGAGCGGCCGAGACGGCGAGTGCCAGGGATGTGCGCACGGGTCACTCCTCACTGGGGGCACTGATGGGGGGGGCAGTGAATGGGGGGCAGTGAAAGTGACCCGACGGTAACCGGCGGGCCGTACCCGTGGTAACCGGTCGGTAAGTTACGTGCGGGTAACGATTGAAGGCGGAACTATGCCGTCGAGGAGGGCGACGGCCTCGGCGAAGTCGGCGTGGGCCTCCTCGTACCGCTTGGCGGCGACGAGGAACATCGAGCGGTCGGTCAGGGCACGGACGGAAGCGCCCGGTTCCTCCGGCAGTCGGCGGGCGAGCGCGACGCCTTCGTCGAAGAGGGGGCGGAGCGACTCCTCGAACCGCTGGGGGTGCCGTACCTGGAAGAGTCCCGAGCGGAGGGTCAGCCGATAGTGGGCGGTCACCTGGTCGGAGAGACCCCCGGGCCCGGGCCGGCCGGCGGCCTCTGCTTCGAGGGCCGGGATGCCGTCGAAGTACGCCTCGATCGTGGCGCGCGACCAGAAACGGAGCTCATGGCCGAACGGCGGCCCCGGTGCCTCCACGGATCCGGCGGCCTCGACGGCCCTGCCGGACAGGGTGAACAGATTGGCCCACCGGGGGAGGAGGTCGCCAGGATCCCCGGAGTCGCCGGACCGCGCGAGCCGGGCCAAGAGCGTCAGGACCTCCCGTCGATCCGCGCCCGCCTCCCGGCAGTGCCCGGCGGCGGCCGGCATCCGGGAGCGGTGGACCAGCGCCCACACCAGGACGGCCCGCGGGTCGGATCCCTCCTCGGCCCCGCGCCGGGTGGCGTCCACGAGTTCCGCGAACACGTCCAGGGCGTCCCCGTGCCGTCCTGCCGCGTCCAGCTCGGCGGACCGCGCCACCGACTCGCCGAAGGACGGCCCGGACCGCGCGGCCCGGGCGTCCAGGGCGCAGACGTCCGCCGCCTCGCCGTGGCGCCCCTCCTCGGCCAGGACCGCGGCCAGCCGCCGCCCGTAGCCGTTCCTCGCCGCACCCCTCTGCTCCAGAGTGCGCCGCCCCACCTCGGCCACCTCCTCGCACACAGCCAGTCCTTCCTCGCGCCGCCCGACGGAGAACAGCGCGTGCTGGTACGCGTGCAGGGCCTGGCAGAGGAGCCTCGCCCCGTTCGTCTCGGTGGCGTCGAGGCGTCGTGCGGCCTCCGCCGCCTCGGCGTCCAGCGCCAGCCGCATGTCCGGGCGGTCCCGGAATCCGGGCCCGTACGCGTTCAACGCCCGGACCAGCTTCGGCAGATAGGCCGCCGGACTCACCTTCGCGAGCACCCGGTACGCCTCGACCTCCTGGGACAGGCTCGGCCAGCCTGATCCGAGCAGCATCGTCCGTGCCCGCAGCACCGCATCCTGATCGATGTTCTCGGAGTGATTCATGACGGCGATTCTGGGAGCCGGGCACGGCGCCGGACAAGGCTTCACAACTGTGCGATCAGTCCTACGAAAACCGCCTCTGACCTGTCATGATGGAAACGTCTTCACCTCTGGTTGACCCCTGACGGGAGGCACGGTGGGCGACACGGGCGACGTACCCGATGTGTTCGACCCGCGGATCTACGCCGCCGGGATCCCGCACGACCGCTTTCGCGTACTGCGCGACCGCGCGCCCGTCGCCCGGCAGGCGGAGCCGGAGATCCTGGGATGGCCCGCCGGGCCCGGGTTCTGGGCCGTCACCCGGCACGCCGACGTCGTCCGGGTGCTCAAGGACTCCGGCACGTACTCGTCCGCCCTCGGCGCCACGCAGATCCGGGACCCCGACCCCGCCGACCTCCCGTTCATCCGGCGCATGATGCTCAATCAGGACCCTCCGGAGCACGGGAGGTTGCGGCGGCTCGTCAGCCGGGCCTTCACGCCCGGGCGGATCGAGCGGTTCGCCGCCACCGCACGGGAGCGGGCCCGTGGCCTGCTCGCGGACGCGGTCGCGGCCGCGGACGGCGGCGAGATCGACCTCGTCCGGACCGTCACCGACGACTACGCCCTGCTCAACCTCACCGACCTGCTCGGCGTGCCCGCGAGCGACCGGGGACTGCTCCACGCCTGGACCGAGCGGGTCATCGCCTACCAGGACCCCGACGAGCCACCCGTCCTCGACGCCCAGGGCCGGCCGGTCAACCCCCGCTCGCCCGCGATGCTCGCCGAGATGTTCGGCTACGCCCAGGAACTCGCCGCGTACAAGCGCGCGCACCCCGCCGACGACGTGATGACCTCGCTGGCCACCTCCGAACTCGCCGACGCCGAAATGGAGATGTTCTTCTTCCTGCTGACCGTCGCCGGGAACGACACCGTCCGCAGCGCCGCCCCCGGCGGACTCCTCGCCCTCGCCGAACACCCCGGAGAGCAAGCCAAGCTGTGGAGCGGAAAGGTCTCCATGGAGACGGCCGTCGACGAACTCCTGCGCGTGCACCCGCCCGTGCTCTCCTTCCGGCGCACGGCGACGCACGACACCGAGCTGGCCGGACAGGCGATCCGGGAGGGCGACAAGGTCGTCGTCTTCCACGCCTCCGCCAACCACGACGAGCGCGTCTTCGCCACACCCCACCGCCTCGACCTCGGCCGGAGTCCGAACGCGCACGTCTCCTTCGGCGACGGCCCGCACGTCTGCCTCGGCGCCCACTTCGCCCGGCTTCAGCTCCGGGTGCTGTACGAGGAGGTGCGCGAGGTCTGCGACGGGCTGACCCTCGCGGCTCCGCCCCGCCGCCTCGTCTCCAACTTCATCAACGGGATCAAGTCGCTGCCGGTTCGGCTGCGGGAGCCGTCCGCGCCGGCTGCGTGATGTCGGCGACCAGCTCCACCACATCGGGGCCGTAGGCCTGCGAGTTGATCACCTTCAGGAGCAGCACGAAGGAGCCCGCGCGGTAGCGGCGGGCCAGTGAGCGGTGGTGGCGTGCCAGATAGCGGGTCGCCGCCTGGTTGGTGATGGCCCGCTGCCCGCAGAAGAGGAACACGGGCCGTCCGCCCTCGCCGGCCGTGAGCCGGGCCAGGATCACGTACTCGGACACGCCCGCCTCCGAGAGGTAGCGCTCCGAGCCGATCCGGAACATGCCCCGGTCCGAACTCGGCTCCACCTCGACGTTCACCGTCACGCCCGGCAGGAGCGTGGCCAGATGGGCGTTCATCCGCCTGTTCGAGTAGGGGCCGCCGACGCAGAACTCGGTGCGGTCCCCGAACCCCTGGTGCGCCTGGTCGTGGGTGAGGATCCGCGCCTGCGCCCCGCAGTCCTTGATGAGCGCGGAGAGTTCGAGCAGCGCGAACACGTCGTACCGGTGCACGGAACGGTCCCCGCCGGATTCCCTGTTCACCACGAGCAGGCACTCCGAGTTCCCCGGCAGCCCGAAGAACGCCTGCTTGCGGCGGAGGCTGCGCCGCCACAGGTACGTGCGGCCCAGCCAGCCGAGGGAGGCACTGACCCCGGTGGCCAGGACCCCGAGCACGATGTTGCGCACGTCTTCGTCCATGGGCGGGCATGGTAGCGGCGATTCGGACTTCGTTCGAGGCGGTCCTGACGGGAGGCGCATGCGGAAGTTACGCTGCGCGGACGGTTGTTGACTGGAGGTTGCGCATGCGTCGATCCGCCGCCCGGAAGGTCTCCGTTCTCGCTGTAGCGGCGACGGTCCTCTCGATGGGCGCCGCCGCGCCGTCCGCGGCCCCTCCCGGTGCCCCGCCGACGCCGGTCAAGGAGCCCGTCGCCGTCGGCCACGGCGGAGCGGTCGCGAGCGTCGACGCCGACGCCTCGGCCGCCGGTATCGAGGTGCTCCGCAAGGGCGGCAACGCCGTGGACGCGGCCGTCGCCGTCGCGGCGGCCCTCGGCGTCACCGAGCCCTATTCCGCCGGGATCGGGGGCGGCGGCTACTTCGTGTACTACGACGCCAAGAGCCGTACGGTCCACACCGTCGACGGCCGGGAGACCGCGCCGCGCTCCGCCGACGCGAACCTCTTCACCCAGAACGGCAAGCCGATCCCCTTCGAGGAGGGCATGACCAGCGGCCTCGGCGTCGGCACCCCCGGCACCCCGGCGACCTGGAAGACCGCACTCGACGCCTGGGGCAGCAAGCGCCTCGCCACCCTCCTCGCGCCCGCCGAGCGGCTCGCCCGCGAGGGCTTCACCGTGGACCCCACCTTCCGGGCCCAGACGGCCGCCAACGAGGCCCGGTTCCGCGACTTCCCCGACACCTCCGCACTCTTCCTGCCCGACGGCCGGCTGCCGGTGGTCGGCTCGGTGTTCAAGAACCCCGACCTGGCCCGTACGTACGAGACGCTCGGCCGCCAAGGCATCGGCGCCCTGTACCGGGGGCCGCTCGCCCGGGACATCGTCGACACCGTCCGCACGCCGCCCGTCCGCGAGGGCGCCACCCGGACCGTCCGCCCCGGCGATCTGACGGAGCATGACCTCGCCGCGTACCGGACCGAGTTCCGCAGGCCTACGAAGGTCGCCTACCGCGGACTCGACGTCTACGGCATGGCCCCGTCCTCCTCCGGCGGCACGAGCGTCGGCGAGGCGCTCAACATCCTGGAGGGCACCGACCTCGCCGCCGCCACCCCGGCCGGCTATCTGCACCGGTTTATCGAGGCGAGCCGGATCGCCTTCGCCGACCGGGGACGCTGGGTCGGCGACCCCGCCTTCGAGTCCGTGCCGACCCGCGAACTGCTCTCCCAGCGGTACGCCGACTCCCGCGCCTGCCTGATCCGCGACGACGCCGTCCTCACCAGCCCGCTCGCGCCCGGCGACCCCCGCGACCCGGCGCCCTGCGCGACCGGCGGGACCGCGGCCCCGACCACGTACGAGGGCGAGAACACCACCCACCTGACGGCCGCCGACAAGTGGGGCAACGTCGTCGCCTACACCCTGACCATCGAGTCCACCGGCGGCAGCGGCATCACCGTGCCCGGCCGGGGCTTCCTGCTCAACAACGAGCTGACCGACTTCTCCTTCGCCCCCGCGAACCCGGCCGTGCACGACCCGAACCTGCCCGGCCCCGGCAAGCGCCCGCGCTCCTCGATCTCCCCGACGATCGTCCTCGACCGGCACGACCGGCCCGTCCTCGCCCTCGGCTCGCCGGGCGGCGCGACCATCATCACCACGGTCCTCCAGACCCTCACCGGGGTCGTCGACCGGGGCCTGCCGCTCGTCGACGCGATCGCCGCGCCCCGCGCGAGCCAGCGCAACCAGGCCACCACCGAACTCGAACCCGGTCTGTGGAACAGCCCGCTGAGGGCGGAGCTGGAGGGGATCGGCCACGGCTTCCGGCAGAACCCGGAGATCGGCGCGGCGACGGGCGTACAGCGCCTGCCCGACGGCCGCTGGGTGGCCGCCGCGGAGACGGTCCGCAGGGGCGGCGGCTCGGCGATGGTCGTCCGGCCGACGGGCCGGTAGCGGGCGCACCGGTAGCGGGCGCACCGGTAGAGGGGCGGGTCGGTGAAGGGCGGGTCGGTGGCCTGATCGACAAGGCCCCCTACAGGGCCGTGAGCACGCGCGGGCCGTCGTCCGTGATCGCGACCGTGTGCTCGGCGTGGGACGCGCGTGAGCCGTCGAGCGTACGGATGGTCCAGCCGTCCCGCGCCGTGTAGTGGTCGTCGGTGCCGCCGCCGATGAGCATCGGCTCGATCGCGAGCACCATCCCGTGCCGCAGCTTCATGCCCCGGCCCGGGCGTCCCTCGTTGGGGACGCCCGGGTCCTCGTGCATGGTGCGGCCGATGCCGTGGCCGCCGAAGCCGTCGGGGATGCCGTAGCCCGCCCCGCGGCAGACCCGGCCGATCGCGTGCGCGATGTCGCCGATGCGGTTGCCGACGACGGCCGCCGCGATGCCCGCCTCCAGGGCCTTCTCCGCCGCGGCGATCAGCCGTGTGTCCTCCGGTCGGGCCCGGCCGACCGTGAAGCTGACGGCCGAGTCGCCCGCCCAGCCGGCAAGGAGCGCTCCGCAATCCGCGGACACCAGGTCGCCGTCGGCCAGCCGGGTGTCGTCGGGGATGCCGTGCACGATCGCGTCGTTCACGGAGATGCACACGACGGCCGGGAACGGCACCGGCGCCCACTCCGGGTGGTAGTCGAGGAAGGGCGAACCGGCGCCCGCCTCCGCCAGGACCGCGCGGGCGGCCCGGTCGAGCTCGGTCAGCGCGACGCCGGGCGCCGCCTTCTCCCGTACGGCCGCGAGGGCGCGGGCCACCACCCGCCCGGTCTCGCGCATCGCCGCCAGGGATTCGTTCGTCTTGATCTCCACCATGCCAATTACTATACCGGTATTAGAATGGCGGCATGGTGCGCACACCCCTGACCCCCGAAGAGCGCGAGCGCGGCGAGCGCCTGGGCCTCCTCCTGCGCTCGGCGCGCGGCGAGCGGTCCATGGTCGAGATCGCGGCCGCGGCCGGCCTGTCCGCCGAGACCCTCCGCAAGATCGAGACCGGGCGGGCCCCGACGCCCGCCTTCTTCACCGTCGCGGCCCTCGCCGGGGTCCTCGACCTGTCCATGGACCAACTCGTGGTGCTCTGCACTCCGGCCCCGGTCATCGAGGCCCCCGCCTGACGGGGGCCTGACCGGAGTCTCATACGGAGACGGCCAGCTGCACCCTGCTGTGGCGCGGGCGCTCGATCTCGTCCAGGAGCGCGAGCGCCAGATCGGCGTGCCCGATACGCCCCGGCCCCTCGACCACCGTGCCCACGGCCGTCCGGTAGCCGCCGGTCCGCTCCGCCTCCGCGTTCAGGTCCAGCGGCGGCACCACCATCACCCAGTCGAGCTCCGGCCCCGCCTCGGCCGTGAGCAGCTCGAACTCGGCCACATGGCCCTGGGCGAAGGCGCGCCACGCCGCCGGGAACTCCGGCGCGTCCATGAGCCGCACCCCCGGCGCGGTCTCCAGCGTCGTCGCGATCCCGAGGGTCAGCAGCCGCCGCACCCCCGCCTCCGCGAGGCCCGTGACCAGGGCCTTCGCCGCCGCCGTGAAGTACTCCTCCGAGGGCAGATCCAGGCGGGCCGCCGCGTGGAGTACGGCGTCGTGGCCGGCCGTGAGCGCCGCCACGGAGGCCGCGTCCGTCGCGTCTCCCCGGACGAGCGTGACTCCCGCGCCCTCCAGGTCGCGATACGCGGCCGGGTCGCGGACCACGGCCGTCACCCGGTGGCCCCGGGCCACCGCCTCGGCCACGGCCGCCCGGCCGACCCGCCCGCCGGCGCCGAAGACCGCGATGCGCAGTCCGTTGCTGTTGCTCTTGCTCTTGCTGATGCCGTTCTCGATGTCCATGCCCGGACGGTAGAACGGAGGTCCCTGGTTACTTCAACGGTACTGGGCTAGCGTCGGACCATGCCTGATCAGCCCTTCCCCGCCGCACCGTTGGACTCCGCCCGCTTCGACGACCCCGACTGCGCCGGCAGCCCGGCCCAGCCCTTCCGCGTCGGCGACAAGTGGACCGGCATGGTGCTGCGCTGCCTGGAGGACGGCACGCCCCGCCGCTTCACCGAACTGCGCGTGCCCCTGCACTGGATCACCCCCAAGGTCCTCACCGAGACCCTCCGCTCCATGGAACGGAACGGCTTCGTCACCCGGACCGTCCACGACGAGAACCCGCCCCGCGTCGAGTACGCCCTCACGTCCCTCGGGCGCTCCCTCATCGGACCGCTCGACACGGCCTGCGACTGGGCCCGGGCCCACGCCCCCGCCATCACCGAGGCCCGCGCCACGTACGAGCAGGCCGGCCGCGGGGAGACCCTCACCCATGCCTCCGGCCCAGCCCCTGCGTGACGTCCGTCCTGGCCTAGGCTCCGGGGCATGATTCCCGAGGAACTGCGGCGCGGCCGCTACGTCAGCCTGACCACCTTCCGCAAGAACGGCACGGGGGTCGCGACGCCCGTCTGGTACGCGGTGGAGGGCGCCGAGCTGTACGCGTGGACCCGCACCGACTCCTGGAAGGTCAAGCGGCTGCGCAACGACCCGCGCGTCGAGGTCGCCGTCTGCGACGTGCGCGGCAACGTCGCCGAGGGCGTCACGCGCTTCCCCGGCGAGGGCAGGCTGGTCGAGGGGGAGGAGCTGCGCCGGATCCGGGGCCTGCTCTCGCGCAAGTACACCTGGCAGTACTGGCTGACCGACGTGCCGGCCATGATCGTCCGCCTCGGCAAGCGTCCGCACACCGGAATCGTCGTGCGTTTCGGCGAATCCGCCGAGTGAGGCACCCGCACGAAAACGGACCGTAGTCGTCCCGTAACACGACTGCGGTCCAATACCCGCGGACCGGCAGGTTCCAGTCGACGGCGGGGCAGGTGCGGATCGCATGACAGTGTATCAACTCCCGGTGGACGTCATGGCGTTCGCGCACTGGCTGACGGAGCTCGCATCCCGCCTCCGGCCGGACGCCGGCTGGTACGGCGTCTTCGCCGACCGCGACCCGGAGGGGCTGCGCGCCTGCTTCGACGGTACGGAGATCCTGCCCTGGGACGTCGTCGAGTCGCTGCTCCAGGACGCCGGAGAGCCCGCCGACGGACCGCTCGCCGCCCGGGCCGGGACGCTGTACGCGGCGGCGGCCACCGCCCACGACCGGCGCCCCGGCGGGGCCGCCGCGCTCGCCGAACGCCGGGGGCTCATGGAGCGGGAGCGGCGGTACGCCGAGTCCCGCGCCCGCGAGCTGGGGGAGCGGCTCCGCGCCACCGCGGGGGCGGCCGAGGCGGCCGCCCTGGAGAACGACCTCGCCTGGATCCGCGACGACCAGGCCCGGGCCGCCGCCCGCGTCGCCGAACTGACGGCCCGCCTGGCCCGCCTCGAAGAGGCCGCCGAGGCCGTGAGGGCCGCGCCGGAGAGGGCCGCCGGGTGGGCGAAGGCCCCTGCTCCGGCGAAGGCCCCTGCTCCGGCACAGGCTCCCGCCTCCGCCCAAGCTCCCGCCTCGGCCTCGGCCCCTGCCCGGCCCGCCGCCCGGCCCGCGAAGGCGCGACCCCGTGGCGCCCGGTACGCCTGGCTGGAGGAGAGTGCCGAGGAGCGGACGCCGGCGGTGGCCGTCCCCGAGTTGCCGACCGGGGGAGCGGCGCCCCGGGGTGCCAGGTTCGGCGGTGGCGGCGAGGCGAGCGCGGCGGCCCCGGCACCCGACGTGGCGGCGGCGGACCCCGGGGAGGCAGCCCGCGCCGCGGCCAATGCCGTCTACGCCCTCCAGCGGCTCCGCGCCCAGAGTCGCAGCGGCGAGGCGCACGCCCTGCTCTGCGAGGCACTCAACGGCCCGCCGGACCGGCTGCCCGCCCTCGCCGCGGAGCTGCACAGGGCCGGCCTCGGCGCCGACTGGTCCACCCTGCTCTGGGAGGCGGCCTCGCTGCCGCCCGGCAGACTCGCCGCCGTCGCAGGGGTCCTCGCCGACGCGGGCCGGGCGGCCGACTGCGACCAGCTCCTCCGTCAGGGCGTGGCCCGCCCCGTGGAGGAGCTCGCCGGGGCGTGCGCCGCGCTGCACGCGGAGGACCACCACCGCGAGGCGCACGCGCTGCTCACCGCCTTCGTCCGGGTCCGGGCCCCCGAGGACGCCGCCCGCCTCGCGGGCGCCGACCCGCGCGGACTCGTCCCCCAGCTCCTCGACGCGGCCCGCGCGGTCTCCGTCGCCCGGGAGCGCGACCTGCTCCACGCCCTGCGCGTGGCGGGCCTGGCGGGGGCCTGAAGCCGCCTCCGGCGGGGCCACCCCGGGCACGTGTCGTTACTTGCGGGTACGTGTCGGTACGTGTCCGACGTGGACCACTCGGGTATGAAACATGATCGACGCCGCCGCTTCGCGACGGTGGTCTTGCTCCGGGGTGTGACGGGGCTTACGTTCTCCTCCTACGCCCCGCGTCTACGGGCGTAGAGGCTCTCTGACGCCGTGCCGAAGGAGCAGCTCATGACCGACGTCGTACGCGCCGCGCTCGTCCAGGCGACCTGGACGGGCGACACCGAATCCATGATCGCCAAACACGAGGGGCACGCCCGGGAGGCCGCCCGGCAGGGTGCCAAGGTGATCGGGTTCCAGGAGGTGTTCAACGCCCCCTACTTCTGTCAGGTCCAGGAGCCCGAGCACTACCGCTGGGCCGAGCCCGTCCCCGACGGCCCCACGGTCAACCGGATGCGGGCGCTCGCCCGGGAGACCGGGATGGTGATCGTCGTCCCCGTCTTCGAGGTCGAGGGCGAGGGCTTCTACTACAACACCGCGGCCGTCATCGACGCCGACGGCACCTACCTCGGCAAGTACCGCAAGCACCACATCCCGCAGGTCAAGGGCTTCTGGGAGAAGTACTACTTCCGCCCGGGCAACGCCGGCTGGCCGGTCTTCGACACCGCCGTCGGCAGGGTCGGCGTCTACATCTGCTACGACCGCCACTTCCCGGAGGGCTGGCGCCAACTGGGCCTCAACGGCGCACAGTTGGTCTACAACCCGTCGGCCACCTCGCGCGGTCTCTCGTCCTACCTCTGGCAGCTGGAACAGCCCGCCGCCGCCGTCGCCAACGAGTACTTCGTCGCCGCGATCAACCGCGTCGGCCAGGAGGAGTACGGCGACAACGACTTCTACGGCACCAGCTACTTCGTCGACCCGCGCGGCCAGTTCGTCGGCGAGGTCGCCTCCGACAAGACCGAGGAACTCGTCGTCCGCGACCTCGACTTCCGCCTCATCGAAGAAGTCCGGCAGCAGTGGGCCTTCTACCGGGACCGCCGCCCCGACGCGTACGACGGGCTGGTGCAGCCGTGAGCAGCCTGTACGACCGGCACAAGGCCGTCATCCCCGACTGGGTCGCCCTCTACTACCGCGACCCCATCGAGATCACCCACGGCGAGGGCCGCCACGTCTGGGACGCCGACGGGCGCAAGTACCTCGACTTCTTCGGCGGCATCCTCACCACGATGACCGCGCACGCGCTGCCCGAGGTCACCAAGGCCGTCGCCGAGCAGGCCGGACGGATCGTCCACTCCTCGACGCTCTACCTCAACCGGCCCATGGTGGAGCTCGCCGAGCGGATCGCCGGCCTCTCCGGCATCCCCGACGCCCGCGTCTTCTTCACCACCTCCGGCACCGAGGCCAACGACACGGCCCTGCTCCTGGCCACCGCGTACCGCCGCTCGAACCAGATCCTGGCGATGCGCAACAGCTACCACGGCCGCTCCTTCTCCACCGTCGGCATCACCGGCAACCGCTCCTGGTCGCCGACCGGCCTCTCGCCGCTCCAGACGCTGTACGTGCACGGCGGCGTCCGCAACCGCGGCCCCTACGCCCAGTACACCGACGAGCGGTTCGTCGACGCCTGCGTCGCCGACCTCGAAGACCTCCTCGGCCACACCCGGGACGTCGCCGCGCTCATCGCCGAACCCGTCCAGGGCGTCGGCGGCTTCACCTCCCCGCCCGACGGCCTGTACGCCGCCTTCCGGCGCGTCCTCGACCGGCACGGCATCCTCTGGATCGCGGACGAGGTGCAGACCGGCTGGGGCCGCACCGGCGACCACTTCTGGGGCTGGCAGGCCCACGGCCAGGCCGGGCCGCCCGACATCCTCACCTTCGCCAAGGGCATCGGGAACGGCATGTCCGTCGGCGGGGTCGTGGCCCGCGCCGAGATCATGAACTGCATCGACGCCAACTCCATCTCCACCTTCGGCGGTTCGCCGATCACCATGGCCGCGGGCCTGGCCAACCTCTCCTACCTCCTGGAGCACGACCTCCAGGGCAACGCCCGCCGCGTCGGCGGCCTCCTCATCGAGCGCGTACGGGCCGCCGTCGCGGGCGTGGACGCCGTACGGGAGGTCCGGGGCCGGGGCCTCATGATCGGCATCGAACTCACCGAGCCGGGCACCGACCGCGCCGACCCGGACGCGGCCTCCGCCGTCCTGGAGGCGGCCCGGGAGAACGGCCTGCTCATCGGCAAGGGCGGCGGACACAACACCAGCGCCCTGCGGATCGCCCCGCCGCTCTCGCTCACCGTCGCCGAAGCCGAGGAAGGCGCCGCGATCCTCGAAGAGGCGCTCAGAGCCCTGTAGTTCACGCCCTTCAGCCCGCTTCCCTGTCGTTCACCCCTACTCACGCAGGAGGGTCCCGTGAGCACCCGTACCCTCATCCGGGGCGGTCTCGTCGTCACCGCCGCCGACGAGATCCACGCCGACGTGCTGATCGAGGACGGCCGGATCGCCGCCCTCGCCGCCCACGGCTCGGACGCGGCCGCCGGCTGGACCGCCGACCGGACCATCGACGCGACCGACCGCTACGTGCTGCCCGGCGGCGTCGACGCCCACACCCACATGGAGCTGCCCTTCGGCGGCACCGCCGCCTCCGACACCTTCGAGACCGGCACCCGCGCCGCCGCCTGGGGCGGCACCACCACGATCGTCGACTTCGCCGTCCAGACCGTCGGCCAGAGCCTCCGTGAAGGACTCGACACCTGGTACGCCAAGGCCGACGGCAACTGCGCGATCGACTACGGCTTCCACATGATCCTCTCCGACGTGAACGAGTACACGCTCAAGGAGATGGACCGGCTCGTCCAGGAGGGCGTGAGCTCGTTCAAGCTCTTCATGGCGTATCCGGGGGTCTTCTACTCGGACGACGGCCGGATCCTGCGCGCCATGCAGCGCTCCGCCGACAACGGCGGGCTGATCATGATGCACGCCGAGAACGGCATCGCCATCGACGTCCTCGTCGAGCAGGCGCTCGCCCGCGGCGAGACCGACCCCCGCTACCACGGGGAGGTCCGCAAAGTCCTCCTGGAGGCCGAGGCCACCCACCGCGCGATCCAGCTCGCCCGGGTCGCCGGAGCGCCGCTCTACGTCGTCCACGTCTCCGCCGAGGAGGCGGTCGCCGAGATCGCCGCCGCCCGCGACAAGGGGCTGCCCGTCTTCGGCGAGACCTGCCCCCAGTACCTCTTCCTCTCCACCGACAACCTCGCGGAGCCCGGCTTCGAGGGCGCCAAGTACGTGTGCAGCACCCCGCTCCGCCCCAGGGAGCACCAGGCCGCGCTCTGGCGCGGGCTGCGGACCAACGACCTCCAGGTGGTCTCCACCGACCACTGCCCCTTCTGCTTCACGGGGCAGAAGGACCTCGGCCGCGGGGACTTCTCCAAGATCCCCAACGGCCTGCCGGGCGTGGAGAACCGCATGGACCTCCTCCACCAGGCCGTCGTCGAAGGGCACATCTCCCGGCGCCGCTGGATCGAGATCGCCTGCGCCACACCCGCCCGGATGTTCGGCCTCTACCCGCAGAAGGGCACGATCGCGCCCGGCGCCGACGCCGACGTCGTCATCTACGACCCGAACGCCCGCCAGACCCTCTCCGCGACCACCCACCACATGAACGTCGACTACTCCGCGTACGAGGGGAAGGCGATCACCGGACAGGTCGAGACCGTCCTCTCGCGCGGCGAACTCGTCATCGACCAGCGGAAGTTCACCGGCCGTGCCGGACACGGCGCCTTCACCCCCCGCTCCACCTGCCAGTACCTGAACTGAACCCCGAACCAGGAGGTCCCCGCGTGGACTTCGGACTCGTCCTGCAGACCGACCCGCCCGCCTCGCAGGTCGTCGGCCTGATGCGCCGGGCGGAGCGGAACGGCTTCCGCTACGGCTGGACCTTCGACTCCGCCGTGCTGTGGCAGGAACCCTTCGTCATCTACAGCCGCATCCTCGAACACACCACGAAACTGCACGTGGGCCCCATGGTCACCAACCCGGGCACGCGCACCTGGGAGGTCACCGCCTCCACCTTCGCCACCCTCAACGACATGTACGGCAACCGGACCGTCTGCGGCATCGGCCGCGGCGACTCCGCCATGCGCGTCGCGGGCCGCAGGCCCAACACCCTCGCCCGGCTCGGCGAGGCCATCGACGTCATCCGCGACCTCGCCGAGGGCCGCGAGGCACTCGTCGACGGCAACCCGATCCGCATCCCCTGGATCAAGGAGGGCAAGCTGCCCGTCTGGATGGCGGCGTACGGCCCCAAGGCCCTCGCCCTCGCCGGACAGAAGGCCGACGGCTTCATCCTCCAGCTCGCCGACCCGTTCCTCACGGAGTGGATGGTCAAGGCGGTCCGGCAGGCCGCCACCGACGCCGGCCGCGACCCCGACGCCCTCACGATCTGCGTCGCCGCCCCCGCCTACGTCACGGCCGACGACTCTCCCGAGGCCCTGACCCACGCCCGCGAGCAGTGCCGCTGGTTCGGCGGCATGGTCGGCAACCACGTCGCGGACCTGGTCGCCAAGTACGGCGAGCACTCGGGGATGGTGCCGGAGGCGCTCACCGCGTACATCAAGGACCGGCAGGGGTACGACTACAGCCACCACGGCCGCGCCGACAACCCCGACACCGCCTTCGTCCCCGACGAGATCGTCGACCGCTTCTGCCTCCTCGGCCCCGCAGACGCGCACATCGAGAAGCTGCGCCGCCTCCGGGACATGGGCGTGGACCAGTTCGCCGTCTACAACATGCACGACAACCGCGAGGGCACCATCGACGCGTACGGCAGCGAGATCATCCCCGTCCTCCGCCCCTGACCCCGCGCCGCCGAACCCCCCACGCCCCGCACGGCCTCGTTCCGCCGCCAGTCCCCGCCGAACGAACGAAGGGTTCCGCCGCCATGACCGCCACCGACTCCGCCCCCGCCTCCTCCGGAAGACCCGCCATAGCCGACGGCCGTGCCGAGCTCGCGCCCGGCACGGCCCCCACCGACCCCCGCTTCGTCAACGACGACCTGCTCCCCGTCCCCGTCGCGGAGCGCCGCTGGACCACGTACAACTTCGCCGCCCTCTGGGTCGGCATGGCGCACAACATCCCCTCCTGGATGCTCGCCTCCGGTCTCGTCGCCCTCGGCATGGACTGGAAGCAGGCCGTCCTCACCATCGCCCTCGCCAATGTCGTCGTCCTCCTGCCGATGCTCCTCACCGGGCACGCCGGACCCAAGTACGGCATCCCGTTCCCGGTCCTCGCCCGCGCCTCCTTCGGACTGCGCGGCGCCAACCTGCCCGCCCTCATCCGCGCCGGCGTCGCCTGCGCGTGGTTCGGCATCCAGACCTGGATCGGCGGACAGGGCGTCTTCATCCTCCTCGACAAGGTCTTCGGCGGCAGCTGGGCGGAGGCGTCGAGGATCGGCGGCCAGCCCTGGACCCTCTGGCTCTGCTTCGTCCTCTTCTGGGCCCTCGAACTCGCCATCATCTACCGGGGCATGGACGCCCTGCGCCGCTTCGAGAACTGGGCCGCGCCCTTCGTCATCGTCGGCGCGCTCGCCCTCCTCGTCTGGATCACCGTCAAGGCGGGCGGCCTCGGCCCCCTCCTCGACCAGCCCTCCCGGCTCGGCTGGGGCGCGGACTTCTGGCCGGTCTTCTTCCCCGCCCTCATGGGCATGATCGCCTTCTGGGCGACGCTCAGCCTCAACATCCCCGACTTCACGCGCTTCGGGGCGGGCCAGCGGGCCCAGGTGTGGGGCCAGACCCTCGGCCTGCCCACCACCATGACCCTGTTCGCGCTGCTCTCGGTGCTCGTCACGTCCGGCTCGCAGGCCGTGTACGGAGCGCCCGTCTGGGACCCGGTGGAGCTCGCCGCCAAGGCCGACAACGTCTTCGGGCTGCTCTTCGCCCTGGTGACCGTCCTCGTCGCGACCCTGTCGGTCAACATCGCGGCGAACGTCGTCTCCCCGGCGTACGACCTCGCCAACCTCGCGCCGAAGCTCGTGAACTTCCGTACGGGCGCGCTGATCACCGGGGTCGTCGGCGTCCTCATCATGCCGTGGAAGCTCACCGCCACCCCCGAGCTCTACATCTTCACCTGGCTCGGTCTGGTCGGCGGCCTCCTCGGCACCGTGGCCGGCATCCTCATCGCCGACTACTGGCTCGTCCGCCGCACCGCGCTCGACCTCGAAGGGCTGTACCGGGCGGACGGGCCGTACTGGTACCGGGGCGGCTGGAACCCGGCGGCCGTCCTCGCGTTCGCGGTCGGCGGCGTCCTCGCCGTCGGCGGCTCCCACTCGGCGCCGGGCACCGGCCCGTTCCCCGAGGACGGCCTCATCCCCTTCCTCAAGCCCCTCGCCGACTACGGCTGGGCCGTGGGACTGGCGGCCTCTCTGCTCCTCTACGTCGCGCTCATGAGGCGGCGGGGCGTTTCCCCGTCGTCCTCCCGATCCAGCTGAGGTAGGACCACACGCGGGTGTTCACGGCCGGGGTGTCGGTCGCGCAGCCCTTCCCGTAGGAGACCAGGCCGACCAGGTACGGCTTCCGCCCGACCTTGCGGACGAGGGGGCCGCCGGAGTCGTACAGACAGGTGTCGCGCCCGGGGGCGTAGGTGCAGATCTGCGGGGCGGCGACGTGGGCCATGCCCCGGTCCACGCACGTCGGGTTGCTCATCGTGCCGAGGACCACCGTGCGCAGGACGTCGGAGGTCCGGCCGCCGAACGAGGTGGCGCCCCACCCGGGGACCTCGACCTGCGTGTGGTCGAAGGTGTCGTGGGAGTACGGGGCGGGCAGCCCGACCGGGCTCACTCCGCGGTTGTACGCGACCGGTTCGGCCAGCCGGACGAGCG
The DNA here is from genome assembly GCF_044456565.1 of Streptomyces sp. NPDC050842. NCBI lineage: Bacteria > Bacillati > Actinomycetota > Actinomycetes > Kitasatosporales > Streptomycetaceae > Streptomyces > Streptomyces sp. NPDC050842. The sequence continues at coordinate 126,183 of NZ_JBITGA010000010.1, read as the reverse complement.
CGATGTCGTTCCGCTGGGTCTCCGGGTCGTAGTCGGGGTGCACGACGAACCGTTCCGGCGTCGCGAGCACGGTGTACGGGCTGTCGTCCCCGGTCGTCAGGTCGTGGTCACCCAGGAGGACGCCCAGCCGGGCGGGGTCGCTGTAGGAGCCGGTCAGACAGTGGGCGGCGGTGAGCACGTACCGGTCGGTGACGAGCGCCCCGCCGCACACCACCCGCTGCTCGGCGAGGTCCACGAGCCCCGCCATGAACGGGTACTGGTGCGGCTTCGCCTCCTGGCCTCCGACGATCGCGTGCGCCGCCGGGGCGGGGCCGAGGGGGCTCAGGGCCAGCGCCGCCCCCGTGGCCGTGGCCACGAGCCTTCGCAGCCTTCTCATCCGTCCCATGCATCCCATGCGTCCCACGGCATCTCCGAACTGTCGGCGGCGTTTCCCCGGGGCCGGCGGAGGCATGCGGAGACGTTTCCTCCGCCCGTCACCACGGCCCGCTCCGGCCCGTCCGGACTTCAACGATCAAGGCGGGGAGCGGTCACCGGTGCGGGTCGGGGGCCGGCCGGCTGCCGGGCCGTTCAGCGGGGCTCGGCGAGCAGCCCGTTGAGTTCGGGGAAGTCGATGCCCTCGGCGAGGGATCGGTACTCGCCGGTGCCGAAGAGCTCCCGCGCCGCGCGGCGGGCAGCGGCGTAGGCGGCCTGCGCCACCCCCGAGCCGAGACTGACTCGCGCCGCGCCGAGGGCGCCGAGCTCGGCAACGGTCGGGGCGCCGGGGCCGGCCATGACGTTCAGCGGTACGGAGATACCCCCGGCCAAAGCCGCGATGGTGTCGGCGTCGGTGACGCCGGGGACGAAGATGCCGTCCGCACCCGCGTCGACATACACGCGCGCCCGGGCGAGGGTCTCCTTCAGACGGGTTTCCGGGTCGCCGAGACCGAACAGGAAGGTGTCGATGCGCGCGTTCAGGAACAGGTCCGCGCCCGCCCGGTCGGCGGTCTGCCTGGCCACGGCCAGCCGCGAGGCGAGCTCCCCCGGGGGCCGCGTGCCGTCCTCGATGTTGACGCCGACAGCGCCCGCTGCGAGCACTCCGGCGACGGTCTCGGCAACACCGGTGGCGTCGTTCCCGTACCCACCCTCGATGTCGGCGGTGACGGGAACCGCCACGGCCGCGACGACGCGGGCGACGAGGTCCAGCGCTCGGTCACGGGTGAGGACGTCACCGTCCGGAGAACCCAGCGACCAGGCGACGCCGGCGCTGGTGGTGGCGATCGCGGGGGCCCCCGCGGCCTCGATGACACGGGCGCTTGCGACATCCCAGGCGTTGGCGAGCGCGAGAGGGGCAGGCGAGGTGTGCAGGGAGCGGAAGAGGCGGGCACGATCCGCCGGTGCGAGGGTCATGGGCGCAGTCAACCATCGACCACCGCCCGCCTTCTGGCAGGTATGCGACACCAACGTCGAGGCCCGTGCCGGTCGGACGACGTGCGGAGCCGTCGCAGAGCAGTCCTACGGCACCCGGGCCGTCCACTCCGCCGTGCCGAACTTCGTCTCCGCCAGCTCCTTCGCCCGCGTCAGCTCGTCCTCCGTGAGGGCGCCCTCCGACAGGCCGTACCGGCCGCGGAAGGAGTCGATCATCCGCTCGATCACCGCCTCGCGCGGCAGCCCCGTCTGCCGCCGCAGCGGGTCCACCCGCTTCTTCGCGCTCTTCGTGCCCTTGTCGGAGAGCTTCTCGCGGCCGATCCGCAGCACCTCCGTCATCCGGTCCGCGTCGATGTCGTACGCCATCGTCACGTGGTGCAGGACCGCGCCGCCGCCCCCGACCATCCGCTTCTGCGCCGCGCCCGCGATCTTCCCGGCGTCCGTCGCGATGTCGTTCAGCGGCTGGTACCAGGCCTTGATCCCCATGTCGCCGAGCGCGCCGAGCACCCAGTCGTCGAGATAGGCGTAGCTGTCGGCGAAGGAGAGCCCCTGCACGAGCGCGTCCGGGACGGAGAGCGAGTACGTGATCGTGTTGCCCGGCTCGATGAACATCGCCCCGCCGCCGCTGATCCGGCGCACCACCTGGATGCCGTGGCGCTCGGCGGCCGCCGGGTCGACCTCGTTGCGCAGGGACTGGAAGCTGCCGATGACCACCGCGGGGGCGCCCCACTCCCAGACGCGCAGGGTGGGCGGCCGGTGACCGGCCGCCACCTCGGCCGTCAGGACCTCGTCGAGGGCCATGTGCAGCGCGGGTGCCTGCGGCGGCTCGTGGATCAGCTGCCAGTCGTAGTCGGTCCAGTCCGTGGCGTGCGCGAGGGCCCTGCGGACCGCCACTCCGACGCCCTCGGCGGTCAGCCCGAACATCTGCGTGCCCGGCGGGAGGGCCGCGTCGATCCGCGCCGCGAGCCCGGCGGCGTCCGTGTCGGCCGGCGCGCCCTCCAGGGCCCGGTCGATCGCCAGGATCGCCTCGTCGGGCTCCAGGAAGAAGTCGCCCGCGACCCGGACGTTCCGCAGGACACCGCCCTCGGTGTCGAGGTCGACGACCACCAGCTTGCCGCCGGGGACCTTGTACTCGCCGTGGAACGCGCCGTGCACGGACCCTCCCTGCAGATAAGGGGCGAACTCAATCAAGGGGCCAAAGGGTACTCCTGGGGAGAACAGCGGGTGACAAGTGCGGCATTCCGGTTGTCAGTGCCCCGTGCTTAGCTGGGGGCATGATCGAAGAGTTCCTTGAGCACGTCCTCGGCGGCCGTACGACCGAGGTGGAGGAGGCGGTCCGCAAGGCGGCCGCCGCCGAGATCATGCCGCGCTTCCGGCAGCTCGCCGCGCACGAGATCGTGGAGAAGAACGGGCCGCACGACCTGGTCACCGTCGCCGACCGGGCCGCCGAGGCCCACCTCACCACCTCGCTGACCGCCCTGCTGCCCGGCTCCGTCGTCGTCGGCGAGGAGGCCGTCCACGCCGACCCCGCCGTGTACGAGGCACTGCGCGGCGACGCGCCCGTCTGGATCGTCGACCCCGTCGACGGCACCCGTCAGTTCGTCCACGGCGACCCCGGCTTCTGCACCCTCGTCGCCCTCGCCGTCCGCGGCGAGCTCCTCGCCTCCTGGACCTTCGCCCCGGCCCTGGACCTGATGGCGGTCGCGGTGCGCGGTCGCGGGGCCACGCTCAACGGGCAGCCGATACGGTCGGGTTCGCCGGCGCCCGGCGAGGTCCTGGAGGTCGCCGCCTCCCACCCCGACTACACCACCCCGGAGCAGAAGCAGGCCCTGCTCGGCCTGCGGGTGGAGGGCGTCGCCCCGCGTCCGTGCGGCTCGGCCGGTCTCGAGTACCTCGCCGTGGCCCGCGGCGTGCTCTCCGGGACCGCCTTCTCCTGGGAGTACGCGTGGGATCACGCGGCCGGACTGCTCCTCGTCGTCGAGGCGGGCGGCGCGCACACCACGATCGCCGGGGAGCCGTTCCGTATCGCCGGAGGGAACGCACTGCCGTTCACGGCAGCCAGGGACGCGGCCACCGCCGAACGGATCCGGACGCTTCTCGGGGGCGCGTGAGGCGCGGGGGTCCACCGGCCTATCCTGAGAGCCTTGGCCATCGGCTGACGAAGGAGTCCGAAGGTGACGAACGAGACGTCGATGCTCGATGCCGTCGTCGTGGGAGCGGGCCCCAACGGACTGACCGCGGCGGTGGAGTTGGCCCGGCGCGGCTTCTCCGTCGCCGTCTTCGAGGCGAAGTCGACGGTCGGCGGCGGCGCCAGGACCGAGGAGCTCACCCTCCCCGGATTCCGTCACGACCCCTGCTCAGCCGTGCACCCCCTCGGCGTCGGCTCGCCCGTCTTCAAGACGATGCCGCTGGAGCGGTACGGCCTGGAGTGGCTCCACCCGGAACTGCCCATGGCCCACCCCTGGGACGACGGCACCGCCGCCGTCCTGGCCCGCTCCGTCGCCGAGACCGCCGCCTCCTTCGGCCCGCGCGACGCCGGGGCGTACCGCCGGCTCGTCGCCCCCTACATCGGCAAGTGGGACACCCTCGCACGGGACTTCATGCAGCTCCCGCTCACCGGACTGCCCCGCGACCCCGTCACCCTCGCCCGCTTCGGCATCGACGGACTGCCGCCCGCGACCTGGCTGATGCGAAGGTTCCGGGACGAGAAGGCCCGCGCGCTCTTCGCCGGCCTGGTCGGCCATGTCATCGCCCCGCTCGGTGGCTTCGCCACCGGAGCCGTCGGCCTCGTCTTCGCACTCGCCGCGCACGCCGGAGGCTGGCCGATGCCCCGGGGCGGCTCGCAGTCGATCTCCGACGCCCTCGCCGCGTACCTCAAGGACCTCGGCGGCGCCGTCCACACCGACTACGAGGTCAAGCGGCTCGACGACCTGCCGCCCGCCCGCGCCTACGTCTTCGACACCTCGCCCACCGCCCTCGCCCGGATCGCCGGCTTCGGCGGGCACTACGACCACTACAAGTACGGCGCAAGCGTCTTCAAGATCGACTACGCGCTCGACGGGCCCGTGCCCTGGACCGCCGAGGAACCCCGGCGCGCCGGCACCGTCCAGATCGGCCCCACCGCCGGCGAGATCGACACCGCCCTGCACCAGGCCTCCTCCGGCACCGCCCCCGACGCGCCCTTCCTCATCACCGCCCAGCCGAGCCTCGTCGACCCTTCCCGCGCCCCCGAGGGCAAGCACGTCTTCTGGGCGTACGGACACGTGCCGAACGGCTGGCGGGGCGACCTCACCGACGCCATCGAGCGTCAGATCGAGCGCTTCGCACCCGGCTTCCGCGACCGCGTCCTGGCCCGCGCCACCGCCGGACCCCCCGAACTCGCCGACCGCAACGCCAACTACGTCGGCGGAGACATCGCCTGCGGAGCCGCCCGAGGCCTCCAGCTCGTGCTGCGTCCCACGCTCTCGCTCCGCCCCTACGCGACCCCGCACCCGGCGGTCTTCCTCTGCTCCTCCGCGACCCCGCCCGGCCCCGGAGTCCACGGCATGTCCGGCCACAACGCGGCGAAGGCGGTCTGGCGCCGACTGCGAAAATAGACTGCCCCCATGGCCAAGTACTTCGACGTGCACCCCGACAACCCCCAGCCGCGCACCATCGGCTCGGTGGCCGACAGCATCCGGAACGGGGCGCTCGTCGCGTACCCGACCGACTCCTGCTACGCCCTCGGCAGCCGACTGGGCAGCCGCGACGGCATCAGCCGCATCCGCGCGATCCGCGACCTCGACGACCGCCACCACTTCACGCTCATGTGCCAGAACTTCGCCCAGCTGGGCCAGCTCGTGCACATCGACAACGACGTCTTCCGCGCGGTCAAGGCCGCGACCCCCGGGCCGTACACCTTCATCCTGCCCGCCACCAAGGAGGTGCCGCGCCAGCTGCTGCACCCCAAGAAGAAGACCGTCGGCGTCCGCATCCCCGACCACGTCGTCACCCAGGCGCTCCTCGCGGAACTCGGCGAACCGCTGCTCTCCAGCACGCTGCTCCTGCCCGACGAGGCCGAACCCCTGACGCAGGGCTGGGAGATCAAGGAGCGCCTCGACCACCAGGTGGACGTGGTCGTCGACTCCGGCGACTGCGGCACCGAACCGACCACCGTCGTCGACTTCTCCAGCGGGGAGCCCGAGATCGTCCGGCGCGGGGCCGGGGACACGACGCGGTTCGAGTAGGGAGAGGGACAGGGCGGGGACAGGGGGCGGGGTGCCGGGAGCAGGCCACCGCTCCCGAACCGGCCCTTACGGTCAGGACCGTGAGCGCCGTACGGTCGTGCGAGCAGCCGCTCGCCGGAACCGACGGAGGACCGAGTCTCGTGATCGTCATCGCCCAGGTCAGTGACATCCATGTCGACGGGGAACCGCGCAGCGTCGACCGCACCCGCGCGGTCCTGCGCTACCTGGAGGAGCTGCCGTACGACCTGGCGGCCGTCCTCGTCACCGGGGACATCGCCGACCACGGGACGGCGAACGAGTACGCGGTCGTCCGTGAGCTGCTGACCTCCCGTCACCCGCTGCTCGTCTGCCCCGGCAACCACGACGACCGCGCCGCCTTCCGGGCAGGCCTCCTCGCACCGGCGGAGGGGGTCACGGCCCGCCCGGACGCGCCCGTCAACCAGGTGCTCCGGGGCGAGGGCTTCGTCGTGGCCCTCTGCGACTCCTCGGTGCCGGGCAAGGACGAGGGCTTCCTGGAGGACGAGACGCTGGAGTGGCTGGACGGCGTCCTCGGCTCCACCCCGCGCGAGGTGCCCGTCCTCGTCGCCTTCCACCACCCGCCGGTCCCGCTGCACACCCCGTACGTGGACGGGATCCGGCAGTTCGGCGAGGAGCGGCTCGCCGCCCTCGCCGAGCGCCACCCCCACCTCACGGCCTTCCTCGCGGGCCACGCGCACACGGCGGCCGCCACCACCTTCGCCGGGCGCCCGCTCCTCGTGGCACCCGGTGTCGTCTCCGCCCTCCGCCTCCCCTGGGAGAACCCGGGGCCGGACTCGCCGCACGTCCACCTCGATCTGCCGCCCGCGCTCGCCTTCCACGTCCTCGCCGAGGACGGCAGGCTGACGACCCACTACAGGACCGTCGCCATGTGAGGTGACGTCCATGTCGTTTTCTCGCCAGCCCGCGAGCCGCCCGTCCCCGATCCTGGAACCATGCACACCGAAACCGAGCGCTGCGTGCGGGCCGTCCAGTCGAAGGACGCCCGCTTCGACGGCGTGTTCTTCACCGCCGTCCGCACCACCCGGATCTACTGCCGGCCCAGCTGCCCGGTCGTCCCGCCCAAGCCCGAGAACATGGAGTTCCACCCGAGCTCCGCATCCTGCCAGCGCGCCGGATTCCGGGCCTGCAAGCGGTGCCGGCCCGACACCAGCCCCGGCTCGCCCGAGTGGCACGTCCGGGCCGACGCCGTCGCCCGCGCCATGCGGCTCATCCAGGACGGCGTCGTCGACCGGGAGGGCGTCCCCGGGCTCGCCCGGCGGCTCGGCTGGTCCACCCGCCAGATCGAGCGCCAGCTCCTCGCCGAGCTCGGCGCCGGACCGCTCGCCCTCGCCCGCGCCCAGCGCGCCCAGACCGCCCGGGTCCTCATCGAGACCACCCCGCTGCCGATGGGCGAGATCGCCTTCGCCGCCGGCTTCTCCTCCATCCGGACCTTCAACGACACCGTCCGCGAGGTCTTCGGCCTCACCCCCGGGGAGCTCCGCGCCCGGGCGACCCGCCCCCACGCCGCCAAGGCCGCCACCACCCCCGGGGTGATCAGCCTCCGGCTGCCGTTCCGCGCGCCCCTCGAACCGTCCAACCTCTTCGGGCACCTCGCCGCGACCGCCGTCCCCGGCGTGGAGGAGTGGCGCGACGGTGCCTACCGGCGGACGCTGAGCCTCCCGTACGGACACGGCATCGTCGGCCTCGCACCCCGCGCCGACCACATCGCCTGCCGCCTCTTCCTCACCGACCCCCGCGACCTCACCCACGCGATCAGCCGCTGCCGAAGGCTCCTCGACCTCGACGCCGACCCCGTGGCCGTCGACGACCGGCTGCGCACGGACCCGCTCCTCGCGCCCCTCGTCGACGCGGCGCCCGGCCGCCGGGTGCCCGGGACCGTCGACCCCGCCGAGTTCGCCGTCCGGGCCGTCCTCGGCCAGCAGGTCTCCACCGCAGCCGCCCGCACCCACGCGGCCCGTCTGGTCACCGCGTACGGCACCCCCATCGACGACCCCGAGGGCGGCCTCACCCACCTCTTCCCCGGCCCCGAGGCCCTCGCCGCGCTCGACCCGGAGAGCCTCGCCCTGCCGCGCAGCCGCCGCACCACGCTCCTCACCCTCGTGGGGGCGCTCGCGGACGGCTCGCTCACCCTCGGCCCCGCCGACGACCGCGAGCAGGCCCGCGCCCGGCTCCTCGCCCTGCCGGGCTTCGGCCCCTGGACCACCGAGATCATCGCGATGCGGGCGCTCGGCGACCCCGACGCCTTCCTCCCCGGCGACCTCGGCGTCCGCCGCGCCGCCGAGGGCCTCGGCCTGCCCGGCACCCCGGCCGCGCTCACCGCCCGCGCCGCCGACTGGCGGCCCTGGCGCGCCTACGCCGTCCAGTACCTCTGGGCCACCGACGACCACCCCATCAACCACCTGCCCGGTGAGGAGAGCTGAACCACCATGCCCGCCACCGTCCGCCACACCGTCGTCGACAGCCCGTACGAGCCGCTGACCCTCGTCGCCGTCGACGGCGTCCTCAGCCGCATCCACATGACCGGCCAGCGCCACCGCCCGCCCGAGGAGACCTTCGGCGAGCCCGACCCCCGCCCCTTCGGCGAGACCGTCCGGCAGCTCGACGCCTACTTCGCGGGCGAGCTCACCGAGTTCGACCTCCCGCTCCACCTGGTCGGCACCCCGTTCCAGCTCCGGGTCTGGGCGGAACTGTGCCGCATCCCGTACGGGGAGACCCGGACGTACGGCGAACTGGCCGAGGCCCTCGGCAACCCCGCCGCCTCCCGGGCCGTCGGCCTCGCCAACGGCAAGAACCCCGTGGGCATCGTCGTCCCCTGCCACCGCGTGGTCGGCGCGAGCGGAAGCCTCACCGGCTACGGCGGCGGCCTGGACCGCAAGCAGCGCCTGCTCGCCTTCGAATCGGGGACGGAGGAACCCGCGGGCCTCTTCTGAGAGCGCCTGCGGGAGCCGCCTACCGGAGCCGGTCGAGCAGCGCGGGCAGCGCCGTGCCGATCGGCTCGCGTACGACCTCGTCGGCGACGGGGTCGTACGGGGTGGGCTCGGCGTTCACGATGATCAGCCGGGCGCCGTGCTCGGCGGCGATCCCCGCGAGCGACGCCGCCGGCTGGACCTGGAGGCTGCTCCCGACCGCCACGAACACCTCCGTGGCCTTGGCGATCGACATGGCATCGCCGAGCACGACCGGGTCGAGCCGCTGCCCGAACATGACCGTCGCCGACTTCAGGATCCCGCCGCACACCCGGCACGCCGGGTCGTCCTCACCGGCCCGCACCCGGTCGAGCGCCTCCTCCATCGAGGAGCGGGCGTGGCACGCCGTGCACACCACCGACCGCGCGGAGCCGTGGAGTTCGAGGACCTTCCGCGCGGGCACCCCGGCGGCCTGGTGCAGCCCGTCCACGTTCTGCGTGATCACCCGCAGCGCGTGGCCGCTCGTCCGCTCGTACGCGGCGATCGCGTGGTGCGCCACGTTCGGCTCGGCGCTCAGGGCGGGTCCGTCGAGTCGCATCCGCCACGAGCGGCGGCGGATCTCCGGGTCGGCCATGTACGGCCCGTACGTGACGAGCCGCTCGGCCTCCGGGTCCTGGCGCCAGACGCCGTTCGGCCCCCGGTAGTCCGGGATGCCCGAGTCCGTCGAGATACCGGCTCCACTGAGAATCGCGACCATCGTCATACGACGAGCCTAGGCAGCGCCGAACCGCTCCCGCGAACGGGTTTTCCGGGTGTGACGGGCCGGGCCGGCGTCATCCCCGCGCGGGGTGACCGTTCTCCAGCTCCACCGGACCCCGGCCCGTCTCCAGGACGTCCAGCGCGGCGAGGACGCGCCGGCCCAGGCTGCCCGGCAGGTGGGCGGTGACCTCCCCGCGGTCGATCAGCTTCCAGGAGAGCAACTCCTCCTCCTGGAGTCGGATCTCCGCGAACCGCTCCTCGGGCAGCACCCCGCCGTCGTACACGTACGCCACGATCGGCGGCCGCTCCGTGCCGTGCGACCAGTCGACGGCGAGCAGCGGGCCGAGCGGGACGTCCAGGCCGATCTCCTCCGCCGTCTCCCGGCGTGCTGCCTCCCGCGGCGTCTCGCCGCCGTCGGACTCGATCGTGCCGCCCGGCAGCGCCCAGCCGTCGCGGTAGTTCGGCTCCACGACGAGGACCCGGCCCTCGGCGTCGCGGAACAGCGCGGCGGCGGCGGCCAGGACGCGGGGGAGGCCGGCGATGTACGCGGCGTAGTCGGTGGTGGTCATTCCGTCAGCTTAGCCAGCCGCAGCGTCCGCTCGGCGAGTTCGGTGATCCGCACCCCGTCGTAGCCGAAGACCGCGCTGCTCACCCGGTCCCGCAGCGGCTCCGACCACTGCGGCGGGATCGCGGCCGCCCCGCACATCACCCCGGCCACCGAGCCCGCCGTCGCGCCGTTGGAGTCCGTGTCGAGGCCGCCGCGCACGGTCAGCGCGATCGTGCGCGTGAAGTCCCCCTCGCCGTACAGGAGTCCGGCGGTCAGGACCGCCGCGTTCGGGACGGTGTGGATCCAGCCGAGCCCCGCCGTCCGCTCCTCCAGCTCGGCCAGCGCCTCGGACCAGCCGAGCCCGGACTCGTACAGGGCGATCGTCCCCCGTACGGTCCGGGCGAGCCGGCTGCTCGCCGGGACCCGCTCCAGACCCGCCTCCAGGGCGGACCGGACGTCGGGCGCGGTGAAGGCGGCGGCGATCAGCGCCGCCGCCCACATCGCCCCGTACACGCCGTTCCCCGTGTGCGAGAGGACCGCGTCCCGGCGGGCGAGCGAGGCGGCCCGGCGCGGATCCCCCGGGCAGGTCCAGCCGTAGACGTCGGCCCTGATCAGCGCGCCGATCCACTCCTGGTACGGGTTGTCGTACGTCGCCGTCAGCGGTGGCCTCAGCCCGTTCGCGAGGTTCCGGTAGGCGACCCGCTCGGCCGTGAACGTCTGGAGGTACGGCAGCCGCAGCAGCCACTCCTCGCCGACCTGTTCGGTCGTGAACGCGAACCCCCGGGTCTCCAGGAGGTGCAGCCCGAGGACCGACCAGTCGACGTCGTCGTCCCGGCAGCTCCCGTCGATCCCGCCGCGCACGCACCGGGGCCACTCGGGACGCAGCTCGAAACCGGTCGCCCCGGGCGGCGGGGGCGGCAGGTAGTCGGTCAGCGGGAGCGCGTCCGTGAGCCGCAGGTACGCGTCGATGTGCGCGCGCGTCCAGTGGTCGCCGCGCTCCACGGGCTTGCCGAGCATGTTCCCGGCGATGCGGCCGGTCCAGCCGCCCAGGATCCGGTCGGCGAGTTCCGCGCGGGTGAGTTCCCTGTGCGCCTGCTCCATGGCGGGTCAGCCCTCCTCTTCCTCCGTGTCGGTACGGGCCTTCGCCGCCCGGCGCAGCCGGTGGTGGTGGCCGCCGCCGCCCTGCTCGGTCATCGCCTCGCCGACCAGCGTCCGCACCGCGTCCCGCATCCCGTGCAGGGGGTGGTGCCGGACCGGGCCCGCCCCTGGGTCCTCCCGCAGCTCCTTCAGGAGCGCGAAGCACAGCACGAGCATGACCACCACGAACGGCAGCGCCACGAGGATCGTCGCCGTCTGGAGCGAGTTCAGCCCGCCGACGACGAGCAGCACCGCCGCCACGGCCGCCATCAGGACGCCCCAGGTCACCACGAGCCAGGTCGGCGGGTGCAGCGAGCGGCGGCTCGTCAGCGACCCCATGACCAGCGAGGCCGAGTCCGCGCTCGTGACGAAGTACGTCATCACCAGGATCATCGCGATGACCGAGGTCACCGTGCCGATCGGCAGCGCGTCCAGCATCGCGAACAGCGAGGCCTCCGGCCCGTCCGCGACCGCCGTCGCCAGGTCCGCCTCGCCCGTCGACTGCAGCCGGATGGCCGTACCGCCCATGACGCAGAACCACACCACGGTCGCGCCGGAGGGGACGAGCAGCACGCCCATCAGGAACTCGCGGATCGTCCGGCCGCGCGAGATCCGGGCGATGAAGGTGCCGACGAACGGCGCCCAGGACAGCCACCACGCCCAGTAGAAGATCGTCCACACGCCCAGCCAGTCGGGGTCCGTGAAGGCGCCCGTGCGGCTCGCCATCGGCAGCAGCTGGTGCAGATAGCCGCCGACCGAGGCCGGGATGGTGTCCAGGATGTAGACGGTCGGGCCGAGGAGGAAGACGAAGAACATCAGGCAGGCGGCCAGGACGATGTTCAGGGTGGAGAGCCACTTCACGCCCTTGTGGAGCCCCGAGAACGCCGACAGGACGAAGGCCGCCGACAGCGAGACGATGATGATCAGCTGGGTGGAGGTGGAGTTCTCCACGCCCATCGTCAGGTTCAGCCCCTCGGCCACCTGGAGGGCGCCGAGCCCCAGACTCGTCGCCGTACCGAAGACGGTCGCGAACACCGCGAGCAGATCGATCGCCTTGCCGGGCCAGGAAGCCGCCCGGCGCGCCCCGATCAGCGGCACGAAGGCCGAGCTCAGCTGGTTGCCGCGGCCCTTGCGGAAGCCCGCGTACGCGAGGGCGAGACCGGCGATGCCGTAGATCGCCCACGGGGTGAGCGTCCAGTGGAAGAACGAGTACTCCATGGCGGTACGGGCCGCCGCGCCCGACCCCGCAGGGACGCCGCTCGCCGGGGGAGGGCTCAGGAAGTGCTGGAGCGGCTCCCCGACCCCGTAGAACATCAGACCGATGCCCATGCCGGCGCTGAACATCATCGCGATCCACGCGAGGTTCGTGAACTCCGGTTCCGAGTCGTCCGCGCCCAGCCTGATCCGGCCGAAGCGGCTCAGCGCGATCACCACGCACAGGACCAGGAAGGTGTCCGCGGCGACCACGAAGAGCCAGGCGAAGTTGGACAGCACCCACTGGAGGGCGGTGGACGAGGCGCTGTCGAAGGAGTCCTCGCCCAGGGCCGCCCAGGCGACGACCGCCACGACGGCCGCGATCCCGATGCCGATGACCTTGACATCGGGCGCGAACCGCTCACGCGGGGTCCGTTCGATCGGTTCCGTACTCATGTGACCCCACTATGGTGCGGAATATCGTCTTATCAGGGGGTGGCACGCCGTCTGGGGGTACGGATAGGGTCGGCCCTGGCGCGACTGCACGTTCGAAAGCAAGGGATGCAAGGTGACGGACGGGGCAGCAACTCAGGTCGCTCACGTACTCGTGGCGGCTGACAAGTTCAAGGGTTCGCTCACGGCCGTACAGGTCGCGGAGCGGGTCACAGCAGGACTGCGACGGGTCGTCCCCGAGCTCACGGTGGAGACGCTGCCGGTGGCCGACGGAGGCGACGGCACCGTCGCGGCCGCGGTCGCGGCCGGCTTCGAGCGCCGCGAGGTGCAGGTCACGGGACCGCTCGGCGAGCAGGTCACCGCGGCCTACGCGCTGCGCGGCACCACCGCGGTCGTCGAGATGGCGGAGGCCTCCGGCCTCCAGCTCCTCCCCGCCGGGGTCTTCGCCCCGCTGACCGCGACCACCTACGGCTCCGGGGAGCTGCTCCGCGCGGCCCTGGACGCGGGGGCGACCACCGTCGTCTTCGGCGTGGGCGGCAGCGCCACCACCGACGGCGGCGCCGGCATGCTCGCCGCGCTCGGCGCCCGCTTCCTCGACGAGGCCGGCGAGCCCGTCGGCCCCGGCGGCGCGGCCCTCGCCGAGCTGGCCACGGCCGACCTGACCGGCCTCGACACGCGCTTCACCTCGGTCGACCTGATCCTGGCCAGCGACGTCGACAACCCGCTCACCGGCCCCAAGGGCGCCCCGGCCGTCTACGGACCGCAGAAGGGCGCCACCCCGGACGACGTCCGCACCCTGGACGCGGCCCTCGCCCACTTCGCCACCGTCCTGGAGAAGGCCATCGGCCCCAAGGCGGCCGAAGCGGCCGTGGCTCCCGGCGCCGGCGGCGCGGGCGGCATCGGCTACGGCGCCCTCATCCTCGGCGCGAGTTTCCGCCCCGGCATCGAGCTGATGCTGGAGGTCCTCGGCTTCGCCCCCGCCCTGGAGCGGGCCACTCTCGTCATCACCGGCGAGGGCTCGCTCGACGAGCAGACCCTCCACGGCAAGGCCCCGGCGGGCGTCGCCGCGGCGGCCCGCGCGGCCGGCAAGGAGGTCGTCGCGGTCTGCGGCCGCCTGGCCCTCCCGCCCGAGGCCCTCGGCACGGCCGGCATCCGCCGCGCCTACCCGCTCACCGCCATCGAGCCGGACACGGCGAAGTGCATCGCGAACGCGGGCCCGCTCCTGGAGGACGTCGCGGCGAACATCGCCCGCGACTTCCTGGCGTAGACGCACGTACGGACGGACGCGTGTACGGGTCCGGGGCGCCGCCCCCGGCCCGTATGGGCGTGCGCGCCCCTCACCCCGAGGCCGTCAGCCGGAACGCGTCCAGCGCCAGCGTCATCTCCGTCAGGTCCCGCGGCCGGGACAGTGAGCGTGACGTCAGCTGTTCCAGCCGCCGCAGGCGGTTGAAGACCGTGTTCCGATGGCAGTACAGGCGGCCCGCCGCCCGGCCCGCCGAGCCCTCGCAGTCCAGCCACACGTCCAGCGTCTCCAGGAGCACCGCCCGGTCCGCCGGGTCCAGCTCCAACAGCCCGCCCAGGACGTCCGAGACGAGCAGGCTCGCCATCTCCGGCTGGCCCACCACCAGCGCCCCCGCCATCCGGCGGTCGAGCCGCACGATCTGCCGACTGCCCGGCGGACACGTGCGCAGGGCCAGTTCCGCGAGGCGGCGCGCCCGGCCCAGCTCGGTCAGGCCGACCACGACCGGGCTGATCCCGCCAGGCCCCGGGCACCGCCCGTCGAGGAGCTCCGACAGCGCGTCCAGACCGGTCTCCCCGGCCAGCGCCACCACCCCGATCTCGCAGTCCGCGCCCATCCGCCACAGGAACCGCACGCCCTCGCCCTGCACCTGCCGGTGGAACGACTCCCGCTCCTCCCGTCGGTCGTAGCGCAGCACCACCACCGCGTACCGCCCCTGCTCCGGCAGGTCCAGGCCCGCCGCCGCACGCGACACCAGCTCGGGCGACCGCTGCCCCTGGAGCAGCGCGTCAAGGAGCGCCTGGAGCTGCTCGTCCGTCCGGCGGCGCAGCTCCGCCTCCGTCGACCGGTACGCCTCCGACGCCGTGTCCGCCTGAGCGTCCACCGCCGACCACACCGTCGTCGCCGACTGCATCAGCGCCGCCAGCTGCGCCGTGTCCTCCCCGGCACCCTCGATCAGCGCGTCCCACACGAGGTGCCCGGCGTGCCGGTACGCGTGCACGACCAGCTCCAGCGGCATGCCCTGCGCGGCCCGGCGCCGGCCCATCGACTCCGCCTGCTCCAGGTCCCGCCGGGGCGAGCTCCGGGGCGCCGAGATCATCTCGATCCCGATCCGCATCGCCTCGTGGGCCTCCTGCCAGTGCTGGTCGTACGGGAGGATCCGCCCGTAGGCGGGCTCGTACGCGTGCAGCTCCTTCAGATGCTCGTCCACCAGCTCCGGCACCCGCTCCAGAAGTGCGGTGCACGCCTGAGCGAGCACCTTCCAGTCGTCACCGGTCCGCCGTCTGCGCCGTCCCATGCCCGGAGGATCCACCGCCCGGGCCCCTTGGCACAGCCCTGACGCGCAGCGTTGTGCGCATGCACAGCCCATCGCCGTCTCCGCTGGTCACCGGCAGCGATTCGACCGCGGGACGTGGACGGGCGGTCCGGCGCGGTGTTGGGGTGAGCGCCACTGAACGGCCGGGTAACAAAGACGGCCGGGGAAGGGGATCCATGGGAGGAACCGCACCCGCCCTCGAGGTCAAGGACCTCACGGCGGGATACGGACCGGTGCGCGCGCTGCGCCAGGTGTCGCTGACCGTACCGGCGGGCGCCGTCGTCACCGTCCTGGGCGGCAACGGCGCCGGCAAGTCGACCCTGCTGCGGGCCGTCTCGCGCACCCTGCGGTTCCACGGCGGGTCCGTGGTCTCCGGCACGGTGAGCCGCGACGGCCGGCCGCTCGACGGGCTCCCGCCCGACCGGGTCGTCGCCGCCGGCGTCTCCCAGGTGCCGGAGGGCCGCCAGGTCTTCGCCCGGATGACCGTCGAGGACAACCTGCGCGCGGGCGCACTCGGCCGCCGCGGCGACCGCGCCGCGAAGGCCGCCGCGCTGCGCCGCGTCCACGAGCTCTTCCCGGTCCTCGCCGACCGGGCCCGCCAGCAGGCCGGGCTCCTCTCCGGCGGCGAACAGCAGATGCTCGCCGTCGGCCGCGCCCTGATGGCCGCGCCGGGCCTGCTCCTCCTCGACGAGCCCTCCCTCGGGCTCGCCCCGCTGATGGCCGCCCGGATCGCGGACGCCGTCCGCGAGATCAACGCCCAGGGCACGGCGGTGCTGCTCGTCGAGCAGAACGCGGCGCTCGCCCTGCGCCTGGCCTCCCGTGCGTACGTCCTGGAGGTCGGCGAGGTCACCCTCTCCGGCCCGGCCGCCGAGCTCGCCGCCTCCGACGAGGTGCGCCGCCGCTATCTGGGCGTGGTCGACGAGGACGCCGCCGCCGACGCGGACCGCGCCCGGTCCGCGCACCCGGTCCTGGCCCGCTGGGAGGAGACCCGATGACCGACACTCCCGTACAGGACGCGCCCCCGGCCGACGTCCCCGCCCTCGTCGTCGAGGACCTGACCGTACGGTTCGCCGGACTCACGGCCCTCGACAGCATCGGCTTCACCGTCCGTCCCGGTACCGTCCACGCCCTCATCGGCCCCAACGGCGCCGGCAAGTCCACCTGCTTCAACGTGCTCTCCGGTGTCTACCGGGCCACGGCCGGCTCCGTCCGCCTCGGCCCGCACGAGCTGACCGCCCTGCCCCCGCACAAGATCGCGGACCTCGGCGTCGGCCGGATCTTCCAGAACCTGGCCCTGCCGCCCCGCGCCACCGTCGAGGACAGCCTGATGCTCGGCCGCCACCGGCTCACCCGCACCGGCTTCCTCGCCGCCGGGCTCCGCCTCCCCTCCGCCGCCCGCGAGGAGGCCCGCCACCGGGCCAGGGTCCGGGAGATCGCCGCCTTCGTCGGCCTGGAGAAGCAGCTCGCGCAGCCCGCGGGCTCCCTCCCGTACGGGCAGCAGAAGCTCGCCGAACTCGCCCGCGCCCTCTGCATGGAGCCGAAGCTCCTGCTCCTCGACGAACCCGTCGCCGGCATGACCGCCGACGAGCGGCGCCGTACCGCCTCCGTCATCGCGGGCGTCCGCGACGGCCTCGGCATCTCGGTCCTCCTCGTCGAGCACGACATGGGCCTGGTGATGCGGCTCGCCGACTCCGTCACCGTCCTCGACTTCGGCCGCCGCATCGCCGACGGAGCCCCCGGCGACGTCCAGAACGACCCGGCGGTCGTCCGCGCCTACCTCGGAGAGGAGACCGCCGCGTGAGCACCTTCGCCGAATTCCTGATCAACGGCGTCTCACTGGGCTCGATCTACGCCCTCATCGCCCTCGGCTTCGTGGTCATCTTCCGCGCCACCGAGGTCGTCAACTTCGCCCACGCCTCCCTCCTCCTGGCCGGCGGCTACGTCACCGCCGTGCTCCACGACGAGATCGGCTTCTGGCCCGCGCTGCTCGCCGGGATCGCGGGCGCCGCCGTGGTCGGCGCCGCCGTCGAGTTCTTCGTGATGCGCCGCCACCGGGGCGCCGACCACAGCGTCCTCGCGATCGTCACCATCGGCGTCGACATCCTGCTCGCGACCGAGCTGACCCGCCGGATCGGCACCGACATCCTCGCCCTCGGCGACCCGTGGGGCGACGCGGTCCTCACCGTCGGCCCGGTCACCATCGCCCAGACCCGGATCGCCGCCCTCCTCGTCGCGGCGCTCCTCATCACCGCCTTCCTGCTCGCCTTCCGGTACACCTCCTGGGGCGTCGCCATGCGGGCAGCCGCCGAGAACCAGGAGACCGCCGCCCTCATGGGCATCCGGCTCGGCCGGGTCTCGCTGGGGGCCTGGGCGGTCGCCGGCGCCCTCGCCGCCGTCGCCGCGCTCTTCCTCACCGTCTTCCCGACGCCCGGCCTGGAACGGGCCACCTCGCTCGCCGCCCTCAAGGCCTTCCCCGCCGCGATCCTCGGCGGCCTCGACTCCACCACGGGCGCCCTCGTCGGAGGACTCCTCGTCGGCATCACGGAGTCCCTCGCCACCGGATACCAGAGCGACCTGGCCTTCCTCGGCCGCGGCATCGGCGACCTCGCCCCCTACCTCGTCATGGTCGCGGTGCTGCTGATCCGCCCGGCCGGACTCTTCGGCACGAAGGAGCTCGCCCGTGTCTGAGACCCTCGCCCGGAGCGGCCTGCGGGCCCGTACCACCGGGCTGTACGGGTGGGCCGCCGCCGGACTCCTCCTCGTCGCCCTCCCGTTCTATCTGGACCGATTCTGGCTCCAGGCGGGCCTGTTCGCCATGGTCGCCGCCCTCGGCGCCATCGGCATCAACCTGTTGACCGGCGCCACCGGCCAACTCTCCATGGGGCACGCCTTCTTCCTCGCCGTCGGCGCCTACGGCTACTGCCTCTTCGCCGGCGACGGCACGGACGGACTCGCCGGACTCGGCCTGCCCGGCTGGCTCGCCGCCGTCCTCGCGGTGGCCCTCGCGGGCCTGGCCGGCGGGGTGTTCAGCCCCATCGCGGCCCGGCTGCGCGGCGCGTACCTCGGCATCGCCACCCTCGCGCTGATCTTCATCGGGCAGCACGTGCTGTTCAACGCCCATGACGTCACCGGCGGTTACAACGGCCGCGCCGTCCCCGCGCTCTCCCTCTTCGGCCTCACCTTCGACGACACCGAACTCCTCGTCGCCCAGGTGCCGTTCGGCGCCGTCGAGAAGCTCTGGTACCTCGGCCTGATCCTGCTCCTCGGCGGCGTCCTGTTCGCCAGGGGAGTCCTCGGGGGCCGCCCCGGACGCGCCATGAACGCCATCCGGGACCACCGGATCGCCGCCGGGGTCATGGGCATCCCCGTGGCCCGCTACCGCGCCGCCGTCTTCGTCCTCTCCTCCATGTACGCGGGCCTGGCGGGCGTCCTGCTCGCCCTGGTCTTCCAGCGCACCGTGCCGGAGTACTTCGGCATGGCGCTCTCCCTCGAATACCTGGCCATGATCGTCATCGGCGGTCTCGGCTCCGTCGCCGGAGCGGTCGTCGGAGGCGTCTTCGTCTCCCTCCTGCCGCAGCTCCTCACCCGGTACAGCGACGCGCTGCCCCTGGTCTCCGCCCCGGGGACGGGCGGGATCGCCCCGGGAGAGGCCTCGCGCTACCTCTACGGCGCGGCCGTCGTCGCGGTGGTGCTGTTCGTGCCCGGCGGTCTGGTCCGCCTCGCCGCCCGGAAACCCAAGAGCCCCCCACCCGACAGCCCCACACCCAAGATCCCCACACCCCAAAGCCCCACACCCACCACCGAACCCTCTGGGGAGACACGATGAACCACAGCAGACAGGCCGTGCGGGGCCTGGCCGCCGCGCTTGCCGCACTGGTCGCCCTCACCGCCGCCGGATGCAGCTCCAAGGCCAAGACCGGCGACGGCAAGCAGACCGGGGCGGGCGGGGTGAAGACCGGCCAGGGCGTCACCGACAAGACGATCGCGCTGGGCGCCCTCACCGACATGACCGGCGTGTACGCGACCCTCGGCAAGAGCGTCACCCAGGCCCAGCAGCTGTACGTGAAGCAGGTCAACGCCGCCGGCGGGATCTGCGGCCGGCAGCTGGAGCTCACGGTCCGCGACCACGGCTACGACCCGCAGAAGGCGCTCGCCGCCTACACCGAGCTGGAGCCGAAGGTCGTCGGCTACACCCAGTTCATCGGCTCCCCGTTCGTCGCCGCGGTCAAGCCCAAGGTCGACGGCAAGGACAAGGGGCTCGTCCTGCCCCAGGCCTGGTCGGCGTCGCTGCTCGGCTCCCCGTACATCCGCGTCCTCGGCGCCACGTACGACGTCGAGACGATCAACGCCGTCGACTTCCTCCTCAAGGACAAGGGCCTGAAGTCCGGCGACAAGCTCGGCCACGTCTACTTCGAGGGCGACTACGGCGAGAACGCGCTGAAGGGCTCGAAGTTCGCCGCCGGGAAGGCCGGCCTGACCGTCGTCGAGCAGAAGATCAAGCCCACCGACAACGACATGTCGGCGCAGGTGTCGGCGCTCAAGCAGGCCGGGGTCAAGGCCATCGTCATCAGTGCGGGCCCCCGCCAGGCCGCCTCCCTCGTCGGCGTCGCCGCCGCCACCGGCCTCAAGGTCCCGGTCGTCGGCAACAACTCCGCCTTCGCGCCCCAGCTCCTCGGCACCCAGGCGGGACCCGCCCTGGAGAAGATGTACTGGTTCGCCTCGCCGAGCCTGCCCATCGGCGCGGACACCCCCACGGCGAAGAAGCTCGTCGCCGACTACCAGGCCGCCTACCCGGGCGACAGCCTCGACAACGGCATCGTGGCCGGCTGGACCGCGGCCGGCGTCTTCGGCGAGGCCCTGAAGAAGGCCTGCGCGGACAAGGACCTCACCCGCGAGGGCATCGACAAGGCGCTCCTGAGCCTGAAGGCCCACGACGCGGGCTTCGGCATGACCCACGACCTGGGCGACCCGAAGGCACCGTCCTCCCGCGAGTCCGTCATCATCCAGCCGGACAAGTCCGTCCCCGGCGGCATGCGCACGGTCCGGCAGCCGTTCGTCGCGGAGGCGGCGAAGTCCTACACGCCGTAAGCCGACTGGCCCTGGTCCGCGAACCCCGTCCGCCAGGACGGGCGGGCCGGGGCCCAGCCCAGCGCGCGGGCCCGGGCGTTCGCCGCGCCCCGGGCCCAGGGCGCCCGGCCCCCGCTCCGCTCCGGGGCCGGGACGCCCAGCGCCCCCGCCAGGACCGGCAGCCAGTCGTGACCGGGCGCGGGCTCGTCGTCCACCACGTTGTACGCCCCCGGGGCCCACGCCAGCGCCTGTACGGCCGCCTCGGCGGCATCGGCGACGTGCACGAAGGAGCTCACCGAGCCGTCGGCCGCCGTGCTCCCGAGGAACCGGGCCTCCGGGGCCCCCGCGAGCGCGGCGGCCACCGCGCCCCCTGGCGCGTACCAGGTGCCGGGGCCGTAGAGGATCCCGTACCGCAGGACGACGGCCTCGGGGAGCTCCGCCACCGTCGACTCCAGGGCGCGGACCCCGGCGACGATCCGGGCCCGGGGCAGCTCCTCCGTCGCGTCGAGCGGTACGGACTCGTCGGCGGGCGCGTCCCCGGGGCCGTACGCCCAGGCGATCGACTGCGCGACGATCCGGCTCACGCCCGCCGCCCGCGCCGCGTCCACGAGGTTCCGGGTGCCCTCGATCCGCACCCGGTTGTTCGCCGCCCCGTCCGCCCCGCCAAGGTCCGTGAGCTGGTGCACCACGGCGTCCGGCGCGGCCTCGGCGACGGCCCGCCGCACCGCCCCCGCGTCCAGGACGTCCACGGGGCGCGGACCGCGCCGGGAGATGCCCACGACTTCGTGGCCCGCCGCTTCGAGACGGGGGACGAGCTGACGACCCACGGCGCCCGTGGCGCCCGCGACCAGTACACGCATGGAACCGACCCTAGTAGATCTTCACATCCCCGAAACATCGCGGTGTGAAGCTCTGGCCCATGACCGCACGTATCGAGGAGAACCGTTCCCACCCGCGCCTCCGCGACCTGCTGGCCGCGTACCACCTGGTCAACGAGGCCGGGAAGGGGACGGCCGTGGAGACGGTCGCCGAGCTCCCGGCCGTATACCGCGGCGAGGCCGAGGACCCGGCCGCCGCCTTCGCCGCCGACACCGTCCTGCTGGCCACCGCGCCCGGCGACGACACCCCGTCGGGCTGCGTCGTCCTCAAGGCGCCCCGCGAGGGCGCCGCTCCCGAGATCAAGCGGCTCTGGGTGGCGCCCGAGGCCCGGCGGAAGGGCCTCGCGAAGGCCCTCATGGCCGAGGCCCTGCGCCGGGCCGCCGCCGCGGGCACCCCCGCCGTACGCCTCACGGTCTGGGCCTGGCGGGCGGAGCCGCTCGCCCTCTACCGGAGCCTCGGCTTCGCGACCGTCGACTCCTGGGACGAGCGGCCGGACCTGGTCTGCCTGGAGAAGCCGCTCCCCGCCCCGGACGCCATCGAGCGGCTCACCCCCGACGCCGTACGGACCCACGCCCCCGCCGGCCTCGCGGCGCTCCTCGTGGACGCCGTCGACGGCGGGGCCTCCGTCGGCTTCCTGGCGCCCCTGGAGACGGCCCGGGCGGCCGCCTGGTGGTCGGAGGTCGCCGAGGAGGCCGCGGCGGGCGTACGGGACGTCTGGGCCGCCCGCGCCCCGGACGGGAGCCTGACCGGCGTCGTGACCCTCGTCCGTACCGGCACCGCCAACGGCCGCCACCGCGGAGAGATCGCCCGGCTCCTCGTGCACGGCTCGGCCCGGGGCCGCGGCCTCGGCCGCCGGCTGCTCGCCGCCGCCGAGGCCCACGCCGCCGCCACGGGCCTGCGCCTGCTCGTCCTGGACACCCAGACCGACAGCCCCGCCGAGCGCCTCTACCGGGGAGCCGGCTGGACGGCCGCGGGAACGATCCCGGACTTCGCCGCCGACCCGGCCGGCATCCTCCGCCCCACCACGCTGTACTACAAGCGCCTGGGCTAGCCGAGGACGTGCCCGGGCATGTCCCGGGCATGTCCCGGGCACACGAAAGGGCCCCGGGAGGCTTGTCGCCTCCCGGGGCCCTTCACGAAGCACTCGATCCGCTACCGCGGCTGCGCCGCGCGAGCCTCTCGGCTCTCACGGCGGTTGCCGCGGAACGTGTTCACCCGGCGGGCCGTCGCGAAGAGGGGGATCACGGCGCCCAACACCACCTGGAGCGCGCAGCCGGTCTGGAGCAGGAACGCCCCGCCCGGTGCGTCGAACGCCCAGGCCGCCAGCATGCCCATGGCACCGACGATCCAGGCGAGCATCGCCACCGCGAGGACACCCCGCGGCTTGGGGTACTCGACCCGGCTCACCATCAGCCAGGCCACCCCGATGATCGCGAGGAGCGTCGGGATGAACGGCAGCTCCAGCAGCACGATCGAGACGACCGTCAGCGCGCCGAAGGGGCTCGGCATGCCCTGGAACATGCCGTCCTTCATCGTCACGCACGAGAATCTCGCGAGCCTCAGCACCACGGCGAGCAGCACCACGATCGCGGCCACCGCCGAGACCTTCTGCTGCGCGCCGGGCGTGACCATGCCGTACACGAGGACGAAGTAGGCCGGGGCCAGACCGAAGCTGATGAGGTCCGACAGGTTGTCGAGCTCGGCACCCATCGGCGAGCTGCGGAGCTTGCGCGCCACGATGCCGTCGAAGAGGTCGAAGATCGCCGCGGCCAGCATCAGGATCACGGCGGTGGCGGCGCTGTTGCGCGCCATGCCGGTCTCCGTGCTGCCGGTGAGGTGCGGGATCAGGATGCCGGTCGTCGTGAAGTAGACCGCCATGAAGCCGCACGTGGCGTTACCGAGCGTGAGGGCGTCCGCTATGGACAGCCTCAACGACAGCGGCATCTCCTCGGCCTCTTCGGCCGCCTCCGCCTCGGCGTCGGCAGCCCATTCGGCAGCCCGTGTGTCGGGATCAATCACGGTCAATGCGAGTCACCCCCGCGGTCGTGGCCTGGCCGACCTCGACGGCGACCTCGACACCCTCCGGGAGGTAGATGTCGACACGCGAGCCGAAGCGGATCAGACCGATCCGGTCACCCTGCTCGACCTTCGTCCCCTGCGGGATGTACGGCACGATGCGACGTGCGACGGCACCCGCGATCTGCACCAT
The DNA here is from genome assembly GCF_044456565.1 of Streptomyces sp. NPDC050842. Classification (NCBI taxonomy): domain Bacteria; kingdom Bacillati; phylum Actinomycetota; class Actinomycetes; order Kitasatosporales; family Streptomycetaceae; genus Streptomyces; species Streptomyces sp. NPDC050842. The sequence goes on along the minus strand of NZ_JBITGA010000010.1, from coordinate 102,808 downwards.
CTCGATGTCGCCGAGCTCGGTGTCGAAGTGCCAGACAACGCGCTCGTTGTTCTCGCTCTCCTTGTTGAACGCCGGGACGAACCCGCCGGGGATGTGCTCCACGGACGTCACCGTGCCGGCCAGCGGCGCGCGGTTGACGTGGACGTTCAGCGGGCTCATGAAGATGGCGACCCGGGTGCGTCCGTCCTTCCACGGCATGATGCTCTGCACCACGCCGTCGGCGGGGGAGATGACCCGGCCCTGCGCGATCTCGCGCTCGGGGTCGCGGAAGAACCACAGCATGCCGGCCGCGAGAGCGGTGGTCGGCACGGCGATGGCCGCGGCTCGTCGCGACTTGCGCGCGCGCAAGAGGGAGAGCGCCGCGGTGGCGACGGTCGGCAGAAGCCACGGCGATGCTCCGCGCGCGAGGCGTACGCCCGAGAGGCTGTCGCGGTGTGCAGAGGTTTGGCTGTGGGGCATGGATGACCTTCGTAGCGGATGATGCCGCACTGGCAACGGGGGACGGCGGCTTTCCGGCGATGCTATCGGTTGCGGGGCGCAACTGGGCAAGCCAGGAACCGAGTCGACGGCCGGAAGACGAACACAGGGTGTGATCTTCTTCGCGGCCGAAACGACTCAAACGCGACAATCAACCCTGGAAGCGGTACTCCTCGAGCAGCCGACGACCAATGATCATTTTCTGGATCTCGGCGGTACCTTCACCGATGAGCAGCATCGGCGCCTCACGGTAGAGACGCTCGATCTCGTACTCCTTCGAGAACCCGTAGCCGCCGTGAATGCGGAAGGCATCCTCCACGACTTCCTTGCAGTACTCGGAGGCGAGGTACTTCGCCATCCCTGCTTCGAGGTCGTTTCGTTCCCCGGAGTCCTTTTTGCGTGCTGCGTTCACCATCATGGCATGAGCAGCCTCGACCTTGGTAGCCATCTCGGCAAGCTTGAACTGAATCGCCTGGTGTTCGGCGATCGCCTTGCCGAAAGTGTGACGTTGCTGGGCATACGAGACACCCAGCTCGAAAGCACGCTGCGCGACGCCGCAACCACGGGCCGCCACGTTCACGCGGCCGACTTCCACGCCGTCCATCATTTGGTAAAACCCTCGGCCCGTCGTGCCGCCGAGGACCCGATTGGCCGGAATGCGCAGTCCGTCCATGATGAGTTCGGTCGTGTCGACGCCCTTGTAACCCATCTTGTCGATCTTCCCGGGAATGGTGAGGCCGGGGCGGACCTCTCCGAAGCCGGGCTCCTTCTCGACGAGGAAGGTCGTCATCGACTTGTGGGGGGCGGTGCCCTCCGGGTGTCCTTCGTCACTTCGGACGAGAACGGCGACCAGCGTGGACGTTCCGCCGTTGGTCAGCCACATCTTCTGACCGTTGAGGACGTACTCGTCGCCGTCCTTGACCGCCTTGGACGTGATGGCGGACACGTCCGAGCCGAGGCCCGGCTCCGACATCGAGAACGCGCCGCGCGTCTCGCCGGCCGCCATCCGCGGAAGGAAGTACTCCTTCTGCTCCTGCGTGCCGTGCTGCTTGAGCATGTACGCGACGATGAAGTGCGTGTTGATGATGCCGGAGACCGACATCCAGCCGCGGGCGATCTCCTCCACGCACAGCGCGTAGGTGAGCAGCGACTCGCCCAGGCCCCCGTACTCCTCGGGGATCATCAGACCGAAGAGGCCGAGCTCCTTGAGCCCGTCGACGATCTGCTGGGGGTACTCGTCGCGGTGCTCCAGCTCGGTGGCGACCGGGATGATCTCCTTGTCGACGAACTCCCGGACGGTCTTGAGGATCTCCTGCTGGACGTCCGTGAGCCCGGCGGTCTGGGCGAGTCGGGCCATGGCTACTTCTCCGTCTTCTTGGCGGGCTCGATCAGCTCGGGGCGGCCGGGCTGCTCGCCGCCGCGCTCCTTGATGTACGTCTCGGTGGGCACCATGACCTTGCGGCGGAAGACGCACACGAGGGTGCCGTCCTGCTTGTAGCCCTTGGTCTCGACGTAGACGATGCCGCGGTCGTTCTTCGACTTCGACGGCGTCTTGTCGAGGACCGTCGTCTCGCCGTAGATCGTGTCGCCGTGGAAGGTCGGCGCCACGTGCCGCAGCGACTCGATCTCCAGATTGGCGATGGCCTTGCCGGAGACGTCCGGCACGGACATGCCGAGCAGAAGCGAGTAGATGTAGTTGCCGACGACGACGTTCTTTCCGAAGTCCGTCGTGTTCTCGGCGTAATTCACATCCATGTGCAGCGGATGGTGGTTCATCGTCAGCAGACAGAAGAGATGGTCGTCGTACTCGGTGACCGTCTTTCCGGGCCAGTGCTTGTAGACGGCACCGATCTCGAACTCTTCGTAGGTACGGCCGAACTGCATCGGGATCAGGCCTCCGGGATCTCGAACTTGCTGGTGCGCTGCATGCCGGCGGCGCGGCCCTTGCCGGAGATGACCAGGGCCATCTTGCGGGAGGCCTCGTCGATCATCTCGTCGCCGAGCATCGCGGAGCCCTTCTTCCCGCCGGCCTCGGACGTGTAGTAGTCGTACGCGTCGAGGATCAGCTCGGCGTGGTCGAAGTCCTCCTGCGCGGGCGAGAAGATCTCGTTCGCGGCGGCGACCTGGTCCGGGTGCAGCACCCACTTGCCGTCGAAGCCCAGGGCGGCGGCGCGCTGCGCGACGGCCTTGTAGCCCTCCGGGTTGCGGATCTGGAGGTAGGGGCCGTCGATCGCCTGGAGGTTGTTGGCGCGGGCGGCCATCAGGATGCTCATCAGGATGTGGTGGTAGGCGTCGGCCGGGTAGCCCGGCGGCTGCTCGCCCACGACCAGCGACTTCATGTTGATGGAGGCCATGAAGTCGGCCGGGCCGAAGATGATCGTCTCGACGCGCTGGGAGGCCTGTGCGATCGCGTTGACGTTGACGAGGCCCTGGGCGTTCTCGATCTGCGCCTCGATGCCGATCTTGCCGACCTCGAAGCCCATCGTCTTCTCGATCTGCGTGAGCAGCAGGTCGAGCGCGACGATCTGCTGGGCGTCCTGGACCTTCGGCAGCATGATGCAGTCGAGGTTCTGGCCGGCGCCCTCGACGACCGTGACGACGTCCCGGTACGTCCAGTGGGTCGTCCAGTCGTTGACCCGCACGACCCGGGTCTTGCCGGTCCAGTCGCCCTCGTTGAGGAACTTGACGATGGTGTGCCGTGCCTCGGGCTTGGCCAGCGGCGCGCAGGCGTCCTCCAGGTCGAGGAAGACCTGGTCCGCGGCGAGACCCTGGGCCTTCTCCAGGAAGCGCGGGTTGGAGCCGGGGACCGCGAGGCAGGAGCGGCGCGGACGCAGACGGTTCACGGGGCTGGTCATGCGAGGACCTCCGTACTTTCAAGGGGGCTGAGCTGGTGAGCTTTCCGGATCTCGTCGACGATACGGCCGATGATCTCCGTGATACCGAAGTCCTTCGGTGTGAAGACGGCGGCGACACCCGCGCGCTTCAGATCTGCGGCGTCGGCGTTCGGGATGATCCCGCCGACGATGACCGGCACGTCGGTCGCGCCCGCCTCGCGGAGGCGGTCGAGGACGTCCGGGACCAGCTCGGCGTGCGAGCCGGAGAGGATCGACAGACCCACGCAGTGCACGTCCTCGGCGAGGGCCGCGTTGACGATCTGCTCGGGGGTCAGCCGGATGCCCTGGTAGACCACCTCGAAGCCGGCGTCACGGGCGCGTACGGCGATCTGCTCGGCTCCGTTGGAGTGGCCGTCCAGGCCCGGCTTGCCGACGAGCAGCCGCAGCCGCCCGGCGCCGAGCTCCTCGGCGGTCCGCGCCACCTTCTCCCGTACGAGAGCCAGCGGCGTGCCCTCCTCGGCCGTCACCGCGACGGGGGCCGAGGAGACGCCGGTGGGGGCCCGGAACTCGCCGAAGACCTCGCGCAGGGCCTCGGTCCACTCGCCGGTCGTGACCCCGGCGCGGGCGCACTCCAGGGTGGCCTCCATGAGGTTGCCGGTGCCCTTGGCCGCCTCCTTGAGGCGTTCGAGGGCCTTGCAGGGGCGAGGGTGGTTGAACGGCGGCTGGTAGCGGTTGTCCCGCCAGGTCTTCAGCGAGCCGACCACCCGCGCCTCGACCGCCGGGTCGACCGTCATGATCGCGGTGTCGAGGTCGGCCGTGAGGGGGTTCTCCTCGGTCGACTGGAAGATGTTGACGCCGATGATCTTCTCGTCGCCGGACTCGATCCGGGCGCGCCGCTCGGCGTGCGAGGAGACGAGCTGCGACTTGAGGTAGCCGGACTCGACGGCCGCCATGGCGCCGCCCATCTCCTGGATCCGGTCGATCTCGGCCAGGCACTCCGCGACGAGCGACTCGACCTTGGCCTCGATGACGTGCGAGCCGGCGAAGATGTCCTCGTACTCCAGCAGGTCGGACTCGTGGGCGAGCACCTGCTGGATGCGGAGCGACCACTGCTGGTCCCAGGGCCGCGGCAGACCGAGCGCCTCGTTCCAGGCGGGCAGCTGCACGGCCCGCGCGCGGGCGTCCTTGGAGAGGGTGACGGCCAGCATCTCCAGGACGATCCGCTGGACGTTGTTCTCCGGCTGGGCCTCGGTCAGGCCGAGCGAGTTGACCTGCACGCCGTAGCGGAACCGGCGCTGCTTCTCGTTCTCGATCCCGTACCGCTCGTGGGTGATCTTGTCCCAGATGCGGCCGAAGGCGCGCATCTTGCACATCTCCTCGATGAAGCGGACGCCCGCGTTCACGAAGAAGGAGATGCGGGCGACGACCTCGCCGAAGCGGTCCTCCGGGACCTGCCCGGAGTCGCGCACCGAGTCGAGCACCGCGATCGCGGTGGACATCGCGTACGAGATCTCCTGGACCGGAGTGGCCCCCGCCTCCTGCAGGTGGTAGCTGCAGATGTTGATCGGGTTCCACTTCGGGATGTTGTTGACCGTGTACGCGATCATGTCCGTCGTGAGGCGGAGGGAGGGGCCGGGCGGGAAGACGTGCGTCCCGCGCGACAGGTACTCCTTCACGATGTCGTTCTGGGTGGTGCCCTGGAGCTGGGTGATGTCCGCACCCTGCTCCTCGGCGGCCACCTGGTAGAGCGCCAGCAGCCACATCGCCGTGGCGTTGATGGTCATCGAGGTGTTCATCTGCTCCAGGGGGATGTCCTGGAACAGCCGGCGCATGTCACCGAGGTGCGAGACGGGGACGCCGACCCGGCCGACCTCGCCGCGGGCGAGGATGTGGTCGGGGTCGTAGCCCGTCTGCGTCGGCAGGTCGAACGCGACCGAGAGGCCGGTCTGACCCTTGGCGAGGTTGCGCCGGTACAGCTCGTTGGACGCCTCGGCGGTCGAGTGACCGGCGTAGGTCCGCATGAGCCACGGCCGGTCCTTCTGGCGCTCAGTCATCTATGGTCCCGGGCTCAGATGTTACGGAAACGGTTGATGGCGTCGAGGTGCTTCTCGCGCAGCTCGGGGTTGCTGATGCCCAGACCCTCCTGCGGCGCGAGCGCGAGGACGCCGACCTTGCCCTGGTGCAGGTTGCGGTGGACGTCGTAGGCGGCCTGGCCGGTCTCCTCCAGGGAGTAGACCTTCGACAGGGTCGGGTGGATCTTGCCTTTGGCGATCAGGCGGTTCGCCTCCCACGCCTCGCGGTAGTTGGCGAAGTGCGAGCCGATGATCCGCTTCAGCGACATCCACAGGTAGCGGTTGTCGTACTCGTGCATGTAGCCCGAGGTGGAGGCGCAGGTGGTGATGGTGCCGCCCTTGCGCGTGACGTACACGGAGGCGCCGAAGGTCTCGCGGCCGGGGTGCTCGAAGACGATGTCGATGTCCTCCCCGCCGGTGAGCTCGCGGATGCGCTTGCCGAAGCGCTTCCACTCCTTCGGGTCCTGGGTGTGCTCGTCCTTCCAGAACTTGTAGCCCTCGGCGTTGCGGTCGATGACCGCCTCGGCGCCCATGGCGCGGCAGATGTCGGCCTTCTCGGGGGAGGAGACGACACAGATCGGGTTGGCGCCGCCGGCGAGGGCGAACTGCGTGGCGTACGAGCCGAGTCCGCCGCTCGCGCCCCAGATGAGGACGTTGTCGCCCTGCTTCATGCCGGCGCCGTTGCGGGAGACCAGCTGGCGGTAGGCGGTGGAGTTCACGAGACCCGGGGAGGCCGCCTCCTCCCAGCTGAGGTGGCCGGCCTTCGGCATCAGCTGGTTCGACTTGACGAGGGCGATCTCCGCCAGGCCGCCGAAGTTGGTCTCGAAGCCCCAGATGCGCTGCTCGGGGTCGAGCATCGTGTCGTTGTGGCCGTCGGAGGACTCCAGCTCGACCGAGAGGCAGTGGGCGACGACCTCGTCGCCGGGCTTCCACGAGTTCACGCCGGGGCCGGTGCGCAGCACGACGCCCGCGAGGTCGGAGCCGATGACGTGGTACGGCAGGTCGTGGCGCTTGCTGAGGTCGCTGAGGCGGCCGTAGCGCTCCAGGAAGCCGAAGGTCGACACCGGCTCGAAGATCGAGGTCCAGACCGAGTTGTAGTTGACCGAGGAGGCCATGACGGCGACCAGCGCCTCGCCAGGGCCGAGCTCGGGCAGCGGCACGTCGTCGAGGTGCAGCGACTTGCGCGGGTCCTTGTCGCGGCTGGCGAGTCCGGCGAACATCTCGGCCTCGTCCTTGTGGACGGTGATGCCCCGGTACGACTCGGGGAGCGGGATGTTCGCGAAGTCGGCGGACGTGGCGTCCTGCGACTGGATCGCGGCCAGGATTTCCTTCACGGGTTGCCTCCGGCGGTGAGCGTCCTGAGGGAGGGACGCCTGGGGGTTACGGCGGGGAGTGCTGTTGCTGTGGAGGTGTGCCGTCGGTTCGGCTCGGGTGGTGCGGTGGCGCGGCGCTGGTGGCGCGAGGGTGCCTGTGACGCAGGCGTCCGGGCGCACGAGCCGTCGGCTTGTGGGGACAGCCGGCGAACGAGGTGTTCTCTGCTCGCCGGCCGCCCGGACAACATCAACGTATGACACGCCGTGCCACCGCACAAGGCACTGCGTGCCAACAATTTCACTCAGATGCAATCTGCCCGTCACGGATGAGCGATGATCGATCGAAATCCCCCCTGAACTGGGACGATACGAAGAAGGCCGCCCCCGGAAACCGGGGACGGCCTTCTTGGTGGAGCGGTCTCAAGGGGCCCTCAAGGGCTCCTCGACGGCTCCTCAGGGGTTCTTGAGTGCCTGCTGGATCGTGCGCATGACCTCGTCGAGCGGGGCGTCCGTGCGGGCCACGGCTATCACCACGTCACCGGTGGTGGAGGCCCGGACGGCCGGCGCCTGCTCGGCCTGCGGGGACGGGGCCGGCCGGCCCGCGCCTATGCCGGTGCCGAAGGTGTCCCGGACGATCGCGAAGGCGTGGTCGAGCTGGGCCTCCACGTCGCCCTGACCGCCCGCCCGCAGCCAGCGGCGCAGCACGTGGTTGTGCGCGGTGACGACCGCCGAGGCGGCCACCTCCGCGAGCAGCGGGTCGTCGTTGCCGTCGTGGTGGTCACGCTCGTCGAAGTGGCCGAGGAGATAGCGGGTGAACAGCCGCTCGTAGCGGGCCACCGAGGCGATCTCGCGCTCCCGCAGGGTCGGGACCTCGCGGGTCAGCCGGTAGCGCTCCACGGAGACCGCGGGGGAGCCCGCGTACATCTTCATGACTTCCTTGATGCCCCGGCACACGGTGTCGAGCGGGTGCTCGTGCGGCGGGGCGGCGTTCAGCACCGCCTCCGCCCGCACCAGCGTGTCGTCGTGGTCCGGGAAGATCGCCTCTTCCTTGGAGCGGAAGTGGCGGAAGAAGGTCCGCCGGGCGACCCCGGCCGTGGCCGCGATCTCGTCGACGGTCGTCGCCTCGTACCCCTTGGTGGCGAAGAGCTCCATCGCCGCCGTCGCCAGCTCCCGGCGCATCTTGAGCCGCTGGGCGGCGGCACGCGTGCCGGCCGCGCTCTCCGGAGCGTCGGACGTGGACGTGGCACGGGGTGTCTTCGCGGCCTTGGGCATGGTCCGAACGTACTGCATCGGAGTGGGAGTGTGCCCAGGTGGGGGCGGGGAGCCCCCCGGGGCACCGGAGGTGCCCGGGGAGCTCAGCAGGCCGCCCCAGCCTGCGGTGGGCGGCTCAGCGGCGGGCATATTCGCGGAAGCCGCGTCCCGTCTTGCGGCCGAGGCAGCCGGCCGCCACCAGGTGCTCCAGGAGCGGGGCCGGGGCGAGGCCCGGGTCGCGGAACTCGCGGTGCAGCACCTGCTCGATCGCGAGCGAGACGTCCAGACCGACCACGTCGAGGAGCTCGAACGGGCCCATCGGGTAGCCGCCGCCCAGCTTCATCGCGGCGTCGATGTCGTCGAGGGTCGCGTAGTGCTCCTCGACCATCTTGATCGCGTTGTTCAGGTACGGGAAGAGCAGCGCGTTCACGATGAAGCCGGCGCGGTCGCCGCAGTCCACCGGGTGCTTGCGGATCTTCGTGGTGACCTCGCGGACGGTGGCGTGGACGTCGTCGGCCGTCAGGACCGTACGGACGATCTCGACCAGCTTCATCGCGGGCGCCGGGTTGAAGAAGTGCATCCCGATGACGTCCTGCGGGCGCGAGGTGGCGCGGGCGCAGGCCACGACCGGCAGCGAGGAGGTCGTGGTGGCGAGCACCGCGCCCGGCTTGCAGATCTTGTCGAGCCGCGCGAACAGCTCCTGCTTGATCCCCAGGTCCTCGGCGACCGCCTCGACGGCCAGGTCGACCTCGGCGAAGGCGTCGAGCGTGCCGGCCGCGGTGATCAGGGCCAGCGTCGTGTCGCGGGCCTCGCCGGTCATCCGGCCCTTGTCGACGGAGCGGGCCAGGGACTTGGCGATCCGGGCCTTGGCCGTGTCCGCCTTCTCCTGGGAGCGGGCGGCGAGGACGACCTCGTACCCGGCCTTGGCGAAGACCTCGGCGATGCCGGAGGCCATGGTGCCGGAGCCGGCGACGCCGACCGAGCGGACCTCGCGGCCGCCGCCGGCGTCGGCGGAGGTCAGCGGGGTGAGCGCGTCCCGCACGACCTCGCCGGAGCCCGGCGCCTCGTACGTGTAGAAGCCGCGGCCCGCCTTGCGGCCGGTCAGGCCAGCCTCGCTGAGCTGCTTGAGGATCGGGGCGGGGGCGTGCAGCCGGTCGTGCGAGGACGTGTACATGGCCTCCAGGACCGTACGGGCCGTGTCGACGCCGATCAGGTCGAGCAGCGCCAGCGGGCCCATCGGCAGGCCGCAGCCCAGCTTCATGGCCGCGTCGATGTCCTCGCGGGAGGCGTACTTCGCCTCGTACATGGCGGCGGCCTGGTTCAGGTAGCCGAAGAGCAGCCCGTCCGCGATGAAACCGGCCCGGTCGCCGACCGCCACGGGCTCCTTGCCGAGGTCCTGCGCGAGCCGCGTGACGGCGTCGACGGCGCGTGGGTCGGTCAGCACGGAGGAGACCACCTCGACCAGCTTCATCGCCTGCACGGGGGCGAAGAAGTGCAGGCCGAGCACCCGCTCGGGGTGGGCCGAGTCGGCGGCGAGCCGGGTGACGGAGAGAGCGTTGGTGCCGGTCGCCAGGATCGCGTCGGGCCGGACGATCCCGTCGAGCGCCCGGAAGACCTCCTGCTTCGCCTCGTACGACTCGGGCACGACCTCGATCACGAGGTCGGCCTCGGCGGCCGCCTGGAGGTCGGAGAAGGTACGGAAGCGGGCCAGGACGTCCTGCCGCTCCTCCTCGGTGATCCGCTCGCGGGTCACGGCGCGGGCGGTGGAGGCCTCCAGGGCGGCGACGGCCCGGGATGCGGCGGTGTCGTCGATGTCGATGCCGATGACCTCGCGGCCGGCCCGGGCGAGGACGTCGGCGATGCCGGTGCCCATGGTGCCGAGACCGACGACGGCGATGGTGGAGAGAGGGGTGTCCATCAGGGGACTCCAGGGAGGAAGAGTGACGACTGAGGGCAGTGCGCGCGCGAGAGAGAAAGGGCGCGGGAAAGATCGAGGGCGAGGCCCTGGAAGGAAGGGCGATGCCCTGAAGAAAGGGGCGACGGACTCTGTCCCGGAGTCACATCGAAACTGCCGAACCGACGAAACGCTCACGATGGCTGCGTCACCAGGCCAAAGTGAGAAGTGCGGGTGGTGACCCGCTCACCTGAGACTAACCGGCCGGTAACGAGCGCGCCAGTCCCGGCAAGTTGAGAAAGTGTGATCTGGATCGCGGATAGGCTCGGATTCATGGAAAGCGCCGAGGATCCGGAATTCTGCTCGATGATCGATCGATTGCGGGACGAGATCGAGAATGACTCCGGAGAAGTCCCGGCGGCATTCGGAGAACTCGCCGGAACCGACGACCCGGAGGAACTCCACCGGGTCCTCACCGCACCCGGGCAGCCCCTCTGGGCCCGCGAGATCGCCGCCTACAAGCTCGGAGTCGCGGGCGACCCGCGCGCCTTCGAGGCGCTCGTCCTCCTCCTCAACCACCGCGACCCCGAGCGCTGCGTCACCGCCGCCCACGCCCTGGTCCGGCTCGGCGACCCGCGGACCGCCCGCGCGGCCGCCACCCTCGCCACCAACGAACTCCGGGTCGCCTACGCCCTCCTGCCGGTCCGGCTGCTCGCCGATCTCCGCGCCCCCGAGTCCCTACCGGCCCTGATCACCGTCCTCCGGCGGCGGCTCCCGGCCGACGACCCGCACTGGCGGGTCGGCCTCGCCTGCGTCGAGGCCCTCGGAGCGCTCGGCGACCCCCGGGCCCGCCCGGCCCTTGAGGCCGCGCTCCCGCACCCCCGGCTCGGCCGCGCGGCCGAGGACTCACTGAACCGGCTCGGTCCGCTCGGCTGAACACGAGCGTCAGCGCACCAACCGGAGCTCCGCCTCGGCATCGCCGGTCTCCCGCTCGGGGACGAGGGCGAAGGCCTCGATCTCCACGAGGAGTTCCGGGCGGACCAGCGCCGACACCTGCACCGCCGAGCTCGCCGGCAGCGGCGCCCCCGCGAAGTGCGCGTCCCGGGCGTCCCGCACCGCGGGGAGGTGCGCCACGTCCGTGACGAAGTACGTCAGCTTCACCACGTCCCCGAACCCCGCGCCGGCGGCGGCGAGGCAGCGCTCCAGATTGGCGAAGACCTGGTGGGCCTGGGCCACCGCGTCGCCCTTCCCGACCACCGCGCCGGAGGCGTCCAGCGCGCACTGCCCGGATATCGCGACGAACCGGCCCGTCCCCCAGACGACGTGGCTGTACTGCGGACTGGGCGCGAGGCCGTCGGGTGCGGGAACGTGGGTCAGGTGGCTCGTCATGTCCCACATCCTCGCGCACGCCACTGACAGTGCCCGCGTCCCTGGGGGCGCGGGCACTGTCAGCGGGTCGTGCTCAGTGGGTCGTGCCGGCCGGTGCGGTCGTCGTCAGCGGACGTGGCCGAGGAGTCCGTGCAGGGTGATGCCGGTCGCCTCCGCCCGCAGGGCGCCGACCCGCTTGCCCGACTTCTCCGTCGCCTTCTTCTTCCCGGCCGCGGCCAGCGGCTCGGGCTCCGGCTCGGGGAGCGCCTCGCAGACCGCGTCGACCTCGGCCCCGTCCTTGGCGCGCGGTACCGTGCCGGTGGCGAGGTAGGCGGCCAGGTGGTCGTCCAGGCAGTCGTTGCCGCCGAGGGTCACCCCGTGGTTCCCGCCGCCCTCCTCGACGACCAGGCTGGAGCCGCGCAGCAGCCGGTGCAGCGCCATCCCGCCCTCGTACGGGGTCGCCGCGTCCTCCGTCGCCTGAAGGATCAGGGTCGGCGGCAGCTGGTCGTTGGTGACGTCCGGCGGGGTCAGGGCCGGCACGGGCCAGAAGGCGCAGGGAGCGTTGTACCAGGCGTTGTTCCAGGTCGAGAACGGCGCCTTCGCGTGGACGTCCCAGCTGTCCTTGCGCCACACGTTCCAGTCGCGGGGCCAGGCCGCGTCCCGGCACTGCACGCTCGTGTAGACCGAGTAGCCGTTGTCGGCGGAGGCGTCGGCCTCCCCGTACTTCTCGTACGCCTCCGTCAGGGGCGCCGCGTCGCCGTCGTTGACGTACGACGAGAACGCGCTGGCGAGGCGGGGCCAGTAGCCGTTGTAGTACCCGCCGGGCAGGAAGGTGTCCTCCAGTTCGCCCGGTCCGACCTTCCCGCCGGCCGGGGCGTCGCGCAGCGCGTCGCGCATCCGGTACCAGGCGGCCTCGACCGCCGCCGGGTCGGTCCCCAGCTTGTACACCGTGTTCTGCCGGGCCACCCAGGCCATGAAGTCCTTGTGGCGGGTGTCGAAGGCGTAGTCCTGCGCGATGTTGTCCTCGTACCAGACGCCGTGCGGGTTGACGACGGAGTCGAGCGCCATGCGCCGCACCCGGTCCGGGTACAGCCGTGCGTAGACCGCGCCCAGGTAGGTGCCGTACGAGTAGCCGAGGTAGGTGACCTTCGGCGCGCCGAGCGCGTCGCGGATCGCGTCGAGGTCCCGGGCGGTGCTCACGGTGTCGATGTACGGGAGCACGTCCGCGTACTTGTCGCCGCAGGCCTCGGCGAAGGCCCGGGCCCGCTCGACCGCGACCTTCTCGGCCTCGGCGCCGCGCGGCACCGAGTCGGGGCGGACCGGCGCGAAATGGCCCGGCCGGCAGTCGAGCGCGGGCTCGCTCCTGCCGACCCCGCGCGGGTCGAAGCCGATCACGTCGTACTCGGCGGCCACCTTCGGGGGCAGCGAGGCCGCCACGTACCCGGCCATCGTGCGCCCGCTGCCCCCGGGCCCGCCCGGGTTCACGAGCAGCGGCCCCTGGAAGGTCTTCGCGGTGTGCGGGACCCGGGTGAGGGCGAGCGTGATGCTCCGCCCGGCCGGGTCGTCGTGATCGAGCGGCACCTTCAGGGTGGCGCACTGGAGCTTCGGGTACGCCTGGGTGGCGCAGCCGGTCCAGGCGAGCTTGGGGAACGGCCGGGGGGTCGGTTCACCGGCGCCTGCGGGGGTGGCGGGCAGGACGGTGACCGTCCCGGCGACCAGCGCTCCTGCGGCGATCAGCATTCCTGCGCGTGGGGTCATAGGGCGTCCGTGCCCCGAACAGGCAGGGGAGGGACCTGTTTCGCCGAGAGTTGACCCGAACAGAGGACGATCCGACGGCGTGTCAGGTGAACCGGTCCGATGATCGGCCCGGTGATCGGACCGATGGTCAGAGCAGCGTGAGCTGCTCGGGAGCGGCCGCGAGGGCGGGCTCCTCCGGCACCGGGATCCGGCGCGGCGTGCCCCGGTCGGCGGGGCCTATGCCGAACTCGGCGGCCAGTTCGTGGACCTGACGGGTGATCCGGCGCTGGTACCAGGTCGGCGCGTAGGCCCCGTCCGCGTACATCCGCTCGTACCGCCCCACCAGCTCCGGGTGGTGGTGCCGCAGCCACCGCATGAACCACTCGCGGGCGCCCGGCCGCAGGTGCAGTACGAGCGGGGTGACCGAACTCGCCCCGGCCTCGGCGATCGCGCGGACCGTCGCGCGCAACTGCTCGGGCCGGTCGCCGAGGAAGGGAACGACGGGAGCCATCAGGACGCCGCAGTCGATGCCGTGCTCGCCGAGGGTGCGGACCACGTCGAGGCGGCGCTCGGGGGACGGGGTGCCCGGCTCGATCGTCCGCCACAGCTCCTGGTCGGTGAAGCCGACGGAGACGGAGATGCCGACCTCGGTGACCCGGGCGGCCTGGGTGAGCAGCTCCAGGTCGCGCAGGATCAGGGTGCCCTTGGTGAGGATCGAGAAGGGGTTGGCCCGGTCGCGCAGGGCGGTGAGGATGCCCGGCATCAGGCGGTAGCGGCCCTCCGCGCGCTGGTAGCAGTCGACGTTGGTGCCCATGGCGACGTGGGCGCCCTGCCAGCGGGCGGAGGCGAGCTGGCGGGCCAGCACCTCCGGAGCGTTGATCTTGACGACGATCTGGGAGTCGAAGCCGAGCCCGGTGTCGAGGTCCAGATAGCTGTGGGTCTTGCGGGCGAAACAGTAGACGCACGCGTGTGTACAACCCCGGTACGGGTTGACCGTCCATTCGAACGGCATCCGCGAGGCGCCGGGGACCCGGTTGAGGATCGAGCGGGCCCGTACCTCGTGGAAGGTGATGCCCCGGAACTCCGGGGTGTCGAACGTCCGCGTGGTCACCGCGTCCGTACCGAACAGGCCGATGTCGGCGGGCGCGGTCGGTCTGTCGCCCAGATTGTCCCAGCGCACGGACGCCTCCTCGGTTGCTCTGCCTCGCCTCTGGCCCCACCCTGTGCCCAGAATAGAACACCTGTTCCCTTGATCACCGCAACCCGGATTTCGCGCCCCGGAGCCCGCGTGGTTCGCTTGGCCCACACCCCCGAGGAACCACAAGCTGGAGGAAGTCAATGGCGCAGGTCGAGGCCACGACGGAACGGATCATCGCCGCGGACGCGGAGACGGTGTTCGACGCGCTGGCGGACTACAGCGGCACGCGCGCGAAGGTGCTCCCCGAGCACTTCAGCGAGTACGAGGTGCGGGAGGGCGGCGACGGCGAGGGCACCCTCGTCCACTGGAAGCTCCAGGCCACCAGCAAGCGCGTCCGCGACTGCCTCCTGGAGGTCACCGAGCCCACCGACGGGCAGCTCGTCGAGAAGGACCGCAACTCGTCCATGGTCACCACCTGGACCGTGACCCCCGCCGGCGAGGGCAAGTCGCGCGCCGTCGTCACCTCCGTCTGGGACGGCGCCGGCGGCGTCGGCGGCTTCTTCGAGAGGACCTTCGCGCCCAAGGGTCTGGGCCGGATCTACGACGCCCTGCTCGTCAAGCTGGCCGACGAGGTCGAGAAGTAACGCTCCGGGCGTTCACCGATTCGAGTGGTTCGCCCGCACCCCCGTACCGAGCGCCCGCGCACGGAGGGGGCGCGGGCGTTCGCGTAAACGCGCTGATGAGCGACCCAAGTGCGCCGTCCCGCAGGGTTGTTCACCCCGCAGGGCGTCCCTGACCGCCACCGACCTCCCGTACCGCCCGACTTGCTCCCGCTTCGCGCCCAATGCGAAGAATGGCGCGGCGCAGACGCCGTGTCGAGGGGAGCAGGTACGTGGGTGCGGTCACGATGGTGAAGTCCACCGGGGGCACGGAGGGCACCGCGCGAGCCGCGGACGGCGCCGGTGCCGAGCAGTTCGACGCGGGCGGCCCGCCCCAGGGCCTCGCGCCACCGCCCGACCCCGGAGCGGCCCCCCTCGACCCCCGTCGCGTACGGCTCGTCTTCTGCGGCCTCATGCTCGCGCTGCTCCTCGCCGCGCTCGAGCAGATGATCGTGGCCACCGCCCTGCCGAAGATCGTCGGTGAACTCCAGGGCCTGGACCGGATGTCCTGGGCCATCACCGCCTACCTGCTGACCTCCACCATCGGCCTCCCGATCTACGGCAAGCTCGGCGACCTCCTCGGCCGCAAGAGCGTCTTCCTCTTCGCCATCGTCGTCTTCGTCATCGGCTCCGGCCTGGCCGGCTGGTCCCGGTCCATGGACGAGCTGATCGCCTTCCGCGCGCTCCAGGGCGCCGGCGCCGGAGGCCTGATGATCGGCGTCCAGGCGATCATCGCCGACATCGTCCCCGCCCGGGAACGCGGCCGGTACATGGGCATGATCGGCGCCGCCTTCGGCCTGGCCTCCGTCGCCGGACCCCTGCTCGGCGGCTTCTTCACCGACCACGTCTCCTGGCGCTGGTGCTTCTACTTCAACGTGCCCTTCGGGCTCGTCACCCTCGCCGTCGTCGCCGTCGTCCTCAAACTCCCCAAGCCCACGGCGCGCGGGCGCTTCGACGTCCTCGGCGCGCTGCTCCTCGCCGCCGCCTCCACCTGCCTGGTCCTGCTGACCAGTTGGGGCGGGACCGAGTACGCCTGGGACTCCCGGGTCGTCCTCGCCCTCGCCTGCGGCGCCGCCGGAACGACCCTGCTCTTCCTGGTCGTCGAGCACGTCGCGCCCGAACCCCTCATCCCGCTCCGGCTCTTCCGCGACTCCGTCTTCACCGTCACCGCCCTCGTCGGGGCCGTCGTCGGCATCGCGCTCTTCGGCGCCGCCAGCTACCTCCCCAGCTTCCTGCAGATGGTCGAGGGCGCCACCGCCACCGAGTCCGGCCTCCTGATGCTCCCGCTCATGGGCGGGATCGTCATCGCGTCCGTCGTCTCCGGCCAACTCATCAGCCGCACGGGCCACTACAAGGTCTACCCGGTGCTCGGCGGGGCCGTCTCCGTCCTCGGCATGTGGCTGCTCTCCCGCATGGACACCGAGACCCCGCGCCTCCAGCACAGCCTCTGGCAGGCCGTCCTCGGCACCGGCATCGGACTCGTCATGCCGGTCCTCGTGCTCGCCGTGCAGAACTCCGTACGCCCGGCCGACCTCGGCACCGCCACCAGCGCCCACAACTACTTCCGCCAGATCGGCGGCAGCGTCGGCGCGGCGATCTTCGGCACCCTCTTCGCCTCCCGGCTCGACGACGCCCTCGGCGACCGGCTCGCCGGGGTGACCGCCCAGGGCGGCTCCGCCGCGTCCCTGCCGCCGGCCGAGTCGATCACCCCGCAGTCGGTGCACACCCTGCCGCCCGCCCTGCGCGACGCCTACATCCAGGCGTACGCGGACGCGATGCCGCGCATCTTCCTCTACCTCGTGCCGGTCCTCGTGCTCGGCCTCGTCCTCGCCTTCTTCCTCAAGGAGAAACCGCTGGTGTCCCACCACACCCCGCTCACCGAGGCCACCGAGGCCACCGACTTCCGCGGCACCCAGGCGGTCCCGCACGCCCGCCACGCCGCCCCCGCCCCTTCGCACGGGGGGCCCGCCCACTCCGGCGTCCCGGTCTGCGGCACCGTCCAGCACCACGACGGCAGCCGCGTGCCCCGGGCCGCCCTCACCCTCATCGACGTGCAGGGCCGTCAGGTCGGGCGGGGCGCGAGCGGCGAGGACGGGCGGTACGCGCTGAGCGTGCCCGACCGGGGCGCCTACGTCCTCATCGCTGCGGCCGGCGGACACCAGCCCCAGGCGGTCTCCGTCACCGTCGGCGACCGGCCCGTGGAGCTCGACGTCGTCCTCGGCGGCGCCGGCCGGCTCGCGGGCAGCGTCGTCACCGCCGACGGGACGCCCGTACGGGACGCGGCCGTCACCCTCACCGACGTGCGCGGCGAGGTCGTCGCCTCCACCCGCAGCGGACGCGAGGGCGGGTACGTGATCACCGAACTGGTCGCGGGCGAGTACACGCTCGCCGCCAGCGCCCCCGCCTTCCGGCCCGCCGCGCTCCCGGTGAGCGTCCAGTCCTCCCGCGAGACCCGCCAGGACATCGAGCTGGCCGGCGGGGCGGTGCTGCGCGGCACCGTGCGGGCCGGCGGCGGGCGCCCCGTCGAGGACGCCCGCGTCACCCTCCTCGACGCCGCGGGCAACGTCATGGACACCCTCACCACCGGGGCCGACGGCACCTTCCGCTTCGTGGACCTGTCCTCCGGCGAGTACACGGTGATCGCGGCCGGGTACCCGCCCGTCGCCACCGTCCTCCAGATGGCGGGCGGGGGCCGCACCGAGCGCGACCTCCAGCTCGGCCACCAGGACTGACGGCTTGTTCCCGGCGAACGGCCGAGCCCCGGTCGCCTGCTGCGAGGCAGGCGGCCGGGGCTCGGGATCAGCAGGCGGGGGCGGGGTCAGCCCAAGGCGCGGATGGCCCGCCAGTCGACGCCCAGGACGGTCCTGACCGGGGCGTTGGTGTTGGTGGTGGAGGGGTAGTACAGCTTCATGTTGCCGGTGTCGCCGAAGCGGGCCCAGATGTCGGGCACGCCGTCCTTGTTGACATCGGGGATGCCGATCGCTGTCGTGACGTTGACCTCGGTCCAGGTCGTGCCGAACGCGACGTCACCATTGAGCGAGTTGACCGCCTGCTTGATCGACACCAGGTCGACGCCGCCGCCCGTACCGGGCTTGCCGTGGCGGACGTACATGTTGCCGTTGTCCAGGTTGCGCCACAGCAGGTCGGGCGTGCTGTCCTTGTTCATGTCCGCGATGTTGACGATGTCCCGGCGGGCCCATGCGGTGCCCTCCATCAGCGTCGCGGTCTGGAAGGTGGCGCCGGTGTAGCCGGACAGCACCCAGAACGCCGGCCCGGCCCGCAGGGTCAGATCGGGCAGCTTGTCGCCGGTGATGTCGCCGATCGCCTTCAGCTGCGTCCAGGTGGACGGCGCGGGGGCGTTGGCCGGCAGGCGGACCTCGATCCGCTCGTCGACGTTGAACGTGCCGTAGCCGTCACCCGGGTAGATCCAGAACTTCTTGTCCGGGGTGACCGCGAACATGTCGGTCGAACCGTCGCCCGGGTACGTGTCGTTGTAGTGCGCGATCAGAGACGCCGTGCCCGCCGCGTCGATCCAGTGGTTCGGCGGGTCGACCTGCTTGTCCTTGGTCACGTACGACGCGGCGAGGCAGCTGTACAGCTCACCGCCGGTGCCGGGGACCGCCGGGTCGGCGGGGGCACCCACGCAGTTCTTCAGCTTGCCGTCCGGGTAGAGCACCAACAGGTCGGCGATGTCGTCGCCACCGGTGTCCATCGGACCGTCGGCGCGGTCGCGCGGCGGAAGGTAGAAGGAGTAGTCACCCTTGATGCTCTGATTGCCGCTGACGTCGTAGGCGTAGACGTTCAGGCTGGTCGGACCCGCGTGCCGGGGCTGGACGTTGGTGAGGGTGATCTTGCCGCCCACGGGCGGCGGCGTCTCGACGAGAGCCTCGCCCTCGAAGGCGTACTTGAACTTGGTCGCGCCGGAAGCGCTGAAGGTGAAGTCGCCGGGGGTGCCGTACTTGACCTTGGCCCAGGTCTTGCCGTCGGGCGTGGCCTCGGTGAACACGGTGCTGGTGATGTCCGGCTGCGGCGGCGCGGTCGGGTCCACGGTGAGCCGGCACGGCTCGTCGCCGTTCGGGAAGAACGAGGAGACCGCACCGGCCGCGTCCTCGGAGCGCACGTCCCACGAGAAGAGGGTGTTGGCCGTGAGGTCCTTCAGGAGCGCGTTGTCCGCCTGGATGACCATCTGGCCGTAGCCGGTGGAGTCCGCGGTGGCGACGTACTCGGTCTTGGTGGCCGCGCCGGACTTCCAGAAACGGAACCGCAGCTTGGGAATGGTGAGGTCCGCGTCGTAGCCCTTGGCCTTCAGGGTGATGGTGGTCCGGCCGATGGTGACGCTGTTGGTCGGTCCGGGCACACACGCGCCGCCCGGGGAGGACGTGCCGTTGGTCGGCTGGGACGGGGCACGGTTGTAGTCACCCTCCACCACGGCCGAGGTCGCGAGGAACTTGCGCCAGGTCTGGGTGTCGCCCTCGCTCGTGGCACGCATGCCGAAGGTGAGGGTCTCGGCGCCGGCGTCCGCGCTCTTCTGGACTCCGGCCAGCACGTTGAACGCCTCGTACGCGTCCGGGCAGCCGGTCGAGGACCAGCCGTGGGCGAAGGACTGCCAGTCCAGCTTCGTCGACCAGCTCGGCTGCGCGTTCCACGTCGTACCGGACGAGATCGAACCGGTCTGCCAGAACTGGAACTCCCGCGCGGTGCAGGACCAGGAGTGGTTGTTCTTGACCTTGAAGGTGGCCCGGGTGAACTTCGCGCCCTCGTAGGTCTTGGAGAACTTCATCCGCCAGAAGGAGCGGCCGAGACCGCCGGTGTCGCTCTCGTAGCCGACGCGGGCGTCGGAGGTGCCGGACGAGAAGTTCGTGCCGTTCCAGAAGCTGGAGGTCGGGTACTTCTTGTACGCGGTCGTCCAGGCCGCCCAGCCGCTGTTGAGCGGCGGGTCGATGAACACCGGGTACTTCGTGTCCGGGTGGGCGAGGAGGCCGGTCCGGCCCAGGCCCAGGTTCAGGGTGGCCGTACCGGTGTCGTCGCCGTCGAGCGCGACCGGGAGCTGCGCGGAGCGCGCGCCCGGCTCGATGCCCGTCAGACCCGACAGCTTCAGTACGTCGGCGGGGCCGGCGACCGAGGTGCGCTGGGGGGTGCCCGGCTTGAGCTCGGGGTCCCGGCCGCTGGAGTCCCACGCGAACGGGGTCGGGATGGTGCCGACCTCCGCGCCGCTCTTGTCCAGGACCTGGATCCGGTTGGCCTTCGCGTCCTGCCGGAAGACCGCGGTCTTCGACCGCAGGCCGTACGAGACGGTCGCGAGGTCCTTGTTCTGCGCGGCCTCGCGGTTCTTGACGATCAGGAGCTGGCCGAAGCCGCCCTCCTCACGCACCACGAGGAGCAGGTCGACGCCGGGAAGCACCTCGGGGTAGAGGGCGCGCGGGCCGTCGAGCACCGGCTCCGGCAGGGCGCCGGGCCAGGTGTAGGCGATGGTGTGGCCGTTGAGGTCGACCTCGGCGAGGACGGACGCGTCGCCCGCGCCCTCGGCGAGCGGCACCCGGGCGTACGAGCGGTCGGCGCGGTCTCCGCCGGAGGTGCCCCCGGAGAAGCGGACCGGCACGGCCGGGTTGGCCGGGCGGACGGTCAGAGCGCCGGCGTTCTCCGTCCGGTGCAGGGTGTTGTCGATGGGCGCCCACTTGCCCCGGGCGTTCTTCGCTCGCTGGGGCAGCGCGTGGATCTGGGTGCGCATCTGCCCGTTCGGCAGCGCCCAGATCAGCTCGGTGGCGGTGGTCGCCGTGTCGACGAGCACCTTCTTGCCGGTGCGCTTGGCCTCGGCCGACGCGGCGACCTCGTCCTTCGGCCCGGTGGACGCCTGCTTGGCATCCGTGCGGGGGGAGTCGGGGGCGCTGGGGGAGCTGGTGGTCGTAGGCGTGCCCGGCTGCCACCAGGGCAGGAGCACGGCGGTGAGTGCGGCCAGTACGAGGCCGAGAGTGAGCGTGAGCCGTGTGCGCGTGCGCACGAACGGGCTGAGAAGACGAGGCGGCGCGGGCACGGCGGTCTACTCCCGTGGGACCAGAGGGATTTTCGGACAGCACAGACGGCCCCGACGGACCGTCCGCGGGGCACAAGGCGCGCACACGATCACACGTGCGGCACGCGGCGTCCACATCTGAAGGCTTTATGAAGATGTTATGAGTTTCGTGGAACGGGCTTGACGGCAGGTCATTTAGCTCTAGTTCGAGATGATTTGATGATGATTTAGGTCGTAATTGCGCTCGGTGTCTGATCTATCGCGAACATCGGCAGTGTGAGCTTCTGTTTGCGACTGCACCGTGGCGAATCTCACTGTCGACGCGCTTCGACCGCTTGGCCGATCTTGTATTTGGAGCGCACATGACACAGAGTGCGCACGCACGCGCCTGATCCAGGCGCGTGCTCTTTGGTGTTTCCGCACCTCCTCCGTTGTCTTGTTCGTTGGGTGGGAGTCGACGCGTGATGCGTGCTTCAGAACCACTGTCATGGGTGGGGCGGAATCGCCTAGCCATGACAGAGTCACAACGACGGCGCCGTCGGCGAAGCCGCACGGCGACCGTCCTTCTTTTGTCATCGGTATTGACGGTGACGAGTCTGGGCTCGCAGGCCCTGGCCGTTCCCGGCGACGGGATGAGCCGTGAGCAGACGACCTCTCAGGTCGATCTGCCGGACATCCCCGAGAGCACCGCGCTCGCCGACGACGCCAGTGCCGACAAGGCACTGAGCCTCGGGGACGAGCAGCAGGTCGTCCCCTACGCGCCGGAGAACGTCGCCCCATGGGCGGAGGACGCCGGCAAGGCGCCGCTGACGGCGCAGACCCAGCCGGGCACCATGGTCCCGGTCGTGAACGAGACGACGTCGGCCGGCCTGCCGGTCGCGGTCGGCGTGCCGGTCGGTCAGGACCCGACGAAGATCGACGGTGACTGGCGGGTCGCGGTCAAGTCGACCACCACGTCGGAGGAGACCGGCGTCCCCGGCATGATCCTTGAGGTCGTCCCGCCGACGGACGCCGACCCGGCCGCGCAGGTCACGATCGAGGTCGACACCACCGGCTTCGCCGACCGCTACGGCCCCCAGGCCGCCGAGCGCTTCGGCCTGGTCCTGCTGCCGAACTGCGTCATCGATTCCCCGGACTCCGGTGACTGCGCCCCGGACACCGGCACGGAGACCATGTCCGGCACGACCGAGGTCGCCGACGACATCGAGCGGCTGCGGTCCACGGTCCGGGAGGTGCCGGCCGCCAAGGCCCCCACCAAGGTCAAGCTCAAGAAGAGCGCGCCCACCCGCAAGATCCTGTCCGGTTCGGTGCCGGTCGCGAACCTGCTCGAGGACGGCGTCGCCCGCTCGAGCGTCTCCGGTGCCTCGGCCCGGCAGGTCGCCCTCCCGGCCGTCGACACCTCCGGCCGTCAGGTCGTCGGTGCGATGGACACCGGCGCCTCGGCGACCGGCGACTTCACGGCCTCGCCGCTGCTGTCCGCCGGCTCCTGGGCCGCGGGCTCGTCCAACGGTGCCTTCACCTACGGCTACCAGGTGCAGGTCCCGGAGGCCGCCGGCGGTCTGACGCCGAAGGTCAGCCTGGGCTATTCGTCGCAGACGGTCGACGGTCGTACCTCGGCGTCGAACAACCAGGCCTCCTGGATCGGTGACGGCTGGGACTACAACCCGGGCTCCATCAGCCGGACGTACGTCAACTGCCGCCAGGACTCGAAGAAGGCCGGGGCGAACAACGCGACCCACAAGACGGCCGACCTGTGCTGGGGCTCGGAGAACGCCACCCTCTCGCTGGGCGGCATGACCACCGAGCTGGTGTGGGACGAGTCCAAGCAGAAGTGGTTCAGCGCCAACGGTGACGGCTCGAAGATCGAGCGGCTCAAGGACACGTCCAAGGACCCGCGTTCGGGCATGAAGGACGCCGACGGCGAGTACTGGGTCGTCACCACCAAGGACGGCACGAAGTACCACTTCGGCCTGAACAAGCTCCCGGGCTGGTCGGACAACGGCACCGCCGCCGACGACGCGTACACCGACTCCGTGCTCGCGGTGCCGGTCTACGGCAACCACGCGGGCGAGCCCTGCTACAAGGGTGCGACGACCACCGACTGGAAGTCCTCCGCCTGCAACCAGGCCTGGCAGTGGAACCTCGACTACGTCGAGGACGTCCACGGCAACGCCATGTCGCTGTGGTGGGAGCGCGAGAAGAACTACTACGCGAAGAACTTCTACTTCAAGGGCCCGGTCGAGTACCACCGCGGCGGCTACCTGAAGCACATCGACTACGGCCAGCGCAAGGACACCGTCTTCAGCGCCACGGCCCCGGGCCGCGTGCGCTTCACCGTCGCCGAGCGCTGCTTCACCGAGGGCACGCTGACCTGCAGCGACGAGAACTTCACGTCGAGCGACCCGGGCAAGTACCGCATCTGGTACGACACCCCCGCCGACCTGCGGTGCCAGGCGGTCACCTCGACGGACAAGAAGAAGTGCTGGAACGCCGGCCCGACCTTCTGGTCCACCAAGCGCCTGGACAAGATCACCACCTCGGCCCAGCGCCGCACCGACACCACCGTGCGCCAGGACGTCGACCAGTACCAGCTCAAGCAGAACTTCCCCGTCCTCAAGACCGGCCCGAACACGGCCCTGTGGCTGGAGTCCATCCAGCGCACCGGCTACGCCCGCAAGGGATCGACGGACGCCGCGGTCACGCTCAACCCGATCCGGTTCGAGTCCAACGAGGAGGAGATGCCGAACCGCGTCCTCCTGCGGAAGACGACCGGGGAGGACAAGGGAGCGCCGATCGACGCGCGCCCCGGCTTCGCCAGGCTGCGCATCGGTCGCGTCATCAACGAGTACGGCGGCGAGACCGTCGTCACCTACAAGGTGCCGACCTGGGGTGACGCGGCGGACGGCTGCGCCAGCAGGACGGGCCTGCCCGGCAAGACGGACACGGCCGCTCTGAAGGCCAACACGCGTCTGTGCTACCCGATGTTCTGGCACCCGGACGCCGAGGTCGAGGACATCGACTGGTTCCACAAGTACGTGGTCGACTCCATCGAGGAGCTGCCGAACGTCGACGGCTCGTACTCCACGCGGACGTCGTACGACTACAAGAACGCCGGCTGGAAGCTCGCCGAGGCGGAGTTCAGCAAGAAGTCCACGCGCACGTACTCGCAGTTCGCGGGCTTCGAGCAGACGGCCGTCGTCACGGGCGAGCGGAAGGTCGCCGCCGACAACGGCGAGGGTTCCACTCCGGGCGAGGACACACCGGGCACAGAGGGACCGAAGACCAAGGCGGTCACCCGCTTCTACCGGGGCATGGGCGACACCGTCCCGATGAAGAACATCGCGGGCGCCACGCTCACCCACGACGGTGCGACGGTCTACGACCGTGAGGCCTTCGCCGGCCGAATAGCCGAGGAGTTCAGCTACTCCAACGCGGCCGACGCCGACGGCAACTGGCTCACCCGCAGCCTCACCGTCCCCGAGGCCACCGAGCTCGCCAGCCGCACCCGCGGCGACGGCCTCGACCCGCTGAAGGCGTGGCGCGTCACCGAGCCCGAGGAGATCGCGTACACGAAGTCGTCGGGCACGGGTGACGACGCCCGTACGCTGCGGAGCGTCCGCACCAAGACGACGTTCGACAGCGTCCACGGTCTGCCCACGCAGGTGGAGTCGTTCGGCGACGACGACCCCACCAAGACCGGTGACGAGTCCTGCACCAAGCTCGAGTACCTGCACAACACGACCAGGAACATCATCGGTCTGACCAAGCAGGTCCTCGTCTCGCCCACGGCGTGTGCCGACGCCAACTGGGCCGATCTCACGACTCTGAGCAGCGGAGGGCGAACCTCCTACGACAACACGGCGTACGGCACGGCGCTCGCCGACACCACCCGTGGTCTGGCCACCGAGACGTGGTCCCTGAACGGGGACGGCACCGGCTGGCGGACCGGCGGCTCCGTCGCCTTCGACGCCCTCGGCCGGGTCACCAAGCAGATCGACGTGGACAAGAAGGAGTACACGACCTCCTTCGACCCGCCGACGGGTCAGGTCTTCAAGGTCACCCAGACGAATCCGCTGGGCCACACCCAGGTGCAGGAGGTGGAGCCGGGCCGCGGCGTCGCGCTGAAGACGACCGACGCCAACGGCCACGTCAGCGAGGCATCGTTCGACCCGCTGGGCCGCCTCGCCGAGGCGTGGTCCCCTGGCCGGACCCCGTCGCCGAACGCGGTCCCGGACTTCAGGGCCGAGTACGTGACCCCGGCCGACCAGCCCGACCCGAACGATCCGGACGGCGGAAAGCTCCGCAAGCCCCCGTACATCACGACCTACAGCCGTGGCTACGAGGACCGGGTCGAGAAATCCGTCACGATCTACGACGGCCTCGGCCGCGAGCGCCAGTCGCAGGAGGAGGCGGACGGCGGTGGCCGTCTGATCACCGACACGCTGTACAACAGCGCCGGTGAGGTCTACCAGACCAACAACGCCTACCTCAACGAGGACACCCCGAACGGCGAGCTGTTCACTCCGCGCGCCGACACCACGGTCCCGAACATCACCCGGTACAAGTACGACGGTCTCGGCCGCGTGCTCGAGGAGATGCCGGTCCTCAAGGTGAAGGCCTCCGAGACCACCGAGGCCATCTCGCAGGAGGTGCCCGAGAAGGCGACCCGCTACGAGTACGGCCCCGACTGGTCGAAGGTGATCCACCCGCAGGGCGCCTCGACCTACAAGGTCTACACCGACGCCCTCGGCCGCACCGTCCGCACGGACACCACCAACCCGGCGGCGCCCGGCGGCTACACGTCGACGCGCTACACGTACGACAGCCGCGGTCAGCTGACGAAGGCGACGCCCTCGGCCGACGAGACCCACCCGTGGTCGTGGACGTTCGACAAGCGTGGCCGGCTGGAGACCGCGACCGACCCGGACACGGGCACCACGCGGATGACGTACGACCACCGCGACCGGCCGCTGACGACGACCAACGCGCGGGGCATCACGACCTGGAACGCGTACGACGAGCTGTCCCGGCCCAAGGAGCAGCGCCTGGGCGGCTCCACGGGCACGCTGCTCGCCGGGTTCTCGTACGACACCGTCGCCGGCGGCAAGGGCATGCCCGCCTCCGCCACCCGGTACACCGACGGTCTGGCGTACACGCAGAAGGTCGACGGCTACACGTCGGACTACCAGCCGACCTCGACGACGCTGTCCCTTCCCCCGTCGCTGGCCGGCACGTGGGGCATCCCCGCGGAGTACCGGTACGACTACAAGTACTCCGACACCGGCATGCTGGAGGAGGCGAACCTTCCCAAGGCCGGCAAGTTCGACGCGGAGAAGCTGGTCGTCCGCTACAACAAGGAGGGCAACCCGCTCTCGATCTCCGGCAAGGACTGGTACGGCTCGGAGACGGTCTACTCGCCCTACGGCCAGGTCATGCGCTCGACCCTGGGCGCGGTGCCGTACCGGGTCTGGGCGCAGAACTCGTACGACGAGTCCACCGGTGAGCTGCAGAACCAGATGGTCTACCGGGAGCAGGCCGGGGCCGGTCCGGTCGCGGGCAACCTGGTCTCGAAGCGCGAGTACGCCTACGACCCGGCCGGCAATGTCACGGGCATCCGTGAGCACGCCACCGGGATCGAGGAGCGGCAGTGCTTCACGTACGACCCGCTGGGCCAGCTGAAGAACGCCTGGACCTCGAAGGACCAGGAGAACTGCACCGCTCCGAAGAACACGGACGGCACGCTCAACGTCGCCGCGGGCAAGGACAGCTCCGGCTACTGGCAGGAGTACGAGTACGACCTGCTCGGCAACCGCACCAAGCTGGTCGAGAAGGACCTGACCGGCGCCACGGCCAAGGACGCGACCACCACGTACCAGTACGGTGTGGGCGCGGCCAAGAGCCAGCCGCACACGCTCACCAAGGTTTCGAAGACCTTCACCACCCCCGCGGGTGCGCAGGTCAAGGCCGAGGCCGAGCGGCTGTACGAGCTCACGGGTGAGACGAAGTCCGTCACCTCGCTGGACAACGGTGACAAGCAGACGCTGACCTGGACGCCGGAGGGGATGGTCGACCGGATCACCGGTGCGGGCACCGGCGGCAAGACCCCCTACGCGGGCCTGGCCGACAAGTGCCTCGACCTCAAGAGCGGTCTCGCGGTCGCGGCGCAGCCGGTCCAGCTCTACAGCTGCAACACCACCGTGGCGCAGAGCTGGAAGTTCACGCCCACCCCGAGCACCCCGGCGACTCCGCAGACCGACCCCAACCGGGGCACGCTGTCGGTGTACGACGACTGGTGCCTCCAGCCGGCCGCCAACACGGCCGGGTCCGCGCTGCAGATCCAGAAGTGCGCCGGCACCGCCGCGGCGGCGACGGCGCAGGAGCTGAAGCGCAACGCTGCCGGTCAGCTGACGCACATCGCGTCCAACCTGTGCCTGGCGGTGCAGGGTGGCAACTCGGCTAACAGCACGGCGATCGTCCTGGCCACGTGCGACGGAGCCTCCGCCGCGCAGCTCTGGGCGCCGCAGAACGACACCCGTCACATCTACGGTCCCACGGGCGACCGGCTGCTCACCATCAAGGGCAAGACGGCCACCCTGAACCTGGGTGACACGGAGGTCACCGTCCAGCAGGGCGGCGTCCTGGTCAACTCGCAGCGCACCTACAGCACCCCTGCCGGCGCGGTCATGCGCTACGCCAACGGCACGGCTGCGGACCAACTGGTCGCCCTGACCATGGACCACCAGGGTTCCACCTACACCGAGGTGTTGCTCGGTGGCGCGATGGACGTCCGGATCCGCAAGCAGGACGCGTTCGGCAATCAGCGCGGAACGGGCACGTCCGGCGTCAACCTGCAGACGCACACCGGGTTCCTCGGCAAGACCAGGGACGACTCCTCCGGCTACACGCTGCTCGGCGCCCGTCTGTACGACCCTGTGGTCGGACGTTTCCTCTCCGCCGACCCGCTGATGGATCTGAACGATCCTCAGCAGGCCAACGGATACGTCTACGCGCACAACAACCCGGTCACCCACGCGGACCCGACGGGTCTGGCGATCACCCTGACCGCCTCGGAGAAGACGGCGGCCCTCGTGGGCGCGGGCCTGTCCGCGGCGCAGGTCGCGCAGGCGCAGGCCACCATGGGCAAGTCCCTCACCTCGGTGATCCTCGCCGCCGCATGGAGCGTCCTGAGCGACTTCATCGGTCTCACCGACGCCATGGCCTGCTTCGGCGGTGACATGTGGTCCTGCGGCAGCATGATCATCGGGGCGATCCCGTGGACCAAGCTGGGCAAGATCCCGTCCGTCCTGAGGGCGGTCGACCGCACCATCGGCGCCATCCAGGCGTTCAAGAAGGCCAAGGCTGCGGCGGAAGCCGTCCTCAAGGCCGCCAAGGCGGCCGAGGCGGCGGCTCTGAGAGCCAAGAAGGCCGCCATCGAGAAGGCCAAGAAGGAGGCCGCGCAACGGGCCAAGAAGAAGGCGGCCGAGGCGGCGAAACGGAAGGCCGACGCCGCGGCGGCCGCCAAGAAGAAGACCGGTAACCCGGTCCAGAAGCGGGCTCAGGCCAAGGCGGCACCGAAGTCCTCGTCCGTGTCCGGTGGCGGCAAGGGCGGCGGCAAGGGCGGCGGTGGCGGAAAGGTCAGCACGTCGAAGCCGGGCGGCAGCTCCGGTGGTTCCTCCCGTAGCAACGGCGGGTCCAGCGGCGGTTCCTGCAAGACGGCGGACAACAGCTTCGTGCCCGGCGCGAAGGTGTTGATGGCCGACGGCTCCACCAAGTCCATCGAGGACGTCAGGACGGGTGACAAGATCGTCGCCACCGACCCGAAGACCGGGGAGACCCGGATCGAGACGGTCACGGCGGAGATCAAGGGCAAGGGCCTCAAGCGCCTGGTCAAGGTCACCATCGACACGGACGGCCCGAAGGGCACGAAGACGGCCGAGGTCACCGCGACCGACGGCCACCCCTTCTGGGTCCCCGAGCTGGGCAAGTGGATCGACGCCACGGACCTGAAGGCACGTCAGTGGCTCCAGACGAGCGCGGGCACGTACGTCCAGATCACGTCGGTCAGGCGCTGGACGGCCCAGAACGCGACGGTTCACAACCTGACGGTCTCGGACATCCACACGTACTACGTGGTGGCCGATGCGTCTCCAGTCCTGGTCCACAACTGTAGTGAGCCGCAGGCCGCTCGGGCGAGTGAAATCAACGAGTCCGAACCGGGCCAGGCGAACTTCGACATCCATACGACCGCGGTCTTGGACGTTGACATCCCGGGAGCCGGCGTGACGAGGCTCGTGGCAGGAAATGGCGAAGGCGGGCTGACCCCGGCGCAGATCACTGCTCTCGCAAGTGACGAGTTCCACATCACTCCCGACCTTGTCCCTGGAAATCTGCATGCTGAGCAGCGAGTCATCTTCGGTGCCATGCTCCTCGGTGGTAGGCCCATCCAAGGTGGAGCTTCGCGAAACATCTGCCGCGCGCTATGCGGAGTGTTGATCTTCGCGAGCCAGGGGGCACCTTTCGGGGAAGTTCGCCCCGGTAACGGAGTGACGACTCATCGCGTCCGCAGTATGCGTTGGCCGCAGTAGTCCGTGATCAGATAAGCGGCCCGCCAGGAGATCTGGCGGGCCGCTTCTGTCGTTGACTGGTCAGGTGGCATCTAGTATTGAGGGTGCGTAAGAATTTCATCGACCGGAAGGACTGACCCCATGGGTGAAGCCCTCGATCGTGGCAGCGCTGATGCGCTTGCTCATGTCCGTACAGGGGACATCGTGTCTCTCAGGTGCCCTTCCCGCGAGGTTGTGGTCTCGGATGTGTCTCCTCGGTATGTGTCGGTTCGATGGCCGTGGAATGAAGTTGACCCGGATTCACTGATGGAATGGAACGGGTTGCGTGCCATCCCGCGCACCCCGGATGCTCCCGACTGGCAGAACGAGCCTTTCCGAGTGACTTCACCGAGCGATTCGCTAGAGCGTCAGAATGTTTGCGAAGTCGGTGTTCCTGAGATGGTCGCGTACGTTGTTCACGTCGCTGAATTTTCGGACCCTCTGGATGTCGGCTGGCTTCCCCGGCCGCGCGTCTACGTTTCTCTCGTCGCCCACGGTGTACGGATTTCACCTTCCTCTGAGGAGATCGGCTTCACTGTGGATCCGGACGGCGGCGAGCCAATTCAATCGAAACTGGTCCACCGTCCCTATGCGTTCCTTCAGGACGGTGACGAAGTAGCCGACTCTGAGGGCCGAATGTGGAGGTACGCGGCGCCATGGAACTGGGTAGCGTTCGACAGCGGTCCAGGCGGATTCCCCGTGTGGCCGCTGCAATTGATCTGCCGTGACGGGGGACAGGACCTTCAAGCGGCTGAGGTCGTCGCTCGCGCGACGAGGCTCGGAGCCCACGGTGATGAGGTTGCGTGTTGGCTGGAGCGCGCTGGGCTTGCTGATGCGCCGCAACTACCGCCGCCAGTATTCGGCGACGATCTACCGCACTGAGCCTTCCGGTGATCCGACCAGCGGTGAGCGCCGGCCAGGATCGGGGGAGCCGACCGGCAGACCGAGTCACTCGCCTTGCGGGTGCTCCGCGGCCGAGGATCTGGCGGCCGGATTTCCGGGCCATCCGGACGAGCCCCCACTGAGCCCGGCGGCAGGCCGCCGGCTCGACGCTCACCAGGAGTGTGGCCGGGCCGGTCATCCCGGCCCGGCCACACTCGAGGCAGTTCGAGAGCCCCGACTGAGACATCGGTCGGGGCTCCCTCTTTCTCCGTTTTGGAGGCGGTCCTCAGGAGGCGGTCGTCGCCTTGCGCAGTGCGCTGATGCAGCTGCCGATCGCGTCCTGGAGGGCTTCGAGGCGCTGGAGCATGTCCGCCTCGTAGATGTCCTCCTCCATCACCTCGTCCAGCGTCAGCTCCTCGAAGACCTTCGTCGCCTTCTGCAGGCTGTTGTAGAACTTGGTGCGCCGCTCCTGGACCCGCAGCGTCGGGTCCTCCTCGACGGCCCGGGCGACCAGGCCCTTCACCGCGTCGTACGCCTCACCGGCCCACTCGCCCGCCTCCTCGGAGTCGTCGAGCTCGTCGATGAGCGACAGGTGACGCTCCGCCTCGGCGCGCAGCTCGGCCGGCGCCTCCACCGTCTGCCCGGCCGGGGTCTTGATCTGGCCGTTCTCGACGATCTGCCGCACGTACCCGATGCGGTCGGCCGCCTTCGCCTCGCTCGCCACCGCCTTCTTCAGGTCGTCGGTGCGCGCGAAGGCCCGGGCCATCTCCGTCTGGAGGGCCGGGTCCTCCTTCATCCGGTCGAGGAGCGCGCCGCTCGCCGCCTCGGCCGTCCCCGGGTCGGCGAGGATCGCGGCCCGCAGCGCCGTCGGGTTCTCGGCGACCTCCAGGGCCTTCGTCGGCCGGATGCCCTCCGCCTCGGCCGCGGCGCTGATCGCCTGGCCGCGCACGGACGACGCGCTGTTGCGGGAGGTGTAGTACGAGAGCCAGACGTCCGCGTCGGGCAGCTCGACGTCCTCGCCGGGCACCAGGACCTCGAACTGCGGGACCAGGCCGTCGTCGGCCGCCATGTCCCAGGCCTTGTAGTAGCGCATGACCCGGTCGGGCGAGCACCCCGCGAGTGCGGCGAAGGCCTTCGCCGAGACCTTCGTGGCGGCCGTGCCCTCGGCGGGCTGGCCGCCGGGGCGCACGCTCCGCGCGACCTTCAGCGCGAAGGCCCAGCCGCCGGTCCGCGCGTAGATCCCGAAGTCCTGCGCGTCGCGGACGACGACGGGGTCGTGCGCGTCGGGCGACACCGGCTCCGGCTCCTCGTCCTCGACCTCGGGGGCCTCCGAGTGCGGGTCCTCCGACTGCGGGGCGTCCGGCTCCGGTGCCGACGGCACCCAGAACTCGGGCTCCGAGATCGCCGCGGGGGCGACCTCGCGCTCTTCGGCGGACGTGTCGGACGGGGTGATGGCGATGGTCACCGAGAGCTCTCCGGAAGGTCGGGTGCGACAACTGCGGCCGACAGCCTATACGCACACGTTGACGATATTTCGCCCTATTCGAGCCATCGTTGAGACGCCTGTTAATTCGATGGCGGGTCGGGCGGCCCGGAAGGCAGCATGCTCCCATGACCTACGGAATCGAGCTCCACCCCGCGCGATGAGCGCCCCGCACGAGCGCCCGACGCTCGCCCCCTCCCTGTACGCGTACGCCAAGGGCCTGTGCGACAGCGACCCCGACGGGCCGCCGCCCCAGGGCGGACACCCCCTCCCCGACACCGCACGGCGGGGCCGCAGGCGTCCCGGCCTTGGTTACCGCGAGGCCTTGGCCGCCGTCACCGACATCCTGCTCCCGCTCCTCGACGCCCCCGACCCCGCACGGGCCGCCGACGAGGCGGAACGCGCGCTCGCCACGACGGGCGTCGTCCGTGAACAGACCGTCTTCGCCGCCGCGGCGGCGATCGAACCGCCTGACGAACCCGCCGCCCGCGCCCTGGCCCGATCGTTCGCCCGGCACCTCGTCCGGACCGGAACGACCGTCCCGGGCGTATCCGCCGGGCTCGGCCTCCTGAGCCGACTCGCGGAGCCCGAGGACATCCCGTACCTGCGCGTCCTCGGCCTGCTCGACGGTCTCGTCCACCCCGTCGACGCGACCCTCGCCCCCCTGGACCCGCCGGCAGCCGCCCTGGTGTGGCTGATCCACCGCACCCAGGGCGAGGAACTGCGCGGCCTCGTCGAGGCCCTGGCCGGCGGGGACCGGGCGGCCGTGTCCGACCGGCTACTGAAGCTCCCCACGGAGGTGAGGGGCCCCGAGGTCGCCCGGCGGGTGACCGAGGCCGTCGACCTCGTCGGTCTGCTCCGGGCGGAACCGGACCACCCCGGCCTCCTCGCGCGGGCCGTGCGCCTCCTCGCGCGGATGACCAGCAGCCTGGACTACCACGCCGAGATCCTCCGGTACGGAGCAGCCGTCCACCTGTACGAGACGGTGGCCGCCCACGTCCACCGGCTGCCCCGGGACGTGGACCACCGGGCCCGGCTGCTCACGCTCGCCCTCGACCTGCACAGCGGCGCCTCGTACCTCCTCCCCTGGCCGCCCGGTCGACGCGAGGCGATCCACCGCACCCTCCTGGACACGGCGGCGTGGCACGGGGAAGCCCCGGCCGACGCGGACGGACGGCGCCGCGCCGACTGGATCCGCCGTACGGCACGGCAGCTGCGCGCCGCTCCGGCGGACGCGCCCCGGTTCCGGATCGAGGTGGCCGTCGCCGACCCCGGCGACCCGGACGTCGTCGAGACCCGCTTCCTGATCGACGGGCGCCCCCTGGTGCCGGAGGCCTTCGGCCCGGGGCCGGGGCTGTCCCCCGAGGGGCTCCTCGACAGCGGCGCCCTGCGGGCGACGCCCGAACCCCGGGAGGTGCGGCTCGCCGAGGCGTACTGCACCGAGGGCTGCTGCGGCGCCCTGTACGTGACCGTGCGCCGCGAGGGCGAGCACGTCGTGTGGAGCGACTGGCGGCGGCCGGGCGGACCGGCCGGGCGGCCGGACCTCCCCGCCTACCGCTTCGACGCCGCCGCGTACGACGCCGAGATCGCGCGCGTCGAGCACGATCACGGCTGGACCTGGCCGGCCCGGCTCACCGCCCGGCTGATCGCCGCCGGGCTGCGCGACCGACCGGACCTCCTCACCCGCTGGGGCCTCCGGAAGGGGTGGATCAGCACGGACTTCCGCGAGCCGGACACGACCCTCGTCACCTTCACCGGGCCGCCGCTCGGGGACGGGGGCCGGAGCGCGGCGGAGGGAGAGCCCCGCCAGTTCCTGTGGCGGCTGCCCGACGACGGCGCCCCTCCCGAGGAGCGGGCCGCCACAGCCCTGAGCCGCCTGGCAGAGGACGACCCGAGGGGGTATCCGGAACTGCGCGGATGATCCGTACCGCCGTCCCGGTGACCGTCATTGGTCCACTCCAACGGCGGTTATCCACAGGGGTGGTAGGGCCGCCGGGCGGCGCGTACGGTGCCAGACATGAAGATCCTCATCAGCGCCGACATGGAGGGCGCGACCGGGGTGACCTGGCCCGCCGACGTGCTGCCCGGTACCCCGCAGTGGGAGCGCTGCCGCGCGATGTTCACGTCCGATGTGAACGCGGCCGTGCTCGGCTTCTTCGACGGCGGCGCCGACGAGGTCCTGATCAACGAAGCGCACTGGAGCATGCGGAACCTGCTCCTGGAGCGGCTCGACGAGCGCGCCGAGATGCTCACCGGCCGGCACAAGTCGCTGTCGATGGTCGAGGGCGTGCAGCACGGGGACGTCGACGGGATCGCCTTCGTCGGCTACCACACGGGCGCCGGCACCGAAGGGGTCCTCGCGCACACCTACCTCGCCAACTCGATCACGGGTGTCTGGCTGAACGGCGAGCGGGCGAGCGAGGGCCTGCTCAACGCCCATGTGGTGGCGGAGTACGGCGTCCCCGTCGTGCTCGTCACCGGCGACGACCTGACCTGCGAGGACGCCCTCGGATACGCGCCGGAGGCCCGCAAGGTGGCCGTCAAGGACCACGTCTCGCGGTACGCGGCGGTGTGCCGCACCCCGGCCAGGACCGCCGCCGACATCAGAGCGGCGGCGAAGGACGCGACCGCCCTCGCCGTCCGGCACGAGCCGGTCCGCGGCGGACCGTTCACGGTGGAGCTGGAGTTCGACGCCGACCACCTCGGAGCGGCCGCCACGGTGGTTCCCGGCGTGGCGCGGAGCGGCGAGCGGCGCGTCTCCTACACGGGGGAGACGATGTACGAGGCAATTCGCACGTTCAAGGCGGTCACGACCATCGTCTCGGCCGCAGTGGAGGAGCAGTATGGCTGAGGAGGTCCGGGGCCCGGACACGACGGCGCTCGACGAGGTGGTCACCTTCACCTCCGAGCTCATCCGCATCGACACCACCAACCGGGGCGGCGGCGACTGCCGTGAGCGCCCCGCCGCCGAGTACGTCGCCGAGCGGCTCGCGGCCGCCGGGATCGCACCCACCCTCCTGGAGCGGACCCCCGGCCGCACCAACGTCGTGGCGCGCATCCCCGGCACCGACCCCTCGGCCGACGCGCTCCTCGTCCACGGCCATCTCGACGTCGTCCCCGCCGACCCCGCCGAATGGACCGTGCACCCCTTCTCCGGGGAGGTCCGCGACGGGCTCGTGTGGGGGCGCGGCGCCGTCGACATGAAGAACATGGACGCGATGGTCCTGGCCGTCGTGCGCTCCTGGGCCCGTCAGGGCGTCCGCCCGCGCCGCGACATCGTCCTGGCGTACACCGCCGACGAGGAGGCCAGCGCCGACGACGGCTCCGGCTTCCTGGCCGACCGTCACGCCGACCTCTTCGAGGGCTGCACGGAAGGCATCAGCGAGTCCGGCGCGTTCAGCTTCCACCCGCGGCCCGGTACGACCCTCTACCCGATCGCGGCGGGGGAGCGGGGCACCGCCTGGCTCAAGCTGACCGCCCACGGCAAGGCGGGCCACGGCTCCAAGGTGAACACCGCCAACGCCGTCACCCGCCTCGCCTCCGCCGTCGCCCGGATCGGCGCGCACACCTGGCCGGTGCGCCTCACCACCACCGTCCGCGCCGCCCTCACCGAACTCGCCGCGCTGTACGGCATCGACGTCGACACCGGCGCCCCCGACCTCGACGTCGACCTCCTCCTCGACAAGCTCGGCCCCGCCGCCGCACTCGTCGCACCGACCGTCCGCAACAGCGCCAACCCGACGATGCTGAAGGCCGGTTACAAGGTCAACGTCATCCCGGGCCAAGCCGTCGCCTACATCGACGGACGGACCCTCCCCGGCGGCGAGGAGGAGTTCGCCACGACCATGGACGCGCTCACCGGGCCCGACGTGGAGTGGGAGTTCCACCACCGCGAGGTGTCCCTGGAAGCCCCGGTCGACTCGCCGACCTTCGCGAAGCTCCGGGCCGCCGTCGAGCGCTTCGACCCGACCGGGCACGTCGTGCCGTTCACCATGTCCGGCGGCACCGACGCCAAACAGTTCTCCCGGCTGGGCATCACCGGCTACGGCTTCTCTCCGCTGCGACTCCCACCGGAGCTCGACTACGGGGCGCTCTTCCACGGCGTCGACGAACGGGTCCCGGTCGACGCCCTGCACTTCGGCGTCCGCGTGCTCGACCACTATATGAAGTCCGCCTAGGAGAACGCAGTGACAGGGGGAGCCGAGATGACCACGTCCACGACCGCGACCACGGCCGCGCACGGCAGTTGGCCGTCACCCGTCGACGCCGCACTCGCCGCCGCCCACGACGGGCGACCCGAGTACGTGGGCACCGTCGGCGACGAGCTGTGGTGGACCGCGCCCCGCCCCGCCGAGGGTGGCAGGCGCGCCCTCGTCCGGCGGCGCGCCGACGGCACCGAGGAGCCGGTGCTCCCCGCCCCGTGGAACGTCCGCAGCCGGGTCATCGAGTACGGCGGACAGCCCTGGGCCGCGACCGAGCGGCCGCACGGCGGACCGCTCGTGGTCTTCAGCCACTTCCCCGACCAGCGCCTGTACGCCTACGAGCCGGAGGCCGGACCCGGCGCCGGGCCCCGGCCCCTCACGCCCGTCTCCGAGGTCGGCGGCGGACGGCGCTGGGTCGACCCGGTGATCCTCCCGGACCGCGGCGAGGTGTGGTGCGTCCTGGAGGAGTTCACCGGGCCCGCGCCGACCGACGTCCGACGGGTCCTCGCCGCCGTGCCGCTGGACGGATCGGCCGCCGAGGACCGCGGCGCCGTGCGTGAACTCTCCGACGGGCGGCACCGGTTCGTCACGGGGCCCCGCCTCTCCCCGGACGGGCGCCGGGCGGCCTGGATCGCCTGGGACCACCCCCGCATGCCCTGGGACGGCACCGAGGTCCAGCTCACCGACATCGCCCCCGACGGCACCTTCCACGGCACCCGGACCGTCGCCGGCGGCCCCGCCGAGTCGATCGCGCAGGTCGCCTGGGACGCGGCCGGGCGACTGCTCTTCGCGAGCGACCGCACCGGCTGGTGGAACCTCTACCGGGCGGAGATCGACGCGGCCGGCGAGGTCGGCGAACCCCGCGCGCTCTGCCCCCGCGACGAGGAGTTCGCAGGACCGCTCTGGAAGATCGGGCTGAACTGGTTCACGCCCCTCGGGAACGGCCTGATCGCCGTCGTCCACGGCAAGGGGACCACCGCCCTCGGGATACTCGACCCCGACAGCGGCACCCTCGTCGACGCCGCAGGACCCTGGACCGACTGGGCCCCCACCCTCGCCGCGCACGGCACCCGCGTCGTCGGAGTCGCCGCGGGACCGCGCAGCGCCTACGAGCTCGTCGAGCTCGACACCCGCACCGGCCGCACCCGCGTCGTCGGCGCCGCGCACACGGACGCCGTCGACCCCGCGTACTACCCCGAGCCGCGGATCCGCGTCTTCACCGGCCCCGGCGGACGCGAGATCCACGCGCAGGTGTACCCGCCGCACCACCCCGGGTTCACCGGCCCCGCCGGCGAACTGCCGCCCTACGTGATCTGGGCCCACGGCGGGCCCACCGGGCACGCCCCGCTCGTCCTCGACCTGGAGATCGCCTACTTCACCTCGCGCGGGATCGGCGTCGCCGAGGTCAACTACGGCGGCTCGACCGGCTACGGCCGGGAGTACCGGGAACGGCTGCGCGAGCAGTGGGGCGTCGTCGACGTCGAGGACTGCGCGGCCGTCGCCTCGGCCCTCGCCGCCGAGGGCACCGCCGACCCCGCCCGGCTCGCGGTGCGCGGAGGCAGCGCGGGCGGCTGGACTTCCGCGGCCTCCCTCGTCACCACCGACGTGTACGCCTGCGGCACGATCATCTACCCCATCCTCGACCTGCTGGGCTGGGCCACCGACGAGACCCACGACTTCGAGTCCCAGTACCTCCACGGCCTCATCGGCCCCCTCGACGACGTCCCCGCCCGCTACGAGGAACGCTCACCGATCGAGCACGTCGACCGGATCACCACCCCCTTCCTGCTGCTCCAAGGACTCGACGACGTCATCTGCCCGCCCGCCCAGGCCGAGCGCTTCCTCGCCCGGATGGCCGGCCGCGGCGTCCCCCACGCCTACCTCGCCTTCGAGGGAGAGGGGCACGGCTTCCGCAGAGCAGACACGATGATCAGGGCCCTGGAGGCCGAACTCGCCCTGTACGTCCGGACCTTCGGCCTCTCCCGTACAGACGTCCCCGATGTGGAGTTCCACTCGTGACCCCGAAGGTCCCGCACGCCACCGCCGAACCGCTGACCCGGGCCGCACGCCTCCGCCCCGGGGCGCGGGTCGCCGTCGTCGCCCCCAGCGGGCCCGTACCCGAGGAGCGCCTCCGGGCCGGGCTCGACATCCTGCGCGGCTGGGACCTGGACCCGGTGGTCGCCCCGCACGTCCTCGACGCCCACCCGACCCTCGGCTACCTCGCGGGCGCGGACCGGGCGAGGGCCCGCGACCTGACGGACGCCTGGTGCGACCCGTCCGTCTCCGCCGTGATCTGCGCGCGCGGCGGCTACGGGGTGCAGCGCATGGTGGACCTCGTCGACTGGCCGGCGATCAAGGCGGCCGGGCCCAAGGTGTTCGTCGGCTACAGCGATGTCACCGCCCTGCACGAGGCGTTCGCCGTCCGGGCGGGGCTCGCCACGCTCCACGGACCGATGGTCGCCGCCGGCACCTTCCTGTCGGACCCGTGCACCCAGGAGTCCCTGCGGGCCACGCTGTTCGAGCCGGAGAAGGTGCTGACGCTCGGTCTGGAGACGGCGCGGCCGCTGGTGCCCGGCCGCGCCCGCGGGGTCACGCTCGGCGGCTGCGTCAGCCTGCTCGCCGCCGACGTCGGCACCCCGTACGGCAGGGCCTCGGCGCGCGGGGGGCTGCTGCTCCTGGAGGACGTGGGGGAGGAGCCGTACCGGCTCGACCGGATCCTCACCCAGCTGCTGCGTTCCGGCTGGCTGGACGGTGTCGCGGGCGTCGGCCTGGGCTCGTGGGAGGAGTGCGGCCCGTACGAGGACGTGCGGGCGGTCCTCGTCGACCGGCTGGGCGGCCTCGGCATACCCGTGGTGGAGGAGCTGGGCTTCGGCCACAGCGG
Organism: Streptomyces sp. NPDC050842; assembly: GCF_044456565.1. Taxonomy (NCBI): domain Bacteria; kingdom Bacillati; phylum Actinomycetota; class Actinomycetes; order Kitasatosporales; family Streptomycetaceae; genus Streptomyces; species Streptomyces sp. NPDC050842. The sequence continues at coordinate 64,004 of NZ_JBITGA010000010.1, read as the reverse complement.
CACGGCCCTGACGGTTCCGCTGGGAGTGCCCGCGGTCCTCGACGCGGAGACGTGCGCGCTGACGCTGGACGTGCCCGCCCTGGTCTGACGGCTCCACCGGGCCCGGCACAGGTGAACGGCCGGGGGCCCGAGCTTCACTGAATCTCCGTCAGTAACCCTGTCGCCTCTGTTGACGAGGCACTGACACGTGTCACAACATGGGCGCGACCCACTTACTTACCAGTAGGTAAGCAGTCGGTGGGTCACTCATGCGTCCTCGTCGTGGAGGTCTCCGTGTCCCGTGCACTGCCCAGATCCCGCAAGATGCTCGCCCTGATGGCCGGTACGGCGCTGGTGGCACCGCTCGCCCTCGCCGGTCCGGTGAGCGCGGCCGAACCCGGCGCGTACACCGTCACCCCGCTCACGTTCACGGTCGACGCGGGCGGCCGCACCTGCACCGTCGAGGCCGATCTCTACCGGCCGGCCGGGGTCGACGCCGCGAGTCCGGCGCCCGCCGTCATGGCCACCAACGGCTTCGGCGGCAGCAAGGCGGACGGCCAGACCGACGCCCTCGGCAAGGCCTTCGCCGCCCGCGGCTACGTCGGACTCGTCTACTCCGGGCTCGGCTTCGGCAAGTCCGGCTGCCTGATCTCGCTCGACGAACCGCGCATCGACGGACAGGCCGCCGCCCGGCTCGTCGACTTCCTCGCCGGCACCCGCGCCGCCGACGACGGCACCCGCGTCGACTTCGTGACCAAGGACGGCGCGGGCGACCCCCGGGTCGGCATGATCGGCGGCTCCTACGGCGGCGCCGTCCAGCTCGCCGCCGCCTCCGTCGATCCCCGGCTCGACGCCCTCGTCCCCCTCATCACCTGGAACGACCTCGCCTACGCCCTGGCCCCCAACGGAGCCGACCGCGCCACCCCGGGCGTCTTCAAGTGGCAGTGGGCCAACGGCTTCTACCTGATGGGGGAGGGCCAGATGCTGCTCTCGCCCTCGCTCGACCCGAGCCGCGTCAACTCGATCAGCTGCCTGCACTTCGTCACGGACGCCTGTGACACCGTCCGGCTGCTGAACTCCGGGGACTTCCCGGCGGCCGGCACGAAGAAGATGCTCGACTACGCCCGGAGCGTGTCCCCGGTCTCGTACCTGGACCGGGTCAAGGCGCCGACCCTGATCGTCCAGGGCCAGACCGACAGCCTCTTCAACCTCAACGAGGCCCAGGACACGTACGAGAAACTCGAAGCGCACGGCGTCGAGACCAAGATGATCTGGCAGTCCTGGGGTCACAGCGGCGGCCTCATGAACCCCGTCGACGGTGAACTCGACCTCGCGGAGGGCAACCTGGAGACGAGCTACGTCGGGCGGCGCATCCTCGCATGGTTCGACCGCCACCTGCGGGGCGACCGGAACGTGGACACCGGCGCCGAGTTCGCGTACTACCGCGACTGGCAGGACGGCTACGGCACCGCCGCCACCGTTCCCGCGCTCAGCCAGAAGCTGTACCTCTCCGGCGACGGCAAACTCGTCGACAACCGTTCCAAGGTCGCCCTCGGCCTGCGGGGGTACAGCAACTGGCTGATCCCGACGAGCCACTCCGAGGTCTCGCTGGCCGGCATGATCGGTCTCCCCGACGCCCCGCTCTCCGACACCGAGGGCACCTACCTCGGCTGGAAGAGCGCGCCGCTGTCCGCGCCGGTCGACGTCGTCGGCTCCCCGAAGGCCACGCTCAAGGTCACGTCCCCGAGTGCGGAGCTCGTCCAGAACTCCGGGGACGCCGCCGACAAGCTGGTGCTCTTCGCCAAGGTCTACGACATCGCACCGGACGGCAAGAAGACCTTGGTGAACAAGCTCGTCGCGCCGGTCCGGGTGCCGGACGTCACGCGCCCGTTCACGGTCGAGCTGCCGGGCATCGTGCACCGATACGAGACCGGTCACCGCATGGAGTTCGTGATCGCGGCCAGCGACTCGGCCTACTTCGGCAACCGGGGGATCAAGCCCGTGGTCGTCACCAGCGCCCCCGACGACACGGGGACGCTGGAGCTGCCGATCGTCGCCGGCCGGGTCGGCTAGGGCTCGCCGCCGGACAGACCTAGAGCGAGGCGTACCCGGGGCGGACGACCTCGTCGATCAGCCGCTGCCGCTCCGGCAGCGGCAGGAAGGCGGCGTCCAGGGCGGCGACCGTGAACTCCTCGAACACCTCGGGGCCGTAGCCGAAGGCGTCCACCATGTGCTGGAACTCCTCGCTCATGGTGGTGCCGGAGACCAGGCGGTTGTCGGTGTTGAGCGTGATCCGGAAGCCGAGGCGCCGCAGCTCGTCGATCGGGTGCGAGGCGTAGTCCTTCGCGGCGCCCGTCTGGAGGTTCGAGGTCGGGCAGACCTCCAGGGCGATGCGGTTGTCCCGGACGTACGCGGCGAGCCCGCCCAGCGTGCCGTCCTCGGCGATGTCGTCCGTGATCCGCACGCCGTGGCCGATCCGCTCCGTGCCGCAGACCTGCACCGCCTCGTGGATCGACTCCGCGCCGACGGCCTCGCCCGCGTGGATCGTGAAGTGGCAGTTCTCCCGCTTCAGGTGCTGGAACGCGGGAAGGTGGCGGGCCGGCGGGTTGCCGATCTCGCCGCCGGCTATGTCGAAGCCCGCCACGCCGTTCTCCCGGTGGGCGACCGTGAGCCGCGCGATCTCCAGGGAGCGGTCCGTGTGCCGCATGCCCGTGAGCAGCGTACGGACGGTGATCCGGCCGCCGGCGCGGCGCTCGCCCTCGCGGAATCCGTCGTTGACCGCCTCGACGACCTCGTCGAGGGTCAGCCCGCCCTCCAGGTGCTGCTCGGGGGCGTAGCGGATCTCGGCGTAGACGACACCGTCCGCCGCCAGGTCCTCGGCGCACTCGGCCGCGATGCGGGTCAGCGCCTCGCGGGTCTGCATCACCGCGCAGGTGTGGGCGAAGGTCTCCAGGTACCGCTCCAGCGAGCCGGAGTCGGCGGCGTCCCGGAACCACACCGCGAGCTCGGCCGGGTCCTCGGTCGGCAGCGCGGTGTAGCCGTACTCCCGCGCCAGCTCGACGATCGTCGCGGGGCGCAGCCCGCCGTCGAGGTGGTCGTGGAGAACGGCCTTGGGGGCCCGGCGGATCCACTCGGAGACGGTGGCGGCGGCAGGCGTGGCAGGGTTGTCAGACAAGTGCATGGCGGGGAAGTGTACGCCACGCCCGAGGGGTGTGCGGCGCCGGCCGTGTGCGGGCCGGTCCCGGGCCGTTCAGTGCGACTGGAGCACCGGCAGCGCGGGGGTGCCCGTCGGCAGCATGTGCTTGGCGGCCAGGACCGGGGTCTCCCCGACCCGCACGACCTGCGTGACCAGGACGGCCGGGGTGTCCGCCGGGCGGCCCAGCTGGTCCCCGCGCCGCCGCCCGAGCAGGGTCGCCGTGATGCCGCTGTGCGCGCTCAGGGCCGTCTCGCGCGAGGCCCCGACGAGGACGGCGAGCATCGAGGCGGCCGGGCCGGGCCCGCCACCTCGCGCGGGGGCGTCCGGCTCCGTCGCCCGCAGGGCGCGGGCGAACTCGGGATGCACCCGGTCGAGCACCTCGTCGGCCGCCGCCCACTCGTGGCTCAGCGCCGCCGCCGTACCCTCCCCGGTCAGCACGGACTCCCAGAACCGCAGCTCGGCGCGGGCCGGGGCGAGCAGGTGCTGCGTCGTGAAGTCGGTGGGCTCCTCCACCGTCCGCAGCAGCGCCCGTACGCGCAGCGGACCGCCCGCGCCGATCAGCTCCTCCAGCGGCTGGATGTGCTCGAAACCCCTGCGCGGCGGACGGTCGTTGACGGTCCGGCCGACCCCGCGGCGCACGGTGAGGAGACCGTCCTCCTGGAGCAGCAGCAGCGCCTCGCGCAGGGCGGGCCGGCTCACGCCCAGTTCGGCGGCGAGCTTCGGCTCGGAGGGAAGCGTCGAGCCGGGCGGGTAGGTGCCGTCGTGGACGGCGTCCGCGATCCGCTCGTACAGCGCCACGACCGGCCGCCGCCGCTGTCCGCTGACCGCCACGGCCGCCTCCTCGTCTGGTTCCCGTCTGGATTCCCGCCGGTGTCCAGGACCACCGTAGTCGGCCCACGTTGTCTGACAAGTCACCCGTACGGCTCCTCCCACCCGCACGGTGAGGCTCCACGCGCCCCATTCTGGTCCCACGGCTGGTCCCGCGGCGCGGGCCGGGTGCGACCGACGGGCACCACCGACGGCACGACGGAGGAGAGGGCCGGGCATGAGTCCCAAGGACACGGCAGGGGGGTCCCGCACGGGCGGCACGTCCCGGTTCAGCGGAGCCTTCACCCCGGGCCGGATCGCGATGACGGCGGTCGCGGTCCTCACGCTGGTCTTCATCTTCGAGAACACCCGGGAGGTCAGGATCCGCATCCTGATCCCCGAGGTGTCCATGCCGCTCTATCTGGCGCTCCTCGCGACCGCCGTCCTCGGTGCCGCCTGCGGCTCCTACGTCGCGGGCCGGAGGCAGAGGTGAAGCGGGCCGCCGTCGTGGGCGCGACCGCCGTCCTCGCGCTCGCGGCCGTCGCCGTCTCCTCGGCCGAGGAACCCGCCGTACCGGGCGAGGGCGCCGGGACACGGGCCATGCCGGACCTCCTGGGCGTGCGGTTGTGGCGGGTCTTCACCCGGCTCGACCGGCGCACCCGCCTCGACGTCCACGACGCGAGCGGAAGGGACCGGCGGGTGCTGTGGCCGCCGAACTGGCTGGTGTGCACGCAGTACCCGGCGGCCGCCACGGTCCTCGACCGGCGGACCGCGGTCACGATCGGGGTCGTACGCAAGGGTGAGACCTGCCCGCCCCGCGTCCGCACCGCCCGCCGCTGACCGGCGGGGGTGGGCTCAGGCGTGGGGACGTCCGGGCGGGTGCGCCGGGCGGGTGGCCCGTCCGGGCGAGCGGTCCGGACGGGCGAGCGGTCCGGTCGGGGTGAGCCCTACGCTTGGTCCATGCCCGACGATCTCGGCCGTTTCCTCGCCGCCGGGCCCCGTGTGGGCCTGCGCCCCTTCTCTCCGGACGACGCGGAGGAATTCACCGCCCGCGCCCGCGAGAGCCGGGAGCTCCACCGGCCCTGGCTGTTCCCGCCGTGCACCCCCGAGGCGTACGCCGGCTACGCGGGCGTGCTCATCGAGGACCCGGCGCGCGCCGGGTTCCTGGTGTGCGAGCACACCGAGCACGCCGACGGCACCGAGCACGCCGGCGGTGGCCGGATCGCCGGCTTCGTCAACATCAACAACATCGTCCGCGGCGCCTTCCGCAGCGGCGCCCTCGGCTACGGAGCCTTCACGCACGCCGCCGGACGCGGACTGTTCACCGAGGCCCTCGGGCTGCTCCTGGCGTACGCCTTCGGGCCCCTGGAGCTGCACCGCCTTGAGGCGAACATCCAGCCCGGCAACACCGCCTCCCGCGCGCTCGTCCGCCGCGCGGGCTTCCGCCTGGAGGGCTTCTCGCCCGCGATGCTGTTCATCGACGGAGCCTGGCGGGACCACGAGCGCTGGGCGATCACCGCGCCGGAGCACCCGGAGCACCCGGAGCACCCGGAGTACCCGGAGCACCCGCGCCCGGTAGTCGCGTAGCCCGGTCAGCGCTTGTAGTTGATCTTCATCGTGTCGAGGTCCGTCACGGCCGAGCGCAGCGCCTTGTATCCGTGACCGAGCTCCTTGAGCGCGGTCTCCACCCGGTCCTCCGCCAGCGCGCCCGCCATCTCGTCGCCGTCCGCCGCGTCGGAGACGACGACCAGGCGGTACGAGAACTGCCTCAGCGTCCGGTCGTAGGCGAGCGAACCCTCCTCCGTGAACTGCATCGCGGTCAGCCCGTGCGCGTCCACCTCGGCGAGCAGCCGGGTCCGGCTCTCCTCCGACAGACCGTCGAACGTGCCGCGCACGATGACCCGGTAGGTGTGCTGGGTGCCCATTCCTCGTACTCCTGTCGCGCTGTCCGCCCGGTCGCCGTGCCGGCGCCGACCCTCCACAGTACGGCGACCGGCACCCGCGCCGCCCGGAATATCCGGGCGCCCCCGTGTGCCCGCTCCGTCGAAGCATGGCGCGAGAGCCCCTGGTCAGGACGGGCCCCGGCGTGTTCCATGGGTGGATGACGACCGTGCGACGTGCCGTACTGACGCTGCCCGCGGCCCCGTTGGGCCCGGACAACCCCCTGCCCGCCCTGCGGACCCACCACGGGACGCACGCGGTCGACGAGCAGACCCTCGCGGAACTCCCGCGTGACATGGCCCGGGGCATCGGACGCGCACCCCTGCGCAGCCTGCTGCCCGCCCCCGTACGGGACGGCTACGGGCGCGACCGCACCCCCGCCGAGCTCGACGCGATCGTGATCGAGAACGACCGGCTCCGGGCCACCGTGCTCCCCGGCCTCGGCGGCCGCGTCCACTCCCTGCACCACAAGCCCACCGGCCGCGAACTCCTCTACCGCAACCCGGTGTTCCAGCCGGCGGCCTTCGCCCTCAACGGCGCCTGGTTCTCCGGCGGCATCGAATGGAACATCGGAGCCACCGGCCACACCACCCTCTCCTGCTCGCCCCTGCACGCGGCGGTCGTCCGCGCGCCCGACGGCGGGCCGATGCTCCGCCTGTGGGAGTGGGAGCGCCTGCGGGACCTGCCCTTCCAGGTCGACCTGTGGCTCCCGGAGGACTCCGACTTCCTCCATGTCGGCGTCCGCGTCCGCAATCCCCACGAGCGGCCCGCCCCCGTCTACTGGTGGTCCAACACCGCCGTACCGGAGGACCGCCGCGTCATCGCCCCCGCCGACTCGGCCTGGCACCACGGCTACGAGCGCGGGCTGCGCCACCTGTCCGTCCCCGTCACCGCGGACGGCACCGACCGCTCGTACCCGCTGAACGGCGACCACGCGGCCGACTGGTTCTACGACCTGCCCGACGGGCAGCGCCGCTGGATCGCCGCCCTCGACGCCGACGGCACCGGCCTCGTCCAGACCTCCACCGATCCGCTGCGCGGCCGCAAGCTCTTCCTGTGGGGCCGTGAGCGCGGCGGCCGGCGCTGGCAGGAGTGGCTCACCGAGCCCGGCACCCCCGGGTACGCCGAGATCCAGGCCGGTCTCGCCCGCACCCAGCTGGAGCACCTGGAGCTGCCGGGCGGCGGGGAGTTCAGCTGGCTGGAGGCGTACGGACCGCTCGCCGCCGATCCCGCCGCGGTGCTCGGCGACGACTGGCGCGCGGCCCGGGAGGCCGTCGAGAGCGGCCTCGCCGGGGTGCTTCCGCGCGCCGGGTTCGACGCGGCGTACACGGCGTGGCGGGAGCGGGCCGCCGATGCCGAGCCGGAGACCGTCCTCGCCGTCGGCTCCGGCTGGGGTGCCCTCGAAGTGATGCGCGGCCACTACGAGTTGCCCGGGACCCCCTTCCCCGAGTCGACGCTCGGACCGGAGCAGGAACCCTGGCGGGAGCTGCTGCACACCGGAGTCCTGCCGGTCCCCGAGAAGGGTGCCGCGCCCGGCGCGCCGCTGGTCTCGGCGCCCTGGCGGGACATGCTGGAGACCGCCCCGGCGGACCCCTCCACCGAGTACCACCTCGGCATCGCCCAGTGGCACGCCGGAGACCGCGCCCAGGCGGTACGGAGCTGGGAACGCGGACTGAGCGCGGCCGCCGTGCGCTGGCCGCTGCTCTACTGCCTCGCCGTCGCCGACCGGGAGGACGGACACCCGGCACGCGCCGCCGAACGGTTCGCCGAGGCCTTCACCGACCACGCCGACCGGGCGGCCGAGGACGTCGTGGTGGCCGCCGCACTCGGCCGCGAGACGATCGTCGCGCTGCTCGCCGCCGGACGGACCGGCCGGGCGCGCGAGACATGGGCGCGACTGCCGGACGAGGTCCGGGGGAGGGGTGCCTTCCGGCTCCTGGAGGTCCGACTGCTCCTCGCCGAGGGCAGGTCGGGCGAGGCCCGCGCCGTCCTCGACGCGGGCTTCGAGGTCGCGGACCTGCGCGAGGGCGCCGAGATCCTCGGCGAGCTCTGGTCGGAGGTCACCGACGAACCGCTGCCGTACGCCTACGAGTTCAGGATGCGCCCGAGCTGAGCGAGGGGGCGGGGCGCCCGGCGGTCAGGACACCCGGCACACGATCTCGCCGTGCGGGACCATGAACCAGGCGTCCTCCCGCTCGCCCCACTCCCGCCAGGCCTCGCCGATCGCCGTCAGCTCGTCGGCGGTCGCGTGGCCGCCCTTCACGGCCAGCTCGGCGTAGACCGAGGCGGTCGTCCGGTCCGCCCACAGGCCGCTCCACCAGGCGCGCTCCTCCGGGGTGGCGAAGCACCAGGTGCCGGCGGTCGTCGTGACGTCGGTGAAGCCGGCCTGCCGGGCCCACGAGAACAGGCGCCGCCCGGCGTCCGGTTCGCCGCCGTTTGCCCGGGCGACCCGGTGGTACAGGTCCAACCACCCGTCCAGCGCCGGGCGTTCGGGGAACCAGGCGAAGGCTCCGTAGTCGCTGTCACGGGCCGCGACGACCCCGCCGGGCCGGCACACCCGCCGCATCTCGCGCAGCGCCTGGACCGGATCGCCGACGTGCTGGAGCACCTGGTGGGCGTGGACGACGTCGAAGGAGTCGTCGGGGAAGTCCAGGGCGTGGACGTCCGCCACGGCGAACTCGACGTTCTCCAGGCCGCGTTCGGCGGCGACCGCGCGGGCCTTGTCCAGGACGTCCTCGGCGGCGTCGACCGCGGTCACGCGGCCGGGCGCCACCAGCGCGGCCAGATCGGCCGTGATCGTGCCGGGGCCGCAGCCCACGTCCAGCACGTCCAGCCCCGCGCGCAGCTCGGGCAGCAGGTAGGCGGCGGAGTTGGCGGCGGTCCGCCAGCTGTGCGAGCGCAGGACGGACTCGTGGTGGCCGTGCGTGTAGACGGCGGTCTCGTGGGCCGCGGACGGGGCGGAGGCATGCGTCATCGAAACGACTCCCTCGGTGTGGGTGCGTTCCTTCACCGTACGCACCCGCGCCGAATAGTGAGACCTGCGTCTTGGGATGTGGACAATGGGCTTAGGTGAACAGCGCCCGCCGGTAGCGGAGTTCCTCCAGCTCCCGCCCGCCCGTGACGTCGCGGACGGTCGTGCCGTCGGGCCGCCAGCCCGCCGCCTCGTAGAACCGCCGGCCCCGCGCGTTCCCGGCGAGCACCCACAGGGCGGCGGTACGGAACCCGGCTGCCGCGAGGGACTCCGTGGACGCGGCGAGCAGAGTCCGTCCGACGCCCGTGCCCCACACCTCCGGGAGGGAGTACAGCGCCGCCAGCTCGGCGGTGGTGGCGGGGTCGAGCGCGCCGGGCTCGTCGGCGGTCCCGTCGGCCTGCTCGGCCCCGTCGGGCCAGGCACGGAAGCAGGAGAAGGCCACCACCCGCCCGTCGGCCTCCGTCGCCAGGAGCACCGTGGGCCGGTCCTGCGCCGTCAGGCGGGCGTGCCACACGGCGGCCCGTTCCTCCGGGTCCAGGGCGTCCAGGTACGGCCCGGGCAGCAGGTCGCGGTAGGCGGCCCGCCAGGACAGGACGTGTACGGCGGCGAGTGCCGCCGCGTCCTCGGGAATCGCTTCTCGTATCGCTGTCGTCATGCCGCATTCTCGGCCCGCAAGGCCGTGGTCCGCCCCGCATTTACGGGCGCCACTCCCGCGTACGGGCGTCCCTGCATGTACGGGCGTCACTCCCGCCTTCACCGGCGCCGCCCCGTATTTCCGGGCGCAGCCCCCGGCCTGACACGCCCGTGTGTTGCAGCCCCGTGAACGGACCGTCCAGGCACGCTCCCCGCCCCTTCCCCGCCCCTAGGATCGGCCCGCCGCCGCCCGGTGGCGCCCCTTCCCCCGTGTCGAGGAGTCCCGTGCCGTACTCGCCCGCGCCCGACCGCCGCTCCCTGCTGAAGCTGCTCGCGGCGGCCCCCGCGGTCTCCGCTCTCGGCGGGCTCGCCACCGCCGCACCCGCACGCGCACTCGCGGCACCCGCGACCGGGGCCGCCGTGCCCGGCATCGTCAAGGCGCTCCCGCCCGAGTGGTTCACCGCCCGGGGCACCAACGCCGAGGCGCGGTTCGACGCCTTCGCGGACACCGGCCTCCTCACCCCCAGTGACCGCTTCTTCGTCCGCAACCACACCTCCACCCCCGTCCTCGACGCCGCCGACTGGCGCCTCACGCTCTGGGGCGACGGACTCCACGGCCGCAGCCCCGTCCACTTCACCTACGGTCAGCTCCGCGACCTGCCCTCCGTCACCCGAACGGCCCTGATCGAGTGCGCCGGAAACGGCCGCAGCCTCTACACCAGCCAGCAGGGCGAGCCCGTCACCGGCACATCCTGGAGCCTCGGCGCCGTCGGCGCGGCCCGCTGGCGCGGGGTCCGCCTCTCCGACGTGCTGCGACGCGCCGGGATCGCCCGCGACGCCGTCGCCCTCCAGCCGCGCGGCCTCGACGACCCGTACGTCTCCGGCGGCGTCGACTTCGGCCGGGTCCGCCGCCCGCTGCCGGTCGCCAAGGCCTTCGACGACGTGATCCTCGCGTACGAGATGAACGGCGAACCGCTCCCGTACGACCACGGCCACCCGGTCCGGCTCGTCGTGCCCTCCTGGGTCGGCATCGCCTCCATCAAGTGGCTCGGCGACATCGAGGTCTCCACCCGCCCGCTGTCCTCACCCTGGTCCACGGACTGGTACCGCCTCCTCGGGCCCGCCCACCCGTCCGGCGGCAGCGCCCCGATCAGCGTCCAGACGATCAAGTCCGCGTACGAACTCCCCTTCGGCGCCACCCTGGAGGCCGACCGCGTCCACCGGCTCACCGGGCGCGCCTGGTCCGCCCACGCGCCCGTCCGCTCGGTGGAGGTCTCCACCGACGGCGGGACCCACTGGCGGCGGGCCCGGCTCCTCGACACCCCGAGGCGTGACGGCTGGGTCCGCTGGACCGCGCCGTGGCGCCCTCACCGCACCGGGCCGGTCACCCTGCTGTCCCGTACGACCGACGCCGCCGGCAACACCCAGCCCGAGCGGGCCGTCCACAACACCCAGGGATACCTCTTCGACGCGGTGGTACGCCACCCGGTCACCGTCGCCTGAAACGTCGTACCAAGCGCCTGCTGGAGCGGCGGAACCGCCCGGATCTTCGTATAAAGGGCTCGGGGGTGCCGTTCCCGGTGCCCCCGTGCGCTCAGGAGGTACGGGACATGCACCACACGGCTCCGGAAGGTCGAGGCCCGGTGCGCTACGGCCCTCCCGCGCCCGACGCGGGCCTGCCCGTCCTCCCCGGACTCGCCGCCCTCCTCGCGGCCGCGGCCGGCCGGACCACCCCCGAGCCGCCCGGCGGCGGCCCCGTCCTGCGGGAGGCGGCGGCCGGCTACTGGTGGCGCCGCGGCCTGCGGACGCACGCCGAGGACGTGGTCGCGGCCCCCGGCGCCCCCGCCCTCCTCCTCGCCCTGATCGCCGCGCACGGCGGCGACGTCCTGCTGCCCCGCCCCTGCCCCGCCTGGTGGACCCCGCAGGCCCGCCTCCTCGGCCGCCCCGCCTACCACGTACCCACCCCCGCCGAATGCGGCGGCGTCCCCGACCCGTACGCCCTCCTGGAGACCGTCCGGCGGGTCCGCGCCGAGGGCGGCGACCCCCGGGTCCTGCTGCTCTCCGTCGCCGACGACCCCACCGCCACCGTCGCCCCGCCCGAGATCGTCCGCGAGGCCTGCGAGGCCGCCGTCGCCGAGGGCCTCCACGTCATCAGCGACGAGACCTGGCGCGACACCCTCCACCACCCGCACGACACCGTGCTGCTCAGCCCCGCCGAGATGTGCCCGGACGACGTCACCGTCCTCAGTGACCTCGGCGGCGCGCCCCTCACCCCGGCCGCCTGGCCCTGCGCCGTCGCCCGCTTCCCGCCCACCGACCCGTCCCGCGCCGACCGCTGGACCGACCGCAGGGCCCGCGTCCTGGACGTCCTCACCGCGATCGGCGCCGTCGTCCCGGGCCCCGTCGCCCCGGCCGCCGCGCACGCCCTCGACGAACCCGAGGACGTGACCGTACGGGCCCGGCGCGCCGCGACCGTCCACGGCCGGCTCGCCGCCGCCGCGCACCGCACCGCCCGCGACGCCGGAGCCCTCTCCAGGCCCCCGCAGGCGGGACGCCATCTCTACGTGGACCTCGGCAGGCTGAGGTCGGGACTCGCCGCCCGCGGCGTCACCGACTCCCTGGAGCTGGAGAGCCACCTCACCGCGCGACTCGGCGCCCCCGTCCCCGGCGGCCACCGCTTCGGGGACGAACTCGGCGCCCTGCGCGCCCGGTTCGGCACCGACATGTTCCTGGGCGCCACCGACGACGAGCGCGCCGAGACCCTCGGATCCCGGAACCCCGAGGAACTCCCGCATGTCGCACGCGCGTTGACGGACTTCGGAGGAGCCCTGGAGGAACTCCGGTGAACCATCCCGGCCACCCCGCCCACCCCGTACGAGCCGCGCAGGACGGAGCCCGCAGATGACCGAACGGACGGCACACCCCGCCCGGGCCACCGAGGCCCCGTCCCCCTCCGACGCCCCCGCGGCCCATGCCCCCGCTCAACTCCCGGCCCCCGCCCCCACGTCCGTACTCCAGCCGATCGGCCGGCTGCGCGCGGACTGGCCCCGGACCTTCGTCGACCGGCTCACCGCCCCCCTCCCCGGCGTCCGCGCCATGGCGCGGCTGGCCCGCGAGGGCGCCGTGCGACCCCGCCGCGAAGGCCTCCGGGACATCCCCCTGCTCCCCTTCGAGCCGGGGCCGCTGCCGTCCGCCGGACCCGACACGCTCGCCGTCACCTGGGCGGGGCACGCCAGTTGGATCCTGCGCCTCGGCGGACTCACCGTCCTCACCGACCCCGTCTGGTCCCGCCGGATCTTCGGCACCCCCGCCCGGCTCACCCCGGTCGGCGTCCGCTGGGAGGACCTGCCGCCCGTCGACGCCGTCGTCATCAGCCACAACCACTTCGACCACCTCGACGCCCCCACCCTCAGGCGACTGCCCCGGCGCACCCCCGTGTTCGTCCCGGCAGGGCTCGGACGCTGGTTCGCCCGCCGCGGGTTCGGCCGCGTGACCGAACTCGACTGGTGGGAGGCGGCCGAACTCGACGGCGTGCGCTTCGACTTCGTCCCCGCCCACCACTGGTCCAAGCGCACCCTCCTGGACACCTGCCGCTCCCTGTGGGGCGGCTGGGTGCTCACCGACCCGTCGGGGCGCCGCGTCCACTTCGCGGGGGACACCGGCTACGGCCACTGGTTCGCCGAGATCGGCCGCCGCTTCCCCGGCATCGACCTGTCCCTGCTCCCGATCGGCGCCTACGACCCCCGCTGGTGGCTCAGCGACGTCCACACGGACCCGGAAGAGGCCGTCCGCGCCCACCAGGACCTGGGGGCACGGCGGATGGCCCCCATGCACTGGGCCACCTTCGTCCTGTCCTCCGAACCCGTCCTGGAACCCCTCACCCGGGTCAGGGCCGCCTGGGAGAAGGCGGGGCTGCCCCGCGAGGACCTGTGGGACCTCCCGGTCGGCGCCTCACGGGTGCTGGCTCCCTGAGGAGCCCGCCACCCTTCGAGATCCCCGCACCCGCCGCCACAGCGACGGCAGCGCGCTGAACAGCACCGTCAGACCCACCGCCGCCACGACGCCCTGCCACGGCTCCGGGAAGAGCGAACCGCCCAGGATCCCGATCAGCTGGTACGTCGCCGCCCACGCGAGGCACGCCACCACGTCCCCCCGCGCGAACCGCCGCAGCGGCATCTTCGCGAGCAGGCACGCCAGCATCACCGGGATCCGCCCCGCCGGCACAAGCCGGGACAGCACGAGCACCGACACCTGATGGGTGTCGAGCCGCTCCTGCGCCTGCGCGGTCCGCTCCGGCGTCGCCCGGCTCCGCAGCGCGGCCAGCCACCGCGAGCCGTTGCGGGACCGGACCCCGCGCTGCCCGAGCCAGTACAGCGCGATGTCCCCCAGGAACGCGGCGAACGCCGCCACCAGGAAGACGAAGAGCAGCGACAGCGGCGAGGACTGGTGGAAGGCGACCACCGCCGCCGAACTGACGATGGCGCCCGTCGGCACGACCGGCACCAGCGCGCCCAGCGCCACGAGCAGGAACAGCGAGGGGTAGCCGACCGCCTGCTGTGTCGACTCGGGCGGCAGCTCGCGCACCGCCCCGGCGATTCCGGCGAGGCTGTCTATCACCGCGCGACCTCCGGCCGCACCCGCTCGCCGTGGGCCAGCAGGTGCACCGCCACCTTCGGCGCGAGCCGTGCCGCCTGGCGGACGAACTCGTCCCCCGGCGCGTGGAACTCGTGCGGCCGGACCCCGTCGAGCCCGATCGGCCAGTACGTGCCGTAGTGCACGGGCACCGCGGCCGCGGGCGACAGCGCGGCGAGCGCCTGCGCCGCGCGGCCCGCGTCGAGGTGGCCGTGCCCGAGGTACGGGCCCCAGCCGCCCACCGGCAGCAGCGCCACGTCCACCGGACCCACCGCCTCCGCCATCCCGTCGAAGAGACCGGTGTCCCCGGCGAAGTACGTCCGCGCCTCGCCCTCGACGACGTACCCGAGCGCGGGGGAGCGGTGCGGTCCGACCGGCAGCCGCCGCCCGTCGTGGAGCGCCGGCACGGCCCGTACCGTCACGCCCTCGACCGTCACCGTGTCGCCCGGCTCCACCTCGGTCAGCCGCAGCCCGTTCCCGTCGAGCCTCCGCAGCCCCGGTACGGCGGCGGGCGCGCCGCGCGGCACGAGGATCCGCGTCCCGGGCGCGAGCCGGGCCAGCGACGGCAGGTGCAGATGGTCGGCGTGCAGGTGCGAGACGAGGACGACCTCGGCGCGGGCGGCCTCGGGCGGCGGCAGGGCGCCGCGCCGGCGCCGCAGGTGCGCGAGCCGGCGGGTGAACAGCGGGTCGGTGAGGAAGCGGACCCCGGAGTCCTCGACCGTGCAGGTCGCGTGACCCCACCAGGTGACCTCCACCGGCATGCCGCCTTCCGTCGTCCGTCTGCCGTCGTCGGGGGCTCCGGCTGCCGCGCCCCGATGTCCGCGACCGTTCCGTACCTCCGTAACGAGGGTAAATGTCCGGAGCGTGCTCCGGAGGATGTTCGGCCGTGCCGTTCCCCAGTAGGGTCGCTCCATGGACGACGTTCGGGTGGCGGCGATCGCCAGCCTCACCCCGCTCGAAGAGCTGGACAGCGACCCCTTCCTGGTGGACACGCGAGGCCAGCACGAGCTGTGCGCCCGCTGGGCCGTCGACAAGGGGTACGCGCTCGTCCGCCAACTCCTCTTCTACGGCATCCGTCCCGACCACGCGGCCCTGTGGCAGGACGTGGAGGCGGGCGAGGTGGACCTCTTCGTCGCCGCCAACGAGCGGGTCCTCGCCCGGGCCTTGACCTCGGTGCCCGGCTTCCGCGCCGAGTGCGAGCGCCGCGGGGTGCGGGTCGAGACCGTCGGCCTCGACGAACCGGCGTACGACACGGCGGCCAAGGCCGGCGTGCACCGGCGGCTCTCGATGCCCACCGCCGGGTACGACGGCTCCTGACCCACGGCCGGGGACGAGGGCTCCTGACTCATCGCCGGGTACGAGGGCTCCTGATCCATCGCCGCTTCGACGGCTCCTGACCCGCGCGCATCACCTGACACGGGAGCGCGCGACCTGACACACCCGGGCCGTTCCCCGTCACCCGTTTCGCGCCTTGACCGTGGGCGTTGTGCCACGCTTGAGGCAGGAAACGGGTGAAAGGTGAATCGGGCGTGGGAGACGGGCGATGGGGTGGCGCCGGCCGCTGGCGGACCACGGGCCGCGCGGTGATGCGGATGATCGTGGTGTGGGCGGTGTCCACCCTCACCATGCTCGCCCTCGCCGGACTGCTCCCCGACTTCGAGCTCCAGTCCACGGACGGCGACAGCCTGACGAGGACGGCCGTCACCGCCGCCTGCGCCGCGGGCGTCTTCGGTCTGCTCGGCGCACTCGTGTGGCCGGTGATCGTCCGCGCCCTCCTCCTCGTCCCGGCGCTCGTCCTCGGCCTGCTGGTGTTCTTCCTCAACGGCTCGCTGCTGCTCGTCGCGCTCTGGCTGATCCCCGACGGGCGCGGCGCCGCCGACCCCGAGACCGCCGTCGTGGTCGCCGCCGTGATGTCGGCCGTCGCCTCCGCCACCGCCACGGCCCTCGCCGTCCGCGACGACGACGCCTACCGCCGCCGCCTCTACCGGCTCACCGGCCGCACCCGCCCCCGCGACCCCGAGGACTCGCCGGAGGCCGCCCCCGGCACCGTCTTCCTCCAGCTCGACGGCGTCGGCCACCACGTGCTGCGCGCCGCCGTCGCCGACGGGCTCATGCCGACCGTCGCCGGCTGGCTCGACGACGGCCACCGGCTCACCCCCTGGCGGACCGACTGGTCCAGCCAGACCGGCGCCAGCCAGCTCGGCATCCTGCACGGCTCCAACGAGGACGTGCCCGCCTTCCGCTGGTACGAGAAGGACACCGGCCGGCTCATGGTGTCGAACCGCCCCGCGAGCGCCGTGGAACTCCAGCGGCGGGCCGTGCGCCGCACCGGCGACGGCGGGCTGCTCACCTTCGACGGCGCCTCCCGCGGCAACCTCTTCAGCGGCGGCGCCGACCAGCTCGCCCTGGTCCTGTCGATGGCCGCCCGGCGCGGCAGGCGCAACCGCTCACGGGCCGGATACTTCGCGTACTTCTCCGACCCGGCCAACGCCGTCCGCACCGCCGGCTCGCTCGTCACCGAGTGCGTCCGCGAGATCTGCCAGTCGACCCGTGCGCTGCTGCGCCGCGACACCCCGAGGGTCTCGCGCGGCGGCACGTACCCCTTCGTCCGCGCCTTCGCGACGGTCGTCGAGCGGGACGTGGTGGTCTCCGCCGTGATGGGGGACATGCTGGCCGGGCGGACCGGGGTCTACGCCGACCTCGTCGCGTACGACGAGGTGGCCCACCACTCCGGCCCGCACGGCCGGGACACCGACCAGGTCCTGCGCCGCCTCGACCGCGCGATCGCCCTCATCGCGACCGTCGCCGAGCACGCCCCGAGGCCGTACCGGATCGTGCTCCTCTCCGACCACGGGCAGAGCCCGGGCGAGACCTTCGAGTCGGCGTACGGCCTCTCGCTCAAGGAGCTCGTACGGGCCGGGTGCGGGCTGCCGGTGCCGCGCCGCGTGCGGCGCACCCCCAGCGGTTCGGAGGCGCGCGACGCGGCCAGGGACGCGCTGCGCAGCGCCCTGCACCGGCCGCTCGACGAGACCGGCGAGACGGCGAAGGAGCTGCCCGCCAAGCCCTCCGAGCCGGTGGTCCTCGCCTCGGGCAACCTCGGCCTGATCTCCTTCCCCGACGTGCCGCACCGGATGACCCGCGAGGAGATCGAGCGGCGCCACCCGGCGCTGCTGCGGACCCTCGCGCACCATCCGGGCGTCGGCTTCGTGCTCGTGGCGAGTGTCGAGCACGGCTCGCTCGTCCTCGCCCGCGACGGCGTGGAGGTGCCGGTCGCCGAGCTCGCCGACGACGGGCCGCTGGCCGTCTTCGGGCGGGGCGCGGCGGACGCCGTGCGCCGTACGGACGGCTTCCCGCACGTCGCGGACATCATGGTCAACTCGATGTACGACCCGGCGACCGGAACCGTGCACGCCTTCGAGGAGCAGATCGGCTCGCACGGCGGGCTCGGCGGCGAGCAGTCGCACCCCTTCCTGCTGTCGCCGCCGGAGCTGACGGCGCCGGTCGGCGCGGGGGAGGAGCTGGTCGGTGCGGAGCGGGTCCACCGGGTGCTGCGCCGCTGGCTGCGCGAGTCCGCGGGCCCGCAGGTGCCGCTGGGGCCGGTGCTGCCGCGGGAGATCGCGCAGCCGATGGGCGCGTCGGAATCACGGCGTCCGGTCGATGGCCCAGTCGATGGCCCGGTCGATGGCCCGGCCGCTGGCGCGGTCGACGGCCTGGTCGATGGCGCGGTCGATGTTCCGGTCGATGGTCCGGTCGTGCGGGACAAGCACCACTGAGGGGGATGCCGTGACCGCCGGTGCGGTGAATCCGGGGCCCAGGACGTAGGCCGCCCGGGCGGAACTCGGCCCAGGAGCGCCGCGTGCGGACCCGCGCGGGGCAGGACGCATCTCCGTGAGCCCCGTGTCCGAGCCGACCGCGACGCCCGCCACCCCGGCGGGCCGCCGGCCGCGCCTCGCGCCGGGCGGACCCCGATGGGTCGCGCTCCTCCTGATCCTCACCGCCCTGTTCGCCACGGGCGCGGCCAACGCCCTCCCCGGTGGCGCCGAACTCCGCGCCGCTGCCGCCGCCCCGGCCTCCGACCCGGGCGCGGAGACGTTCGACCCGGCGGCCGCGGAGGCAGGGCTTCCCGGCCGGGCCAGGCGGCACCGCACGCGCGTCCGGCCCGTACCGCCGCGCCGCCGCCCCCGTGCCGCCCGCCGCCGCTCCCGTACCACCGCCCCCGCTCCCGTACCCGCCCCGCGAGGCGACGCGCTCCGGTGCGTGGTGATGCGCTGCTGACAGGCCCGGACCTCCCGGCAGTCAGCCCAGACATCACCCCCCCCACGCGAGGAGTTCCGCCATGCCCGTCGACCCGTACGCCGTCCTCCAGGCCCTGCTGCGCGCCGAGGCCTCCCGAGCCCAGCGCGCCGACCGCCACGCCGAGCCCGCCGAACCGGCGCAACCCGCCCCGGTGACCGAGCCGCCCGCCCCCCGGGAGGACTCCCCCCGCTGAGAAGCCGGATCCGGACGCGGACGCGGGCCGACCCGGCCCCTGTGGAAATACGATTTGCGGACGGGTGTACGGACGTACGAGGCTGATCCGATGACCTCGACCGACCGGAACACCAGCCCCGATCGGTCCGCCGGACCCGCGTCCGGCCCGGGCCCCGCCACCGAAACGACCACCGGCACCGGCACCGGCACCGGGACCGGGACCACCGGCACCGGGACCACCGGCACCGGCACCGGCACCGGGACCGGGACCACCGGCACCGGGACCACCGGCACCGGCACCGGGACCAGCGCCGCCGCTCGCGCCGCCGCCCAGCTCCTCGCCTTCGCGCGGCGCCCCTACTGGGACCGCCCCGACCCCTCGTACCGCATCCGCCGCTGGCCCGACCTCACCGCGCTCTGCTTAGCCACCGTCTTCTTCTGGTCCAGCCTCACGCCCTCCCTCGTGCCCCGGCCCTGGTACCTCCAGGGGATCGTCGGCGGCATCACCGCCGTCATCGGCTACGCCCTCGGAGCCGGCCTCGCCTGGCTCTTCCGCGCCCTCGTCCGCCGGCGGCCGGGCGAGCGCGTCCGCACCCGCTGCTGGCAGGCGTACTGGCTGCTCAGCCCGGTCCTCGCCGTCTGGCTCATCTCCGAGAGCGCCCGGATGCAGCGTCAGCTGCGGGTCCTCCAGGGCCTTCCGCCCACCCTCACCTGGCACACACCGATGATCGCGCTGATCGCCCTCGGCCTCCTCCTCGCCGCGCTCCTCGTCGCCCGCTCCGTAAGACTCGGGGCCGCCACCCTGATCCGGCTCCTCGGCAGGCTCCTGCCGCGCCCCGTCGCCTACGCCGTCGGCGCGGCCCTCTCCGCGCTCGTCGTCCTCGTCGGCGTCCGCGACGTCGTCTTCGACCGGGGCGTCGTCGACCTCGCCGACCGCATCGCCGAGGCCACCAACGGCGGCACGAAGGACGGCATCCGGCGCCCCGCGTCCCGCCACGTCTCCGGCGGCCCCGGCTCCCTCATCCCCTGGCAGGACCTCGGCTACCAGGGACGCAACTTCACCGGCTCCACCCCCACCCGCACCGCCCTCACCGCCTGGACCGGACGGCCCGCCCGCGAACCCGTCCGCGTCTACATACCCTCCGCGCTGCCCGCCGCCTTCACGGACGACCGCCCCTTCGCCGCCCAGGCCCGCCTCGCCGTCCGCGAACTCGAACGGACCGGCGCCTTCGACCGGGCCGTCCTCGCCGTCGCCGGGACGACCGGCACCGGCTGGATCGACCCGAACGTCGCCGAGGCCCTGGAGTACATGTACGGCGGCGACACCGCGACCGTCGCCGTCCAGTACTCGTACCTCCCGAGCTGGGTCTCCTTCCTCGTCGACAAGGAGAAGGCGGGGCAGGCCACCCGGGCCCTCCTCGACGCCGTCCGCGCCCGCCTCGCCGACCTCCCCGCCGACCGGCGGCCGAAGCTCGTCGTCACCGGCGAGAGCCTCGGCGCCTACGCCGTCGAAGCCTCCTTCGGCACCGCCGACGCGCTCCTCGCCGGAACCGACGGCGCCCTCCTCATGGGCGCCCCCCACTTCTCCCCGATCTCCCGCGAGATCCGCCGCGACCGCGACCCGGGCAGCCCCGTCTGGCGCCCCGAATACCGCGGCGGCGCCCACATCCGCTTCGCGCAGTTCCCCCGTACCGACCTCGAACGCCCCGCCGCCCGCTGGGAACGGCCGCGCGCGGTCTACCTGCAGAACGCCTCCGACCCCGTCGTCTGGTGGTCGCCCGAACTGCTCCTCGACCGCCCCGAATGGCTCGACGAACCGCTCGGCCCCGACGTCACCCCCGAGATCGGCTGGTTCCCCTTCGTCGCCTTCTGGCAGACCTCCGTCGACATGACCGTCTCCTACGGCGTCGACGCCCCGCACGGCCACCGGTACGGGGCCGGCGCCGTCGACGGCTGGGCGGCGGTCCTGCCGCCACCCGACTGGACCGCCGCCGACACGACCCGCCTGCGCGCCTTCATCCGCCACCGCAAGGCGGCCTACTGAGCGGCGGCCCGTCAGGCCGGCACCGTGAACGCCTGCGTCGTCAGGACCCGTTCGAGCCGCTCCCACAGGCGCTCCGCCGTCGTCTCCAGACGCGCCCGCTCACTCACCGGCAGGGAGAAGCCGACCGCCGAGTGGACCCCGCCCACCGTGATCGGCACGGCCGCGCACACCGAGCCGAGGACGCACTCCTCCCGTTCGAGCGCCGGCGCTCCCCGCCGTATCCCGGCCAGCCGGGTCAGGAGGGCCTCCTCGTCCCGGACCGTGCGCGGGGTCAGCCGGGCCACGGGGCGGCGGACCGGATAGGCGGCGGCGGGCGGTGTCCTGCCGATCAGGCCGGATCAGGATCGGCGAGCGGCTTCGCCTCCGCCGCCGCGCGCACCTCCGAGGCGCCCCGCCGGCCGTGCAGCGAGACGAGCACCGCCGTCGTGACGGCGAGGACCACGAGCGCCGGCAGCGCCGGGACGAGCCCCACGAGCGGACCCGCCGCGAGGCAGCACACCCCGCCGACGGCCAAGGCGGTCGGCCGCCGGCCCGTCGTGCGCAGCACGATCGCGGCGGCGCCCAGCAGGAAGACGCCGACGCCCCCGGGCAGGGACCAGGCGACGACCCCGTGCAGCGGCTCCGCGAGGCCGTAGTGGCCGGTGTCGGCGACCTGCTGGAGGACCTTCTTCATGCCGAGCGCGCAGAGCACGACGCCCGCGACCAGCGGCAGGTGGAGGAAGGTGTACACGTCCCGGGCGAAGCGGGTCCGGTCGTCGCCGTCGAGCCCGCCGAGCCGGTGCTCGGCGGGCTCGCCGAGCTGCCGGAAGTACAGCCGCCACAGCCCGGCCGCGAGCAGCAGCCCGGCGGCCGAGGCGCCGAGGACGGCGAAGGTGAGCGGGAAGCCGGAGACGCCGACGCCCATCGCCACGATGGACTCGCCGAGTGCGATGATCACGATCAGGCCGTGGCGCTCGGCGAAGTGCCCGGGGGAGTTGACCCGCCAGCCGGAGGCGCCGGTGACGTAGATGCCGCCGTAGTCGACGGCCACCGCGCCGATCCACAGCAGGAGTTGGACCCGGCCGCTGTACGCGCTGCCGATCAGCAGCAGCACCAGCGGCGGCAGTACGGACATCAGCGCCGTACGGCGCAGGGTGGCGCGCAGCATCGCGTCCCCGGGGCTGGAGACCCAGTACGAGGTCAGGTGCAGGACGCGCACCACGCCGTAGCAGACGACGAACACCAGCGGGGCCGAGAGTCCGCCGGGCGCGTCCGCGAAGACGTCCGGCACGGCCAGCGACACGATCAGGACGACGGCCATGACGGTGACGAGGACGGCGAACACCCCGCCGGAGTCGGCCCGTACGACATTCCCCAGCCACGCGAAGCAGCACCAGCACCACCAGAGCAGCGCGAGCACGACCATCCCGCCGACCACCCCCACCGGTGACGGGTGCGCCGCCATCAGGGCCGTCACCTGCGTGATCGCGTACACGAACACCAGGTCGAAGAAGAGCTCCGCGGGCGTCACCCGGTGATCGTCACCGGTGGCCACGACGAGAGCCCGTTCCCTGTTCCACGCCATGTGCTGTCTCCCCCTCCGGGAGACCGGTCCCGGCCACCCGGCGCGAAGACTACTCACGCCACGGGCACGACGAAACGGCTGTCCGGAGTCCGGCATTACCTCTCACGTAATCGACCCCTCCCGGGCCGCGCGGCATGCTCATGAACACCGGAACCCGGGCGGCGCACTCCGCTCGGGCTCCGGACCCAGCACGGGCCCTGTCCGACCCTGATCCGCCGGACAGGCCCCAGCCCCAACGTCCCCCATGGAGGGTGATCCGCCATGTCCCAGGCCCTGTTCGCCGGCCTCGCCCGCACCACCCGCCCCCAGACCGCGCTGCGCCGGTTCCTCGCCCTCGACGCCCTCGTCACCGGCGCCAACGGGCTCGCCTACCTGACGGCCTCCGGCCCCCTCGGCGAGCTCCTCGGCATCGACGCGGCCCTCCTGCTCGAACTCGGCGTCCTCCTCACCGCGTACGCCGCCGGCGTCGCCTGGCTCGCGAGCCGCCCGCAGCCCCCGGCCCTCGGCGTCAAGCTCGTCGTCGACGTCAACGTCCTCTGGGCCGTCCTGAGCGTCGTCGCCCTCTTCGCCTGGCTGGAGCCGACCACCGCGGGCCTCCTGTGGACGCCGATGCAGGCCGCCACCGTCGCCGGGTTCGCCCTGCTCCAGTGGACCGCCCTGCGCGCCGTCCCGGCTACTCGCTGACCGCCGCCGCCAGGGACTGGAGGTACGCGACCGTCTCCGCGTCGGCCGGGAGCAGCGTCTCGATGGCCAGCTCGGCGACGGTCACGTCCATCGGCGTGTTGAACGTCGAGATCGACGACACGAACGACAGGATCCGCCCGTCGTGCTCGATCCGCATCGGCAGCGCGATGTACGGATACGGCTCCGCGTCGGGCACGCTCTCCTCCTCCGCGCCCGGCGGCAGCGGATACGCCGCCACCTCCTCGTACAGCTCGCGCAGCGCCTCCGACCGGGCCAGCGCGATCTGCCGCTCCATCTGCGCCAGCAGATGCCCCCGCCACTCCCGCAGGTTCCGGATCCGCGGCGCGAGACCCTCAGGGTGGAGGGTGAGCCGCATCGCGTTCAGCGGCGGGGCCAGCAGATGCTCCGGCAGCCCGCCGAGCAGCAGCCCGATCCCCCGATTGGCCGCCACCACCGTGTACGAGCCGTCCACCACGAACGCCGGATACGGCTCGTACCCCTGCAACAGCCGCTCGATGCCCTCCCGCAGCACCTCCAGGTGCGGGGCGCCGAGCGGCGACTCCGTGTACCGGGGGGCGTAACCGGCGGCCAACAGCAGCGCGTTCCGCTCCCGCACCGGCACGTCCAGGTGCTCGGCGAGCCTGAGGATCATCTCCTCGCTCGGCCGGGAACGGCCCGTCTCCACGAAGGAGATGTGCCGCGCCGACGAATCGGCACGCAGCGCCAGCTCCAGCTGACTCAGTCGCCGCTGCTCACGCCACCCGCGCAACAGCGGCCCTACCCCCGTGTCGCTCACGACAGTTGTCATGGCCAGACGGTATCCCAGAGGGGGACCCGGGTAGCTTCCCCGGGGGACCCCGTCCGCACCGCGCACCACCCCATCGGAGGGAGCACCATCGTGCCCACACAGCCGCTGTCGCAGAAGGAGATCGAGGACCGACTGCGGGAGCTCCCCGGGTGGTCCGTCGAGAGCGACCGTCTCCTCCGCACCTACCGGCTCGGCGACCACTTCGCCGCGACCGCCCTCGTCGTGCACGTGGCCCAGATCCAGCAGGAGCTCGACCACCACTCCGACCTGACCCTCGGCTACAACACCGTGGCCCTGTCCGTGAACACCCACTCCGCAGGCGGGACCGTCACCGAGAAGGACTTCCAGCTCGCCGAACG
Source organism: Streptomyces sp. NPDC050842 (assembly GCF_044456565.1). NCBI lineage: Bacteria > Bacillati > Actinomycetota > Actinomycetes > Kitasatosporales > Streptomycetaceae > Streptomyces > Streptomyces sp. NPDC050842. Next base: position 39,916 of record NZ_JBITGA010000010.1, on the reverse strand, counting down.
CGTGGAGGGAATCGCCCCCGGCCACGGCGCCGACTGACCCGCCGGTCCCTTCCCTTCCTTCCGTAGGATCACCGGCATGGCGGACACCATGCTCGACTACGAGGCCGAGGCGGCGCACTACGACCGGACCCGCGGCGGCGTGCCCCGCGCCGAGGCCGCGGCCGAGGCCGTGCTGCGCCTCGTGCCGCCCGGCGCCCGTACGCTCCTCGACCTCGCCTGCGGCACCGGCCTCGTCACCGAGCGCCTCACCAGGGCCGGGCTGCGCGTGTACGGGGCCGACGCCGCCCACGCGATGCTGCGGACGGCCACCGGGCGCCTGCCGGGACGCACCGTCCGCGCCGACGCCCGGCGGCTGCCGCTGCCCGACGCCTCCCTGGACGCGGTCTCCGCCGTCTGGCTGCTGCACCTCGTCCCCTTCGCACCGGAGATCGTCGCCGAGGCCGCCCGTGTGCTGCGCCCCGGCGGTGTCCTGATCGCCACCGTCGACAAGGACGCCGCCCACGACGTCGGCAGCGACATCGACGAGATCCTCCGCCCCCACCGCTCGGAGTCCGGCGCCACCGACCGCTCGGACCTGATCACCCGGCACGCCGCCGCCCACGGCCTCGACCCCGCCCCCGGCACCGACTTCGCCGGCCACGGACAGGGCAGGACCCCGCGCGACACCGTTCGGAAGCTGCGCAGCGGCTACTTCGCCTCCTGGTTCGACGGCGACACGGCGTCCGTCGCCGCACTCGCCGCCGCCCTCACGGCCCTCCCGGACCAGGATCGCCCCCGTGACGACCCTCGCTACCGGCTGGCCCGCTTCGTCAGGCGCGGCTGAACTCCCTCACCCGGCCGGCGATCCTCGTCGGGGTCCGCTCAGGACTTCGGACCGCCCCAGGTCTCCGCCGCGAACGCGGCGAACGAGCGGGGCTCGCGTCCCAGGACCCGCTTCACCCCGTCCGTCGCCGAGGCGTTGTGGCCGTCGAGGAGCGTCGCGAACAGGCCCGCGAGCCACTCGGCCTCCGGCGCCGGGAGGCCGAACCCCGTGAGGAGCCCGGCGTACTCCGCCTCAGGCATCGCCTCGTAGACCACCGGGCGACCCGAGACGCGCGCGATCTCCTCGGCCACCTCCGTGAAGGACACCGGCCGCGGCCCCGTCACCTCGTGCACCCGCCCCGCGTGACCGTCCGCAGTCAGGGTCTCGACGATCACGTCCGCCAGGTCGTCCGCGTCGATGAACGGTTCGAGCGTGTCACCCGCGGGGAAGACCAGCGTCCCCTCCGCGACGCCCTCCGCGAGCAGCCCCTCGGAGAAGTTCTGCGCGAAGAACGAGGCCCTTACGACGGCCAGTTCGACCCCGACGGCCGCCTCCCGCAGTGCCTCCTCCGCCACGACCGCCTCGGGCTCCCCGCGCCCGGACAGCACGGTCATCCGCCGTACGCCGTTCTCCCGCGCGAGGCGGCCGAACTCCCGCATGGCCTCGATCGCGCCGGGAGCGGCGAGGTCCGGGTAGTAGGCCACGTACGCGGAGTCCACGCCCCGCAGCGCCGGGGCCCAGGTCTCCGGGTCCTCCCAGTCGAAGGGAGTCGATCCGGTACGGGACCCGGCGCGGACCGCCACCCCGCGCGCCTTGAGCCGCTCGGCCACGCGCCGCCCGGTCTTGCCGGTGGCGCTCGTCACCAGGATCGTCCGCGGGGTGTCGGTGGTGGCGTTCGTGTCGGTCGTCGTGTTCGTGTGCGTCGTCATGGCTCAAGACTCCCGCCCACGGCCCCCGCCGCCCATGCTCCGCAGTCTCACACCCCTACGCCTGCGTCTCACGTGCTCGCCATCAGCAGCAGGGCCCGGACCGCGCGTCGCGGTCCGGGCCCTGTCCCGTACGGTGCCGCCCCGCGGCGGCGGTGCGTCAGCTCCGGGCGGTGTCGTCGCCCGCCTGCGCTGCGCCCCCGGCTGCCTTCTCGCGCATCTTGCGCACCAGCTCCGCCTTGCGGTCAGCGGCATTCTGGCGGTCGAGGTTGCGGTGCGGACCGTTGTTCTGCCGTTCGGCGCGGGACAGCTTCTTGCGCTGGCCGCCGCCCTGGCCCACGGGGTTGTTGATGTTCTTGCTGTCGGTCACGGGTTCTCCCGGTCGTGATGTGAAGTGATCTACGGATTCATCTGTGAGGGACAGGCGGCGACGTCGAAGAACGTCAGCAGAGGCCCATCACGCTCTCACTCGTGAATCGGCGCCTGGAAGAACATGACAAAGACGTTACCCGGTCCCGTCGGCCCCGCAGACCAACCGTGTCGCCGCCCGGCGTCCGGCCGGGCCTTCGCCGCTCCCTGATCCGGTCCGATCGACAGGACACCCCCTACGCTTGCCGACCATGGACGCACTCGCCGGACTGCTCGACGGGCCCCGCGCCAGGGGCGCCTTCCTCCTCCGCATGATCATGGATCCGCCGTGGTCCGTGCGCATCGAGGACGGCGCCGCGATATGCCTGATGTGCGTCACCGAGGGCGAGGCCTGGCTCGTCCCCGACACCGGCGAACCCGTCCTCCTGAAGCCCGGCGACATCGCCATGGCCCGCGGCCCCGAGCCGTACACCGTCGGCGACGCCCCCGACGCCCCGCCCCGCGCCGTGATCGGCCCGGACGGCGCCTGCACCACCCTCTCCGGGGAGCCGCTCGCGGAGACCATGCGGCTCGGCGTCCGCACCTGGGGCAACGCCCCCGCCGGCCGCAACACGGTCCTCGTCGGCACCTACCGGATGGACGGCGAGGTCGGCCGCCGGCTGCTGGACGCCCTGCCGGGGCTGCTGCACCTGCCCGCCGACGCGTGGAACTGCCCCCTCATGCCCTTCCTCGGGGAGGAGATCGCCCGCGACGAACCCGGCCAGAGCGCCGTCCTCGACCGGGTCCTCGACCTGATGCTCATCGCCGGCGTCCGCGCCTGGTTCTCCCGGCCCGGAGCCCAGGCGCCCGCCTGGTACCAGGCCATGGGCGATCCGGTCGTCGGCCGGGCGCTGCGGCTGCTCCAGAACGACCCCGCCCACCCCTGGACCGTCGCCTCGCTCGCGGCCAAGTCGGGCGTGTCCCGGGCCGCGCTCGCCCGCCGCTTCGCCGAGCTCGTGGGCGAGACCCCGATGGCGTACCTCACGGGCTGGCGGCTCGCGCTCGCCGCCGATCTGCTGCGCGAGACGGACACCACCGTCGAGGCGGTCGCCCGGCAGGTCGGCTACAGCGGCGCGTTCGCCCTGAGCGCCGCCTTCAAGCGGGTACGGGGCGTCAGCCCGCAGGAGCACCGCGCTCGGAGCTGAGCGGAGCGGGCGCCGACGAGATGCGGCCTGGTGCTCTTTGCCGGACCGGCAACATTTCTCGCGTATTTTGCCGCCCCGCCGCACCCTGGAACCATGAGTCAGCACCGCGCATCCCACCCCGGCCACGACCACGACCACGGCCCGAACCACGACCACGGGCAGAACCACGGTCACGGGCAGAACCACGGTCACGGGCCCGGCCACCAGCCCGGCCACGACCACGGCAGCGCCCCTCTGGACTGGAACCAGCTGGCTTCGCACCTGGAGCGGCAGGCCGAGATCGCGAGCTCCGCCTACGCCGAGGCCGCCGCCTGGCTCGGCACCCTCGCCCCCGTCTACGGCGTCCGGCGCGTCCTCGACATCGGCAGCGGCCCCGGCGTCGTCACCGGCCTGCTCGCGGAGGCCTTCCCGGCCGCCGAGACCGTCGCCGTCGACGGCACCCCCGAACTCCTCGTACGGGCCCGCGACCGCGCCGAGGCCCGAGGTCTCGGCGTCCGGGTCTCCACCCTCCACGCCGAACTCCCCGAGGCCATCGGCACCCTCGGCGAGGCCGACCTCGTCTGGGCGGGCAACTCCCTGCACCACATCGGCGACCAGCGGGCCGCGCTCGCGGAGTTCGCCGGCATCCTGCGTCCCGGCGGCCTGATCGCGCTCGTCGAGGGCGGCCTGCCCACCCGCCACCTGCCCTGGCACATCGGCATCGGCCGACCCGGACTCGAAGCCCGTCTCGACGCCGCCCACGCCGACTCGTTCGGCGAGATGCGCGCCGGACTGCCCGGCGCCGTCGACGAACCGGACGACTGGCGGGCACTCCTCGCCTCCGCCGGCCTCACCCCCGCCGGCACCCGCACCTTCCTCACCGACGTCCCCGCGCCCGTCTCCCCGGTCGTGCGGGAGCTGGCCGTCTCCCACTACCAGCGGCTGCGCGAGGGCTTCGGCGACCGGATCGCCCCGGACGACCGCAAGACGCTCGACCGGCTCCTCGACCCGGCCGACGAGAGGTCCCTGCACCACCGCACGGACCTCTTCCACCTCACGGCCCGGACCGTCCACACCGCCCGCAAGGGCTGACGGCCGACCCGGGCCGCGACGTCAGGACACCGGCTCCAACCGCCACCACTGGGAAGGGGAGTCGGTGTCCTCCCACTGGCGTACGGACGCGCCGGCCTCCCGCGAGTCGTCAGCGACCTCCAGGAACAGCCCGCTGACGAAGCTCACGAGGGCCACCGTGCCCGGCGACTGGAGGTCCTGCTCGATGATCCACTCCTGCGCGCCGAAGTTGTTCGGCTTCCACTGCTGGATCAGCGCGCCGTTCTCCGTGGACGCGTTCATGACGTCGAGCCGCTTGCCGCTGGCCGCGTTGACCAGGTGGTAGAGGCCGCCGCCGTTCGGCACGGGCGCGATGTGCCAGTGCTGCCCCGGGGTCCCGCTCTCGGCACCCTGCTGCGCCTTGGCACCACTGCGGCCCGACCCCTCGAAGATCTCCATCAGGAGCCCGCTCGCCACGTTCCGTACCCGGTAGAGGCCTTCCTCGACCGGCCCCGGGGCACCACTCACGGTGCGTTCCCCCTCTTCCACGCGCCGACCTCTCTCACGCGCCGACGTGGAACTCGGCCGGGTCCGGCCCGATGCGGCGGTTCTCGTCGAGGGCGGCGATCGCCGCCAGGTCCTCCGGGTCGAGCGTGAAGTCGAAGACGTCGATGTTCTCGCGGATGCGCGACGGCGTCACCGACTTCGGGATCACCACGTTCCCCAGCTGGAGGTGCCAGCGCAGCACCACCTGGGCCGGCGTCCGCTCGTGCTTCCGGGCGATCGCCACGATCGCCGGAACCTCCAGGAGCCCCTTGCCCTGGCCGAGCGGCGACCACGCCTCCGTCGCGATGCCGTGCCGGGCGTGCGCCTCGCGCGAGGCCGTCTGCTGGAGCTGCGGGTGGAGCTCGATCTGATTGACGGCGGGCACGACGGACGTCTCGCCGATCAGCCGCTCCAGGTGCTCGGGAAGGAAGTTCGAGACGCCGATGGCCCGCGCCCGCCCGTCCGCGTGGATCTTCTCGAGGGCCCGGTACGTGTCGACGTACGCGTCCTTCGACGGCAGCGGCCAGTGGATCAGGTACAGGTCGACGTGGTCGAGGCCCAGCTTGTCGAGCGAGGCGTCGAAGGCGCGCATCGTCGCGTCGTAACCCTGATCGCTGTTCCACACCTTGGTGGTGACGAACAGCTCGTCGCGCGGGATGCCCGAAGCGGCCACGGCCTGCCCGGTGCCCCGCTCGTTCTGGTAGATCGCGGCCGTGTCGATCGAGCGGTAGCCGGCCTCCAGGGCGGCGGCCACGGCCGTCGCGGCCTCGTCGTCCGGCACCTGCCACACGCCGAAGCCCAGCTGCGGCATCGCCACGCCGTTGTTCAGGGTGCGGGAAGGGACCTTGTTGTCCGTGCTCACGTGCGCTCGGTCCTCACATCGTCGGGGGTAATCCCCCGTACAACGATCTCAGTCCTCCTCGCATTCCGCGGCACCCGGAGACATGTTCGGGGACGCGCCGAGATACGCCTCCCGTACGGCCGGGTCGGCCCGTACCTCGGCGGCCGTTCCCTCGGCCAGGACGCGGCCGAGGTCGAGGACCACGACGCGCGAGCACAGCTCCATCACGAACGGCACGTTGTGCTCGACGAGCAGTACCGCGCAGTTCTCCTCCTCGGCCATGTGGCGGACGACGGCGGCGAGTCGGCGGCGCTCGTCGGCGGTCGTCCCGGAGGCGGGTTCGTCGAGGAGGAGCACGCGAGGCGGGTCGGCGAGGGCCCGGGCGAGTTCGACCGTGCGGGCCTGCCCGACCGGCAGCGCGCCGGCGTACGCGTCCGCGAGCGCGTCGAGCCCGCACTCGCGGAGCACCGCGGCGGCCCGCTCGCGGTGGCGTCGCGCCCCCGGCCGCAGCCCGCCCCGCCAGTCCTGGGCCACCACCAGGTTGTCGGTCACCGTCAGCTGCCCGAAGAGCTGCTGGCGCTGGAAGGTCCGGCGGATCCCGTGCCGGGCGCGCCACACGGGGGAGCGGCGCGTGATGTCCTCGTCCGCGAACGTGATGTTCCCGCCGTCGGGCCGCCGGATCCCGGACAGGACGTCGAACAGCGTGGTCTTTCCCGCACCGTTCGGCCCGATGAGGCCGCAGATCTCTCCGGGGCGTACGGAGATGGTCACGTCACGCAGGGCGTGGACGCCGCCGAAGCGGACGTCGACCCCCGCGGCGTGGAGCATCGCACGTGTCATGGGCGGACTCCCGTCCCCAGATAGGCCTCGGCGAGCCGGTCCGTGTCCACGTCGGACCGCGGCCCGGACCAGGCGATCTCGCCCTGCGAGAGGTACGCGACGGTGTCGGCGATGCCGAGCACCTCGGCCGCCTTCTCCTCGACGAGGAGCAGCGCCGTGCCGCTCGCCCGCAGTTCGGTGAGGAGGCGGAAGACCTCGTCCACGACGCGCGGCGCGAGTCCGAGGGAGGGTTCGTCGGCGACGAGGACGGCGGGCGGGCGCTGGAGGAGCGGGGCGAGCGCGAGGAGCTGCTGTTCGCCGCCGGAGAGGGAGCCGGCGGCGACGGAGCGGCGGGCCGCGAGCGCGGGAAAACGCGCGTACACGGCGTCGCGGTCCTCGGGCGTGGGCAGTTGCAGGGCCAGGTTCTCCTCGATGGAGAGTCCGGCGAAGATCCCCCGCCCCTCGGGCGCGAGCCGTACCCCGCGCCGGGCCCGCAGGACGGTGTCGTCCCCGGTGGCGTCCCGGCCCCCCACGTGGATGTGCCCGGCGGACGGCCGGAGCAGGCCGGCGGCGACCCGGCACAGGGTCGACTTCCCGGCCCCGTTGGGCCCGAGCAGCACGAGCACCTCCCCGCCGCGGACCTCCAGTTCGACCCCGTGGACCACCGCCGCGCCCCCGTACCCGGCCCGCACGCCGCGCAACGCGAGCGCGGGCGCGGGCGCGGGCGCGTCGGAGTCGGGCTCCGGTCCCGCCTCGCTCCGCGGGCGGACGACCGTGGTTCCGGCGGGCACTGGCGTCGGGGCCCGACCCTGCACGGGCAGCGGCGCCGAGGCGCTTCCCCGTACCGCCGTCGTCCCCCGGGCGCCCGCCCGTGCGGCCCGTGCCGCTCGCCGCGAGGGGAGCGCCGCGCAGTACCCGTCGGGGTCGTTGGCGAGGGCGAGACCCGCCAGGCCGAACAGGATCACCGGCAGGTGCGCGGACTCCGTCACGTACGTCGCCATCAGATGCGGGACCACCGCGAAGGCCAGCCCCGCCACCACCGCGAACTGCGGGCGCCGTACCCCCGCGGCGACCACGACGGCCAGCCACACCAGACCCGTCATCGCCGTGAAGTCCGTCGCCGTGATCCGGGTGTTGTACGAGGCGTACAGCACGCCTCCGAAGCCCGCGAGGCCCGCCGACACCGTGAAGACCAGGAGCTTCGTGCGGACGACCGACACCCCCGAGGCGGAGGCGGCCTCCGGCGCCGACCGGACCGCGAGCACGGCCCGGCCCCATCGGGAGCCGCGTAGCCAGGTCAGCAGGCACACGACCGCCCCGGACAGCAGGACCAGCGCGACCCCGAGGGCACGGTCGTCGGCGAGGTCCACCGGGCCGAGGACGGGGCGCGGGATCTCCCACCCCGTGTCCCCGTTGCGCAACCACCCCACCTGGAACAGCACGTGGTCCGCCAGGAACGCGAGGGCCAGGGTGGCGAGCGCCAGCGACCGCCCGCCGAGCCGCAGCGCGGGCAGCGCGACCACCGCGCCGAGCAGCGCCGCCGCGGCCGTGCCGACCGCCGCCGCGGCCACGAACGGCCAGCCGTGGCTCATCAGCAGCCCCGCCACCAGCGCCGCTCCCGTCACGAACGTCGCCTGGGCGAGCGACACCATCGCACCGAGGCCGGTGACGACCGTGAACGACATGAAGACGAGCCCGATCGCGAGGCCCTGCGCGAGGATCCCGGACCAGAACGGTGTGGTGACGGTGTAGAAGGCGGTGCCGAGGAGGACGCCCGCGACGACCCACGGGCCCCATCGGCGGCCCCATGGCTTCCCGGCGAGATAGTCGACCGGCGGCGGATCCGCGGCGGCCGTGCCCGCCGCCCGCCCGCGCCGCGCCAGGACGACGAGGCCGCCGAAGAGGATCAGGAACGGCACCGCCGTACGGAACCCGGTGATGTCCTCGGCGAACGACGCGTATCCCGCCACCAGGTTCTGCAGCACCCCGAGTCCGAGCCCGCCCGCGAACGCGAGCGGTACGGAGAGGAAGCGGCCGAGCACCGCCGCGGTCGCGGAGACGAACAGGAACAGCGTGTAGTCGTGCGCGGAGAGGCCGAGGAGCGGGGTCGCCAGGACCCCGGCGAGGCCCGCGAGGCCCGACGACAGCATCCACGCGATCGAGGACAGCCGGTCCGCGCTGATGCCCCGCAGCTCCGTCAGCGAGCGGTTGTCGACGGCGGCCCGCAGCTGGAGCCCGAGCTGGGTGTGCCGCATCAGCAGCCACAGCCCGGCCGCCACGAGCGCCGTCGCGACCCAGGTGATCAACTGGTCGGAGTCGATGCCGACGCCGTCGAGGGGCTGCCAGGACACCGCGGGGCTCGGGCCGACACCCGGCAGCCCGAACTGGTTCTCGGCCGGCTGGACCGGGGCACCGGCCCGCTCCAGGAGCTCGACCGCCCACAGCCCGGCCGCGGGCAGCGCGACGAGCAGGCCGATCGTGGCCACGATCTGCGCCGTCTCGCCGACCCGGGCCAGCTTGCGGAACATCAGCCGGTCCAGGCCCCAGCCCAGCGCCGGCGCGACGACGCACACGAGCAGGAGCGCCGTCGGCACGGCGGGCCAGCCGAAGCCGGAGTGGAGCTCGTAGAAGGCGAGCGCGCACAGGTAGGCGGTGGCCCCGTGCGCGAAGTTGAAGAGCCCGGAGGCGGAGTACGAAAGGACCAGCCCGGTCGCGAGCAGCGCGTACAGCGCGCCCGAGACCAGACCGCTCAGCACGAAGCCCAGCAGGTCACCCACGGTGAGGCGTCCTCATCCGAAGGGGATCGGCGGGTAGCACTTGAACGGCACGGCCACTTCGTAGCGTCCGTTCTTCAGCCGGACGAGCGCTCCGCAGCCGAAGCTCTCCTTCTGGCCCTTGGGTTCGGCCCGGTCGCCGACGAGCGTGCCTGTGTCGGAGAAGCCGTCCGCCGCCTTCTGGAAGGACTCGACGGTCAGGTCCTTGCCCGCCTTCGCGGCGATGGACAGGAAGAGATCGGCCGACATGTAGCCGGTCATCATGTGCATGTTGAGCGGCACGTCCTTCCCGCCCGCCGCCTTCCTGATGTCCGCCTTGAACTGCGTCATGGCGGGGCTGTCCGCCTCGAACGGCTGGAACTGCAGCAGCACATGGACCCCGTCGAGCGCCTGACGCGTCGCGTCCTTCGCGAGCAGCCCGGGGTCGTAGTCGGTCGGGTCGGAGATGACACCCTTGTAGCCGGACCGCTTGAGGGCGGTGAACAGGCCGATGTTGTACGGGGTCTGCATCACGGAGACGACGGCGTCGGGCGCCCGGCCGCCCGGGCCCGAGCGGAGGATCTCCTTCGTGTACGCCGACCAGTCGCTGGGCATGGAGGTCGCGGGCACCGCGGCCTTGGCGTACGCGACCTGGAAGCCGGCGGCCTTGAAGCCTTGGGTGAAGGTGCGCATGCCGAACTTGCCCGCGTCGTTGTCGCCGGCGATCAGCGCGACCGACTTGCCGCGCGCGCCGCCGAGGACGGTGGCGAGCCCCTCCGGCCAGGTCTGGTTGAGGGTGCCGCCCGGGGTCGGGACGAGGCAGCCGTTGAAGCCGTAGAGGTACTTCGGGCCGCAGAACGAGGGGAGCGTGCCCCAGCCGACGGTGGGCACCTTCTGGCCGTCGAGGAAGTCGGCTCCGGCGAAGGTGACCGAGCTCATGGGGGAGACGGCGAAGACCTCGTCCTGCTGGACGAGCTTGCGGGCCGCCGCCAGGTTCCTGGCCGGGTCCTGGCCGTCGTCCTCGGCGCCCAGGTAGTCGATCCTGCGCCCGTTGACACCGCCTTCGGCGTTGGCCCGGTCGTAGCGCGCCTTGGCGCCGAGATCGGTGTCCTTCTTGGAGTAGCCGCTCGCGGTGGTCATGGAGACGATGCCGCCGACCTTGATCGCGTCGGCGGTGACTCCGCGCGCGGAGCCGCCGGGGGATCCGGGGGTGCCGGGCTTGTTCGAATCCCCTCCGGTCGAGGCCGAGTTGCAGGCTGTAGCGAGGAGCAGGGCCGCTGCTGCGGCGGCGAGGGTGCGGATCGGTCGCAGGGTGCGGTTCGGTCGCAACACGGTCGGTCGTCCCTCCGTCGGGTGACCGCATTCTGTGACCGAGCTGATGAACCGTCAATAACTGACGCAACGTCAATTGATGGCGCGTCAGAAACCAGTGACCTTCGCTCCGGTCAGCCGTACGGCTCGCGCCGACCGGCCGTACAGCGGCCCCCGATCAGCCCGTACACCCGGCCCCGATCAGCCCGTAGAGCTCGCCCCGATCAGCCGTACAGCGCCTCGACCTCCGCCGCGTACGCCCGCTCGATCGCCTTCCGCTTCAGCTTCAGCGACGGGGTCAGCAGCCCGTGCTCCTCGCTGAAGGGATGCGCCAGGATCCGGAACGTACGGATCGACTCCGCCTGCGAGACCAGCGTGTTGGCCGCCACCACGCCACGCCGGATCTCCGTCTCCAGGGACGGATCGCGCACCAGCTCGGCCGGCGAGAGCGGCGCCCGCCCCTGCATCGCGAGCCAGTGCTCCACCGCCTCCTGGTCGATCGTCACCAGCGCGGCGATATACGGCCGGTCGTTGCCGACGACGATGCACTGGGCGATCAGCGGATGCGCCCGCACCCGCTCCTCCAGACCCGTCGGCGCGACGCTCTTGCCGCCCGAGGTCACCAGGATCTCCTTCTTCCGCCCGGTGATCGTCAGATAGCCGTCCTCGTCGAGCGAGCCCAGGTCACCGGTGGCGAGCCAGCCGTCGTTGAGGACGGCGGATGTCGACCGCGGATCGTTCAGGTAGCCGGAGAACACCTGCCCGCCGTGCAGCCACACCTCTCCGTCCTCCGCGATGTGCACCGTCGTCCCCGGGACCGGCTGCCCGACCGTGCCGTACCGGGTCCGCTCCGGCGGGTTCGCGGTGGCCGCCGCGGACGACTCCGTCAGCCCGTACCCCTCGAAGACCGTGATCCCGGCGCCCGCGAAGAACAGGCCCTGCCGGCGGGCCATCGCCGAACCACCCGACATCGCGTGCCGCATCCGCCCGCCCAGCGCGGCCCGGATCTTCCCGTACACCGTCTTCTCGAAGAACTGGTGCTGCACGCGCAGCGCCGCCGACGGCCCCGGGCCCGTGCCGAACGCCTTCTGCTCCAGCGCCTCCGCGTACGCGACCGCCACCTCCACGGCCTTGTCGAAGGGAGCAACCCGCCCGTCGCTCTCCGCCTTGCGCCGGGCCGCGTGGAAGACCTTCTCGAAGACGTACGGGACGGCGAGGACGAAACTCGGCCGGAACGCCGCCAGGTCCGGCAGCAGCTCCGCGGCCGCCATCACCGGCTGGTGCCCGAGCTTCACCCCGGCCCGGACCGCCGCCACCTCCACCATCCGCCCGAAGACGTGCGCCAGCGGCAGGAACAGCAGGGTCGACGCCTGCTCCCCGGGCCGGGACCGGAAGACCGGGTCCCAGCGGCCGGTCAGCATGTCCGACTCGAACATGAAGTTGGCGTGGGTGATCACACAGCCCTTCGGGCGGCCCGTCGTCCCCGACGTGTAGATGACCGTGGCCACCGACTCGGGCGTCACCGCCCGCCGGTGCCGCTGCACGACGTCCTCGTCGATCTCCGTGCCGGCCGCCGTCAGCTCCGCCACGGCCCCCGCCCCCGAGTCCAGCTGCCACAGCCGCTGGAGCCGGGGGAGCCGGTCGATCACCGACCCGATCGTCATCGCGTGGTCCTCGTGCTCCACCACGCACGCCGTGACCTCGGCGTCGTGCAGCATCCAGAAGACCTGCTCGGCGGAGGACGTCGGATACACCGGCACGGGCTGCGCGCCCAGCGTCCACAGCGCGAAGTCGAAGAGCGTCCACTCGTAGCGCGTACGGGACATGATCGCGACCCGGTCGCCGAACCGCACACCCTGCGCGATCAGCCCCTTGGCGAGCCCGAGGACCTCGTCCCGGAACCGCGCGGCCGTCACGTCCCGCCACTCCCCGTCCCGGCCCTTGCGGCCGAACGCCACCCGGTCCGGATCAGCCACGGCGTGATCGAACACGGCGTCCGCCAGACCGCCGACCTGAGGCGCCGCCGCGACGGGCGGCACGGTGAACTCGCGCACTGGCCTGCTCCTCCCTCGTCGGCTCGACGGCTCCGTCGGCTCGTCGGCTCGACGGCTCCGCGACTCGCTGGCTCGGTGGCTGAAAGGGACCGCTGTCGCGCTCCGTACGGCGCGGGTGACGGTACCCCACCGGCCTGCCCGGCGGGAGGGCCTTCACCAAGCCGGGACATTCCGCGTTCCCACAGGTCAGGGCGGGTGGGAGGAGCAAGTCGCGGGTACGGCGGCTGGGTTGCGGACCGCTCGGTACATCCGCCCGGCGCGAATCTCCACGGAATCTGTACCCCCTGCTCACGGAGGCTCTCCGAGACCCCGGCTCAGCGGAGCCGGGCCCGGCGACTCAGCGCGGCCGGGCCCCGCATCTCAGCGCGGCGGGCCCCGCATCTCAGGGGAGCCGGCCCCGCAGCTCAGCGCGGCCATGCCCGGCATCTCAGCGGAGCCGCCCCGCGGCTCAGCGCGGCCGGTGCAGTCGGTCGCCGCCCGCCAGGATCGCCTCCGCCAGCGCGTCCGCCGCCTCCTGCGCCGCCCCGCCCCGCCGCCCCCGGAGCAGGACGAACCCGACCTCGCCCAGCTCCGGAAGCCCCGCGCGGGCCGGCACCGGGACGAGTCCCTCCGGCACCAGGCCCCGCGTGTGCGCCATCACCCCGAGCCCCGCCCGGGCCGCCGCGACGTTCGCGCTCAGGCTGGAACTCGTACACGCGATCCGCCACGCCCGGCCCTGCGCCTGCAACGCCTCCAGCGCCCGCGCCCGCGTGATCCCCGGCGGCGGGAACAGGATGAGCGGCACCGGACGGTCCGGCTCGACCCGCAGCCCCGGCGCGCCGATCCAGATCAGCGAGTCCTGCCACACGAGCCGCCCCTCGCTCTCCTCACCCTCCTCGCCACGCCGCTTCGCCAGGATCAGATCCAGCCGGCCCGCCGCCAGCCGCGCCTGGAGCGTCCCCGAAAGCTCGACCGTCAGCTCCAGGTCGACCTCGGGATGCTCACGCCGGAAGGACTCCAGGATCTCCGGCAGCCGGGTCGTCACGAAGTCCTCCGACGCCCCGAAACGCAGCCGCCCCCGCAACCGCGTCCCCCCGAAGAAGGCCGCCGCCCGCTCGTGCGCCTGGAGGATCGCCCGCGCGAAACCGAGCATCGCCTCGCCGTCGTCCGTCAGCTCCACGCTGTGCGTGTCCCGAGAGAAGAGAGGACGCCCCGTCGCCTCCTCCAGACGCCGGACGTGCTGGCTGACCGTCGACTGCCGCACACCGAGCCGGCGCGCGGCCTGCGTGAAACTCAGCGTCTGGGCCACGGCGAGGAACGTGCGGAGCTGCGTCGGTTCGTACACGGGGACGACGGTACGCCTCTGTCATCATGAACCGCGATGACAGTCAGAGCGCTGTACGGGATTCCCGATCACCGCCCTCTGGACCAGGATGGAAGCACCCCCGCACTCCACAGAGCTGAAGCCCCATGAACCGCCGCATGACCCGTCCTGCCCCGCGCCTGCCGTCCTGGCTCCCCGTCGACGCGTACATCCTGGCGCTGCTCGGCACCGTCGCCCTCGCCGCGCTCCTCCCCGCGTCCGGTACCGCCGCCACCGTCGCGGAAGCCGCGTCGACCGGCGCCGTGGCACTGCTCTTCTTCCTCTACGGGGCCCGCCTCTCCACCCGCGAGGCGCTCGACGGCCTCCGGCACTGGCGGCTCCACCTCACCGTCCTCGGCAGCACCTTCCTGCTCTTCCCGCTCCTCGGGCTCGCCGCACGAGGCCTCGTACCCACCGTGCTCACCCCGCAGCTCTACAGCGGACTGCTCTTCCTCTGCCTCGTGCCCTCCACCATCCAGTCCTCCATCACCTTCACCTCGATCGCCCGCGGCAACGTCCCCGCCGCGATCTGCGCGGGCTCCTTCTCCTCCCTCGCCGGCATCGTCCTGACCCCGCTCCTCGCGGCCCTCCTCCTCGGCGGCAGCACGGTCCTCGGCGGCGGCACGGGCGGCCTCTCCGCCGACGCCCTCCTCAAGATCGTGCTCCAGCTCCTCGCGCCCTTCCTGGCCGGGCAGCTCCTGCGCCGCTGGTGGAATGTCAGGGGCCGCGCGCAGCGCGTCGAGCAGGGTGGTGGCGGGCGACGGGTGGGCAGCTTCCTCGTCCGCCACAAGAAGGCCCTCGGGCACGTCGACCGGAGCTCGATCCTCCTCGTCGTCTACACCGCCTTCAGCCAGGGCATGGTCGCCGGCGTCTGGCACCTGGTGACCCCCGCGCGCCTCGGGCTGCTCCTCGCCGTCGAGGCCGTCCTGCTCGCCGTGATGCTCGCACTGACCTGGTACGGAGCGAAGCGCCTCGGCTTCGACCGGGCCGACCGCGTCGCGATCCAGTTCGCCGGCTCGAAGAAGAGCCTCGCCGCCGGACTGCCGATGGCCAGCGTCCTCTTCGGCGCACACGCCTCACTCGCCGTACTCCCGCTGATGCTGTTCCACCAGATGCAGCTGATGGTCTGCGCGGTCATCGCCAAGCGCCGCTCCCACGACCCGCAGGACGCGGTTCCGGCCGCCCCCACCCCGCACCCCGCACGCATCGGCCGGATCACACCCCCACCCGCCCCACGATGATCATCCGGGCCGCTACGGTGCTCCCATGCCCTCACTCGATCCCGGCCGCACCGCGCTCGTCCTCGTCGACCTGATGGAGCGCATCGTCGCGCTGCCCCTCGCCCCCCGCCCCGGCACCGACGTCCTCGCCGCCGCGGCCCGGCTCGCCGACACCTTCCGGGCCGCCGGAGCACCCGTCGTCCACATCCGCGTCGAACGGCCGAACGTCGCCACCCAGCCGCCCGGCAGCGAGCTCGTCCCGGACCTCGTCGAGGACGACGACCACGTCGTCATCAAGCGCACCATCGGCGGATTCCACGACACCGGACTCCACGAACTGCTCACGGGATCCGGCGCCACCACCCTCGTCCTCGGCGGCATCGCCACGAACCTCGGCGTCGAGTCCACCGCCCGCGCCGCCTGCGACCTCGGCTACGACCTCGTCTTCGCCGAGGACGCCATGACCGCCCTCACCGCCGACGAGCACCGGGCCTCCGTCGAGCTCGACTTCCCCCGCCTCGGCACCGTCGCACCCGTCTCGGCGATCACCCTGGACGGCCCCGAGTGACACCCGTCCCGATACGGTACGGGGCCCGCCCCTGCTCCCTCGTCGTCTGCCGGGGCTGCTGCTGCGGCGACGCCCGCAAGAACCCCGGCACCGACCACGACGCCCAGCTCGCCCGGCTCCGCGAGGCCGCCGCGGCCTCCGGCGGCCGCCTTGCCGTCCGTACGAGCGACTGCCTCGGCCCCTGCGCCCAGGCCAATATCGTCGTCGTCCAGCCCTCCACCGAGGGCCGCCGGCGCGGCGGACGGGCCGCCTGGATCGGCTTCACCCTCGACGAGGACTGCCTCGACGACATCCTGGCCTGGACGGCGGCCGGCGGCCCCGGCATCGCGAAGCCCCCGGCCACCCTCACCCTCCAGATGATCGACCCGCCGAAGAACTGACCGCGGTCGCTACACGGCGATCCGGTGCTCGCCCGCGTACACGTTCATGTCCGGCCCGCGCAGGAAGCCGACGAGGGTCAGACCCGTCTCGGCGGCCAGGTCCACGGCGAGCGAGGACGGCGCGGAGACGGCGGCGAGCACCGGTATCCCCGCCATCACCGCCTTCTGCGCCAGCTCGAACGAAGCCCGCCCCGACACCAGCAGCACCGCCCGCTCCAGCGGCAGCATGCCCTCCCGCAGCGCCCGCCCCACCAGCTTGTCCACGGCGTTGTGGCGGCCCACGTCCTCCTTCACGTCGAGCAGCTCGCCGCCCTCCGCGAACAGCGCCGCCGCGTGCAGCCCGCCCGTCGAGTCGAAGACCCGCTGCGCGGACCGCAACCGCTCGGGCAGGAGCGACAGCAGCGCGGGAGCGAGCCGTACGGGGGGAGTGTCGGCGATCGGGAAGCGCGCCGTGGTGCGTACCGCGTCCAGGCTGGCCTTCCCGCACAGCCCGCACGACGACGTCGTGTAGACGTTCCGCTCCAGACTGATGTCGGGGACGACCACGTCCGGCGCCAGCTGCACGTCCACCACGTTGTACGTGTTCCGGCCGTCGTCCGTGGCCCCCGCGCAGTACACGATGTTCCGCACGTCCGACGCGGCGGCGAGAACACCCTCGCTGACGAGGAAGCCCGCCGCGAGCGCGAAGTCGTCCCCCGGGGTACGCATGGTGATCGCGATCGGCTTGCCGTTCAGCCGGATCTCCAGCGGCTCCTCGGCCACCAGGGTGTCGGGCCGCGTGTTCACCGCCCCACCGCGGATCCGCATGACACGCCGCCGCTCGGTGACCCGTCCCATCGTGATCGCACTCGATTCTCTCGTGTGGAAGGCCGTGGAGCCGCGAAAACGCGACGGAAACGGCCCTGACGGGGCCATTCTCCGTCACCGGGGGCCCGTACCCCACCGAGGTCCTTGTCATGGTCGGCCAAGCGGTACGGGTGAATGTTGGTGGTTTACGTCACCTGTTACCCATGAGTCGCTGGCAAGACTGGGGGGTCCTGCCGGACGAACGAACCACCGAGGGGGTCCCGGTATGACGGGCACTCGCATTGCCGCGCTCGGGCACTACCAGCCTGCCAAGGTGCTCACCAACCACGACCTCGCGAAACTGGTCGACACCGACGACGCGTGGATCACCAGCCGGGTCGGCATCCGCACCCGGCACGTCGCCGGGCCGGACGAGCCCGTCGACGAGCTCGCCGCCCACGCCGCGGGCAAGGCCCTGGCCGCCGCCGGGCTCGCCCCGGACGACATCGACCTCGTCCTCGTCGCCACCTCCACCGCGATCGACCGCTCGCCCAACACGGCCGCGCGCGTCGCCAACCGCCTCGGCATGACGTCGCCCGCGACCATGGACCTGAACGTGGTCTGCGCCGGCTTCACGCACGCCCTGGCCACCGCCGACCACGCCGTACGGGCCGGGGGCGCCCGCAGGGTCCTGGTGATCGGCGCCGACAAGATGACCGAGGTCTGCGACTGGACGGACCGCACCACGTGCGTCCTCGTCGGCGACGGCGCGGGCGCCGCGATCGTCGAGGCCGTGGACGACGCCGATCCGGCCGACGCTCCCGGCATCGGCCCGGTCCTGTGGGGATCGGTCCCGGAGATGGGCAACGCCGTGCGGATCGAGGGCACCCCGCCGCGCTTCGCCCAGGAGGGCCAGTCCGTCTACCGCTGGGCCACCCAGCAGCTGCCCGCGCTCGCCCGGAAGACCTGCGAGCGGTCCGGCATCGCCCCCGAGGAGCTCGCGGGCGTGGTGCTGCACCAGGCCAACCTGCGGATCATCGAACCGCTCGCGGCGAAGATCGGCGCCGTCAACGCGATCGTCGCCCGCGACGTCGTCGACTCCGGCAACACCTCCGCCGCCTCGATCCCGCTGGCGCTGGCCAAGCTCGTCGAGCGGGGCGAGCTGCCCTCCGGAGCCCCGGTCCTGCTCTTCGGCTTCGGCGGCAACCTCTCGTACGCGGGGCAGGTCGTCCGGATTCCGTAGCCGCGGACGAACAGGGGACGGGGGACGGGGCCGCAGGGCGGTGGCGTGCGGGCTTCGGCGCTCAGGGCGGCCGACCGTGCCCCGTTCGGCGGAGCCCGGTGGCGGCGCGCCGGGGGCGCACCTAGCTTCGATCGCGGTGAGGGTCGTCCAGTCGACGGGCGCGGAATCGCTCCGCCCCCGCACCCTCGCGTGATCGGGAGGACCGTCATGCGCGCGATACGTATCGCTTCCGCCGCCCTGTTCTCCGCCGCGGCCCTGGGGCTCGCGGCGGCGCCGACGGCCCTGGCGGCGCCGACGGAAGAGAACGAACCGAACATCACGTCGTTCGGGTTCTCCGTCACCCCCGCGACGGTCGCCCCCGGCGGCACCGTCACCCTCACCTCCGACGGCTGCGAAGTGCCGTCCGTGACCGTCACCTCCGGCGTCTTCGACACGGTGACCCTCGACGAGGGCCGGAGCGGCACCGCCACGATCGACTTCGAGGCCAAGGCCGGCGCCCGCTACGAGATCACCTTCGACTGCAAGGGCGAGCGCGGCACCACGAGCCTCACGATCGCCCCGCCCACCGGCCCGGGCCACGACACGGGCCACGACACGGGCCACGACACGGGGAACGTCACGGGACCCGACACGCCCCCCGGCGCCCACAAGGGCGTGAAGGCCGGCTTCGGCTCCGCGGCCGGGTCCGCGAACGAAGGACTCGGCGCCACCGAACTCGTCACCGGCGTCGTGCTGATCGCCGGAGCACTCGGCGCCGCCGTCGTCCTGACCTGCCGCCGCGGCGCCGACGGCAGCGCCTGACACCCGCCGGAACCAGGGGGGCCCGAGACTGCCCCTCCGCCCCGGTGTGACGAGGACCGGGGCGAAGGGGCGCCAGCACACCCACGCGGAGACGGAGGAGCGCGACCGTGCAGGGGTCGAACGGAACGGGGACGCGGGGAACGGGGACGCGGGGAACGGGGCCGTGGGGAACGGGGACGCGGGGAACGGGGACGCGCGGCGCCTGGGGTGTCATAGCGGTCGTCCTCCTGGTCGGCGTGCACCTCGTGCGCGGCGGCGCGGAGGAGCTCCGCGCCGAAGGCCCTCCGCAGCCCCTCGCCGTGGCCGCCCCCGACGGCACCCGGGCGGCCGATACGGATACGGCGCCGGTCACCGACTCCGTACCGGATCCGCTGCCCGCCTCGCCGCCCGTACGGGTCCGCGTCCCGGCGCTCCGGGTCGACGCGCCCCTCACGGAGGTCGGCCTCGACGCGGACGGCTGGATCGAGGCCCCGCCTCCCGAGGACGACCACCTCGCGGGCTGGTTCACCGGTGCGGTCACCCCCGGCGAGCGCGGCACCGCCGTCGTCGTCGGCCATGTCGACACCCCGTCCGGCCGTGCCGTCTTCTACGACCTCGGCGCCCTCGGCAAGGGCCACCGCGTGGAGATCGTCCGCCGTGACGGCCGGACCGCGGTCTTCGCCGTGTACGGGGTCGAGGTCGTCCCCAAGGAGGGCTTCCCCGCCGAACGGGTCTACGGCGACTCCGGCCTCGCCGAGCTGCGGCTCATCACCTGCGGCGGCACCTTCACACGGGAGACCGGCTACGAGGGCAACGTGGTGGTCTCGGCCCGCCTGGTAGAGGTCCACTGACGCCGCTCTCCCTCTCTCCCTCCCCTCTCTCCTCCTTTCTTCCCGCCACAACCCCTTCTTTGTCCTCATCGGGGAAAAAGTCTGCCCGGATTCCTGCGCGACTTCTTCCCACCCCGGAACCCCGCTGCTACGTTCCTGCCGAAAGCCCGAAGGAGAGCGTGCGACGAGAGGGAGGGGCGCGTGAGACGCATGACGGCACGACCCGCCAACCGGCATCAGGCGCGACTGCTCCGCCTGCTGCGCGACGGAGGCCCCAACTCCCGTGCGCAGCTGGGTGATCAGATAGATCTCTCCCGCTCCAAGCTCGCCGTCGAGGTCGACCGCCTCCTGGAGACGGGACTCGTCGTCGCCGACGGTCTCGCCGCCTCACGGGGCGGCCGCCGCTCCCACAACATCCGGCTCGCCCCCGAACTCCGCTTCCTCGGCATCGACATCGGCGCCACCTCCATCGATGTCGCCGTCACCAACGCCGAGTTGGAGGTGCTCGGACACCTCAACCACCCCATGGACGTCCGCGAAGGGCCCGTCGCCGTCTTCGAACAGGCCCTGTCGATGGCGGCGAAGCTCCGCGACACGGGCATCGCGGAAGGCTTCGACGGCGCCGGGATCGGCGTCCCCGGACCCGTCCGCTTCCCCGAGGGCGTCCCGGTCGCCCCGCCGATCATGCCCGGCTGGGACGGCTTCCCCGTCAGGGAGGCCCTCAGCCAGGAACTCGGCTGCCCCGTCATGGTCGACAACGACGTGAACCTCATGGCCATGGGGGAGCAGCACGCGGGAGTCGCCCGCTCCGTCGGCGACTTCCTCTGCGTCAAGATCGGCACCGGCATCGGCTGCGGCATCGTCGTCGGCGGCGAGGTCTACCGCGGTACGACGGGCAGCGCCGGCGACATCGGCCACATCCAGGTCGCCCCCGACGGCCGCGCTTGCGCCTGCGGCAACACGGGATGCCTGGAAGCCCACTTCAGCGGCGCCGCCCTGGCCCGCGACGCCGAGGACGCGGCGCGCGGCGGCAGGTCGGAGGAGCTGGCGGCCCGCCTCGCGGCGGCCGGCCGGCTCACCGCGGTCGACGTCGCGGCGGCCGCCGCCGCGGGCGACGCCACCTCCCTCGCCCTCATCCGCGAGGGCGGCAACCGGGTCGGGCAGGTCATCGCCGGACTCGTCAGCTTCTTCAACCCCGGTCTGGTGGTGATCGGCGGCGGTGTCACCGGCCTCGGCCACAACCTCCTCGCCAGTATCCGCACCCAGGTCTACCGGCAGTCCCTGCCCCTGGCCACCGGTAACCTCCCCATCGTCCTCGGAGAGCTCGGCCAGACCGCCGGAGTGACCGGCGCGGCCCGCCTCATCAGCGACCACCTCTTCTCACCGGCGTAACCAGCCTGCCGCGGGTTTGTGGGCATACGTTCCGCAAGGGCGGAACGGGTGGGCACAAACCCCCACCGGCCCGCACCGTCGGGCCCACCTCAGCCACCCACCGGCCCGCATGTTCAGGCCTCCTCCACCACCGCTCCGGCGTCACCCGCACTCGCCGAGGGGAACTCCGCCATGACCCCAGAACCACCCCCGCCCCTGCTCACCATGCACGGCATCACCAAGTCCTTCCCCGGCGTCCGCGCCCTCGACGGCGTCGACCTGGAAGTCACCCCCGGCGAGGTCCACTGCCTCCTCGGCCAGAACGGCGCCGGCAAGTCCACCCTCATCAAGGTCCTCGCCGGCGCCCACCAGCCCGACGCGGGCCGGATCACCTGGAACGGCGAACCCGTCCGGCTCCGCTCCCCGAGCGCCGCCGTCCGCCTCGGCATCGCCACCATCTACCAGGAACTCGACCTCGTCGAAGGACTCTCCGTCGCCGAGAACGTCCACCTCGGCCACGAGCCCACCACCGCCGGGTTCGTCCGGGGCCGTACCGCCCGCACCGCCACCGCCGCCCTCCTCACACGGCTCGGCCACCCCGAGATCGACCCGGACCGGCACCTCCGCGAACTCTCCGCCGCCCAGCGGCAGATCGTCTCCATGGCCCGAGCCCTCTCCCACGACGTCCGTCTCATCGTCATGGACGAACCCTCCGCCGCCCTCGACCCCGACGAGGTCGCCAACCTGTTCCGCATCGTCGCCGACCTCACCGCCGACGGGGTCGCCGTCGTCTACATCTCCCACCGCCTGGAGGAGATCCGCCGCATCGGCGACCGCGTCACCGTCCTCAAGGACGGCCGGGCCGTCGCCCGCGGACTGCCCGCCACGACCCCCACCCGGGACGTCGTCGCCCTCATGACCGGCCGGGACGTCCCGTACGTCTTCCCCGAACGGCCCGTCCGACCGCCCACCGCCGCACCCGTCCTCCAGGTCCAAGGCCTCGCCAGAAAAGGCGAGTTCGAACCCGTCGACCTCGAACTCCGCCCCGGGGAGATCGTCGGCCTCGCCGGACTCGTCGGCTCCGGCCGCTCCGAGATCCTGGAGACGGTCTACGGCGCACGGCGCCCCACCGCGGGACGCGTCCTCGTCGACGGCCGGCCCCTGCGCCCCGGCAGCGTCCCCGCCGCCGTCCGCGCCGGCCTCGGCCTCGCCCCCGAGGAACGCAAGGCACAGGGCCTGCTCCTCCTCGAATCCGTCACCCGCAACGTCTCCGTCTCCTCCCTCGCCCGCTTCTCCCGGGCCGGCTGGCTCGACCGCGCCGCCGAACGCGAGGCCGCCCGCGCCGCCACCCGCACGCTCTCGCTCCGCCCCGACCGGCCCGAGGCCCGCGTCCGCACCCTCTCCGGCGGCAACCAGCAGAAGGCCGTCCTCGCCCGCTGGCTGCTCCGCGGCTGCCGCGTCCTCCTCCTCGACGAACCCACCCGCGGTGTCGACGTCGGTGCCCGCGCCGAGCTCTACGCCGTCATCCGCCGCCTCGCCGACGACGGCCTCGCCGTCCTCCTCGTCTCCAGCGAGGTACCCGAGGTCCTCGGCCTCGCCGACCGCGTCCTGGTCCTCCGCGAAGGCCGCGTCGTCCACACGGCGCCCGCCCGCGACCTCGACGAACACCGCGTACTCGACCTCGTGATGGAAGGGAGCCCGACCGCATGACCCTCACCACCCCGGCCAAGGCCCCGGCCGAGGAAAGCCGTTGGCGGGCACTCGGCCTCAAGGCCGACGTCCGCAACCTGTCCCTGCTCGGCGTCCTCGCCGTCCTGATCACCGTCGGCGGCCTCACCCGGCCCGCCGAGTTCCTCGCCGGCTCCAACCTCCAACTCGTCCTGACGCAGGCCTCCGTCATCGGCGTCGTCACCGTCGGCATGACCTTCGTCATCACGAGCGGTGGCATCGACCTGTCCGTCGGCGCGATCGTCGCCCTCGCCTCCGTCTGGGCCACCACCCTCGCCACCCAGGAGTTCGGCTTCGCCGGCATCCTCTTCACGGCCGTCGTCGTCGGCGTGGGCTGCGGGCTCGTGAACGGCGTCCTCATCGCCTACGGCGGCATGGTCCCCTTCATCGCCACCCTGGCCATGCTCGCCTCGGCCCGCGGACTCGCCCTCCAGATCACCGACGGCCGCACCCAGATCGTCACCGTCGACTCCGTCCTCGACCTCGGCATCCCCGACGCCTACATCCTCGGCATCCCGCCGCTGGTCCTCGTCTTCGCCGCCGTCACCGGCGCCGGCTGGCTCCTGCTCAACCGCACCACCTTCGGCCGCCGCACGGTCGCCGTCGGCGGCAACCCGGAAGCCGCCCGCCTCGCCGGCATCGACGTCCGCCGCCAGCGCCTCCTCCTCTACGTCCTCTCCGGACTGTGCTGCGGCGTCGCCGCGTTCCTGCTGATCGTCCTCGCCGGCTCCGGACAGAACACCAACGGCAACCTGTACGAACTCGACGCCATCGCCGCCGCCATCATCGGCGGCACCCTCCTCAGCGGCGGCCGCGGAACCATCGTCGGCTCCGTCCTCGGCGTCCTCGTCTTCACCACGATCACCAACATCTTCGCCCTGAACAACCTGCAGAGCGACGTCCAGCAGATCGCCAAGGGCGCCATCATCGTCGCCGCCGTCCTCGTCCAGCGCCGCTCGGCCCGCGACGGCGACACCTGACGCCCTCCATTCCCCCTCCCTGACGACCCCCACGCCACCCCTCGCGCGCACCACCCTCTCCAGAAGGGATCCACCGCCATGCCCGAAACCAGCCGCAGACACCTCCTCCTCGGCGGCGCGGCCGTCTCCGCCGGCGCCGTCCTCACCGCCTGCACCAGCAATGAGCCCAAGAGCCAGGCGCCCGCCGCGAGTTCCGCCCCCGCCGCCGGCGCCGACGACAAGCCCGGCACCCCCGTCACCATCGGCTTCGCCGGCCCACAGGCCGACCACGGCTGGCTCAACGCCATCAACGAGAACGCTCAACAGCGGGCGAAGAAGTACGCCGACGTCACCCTGGAGATCACCGAGGGCTCCAACGAGACCGCCGCCCAGATCGGCCAGGTCCAGACCCTCATCAACAAGAAGGTGGACGTCCTCGTCATCCTCCCCGCCGACGGCAAGGCCCTCACCCAGGTCGGCCTCCAGGCCATGAAGGCCGGCATCCCCGTCGTCAACCTCGACCGGATCTTCGCCTCCCCACAGGCCTACCGCTGCTGGATCGGCGGCGACAACTACGGCATGGGCCTCAACGCCGGCCGGTTCATCGGCGAACAGCTCAAGGACAAGCCGAACGCCACCGTGATCGAACTCGCCGGCATGGACAGCCTGGAACTCACGAAGCAGCGCACCCAGGGTTTCGACGACGCCCTCAAGAACTACCCCAACATCCGCAAGGTCGCCCGCCAGGCCGCCGACTTCACCGTCGAGTCCGGCCAGGCCAAGATGGCCCAACTCCTCCAGGCCCAGCCGAAGTTCGACGCCCTCTGGAACCACGACGACGACCAGGGCGTCGGTGCGCTCCGCGCCATCGCCCAGGCCGGCCGCAAGGACTTCCTCATGGTCGGCGGCGCCGGAGCCAAGTCCGCCATGGACGCCATCAAGGCCGACGACGGCGTCCTCAAGGCCACCGTCCTCTACCCGCCCACCATGGCCGCCTCCGCGATCGACCTCGCCCGCGCCCTCGGCCAGAAGAAGGGCATCGGCGGCATGGCCGAGCTGGAGATCCCCGCCTCGATCACCCTCTACTCGGCCGTCGTCACCAAGGACAACGTCGACGAGTACCTGCCCACCGGCTTCAGCTGACCGGCCCGGGCGGACCGACCGCCCCCCGGGAGCAGGACCTCGCCGCACCACGAAACGGAGGAACCGAATGGACACGACGGAGAGCGGGGCCGCACCGCCGACGCTCGGCGTCGGCATGGTCGGCTACGCGTTCATGGGCGCCGCCCACTCGCAGGGCTGGCGCACCGCGGGCCGCGCCTTCGACCTGCCGCTGCGCCCCGTCCTCGCCGCCGTCGCCGGACGCGACCCCGACGCCGTCAGGGCCGCCGCCCGCCGCCACGGCTGGGCCGCCGCCGAGACCGACTGGCGCGCCCTGATCGCCCGCGACGACGTCCAGCTCGTCGACGTCTGCACCCCGGGCGACAGTCATGCGGAGATCGCCGTCGCCGCCCTGGAGGCCGGCAAGCACGTCCTGTGCGAGAAGCCGCTCGCCAACTCGGTGGCCGAGGCCGAGACGATGACGGCGGCCGCCGCGGCCGCCGCCGCCCGCGGCCAGATCGCCATGGTCGGATTCAACTACCGCCGGGTTCCCGCCCTTTCGTACGCGCGCCGGCTCGTCGCGGACGGCCGCCTCGGCGAGCTGCGGCACGTCCGCGTCACCTACCTCCAGGACTGGCTCGTCGACCGGGGCTTCCCGCTGACCTGGCGCCTGGAACGCGAACACGCCGGCTCGGGCGCTCTCGGGGACCTCGGCGCGCACGCCGTCGACCTCGCCCAGTACCTGGTGGGGGAGCCGCTCGTCGGAGTCTCGGCGCTCACCGAGACCTTCGTACGGAAACGGCCCCTGCTCGCGGGCGCCGCCGCCGGCGGCCTCGCCGGGGGAGCGGGCTCGGAGGCGTACGGGCAGGTCACGGTCGACGACGCGGCCCTGTTCACCGGGCGGCTCGCCTCCGGGGCGCTCGCCTCCTTCGAGGCGACCCGGATGGCGGCCGGCCGCAAGAACGCGCTGCGGCTGGAGCTCAACGGCGAGAAGGGCTCACTCGCCTTCGACCTCGAACGCCTCAACGAGCTGTCCTTCCACGACCACACCGAGCCCGCCGTCTCCGCCGGCTTCCGCCGCATCCTCGTGACCGAACCCGACCACCCGTACCTGGAGGGCTGGTGGCCCCCCGGTCACGGACTCGGCTACGAGCACACCTTCGCCCACCAGGCCCGGGACCTGGTCCTCGCCATCGCGAGCGGCACCGCGCCCGCACCCTCCTTCGCCGACGGCCTCCAGGTCCAACGGGTCCTGGCAGCGGTGGAGGACAGCGCCCGGAACAACGCGGTCTACACGCCCGTACCCACCGCCGTACCCACATCCCTGCCCGCACCCCGGCCCATACCCGGGCCCGCATCCCTGCCCACACCCGCATCGAGCTAGGAGGTGCCCGACCGTGCCCCGACCCTTCACCCTGTTCACCGGCCAATGGGCCGACCTGCCCCTGGAGGAGGTCTGCCGGCTCGCCCGCGACTTCGGCTACGACGGACTCGAACTCGCCTGCTGGGGCGACCACTTCGAAGTCGACAAGGCCCTCGCCGACCCCGCGTACGTCAAGGGCAGGCGTGAACTGCTCGACGCGTACGGGCTGAAGTGCTGGGCGATCTCCAACCACCTGGTGGGACAGGCCGTCTGCGATCACCCGATCGACGAACGCCACCAGGCGATCGTGCCCTCCCGGATCTGGGGCGACGGCGACGCCGAAGGCGTACGGCAGCGCGCGGCGCGCGAACTCGCCGACACCGCGCGGGCCGCGGCGGCCCTCGGCGTCGACACCGTCATCGGCTTCACCGGCTCCTCCATCTGGCACCTCGTGGCGATGTTCCCGCCGGTGCCCGAGCGCATGATCGAGCGCGGCTTCGAGGACTTCGCGGAGCGCTGGAACCCGATCCTCGACGTCTTCGACGCCGAAGGCGTGCGCTTCGCCCACGAGGTCCACCCCAGCGAGATCGCCTACGACTACTGGACCACCCGGCGAGCCCTGGAGGCCGTCGACCGCCGCCCGGCCTTCGGGCTCAACTTCGACCCGAGCCACTTCGTGTGGCAGGACCTCGACCCCGTCGGCTTCCTGTGGGACTTCCGCGACCGGATCTACCACGTCGACTGCAAGGAGGCCCGCAAGCGGCTCGACGGGCGCAACGGGCGGCTCGGCTCCCACCTGCCCTGGGGCGATCCGCGGCGCGGCTGGGACTTCGTCTCCGCCGGGCACGGCGACGTGCCCTGGGAGGACGTCTTCCGGATGCTCCGGTCGATCGGCTACGCGGGGCCCGTCTCGGTGGAGTGGGAGGACGCCGGAATGGACCGCCTGACCGGCGCCCCCGAGGCACTCGCCCACCTCAAGCGGTACGACTTCGACCCGCCCGCCGCCTCCTTCGACGCGGCCTTCGGGAACGCCGACTGAACTGAACAGGCGGGTCCCCGCCCGGCGGCGACACCGCCGCCGGGCCGGGCCGTGCTGCCCGCACACGCCTTTGTCCACTGGCGGGAGAAAGTTCACGCCTCCTCGTGCACAAGGGCTTTGCGGCCCGGACGAACACCGCTACGGTCCCAGACGTAGCTCAGCCTGATGTGTACATGGCGTATCGCGATGCGCATGTCGACCCGGACGGCGTGACGGCGCACGCCCACCCCCGGACACCGCGGCACCCACCCCTCCCCGCGCCCCCGACGGCACGGAGACCCCCGTACGACCGGCCCCCTTCCCGGAGGACACTCGTGCACAGACAACGACGGCCCCGCACCAGGACCCCGCTCGCCGGAAAGCCACTCGCCCTGCTCGCCGGCGGCCTGCTCACCCTCGCCGGCCTCACCCTCGGCGCCCCCACCGGCCACGCCGCCGACACGGAGACCACCACGTCCGCCTCGGCTGCCGATACCGCTGCCGCAGCCGCTGCCGAGGAATTCCAGCAGGTCACCCTCGCCAAAGGCGCCCCCGAAGTCGGCGAACCCATGTCCCTCGCCGTACTCCCCGACCGCAGCGTCCTGCACACCTCCCGCAACGGCGAACTCCGCCGCACCGACGCCGCCGGCATCACCACCGTCATCGGCACCGTCCCCGTCTACTCCCACGACGAAGAAGGCCTCCAAGGCATCGGCCTCGACCCGGACTTCGCCCGCAACCACGCCATCTACCTCTACTACGCCCCACCCCTCACCACCCCCGCCGGCGACGCACCCAACGACGGCACCCCCGCCGAGCTCGCCAAGTTCGACGGCGTCAACCGCCTCTCCCGCTTCACCCTGAAAGCCGACCTCACCCTCGACAACGCCAGCGAGAAGAAGGTCATCGACATCCCCGCCACCCGCGGCATCTGCTGCCACGTCGGCGGAGACATCGACTTCGACGCCCAGGGCAACCTCTACCTGTCGACCGGCGACGACTCCAACCCCTTCGCCTCCGACGGCTTCACCCCCATCGACGAACGCCCCGGCCGCAACCCCGCGTTCGACGCCCGCCGCACCTCCGGCAACACCAACGACCTCCGCGGCAAGATCCTCCGCATCAAGGTCGCCGACGACGGCACCTACACCGTCCCCACCGGCAACCTCTTCGCCCCGGGCACCGACAAGACCAGGCCCGAGATCTACGCCATGGGCTTCCGCAACCCCTTCCGCTTCAGCGTCGACAAGGCCACCGGCATCCTCTACGTCGGCGACTACGGCCCCGACGCCGGCGCCGCCGACCCCGCCCGCGGCCCCGCCGGACAGGTCGAGTTCGCCCGCGTCACCAAGCCCGGCAACTTCGGCTGGCCCTTCTGCACCGGCGACAACGAGCCCTACGTCGACTACGACTTCGCCACCGGCACCTCCGGCGCCACCTTCGACTGCGGAGCCCTCAAGAACGACTCGCCGCACAACACCGGCCTCGTCGACCTGCCCCCCGCCGAACCCGCCTGGATCCCCTACAACGGCGACTCCGTACCCGAGTTCGGCACCGGTTCCGAATCACCCATGGGCGGCCCCGTCTACCGGTACGACCCCGCCAACACCTCCCCGGTGAAGTTCCCCGAGGCCTACGACGGCGACTTCTTCGCCGGCGAGTTCGGCCGCCGCTGGATCAAGCGCGTCGACCAGAGCACCGACGGCACCGTCCAGTCCATCAACCCCGTGCCCTGGACCGGCACCCAGATCATGGACATGGCCTTCGGGCCCGACGGAGCCCTCTACGTCCTCGACTACGGAACCGCCTGGTTCGGCGGCGACGACAACTCCGGCCTCTACCGCATCGAAAACGCCACCGGAGGCCGCTCACCCGTCGCCGAAGCGACCGCATCCAAGACCTCCGGCACCGCACCCCTCAAGGTCGCCTTCTCCTCCGCCGGAACAACCGACGCCGACGGCGAACCCCTCACGTACACCTGGGACTTCGGCGACGGCACCACCGCCACCACCGCCAACCCCACCCACACCTACCGCACGAACGGCACCTACACCGCCACCGTCACCGCCCACGACCCCACAGGCCGGACCGGATCCGCCTCCGCCCACATCGTCGTCGGCAACACCGCACCCAAGGTCGACCTCCAACTCCCCGCAGAAGGAGCCCTCTTCGCCTTCGGCGACGAAATCCCCTTCAAGGTGACCGTCACCGACCCCGAAGACGCCACCACCGGCCCCATCGACTGCGCCAAGATCAAGGTCACCTACGTCCTCGGCCACGACAGCCACGGCCACCCCGTCACCTCCGCCAACGGTTGCACCGGCACCATCAAGACCTCCGCCGACGGCGGCCACGACGACGACGCCAACATCTTCGCCGTCTTCACCGCCGAGTACACCGACGGCGGAGGCGGCGGACAAGCCGCCCTCACCGGCCGCGACCAGGCCAAACTCCAGCCCCGCCACCGCCAGGCCGAGCACTTCGACAGCCAGAACGGCATCCGCACCTACGACAAGACCCAGGCCAACGGCGGCCGCACCGTCGGCGACATCAACGACGGAGACTGGATCGCCTTCACCCCGTACAACCTCACCGGCGCCACCAAGCTCACCGCCCGCCTCTCCTCCGGCGGTACGGGCGGCTACCTCGAAGTCCGCACCGGCTCACCCACCGGCACCCTCCTCGGCTCCACACCCGTCCCCGTCACCGGCAGCTGGGAGACCTTCCAGGACGTCGACGTCCCCCTCCGCGCCGTACCCCGCAAGACCACCCAGCTCTACCTGGTCTTCAAGGGCGGCACCGGCGCGCTCTACGACCTCGACGACTTCACCATCTCCAGCACCCCCGCCGACCGCACCGCCAAACGCGTCCTCGTCTTCTCCAAGACCGCCGGCTTCCGCCACGACTCCATCCCCACCGGCATCACCGCCCTCAAGGAACTCGGCGCCGCACACGGCATCACCGTCGACGCCACCGAGGAACCCCGCCAGTTCACCACCAACAACCTCGCCCGCTACGACGCCGTCGTCTTCCTCTCCACCACCGGCGACGTCCTCGACACCGACCAGCAGACCGCCTTCGAGAACTACGTCTCCACAGGCGGCGGCTACCTCGGCGTCCACGCCGCCGCCGACACCGAATACGACTGGAGCTTCTACGGCGGCCTCGTCGGCGCCCACTTCCAGTCCCACCCCCAGATCCAGCCCGCGACCGTACGCGTCGAGGACCACACCCACCCCGCCACCGCCCACCTCGACGGCCCCTGGCAGCGCACCGACGAGTGGTACAACTACCGCACCAACCCCCGCGGTCAGGCCCGCATCCTCGCCACCCTCGACGAAACCACGTACCAGGGCGGCACGATGAAGGGCGACCACCCCATCGCCTGGTGCCAGAGCTACGGCGGCGGCCGCTCCTTCTACACCGGCGGAGGCCACACCAAGGAGTCGTACGCCGAACCCGGCTTCCGACAGCACCTGTTGGGCGGACTCCAGTACGCCACCGGCCAGGTCCAAGCCGACTGCCGCCCCCAGACCGGAAGCCGCAGCCTCTTCAACGGCGCAACCACCGAAGGCTGGAAGCAGGCCGGACCCGGCGCCTTCGACGTCACCGACGGCGAACTCCGCTCCACCGGCGGCATGGGCCTCCTCTGGTACCAGGCCAAGGAATTCCGGTCGTACTCACTCACCCTCGACTGGAAACTCACCGGCGACGACAACTCCGGCATCTTCGTCGGCTTCCCCGCCTCCGACGACCCCTGGTCGGCCGTGAACAACGGCTACGAGATCCAGATCGACGCCACCGACACCGCCGACCGCACCACCGGAGCCGTCTACGGCTTCAAGTCGGCCAACCTCACCGCCCGCGACCGGGCCCTCCGCCCACCGGGCCAATGGAACACCTACGAGATCCGCGTCCAGGGCGAACGCCTCCAGGTCTTCCTCAACGGCGTCAAGATCAACGACTTCACCAACACCGACCCGGCCCGCTCCCTCACCACCGGCCACATCGGCATCCAGAACCACGGCGCCGCGGACCGGGCGGCCTTCCGCACCATCCAGATCAGGGAGCTCTCCTCCTGACCGCCCCCTGACCGCCCCCACCGAACGACGGTGGGCGGGGTCCGCCGTACCCCGCCCACCGTCCCCCCATACGCACCACCCCCCCACCCCCCCCACACCACCCCCGCAGGACGAGCAGGGAGGCCGTCGACATGCCCACCGGACACCGCACGGGAATCTGGCTCATCGGTGCGAGAGGATCCGTCGCCACCACCACCGTGGCCGGCTGCGCCGCCCTCGTCGCCGGACTCCACCCACCGACCGGCATGGCCACCGAGACACCCGACCTCGCCGACGCCGGCCTCCCACCGCTCGCCACGCTCGTCTTCGGCGGACACGACACCGTCGACTGCCCCCTCCCCAAACGGGCCGAACAGCTCACCACCGCCGGAGTCCTCCCGTACGGCCTGGCGAGCGCCGTCACCGCCGAACTCGAAGCCGCCGACCGGGAGATCCGCCCCGGCGGCCCCCTCCCCGGCGACGCCCGCACCGACGAACAGCTCGTCACGGCCTTCACCGCCGACCTGACGGACTTCCGGGAACGCATTGGCCTGGACCGCGTCGTGGTCGTCAATGTGGCCTCCACGGAGCCGGCGTCGGGGGGCGTCGGGCTCCCACCCAGCAGCCTCTACGCCGCCGCCGCGCTCCGCGCGGGCTGCCCGTACGTCAACTTCACCCCGTCCACCGGACTCCGCCACCCCGCCCTCGCCGCACCGCTCGCGGCGAGCGGACTGCCCCACGCGGGCCGCGACGGCAAGACCGGACAGACCCTCCTGCGGGCCGTCCTCGCCCCGATGTTCCTCCAGCGGGCCCTGACCGTACGCGCCTGGTCCGGCAGCAACCTCCTCGGCGGCGGCGACGGAGCCGCCCTCGCCGACCCGGCGGCCGCCGCCGCCAAGAACGCCGGGAAGGAACGCGTCCTCACCGACACCCTCGGCGGCGCCGTCGAAGGACAGGTCCACATCGACGACGTCCCCGCCCTGGGGGAGTGGAAGACCGCCTGGGACCACATCGCCTTCGACGGCTTCCTCGGCACCCGCATGATCCTCCAGACCCTCTGGCAGGGCTGCGACTCCGCCCTCGCCGCACCCCTCGTCCTGGACCTCGCCCGCCTCACCGCCCGCGCCCACGAGAGAGGCCTCACCGGCTCCCTCGACGACCTCGCCTTCTACTTCAAGGACCCCGAAGGCACCCCTCCGGCCTCCCTCGCAGCCCAGTACACCCGCCTCGTCACCTTCGGCGGGACCCTGAGCAAGGACCGACGATGACCCGGGCCACCGGCAGGCCGCGCGCCTGGGCGGAACTCCTCCGCGTCTCGGCGCTGGCCTCCGTACCCGGCGACGCCCTCGCAGGGGCGGCCGCCGCCGGCTCGCGCCCCGGGCGCGGCACGCTCTGGGCGATCGGCGCGTCCCTCTGCCTGTACGAGGCGGGCATGGCACTCAACGACTGGGCCGACCGTGACGAGGACGCCGCCGAACGCCCCCACCGCCCGCTGCCCTCCGGCCGCATCACCCCCGCCGCCGCCCTCGCCGCCTCGGCCGCCCTGACGGCGACCGGCCTCGGCCTCGCCTCCCGCGCCGGCCGCCCCGCCCTCGTGGTCGCCACCGCCCTCGCCACCACCGTCTGGGCCTACGACCTCGGCCTCAAACACACCCCGGCGGGCCCCGCCACGATGGCGGCCGCCCGAGCCCTCGACCTCCTCCTCGGCGCCACTGCCACCACCCACCCGCCACGCCGCCCCTTCAACTCGCTCCCCACCGCTCTCCCCGCGGCCGCTCTCCTCGGCGCCCACACCTACGCCGTCACCGCCGTCTCCCGTCACGAGACTCAGGGCGGCTCCACCCGCACCCCACTCGCGGCCCTCGCCGTGACCCTGGCGGTGGCCGGGACGCTATCGAGCCGCGCGAACCAAACCCCTCCCTCCGGGGCCCCCGCCCCCCGCCCCCGCCCCACCCTCCCCGCTCCCCGCCCCGCCCTCCCCGCTCCCCGCCTCGGCCCGCTCCTCGCCCTGGCCTACGCCCGCACCCCCGCCACCCACCTCCTGCACGCCGCGCTCAACCCCTCCGCCGTTCTCACCGAGCGGGCCGTCGGCGGCGGGATACGGGCGACCATCCCGCTCCAGGCGGCACTGGCCGCCCGCGCCGGAGCCCCGGGCACGGCGCTCGGGCTCCTCGGACTCGTCCCGCTCGGCCGCGCCCTAGCCCGGAAGGTGAGCCCCACATGAGCACCACCCCCCACCCCGGGCCCCGCCTCACACCCCGCCTCAGGCTCGGCTACGGCACCAACGGCCTCACCGACCTGCGGCTCGACGAGGCCCTCGGCCTCCTCGCCGACCTCGGCTACGACGGCGTCGGCCTGACCCTCGACCACATGCACCTCGACCCGCTCGCGCCCGACCTCGCCGCCCGTACCGCCCGGGTCGGCCGGCGACTGGCCGCCCTCGGACTCGGTGTCACCGTCGAGACCGGCGCCCGCTACGTCCTCGACCCGCGCCGCAAGCACGGACCGTCGCTGCTCGACGCGGCCCCCGAGGACCGGGCCGCCCGCACCCGGCTGCTGCTCCGGGCCGTCAGGGTCGCGGCCGACCTCGGCGCACACGCCGTGCACTGCTTCAGCGGCCCCGCCCCCGCGGACACCTCACCCGACGAGGCCTGGAAGCGGCTCACCACCTCCCTCACCCCCGTCCTGGAAGCCGCGGACGCCGCCCGCGTCCCCCTCGCCGTCGAACCCGAACCGGGTCACCTCCTCGCCACCCTCGACGACTTCCACCACCTGCGCGGACTCCTCGGAGCACCCCCACCCACCGTCCTGGGTCTCACCCTCGACATCGGCCACTGTCAGTGCCTCGAATCCCTCCCTCCCGCCGACTGCGTGCGCGCCGCCGCCCCCTGGGTGCACCACGTCCAGATCGAGGACATGCGCCGCGGTGTCCACGAACACCTGCCGTTCGGCGACGGAGAGATCGACTTCCCGCCCGTCCTCGCCGCTCTCGCCGACCTCACCGCCGCCGGCTACACCGGGCTCACCGTCGTCGAACTGCCCCGGCACTCCCACGCCGGCCCCGAACTCGCCCGCACCTCCCTCTCCTTCCTGCGGCAGGAGGCCCCGGCATGCTGACCGGCACCGCCCGCACCTGGCTGGACTCGGCGCTCATTGAAGCCGCCGCCCGTACGCCGGCCTGGGAGTCGTACTTCGTCGCCGCCGGACGCCATTGCGGTCACCCCCACGCGGACTCCGCCCGCACCCTCCTTCTCCGGACGGCCGCCGCAGACGCCGCCACACTCACCCGCCTCTACCACCACGGCGCCGCCGCCGAGCGCCGCGCCGTCCTCCTCGCCCTCCCCTCCCTCGTCTCCGGCCCCGAGGCCGTGCCCCTCGTCGAGGACGCCCTGCGCACCCACGACACCACCCTCATCGCCGCCGCCCTCGGCCCCTACGCCGCCACCCACCTCACCCCCCACACGTGGCGCCACGCCCTTCTGAAATGCCTCTTCACCGGCGTCCCCGTCACCGCCGTCGCCGGCCTCGCCGAGCGCGCCGCAGGAGACACCGAACTCGCCCGGATGCTCGCCGACCACGCCGCCGAGCTCACCGCCGCGGGCCGCCCCCTCCCCGTCGACCTGCCCCGCGTCCTCGCCCTCACCGCCACCGCACCCGTCGAGGAGTCCTGATGCGCGTCTTCGACCCCCACATCCACATGACCTCGCGCACCACGGACGACTACCAGGCGATGTACGACGCCGGCGTCCGCGCTCTCGTCGAACCCTCCTTCTGGCTCGGCCAGCCCCGCACCTCGCCCGCCTCCTTCCTCGACTACTTCGACTCGCTCCTCGGCTGGGAACCCTTCCGCGCCGCCCAGTACGGCATCGCCCACCACTGCGCGCTCGCCCTCAACCCCAAGGAGGCCAACGACCCCCGCTGCACCCCCGTCCTCGACGACCTGCCCCGCTACCTCGCCAAGGACGGTGTCGTCGCCGTCGGCGAGATCGGCTACGACTCCCTGACCCCGGCCGAGGACACCGCCCTCGCCGCCCAGCTCCAGCTGGCCGCCGACCACGGCCTGCCCGCCCTCGTCCACACACCGCACCGCGACAAGCTCACCGGCCTGCGCCGCACCATCGACGTCGTCCGCGAGTCCCCGCTCGCCCCCGACCGCGTACTCCTCGACCACCTCAACGAGACCACCGTCAAGGAGGCCGCCGACAGCGGCGCGTGGCTCGGCTTCTCCGTCTACCCCGACACCAAGATGGACGTGGACCGGATGGTCGCGATCCTCCGGAACCACGGGACCACGCGCGTCCTCGTGAACTCGGCAGCCGACTGGGGCAGGAGCGACCCCCTCAAGACCCGTGCGGTCGGCGACGCCATGCTCGCCGCCGGATTCACGGACGACGACGTCGACCGGGTCCTCTGGCGCAACCCCGGCGCCTTCTACGGACTCAGCGGGCGTCTCCGGCTCGATCCCTCCTCCCCACAGGACCTGCACGAGGGCAACTCCCTCCTCCGCGGCGGGGAATGAGGCACCCCGCATGCGCTTCCGGCACCCCGACGGCTCCACCGTCCACCTCGCGTACTGCACGAACGTCCACCCGGCCGAGACCCTCGACGGCGTCCTCGCCCAGCTCCGCGACCACTGCGAGCCCGTCCGCCGCCGCCTCGGCCGCGACCGCCTCGGCATCGGCCTCTGGCTCGCGCGCGCCGCCGCCCACGCCCTGACCACCGACCCCGCCTCGCTCCGCGCCCTGCGCGCCGAACTCGACCGCCGCGGCCTCGAAGTGGTCACCCTGAACGGCTTCCCCTACGAGGGGTTCGGCGCCGACGAGGTCAAGCACCGGGTCTACCAGCCCGACTGGACCCGACCCGAGCGCCTCGCCCACACCACCGACCTGGCCCGTCTCCTCGCCGCGCTCCTCCCCGACGACGTCAGCGAGGGATCCGTCTCCACCCTGCCCCTCGCCTGGCGCACCCCCTTCGACACCCGCGCGGCCGCCACCGCCCGCACCGCACTGACCACGCTCGCCACCCGCCTCGACGCACTCGAGGAGCTCACCGGGCGAAGCATCCGGATCGGCCTCGAACCGGAGCCCGGCTGCACCGTCGAAACGGTCGCCGACGCCGTCGCCGCGCTCAGCGGCGTACCGCGCGCCCGCATCGGCGTCTGCCTCGACACCTGCCACCTCGCGACCTCCTTCGAAGACCCGCGCACCGCCCTCGACGCGCTCACCACCGCCGGAATCACCGTCCCCAAGGCGCAGCTCTCCGCCGCGCTCCACGCCGAGCACCCGCACCTGCCCGAGGTCAGGGCCGCGCTCGGCGCCTTCGCCGAACCCCGCTTCCTCCACCAGACCCGTACGAGGACCGCCGCCGGCCTGCGGGGCACCGACGACCTTCCCGAAGCCCTCGCCACCCCCGACACGGGCCCCGGCCCCGGCGCCGGCCTTCCCGACGCGACGCCCTGGCGCGCCCACTTCCACGTCCCCCTGCACGCCCCACCCGCCCCTCCGCTCGGCTCCACGCTTCCCGTACTCCAGGAGACCCTCGGCCTCCTCGTCGGCGGACCCCACCCGCTCACCCGCCACCTGGAGGTCGAGACCTACACCTGGCAGGCCCTCCCTCCCGACCGTCGCCCCCGTACCCGCGCCCGGCTCGCGGACGGCATCGCCGCCGAACTGACCCTGGCCCGCGACCTGCTGACCGACCTCGGCCTCAAGGAACTTCCGTGAGCGACTCCACTGCCCCCACCCCCCTCCTGGTGCTCGACGTCGTCGGCCTCACCCCACGGCTCCTCCACCACATGCCCCACCTCACCGCCCTCGCCCGGGCCGGTTCCCAGGCCCCGCTCTCCACCGTCCTGCCCGCCGTCACCTGCACCGCCCAGACCACCTTCCTCACCGGCACCCTCCCCGCCGAACACGGCATCGTCGGCAACGGCTGGTACTTCCGCGAACTCGGCGACGTCCTGCTCTGGCGCCAGCACAACGGCCTCGTCTCCGGAGACCGCCTCTGGGACGCGGCGCGCCGCGCCCACCCCGGCTACACCGTGGCCAACATCTGCTGGTGGTACGCCATGGGCGCCGACACCGACATCACCGTCACCCCCCGCCCCGTCTACTACGCCGACGGCCGCAAGGAACCCGACTGCTACACCCGGCCGCCGGCCCTCCACGACGAACTCACCGAGGAACTGGGCACGTTCCCCCTCTTCCGCTTCTGGGGTCCGGGCGCCGACCTCGTCTCCAGCCGGTGGATCATCGACGCCACCCGCCACATCCTCCGCACCCGCCGCCCCGACCTCGCCCTCTGTTACCTCCCGCACCTCGACTACGACCTCCAGCGCTACGGCCCCGACGACCCGCGCTCCTTCCGGGCCGCCGCGGCCCTCGACACCGCCCTCGCCCCGCTCCTCGCCGACGCCCGCGCCGAAGGACGCACGGTCGTCGCCCTCTCCGAGTACGGCATCACCCGGGTGGACAAGCCCGTCGACATCAACCGGGCCCTGCGCCGCGCCGGGTTCCTGGAGGTCCACACCCAGGACGGCATGGAGTACCTGGACCCCATGACCTCCCGCGCGTTCGCCGTCGCCGACCACCAGATCGCGCACGTCTACGTCCGCCGCCCCGAAGACCTGCCGGCCGTCCGGGACGTCCTCAAGGAGCTCCCCGGCGTCGAATCGCTCCTCGACGACGAGGGAAAGAAGGAACACGGCCTCGACCACCCGCGCTCCGGCGAGCTCGTCGCCGTCGCCGAGCCCGACGCCTGGTTCACGTACTACTACTGGCTCGACGACGCCCGCGCGCCCGACTTCGCCCGGCTCGTCGAGATCCACCGCAAGCCCGGCTACGACCCCGCCGAACTCTTCATGGACCCGCTCGATCCGTACGTACGGCTCAAGGCGGCCAGGGAGATCGCCCGCAAGAAGCTCGGCATGCGCTACCGGCTCGCGGTCGTGCCCCTCGACCCCTCACCTCTTCGCGGCAGCCATGGCCGCCTCCCCACGAGCGATGACGAAGGTCCGCTCATTCTGTGCTCCACCCCCCGCGCCGTAAGCGGCCGCGTCGCGGCCACCGATGTGAAGTCCCTGCTGCTCCGGCTGGCCGGACTCGCCTGAGGAGCCGACCTGACTCCAGTGAAGCAGCCCCCACCGACACCCGAGGAGTTGTCCACAGATGAATCTCAGCCGCCGTACGCAAGCCACTGACCCTGAGCTGACCCACCGGCTCAGCAGGCGCAACATGCTCGGCGTCGCCGCCGGCGCGACCGCCGCCGCCCTGCTGGGCGCGGCGGCCACCCCCGCCGCAGCGGCCCCTGCCGCCGCATCCCATGGCCAGGGCCACGGCAGGCCGGTTCTGCCTCCCGGCCGCCTCGGCATCCAGCTCTACTCGCTGCGCGACAAGATCGCCGCCCTCGGATTCGCCGCGGTCTTCGCCGAGCTCCAGAGGTTCGGCTACGACGAGGTCGAGTACGCCGGCTACACCCAGGGCACCGGCGGCCCCCTCACGCCGGCGCAACTCAAGCGCCTCACCCGCGACCACGGCCTGCGGGGCATCGGCAGCCACGTCGGCTATTACGCGAGCGACCCCGGCGCCTACACCTTCGCCCAGAACCTCGACCGGGTCCTCGACGACGCGGCGGCCCTCGGCCTGCCCCACATCGGCACCGCGTCCGGCCCCTGGCGCTACGGCGCCACCGTCGACGGCTGGAAGCGGTGCGCCGAGGAGTTCAACCGGTACGGCGCCGCGGCACGGAAGCGCGGCATGAAGTTCTACCAGCACAACCACTCCGAGGAGTTCTCCTTCGCCACCGACCGCCCCGACGTGCGGCTCTACGACGTCCTCCTCGCCGAGACCGACCCGGACCTCGTCCACCTGGAGATGGACGTCTTCTGGGCGTACGTGGGCCAGTACCGCTACTCGACGCGTCCGGACGGCACCCCCGCCCCCTTCGACCCCCTCGACTACGTCCTCGCCCAGCCCCACCGCTACCCGCTGTTCCACGTCAAGGACGGCGACCGCGACGACTCCGCCGTCCCCTACGGCTACCGCATGACCGACGTCGGCGATGGGGACATCGACTACCGGCGCTTCATCTCGGCGGTCAACCGCACCCACCACGGCAGGCACGCCCACCACTGGCAGGCCGAGCGCGACAACCCGGTCGACTCGCTCGACTTCGCCCGCAGGTCCAGCGCCCACCTCCACTCCCTGCGCGAGAAGGGCCGCTGACCCACCCCCTCGGGCCCCTCACGCAGGGGCCCGAGGCCGCCCACCCACCCTCTGTGCGCTACCGAACACACACTGCGCACACCGCCGGACAATCCGGTCTTGATCATGGAGATTCCGACTGCTCCACGCCGCTGACCACGGAAAACCCTGGTGAAGGGCACCTCAAACCCCTGGTAGAGTTATCTCTGTCGCCGCGAGGGAAACCACGAAGCGACAGACACCTTGTCCGGGTGGCGGAATGGCAGACGCGCTAGCTTGAGGTGCTAGTGCCCTTTATCGGGCGTGGGGGTTCAAGTCCCCCCTCGGACAC
>NZ_JBITGA010000009.1:0-390116 GCF_044456565.1 Streptomyces sp. NPDC050842 | reverse complement strand
GCAGGGGGGACCCTGTGGGAGAGTAGGACGCCGCCGAACAATTTTTAGCCTCAACCCCCGGACTTTGTCCGGGGGTTGAGGCATTTTTGCGTTCTAGGCTTTGTCCATGCGATACGACTTGGTCATCTTCGACAACGACGGTGTGCTCGTGGACAGCGAGCCGATTTCCAACACGCTTCTCGCCGGCTATCTGACGGAGCTCGGGCATCCGACCTCGTACGAGGAGTCGGTGCGCGACTACATGGGGTCCGCCATGCACCGCATTCACGAGCTGGTCGAGGAGCGGACTGGGGAGCGCTTGCCCGCGGACTTCGACGAGACGTTCCACGCGCGGGTCTTCGCCGCCTTCGAGCAGGAGCTGGAGGCGGTGTGCGGGGCCGCGGACGTGCTGAAGGGACTGGCCGTGGCCGGGGTTCCGTACTGTGTGGCGTCGTCCGGGAGTCATGAGCGGATTCGGGTGGGACATCGGAAGACGGGGCTCGACGCGTGGTTCCGGGACGAGATCGTCTTCAGCGCCGAGGACGTGGGGCGGGGCAAGCCTGAGCCCGACCTGTTCCTGCACGCCGCCGAGCGGATGGGCGTCGCGCCGGAGCGGTGTGTCGTGGTCGAGGACAGCCGGCTCGGGGTCCAGGCCGCCGTCGCCGCAGGGATGGACGTGTACGGGTTCACGGCGATGACGCCCGAGGAGAAGCTCGCCGGCGCCACGGGGTTCTTCCGGGCGATGGGCGAGCTCCCCGCGACATTGGGTCTGTGATCCATCTACCCATCGGTAGGACCCGGCCCTACGCTGAGCCGCCATGACGGATGCGCGGTTGCGGCGTGGGCGGGGATCCCTGGCGGTCAGTTTCTTCGTACAGGGGGTCACGTTCGCGCTGCTCGTGACCCGAATACCGGGGATCCAGGACCGGTACGGGATCTCGGACGCGCTGCTGCCCGCCTTCCTCGCCGCCGTGCCGATCCTTGCCGGGGTGGCGAGTGTCGCGACCGAGAAGATCGTCGCCCGGGTGGGGCCCGCGGTGGTCCTGCGGTGGGCGCAGCCCGTCGTCCTGCTTGCCCTCCTGGGGGTGGGTGCCGGCACGGAGTTGTGGGAGGCGGCGGTCGCCCTCGGGCTCTTCGGGCTCGCCGTGGGGGCCCTCGACGCGTCCATGAACATGCTGGGAGTGAACCTCCAGCGGGCGTACGGGCGGAGCATCATGCTCGGGTTCCACGCCTCGTACAGCCTCGGCGGGATCGCCGGCGCCTCGTTGGCCTGGGTCGGGGCGCACTGGCACCTGTCGCTGGTCGTGTCGTATCTGCCGGTCGTGGTGGTGTTGCTGCCCGCAGCCCTGGTCGGCAGTCGGTGGTACGGGGCCGGGGAGCACCGGGCGGTGGAGAAGGAGGCGCGGGAGAGCGGCGGGAGTCGGGTCGCCTTCGCCTTGCTGCTGCCGCTCTGTCTTGTGATGACCTTCGCGTACATAGGGGACTCCACCGTCTCCAACTGGAGTGCCAAGTACCTCCAGGACGTGCTCGGGAGCTCGGAGGAGCTGGCGACCGTGCCGTACAACGCGTACATGGTGACGACGCTGCTGGGACGGGCGGTGGGTGACCTCGGGGTGCGGAAGCTGGGGGCCGTGACCGTCGTGCGGTGCGGGGCGGTGCTCGGGGCGCTGGGGTTCGCGGTGGTGGCGGTGGCGCCGGGGGCGTGGGCGGGGATCGCCGGGTTCACCGTGCTCGGGCTCGGGCTGAGCGTGATCGTGCCGCAGACCTTCGCCGCGGCCGGGAGGTTGTTTCCGGGGGCGAGTGACGCTGCTGTGGCGCGGCTCAATGTCTTCAACTACGTGGGGTTCCTCGTCGGGTCGCCGTTGGTGGGGGCGCTCGGGGACGCGTGGAGTTATCGGGGGGCGATGCTCGTGCCGATGGTGCTGGTCCTGGTGACGGTGGTGTACGCCACGTCGTTCGGTTCGCGAGAGGCCCGATACGGTGGCGGGCATGAGCGGCCGCGCACTGTTGATGTGGGATGAAGCTGTCACGCAGTACGACTTCGGGTCCGAGCATCCGATGGATCCGGTACGGCTCGCGCTGACCATGGGGCTGGTGCGGGCGTACGGGCTCGACCGGGCCGTGGACGTGGTCGCGGCGCCGCCGGCCGGGGACTCGACCCTGCGGCTGGTGCACCGTGAGGACTATGTGGCGGCGGTCCGGGCGGCCTCGGCGGATCCGCGCCACGCGGACCAGGCGTACGGGCTCGGGACGGTCGACGATCCGGCGTTCGGCGGGATGCACGAGGTGTCGGCGCTGATCGCAGGGCAGTCGGTCGGGGCGGCGGAGGCGGTGTGGCGCGGGGAGGCCGCGCACGCGGTGAACTTCGCGGGCGGGCTGCACCACGCGATGCCGGGGAGTGCGTCCGGGTTCTGTATCTACAACGACGCGTCGCTGGCCATCGCCCGGCTGCTCGAGCTGGGGGCGGAGCGGGTCGCCTATGTGGACGTGGACGTGCACCACGGTGACGGGGTGCAGGCCGCGTTCTGGGAGGATCCGCGGGTCCTGACGATCTCGCTGCACGAGCATCCGCGGACGCTGTTCCCGCAGACGGGGTGGCCGGAGGAGACGGGTGCGGCGGGGCCTGGTGAGGGTGGGGCCGTGAACGTGGCGCTGCCGGCCGGGACGGGGGACGCGGGGTGGCTGCGGGCCTTCCACGCGGTGGTGCCGGAGCTGATCGCGGACTTCCGGCCGCAGGTGCTCGTGACGCAGCACGGGGCGGACACGCATTTCGAGGACCCGCTCGCGCATCTGGCGGTGTCGCTGGACGCGCAGCGGGTGGTGCAGTCGGCCTGTCACGAGCTGGCGCACGAGTACGTCGAGGGCGGGAAGTGGGTCGCGCTCGGCGGTGGCGGGTACGCGGTGGTGGATGTCGTGCCGCGGTCGTGGACGCATCTGGTGGGGATCGCGGCGCATGCGCCGGTGGATCCGGAGTCCGTGATCCCGTCGTCCTGGCGGGACGAGGTGTACGCGCGTACCCGGCAGTTGGGGCCGGCGCGGATGACGGACGGGCGGTGGCCGGTGGGCTTCCGGGACTGGGCCGAGGGGTACGACCCGGCGGATCGGCTGGACCAGGCGGTGCTCGCGACCCGGAAGGCTGCCTTCCCGCTGCGGGGACTGCTTCCCTAGGGGTGGGGGCGTACGGGGCGAGGGCGTTCTCCTCGTTCGTTACGCCGACTGTGCACTGTCCCTGGGGTTTCGGCTCCGGGGGCGGCGTGTTCCGGCAGCATCGGGAGGGTGTTGAGTACCGGTGCGCTGCGGGCGCATCTTTTGGCGGCGGGGTTGGCGGGGACGGTGGCGACGTCGCGGGAGGAGAGTCTGCGGAGCTATCGGCTCTTCGCCGCGCGTGATCCGCGGGTGCTGCTG
Source organism: Streptomyces sp. NPDC050842 (assembly GCF_044456565.1). Taxonomy (NCBI): domain Bacteria; kingdom Bacillati; phylum Actinomycetota; class Actinomycetes; order Kitasatosporales; family Streptomycetaceae; genus Streptomyces; species Streptomyces sp. NPDC050842. Next base: position 386,732 of record NZ_JBITGA010000009.1, on the reverse strand, counting down.
GGGCTCGATCCGGCCTGGGGGTGGGGCGAGGCGGATCTGCTGCGGTTGATGGCCGACAAGTGCGGGGTGTCGGGGGATCCGGCGCACCGGTCGGGGCCTGACGTGATCGATCCGGAGCGGACGTTGAGGGGGCTCGACGCCTTCGCGGCGAGGCTGGGTGCGGCGGCCGCTCGACGGGTTCCGGTGCTGTTCGGGACGGGTCATCCGCATCGTCTGCTCGGTTTCTACGTCGCGCTTGCAGACGCTTTGTCGGCGGCGGGATGTCTTGTCCTCACCCCGGCGCAGGGGCGATGTGTCGACATAACGACCCGGTTCGGCGTACGTACGTACCTCCTCGACTACGTACAAGGGGTCGCGTTGGTGCGTGAGCCCGGGCTGTCGGGGGGTGGTCGCGAGCCGGGGGCGCACTCGCACTCCGCGCTGCCGATCAGGGCCGCGCTCGAAAGCGCGGCCGAGGGCGGCGGGCCGCTGCCGGAGCTGGTGGTCGGGGACCACGGATGGGTCTGCGGTGCAGGTCAGCTGGGTATCGAGGCCATCGGGCTTGCCGATACGGATGATCCGGCGCTGTTCGTCGGTGAGGCGGAGGGGCAGGTGTCGGTGGCCGTTCCGCTTGATGACGGCGTGCGCTCCGACTACTACCGTCCGCTGACGCGCTATGTACTCAATCGAGCGTGTCTGTCACGGTAAACGGCCGATGGCAGCTCCTCTTCCCCACTCGTACCACCCGCCCCTAGTCTGGCGAGTGAGCGCTCGGCGACGAAGAGTCACCGGAGGGGAAGCCGGTGGGCGTCGCGGCGGAAGGTACAGGTGGGTCATGGCTGCTGGCGATCGACCTCTCAACGAGGTCAAGTTTCTGACCGTGGCGGAAGTCGCCGCGGTGATGCGCGTGTCGAAGATGACCGTGTACCGCTTGGTGCACAGTGGTCATCTGCCGGCGATCCGGGTGGGCAGGTCTTTCCGGGTGCCGGAACAGGCGGTTCACGAGTACCTGAGGGAGTCCTTCGTGGGGGTGGGGACCGCGTAGCGAGCGCGCGGCCGTTAAGCCGGGAAAGTCGCGTACGGCCCTCGGATTACAAGCGCGGTGCTCGGGACGGTAGGCTAGGCCGACGTAGGTCGTGTGGGCCCAGACGCCCCGCACCGATCCCCGCCGGGAGGCGGGGATGTTCCGAGAAGTGAGCGAGGGTAGTCGTGGGCTCTGTTATCAAGAAGCGGCGCAAGCGGATGGCGAAGAAGAAGCACCGCAAGCTGCTTAAGCGCACGCGCGTTCAGCGTCGCAACAAGAAGTAAGGCGACCGCTGCATCGCAGCGTTCAGTGCGTCAGGCGTGGCCCTTCACCGTTCGCGGTGAAGGGCCACGCTTTATTCGCGCCGAAATCCGGAGGCGCTACGGTGGCGACCAACGGAAGACGGACGGAAGGCGCTGATCTTGGGCAGGGTCGTGCTCGTCACCGGTGCCGCCCGGCACCTCGGGGGCCGTTTCGTACGGCGAATCCAGCGGGACCCGGAAGTGGAGCGGGTGATCGCGGTGGACGCGGTCGCCCCGGCGCATCAGCTCGGCGCCGCCGAATTCGTACGGGCGGACATCCGCCGGCCGGCGATCGCGAAGGTCCTCGCCGAGCACGAGGTCGACACGGTGGTCCATATGGACGTCACCGGTACGGCGCTCGGCGCGGGCGGCCGTACGTCGGTCAAGGAGACCAACGTCATCGGCACCATGCAGCTGCTGGGGGCCTGCCAGAAGTCGCCGCGGATCAAGCGGCTCGTGATCAAGTCGAGTACGAGCGTCTACGGCTCCGCGCCGCGCGACCCGGCGGTCTTCACCGAGACCACCCCGGCGAAGTCGCTGCCGAGCGGGGGCTTCGCGAAGGACGCCGTCGAGGTCGAGGGGTACGTGCGGGGCTTCGCCCGGCGCCGGCCGGACGTGGCCGTGTGCGTACTGCGGTTCGCGAACATCCTCGGGCCGCGGGTCGACTCCCCGCTGGCCGAGTACCTGTCGCTGCCGGTCATGCCGACCGTGCTCGGCTACGACCCGAGGCTCCAGTTCGTCCACGAGGACGACGTGATCGACGTCCTGCGCCTGGCGGCGCACGAGCCCCGCAGGGCCACCCTGAACAGCGGCACGTTCAACGTGGCCGGGGACGGGGTGCTGCTGCTCTCCCAGTGCGCGCGGCGGCTCGGGCGGCCGACCGTCCCGGTGCTGCTGCCCGCGGTCACCTGGGTGGGGACGGCGCTGCGCACGGTCGGGATCACGGACTTCGCACCGGAGCAGATCCGGCTGCTCACCCATGGCCGGGTCGTCTCGACGGTGCAGATGCGCGAGGTCCTCGGGTTCTCGCCGCGCTTCACGACGGCGGAGACCTTCGCGGACTTCGCGGGCAGCAGGGGGTCGGGTCTTCTGCCGCCGGAGATGCTCGCCGGGGCGGTGGACCGGCTTGCCGGCCGTCTCGCCCCGTCCACCAGTGACACTGCCCCACTTCACCACGGCGCCTGAGGAGACCGGACAGCGATGGCGGACGCCAAGGTCATTCCGTTCGACGACGACCGTTCGAGGGCCCGTCGTCGGCCCAGCCGGGCCGACGGGGAGGCGGCGGCCGTCAGAGCCCTGCCCGGGGCGCAGCAGAGCCCTCAGGACCCTGCTGGGCCCGTGGAAGGGCTGCCCGGTGCCGATGCGGGGGGCGTGGTCGGGGGTGGTGCGGGTGCGGAGGCCGGGAGCGGCGTCGAGGCCGGGGCCGCGTCTCCGTCCGGGGCCGTATCCGGTGCCGGGGGCTGGGAGCGGCGGCTCGCCGGTGGTCTCGCGTTCCTGCGGCGGCGGATCACCGGTGAGTACGAGGTCGACGAGTTCGGCTACGACGAGGAGCTCACCGACCAGGTCCTGATGTCACTGCTGCGCCCGCTGTACGAGAAGTACTTCCGGGTCGAGGTGAAGGGCATCGAGAACATCCCCGCGAAGGGCGGGGCCCTGATCGTCGCCAACCACTCGGGGACCCTGCCGCTGGACGGGCTGATGATGCAGGTCGCCGTCCACGACCGGCACCCGGCGGGGCGGCACCTGCGGCTGCTCGCGGCGGACCTGGTGTTCGTCCTGCCGGTGGTGAACGAGCTGGCGCGGAAGGCGGGGCACACCCTGGCCTGCGCGGAGGACGCGGAGCGGCTGCTGCGGGCGGGTGAGATCGTCGGCGTGATGCCCGAGGGCTTCAAGGGCATCGGGAAGCCGTTCTCGGAGCGGTACAAGCTCCAGCGGTTCGGGCGGGGCGGCTTCGTCTCGACGGCGCTGCGGGCTGGTGTGCCGATCGTGCCCTGCTCGATCGTGGGGGCGGAGGAGATCTACCCGATGATCGGGAACGCCAAGACGCTGGCGCGGGTGCTCGGCATCCCGTACGTCCCGATCACCCCGACCTTCCCGTGGCTGGGGCCGCTCGGGGCGTTGCCGCTGCCGACGAAGTGGACGATCCAGTTCGGGGAGCCGATTCCGACGGACGGGTACGCGCCGGAGGCTGCGGAGGACCCGATGCTGATGTTCAACCTCACGGACCAGGTCAGGGAGCAGATACAGCACACGCTGTACAAGCTGCTGGTGCAGCGGCGGTCGGTGTTCTTCTGACGGTGCACAGAGGTGAGGGGCGCCCCCGTCCGTGGGGCGCCCCTCACCTCTTGCTAGCGAGCGTCCTCGCTGTCGATGCCGAAGCCTGGTAGCAGGCCCGGCAGGAGTGGTGGCAGGGTCACGTCCGGTACGTCGGGGGGTGTCGGGGTCGTGGGAGTGGGGATCGTCGGCGAGTCGGTCGGCGTGGGCGGTTGGAGCAGCCCGCCCGTGTCGCCGCCGAGGAGACCGTCGTCCTCCGGTGAGGGAGTGGTGCCGCTGTCCGTGCTCGCGCTTGAGCTCGTGCCGGTGCTCGGGGTGGGACCGGACGGGCGGGGCGGGGCGGAGGTGCTGCCTGTGGGCGGTGCCTCGTGGGTGGACGGCGGACGCTGGGTGTCCGGTGCCTGGGTGTCCTGCGGGGTGCTCGTTCCGCTGGTGGGGCGCTCGGTGGTGATTCCGTCCTTCTCCAGGGTGCGGGGAAGCACCGACTGGAGCGGCTCCACCTCCTCGTCCATGGCGTCGAAGACCCCGGTCACCTCGGTGCCGACGTCCGTGAGCTGGACGGGGAGCCGGTCGCGGATGCCGTTCCAGGTGTCCCGGTGGGCCTGGGCGAAGGAGTTGAGACGGGCCATGGGGCCGATCTCGCCGTCCTGCTCGTAGGCCTCGCGGAGCAGGCGGTGGCCCTCGCTGGCATCGTGCTTCATTCCGCCCAGGACGCGGCGGATCTCGGTGAGCGACTCGTGGTCGAGGTCGCCTGAGCGGCCGCGCTCCATGAGTCTGCGGGCTTCGCTGAGCCGGGTGGACGCTTGGTCGAGGTAGATGCCGCCGCGGTCCGCGGCGTCGTCCGCCATTCCGAGCTTGATGTCCTCCATGCCTCGCTTGAGCCCGTAGAGCGAGTCACCGGGCAGGGCGTCGGAGCTGGCAGCGGCCACTCCGCCGAAGGCTCCCGCGGCCACACCGACCGTGAGGCCGCCGGCGGCGAGGCCCTTGGACCAGCGGGAGCGGGGGCGGAGCTTGCGGAGTGGGGACGCCCGGTGGGCTCCCTTGCTTCCCGGTGCCCGTTGTTCCGGGACCGTAGGGCCCGAGGCCGCGCTGCCCTCCATGAGCATCGCTTCCATGGCGGCGACGAGCTGCGCTCGCTGCACCACCTTGACCTCGGGGTCCAGCTGTGGCTTCGGCAGTTCGCCGAGGCCGTTCGACAAGGCCAACAGCCGCCCCTGCTCCGCCGGTTCGGCTGGAGCTTCGGGCTGTTCGGCTGCCGCGCCCTCGGCCGCCCGGTCCTCCAGGGCCTGGGCGAAGGCGTTCGCCCGCCGGTGCGCCGATACGTTCGCGATCACTGGCGGCACCTCCTCTCGTCATGACGGTCGACTCCCCGGGGTGTCCGGAAGGTTGCACACCTTGAACACATCCACACGAACGAGTGAGTGGCTGCGGGCATGGCGTGACCACAGGGAGCCTGCATTCCGCACAACGAGCGGCGCGGCACTTGGGTTACGCGCGAAAGATGATCGGACCAGTGCGTCACCGAAGGGTCACCGACTGTGAGTTGAGCGGGGGTCGTGGGATGTGGGGGGAGGTGTGGGGGGCGGGGCGTGGACCGGTAGGGCGTGGGCCGCTGGGTGGGGGCGCGTGTGGGGGGCGCGGACCGGTCAGCGTGCGTCGTCCGGGAGGAGGCGGGCCAGTGTGCGGACGGCCCGGTACTGGAGGGTCTTGATGGCGCCCTCGTTCTTCCCCATGACGCGGGCGGTCTCGGCGACCGAGAGGCCCTGGAGGAAGCGCAGGGTCACGCACTCCTGCTGCTGGGGGTTGAGGCGGCGGACCGCGTCGAGGAGTGCCGCGTTGGAGAGGGACTCCAGGACGGAGTCCTCGGGGCTGCGCTCGACCTCGTTGGCGTCGAGCATCTCGCCGGTGGTGACCTCGAGGCGGAAGCGGCTGGACTTGAAGTGGTCGGCGACCAGGTTGCGGGCGATCGTGACGAGCCAGGCGCCGAAGTCGCGGCCCTGCCAGGTGAAGGTGGAGATCCGGCGCAGGGCCCGCAGGAACGTCTCGCTGGTCAGGTCTTCCGCGGTCGCCTTTCCGCCGACGCGGTAATAGATGTAGCGGTAGACGGTGTCGCTGTACTGGTCGTACAGGCGGCCGAAGGCCTCGGCCTCGCCGGCCTGGGCGCGCTCGACCAGGTCCATCATGCGAGCGCTGTCGCTGTCGGCGGTGGGGCGGCGGGCGGCGGTCGAGGTTCCGGCGCCGCCGCGGGTTCCCCGTCTGCCCACGGCGGCGCTGCCGTCGGCCAGGGCATAGCAAGGGCCGGCGGGTGCCGGTGAGGCGAAGGCGAAGGCGGGGACGGGGCCGGCGTACGCGGTGGGGACGAAGCCGCGCAAGTGGTCGAGGACCGTTGCGCGCAGCGTAGCCAGGCCCGAGGTGTCAACCCCGACGTGTGGGTACACGGGACTCCCAGAGGCAGAGCTTCCATCACGTGCAGTGCGGGACCGTTCACTCGTCGTGGCGACGGGAGGGGTCCTTTGTGCGTCTGAGGAGAATAACGCTTCGTACAGGCAGCGCTACACCCAGTTGCTCAAATCACCGATTACGTCGTTTCCGTTACTGCTTGCAGTCGTAACTAGTCGCTATTCGTGACCGGTTGTTGATCGGATTGCTTCCGAGTGTGACTGCGCGGGCGTTGCGTTGTGCTCAAGTGCAGAACGGGGGAGTGATCGGGGCCGCTGCTGGGTAAGGAGTCCGGAATGCCTGGGAGTCGACCTGTGCGGTGGTGTTCGACCACGGACGGGTGAGGGCGGCTGGTCCGGGGTTGTCGCAGATGATCGCAGCCGAAACGTATCGGCAGGGTCTCGGCGCGCCGGGTGGCGGTGGCGTCAGTGGCGGCGGCGGTGCAGGGCGACCGCGGCGGCGGTGCCGCCGGCGATGGCGCCCAGGCCCGCGGCGGCGGGGATGCCGACCTTGGCGGCCTTGCGGCCGGTCCGGTAGTCGCGCAGTCGCCACTCCCGGGCCTTCGCGTACTTGCGCAGCTTGGTGTCCGGGTTGATCGCGTACGGGTGCCCGACGAGCGAGAGCATCGGGATGTCGTTGTGCGAGTCGCTGTAGGCGGCGCAGCGGTTCAGGTCGAGGCCTTCGGCGGCGGCGAGGGCGCGTACCGCCTCGGCCTTGGCGGGTCCGTGCAGGGGCTCGCCGACCAACTTGCCCGTGTAGACGCCGTCGACGGACTCGGCGACGGTGCCGAGCGCGCCGGTCAGGCCGAGTCGCCGGGCGATGATCGTGGCGGTCTCGACGGGGGCGGCCGTGACGAGCCAGACCTTCTGGCCGGCGTCCAGGTGGGCCTGGGCGAGGCCGCGGGTGCCGGGCCAGATGCGGTCGGCCATGTACTCGTCGTAGATCTCCTCGCCGATCGACATCAGTTCGGAGACGCGGTGGCCCTTGACGATGGACAGGGCGCTGTCGCGGGCGTCCTGCATGTGCTCGGGGTCCTCGACGCCGGCGAGCCGGAACCAGGCCTGCTGCCAGGCGAAGCGGGCCAGCTCGCGGCGCTGGAAGAACTTCCGCTTGTACAGGCCGCGGCCGAAGTGGAAGATCGCGGCGCCCTGCATCACGGTGTTGTCGAGGTCGAAGAAGGCGGCCGCTTCCACGTCGCCGACGACCGGGAACTCCGGTTCGGCCGGGGCCGCGGGCTCCGCGGTGGCTGTCTCGGCCGCCGCTTCCTCCCGCTCCCGTTCCAGCTGGAGCGAGGACTTCCGCGCTGCCTCGGCAGCGGCCTCGCCTGCGAGGACGCTGCGCGCGGTGGCGGAGCGCCTACGAGGGGTGAGCCATCCCAGAGCGGCCATGCCGTGAGCATAGCCAGTCTGTTCGGTACTTCCCGACTTGTGACGATGCCGGGGCGTGAACACTGCGGGGCTCCCCTGTTAATTGGACAGAATGGACGTCATGTTCGGACGGACGAAGAAGAAGGACGCCGGATCGCGCACCGTGACGCTGATCGGCAAGCCGGGATGTCACCTCTGTGACGACGCCCGGGCGGTGATCGAGGCCGTGTGCGCCGAAACAGGGGCACGATGGGAGGAGAAGGACATCACGCGCGATGAGGAGCTCCACCGGGCGTACTGGGAGCAGATCCCCGTCGTTCTCGTCGATGGCGAACAGCACACCTTCTGGCGTGTGGACCCGGAGCGGCTCCGGCGCGAACTGGGTGTGTGACCGAAAGGCGGTTACCATCGTGGACGTTTTGTTGGGTTTCGGGGGCGGCATCGTGAGGAGTGTGTACGGCTTTGCCCCCTTCGGGATCTCAACGCTCTGACCTGCTCCGCGGTTCCGTGACGATGGGAACCAGCCGCGTGACCCCGGTCACTTTGGCCGGACAAAACGGACACCATCTTTGTGCACGCGTTCACAAAGACATAGCCTGCATTCGACGGGGCGGTCTTGGGACATACGGCCGCCTGCAGCCCCGCTCATCCCGCAGGAGCACCGTGGCAACTGGCCGAACTCACCGACCGGCGACCCGTAGCCGAGGAATTCCCGAGGCCACCGTCGCCCGGCTTCCGCTGTATCTGCGCGCACTGACCGCGCTCTCGGAGCGCTCCGTACCCACGGTCTCCTCCGAGGAGCTCGCGGCCGCCGCGGGCGTCAACTCCGCGAAGCTGCGCAAGGACTTCAGCTACCTCGGCTCGTACGGCACCCGTGGTGTCGGTTACGACGTCGAGTACCTCGTCTACCAGATCTCGCGTGAGCTGGGGCTCACCCAGGACTGGCCGGTCGTCATCGTCGGCATCGGTAACCTCGGCGCCGCGCTCGCCGGCTACGGCGGCTTCGCCTCCCGTGGCTTCCGGGTCGCCGCGCTGATCGACGCCGACCCCGCCATGACCGGCAAGCCGGTCGCCGGGATCCCGGTCCAGCACAGCGACGACCTCGAGAAGATCATCGACGAGGACGGCGTCTCCATCGGCGTCATCGCGACGCCGGCCGGTGTCGCCCAGCAGGTCTGCGACCGGCTGGTGGCCGCCGGGGTCACCTCCATCCTGAACTTCGCCCCGACCGTGCTCTCCGTGCCCGACGGCGTGGACGTACGCAAGGTCGACCTCTCCATCGAGCTCCAGATCCTCGCCTTCCACGAGCAGCGGAAGGCCGGCGAGGAAGCGGGCGCCGAGAGCGGCCCGGAGACGGGCACGGACACCGGTGCGCCCGCCGCGCCGCCCGCCGCCCGCACCGGGGGCAGCAGCCGCAAGGGACCCGACGGGGACGTCCCCGCCGTGATGCCGGCATGAGCCTTCTCGTCGTCGGTCTGAGCCACCGCAGCGCCCCGGTCTCCATCCTGGAGCGGGCCGCGCTGTCGGGAGAGACCCAGGTCAAGCTGCTCCAGGACACCCTCGCCGCCGAACCGGCCGCCGAGGGAACCGTCCTGGCCACCTGCAACCGCATCGAGCTCTACGCCGACGTGGACAAGTTCCACGCCGGTGTCGCCGAGCTGTCCACGCTGCTCGCGCAGCACAGCGGCGTCGGCCTGGAGGAGCTCACTCCCTATCTCTACGTGCACTACGAGGACCGGGCCGTCCACCACCTCTTCTCGGTGGCCTGCGGGCTCGACTCCATGGTCGTCGGCGAGGGCCAGATCCTCGGCCAGATCAAGGACGCCCTCGCGCTCGGCCAGGAGCAGCACACCGCGGGACGCCTCCTCAACGACCTGTTCCAGCAGGCCCTGAGGGTCGGCAAGCGCGCCCACAGCGAGACCGGGATCGACCGGGCCGGGCAGTCGCTCGTCACGTTCGGCCTCGAGCAGCTCGCCGAGGGTACGGACGCGGGCACGACCGGCTTGGACGGCTTGAGCGTCGCCGACGTCGACACCTGGGCCAAGGGCAAGCGGGCGCTCGTCATCGGCGCCGGTTCGATGTCCTCCCTGGCCGCGGCCACCCTCGCGCGCTCCGGCGTCTCCGAGGTCGTCATCGCCAACCGCACCCTGGCCCGCGCCGACCGGCTCGCCCAGATCCTGAGCGAGCCCGGTGGCACGGGGGTGACCGCACGCGCAGTCGAGATGGTTGCCGTCGGCGACGAACTGACACGTGCCGACGTCGTCGTCTCCTGCACCGGCGCCACCGGACTCGTCCTCACCGCCGAGGCCGTCGAGGCCGCCGCGCGGAACCGCCGTACCCCGCTCGCCCTGCTCGACCTCGCCATGCCCCGCGACATCGACGCCGCCGCGCACCGGATCCCCGGCGTCCGGCTCGTCGACATCGAGTCGCTGGCCGAGGCCTCCGCCGACGCGCCCATGGCCGCCGACGTCGACCAGGTCCGGGGCATCGTCTCCGACGAGGTGGCCGCCTTCGGCGCCGCCCAGCGCGCCGCGCACATCACCCCGACCGTCGTCGCCCTGCGCACGATGGCCGCCGATGTCGTGGCCAGCGAGGTCGCCCGGCTGGAGGGCCGGCTGCCCGACCTCGACGACAAGCAGCGCGCCGAGATCACCCAGACCGTGCGACGCGTGGTCGACAAGCTCCTGCACGCGCCGACCGTGCGGGTCAAGCAGCTGGCCAGCGAGCCCGGCGGCGCCGGGTACGCGGACGCGCTGCGGACACTCTTCGACCTCGACCCGGAGACGGTGGCATCCGTCAGCCGGGCCGACCTGAATGACGCCGACGTCAAGAACCGAGGGCGAGTATGACCGAGAGGGCACTGAGGCTCGGGACCAGGCGCAGCAAGCTCGCCATGGCCCAGTCCGGGCACGTGGCCGACGCCGTCCGGCAGCTGACCGGCCGGCCCGTCGAGCTCGTGGAGATCACGACGTACGGGGACACCTCCCGGGAGCACCTCGCGCAGATCGGCGGCACCGGCGTCTTCGTCGCCGCCCTGCGCGACGCGCTGCTCGCCGGTGACGTGGACTTCGCCGTCCACTCCCTGAAGGACCTGCCGACCACGCCCCACCCCGACCTGGTGGTGGCCGCGATCCCGAAGCGCGAGGACCCGCGCGACGTACTGATCGCACGGGCCGGCGTCACACTCGACCGGCTGCCCAAGGGCGCCCGCGTCGGCACCGGGTCGCCGCGTCGCATGGCCCAGCTCCACGCGTACGCGCAGAGCCACGACCTGGAGATCACCTGTGTCCCGATCCGGGGGAACATCGACACCCGGGTCGGCTACGTACACAGCGGTGAACTGGACGCGGTGGTTCTCGCCGCGGCCGGTCTCAACCGCATCGGCGGGACCGCGGAGCTGACCGGCTCCCTGTCGCTCGACCACCTGTCGGTCGACACGGTCCTGCCCGCCCCCGGTCAGGGGGCCCTGGCGATCGAGTGCCCGGCGTCCGACGCCGAGCTCGTCGCCACGCTCGCCGCTCTCGACGACCCGCACACGCGGGCCGCCGTGACGGCCGAGCGATCCCTGCTCGCCGCCCTGGAGGCCGGCTGCTCCGCACCTGTGGGTGCGCTGGCCGACCTGCTGGCCGACGACCCCGGTCACGGGCAGGTTGTCACCGAAATGCGCCTGCGCGGCGTCGTCGGCACCACCGACGGCTCGACGCTGGTGCAGCTGTCCACCACCGGTCCCGTACCCACCTCGCACCACGAGGCGATGGCGCTCGGACGCGAACTCGCGGACGAGATGCTCGCCAAGGGTGCGGCTGGTCTTATGGGGGAGCGAGCACTTTGAACCCCACCCGCCCGACCACCAGCCCAGTGTCCTCGGCCTTCACCGGCCACGGCCACGTCACGTTCCTCGGCGCAGGACCGGGAGACCCCGGACTGCTGACCCTCAGGGCCGTCGAGGCCCTCGCGGGCGCGGACGTCCTGATCGCCGAGCCGGAGGTGCTCGAGGTCGTTCGCGACCATGCGCGCGCGGGGGTGAGCACGCCTGAGCTGACGGTTGTTGACGAGGCGTCAACAGCCGCCGGAGTCCCCGTGTTGAGGGATGCCGCCAATCTTGTCATGGAGGCCGCGAGGGGCGGCAGGCGGGTCGTCCGTGCGGTGACCGGCGACCCCGGCCTCGACGGAAACGCGGGCGCGGAGATGCTCGCCTGCGCCGCCGAGGGCATCCCCTTCGAGGTCGTCCCCGGTGTCGCCACCGCCGTCGGCGTGCCCGCCTACGCCGGTGTCCCGCTGCGCGACGCGCAGGGCACGGACGTGCGGTTCGTCGACGCCAGGACCGCCGACGAGCGGTGCTGGACCGAGGTCGGCGCCTCCGACGGCACCGTCGTCGTGTCCACCTCGCTCGACTCGGTGGCCGCGGCCGCCGGTGAACTGGTGGCGGCAGGCCGTAAGCCGGACACCCCGCTCACCGTCACGATCGCCGGTACGACCACCCGCCAGCGGACCTGGAACGCGACGCTCGGCACCATCGCACAGGTCTTCAAGCAGGGGAAGATCCTCCCCTCGCCCGAGGGCCACCGGCCGGTCATAGCCGTGGTCGGCGAGCGCAGCGCCCCGGCGCAGCGGGACCAGCTGTCGTGGTTCGAGTCGAAGCCGCTCTTCGGGTGGCGGGTGCTCGTGCCGCGTACCAAGGAGCAGGCCGCCTCGCTCTCCGACCAGCTGCGTTCGTACGGCGCCGTGCCGCACGAGGTGCCGACGATCGCCGTCGAGCCGCCGCGCACTCCGCAGCAGATGGAGCGCGCGGTCAAGGGTCTGGTGACCGGGCGGTACGAGTGGATCGCCTTCACCAGCGTGAACGCCGTCAAGGCGGTGCGGGAGAAGTTCGAGGAGTACGGGCTCGACGCGCGCGCCTTCGCCGGGATCAAGGTCGCGGCGGTGGGCGAGCAGACGGCCGCGGCGCTCGTCGACTTCGGTGTGAAGCCGGATCTCGTGCCGAGCGGTGAGCAGTCGGCGGCGGGGCTTCTCGAGGACTGGCCGCCTTACGACCCGGTCTTCGATCCCATCGACCGGGTGTTCCTGCCGCGGGCCGACATCGCCACGGAGACGCTGGTCGCCGGGCTCATCGAGCTCGGGTGGGAGGTCGACGACGTGACCGCCTACCGGACGGTGCGGGCGTCGCCGCCGCCGGCGGACACGCGGGAGGCGATCAAGGGCGGTGGCTTCGACGCGGTGCTCTTCACTTCGTCGTCGACCGTGCGGAATCTGGTCGGTATCGCCGGGAAGCCGCACAACGTGACGGTCATCGCCTGTATCGGGCCCGCCACGGCCAAGACGGCCGAGGAGCACGGGCTGCGGGTGGACGTCCTGTCGCCCGAGCCGTCCGTGCACAAGCTCGCGGAGGCGCTGGCGGACTTCGGGCTGCGGCGGCGCGAGGCGGCGCTGGAGGCGGGGGATCCGGTGACGCGGCCTTCCGAGCGGCGGCCGGGGGCGCGGCGGCGTCGTACGACGTAGGTGGTTGCTCGGGGTGCGGGTCCCTTGGAGGGGTCCGCACCCCGCTGCGTTGCAACACCGTGTCGGTAAAACCACTGTTTGGGCGGGCGTAGCCTCGGGCGTATGAACTCGTACGGATCCTTTCCCGGGGCGCGGCCGCGGCGGCTGCGGACGACGCCTGCCATGCGGCGCATGGTTGCCGAGACGCGGTTGCAGCCGGCCGATCTGATCCTTCCCGCGTTCGTGCGCGAGGGGATCACCGAGCCCGTGCCGATCGCGGCCATGCCCGGCGTCGTGCAGCACACGCGCGACACCCTGCGGAAGGCCGCGGTGGAGGCGCTGGAGGCCGGGGTCTCCGGGATCATGCTCTTCGGCGTCCCCGAGGACGCCAAGAAGGACGCCGCCGGTACGGCGGGGACCGATCCGGACGGGATTCTGCAGGTCGCCATCCGGGATGTCCGCGCCGAGGTCGGCGACGACCTGGTGATCATGTCGGACCTCTGTCTCGACGAGTACACCGACCACGGGCACTGCGGTGTCCTGGACGCCGACGGCCGCGTCGACAACGACGCCACGCTGGAACGTTACGCCGAGATGGCGCAGGTCCAGGCCGACGCCGGCGTCCACGTCGTCGGACCCTCCGGGATGATGGACGGGCAGGTCGGGGTGGTCAGGGACGCCCTGGACACCATCGGCAAAGAGGACGTGTCGATCCTCGCGTACACCGCGAAGTACTCCTCCGCCTTCTACGGCCCCTTCCGCGAGGCCGTCGGCTCCTCCCTCCAGGGCGACCGCAAGACCTACCAGCAGGACCCGGCGAACCTGCGGGAGTCGATGCGCGAGCTCGCCCTCGACCTGGAGGAGGGCGCGGACATGGTGATGGTGAAGCCGGCGGGGCCGTATCTCGACGTGCTCGCGAAGGTCGCCGAATCCGTGCACGTGCCCGTCGCCGCGTACCAGATCAGCGGCGAGTACGCGATGGTCGAGGCCGCCGCCGAGAAGGGCTGGATCGACCGCGACCGGGCGATCTTCGAGACCCTCACCGGCATCCGGCGCGCCGGCGCGCAGATGATCCTCACCTACTGGGCCACCGAGGTGGCGCAGAAGCTGGCCGTCGCGCGGGGTTAGCCAGGGCTAGTCCCACCAGAAGGTCCAGACGGGGCTGTCCAGCAGCCCCGTCCGGGCGTATGCGCGCAGGCCACCGTGGTCGCCCTGGTTCACGTTGTCCGGGCAGAACGCGAAGTGCTCCGCCGCCAGCGCCTCGGCCTCCTCCAGCGTCCCGGGCGGGGCCGCGACCGAGACCACCAGCTGGTCGAAGGTGAGCGCGACGACACGGGCCCCGAAACGGTCCTCCCAGGACCGCAGGACGGCACACAGGCGGGCCACGTCGTTCTCGTGGTTCAGCGGCCCGGTCCAACCGATCACCGCCGGGATGTCCGCGCTGCGCCGTGCCGGGACGAGGGCCGGCCGGGCGTCCTCCAGCCAGAAGCCCTGCTCCGTCAGCATCTCGGCGACGGCGGCCGCCGTCCCGTCGGGGTCCGCGTCGCACGGCTGCGCCGGGGCCAGGCCCGGCCAGCCGGCGCTCCCGGGTATCTCGTCGGACGCGTTCGCGTCCCAGAACCCGGCGAGGACCCCGTCGGCCTCGTGGTCGGCCGGGTCGCTCATTCGCTCCGGCATCAGCCCCCACCGGTCCAGGCTCCACTCACCGCCCAGCAGCACCGGCAGCAGTCCTGCCGTGCGGGCCGCCGGGCGCAGCGCGCTCCAGGCGGACGGGCCCGCCGCGCCGTGTCCCGACCAGATGTACGGGGCGTCCACCGGGCCGGTGAGGGCGCCGGGCGGCAGGTCGAGGCCGAGGGAACGGCCGGTCGGATCGGCTGCGAGCCGGGGCAGCTGGTTCGGGATCATCGCCATGCGGAGAACGTACGGGGCACCACTGACAACGGGGCGAGTGGTGTGGCGGCACCGGGCGGCGCACTCTGGAGAGGTAGCCGACAGGTACCTCGCTGGAGGTGGTCCTCATGATGCACACGCTTGTCGGATGGCACGTGGAGATGGAGTTCCAGGAGGAGGGCGACCGGACGCGGGCGGCGGCGATGGTCCGGCTCTCGGACGGCACCGAGTTCCGGGCCCACGGCACGGCCAATCGGCACCCCTCCGATCCTGACCAGCTGCGGGTCGGCGAGGAGATCGCGGGCGCCCGCGCGCTCATGGACCTCGCCTCACAGCTGCTCCAGAAGGCCCACACGGAGATCGACGAGGTCTCGGGCAGGACCTCGCACTCCATCGGATGACGACGAAGCCCCCGGCACGGTGTTCCCGTGGCGGGGGCTTCGCTTCGCTTCGGCTCCGAGCCGTCGCTCCGAGCCGTCAGAGGCGCTCGGGCGTCCGGATGCCGAGCAGTGCCATGCCCTGGTGAAGCGTCCGGGCGGTCAGGTCGCAGAGGAAGAGACGGTTCTCGACCCGCTCGGGGGTGTCGGCCTTCAGGACCGGGCACTCCGAGTAGAACGTCGTGTAGTGCGAGGCCAGCTGGTACAGGTACGAGGCGAGCTTGTGCGGGGCGTACTCCGCGGCCGTCTCGGCGATCAGCTCGCCGAAGGCGTCCAGGTGCAGCCCGAGAGCCCGCTCGGAGGGTGCCAGGGCCAGCTCCGCGTGCGCCGCCGGCTTGGCGTCGCCCGCCTTGCGCAGGATCGACTGGATACGGGCGTACGCGTACTGCAGGTACACCGACGTGTCGCCGTTCAGCGACACCATCTGGTCCAGGTCGAACTTGTAGTCACGGGCCGCCGACGTCGACAGGTCCGCGTACTTCACGGCGCCGATGCCCACCTGCGTACCCCGGTCGGCGATCTCCGCCTCCGTGAGGTCCTGGGCCTTCTCGCGGACCACGGCCGAGGCACGCTCGATCGCCTCGTCCAGCAGGTCCACCAGCCGGATCGTCTCGCCCTCACGGGTCTTGAACGGCTTGCCGTCCTTGCCGAGGACCGTGCCGAACGCCAGCTGGACGGCCTTCACGCCGTCGTTCAGCCAGCCCGCCCGGCGGGCCGTCTCGAAGACCATCTTGAAGTGCAGCGACTGACGGGCATCCACCACGTACACCAGGGACGTCGCCTTCAGGTTCCCCACCCGGTCGCGGATCGCCGACAGGTCCGTCGCCGCATAGCCGAAGCCGCCGTCGGACTTCTGGACGATCAGCGGGGTCGGGTTGCCGTCCGGACCCTTCACGTCGTCGAAGAAGACGCACAGCGCGCCCTCGGAGCGGACGGCGACGCCCGACTCCTCCAGCAGGCGGCACGTCTCGTGCAGCATGTCGTTGTAACCGGACTCGCCGACGATGTCCGGGTCGTTGATGTCCATGTCGAGCTTCTCGAAGACCGAGTAGAAGTAGATCTTCGACTCGTCGACGAACCGCTGCCACATGGCCAGCGTCTCCGGGTCACCCGCCTGGAGGTCGACCACCCGGGCGCGCGCCCGCGTCTTGAACTCCTCGTCGGAGTCGAAGAGCGCACGCGAGGCCTTGTAGAGCCGGTTCAGGTTCGACATGGCCTCCTCACCGGAGACGTCGGCACCCTCGACCTTGTGGTCCAGCTCGTGCGGGTGCTCGATCAGGTACTGGATGAGCATGCCGAACTGGGTGCCCCAGTCGCCGATGTGGTGCCGGCGGACCACGGTCTCGCCCGTGAACTCCAGGATCTCCACCATCGCGGCGCCGATCACGGCGGACCGCAGGTGACCGACGTGCATCTCCTTCGCCACGTTCGGCTGGGCGTAGTCGATCACCGTCGTGCCCGCCGACTCGTTGAACGGCACGCCGAGGCGCGTGTCGGCGGCGCGGGCCGCGAGGGTGTCGATGATCGCCGAGTCCGTCACCGTGATGTTCAGGAAGCCGGGGCCCGAGACCTCGATCTCCTTCAGGACGTCGTTCGCCGGGATCGCGTCGACGACCTTCGTGGCCAGCTCACGCGGGTTGCCCTTGAGCTGCTTGGCCAGCGCCAGGATGCCGTTGGCCTGGAAGTCGGCCCGGTCGCTTCGTCGGAGCAGCGGGTCGGCGGACGCGGCCTCCGGCAGAGCTGCCGAGAGTCCGTCCGCGAGGCGCTGCTGCACGGTCGAAGCGAGGGAAGGGACCGAGGCCATGAGCTTCCGTTCCTGTTGAGTTCGTCAGGTCTATTTCGCTTGTCAAGTGTCCCATGGGAGAGCAACGTGTTTTCTCCGCCTGTGGACAACCTCGGAGTGCGTGCTTCCGTCTGGGAGAATGGCTCTCGTAGGGCTATAGGCAGAACCCCTCAGGCAGAACCCCCTCAGGAAGAAGGACGTACCGACCGTGGCTCAGAGCAGCACCGAGACCGACTGGGTCTCCCGTTTCGCGGACGAGGTCATCGCCGAGTCGGAGCGACGTGCGCCTGGCAAACCGGTCGTCGTCGCCTCCGGCCTCTCCCCGTCCGGCCCCATCCACCTCGGCAACCTCCGCGAGGTCATGACCCCGCACCTGGTCGCCGACGAGATCCGCCGCCGCGGGCACGAGGTCCGCCACCTCATCTCCTGGGACGACTACGACCGCTACCGCAAGGTGCCCAACGGCATCGAGGGCATCGACGCGTCCTGGGCCGAGCACATCGGCAAGCCCCTGACCTCCGTCCCGGCCCCCGCCGGCTCGCCCCACCCCAACTGGGCCGAGCACTTCAAGGCCGCCATGGTCGAGGCCCTGGCCGAGCTCGGCGTCGAGTACGACCCGATCAGCCAGACCGAGCAGTACACCACCGGCGTCTACCGCGAGCAGATCCTGCACGCCATGAAGCACCGCGGCGCCATCGACGCCATCCTCGACCAGTACCGGACGAAGAAGGCCCCGAAGAAGCAGTCGCAGAAGCCCCTCGACGAAGCCGAGCTGGAGGCCGAGGAAGGCTCCGGCGCCGCGGCCGAGGACGACGGCTCCAGCGGCTCCTCCGGCTACTTCCCGTACAAGCCCTTCTGCGGCAACTGCGAAAAGGACCTCACGACCGTCACGTCGTACGACGACGAGACGACCGAGCTCGCCTACACCTGCACGGAGTGCGGCTTCGCCGAGACCGTCAAGCTCAGCGAGTTCAACCGCGGCAAGCTGGTCTGGAAGGTCGACTGGCCCATGCGCTGGGCCTACGAGGGCGTCATCTTCGAGCCCTCCGGCGTCGACCACTCCTCGCCCGGCTCGTCCTTCGTCGTCGGCGGCCAGATCGTCCGCGAGATCTTCGACGGCGTCCAGCCCATCGGCCCCATGTACGCCTTCGTCGGCATCAGCGGCATGGCCAAGATGTCATCCTCGCGCGGCGGCGTCCCGACCGCGGCCGACGCACTGAAGATCATGGAAGCGCCGCTGCTGCGCTGGCTCTACGCCCGCCGCAAGCCCAACCAGTCCTTCAAGATCGCCTTCGACCAGGAGATCCAGCGGCTCTACGACGAGTGGGACAAGCTGGAGGCCAAGGTCGCCGACGGCACCGTCCTCCCCGCCGACGCCGCGGCCCACACCCGCGCCGCCCGCACGGCCGCCGGCGAGCTCCCCCGCACGCCGCGCCCGCTGCCGTACCGCACGCTCGCCTCGGTCATGGACATCACCGCCGGCCACGACGAGCAGACCCTGCGCATCCTGACCGAGCTCGACCCGGAGAACCCGGTCACCTCACTCGACGAGGTCCGGCCGCGACTCGACCGCGCCGAGAACTGGATCACCAACCAGGTCCCGGCCGACCAGCGCACCATCGTCCGCGAAGAGCCCGACACCGAGCTCCTCGACACCCTCGACGACGAGGGCCGCGAGTCACTGCGCCTGCTCCTGGAGGGCCTCGACAGCCACTGGTCGCTCGACGGGCTCACCACGCTCGTCTACGGCGTCCCGAAGATCCTGGCCGGCCTCGACCCCGAAGCCAAGCCGACGCCCGAACTGAAGCTCGCCCAGCGCGCCTTCTTCGCCCTGCTCTACAAGCTCCTCGTCAGCCGCGAGACCGGGCCGCGCCTGCCCACGCTGCTCCTCGCGGTGGGGGCGGACCGGGTGCGGAAGCTGCTCGGCGCGTGAGCGAGTGAGTAGCTGAGTACGTGAAAGGGCCGCCGCCCGGACTCCGGGCGGCGGCCCTTTTCGCGTGTGCCTGCGAGCATCAGGCTCCGTTGTAGTCGGTCATCTCCTGCTGGATCTGCTGCTGGATCCCCGGAACCACCTGCTGCAGCAGCGCGGGATTGCGGAGCTCCTGCACCCCGTAGTGCTCGGCGACCATGGTCGCGAGCACCGCGTCCTCCGGGAAGCGATCGTTCTCCACGGCGAACGCCCAGGTCAGCTTGTAGACGACCTCGCGGAACTCGTCGGCCTGCGGCTCCGGCCGCTCCGGCTCCTCCACGTACTCCGGGTACGGCTCGAACGCCTCGGGGCCCTGCTCGTGGCGCGGGTCCGGGATCGGGGCGTCCTCCGGGCCGAGCGGCACGGCCACCGGAGTGGGGGCCAGGCCGTCGACGTACTGCGGGTCGTACGCCGTCTCGAGAGCCTCGGACGGGAGGTGCGGAGCCTGGAACCACGGGCTGTCGTGGTTCGGGGCTTCCGCCTCGCCCAGCTGGCCCTGCTGGCCCTGCTGCGCCTGCGGGTGCTGATGCGGCTGTTGGGGTGCCTGCGGCAGCTGCTGGGGCTGGAGTGCGGGGGCCCCCTGGACCGCCGGCACCGGCTGCATCGCGTGCACCGCCTGCTGCTGCGCCTGCGGCGGGAGGACGGCCGGTTCGATGCCGGCAGCCGCGAGGCCCGCCGCCGCCGTCTCCGCCAGCGGCACCCCGTACCGCGCCAGCCGCAGCGGCATCAGCGCCTCCACCGGGGCCTTGCGCCGCCAGCTGCGCCCGTAACGGGCCTGGAGCCGCGCCTGATAGATCAACCGCTCCTGCTCCAGCTTGATGACCTGCTCGTACGAGCGGAGCTCCCAGAGCTTCATCCGGCGCCACAGCCGGAACGTCGGCACCGGGGAGAGCAGCCAGCGCGTGAGCCGCACGCCCTCCATGTGCTTGTCGGCCGTGATGTCCGCGATGCGGCCGACCGCGTGACGCGCGGCCTCCACGGACACGACGAACAGGATCGGGATCACCGCGTGCATACCGACGCCCAGCGGATCCGGCCAGGCGGCCGCGCCGTTGAACGCGATCGTCGCCGCCGTCAGGATCCAGGCGGTCTGACGCAGCAGCGGGAACGGAATCCGCAGCCAGGTCAGAAGCAGGTCCAGGGCGAGCAGGACACAGATGCCCGCGTCGATGCCGATGGGGAAGAAGTAGGAGAAGGTGCCGAAGCCCTTGTCCACCGCGAGCTCGCGAACGGCGGCGTACGAACCCGCGAAACCGATCCCCGCGATGATCAGCGCACCGGCGATGACGAGGCCGATGAGTATTCGGTGTGTGCGTGTCAGCTGCATCGCGGCCACCCGCGATCCCCTCCCGTCAAACGACATCTCGCGCGCACAGACTGGCACATGCGCGCGGAGCCCGGCCCTCGGGGGAGGGCCGGGCTCCGCGCGCATGTCTTCGTCTGCGCCGGTTTGTCGCTACTTGTTGGCTACTTGTTGGCTGCCGCGACGGCGGCCACAGCCTCCTTGGCGGCCTTCACGGCGCCATCCATGATCTTCTTGTCGGAGGGTGCGTCGGCACCCGCGTAACCGGCACCGTTGTACGACAGCAGGACCAGCACGTTGCCCGTACGCGCGACGACCGAGGCGTAGACGAAGTCCTCGTCCGTCTTGCGCAGCTTGTACGCGACCGCCTTCGCCTCCTCGCCGATCCCCGAGGCCGTGGTGGTGCGAAGCTTCTTCGCGCCGGACGTCTCCTGGATCTTGGCGAGTTCCTTCGTCAGGTTCTCCACCGCGCGCTCCTCACCGCTGCCGAGCGACACGTCCGACTCGTACCGGTAGAACGACACGTCGAGCCAGCGGTACTGCGAGCCGTCCACACCGTTGTCGTCGAGGCCGTTCCACGAGCAGCCGCCGCGGCTGCCCAGGTCGCTGGAGGCCGCCGGCGTGCCCTTCTTGCTCTTCGCCTTGGGCACCAGGGACGCGGTCGTCTTCGCCGAGATCGCCTTGCAGACCTCGGGCAGCTTCGCGAACTTCGCCGGCTCGACCGTCGGCGTCGGCGAGGCAGTGGGGGTGGCCGAGGCCGACGCGGAGGCCTTGTCCTGCGTCCCCTTCTTGCCGGAGTCACCGCTGCCGCCCGAGTCCGAGGAGCAGCCGGCGACGAGGAGCATCACCGGGACGGCTGCGCAGGCGAGTATGCGGGGGAGTCGCGGGGCTGATCGCTGCATGGTTCCTTCAGTCGCTTGTCGGCCACGGGTACGCCGACACGTTACGTGGTCGCCGTCCGCTCACGGATCGTCCGCGAACGGCTACTCCTCCAGGCGCTCGGCGAGCATCCGGGCCAGATTCCGGGCCTTGTCCTGCAGTTCCTTGCTGTCGGGGGCCTCCGCGGAACCGGTGCTCAGCTCCCGGTAGGAGACGGTCACGATGACGTTGGATGTGCGGAACACCACGCTGACGACACGCTGATGTCCGTTTGCGCCGACGGTGCTCAGGGCGTCGTCGAGGTACGCGATGTCGCCGAGGCCGTCGAGGACGCGGGACTCCAGACCGGTGGAGCTGGAGGTCGGCGTGGGGGTGGGGCCGCCGCTGGAAGGCGCGCCGCTGGAGGGGGCTCCCGACGCCGGGCCCTCGGTGGGCGAGGTCTTGCCCGTCGGCGCGGCGGGGCTCGTGGTGGTCGTGGTGCTCTGGGTGTCGGTGGAGCCGGTCGTCTGGGGCTTCGCCGTACCGGAGTCGGTGGCGGTGCCCGTGCCCGTGGCCGTGCCCGTGGCCGTGCCGGTGGGTGTGGGCGGGGTCGTGGGGGGTACCGGGATGCCCGCCGCGAGTTGCTTGCGGAGGTACACGTCCTGAGCCCGGGCGTCGTCGCTGACGGCGGAGTCGTACGACACGACCCGCTCGATGTCGAGGACGAGCCGGTGGGAGGTCTCGGGGCTGTCGGCCTTCCACGTGCAGCCGACGCGCCGGTCGGTGTCGTACGTGACGGCCGCGACGCCGCGGTACGCCTTGGCGCGCTCGGGGTCGGACAGCGCGGCGGCGCCCGGGAGCAGGTCCTTGAGCATGGCCTGCGGGACGGCGCCGCAGGGCTCGAAGAGCGTGCGGTAGCGGCCGGGAGGTGCGACGGGCGTGACGGGGCCGGCCTTGGCGTCGACGGCGATGTCGTCGGTCGTGGGGCCTGCCGAGCATCCGGAGAGGCCGAGCCCGAGGCCCAGTCCGAGGACGCTGGTGAGGATGGCGGCGGTACGCGCCGTGGACCCGGTGCGGCCGGGGGCGTACCTCTTTCGCTGCACGGTCCCAGGGCTCCCTTCTCCCGAAGTCTTTCCCGAAAACTGTTTGCCGCGCGAACCCGGCCGGTGGACACAATGTCTATCGCACACGCAGCTGTTGATGCCGGTCCGCTGTCACCTGTACGGGCTTTGGCTCCGGTTTTTGCGTTATCAGACTTTTCGGGGGAATTGAGGAAGTATGTCGTATGTAGAGGTACCGGGGGCGAACGTACCGATCCGGATGTGGACCGATCCTTCCACGGTGGACGACGGCGCCATGCAGCAGCTGCGGAACACGGCGACGCTGCCGTGGATCAAGGGCCTGGCCGTGATGCCGGACGTGCACTTCGGCAAGGGCGCGACGGTCGGTTCGGTGATCGCGATGCAGGGGGCGGTGTGTCCGGCGGCGGTCGGCGTGGACATCGGCTGCGGGATGTCGGCGGTCAAGTCCTCGCTGACGGCGAACGACCTGCCGGGCGACCTGTCACGCCTGCGGTCGAAGATCGAGCAGGCGATCCCGGTGGGCCGTGGGCTGCACCGCGAGGCGGTGGACCCGGGGCGGCTGTACCAGTTCCCGACGGCGGGGTGGGACGACTTCTGGTCGCGGTTCGACGGGATCGCGGAGTCGGTCAAATTCCGTCGTGAACGTGCAGGACAGCAGATGGGAACGCTCGGCAGCGGAAACCACATGATCGAAATCTGTCTTGATCAGTCAGGTTCGGTCTGGCTGATGCTGCACTCCGGCTCCCGCAACGTCGGCAAGGAGCTGGCCGAGCACCACATCGGCGTGGCCCAGAAGCTGTCGCACAACCAGGGCCTGGTCGACCGCGACCTGGCGGTGTTCGTTTCGGACACCCCGCAGATGGCGGACTACCGCAACGATCTGTACTGGGCGCAGGAGTACGCGAAGTACAACCGCGCGCTCATGATGGCGCTCCTGAAGGAAGTGATCCGCAAGGAGTTCCGGAAGGCGAAGGTGTCCTTCGAGACCGAGATCTCCTGCCATCACAACTACGTGGCCGAGGAACGGTACGAGGGCATGGACCTGCTGGTCACGCGGAAGGGAGCGATCCGTGCCGGCCGTGGCGACTTCGGGATCATCCCCGGGTCGATGGGTACCAGCTCGTACATCGTGAAGGGGCTCGGCAACGAGAAGGCCTTCAACTCCGCCTCGCACGGTGCGGGCCGCAGGATGAGCCGGAGCGCGGCGAAGCGGCGCTTCACGGTGCGGGACCTGGAAGAGCAGACGCGGGGCGTGGAGTGCCGTAAGGACTCCGGCATCGTGGACGAGATCCCGGCCGCGTACAAGCCGATCGAGCAGGTGATGGCCCAGCAGCAGGACCTCGTCGAGGTCGTCGCCAAGCTGAAGCAGTTCATCTGCGTGAAGGGCTGAGCGCTGGCAGCAGACGGCCCCGGCACACTGTGCCGGGGCCGTCTGTTTGTGGCCTACAGGCCGTGTGGCGGCGGTGACGGTTCGATGCCGTTGACCAGCCGCCAACGACGCACCTGACAGCTGCTCTGGGACCGGCCCAGTTCTGCTGCCGCCTGGGCAAGAGTGGGCGCCGCGAGCAGGATGCGGTCTGCTTCGGCCGTCCAAGGTTTCCGGGGAGGCCGAACCTTCATCCCAGCCGGGCGTACCCACGAGGCCAGGGACGCGGCGGCGCTCCTCTTGCGTTCCAGGGCGAGGCAGCCGGGGAAGTAGAGGTGCTCGGCCAGTTGGATGGCCGCCTCCTTCGTGTACAGGATGTTGTAGACCCCGTCACGAGTGTTTCGCTTGATCCTGCGTTCCGCGCCGGTGATCTTCTTCGCGTAGTGGCACAGGTAGGCGCCGACAGCGGTGCTGGATGTGGTGAGCGAGACGAACGGGAGGCCTTGGCCCGTGAAGCCGACGGACCCGTCCGCGTCGATGACGCCGCGGACGTAGTCCCGGCGGGAGAAGGACACGCGGGGCGGTGTGATCTTCTTGGACTTCTTGCCGTAGGGCAGGCCGAGCTGGTTGAGCGTGGTGCGTGCTTCCAGGGCGCACAGAGTCCAGGTCGCCGAGTGGTGGCTTTCCGAGAAGTTCGTTGACCGCGTGCGTTCGGTGACGCTGGTGTTGTACGGGGTCAGGGCCTGGAACTCGCGCAGGATTTGGATGTCCCGTGCGTTGATCTCGACGGTGAGGGTTCCCTTGAGGCGTGTTCCTGCTGCCATGTGTCCGTCTGCCTGGAGGAAGCCGAACATGTAGGCGTAGCGGGGATCTTCGAGGTCCATGAAGCGCACGCGGGCGCTAGGGTCCTGTTCAGCCATCGGAAGTGTTGCCTTCCTGGTGGTGAGGCCCTCGGCTGGGATTGCAGTCCCGGTCGAGGGCCGTTCTGTATGGAGTTGTCTTCGACGTTAGGTCGGGTCTTCGGTTGTCGTCCCGGTGATCGGGTGGGTTCACTCGATCGTGGTTACAGCTCGCGGTGGACCTTGGTGTTGGAGGCCTGGGCGCGGGGGCGGACCACCAGGAGGTCGATGTTGACGTGCGGGGGGCGGGTGCAGGCCCAGGTGATGGTGTCGGCGACGTCGTCCGCGGTGAGGGGTTCGGCCACGCCCGCGTAGACCTTGGCGGCCTTGTCGGTGTCGCCGCGGAAGCGGGTGGTGGCGAACTCGTCCGTCTTGACCATGCCGGGGGCGATCTCGATGACGCGGACCGGGGTGCCGACGATCTCCAGGCGGAGGGTCTCGGCGAGGACGCGGGCGCCGTTCTTGGCGGCGACGTAGCCGGCGCCGCCCTCGTAGGTGGAGTGGCCCGCGGTGGAGGAGAGGACGACGACCGTGCCGTCGCCGCTCGCGGTGAGGGCCGGGAGCAGGGCCTGGGTCATGTGGAGGGTGCCGAGGACGTTGACCTCGTACATCCGGCGCCAGTCGTCGGGGTCGGCGGTCGCGACGGAGTCGGCGCCGAGGGCGCCGCCGGCGTTGTTGACGAGGACCGCGAGGGCGCGGAAGGCGGTGGCGAACTCGTCGACGGCGGCGCGGTCGGTGACGTCGAGGGCGTAGGCGGTGGCCTGGTGTCCGGCGTCGTTGATCTCGGCGGCGAGGGCTTCGACGCGGTCCTTGCGTCGGGCGGTGAGCACCACGCGGTAGCCGGCGGCGGCCAGCTGCTTGGCCGTGGCGGCGCCGATTCCGCTGCTCGCTCCGGTGATGACGGCGATGGGGGTACCGGGGGCGGTCATGGCGTGCTCCTCGCGCAGGTGGTCGATTCCGTGGATCGCCCGGTCAGGATAGGCGGGGGCGGGGATCAGCGGCCGCGGGGAGCGTACATGATCACGGCCATGCCGGCGAGGCAGACGAGTGCGCCGATGACGTCCCAGCGGTCGGGGCGGTAGCCGTCGGCGACCATGCCCCAGAGGAGTGAGCCCGCGACGAACACGCCGCCGTAGGCGGCGAGGATGCGGCCGAACTCGGCGTCGGGCTGGAGGGTGGCGACGAAGCCGTAGACGCCGAGGGCGAGGACGCCGGCGCCGATCCAGATCCAGCCGCGGTGCTCCCGTACGCCTTGCCAGACGAGCCAGGCGCCGCCGATCTCGAAGAGGGCGGCGACGACGAACAGGG
The DNA here is from genome assembly GCF_044456565.1 of Streptomyces sp. NPDC050842. Classification (NCBI taxonomy): domain Bacteria; kingdom Bacillati; phylum Actinomycetota; class Actinomycetes; order Kitasatosporales; family Streptomycetaceae; genus Streptomyces; species Streptomyces sp. NPDC050842. Next base: position 360,974 of record NZ_JBITGA010000009.1, on the reverse strand, counting down.
CGGCGGAGCGGGCGATCAGCATGCGGGCAGGGTGCCACGGGCCTTGGGACACGCTGACTGATGGGGTGTCAGGAGATGGGGTCGTATGTAGGTATTTTGTGCTTATGCGTGGAATGCGGAAGTCTGTGCTCGGGGTCGTGCTCGCGGTCTCCGTGGTGATGGGTGCGGGTGGGAGTGCCGGTGCCGTGGGGGCTGAGGCGGATCTTGCCCATCACGGGCATGTCTCCCTGTGGGACGGGCGGGTCGGCGTGTGGCTGGTCAGTGAGAACCACGGGCCTTCCGATCTCCCCCAGGCGACGGTCCGGCTCGCCTTCTCCGAGCCGATGTCAGGGGGCCAGGAGCTGCCGACGGCCTGTCTGTGGAGCAGCGACCGTGTGGTGTCCTGCCGGACGGGCGAGCTCCGGGCGGCCGGGGCCGTCGGCGAGCTGGCGCTCGACCTGCGGACCGCGGGCTTTCCGGACGAGCTGACGGTGGAGATCACCACGGCCTGGCGGGACGGGGCCGGCGACGGGAATCCGGAGAACGACCGGCATCGGGTTCTGGTGCTCGCCACCGGGGATCCGTACGTCTTCTGAGGCGCGGGTCGGCGGGAGCCGGTGTCTGGTTCGTACAATTTCTGCATGCCGCAGAAGAGTTCCGACCGGCGCGAGGCGCTGATGACCGAGCTGTACGGGGAGGCCCGTCGCTACATGGCCTCCTATGCCCTGTTCAATCAGGCCGTCGCCGATCACCTGCGGCTCCACCCGACCGATGTGCAGTGCCTGAACCTGCTCAGTCTGGAGGAGCGGCCGGTGACCACCGGGCGGGTGGCCGAGCTGACCGGGCTCACCACGGGTTCCGCGACCCGGCTCGTCGACCGGCTGGAGCGGGCCGGGTACGTGACGCGCGAGCGGGACACCGAGGACCGGCGCCGGGTCCTGGTGGCGCTCGTGCCCGGGCGGATGGCCGAGCTCGCCGCGCTGTGGCGGAAGCTCAACGGCACCTGGGGCACGATGTTCGACGTCTACAGCGATGCCGAGGTCGCCCTGCTCATCGCCCATATGCGGCGCACCGTCGAGGTCAGCGCCGTGCAGATCGAGCGGCTGCGCGGCGGCGAGCTCGGCTGACCGGGGCGTGCCCCCTCAGCGGGCCGCCGCCCCGCCGAACTCCCGGACCGCTTCGGAGACGATCGCCTCCAGGCGGGCGTGGTGGGCGCCGCGCCAGTACACCCGGCCGCACTCCACGCACTCCGCGAAGACGTCGTAGGTCTTCTCCGTGCCCTGCTCCAGCCGCTCGCGGACCGCGTCCTTGTCGGCGTCGGACAGTCGGCCGTTGCACGCCGTGCAGCGGGTCCAGGGGGCCAGCGGCGGCGCGAACCGCTCCAGGACGTCGCGGAGCTGGTCCTCCGGCCGGTCGCTGTACACGTAGGCGCCCGCCCACAGCTCCCGGCGGCGCAGCAGGCCGCGGTCGCGCGTGAGCATGACCCGCTGTTCCCGGGCGGAGAGTGTGGCCAGTGCGGGGTCGCCGATGTCCTCGCTCTCGTACGCCGCGTCCACGCCGAGCAGGCGCAGCCGGCGGGCCAGTGTGCCGAGGTGCACGTCGAGCAGGAACCGGAGGGGCGCGCCCGGCACCGGCTGGGGGCGGGCGACGTCCTCCACTTCGACCGTCTCGCCCGCGACCGGGACGTGCGACGTGTCCACGGGCCGGCCGTCGACGAGGAGCCGCCCGGCTTCGGTGAGCGGGACGCCGAGCGACTCCACCACGTGCCCGAGTGAGGAGGCGCCGTCGGTGGTCACGGGGGTGTGTCCCGAGCGCCGCTCCGCCGAGACGAAGAGCCGCAGGCCGGGGGCGAATCTGATGTGGATCTCCGGTCCGTTCACGGGGACAGGATGGCATCGGGGGGTGGGAGGGGGCCAGGGGATTCGTCTGGGGGGAGGGGGTGGTCAGGGGCGGAAGGCGGCGGCGTGGTCGGTGGCCCAGGTGGCGAAGGTGCGGGCGGGGTGGCCCGTCAGCTCCTCGACGGTGCGGGTCAGCGGCGTCGGCCGGCCGTCGTGCGCGGCCCAGTAGGAGAGGAGGGCGTCCGCGAAGGAGGCCGGTATGAAGCCGGCGGCCGACGCCTTCCATTCCTCGGGGGTGGGCACGGTGTGGGGGGCGGGCCGGCCCGTGATCTCGGCGAGGATCGCGAGCTGTTCGGTGAAGTCCAGCGACTCGGGGCCCGTCAGGAGGTAGGACGATCCGCGCAGCCGGGGCTCGGTGAGTACCGCGAGGGCGGCCTCGGCGATGTCGCGCTCATGGATGGGATCCCCGTACGCGTGCGGATAGGGCAGTGCCGGTGCGTGTCCGTTCCGGAGGGCCCGCGACCACTGCAGGGCGTTGGAGGCGAAGGCGCCGGGCTGGAGGTGTGTGGCCTCGAAGGCTCCGGTGTCCGCGGCGGCGGACAGGGCGCGCTCCGCGGCCAGGTGGGAGGCGGCGATCGCGTTCCCCGCGGCGTCCGGGGCGAGGACGGTGCTGGAGGAGAGGAGCACGACGTGCTCGACGCCCGCGGCCCGGGCCCGGTCGGCGAACGTGCCGACGTGTGCGGCCTCGGCGTACAGGAACACGGCGTCGGCGCCGGTCAGGGCGGCGTCGAAGGTGGTCGGATCGGTGAGATCGCAGCGCACCGTGTCGACCCCGGGGGGTGGGGAGAGGTCGGCGGGGTTCTTGGAGGCGGCTGTGACCTTGACTCCCGCGGCGTCGAGCAGGCCGATCAGGGTGGAGGCGACGCGGCCGCGGCTGCCGGTGACGAGAACGGTCATGAGGGTGTCCCTTCGGTTCGGTGAGAGGCCGTGCGGTTTGCCGGCTGCTATTCGCTGCGTTGCGAAGAGTCTGCGTTACGCAGATAAATATCCGTGGGCTTGCCTCGCCCGTCAACCCTGAAAAACCTTGGGGTACCGTCCCCGCATGAAGATCATCGACCTCGAGCCGGGCGATCCCCGGCTGGAGAGCGACCTCCTGCCGGTCCTCTCCGAACTGCGCCCCCACCTCACCCCGGAGCTCTTCCGCGAGGTGTACGAGGCGGGACATCCCCAGGGGCTGCGGTTCAGCGCCGCCTACGCCGCCGCCGGGCGCTGCGTCGGCGCGGCCGGGTGGCGGATCATCAACAACACCAGCTCCCTGCGCAAGCTCTACGTCGACGACCTGGTGACCGCCGCCGCCGACCGCTCCACCGGCGTCGGCCACGCGCTCATCGCCCACCTGGAGGGCCACGCGCGCGCGGCCGGCTGCCACGAGCTCAACCTCGACTCCGGCACCCACCGCACCGGAGCCCACCGCTTCTACCTGCGCGAGCGCTTCGACATCGTCGCCTTCCACTTCACCCGGCTGCTCACCGGGCAGGAAGACGCCTCCTAGCCGGGAGCGAAGCCCAGGTCGAGCCGCCAGTCGTTGCACCGCATCGGGCGGCCCGGCGGGTATGCGAAGGCGCGCTCCCCGCGCAGCTCGAAACCCGCCTTCCGGCACACCGCGTTCGACGCGGTGTTGTCCGCCGACGGGAAGGCGTGCAGGTGCCGGCGGAGGCCCGCGGCCCGGGCTTCCGCCGCCACCGCGCGCGTGGCGGCCGTCGCGACGCCCCGGCCCTGGAAGCCCGGCAGGACGGTCCACCCCGTCTCGTACACCGGCTCGCCGTCCCAGGTCTGCGCCCAGAAGCCGATGCTGCCCACCACCACGTCCTCCGGCAGCAGCCGGATCCGGAACATCCGCCCCGCGCCCGTGTCGTCGCTGCTCAGCGCCACGTACCGCCGGTGGCGGCCGGCGAGCTGCTCCTCCGTCTCCGGGCCGCCGAGGTGCTCCATCAGCTCCGGCGCGTTGAGCGCGCGGAGCAGCCCCGCGTCCTCTTCGGACCAGGCTTCGAGCCGTACGGGAGAGGTGTCGTCGTCCATGGTCCGTACCGTAGGTCAGGGCACTGACACCGCCCGGGCGTACGCGGTCGGCGGCACCCCGATCGTCGCCGTGAAGTCCCGTACGAGATGGGCCTGGTCGCTGTAGCCGAGCTCGGCCGCGAGCAGGGCCCAGTCGGGGGCGCCCGCCGTCCCGGCGGCCTCCGCGCGCTCCAGGGCCTCGTGGATGCGGTAGCGCAGGATGACCCACTTCGGCCCGACGCCGACGCAGGCGGCGAAGAGGCGCTGGAGCGAGCGGGCCGACAGACCGGACGCGGCGGCCAGCCGGGACACCCTGCGCAGCCCGCGGTCCGTGCGGATCAGGTCCACGAGCTCCATGGCCTGCTCGGCGGCCGGGTCGGGTGCGGGGCCGTGCGCGAGGAGGAAGGCGTCGAGCGCCGCCACGCGCGCGTGGTCGCCGTCGGGGGAGAGGACCGCGGACAGCGGGCCGGAGCCTTCGCTCGTATCCGCGCCGTCGCCCCTACCCGCGCCGCCGGTCGTTTCCGTGTCTTCGCTCGCCGGGAACACCTCGGTGAGGGGAATCCGGCGGCCCGTCCAGGTCGAGACCGGCCACGCGGGCGCGAACGGGCGGAAGCCGCCGGGCCGGAACTGCACCCCGCAGACCCGGCCCAGGCCGGTCAGCTTCTGCGTGAACAGGCCGAGCCCGATCCCGGAGACCTCGGCGGACGACTCGGCCGCCTCCGGAGGGCTGTCGAGCGGGCCGTACCGCTGGAAGACGACGTTCACGGACGGGTGCGGGACGACGTGGGTCGCGTACGGCTCCGTCAGCTCCCAGTCGATCAGCCAGTAGTGCTCCAGGTAGGGCCGCAGCTCGGGCGCCGGTGTGTGGCGGCGGAAACGGACGCGGGTGAGCAGCTCGGCGGGGTCGACGATGCCCCGGGTGTCCCGGCGTGGGGCTGAGGCGGCGGACATGCCTCGGATGCTAGGCGGTGCCTTCGGTTGTGCGGGGGGTCTTCCCTAGGGCTTCTCTCAGGGGCGCGGGTCGGCGGCGGCGCGTTTTTTCAAGACCGGGGCGGGCAGGCTCCCTAGCGTCGACGCATGACGTACGAAGCCCCGCCCCGCATCGGTGACCTGCTCCGCACCGCCGCCGCCCACGCCGCCCCCCTGATCGGCGCCACCACCGACGACTCGCTCGGCGCGCCCACGCCCTGCGCCGAGTACGACGTGCGTGCCCTGCTGAACCACCTCTTCTCCGTCGTCGTGAACTTCCAGGCCCTCGCGGCCAAGGAGCCGGCCGACTTCGCCGAGACCCCGGACCGGCTCGCGGAGGCCGGCTGGCGCGAGCGGTTCTCGGTGGAGACCGGGAAGCTGGTCGCCGCCTGGTCGGCGCCCGGCGCGGACGAGGGGATCGTCGGGGCCATGGGGCTGCCCGCGCGGACGGTCGGGTCGATGGTCCTGCTCGACCTGACCGTGCACGTGTGGGACCTCGCCCGTGCCACCGGGCGCGGTTTCGCACCGGATCCGGCCGTGGTGGCCGGGCTGGTGGAGGAAGTGGAGGGGATGGCGCCGATGGCCCGGAAGATGAACGTCTTCGGGGAGGGCGTCGACCTGCCCGAGGGGGCGACGGTGTTCGAGCGGCTCCTCGCGGCGACGGGACGCGACCCGCGCGCCTGGGCGGTCTGAGGCGGGATCGAAGCGGAATCGAGGCGGCCGGAGCGGGCCGGAGCGGGCGGGAGGGGGCCGAGGCGCTTGAGGCCGCGCGCGCTCGCGCGGCCCCGGCTCAGCGCAGGCGGCCCGGGGCGCCGAAGGAGAGGCGGGAGACGACCTGGCCGAAGGCGTGCTCCTCCGCGGGTGTCAGCTGCACCGACTCCTGCGGGTGCCAGACGCGCTCCAGCGGGCCGGCCGCCGCCCGGTCGCGCCGCGCCCGGGCACGGGACCGGAGGCTCATCGTCAGCCACACCGCCGTCGAGACGGCGAGCAGGCCGAAGAGCGTGAGGACACGGGGGTCGGAGAACTGGCCGGGCAAGGGCATGGCTCACTCCATGGCGTGAGGGCCGTCCGTACGCGCTGCGCCCCGGCAGGTGGCGCGCGGGCACGAAGGCGCTGGCGATTCGTACTGCTTCCTCCCGACCTGTTCAGTTAACACCACGCCGGGGGACTTTCGGCAGGGGGGCCGGGACCAAAGTCCCGGGTGGGGAGGCGGGCGGCGGGGGTGTCCGCGGGTGGCCGCAGGCCCTCTTGTGCGGGCCGGGGAACCGTTCCAAGGTGGCCGCAGGAGGCAGTCTCGGCCGGGGAGGGAGCAGCCGCATGTCCGGAACGCAGCCATGGGGATTCACGGACGACAGGGGTACGGAGCCGGTGTCGGCCCGTGTGCCGGAGCGGGTCGTCGCGTACGTACGGGCCGGGGCGGCGCTGCTCGATCTGGGGGTGACGCCGGTCGCCGTCTACGGCTCCGGGCACGACGGCCCGGTGTCCGACCCGGCCAAGGCGGGCGGCCTCGACGCGGCCGGGGTCCCGTACCTCGGTCCCGGCCGGGCCCTGGACGAGGAGCTGCTGCGGGAGTCGCGGCCGGATCTGATCGTCGACGTCACGTACGACGGGAAGAGCCCGTACGCGCTGGACGAGGCGGTCGCCGACCGGCTCGGAGTGCCGCTCGTCGCGCTCTCCGTCGGCAACGAGCTCACCCTTCCGGCGATCCTCGACCGGTTCGGGGCGCTGAGCGCCTCCCTGCGGGCCGGGACGGCGGTGTCCACGGCGGCGCCGGCGGACCTGACGGGCGGCGTGGAGGAGGCCGAGGCCGTCCTCCGGGGCGTCGCCGGGCGGAGCGGGCTGACCGTGCTCGCGCTCTCCGGGGCCGGCCCCGACCAGGTCCATCTGGCCCGTCCGCAGGCCTGGCCCGAGCTGGCGCGGCTCGCGGCGCTCGGCGTACGGCTGCTCGACCCCGGCCCGGGGCCCGGCGCCAACTGGCTCACCGCCGACTGGGGCCGCGCCGCCGAGCTCCGTCCCGACCTGATCCTCTTCGACAACCGGTTCCACGCCGTCCCGCCGTACGAGACGCCGCCCGGCACCCGCCTCGCCGCGTGGAACCCCGAGACCCCGCCCAGCCCCGCCGCCTACGCGCGCTTCTTCCGCGAGCTGGCGGAGGCCCTGGTGGCGTAAGGCTTCCGGGTCAGGGCCCCGGGTCAGGCCGGGTCAGGCCCCGGGTCAGGCCGGCCAGGCGCCGGGTCAGGCCGGGGTCGAGGACAGTCGGCTGCGGAGGGACGTGGCGAACTCCTCCGCGCGGGCCAGCTGGGTCCGCAGTTCGGTGACCCGCTCCGCGGCCGCCTGCTCGTAGCGGCGGACGCGGGTCACGAGCGCGGTGCGGTCCTCCGGGTCGAGCTCCGTGTCCGTGCCCGGACGGTCCTCGGTCAGCCGGTCCACGGCCGTGAGCAGTTCGCGGGTCTCGTCGAGGGTGAAACCGAGCGGCTTCATCCGGCGGATCACCATCAGCCGGGAGACGTCCGCGTCCGTGTAGAGGGGGAATCCGCCGGGCGAGGCCGCGGAGGGCACCACCAGGCCGTTGTCCTCGTACTGGCGGATGGTGCGCAGGGACAGTTCCGTCCGTGCGGCGACCTCGCCGATCTGCATGGGTTCGCCGGTCATCCGTACTCCGCTTCGTACTCCGCTCACGCGTGACGTCCTTCCTCGTAGAGGGGTTCCGCAGGGCGCGGCTTCCGCGCATTACATACCATTCGTCCTAACTTCAGCACTTATGAGAGCTGGAAGTGCGGCGAAACGCCTGCTCGTAGGACGTCCGTTGGACAGCGGACGGCTCGGTGAGACCCTGCTGCCGAAGCGGGTGGCCCTGCCGATCTTCTGCAGCGACCCGCTCTCCTCGGTCGCCTACGCCACCGAGGAGATCCTGCTGATCCTCGCCCTCGGTGGCCTCGCCGTGCTCCATCTGGCCTGGTACGCGGCGGTCGGGATCGTGATCCTGCTCCTGGTCGTCGTCGCGTCCTACCGGCAGACCTGTTACGCCTACCCGGGCGGCGGCGGGGCCTACGTCGTCTCCGCCGAGAACCTGGGGCAGACCGCCGCGCTCACCGCCGCCTCCGCCCTGCTCATCGACTACGTGATGACCGTCGCCGTCTCCGTCGTCTCCGGGGTCGCCGCGATCACCTCGGCCGTCCCCTCGCTCGACGGGCACGCCGTGGCCATGTCGGTGGGCTTCGTGGCGGTGCTGGCCTGGCTGAACCTGCGCGGGGTGCGCGAGTCGGGACGGTGGTTCGCCATCCCCACGTACGCCTTCATCGCCGTCATCTACGTCATGTTCGCCGTGGCCGCCGTCCGGATGGCGACCGGTTCGACGATCCGCGCCGAGTCCGCCGACCTGCCCGTCGACGCGGTCTCGGCCTACTCGGGGATCGCGCTCGTCTTCCTCGCCCTGCGCGCCTTCGCCTCCGGCTGTACGGCGCTGACCGGGGTCGAGGCCGTCAGCAACGGCGTCCCGGCCTTCGCCAAGCCGAAGAGCCGCAACGCGGCCATGACGCTCGCGATCATGGGCGGGCTCTCGGTGACCATGTTCTTCGGGATCACCGTGCTCGCCATGGTCTACGAGGTCCACGTCGCCGAGGACCCCACCGAGCTCGGGCTCGCCCCCGGCACCCCGATGTCCACGGCGCTCGCCCAGATCGGCCGGGCGACCTTCGGCGACTGGCACGTCCTCTTCTACGCGCTCCAGGCCGTCACCGCGGGCGTCCTGATCCTGGCGGCCAACACCGCCTTCAACGGCTTCCCGATGCTCGCCTCGGTGCTCGCCCGTGACCGCTACGCGCCCCGCCAGCTCTTCCACCGCGGGGACCGGCTCGTCCACTCCAACGGCATCGTCCTCCTCGCGCTCGCCGCGATCGCCCTCATCGTCGCCTTCGACGCGCAGCTGACCCGGCTGATCCAGCTCTACATCATCGGCGTCTTCGTCTCCTTCACCCTTTCCCAGGCCGGGATGGTCAAGCACTGGCGGCGAGAACTCGCCACGCCGGCCGGGGCAGCCGACCGTCGCGGGATCCTGAGGCGCCTCGTGATCAACGCCTTCGGCGCCTGTCTGACCGCGGTCGTCCTCGTCATCGTCCTGCTCACCAAGTTCACGCACGGCGCCTGGCTGGTCGTGATCGCGATGCCGGTGCTCTTCGCCGGGATGAAGGGGGTGCGGCGGCACTACGACGCCGTCGCCGCCGAGGTCGCCGTCGCCCCCGGCGACCGGCCCCACGCCCTCGCCGAGAACCACGTCCTCGTCCTCGTGGCCTCGGTCAACGCGCCCAGCCTGCGCGCCCTGTCGTACGCGAAGACCCTGCGGCCCGCCTCCCTCACGGCCGTCACCGTCGCCGAGGACCCGGCGGAGGCGGAGGTGCTCCGCGCGACCTGGGAGGCCCACGGGATCGACGTACCGCTGCGGGTGCTGAGCTCCCCCTACCGCTCGCTCGTCCAGCCGATCCTGCGGCACGTCCGGGAGGTGTCCGAGCGGACGCCCGACTCGGTCGTCTCGGTCGTCATCCCCGAGTACGTGGTGGGGCACTGGTGGGAGCAGCCCCTGCACAACCAGAGCGCGCTGCGGCTCAAGACCCGGCTGCTGTTCATGAAGAACGTCGTGGTCATCGACGTGCCGTACCGCCTGGCCTCCGCCCGCGAGCTCGCCGGTCGTGAGCTCGCCAGTCGTGAGCTCGGCGGTCGCGATACCCGCCAGGGGTGACGTTATTGACGGCGGCCCTGTAGAGCGGCCCCGTAGGGCAACCCCGTAGGAACGGTCCCGTAGGAACGGTCCCGTCGGAACGGGAAGGCCGTCGGTGGGCATGCCACCGGCGGCCTTCCCCATTCCGAGCAGGGGTTACGGCCAGACCAGGCAGTACGGCTGGTGGCCGGCCTCGTGGAGGCGGACCGAGAAGTCCTGCCACTCGTGGAGCAGCTGGTAGACGTCGAAGGCGTCGCGCGGGCCGCCGCGGTCGGGGACCGTGGACCAGATGAAGGCGGCGGCGCCGACCGACTCCTCGCCGATCCCGCGCAGCGGGTCGACCACGGTCATCGGGAGCTTCACGACCGCGTAGTCCGGGTGGAGGACGACGAGCTCCAGCGGGGGCACCTTGTGCAGGGGCATGCCCTGGATGCCCGTCAGGACCATCGCCGCTATGGTCTCCGGCTTGATCTTGGTGAACATGCCGCCCATGCCGAGCTCGTCGCCGCCGAGCTCCTCCGGGCGCATCGAGATCGGGACGCGGGCCGCAGTGGCGCCGTCGGGCGCGCCGAAGTACTTGTACGTCACTCCCAACGACCGGCCGCTTCCGCTTCCGGATCCGGGATCCGCCTCGGGGCCCTGGCCGCCGGGGCTTCCCGGAGTGCCGGGCGCGCCTGGAGTCGACCCGTCCGCCCGCCGGCGCCGGTGCCTCCCCCGCCGGGCAGACTCCGGACCCAGGTCGTCCGTCCCCTCACCCGGTCCGCCACCGCGATGCATATCTCCACCCGACTGCTTTTTCTCGGCAACACGACCCCGCCGCGCGACCCGATCATCGTGTCAGTGACCTCCCCCGCGTTCGTACGGTGAAACACCTGTCCGCAAGAACGCCGTGGCCTCTGACACCATGGATTCCGTGAGTCATCCCTCTGACGCCCCAGTTTCGCAGACGCGGCCGACAGCCGCCCCGGCGTCATCCCCGGGTGCCCACACCGTTCCTCCGTACTCGAAGCCGTACTCGCAGCCGTAATCGCGGCCGTACTCGCAGGTCAGGATCACAGTGCCGTATTCATACGAAGCCCCAGTCTCACAGACGCTTTTCGACCGCGCGTCCCTCGTGACGCCCGGCGGCGTGAACTCACCGGTGCGTGCCTTCCGAGCCGTGGGCGGTACGCCCCGGTTCATGGTCTCCGGTACCGGTCCGTACCTCACCGACGCGGACGGTCGGGAGTACGTCGACCTGGTCTGCTCGTGGGGGCCGATGATTCTCGGCCATGCGCACCCCGAGGTCACCGCCGCGGTGCAGGCCGCCGTGGCCCGCGGCACGTCCTTCGGTACGCCGGGTGAGGGCGAGGTCGCGCTCGCGGAGGAGATCGTCGCGCGCGTCGAGCCGGTCGAGCAGGTCCGGCTGGTGTCCTCCGGTACGGAGGCCACGATGTCCGCGATCCGGCTCGCCCGCGGCTTCACCGGGCGCGCCAAGGTCGTCAAGTTCGCGGGCTGCTACCACGGTCACGTGGACGCGCTGCTCGCCGCGGCCGGTTCCGGGGTCGCGACCCTCGGTCTGCCCGACACGCCCGGGGTGACCGGTGCGCAGGCCGGGGACACCGTCGTGCTGCCGTACAACGACCTCGAAGCGGTGCGGGCGGCCTTCGCCGCGCACCCGGGTGAGATCGCCTGTGTGATCACCGAGGCCTCGCCCGGGAACATGGGCGTCGTGCCGCCGGCGGAGGGCTTCAACCAGGGCCTGGCGGACCTGTGCCGGGAGAACGGCGCGCTGTACATCTCGGACGAGGTGATGACCGGTTTCCGTACGTCGCGGGCCGGCTGGTACGGCGTCGACGGCGTCAAGGCCGACCTGCTGACCTTCGGCAAGGTCATGGGCGGTGGCTTCCCGGCCGCCGCGTTCGGTGGCCGCGCCGACGTCATGGGGCACCTGGCCCCGGCCGGGCCGGTCTACCAGGCGGGCACGCTCTCCGGTAACCCGATCGCCACCGCCGCCGGGCTCGCGCAGCTGCGGCTGCTCGACGCGGCCGCGTACGCGACGGTGGACGCGGTGTCGAAGGAGATCCAGGGGCTCGTGACCGGCGCCCTCGCGAAGGAGGGTGTCGCGCACCGGCTGCAGACCGCCTCCAACATGTTCTCGGTGTTCTTCACGGCCGACGAGGTGCGGAACTACGAGGAGGCGAAGCAGCAGGAGGCCTTCCGCTTCAACGCCTTCTTCCACTCGATGCTGGCCGACGGGGTCTACCTGCCGCCGTCCGCCTTCGAGTCCTGGTTCGTGTCGGCCGCCCACGACGAGCGGGCGATCGAGCGGATCGCCGCCGCGCTGCCGGCCGCCGCCCGTGCCGCCGCGGAGGCGACGGCATGAGCCCCTCCAGTGACGACATCACCGTCGTCCACCTGATGCGGCACGGCGAGGTCCACAACCCGGACGGGGTCCTCTACGGCCGCCGCGCCGGCTACCACCTCTCCGAGCTGGGCCGGCAGATGGCGGACCGGGTCGCCGAGCACCTGGCCGCCCGGGACGTCACGTACGTCGTCGCCTCCCCGCTGGAGCGGGCGCAGGAGACGGCGATGCCGGTCGCCAAGTCGCACGGCCTGGACCTGGCGAGCGACGAGCGGCTGATCGAGGCGGCGAACGTCTTCGAGGGCAAGACCTTCGGCGTCGGTGACGGGGCCCTGCGCAAGCCGGGGAACTGGAAGCACCTGACCAACCCGTTCCAGCCGTCGTGGGGCGAGCCGTACGTCGAGCAGGTCGTGCGGATGATGGGCGCGCTGGACGCGGCGAAGGACGCGGCCCGCGGGCACGAGGCGGTCTGCGTCAGCCATCAGCTGCCGATCTGGATCGTCCGGAGCTTCGTGGAGAAGCGGCGGCTCTGGCACGACCCGCGGCGGCGGCAGTGCACGCTGGCGTCGCTGACCTCGTTCACGTACCGCGGCGACAAGATCGTCTCGGTCGGGTACAGCGAGCCGGCCCGGGATCTCGTCCCGGTGCACCTCCTCGCCGGGGCGAAGCCGGTGAAGGGGAAGTCGAAGGCTTTCGGGGCGTAGTCCCCAGAGTTCTCGGAGCGCGGTCCCAGGGATCTCGGAGGGTAGTCCCGAGCCGGGTTCCGGACGTGGTCCCGAGCCGGTTCCGGGCCTGGTCCCAGGGGTCTTCGGACGCGGCCCCTCTGGACAGGGGGCGCGAAGAGGTCCATCGTCAGGGCGGTCAGGTGGTGTACATGCCATCCGACCGCCCTGAAATTTATGTGCGAATTTCCGGAACCTCCGTGTTCCGCCCTGCATCTCACTCATTGTCGGTTTGGATGACGTTTAGTTCATACGTCAGCGCGAATGGGGATGTCATGCGCGGGATCAACGGAATCAGTCGAAGGGGGCTCCTCGGGGCGGGCGTTGGCGCGGCCGCGGCGATCGGAATCGCCGGCTGCGGCAGCAACAACGAGGACAAGCCGGGACGTTCCGGACCCGGCAAGGGGGGCGACGCGTCGGCGGAGCCGACCACACCCGCTCCGACCAAGGACGACGCCAAGCTCATCGGCGACGGTTCCACCGCCGACACCGGCAAGCAGCCGCACCAGCCCGACACCCCCGTGCCCCTCGAACCCGGCCAGACCCCGCCGCAGTTCGTGATCTTCTCCTGGGACGGCGCGGGCGAGGTCGGCAACGGCCTCTTCCCCCGCTTCCTCGAACTCGCCAAGAACCACGACGCGGCGATGACCTTCTTCCTCTCCGGGATCTACCTCCTCCCCGAGTCGAAGAAGAACCTCTACCGCCCGCCGAACAACCGCGTCGGCGCCTCCGACATCGGCTACCTCACCGACGACCACATCAAGGACACGCTGAAGTACGTCCGGCAGGCCTGGCTCGAAGGCCACGAGATCGGCACCCACTTCAACGGGCACTTCTGCGGCGGCTCCGGCTCCGTCGGCAACTGGACCCCGGCCCAGTGGCAGAGCGAGATCGACCAGGCGATGAAGTTCGTCACCGAGTGGAAGACCAACAGCGGCTGGACCGACCTCGACCCGCTCCCCTTCGACTACTCGAAGGAGCTCGTCGGCGGCCGCACCCCCTGCCTCCTCGGCCAGGACAACCTGCTCCCCACCGCCAAGCGGCTCGGCTGGCGCTACGACGCCAGCTCGCCCGGCGGCCGCCAGACCTGGCCCGTCAAGCGCCAGGGCATCTGGGACCTGCCGCTCCAGGCGGTGCCCTTCCCCGGGCACTCCTTCGAGGTCCTCTCCATGGACTACAACATGCTCGCCAACCAGTCGAAGAACACGACGAAGGGCATGCCCTCCCGCTACCCGGGCTGGCGCAAGCAGGCCACCGACGCCCTCCTCGGCGGCTTCACGCGCGCGTACGAGTCGAACCGCGCGCCCTTCTACGTCGGCAACCACTTCGAGCAGTGGAACGGCGGCATCTACATGGACGCCGTCGAGGACGCGATCAAGGGAATGGCCGGAAAGAAGGACGTCCGGCTCGTCTCCTTCAAGCAGTTCGTGGACTGGCTCGACGTGCAGGACCCGAAGATCCTCGCCAAGCTGCGCACGCTCGAAGTGGGGCAGAAGCCCACGGGCGGGTGGAACGCCTATCTCAAAACCGCCTAGTCGGGCTTAGGCGATCTTGACAAGGGGCTTTACGGGCACGTAGGGGGGTGCCCAAGATCCCCCAAACGCCCATGCGAAACTTTTCACATGAGCCTTAGCAGTCGTGCCAGTCGCGCCCGTCGTGCCCCTCGACGCACCCTGCTCGCCGTCGGAGTGCTGTCCGCCGCCCTCACGCTCTCGGCCTGCGGCGGCGACAGCAACGGCAAGTCCGGCGGCGGTGGCAACACCAACTTCGTGACCAACACGGGCGGTATCTCCACCGCCGCCAAGGGCGAGCGGGCGACCCCCGGGAAGCTCGCGGGCGAAACCCTCGACGGCAAGCAGCTCGACGTCGCCGACCTCAAGGGCAACGTGGTCGTCCTCAACGCCTGGGGCTCCTGGTGCGCCCCCTGCCGCGCCGAGGCTCCCCACTTCGCGAAGGTCGCCAAGGACCTGGAGGGCAAGGGCGTCGAGTTCGTCGGCCTCAACACCCGCGACCCCAACAAGCAGCCCGCGATCGCCTTCGAAGAGGACTACGGGGTGCCCTACCCGAGCCTCTACGACCCGCAGGGCAAGCTGATCCTCTTCGGCTTCCCCAAGGGCACCCTCAGCCTCCAGGGGATCCCCTCCACCGTCGTGCTCGACAAGGAGGGCAAGATCGCCGCCCGTTCCCTCATGGCGCTCGACGAGGAGAAGCTCCGGTCGATGATCGAGCCTCTCCTCAAGGAGAAGTGAGCCCGTGAACGAGACGGTCACCAGCGGAGCCCTGCTGCTCGCCCTGCCCCTCGCGGTCCTCGGCGGCCTGGTCTCCTTCTTCTCGCCGTGCGTGCTCCCGCTCGTCCCCGGCTACCTCTCGTACGTCACCGGGGTCACCGGCGCCGACCTCGCCGAGAGCCGCCGCGGCCGGATGACCGCCGGGGCCGTCCTCTTCGTCCTCGGCTTCACCGCCGTGTTCGTCTCCGGCGGCGCCCTCTTCGGCTACTTCGGGTCGACCCTCCAGGAGTACCGCGAGACGCTCACCACGGTCCTCGGCGTGCTCATGATCCTCATGGGCGTGTTCTTCGTCGGCCTGATGCCCTGGTTCACGCAGCGCGAGTTCCGCTTCCACAAGAAGCCCGCCGCCGGACTGATCGGCGCCCCGCTGCTCGGCGCGCTCTTCGGCATCGGCTGGACCCCGTGCATCGGCCCGACCCTCGCGTCGGTCAACGCCCTCGCCCTGGAGCAGGCCAGCGCCGGGCGCGGCGCGATACTCGCCTTCGCGTACTGCCTCGGCCTCGGCGTACCGTTCGTGCTCGCCGCCATCGCCTTCCGCAAGGCGCTCGGCGCGTTCGGATGGGTCAAGAAGCACTATGCGTGGGTCATGCGGATCGGCGGCGGCATGATGATCGTCACCGGCGTCCTGCTCCTCACGGGCGCGTGGGACAGCATGGTCGCCACGATGCAGGGCTGGTCCAGCGGTTTCACGGTGGGGATCTGAGTTCCATGAGCAAGTCCGATACGACTGATACGCCCGGCGCGGTGGAGACGGAGCGCGCGGCCGACGAAGCGGCCGGCGCGCAGCTCTCCACCGCCCCCACCGAGGACCGCGGCGACGCCCCCGTCGGCGGCCCCGTCCTCGGGGTCGTCGGCTGGATCCGCTGGTTCTGGCGGCAGCTGACGTCGATGCGGGTCGCGCTGATCCTGCTGTTCCTGCTCTCCCTCGGCGCCGTCCCCGGCTCCCTCATCCCGCAGACCAGCGCGGACGAGATCAAGGTGCAGGACTTCCAGGCCGCGCACCCCACCCTCACGCCGATCTACGAGAAGCTGCAGCTCTTCGACGTCTACGGCTCGGTGTGGTTCTCCGCGATCTACATCCTGCTGTTCGTCTCCCTCATCGGCTGCATCGTGCCGCGCACCTGGCAGTTCGTCGGCCAGCTCCGCAGTCGTCCGCCGGGCGCCCCCAAGCGCCTGGACCGGCTCCCCGCGTACGCCACCTGGCGCACCGAGGCCGAGCCCGAGCAGGTCCGCGAGGCCGCGCTCGCCGTCCTCAAGGGCCGCCGCTTCCGCGCCCACACCGCCGGTGACGCGGTCGCCGCCGAGAAGGGCTTTCTGCGCGAGGCGGGCAACCTCCTCTTCCACGTCGCCCTGATCGTGATCCTCGTCGCCTTCGCCTGGGGCCAGCTCTTCAAGTCCGAGGGCGGCAAGCTGATCGTCGAGGGCGACGGCTTCTCCAACACGCTCACGCAGTACGACGACTTCAAGTCCGGCTCGCAGTTCGGTACGGAGGAGCTGGAGCCGTTCACCTTCACGCTCGACGCCTTCGACGGCACGTACGAGAAGAGCGGCCCGCAGCGCGGCACCCCCCGCACCTTCGAGGCGAAGGTCCGGTACTCCGAGGCCGACGGCGCGGAGAAGAAGGCGGTCATCCGCGTCAACGAGCCGCTCAAGGTCGGCGACTCCAAGGTCTACCTGATCGCCCACGGCTACGCGCCTGTCGTCACCGTCAAGGACGGCGGCGGCAAGACCGTCTTCCACGGCGCCGTGCCGCTCCTGCCGATCGACAACAACATCACCTCGACCGGCGCGATCAAGGTGATGGACGGTTACCGCGACAAGAACGGCAAGGGCAAGAAGGAGCAGCTGGGCTTCCAGGCCTTCTTCGTGCCGACCTTCGCCGGTGCCGGCCAGGGCACGATGTTCTCTCAGTTCCCGGGGCTCGACGACCCGGCCATGGCGCTCACCGGCTATCACGGCTCCCTGGGCGTGGACTCCGGTCTGCCGCAGAACGTGTACCAGCTCGACAAGACCAAGATGAAGCAGTTCACGGACACGTCCGGCAACCCGATCGCCCAGCGCCTCCTGCCCGGCATGACGATGACGCTCCCCGGCGGGGCCGGCTCGATCACCTTCGAGAAGGACGTCAAGGAGTGGGCCAGCTTCCAGATCTCGCAGCAGCCGGGCAACGGCCTCGCCCTCGCGGGCGCGATCGCGGCGATCGCCGGTCTGACCGGTTCGCTCTTCATCCAGCGGCGCCGGGTCTGGGTCCGGGCCGTACGGGGTGAGGACGGCGTGACCGTCGTCGAGATGGCCGGCCTCGGCCGGAGCGAGTCGGCCAGGCTCCCGGAGGAGCTGGGCGACCTCGCGGTCACGCTCACCGCGGACGCCCCGCCCGCCGCACCAGCGCCGGAAGCCGATCCGGAGGCCGTACCGGAACCCGCGGAAGAACCCGCAGAAGACCCTGCCCCTTCGGGAGAGGCCGACAAGTGATCCTCGCCGCCACCACCAACGAGAGCCTGGCGAAGATGAGCGACCTGCTCATCTACTCCTCCATGGCCGTCTACACCCTGGCCTTCTTCGCGCACATCGCCGAGTGGGTCCTCGGCAGCCGCAGCAAGGTCGGCCGGACCGCCGCCGCCCTCACGCAGCAGGCCTCGGCCGCTGCCGCCGCCGTGACCGTCCAGGTCAAGGGGGCGGCCGGCGCCACCGCCGTCCTCGACAAGCCGAAGGTCGTCACGCGCTCCGCGGCCGGCACCCGGGACGTCCCGGACGGCCCCGGCGCGGCCGGCGGCACGGTCAAGGGCGACCTCTACGGCCGGATCGCCGTCTCCCTCACCGTCCTCGCCTTCGCCATCGAGGCGGCGGGCGTGGTCAGCCGGGCCCTCGCCGTGCAGCGCGCCCCCTGGGGCAACATGTACGAGTTCTCCACCACCTTCTCCACGGTGGCGGTCGGCACGTACCTCGGCTTCCTCCTCGCCAAGAAGGACGTGCGGTGGATCGGCCTGCCGCTGGTCACGACGGTCCTGCTCGACCTGGGCCTGGCCACCACCTGGCTGAAGACCCCCAGCGACCAGCTGGTGCCGGCGCTCGACTCGTACTGGCTGTGGATCCACGTCTCCACCGCGATCTTCTGCGGCGCGGTCTTCTACCTCGCGGCCGTCGCCACCGCCCTGTACCTCTTCCGCGACTCGTACGAGAACAAGCTCGCGAGCGGCGGCACGCCGAGCGCCTTCGCCCGGTCCGTCCTGGAGCGGCTGCCCTCGGCGGCGTCCCTGGACAAGTTCTCGTACCGGGTCAACGCCGCCGTCTTCCCGCTGTGGACGTTCACGATCATCGCGGGCGCGATCTGGGCCGGCGACGCGTGGGGCCGCTACTGGGGCTGGGACGCCAAGGAGGTCTGGTCCTTCATCACGTGGGTCGGCTACGCGGCGTACCTGCACGCGCGCGCGACGGCGGGCTGGAAGGGGCGGAAGGCCGCGTACATCGCGCTCATCGCGTTCGGCTGCTTCCTCTTCAACTACTACGGCGTCAACATCTTCGTCACCAGCAAGCACTCCTACGCGGGCGTGGAGTAGGAACCGGCGTCACCGCCCTCGCCCGAGTGTTGGAGTAGCGGGTGGGGGACCCCGGGGCCACGCTGGAGGTATGAGCGAGATACCCCGGGGCAGGTGCGAGACCCACGACGGCGACACGCACCTGCTGCGGTACGTCATGGAGCTCCCGCACCCGCAGGCGGAGGTCTGGGAGGCCGTCGCCACCCCCGAGGGACTGCCCGGCTGGCTGTGCGCGGCGGACCCGCTGGAGCCCCGGCTCGGCGGCCGGGTCACGCTCCGCTGGCTCAACAGCGAGACGGAGGTCTCGGGGCGGGTGACCGCCTGGGACCCCGAGTACGTCGCCGAGTACACGGTCGATCCGCCGCACGGCCGGATCCGGTTCCATCTGGAGCCGGGGTCCGGGAGCGGCGGGTCGACCGTGCTGCGTTTCACCAACGAGTTCCGGGGGACGCGGGAGTACCGGCTGGACTGCCTGGCCGGCTGGCACGACCACTTCGAGCGGCTCTCCGCCGCGCTGGACGGGCGGCCGACGGACTGGTCCGCGTGGTCGCCCGAGCGCTGGGCCGATCTGCGCGTGCTGTACGAGCGCGACGAGGCGCCCTGGCCGAAGTGGGTGCCGTGACCTCCTAGCTCCTCTTCGGTGGCAGGCAGGACGTGTTCGGTGGGTTCTTCTCCGGCCAGGCGATGGCGACGAAGCGCTGTGAGCCGTCCAGGGCCAGTTCCACGATCGGGACCGCCTTGTTGTACGGGTTGCCGTAGTTGTCGAGGCAGATCCAGCCGCTCGCGCCCTGCACCCGCAGCGAGCCCTTCACCTGCGGCCACTGCGTGACCACGTCGCCGAGCTCCGGGTACTGGGCCTCCCGCGGCGTGGCCTGGCGGATCGCGTGGACCGCCGTCGCCATCGCGTCGTACGCGACGATCGCCTGCCCGTCCGCGAGCGGGACCGGCTTCTTCGAGGCGCGGGCGATGTCCGTCTCGAAGGTCGAGTACGCCACCACCGAACCGCCCGTCGCCGGGACCGGCCGTCCCGGCGCCGGCTTCCACGCGTCGGGGTGGGCGAGCGCGGCGTAGCGGACGGTCAGCTTCTTCTTGAGCGCGTTCCGGTCGAGCTTCTTGTCGGCGCCCAGGTACGAGCCCTCGTCGCCGGTCAGGATCGTGAAGGCGCGGTCGGTGCAGCCGCGCGACCCCAGTGCGTTGATGAACTGGCGGAGCTGGGTGTGGCGGCCCGCGAAGAAGACGGTCTCGGCGCGGGTGTCGCAGATCAGGTGGGTGATCTGGCGGAAGGTGTTGGCCGTGGTGCCCTCGTCGGTCGGGTCGGGCGGCGAGGTGAAGAGCTGCGGCTCGTAGGGCGCGCCCTTGAGGGAGGCGGCGAAGGCGCCCTTGAGGGTGTCCGTGTAGTGGTCGCCGCTGCGGGTGTCCTGGACGAGGAGCGCCTTGGCGGCGTCGACGCGGCCGAAGTGGGCGAGGGCCTTGGCCTCGTCGCTGTTGGTGGGGGAGACGCGGGCGAGGCCGGGGTAGCGGTTGTTCCCGGCGCCGGGGCCGTTGGCGATGTCGTCGGCGGTGATGGTGGTGCCGACGACGGCGATCCCGTCCTCGGTGAGGGCGGTCACCGCCTCGCGCATCTCGGTCGAGGAGGTGGCGATGCCGGAGACGACCCGCAGCCGGTCGGGGGCGCCGGTCATCGTCGCGAGCTGCTGGGTGACCGACGGCCAGTGGGCGTTGCCCCGGCCGGTGTTGGCGAGGACGAGCCGGATCTTCGGGGTCTGGCTGTTGGACTCGTGGTTGGCGCGGTACTGGTAGGCGTACGCGCCCTGCACCTCGTGGAGCACCTTGGTCCGCATGCCTCCGTCGGGGGAGGTCAGCGGCAGGAGCACGGCGACGGTCGCGTACTCGCCGGGCGTGAGGGCGGCGTTCTCGCGGCCGATGGCCTCGGCGACCTCGGCGAGTTCGGGGATGCCGAAGGCGTGGCCGTCGCCGTTGACGCCGACGCACTCGGAGCTGCCCTCGGGGCGTTCGACGCCCGCCGCGCAGGAACGGTCCTCCGGAGTGGTGAGCCGGGCGATCCCGTATCCGCCGAGGCCGACGACGAGGACGGTCCCGAGCAGGGCGGCGACGAGCTTCTGGCGGGGTGTGCGGACGCGACGGCGGAGCCGGTCGGTCAGTCCACCGGTCGGACGGTCGGGCATGGCGTCAGACTCCGTCCTCGCGGCCGGGCGGCAGCGAGAGCTCCCGCCAGGCGCGGATGTCGCGCGGCCAGTGGGTGGCCGCGTCCCAGAGCGAACCGCTGCCCGTCAGGTGGCGGCCGGAGAGCCTGCGCAGTTCGTGCGCGAGCCGGTCGGCCACGTCGTCGTCGGGCAGTGCGAGCGGATCGGTGAGCAGCCATACGGCGTGCAGCAACCGCCGTACGGAAAGGTGGAGTTCGATGCGGTCGGCGTCGAGTCCCGCCGGGAGGTCGCCCGTCGGTGCCTGCCCCAGGGCGATCGCGCGGCGCGGGTCGGGCCCCGACCGGTTCCGCTCGCGCGGGTACGGGGCGGCGGCGACGAACTTCAGCCGTCCGAGCCAGCCGAGGACGTCCTGCTCGGGGAAGGTGGCCCGCAGGTGGGTGACGGCCTCCTCGGTGCGGCCGAGCGCGAGGTCGTGGTGGAGGCGGTACGGGCCGGGCTCGGGCCCGTAGTACCGGAGCAGGGTCTCGTGGACCGCGCGCCAGGACGCGTACAGCGGGTGGTCGTCGTCCTCGAAGCGGAGCCGGTGCAGGAGCAGGGCGCGCAGGAGGGGGTCGGCGACGAAGTGGCGGGGGCCCTCCTGCCAGTCCTCGGCGCGGAGCCGGTCGCGGACGCGCAGTGCCACGTCCCCGTCCAGGGACTCGCCCTGGAGCCGGGCGTGGGCGAGCACGCGGGCGGACGCCTCGTCGTGGGTGGCGGCGAGCACGGCGTACGGGCCGGGGCGTCGCACCGGGAGCAGCTCGGCGAGGAGGGTGGGGGCGACGGGCACCGGCGGGGCGTCCTCGCGCAGCTCCACCGTCAGGTCGAGGAGCCCGCCCGGGGTGAGGGCGGCCCGGAGCTCGGCCGGGGCCTCGCCGGCGGCCCGGCCGAGGAGGGCCACGCCGAGCGGCCGGCCGCCGGTCAACCGGTGGACGGCGCGGGCGAGTTCGGGGGGTGTGCGGCCGGCCGGGTCGTGGTGGTCGAAGGCGGTGCGGGTCTGGGCGGGGGAGAGGGGGGTGAGCTCGACGGCGAGGATGCCGGAGCCGACGCTCGTCCCGCGCGGACAGGGCGCGCGGTGCGAGGTCTCCGGAAGCCGGGTCCGGGTGGCGTGCCGCAGCCCCTCGTGCTCGCGGACCCGGGAGGTGGCGAGGACGACGGTCCGGTCGCGGCGGCCGCCGGCGCGGGCGCGCAGGATCGGCTCGACGAGCTGCCGGCCGAGCTCCTCGTGGGCGTTGTCGAGGAGGAGGAGCGGTCTGCCGATGCGGGTGCCGCGCCGGAGCCCCGTATAGGCGTGGAGCAGGTCCTCGGTGAGGGCGCCGACGAGGAAGTCCTCGGCCTCGCGGCGGCGTCGGCCGCCCTGTTCGAAGTCGATCGCGAGCTGCCGGAGACCGGCCTTGCCCCGCCCGCCGGCGTTGCGGTAGCTGCCGTACCAGTTCTCGGAGGCGCGCTGGAACCGCCCGAAGACCTCTTCGAGGACGGTCTCGACGGTCGCCTCGGCGAGCAGTCCGGCCATCGGGACGGTGGCCTCGGCGAAGGTGGCGGCCAGTTTGGAGAGGACCTTGGAGACCCAGTTCCCGGTGGCGCCCTTCGTCGCGTCGACGGTCGCGAGCAGCGGCCCGAGCTGGAGGAGGTCGTTCCTGGCGCGCTCGTCGTCCTCCTGGGACCAGCCGAGCGAGGCGACGGCCACGAGCCCGAGCGAGAGCCTCGGGAACTGCACGGGCTTCGCGGCGAGCACCTTCGGCGACAGCTGGACGGCGAGCTCGGTGAGCGCCCCGGTGACCTGGCTCCAGCCGGGGCCGTGGTCGGCGGGCGGCTCGACGTGCGCGCAGTCGAGCAGGGCCAGCGGCGTGTAGCCCTTGTAGCGGTTGCGGACCTCCTTGAGCAGGGAGGTCTTCCCCATGCCGCGCCCGCCCGTGAACACCGTGACCGGCGGATCGTCGCCGTGCTCGTACGCGACCCGCGCGGCACCGTGCCGGGTGAGCCCGCTGAGCCGTGCGACGAGACCGCTGTCGTGCAGGACCGCCTCGCGTCCGTAGAGCTCCCTGTCCACCGGCCACCCCCCTGCTTCCCCCTGCTACCCCACGAGATGCGCCCCGTCACATCATCAAGTTCAGGATATCGACAGGGTGTTGGGGGCACGACAACCTTTGCGAGGTTGCCGGGTATCAGACGAGGGCGGTGACCAGCAGGGCGAAGGCGGCGATGATGACGGCGACGCGGACATAGTGGAAGCGTTCCCAGCGGCGCAGCTGCTCCTTCCAGTCCGCGGGCCGGTTCTCGGGGGTCCACGTCTTGTTCCGGTTGTTGATCGGGACGAGCAGCAGGATCGACATGATCACGCTGACGATCAGCAGCGCGCCGGCGGTGACGACGAGGCCGGTGCCGTGGTGGTCCCATCCGGCGATGGCCCAGACCGCGACGAGGACGAGCGAGCCGATGTACCAGACCGGCATCACGGCGCCGAGCATCCGGCCCCCGTGGGCCTTGCCGAGTTGGCCACTGTCCTCCGGGAGGGCGTTGAGTATCGGGTTGATGACGAAGGCGACGGCGAACTCCACCCCCACCATCACGCCGACGATCACGGTGGTGACGATCTCCAGTGCGTTGAGCATGACTACCCCTCCTGGAATCTAGTGTTGCTAGGTGATGAGGCAACGCTAGTACTACTGCCGCTTGATTGTCTAGCGGTGCTAGGGTCGAAGTATGTCGGTACAGGAACGCAAGGAGCGCGAACGAGCGGTCCGCGAGCGCCTCATCGTGGCCACGGCCCGCGAACTCGCCGAGCAGCAGGGCTGGGACGCGGTCACCACCCGGCGGCTCGCCGAGCGCATCGAATACAGTCAGCCCGTCCTCTACAGCCATTTCCGCGGCAAGCGCGAGATCATCGGCGCCGTCGCCCTCGAAGGCGCCGCCGAGATGGCCGCGGCACTGCGGGCGGCGACCTCCGCCGCGGACGGCCCGCGCGCCCGGGTCACCGCCCTCGCCCGCGCCTACCTCGACTTCGCCGAGCGCAATCCGGCGGTCTACGACGCCATGTTCCGGCTCGACGGCGGGCTGGCGTTCGCGGACGAGGAGACCCCGGAGCCCCTGAAGGACGCCTTCGCCGCGCTACTGGAGACTCTCGAAGAGGTCGCCGGGGAAGGCGTCCACCCGGGACTGTTCACCGAGGTGTTCTGGGCGGCCCTGCACGGGCAGGCGACCCTGACCCGGGCGGGACGACTGCCGGCGGAGTACGCCGAGCAGAGAGCCGAGCTGGTGGTGGACCGGCTCGCCGTGGTCTGACGCGTCGTACGGCCGAGCAGCAGGGCCTTCGGGCCCGGCTGCCCGCCCGCGACATCGCCCACACGCACCTGCCACACGCTTCAGTCCCGCAGGACCTTCACGGCCCGGTCGAAGGCCGAGTCCTTGTTCCGGTCGAACTCCTCCGTGGTGAAGACCGGTTCGGCGAGGTGCGGCGGGATGCCCGCGCCGTCGAAGGTCCTGCCCGACCGGGTCAGCAGCTCCTCGTTCGGCAGCCAGACCGACATGCCGTTGGGGAGCTTGCGCACCATGACGTCCGAGAAGACGCCCTGCGTGGGCTGCCCGATCCGCACGGTCCGGCCGGGCCGGTCCATGAGGGCCTGGGTGAAGGTCTCTCCCGCGCTGACGGTGGAGCCTCCGGTCAGTACGGCGACCGGTCCGGTGTAGCGCGGGCCGTGGGCGGGCGTGACGTAGAGGGGCTGAGGGCGCGTGTGCCGGGTGGGGTCCGCGGGGTCGTTGCGGGCCCGCTTGGAGTAGGCGAGGTAGGGGGTGTCGGTCAGCCGCCCGGCGATGTGGAGCCCCATGGCGTCGGAGCCGCCGCCGTTGATCCGCAGGTCGATGACCAGGCCCTTCAGGTGCCGGGTGCGCTCCTGGTCGAGGACCGTGTCCAGCGCCTTGTCGAGCTCGGCCAGCTCGGCGGTGTAGGGGGCCTTGTCGCCCGCGTAGCCGCCGAATCCGGAGATCCGCAGGTAGCCCTGGCCGCCGGGGAGGTCGGCGTAGATGATCCGCCCGGCGGCGAAGTCCTGGAGGTTCCGGGCGTCCTTGAGGTCGCGCTCCACCACGAACCTCTTGACCTTGGCGTCGAGCTTCCCGCCGGGCATGACGGTGCCGGGGCGGGCCTGTGCGAAGAGCCGGTCGGGGTAGCCGTCTTCGTCACCGTCGACGTCCAGGACGGCGACGTGGGCGTCGTGGAGCGGCTCCACCATCTTGCTGAAGACGGCGAAGAGTTCGTCCGGGGTCGTCCCTTCGTGGACCGTGGGCCGGTACCGGTCGCGTACGGCGTGCCAGTCGATGCCCTTGGCGGCGAAGAAGGGGTAGTTCTCCTCGAAGGACTGCCAGAAGACGTCGAAGGAGGCGAGCGGTCCCCCGGGGGCGGACCGCGTGCAGGCCTCGGGCAGTTCCGTCATCCGGCGCAGATTCCGTTCGCCGACGTCGCCGTCCAGCCGTACGGAAGCGCGGTCGCGGTCCCCGCGGGTGCGCACGGTGAGGACGGTTCCTTCGGTCGTGGTGTAGGCGCCGGGGCCGGTCCGCCGCGCGGTGTCGCCCGCGATGCAGCTGACGGCGGTGGTCTGGTACTCCTGGAGAGTTCCGTTCCGGATGGACAGCACAGTGCCGTAGCCGTCTGTGCGCCAGATTCCGTCGGTGGCCGGCTGGTGGGCGGTGGCAGCCGGCGCGGCTGCGCCGACGAGGGCCAGGGCGACGGCGGTGGCTGTGACGATGCGCACGATGTTGCCTTCTCTGTAAGCGACTTGCCGGGTACCGCCCCACCGTCGCCGACACGGGACCCACCGGGCCATCCGGCTGTCCGGCCGATGGAGGGTGGGGCCAGCCCCCGCCACCCGCGGTACCCGGGACCACCACGCACTTAGGGCTCTTCCCCGATGTCCTCGTGCCAGAGGGCGGGGTGCGCGGCGATGAACTCCCGCATGAGGGCCACGCATTCGGGATCGTCGAGGACGATCACCTCGACGCCGTGCCGGGCGAGCCAGTCGTGCCCGCCGTGGAACGTCTCGGCCTCGCCGACGACGATCCGCGAGATCCCGAACTGCCGGACGAGGCCGGAGCAGTACCAGCACGGCGACAGGGTCGTGACCATGGTCGTCCCCCGGTACGAGCGCTGCCGGCCGGCGGCGCGGAACGCGGCGGTCTCGGCGTGCAGGGAGGGGTCCCCGTCCTGCACGCGCCGGTTGTGCCCGCGCCCGAGGAGCGTGCCGTCGGCGCCGTAGAGCGCGGCCCCGATCGGGATCCCGCCTTCGGTGAGCCCGGCGCGGGCTTCGGCGAGGGCGGTGCGGAGCCAGCGCTGTGCCTGTTCCTGGTCCATGGGGGACCTGTTCCCCGCCGGACCGTCGGCGTCACGCCTTGGGGTCGCCCGGGGTGGGGGTGACGTAGGAGCCCTTGCCGCGCACGGTGATCACAAGCCCGCGATCGCGCAGTTCCTGGGTGGCACGCCGGGCGGTGAGCCGGGCTACGCCGTACTCCTCGGCCAGGCGGTTCTCGGAGGGGATGGGGCGGTCGGGGGCGAGGGCGCCGGAGGCGATCTGCTTGCCGATGAGCTCGGCCAGCTGGATGTAGAGCGGGGTGGCGCTCTGCGGGTCCAGGGGGCCGGTCGGCGTGGAGTTATCGCTCATGTGTCCAGCGTAGAGCGATGTGCATCTACACGATTGGGTGGATCTCTCTCCACTTGTCTACAGAGGACTGTGAGGAAGCGCTAGATTCCTCGGGCAAGTAAGACCCCGGCAACCGCTGGCACGGCCCCGGGGCATGGCCACCAACTATCAACGGAGTTGATGACGTGCGGAACCCTATCGCGCGCGTACTGGGCAGGGCGCTGATCCCCGTACTGCTCGGGCTGCTGATGCTGACCCTGCCTGCCACCGGCAGGCACCGCCCCCGCCGGATGACCCACCCCCGCCGGGTGACGCCGGCCCCCGCGCCCCGGCACCGCGCGCCCTCCCGGCGGTCTCCCTACGCCGTCGAGCAGACCGCGCTCCTCGATGGCGCCCGATCGCCCCTGGAGCGGCCCTACTTGGCGGCGGACTCGGCGCGGGCCGTGCAACGGCGTCGGCGGCGGGCGCTGTGGCTGGCGACGGTCGGGGTGGACGTCGATCAGCGCAACATCCACGCCGGGAGCCCCCGATGAGTCGCTGCGGGGCGCGGCGGTCCGTGTTCGACGTCGCCGAGGCGGTGCGGCCGGTGTGGGGCGGCTCGGTCTGCGTGCTCGGCGTGGGCCACGACGGTCCGCACCGCGACCGCGCGGGCGACGGCTGGTGGGTGACGCCGGAGATCGCCGACGCCGTGACCGTGTCCCTGCTGACCCGCGCGCTCAAGGTCCCGCCGGAGCCGGAGTTCCGGTCACCGCGTTGCGTCGTCGGCCGCCACGACCGTTGCCGGGACGGGGTCCCCCGCGACAGCGGCGTACAGGGAGTCCGCTACCTCGTGTGCGGGTGCCTCTGCCATCCGGCGCCTCCGCCCCGGGCCGGCGACCGTCCATGACGTGCGGGCGCCGGCGGGCCTCCTCGGTCTCCCTACGGGGCAGCCTGGGCGTCGTTGGCTGCGAATACCGTGTCGGTGGCACAGGGCTTGCCGTCGAACCGGTCGGAACTTCCGCCGCCCAGCCCCACCTTGTCGCCTTCGCGGGCGAAGAGCTTGCCGTCGGCGTCGTACACGGCGGCCTTGCCGCTCTCCTCGCGAACCGACCAGCCGTGGCCCCAGACAACGGCAATCGGCTTCTCGCTCCGGGCGGTGGTCACGGCGATGCAGTTGTCGTCGGTGACGACGAGAGTCCCTGGGAGGTGGGCGTAGAGGCTGGGAGTCGGGTCGCCCGCACCACGGGTGATGATCTTCGCGGAGGGCTTCTCGTTCGCCGTGACCTGCGAGTCGCCGTTCGCGGCCTTCACCGGTGCGGGGGCAGCCGCCTTCGCGCTCTCCGCGTCGGCTCCTCCGCACGCGGAGAGCGCGGCGGCGAGGAGCAGGAAACCCGCGAGGGCGTGGATGCCACGGTGGGTTGCCTCGGGACGTCGATCGCGGTTCTCGGGCATGGCATCCGACTCCTTCGGACTCTTCGGGAGAACAACGTATCCCGCGCCAACTCCCTTTGCAGAGAGTCAGGTTCATGATGGATGGTCACAGATGCACATGGGCAGGAAAGCGACGGCCTTGGTGGCGGGCGGGGTGGTCGCCGGGGCGTTGGCGTTGGGCGGCTGGTCCGGCTATCAGTATCTGGAGGGGCAGGTGTCTTCTGGCTGTGTCCTGCGGGGGTACGACGCCACCAGCGTGGTGGACACCGCCTCGTACGCCGAGAACGTCTTCACCGGGCGCGTCGTGGAGTCCGTGGAGCCGCGCGTGGACGAGTACTGGGCTACGGACGTCTACCGGGTGGAGGTCGTTTCGGCGCTGCGCGGGGACGTGCGGGGCACGGTGTTCGTCCCGTTCGCGTCGGACGAGCGGCCCGCTCGGCGGTTGGCGGACGGCGAGACGTACGTGTTCGCGACCCAGGCGAAGGCCGACGACGGTTACTGGCTCATGTTCCAGGGTGAGATGACGCCCGTGGACGACGGGCAGTTGCTCCTGTGGAAGGCGGCGGTGGCACTTCCGAGGGAGGGGGAGAGGGAGTCGTAGCGGTCGCGCGGGCGAAGCATCGCGTCCGCCGATGGGCCCCTCATCGGTCCCGCCGATCGGGCCCATCGGGAGGACGGGGCACTGGCTCGTGGACCGGGGCCCGGGCCCGCTCGTAGCGTCGCTGTCATGAGAAACGAGACCAGGGGAACCGTCGAACTCACCCTCGCCATGGTGCTCTCCGGCACGCTCGGCGTCTTCGTCGTCGAGTCCGGGGCTTCGCCCTTCGAGGTGGTGTTCTTCCGGTGCCTCTTCGGCGCCGCCGCGCTCGGGGCGTACAGCCTCGCCCGGGGGTTCTTCACCGGGCACGGGTTCACCGCCAAGAAGCTCGGGCTCGCCGCACTCGGCGGGGTGTTCATCGTCTTCAACTGGGTTTTCCTGTTCGAGGCCTACGAGGCCACCTCGATCTCCCTCGCCACCGTCGTCTACCACACGCAGCCGTTCTTCCTCGTGCTGCTCGGGGCGGTGTTCATGCGGGAGCGGATATCCGGTGCCAAGCTCGGGTGGCTCGCGCTCGCCTTCGGGGGGCTCGTGCTCGTCTCCGGGGTGAGGCCCGGGGACACCGCCTCCCTCAAGGGGCTCGGCTTCGCCCTCGCCGCCGCCGTCCTCTACGCCCTCGCCACCTTCGTCACCAAGCGGATCACCGGCGTGCGGCCCCATCTCGTCGCGCTCGTCCAGGTTCTTGTGGGACTGCCGCTGCTCCTGCCCTTCGTCGACTTCGGCGCCGTCGGCGGGATCGGAGGCGGGTGGCTGTGGCTCGTCGGGCTCGGGGTCGTGCACACCGGGCTGATGTACGTCCTCATGTACGCCGCCTACGCCAAGCTGCCGACCGCCAAGATCGCCGTCCTCGCCTTCACCTACCCCGCCGTCGCCATGGGCGTCGACTGGGCCGTGTACGGGCACCACATCGGCCTCGTCCAGGCGCTCGGCGTCCCGCTCATCGTTCTCGCCAGCCTCAAGGTCACGCTGGCCGGGTCTGCTCGGACACCAGTCGCCGCGCCTGCTCCACGAACAGCCGGACATGCGCCGGAAGCTTCTTCCCCCGCCGCCACGCGAGCTGTGTGAAGAGGGTGAAGGGGGCCTCCCAGTCCAGGGCGACCAGGGTGCCGGAGGCCAGTTCCTCCGCCACCGCCACCCGGGGGAGCAGGGCCACGCCCAGGCCCGACGTCACTCCCCGCTTCGTCGCCTCGATCGTGCCGAACTCCATGAAGGGCGGCGCCCACTCCCGCAGCTCCTCCTCGAAGAGGTCGCGGTACGGGCAGCCCGGTTCGGTGCCCACCAGGCGGGCCGCCGCCAGGTCCGCGCTCGTCAGACCCGTACGGCCCGCCAGGGGATGGCCCGGGCCGGCGACCAGGACCAGCGGCTCCGGCGCGAGGACCTCCGACTCCAGGCCCTCGTGCTCCGTGCCCGGCTCCATCAGGAAGCCCACGTCGTACGTGCCCTGGCGCAGCGCCGCCCGGGTCTCGTCGCCCAGGGTGGGCCGCAGCGTCAGCCGTACCTTCGGGTAGCGGTGGTGGAAGTACTCCAGCAGTGGCGGCAGGCGGTACGAGGTCAGGGACTCCATCGTGCCGACGGCGATCGTCCCCGAGGGTTCCGCGGCGGTCGCGACGGCCGTCCTCGCCTCCTCGGCCAGCTCCGTCATCCGGCGGGCGTACGGCAGGAGCCGCTCCCCGGCCTCCGTGAGCCGGATGCGGCTGCCGAGCCGCTCGAAGAGCTCCACGTCGAGCGACGACTCCAGGGAACGGATCTGGCCCGTGACGCTGGACTGGGCATAGCCGAGGTCGGCGGCCGCCCGGGTGAAGGAGAGGACGTCGGCGACCTTCTCGAAGGTGAGGAGGAGTCGCAGTTCCATCGGTTCTCCGTCAGCTCTCGCGGTTCTCCGTCAGCTCTCGGTCTCCTCGCCGCTCTCGCGCTTCCTCAGTTCTTCCTCGCGGCGGCGGAGGTCCGCCTCCCGCTCCTCGAACCCCTGGGTGTTCTCGTCCTTCAGGGACTTCAGGAACTCCGGGTTGTCGTCGGGGGCGACCCAGCCGCCCGTCCTGCCCCGCGCCCCGGCCGGGCGCCGCACCTTGCCCGCGAAGAACCAGACGATCGGCCCGACGATCCAGAACAGCAGGATGATGATGACCCAGACCACCTTCGGCAGGTGCTTGGTCTCTTCCTCCGGGGTGTTCAGGCAGTCGATGAAGGCGTAGATCGTCAGCGCCAGCGGCAGGATGTACAACAGCGCCCTGAGCATGTGGGACAGCCCCCTGGAAGCGGTGGCGGGGGCGCGTTTCGGCGGCCCCGGTGACAGGTCAAGGGTAGCCGGTGACCGATACTGGCCCTTATGGCTTACGACGATCTCCGCTCGCTGCTCAGGGCCCTTGAGCGCGATGGCGACCTCAAGCGCATCAAGGCCGAAGTCGACCCGTACCTGGAGGTCGGGGAGATC
This sequence comes from Streptomyces sp. NPDC050842, assembly GCF_044456565.1. NCBI lineage: Bacteria > Bacillati > Actinomycetota > Actinomycetes > Kitasatosporales > Streptomycetaceae > Streptomyces > Streptomyces sp. NPDC050842. The sequence continues at coordinate 330,259 of NZ_JBITGA010000009.1, read as the reverse complement.
GTCGACCGAGTGAACAAGGCAGGAGGCCCGGCGCTTCTCTTCGAGAACGTCAAGGGCTCCTCGATGCCGCTCGCGATGAACGTCTTCGGGACCGACCGCCGGCTGCTCAAGGCCCTCGGCCTGAAGTCGTACGGCGAGATCAGCGAGAAGATCGGCGGGCTGCTCAAGCCCGAGCTTCCGCACGGTTTCGTCGGGGTCCGCGAGGCCTTCGGCAAGCTCGGCTCGATGGTCCACGTGCCGCCGAAGAAGGTCAAAGAAGCGCCTGTCCAGGAGGTAGTGCTCACCGGGGACGACGTCGATCTCGACGCGCTCCCCGCGCTCTTCACCTGGCCCAAGGACGGCGGCTCCTTCTTCAATCTCGGGCTCACGCACACCAAGCACCCCGAGACCGGCGTGCGGAACCTGGGGCTCTACCGGCTCCAGCGGCACGACAAGCGCACCATCGGCATGCACTGGCAGATCCACAAGGACAGCCGCAACCACTACGCGGTGGCGGCGGCCCGTGGCGAGCGGCTGCCCGTCGCGATCGCCTTCGGCTGCCCGCCGGCCGTGACGTACGCGTCGACGGCCCCGCTGCCCGGTGACATCGACGAGTACCTGTTCGCCGGCTTCGTGCAGGGCAAGCGGATCGAGATGGTCGACTGCAAGACCGTGCCGCTCCAGGTGCCCGCGCACGCCGAGGTCGTCATCGAAGGGTGGCTGGAGCCCGGTGAGACCCTGCCGGAGGGGCCCTTCGGCGACCACACCGGCTTCTACACGCCGCAGGAACCGTTCCCCGCACTGAAGATCGACTGCGTGACGATGCGGAAGCGTCCGCTGCTCCAGTCGATCGTCGTCGGCCGGCCTCCCACCGAGGACGGGCCGCTCGGCCGGGCCACGGAGCGGTTCTTCCTGCCCCTGCTCAAGATCATCGTGCCGGACATCGTCGACTACCACCTGCCGGAGTCGGGCGGCTTCCACAACTGCGCGATCGTCTCGATCGACAAGAAGTACCCGAAGCACGCGCAGAAGGTCATGCACGCCATCTGGGGCGCGCACATGATGTCGCTGACCAAGCTGATCATCGTGGTCGACAAGGACTGCGACGTGCATGATCTGCACGAGGTGTCCTGGCGGGCCCTCGGCAACACCGACTACGCCCGCGACCTGACGGTGGTGGAGGGGCCGGTCGATCATCTGGACCACGCCTCGTACCAGCAGTTCTGGGGCGGCAAGGCCGGTATCGACGCGACCAAGAAGCTGCCCGAGGAGGGCTACACCCGGGACGGCGGCTGGCCGGACATGGTGGAGTCGGACCCGGCGACCGCGGCCCTCGTGGACCGCCGCTGGAAGGAGTACGGCCTGTGACCACGGCCGCCGTACCGGGCGCCGATCCGGGACGTACGAAGGCGTTCCTGCGCCTCGTGATGATCGAGCACTCGGTCTTCGCGCTGCCCTTCGCGTACACCGCCGCGCTCACCGCGATGTACCAGGTGGACAAGAACATCCACTGGTGGACGCTCTTCCTCGTCACCGTCTGCATGGTGGGCCTGCGGACCTTCGCCATGGCCTGCAACCGGATCATCGACCGCGAGATCGACGCCCGCAATCCGCGGACGGCGGGGCGCGAGCTGGTGACCGGGGCGGTGTCCGTGCGGTCGGCGTGGACCGGGGCCGGCATCGCGGTCGTGGTGTTCCTCGGGGCCGCGGCGCTCCTCAACCCGCTCTGTCTGGCGCTCGCGCCGCTCGCCGTCATCCCGATGGTCGTCTACCCGTACGGCAAGCGGTTCACGAACTTCCCGCACGTCATCCTCGGGCTCGCCCAGGCCATAGGGCCGATCGGCGCCTGGCTCGCGGTCACCGGCGAGTGGTCCTGGGACGCGGTGATCCTCGGCCTCGCGGTCGGCATCTGGATCGGCGGCTTCGACCTGATCTTCGCCTGTCAGGACGTCCAGGCGGACCGCGCCGAGGGTGTCATGTCCGTCCCGGCGCGCTTCGGCGTTCCGGCGGCCCTGTGGGGCGCGCGCGCCTCGGCGGTCGTGACGACGGGGCTGCTCGTCTGGTACGCGGTGGCCACGGACGCGGGGATGTTCTTCTGGGTCGGCCTCGTCATCGTGGCGGCGGCCTTCTGCTACGAGCACTCGATCGTGAAGCCGAACGACCTGTCCCGGCTCAACCGGGCGTTCTTCACGACGAACGGCTTCATCGGGATCAGCCTGTTCGTGTGCGCGCTGCTCGATCTGCTGGTGCGCGGGTTGTCTGTCTGAGCCTTCAGGCTTCGGGGGCGAAGCGGTCCAGGAGGGCGTCGAGGCCGATGGCCAGGCCCTCCGGGGCGCCGCGCCGGGCGAGTGTCGGGGCGGCGCCGCGCAAGGAGGGGAGCTCGCGGGCCGGCATGCGGTGCAGGCCGAGGCGGAAGGCGGGATCGGGCTCGTCGGGGTTGTCGACCATGGCCCGCAGGTCTCCGAGGATGTAGCCGAGGACCCAGCCGGTGACGGCCCGGAAGGCCATGACGGTGGCGTCCTCGTCCAGGCCCGCCCGGTTCAGGAGGACCAGGATCCGCTCGTGGTCCCGGAGGACGGGGAGCGGGCGGCGGGCGAGCGGGACCGCCAGCATGCGCGTGGCCAGGAGCGGGGCCACCTGGGGATGCGCGAGGGCGACCCGGTAGGTCGCGGCGGCGATCCGGTGGAGTTCGTCCCGCCATCCGGGTGACTCGTCGGAGGCGGCCAGCTGTTCCTCCAGCTCGGTGTAGAGGGCCTCCACCAGACCGTCGAGCAGCGCGTCCTTCCCGGCGGCGTACCGGTACAGCGCCATGGCCTCCACTCCGAGCTCCGCGCCGGTCCGGCGCATGCTCAGCGCGGACAGCCCCTCACGGTCGACCAGCTCCAGGGCGGTGGCGAGCACGCGCTCGCGGCTCAGGCGGCCGTACCGCCCGTGGTCGCCGGCGCGGCGGCCCGGCGCGCGGCGGCCCGACGAGGGGTCCTTCTCGATCGCCATGTGTCCGCCTTCGCTGTGCACGCCTTGACCGCAGGACATCCAGGGATAAAGTGTACATATACGACGTAAACGTATGGTGCATTTCGAGGGTCGACGTACCTGTCACCCGGCACCTCACTCCGGCGGACGGCCTCCGCAGCACGACGCGACCGTGCACCGATTCGATCCCGGAGACATCATGACCACTCACCCGACTCTGCGGCAGAACACCGACTTCCCGCCCACAGAGCACCCACTCCGCCGCTCCACCGACCCGGCCCCGCACCCCATGCGGCGCGCCGAGGACAAGGCGCCGACCCGGCTCGCGGTGAGCCTGGTGATCCCGGCCCTCAACGAGGCGCGCAACATCCCCTGGGTCTTCGAACAGATCCCGGACTGCGTCGGCGAGGTCCTGCTGATCGACGGCGACTCCCACGACGCCACGGTCCGCATCGCGACCCAGATCCTGCCGACGGTCCGCAGCCTGAAGCAGAGCGGGAAAGGCAAGGGGAACGCGCTGCGCACCGGCTTCCTCGCGGCGCGCGGCGACTACGTGGTGATGATGGACGCCGACGGCAGCATGTCGCCCGCGGAGATCCCGCACTTCGTGCACTTCCTCGAGAACGGCTACGACTTCGTCAAGGGCTCCCGTTTCGTCGAGGGTGGCGGCTCCCTCGACATCACGCGCTTCCGGCAGCTCGGCAACCACGCCCTGCTGGCCCTCGTGAACCGGCTCTACGACGCCACGCTGACCGACCTCTGCTACGGCTTCTGCGCGTTCCGGCGCACCTTCCTCGACCAACTCGACCTGCACGCCACCGGTTTCGAGATCGAGGCCGAGATGATCGTGCACGCGCTGCGCTCCGGACTGCGGATCGCCGAGGTCCCCAGCCTCGAACTGCCCCGCCGCAACGGCCGGTCCAACCTGCACGCGATCTCCGACGGCCGCAGGGTGCTGAAGACGCTCCTGTCCGAGCGCCCCGGCGGGCAGAAGGCGACCGCCCAGCCGGCGTCCGCTCCGCTGGAGCGGAGCGCGTCGTGACCGGCGGACGCGCGCTCGCGTCCGCCGCGCCGCTGCCGGTCGTGGACATCGACCTCGCCGAGCCCGGGGCGTTCCGGCTCCCCGGGGGCGGGGTGCGGACCAGGCCGTCCGGCCGCGCGCTCGGACTCGTACGGTTCCACGGCCGTCCGCTGGGGATGGCCGAGGCGTCCGGCGGCGGGCCCGAGGAGCTGTGGCAGGCGCTCGCGGCCGCGGCGGTCCGGGAGTTCGCGGTCACCGATGAGGACCCGGAAACCCACGAGCCCCACCGGACGCCCGTCGAGGCGCCCGTCAGGACGCCCGCGATCAGCGTGATCGTCGCCACGAGGAACCGCGCCGGGATGCTCCGGGACTGCCTGGACTCGCTGCTCGCGCTGACGTACCCGCGGTTCGAGGTGATCGTGGTGGACAACGCCCCGGCGGACACGACCACGGAGGAGCTGGTCCGGCGGGAGTACGACGGCGGCACACGTCCCGTGGTCCGCTACCTGCGCGAACCCGTGCCCGGTCTCGCCCGCGCCCACAACCGCGGGCTCGGCGCGGCCCGTGGCGGCATCAGCGCCTTCACCGACGACGACACGCTCGTCGACCCGCAGTGGCTGACCGCGCTCGCCGCGCCCTTCCTGGCGGACCCGCGCACCGGCTGCGTCACCGGGCTCATCGTCCCCGCCGAGCTGGACACCGAGGCGCAACTCGCGCTGGAGCGGCACGGAGCGTTCGCGAAGGGGTACGCCCCCCGCGTCTGGTCGCTGCGCGCTCCGCCCGCGGACCCGCTGTTCCCGTTCACCGCGGGCCGCTTCGGCTCCGGCGCGAACATGGCGTTCCGTACGGAACTGCTGCGCGACCTCGGCGGCTTCGACCCCGCCACCGGCGTCGGCACCCCCGCGCACGGCGGTGACGACCTGCTCTCCTTCTTCCGGGTCCTCGCCCGCGGCCGCTCCCTCGCCTACGAGCCCGCCGCGATCGTCTGGCACCGGCACAAGCGCACCGCCGAAGCGCTCGACGCGCAGGCGTTCGGCTACGGCGCGGGCTTCGGCGCCTATCTGGCCGGGGCGATCGTCCACGAACCACGCATGCTGCCCGCGCTGCTGCGACGGCTGCCCGGCGGCGTACGGCACGCGCTCACCCGACACCACGAACACGGTGGATCGGACTCCGGGAGCGGCGCCACCCCGGCCAGGCTCACCCGCCTGGAGCTGCGGGGCATGCTCTACGGCCCGTACGGCTATCTGCGCAGCCGGCGGATCGAGCGTCGGGTGCTACGGCGGACCGAAGGCCGCCACGACGACCTCGCGCACCCCGGCCCGCGGAGACGGGGCGGACCCCGATGACCGAGCCGCGCACCACACGGCACGCCCGGACGTCACCGGCGGCCGGCACCACGGTCGCGGTCGTGGAGGACAGGCCTTCCCCCGACGCGCCGCGCCGCTCGGTCGGTTCGGTGGTCCGGTCCGGCGTCACCGCGGTGTTCCCCCGCGACCCGCTGCTGCGCAACGGCCACCTCCTCGCGATCAGCTCCCTCGTCAGCGCCGCGCTCGGCTCCCTCTTCTGGGTCCTGGCCACGCGCTGGTACGACGACGAGGTGGTGGGGCTCAGCTACTCCGCGCTCTCCATGACCCTGCTCCTGGCCAACATCGGCCAGCTCAACCTCTCCGACTTCCTCGTCCGGTTCGTGCCCTCCGCAGGCCACCACACCCGCCGGCTGATCCTCCTCTGCTACACCGTGAGCGCCGTCATGAGCGCCCTGGCGGCCTTCTGCTTCCTGCTGCTCGTTCCCTCGGTCGCCCCCGGCCTCGACTTCCTGCTGACCCCGGTGACCGCCGTCTGCTTCATCACGGCCACCGCCGGATACGCCGTCTTCGTGATGCAGGACGGCGCGCTGACCGCGGTGCGGCGGCCCGGCTGGGTGGTCGGCGAGAACGTGATCTTCGCCTGCGTGAAGATCGGGCTGCTCGGCGTGGGTGCGGCACTGGCGCTGTTCTCCGGCATCCTCCTCTCCTGGGTCGGGGCGCTCGCCGTCTCCCTCCTCGTCGCCAACTTCGTCCTGCTGCGGCGGGCCGTACCCGAACACGTGCGGGTGTCGACGCAGGCGAAGCGACCGGACCGGGCGCTGCGGTACGCCGCCGCCGACTACTTCGGCTCGCTGTTCCGGATGGCGGCGTACACCGTGGTCCCGCTGATGGTCCTGAACGCTCTGGGCGCCGAGCAGAGCGCCTACTTCTCGCTCGCCTGGATCGTCGGCTACGTGCTCTACCTGGTCGCCCGCAACCTCGGCAGCTCCCTCGTGGTGGAGGCCGTGAGCAACCCGGAGCGGCTGGTCGAGCACACGGTGAGGATGCTGCGCCACACGGGTCTGCTGCTCGGCGCCGGCATCGTCTTCGTCGCCGCGCTCGCGCCGCAGATCCTCTGGTTCTTCGGCCCCGGGTACGCCGAGCACGGCACCACCCTGCTGCGGCTCCTCGCCCTGTCCGCCCTGCCGAACATCGTGGTCAGCCTCGCCATCGACGTGTGGCGGGCGCGGCGGCGCCTGCGGTGGGCGGTCGGGGTCCAGATCGCGATGTGCGTGATGGTCCTGGGGCTCACCAAGTTGCTGCTCCCCACGATGGGGATCACCGGCGCGGGCGTCGCCTGGCTGGTGACCATGTGCGTGCTCGCCACGCCGCTGCTGATCTGGCGGAAGCGCTGGCTCACGACCGGAACCGGGAGGTCCTCGTGAACACCGACACCCGCAGCCTGCCGACTCTGACCGTCGTCGTCTGCGCCTACACCCTCGACCGCTGGGACGACCTGCGGGCGGCGATCGGGTCGCTGCGTGCCCAGCGGCGCCCCGTGGAGGAGACCGTGCTGGTCGTCGACCACTGCCGCGAACTGTACGAGCGGGCCGCCGTCGCCTTCCCCGGCGTGCGGGTGCTCGCCAACGCCGAGCGGCAGGGCCTGTCCGGCGGACGCAACACCGGTGTGGCCGCCGCCCGTTGCGAGGTCGTGGCCTTCCTCGACGACGACGCGGCCGCCGATCCGGACTGGTCCGCGCGGCTCCTCGCCCGCTATGCCGACCGCGCCGTCGCGGGCGTCGGCGGTCTGGTCCGGCCATGGTGGGTCACCCGGCGGCCTGTCTGGTTCCCGCGCGAGTTCGACTGGGTGGTCGGCTGCTCGTATCACGGACTGCCCGAACAGCCTTCCCCCGTACGGAACTTCATCGGCGCCAACATGTCCTTCCGTCGGTCCGAGCTGGTCGCCGCCGGTGGCTTCCGGACGGATCTGGGCCGCGTGGGGACCCGCCCCCTCGGCTGTGAGGAGACCGAGCTCTGCCTGCGCATCGCGGCCCGTCGCCCGGCCGCGGTCCTGCTCCACGAACCCGCCGCCGCGGTCCGCCACCGCGTGCCCGCGGCCCGCGCCACCTGGGCCTACTTCGTCGCCCGGTGCTACGCGGAGGGCCTGTCCAAGGCGCGCGTCGCCCGGCTCGGCGGCACACGCGCGGCCCTGTCCAGTGAGCGGGCCTATCTGCGGTCGACCGTCCCGAGGGCGTTCGTCCGGGCGCTGCGGCCCGGCCGCCCCGGGGGTCTGCGCACGGCCTCGGCGCTCGCGGGAGGCGTCGGGGTGACCGTCGCGGGCTACGTAGCGGGCCGGGTCCGGCATGCGGAGCCGGACCCGGTGCCGGACCCGCCACCAGGGCCGGCCGCCGTACCGGCCCTGGGACGGGTGGGGGAAGCCGGCGGTGGGCTGCCATGACCGCCGTACCCGTCTTCCTCTACCACTCGGTGGCGTCCGACCCGGCGCCCTGGATCGCGCCGTTCACGGTCGGCCCGCGCGCCTTCGCCGAGCAGCTGGAGACGATCGCCGACAGCGGTCTGCGGATCGTGCCGCTGCACCGGCTGGTGGCCGCGCAGCGCGGCGGCCCGCCGCTCCCCGACCGGGCCGCGGTCCTCACCTTCGACGACGGCTTCGCGGACTTCCACTCGACCGTGCTGCCCCTGCTCGCACGGCGGGACCTGCCAGCGACCCTGTACGTCACCACCGGCGCGCTGCGCGGCCGGGCCGGCGGGCCGACGGAGGGCGTCTTCCCGCCGGAGTCCCGGATGCTGAGCTGGCGGCAGCTCGTCGTCCTCGACGCGTACGGCATCGAGATCGGCGGCCACACGCGGACGCATCCGCAGCTCGACACCCTGCCCGCCGACCGGGCGTGGGACGAGGTGGCGGGGTGCGGACGCGAGCTGGAGGACGTCCTCGGCCACCCGGTCACCTCGTTCGCCTATCCGCACGGGTACTCCAGCCCCGCGGTGCGCGACCAGGTGCGCGCGGCGGGCTGGACGTCGGCCACGGCGGTGCGCGACGCGTTCAGCTCGGCGGATGACGATCCGCTGCGCATCGCCCGGCTGATGGTGCGCGCCGACACGGACCGGGAGCGGTTCCGGCAGTGGACGACGGGCGCCGCGGCGCCGGTCGCGCCGTTCCCCGAAGGGCCGAGGACCAGGGGGTGGCGGGCCTACCGCCGGATGAGGGCACGGCTGAACATGCCGTACAAGGCGGTCGCCTGAGGGAGCCCGGGGCGGGGCGCCTCACCGTGCCGGGAGGCGCCCCGCCCCGGCTCACCGCTCCCACACCCGTACCCAGTCCACGCGCATCCGGGCCGTGTCGACCGTGTCCGGCGGGGGCTTCGGCACCCCGACCGCCAGATTGATCAGCACCTCCATGGGCACGTCCGGGATCCGTTCCGTGTCCGTCACCCGGAGGCGTTCGACACCGTCGACGTACCAGACCAGCGCGTCGGGCTCCCACAGCAGACCGAACATGTGGAACCGGTCCGGGAAGTCGGCCGGGCCGTACGTGCCGCGCTGCCGTTCCTCGTCGCCGTCGGATCCGCGCCAGTGCACGTACATGCTGACCTGCTCGGTGGTGTCCAGGAACTCCATGATGTCGATCTCCGGCGGCGTGAACTTCGACTCGGGCATCATCCAGAACGCGGGGAACATGCCCGCCTCGGGCGGGATCCTGATCGCCGCCTCGAAGTAGCCGTACGTGAACGTGCGCCGCGGCTCGCCGTACCAGTCGTCCCGGCCGGTGGAGATCATGCCGGAGGTCCACGGGTAGGTCAGGTCGTCGCTGCCCTCCGTCTCGCGCCGCTCGGCGGTGAGGGTCAGTTCGCCGTCCCGCACCGAGACCTGCTCCGGCAGGTACCACTGTTCTTCGTCGTTGCCGCTGTTGGTGCAGCCGTCCTTGTTCCAGTCGTAGCAGGTGGTCCACGTCCGGCTGTCGAGTTCCGTTCCGTCGAACTCCTCGTCCAGGACGATCCGCCAGGAGCCGGACGGCGGCGGCCCGGTGGTGGGCGCCCGCGGGGCCTCGGCCGTTCCGGCGCAGGCGGTGGCCGTCATCAACAGGGCGGACGACAGCGCCAGCGCCACCCGCCGAAGGGACCGGCGGGCGCCCTTCGCGGTCACCGTGTCCCGCCCGCGACCGAGCCCGCGACCGAGCCCGCGACCGAGGCCGCGACCCGGTGGGCGGCGAACGTCGTCCCGTGGACGAACCGCAGGAGCGGGCCGAAGGTGGGGGCCGCGGCCAGGCCGGTGAAGTACAGGCCGGGGACCGAGGACTCGAACCCCGCCGAAAGCACCGGAGCGCCGCCGGACGAGGTGGCCACCGACGTCCGCAGCGCCGGTTCCAGGACGGGGATCCGTCCCACGTCCACCCGGTAGCCGGTGGCCGCCAGGACGTGGTCGGTGTGCAGGACGTCCCGCCGTCCCGCCGGGTCCTCCAGCTCCAGGCGTACGGCACCGTCCGTGCCGTCCTCCTGCCGGGCCGAGACCAGGCCGCGGTCGCACCACACCGGGAAGCGTCCGTCCACCCGGTCCCGGAGCCACCAGGCGCCGGACGGTCCGAGCACGGTGCGCAGGAAGTGCGCGCGTACCGGGAGCGGCAGACGGCGGTAGGCGGCCGGGCCGTGGCTGACCGCGAACAGCGACCAGCCCGGGCCCAGCGCCGAGCCGGGTTTGCGCAGCCGGGTGGACCGGGACCGGGAGGCCGGCCGGTCCGCCGGCGGAGGGTCGCCGAACAGCAGGGCCCGGGTCCGGGCGATCACGACGGGCCGGGCGCCCGCCTCGTGCAGCAGCGCGGCGCTCTCCAGGGCCGACTGACCCGCGCCGACGACGGCGACGCGCCGGCCCTCGAAGGCGGCGAAGTCCTGGTGATCGCAGGAGTGGGACGCGAGGCCCGCCGTGAAGAGCGGCGCCAGTCCGGCGGGCCGGTGGGCGTACGCGACGAGTCCGGTCGCCACCACCACGGCCCGCGCGGTGACCTCCTCGCCGGTGTCCAGGGAGACGCCGAACCCGCCGTCGGCGCTCCGCACCTCGCGCACGGCCGTACGCTCCACCTCCGGCACCAGGCGCTCCTGGAACCAGTGGCCGTACGCGATGAACTCCTCCACCGGGATCGGATAGGTGTCGCCGACCGGGGGCCGTCCCCGCGCGGCACGGAAGTCCGCGAACCGGTGCCCGCTCTCGGGGGCGGAGATCGAGGAGGCCGCCGGGACCGACTTGAGGAACATGCCGTCGGGCATGTGGGCCCGCCAGGTCGCCATCGGATCGCCGAACACGCGGGTGGTCACGCCGTTCGCGGTCAGCCAGGCGGCGGTGGCGAGTCCGAACGGACCGGCGCCGACGACCACCACGGGAAGCCGCCGGCGCGCGCCGGGGTGCGGGGGCGGGATCGGGGGCGGGTCCTGGGCCATTGCGCGCCTCCTCTCCCGTGCGGGCTTCCTCGGTGCGGAAGGGCTCTTCAACCAGCGTGCACCTCCGTGTCCCGGTTCCGCGCGCCGGAGCGGCCGGGCAGCAGGGCCAGGACGGAGGTCAGGACGGCGAGGACGAGGAGGGACCGGGTGGCGGTGAAGACACCGCCGAGGAAGAGCGCGACGGCCACGAGGGTCGCCGTCGCGAGACCGAGCACGAGGCTGACGAGGGCGGTCTCCAGGGCCGCGGCCGGGTTGCCCCACAGCGGGCTGCCGGCCGGCCGCAGGACGCGCAGGGCCGCGAGCCCCGGGCAGGCGAGCAGGAACGCGGTGACGACGGCCACCCGCACCGGGGCGGCGTCGGGAAGCGTCGTGGCGAGCAGCGCGAGCCACCCGGAGGCGGCGAGTCCCAGGCGCGGGAGGATCGGCGGGAGGTTCACGGGTGCCTCCTCAGTCCGGTGGCGGTGTCACGTAGCGGTAGACGATCGCGTCGCCGTTGTCGTAGACGCGGGTGAAGCCCGGCGCGCCGGCCAGCGCGGCCTGCAGCCGCTCCGAGACGTCGGCCGGCAGGGCCCCGGTGACGTAGAGGTTCATGTCCTGGGCGCGGGTGAGCACGACGTACGCGGGCTTCTCCTCGGTGGCGCCGTAGATGAACCCGGTCACCCCTTCCAGTGGGTCGACGACCATCTGCCGCAGGTCGTCCTCGTCCTGGTAGGCCAGCTGGACCCGGCGGTGTTTCTCGTAGTCCAGGTCGAGGTCGGGCACGTCGGCGGTGAGCGAGACGATCGTCGAGCCCGGTGGGGCGTTCTCGATCACGTAGCGGGCGGCGGCGACCTCCTTGAGCGTGTACTGGTTCAGGGCTTCCTTGCCGAAGTAGCCGAAGACCAGCCCGCCGAGCATGGCGAGGAGGACGGGGTAGACGGCGAGCGTGCGCGCGACGCCCCGCCGGTCGCTCGTCGGCAGCAGGAGGGCCGCCACCAGGAACGCGGCGGCGGGCAGCGCGAAGAGGTAGGCCCGGAAGAGCATCTCGCCGCCGTAGGCGTTGACGGCGAGCAGCGGCAGCGGGGCCACGGCCAGCAGGGGCAGGCCGGTGCGCCAGGTCCACCGGCGGATCAGCATGCCGGCCAGAGCCAGGAGGGCGACCGCGGCCGACAGACCGCGGTCGACCCAGGACAGCAGGATCTGTCCCGGAGCGGCGTCGCCCAGCGCGGCAAGGCCGGAGGCGACGTTCTGGTCGGGCTCGGTGAGGGACTGGATGACGGCGCTGATGTTGACGGAGATGTACGACCGGGCCACGGTCGCGTCCCAGACGGCGGTGAGGACGACCGCGGCGATCAGCACCGGCAGGGCAAGCCGTCGGCTGCGGCGGGGGAAGGACAGCATGGCCATGGCGCTGATCAGCATCAGCGGCGTGAGCGGGTGGGAGACCACGATCGCGGCCACGATCACCACGACCACCACGAGGAGCCCGGGCGGCCAGCCGTCCCGGCGGTCCGGATCAGGGCGGGGGAGCATCGACGACGGCAGCTGCCGGTACAGGAGGGCGATCACGGTCAGGAAGAGGAGGAAGGCGAAGGACTGCGGCGCGAAGTAGTCCTGGCCCACCCAGGAGCAGCTGTAGAAGATCCAGACCGCGCCCCACACGAGCCGCCGGTCGCGGGTCACGCTCCGGTACACCAGGAGCAGCGGGGCGAGCAGCAGGACGTTGGCGACCGGGGGCGTCCAGGAGGCGTACCCGACGGCCGAATCCAGGCCGGTGGTCCGCAGGAACATCGCGTGGAGGTCGAAGAAGCCCGGCCACTCGTTGTAGACGGAGAACTTGTCCGCGTTCGGCACGTCGCCGCCGTGCCGGTTCACCGCGTCGATGACCGCCAGGTGTTTCCAGGCCCAGGAGTAGCGCAGGGTCGGGTACAGCAGCGTGGGCGTGGCGTGGATCAGGGCGATCAGCGCGAAGACGTAGCCGGCCAGCCAGGCGCTGTGGGTGCGGCGGTCGCTCAGGGCCAGCAGGAAACCCAGCGTGAGCAGGGCCGTCGCGACCCAGAAGAGCGGGGGCAGCACCTGGAGCAGTCCGAGGTCCCGCATCTTGTCGAGCGGGACCGAGCGCAGCGACAGCAGCCAGAGGGCGACCGAGACGGGCAGGACCACCCGTGCGGCCCGGACGCGGACGACGTCGGCCCGGGTGCGCGCCGCCGGGGCGGTGGTCTGCTCGGCGGCGGACTGCTCGGCGGCGGGCTGCCCGCTCATCAGGAAACGTCCATGACCTGTTCGGCGGGACCGCACCTTTCGGGAAGTCGCAAAAGGGACATAGTGGTGGTAATTCTAGAACGCCCCCTGCTGTGGGGCCTGATGAGGACGTCGGGCCCCCGGAAACCCGCCGAAGGGAGAGCCGTGAGGCAGCGCGCGCCGGGCGACCCCTCCCTCGATCCGGCGGTGCCCGCGCTCCTCGCCAAGGTCGGCGGGTACCCCCAGCACCACGGCGGGCTCGGCGTGGTGCGCAGCCTCGGCCGGGCGGGCGTCACCGTCCACGCCGTCGTCGAGGACCGGCTCACCCCGGTCGCGCTCTCCCGCCACCTGTCCCGCGCCTTCGTCCGGCCGACGACCGGCCTGGAGCGGCAGGACGAGCTCGTCGCGGCCCTGCTCGACATCGGCCGGTCCGTCGGTACGCGCTGCGTCCCCGTGCCGACCGACGACGAGGCCGCGATCCTGATAGCGGAGCACTACGACGCCCTGTCCGAGTGCTTCCTGCTGCCCCGGGTGCCTCCGGGCCTGCCGCGACTCCTCGCCGGAAAGGCGAGCCTGCACGTGCTCTGCGAGGAGCTGGGGGTCCCGTCGCCGCGCACCAGGGTGCCCGTCACCCGCGACGAACTCGTCGACGCGGGCAGGGAGCTGGGCTACCCCGTCGTGCTGAAGAACCGCGACGCGTGGACCAGGCTGCGCAACCCGGCCGTGGGCGGCACCACCGCGGTCCGCGACGAGCGCGGACTCCTGGACCGGTTCGAGCCGGGCGTCCTGCCCCCGCTCCTGGTGCAGGAGTACATCCCGAGGGAGTGGGCGGAGGACTGGATCACCCATCTGTACTGCGGATTCGGGGGCGAGCCCCGGGTCGCGTTCACCGGTCTGAAGCTGCGGTCCTGGCCGCCGTACGCCGGGGTGACGACCCGGGCCGTGGCGCTGGGCAACCCCACCCTCGTGAAGCTGGCCGCGGACCTGTGCCGCCGGATCGGCTACAGCGGCGCGGCGGACCTCGACTGGCGCTACGACCGCCGCGACGAGCGCTACAAGCTGGTGGACTTCAATCCGCGGACCGGCGCCCAGTTCCGGCTGTTCGAGAACGTCGACGGCGTCGACGTCGTACGGGCCATGCATCTCGACCTGACGGGCCGTGACGTGCCCCGGGGTCCGCTGGTCGAGGGGCGGGTGTTCGTGGCCGGACAGCTCGACCTGCCGTCCGTGGCGGCGTGGCTGCGCGAGGAGCACCGGCTCCCGCCCGGTCTGCTGCCGGGACCGGAGACCGAGCGGGCCTGGCTCAGCCGCGAGGACCCGCTGCCGGCCGTGGCCGAGGCCGTCCGGTTCCTCGGCACCGTCGCACGCCGTGTCGGCCGGGAGGTGAGGGCGAGCGGCGCGCGGAGGTCGTCAAGGCATGGTTAGAGTGAAATATCCGCATTCATTCGATGAATGGCCGGGAGGATCCGTGGACACCGCGCTCCCCCGGACCGTGCCGGGGGACCGGCCCGGCCCCGGACGGTCGGGATGGAGCGGCTTCCTTCCGCTCGATCCGAACCCGCTCCTGACGCGGCCGCTCGACCTGGTGCGGGCCCGCCGCCTCGCCGGTCTGCTGCGCGGCCGGGACGTCCGCTACCGCGATCTGCACCGGCTGGAGCGGACCGTCTCCGACCTGCTGGTGTTCCGCCTGGACGACCGCGCCACGGATCCCCTCGTCATCAAGTACCCGCGCAGTGCCCGCGCGGCCGGATCCCTCACCCACGGTTGCGCGGCCCTGCGGGAACTGGCCGGGGACGACCGGGTCGGGGAGTGGCGACGGCTGCTGCCGCCGGCCGAGGAGCTGCGGTACGACGGCCGGCTGCTGCTCGTGGCGGAGCGCTGCCTGCCGGGTGTCGAGGGAGACGTACTGCTCCGGCGCGCACCCGGCAGGGCCTGGCCCCTGGCCGTCGCGGCGCTCGACTCCGTCGCGGCCCTGCACCGCGCGACCGGCCGCCCGGAGCGGGCCGAGCGCAGGACCGTCGACTGGGTGGACGCCCGCCTGGCGGTGCTGGCCCAGGAGGTCCCCTGGTGCGGCGGGGCCCGCGGCACGGCCGCCGTACGGGCCCTGCGGGAGCGCCTCAACGGCGGCCTGGCCGGACGCACCCTGACCGCAGCCTGGACCCACGGCGACTACCACCCCGGGAACATCCTGGTGGACGAGGAGAGCGGGGCGCTGTCCGGAGTGATCGACTGGGCGGACGCGCGCCCCGACGGGCCGTGCGCCGTCGACTCGTACCTCTTCGTCCTCACGCTGCGGCGGCAGCGCGAGCGGCGGGAACTGGGGCGCATCGTGGCCGACGCCGTGCGCCGCGGCGGGCTGCTGCCCGAGGACCGCGCCCTGCTCGCCCATTCCGACGTCCCGCCCCCGGGGCAGGAGTCCGACGAGGCCCTGCTGCCGCTGCTCACCTGGCTGTGGCACGTGGCGGGGAACGCGGCCAAGTCCGCGCGCTACGGACGCAGTCGCCGCTGGGTGGCCGGCAACGTGGTGCCGGTCCTCACCGAGGTGGTGGCGCGGCGATGAGCACGGTGGAGGTCCTCGCGCGGACCACCGCCGCGGGCCCTGTGCGGGTGACGTCCCCGGCCCCGCGCGACGTCTGGTGGCGGCTGGCCGAGGAGGACGGGGCCACCCTGGTCACCCAGACCCCGTCCTGGCTCGACTGCGTCTGCGACACGGGACCGTACGAGGACGCCAGCCGGCTGTACGCCTTCGAGGGCGGCCGCCGGGTCCTCGTCCCCCTCGTCCGGCGGCGCGGACTGCCCGGGCGGCTGACCGCCGAGGAGTCCTTTCCGTCCGTCTGGGGGATCGGCGGGCCCATGGCGTCCCCGGGCGCGCCCGACGCGGAGGAGGCCCGGGTCGTCTTCCGCGACCTGGCCCGGCGCCCGGCGCTGCGGGTCGGCGTGCGGTTCGGGCCGGACGCCGACCCGGTGTGGCCGTCCGCCGCACCGCCCGACTTCGTCGCCGAGGGGCTCACGACGCACGTACTGGACCTGAGCGGGGGCTTCGGCACCGTCTGGGACCAGCGCTTCCACCAGCGGGCCAGGCGCGACGCGCGCAGGGGGGAGCGGTCGGCCGTCGAGGTGGAGATCGACCGCGAGGGCCGGCTGGTGGGGGAGTTCTACGGGCTGTACGAGACGTCCATGCAGCGGTGGGCCCGGCAGCAGCACGAGCCTCCGGCGCTCGCCCGCCTGCGCAGGTCCCGGGCGTTTCCGCGGCGGTACCTGGAGGCGGTCGCCGACCGGTTCGGCGCCTCGTGCGCCGTCTACCTGGCCCGCGTGGACGGGGAGCCGGCCGCCGGCCTGGTGGTGGTGTCGTACGGAGGCTGGGCGAAGTACTGGCGCGGCGCGATGGACAAGGAACTGGCCCATCCGGTGCGGGCGAGCTTCCTCCTGCAGCGGCTCGCGATCGAGGACGCGTGTGCCGAGGGCCGCGGGTTCTACATCATGGGCGACTCCCGTCCGGGGTCCTCGCTCGCGCGCTTCAAGGAGGGGTTCGGGGCCGAGGGCCGCCCCTCGCTCCGCTACCGCCGCGAACGCCTTCCCCTCACCGAGGCGGACCGCCTCATGAGGGCCACGGCCAAGCGGCTGCTGCGCTTCCGGGACGCCTGACCGGACGCCTGACCGAGGTGGTCCGGGGCCGGGTCGGGGCCGGGAGCGTGCCGTGCTCAGGCCTGGCTTTTCCCGGCCGGATAGGCTCACTGTCGTGGAGTCGCAGGAGATGAAGAGTCGTCGGCCCTGGGTGGTGGGGGTTTCGGGCGCGTCGGGTACGCCGTACGCGGCCGCCGTACTGAGGGGGTTGCTCGCCGCGGGCGAGAGCGTCGACCTCGTCGTGTCGAGGGCCTCGCGGCTCACGCTCCTCGACGAGACGGGCATCTCCTTCCGGGACGCGCACTGGCGCGAGGACCTGGGGACCTGGCTGGCGCGGGGCGCCGACGGGAAGCCCGGCACGTTCGAGGTCGGGGACGCTCTCGACGACGTCCGGTACTGGGCGGCCGGGGATCTGGCCGCGGGGCCGTCCTCGGGCTCGTACCCGGCGAAGGGGATGCTGGTGGTGCCGGCCTCGACCGCCGCGGTGGCGGGAGTGGCACTCGGGCTCTCGAAGGACCTGCTGCAGCGGGTCGCGAGCGTGACGCTGAAGGAGCGGCGGCCGCTGGTGGTCGCCGTGCGGGAGACCCCGCTGAACGGTCAGACGCTCAAGCACATGGTGGCGCTGGACGAGGCGGGCGCCGTGGTGCTGCCCGCCTCTCCGGCGTTCTACGCGGGGGCGACGCACATCCAGGATCTGGTGGACTTCGTCGCCGGGCGGGTGCTGGACGCGGCAGGTGTGCCGCATCGGCTGTACCGCCGGTGGGAGGGAGAGCTGGGTGCGGCTCTCCAGGCTGATTAGCGCTTCTTGGCGCGCTTCTTCGCGGCGCGCTTCGAGGCGGAGGTCGACTGGTGGGCACGCGAGCGGTTGGCCAGGTCCTGCAGCTCGCGCATACGGGCGTAGGCCATCTCGATCGTGTACACGGTGAACACCACTCCTGAAAGATCGTCTTTGATCAACTGAAAGATTCACAGGGCGTCTTCCCTGTGTACCTTAGATTCTATACCTAAACTCGCGGTATCGCTGGACAATGGAAGGCCTCATACCTATGGACGCCGTGGACAGGCAGCTCATCCAGGCTCTGCGCGAGAACGGTCGTGCCTCGTACGCCGAGCTCGGCCGGCTCGTCGGGCTCTCCGGCCCCTCCGTCACCGACCGCATCAACCGTCTTGAGGCGGCCGGGGTCATCACGGGCTACCGCGCCACCGTCGACGCCGCCTCGCTCGGCCTCGGCGTCACCGCCCTCATCGGCATCTCCCTCTCGGACGCCGCCGACCACGAGGACGTGGCGCGCCGTCTGAAGGACCTCGCCGAGATCGAGGACTGCTGGTTCATCGCCGGTGACGACTCGTACATGCTCAAGGTCCGCGTCGGCGACGTCGACGGCCTGGAGAAGACGATCCGCCGCCTCAGCGGCACGAAGGGCGTCTCCCGCACCCGTACGACGATCGTGCTCTCCACCAAGTGGGAGAACCGGGTCGGGGACCTGCCCGAAGAGGGCTGAGAGTACGGTGGTGGAGCCTGATTTCGGAGACGTGGAAGACGAGAGGGAGGCGGCCGTTCATGACCGCATCTATCAAAGATGTAGGCCTCAAGCGCGAACTTGAGCAGAAGGTCCGGGACGGTGAGCGGCTGAGCCGCGAGGACGGCATCGCCCTGTACGAGTCCGATGACCTCGCCTGGCTCGGCGGGCTGGCCCACGAGGTCCGGACCCGCAAGAACGGCGACGTGGTGCACTTCAACGTCAACCGTCACCTCAACATGACGAACGTGTGCACCGCCTCCTGCGCGTACTGCTCCTTCCAGCGCAAGCCGGGCGAGAAGGACGCGTACACCATGCGCATCGAAGAGGCCGTGCGTCTCGCGAAGGCGATGGAGAACGACAACCTCACCGAGCTGCACATCGTCAACGGGCTGCACCCCAACCTGCCCTGGCGGTACTACCCGCGCTCGCTCTCCGAGCTCAAGAAGGCCCTGCCGAACGTCTCCCTCAAGGCCTTCACCGCCACGGAGATCCACCACTTCGAGACGATCTCCGGGATGTCGGCCTCCGACATCCTCGACGAGCTGATCGAGGCCGGTCTGGAGTCCCTGACCGGCGGCGGCGCCGAGATCTTCGACTGGGAGGTCCGGCAGCACATCGTGGACCACCGCACCCACTGGGAGGACTGGTCCCGGATCCACCGCCTGGCGCACTCCAAGGGCCTCAAGACGCCTTCGACGATGCTGTACGGGCACATCGAGGAGCCGCGCCACCGCGTCGACCACGTGCTGCGGCTGCGTGAGCTCCAGGACGAGACCGGCGGCTTCCAGGTCTTCATCCCGCTGCGCTACCAGCACGACTTCGTCGACATGCAGGACGGCAAGGTCCGCAACAAGCTCCAGGCGCGCACGACGATGGCGACCGGCGCGGAGGCCCTGAAGACCTTCGCGGTCTCCCGGCTCCTCTTCGACAACGTGCCGCACGTCAAGGTCTTCTGGGTCATGCACGGTGTCCAGACCGCGCAGCTCGCGCTCCAGCACGGCGCGGACGACATGGACGGCTCGGTCGTCGAGTACAAGATCACGCACGACGCCGACAACTACGGCACGCCGAACAAGCTGGGCCGCGAGGACCTGCTGGAACTGATCAGGGACGCGGGCTTCCGCCCGGTCGAGCGGAACACCCGCTACGAGATCATCCGCGAGTACGACGGCCCGGACGCGAGCCGCCGCGAAACGCCGCAGTCGATGCGCTTCTGACGACGTGTGAGGCACCAGGAGAAGGGCCGGCGGCGACACCCCGCCGGCCCTTTTCTCACAGGGGCAGCAGCATGATGATGTCGTCGCGGTCGTCGCCGGGGGCGACCCGGATCGCGTCGGGGACGCGGCCGACCTCCTTGTACCCGGACTTGGCGTAGAAGCCGTCGACTCCGGTGCCGCCTCGGCAGGTCAGGCGGATCGCGTCGATCGCCTCGAAGCCCTCGGCGGTACGGGCAGTGTGCTCGACGGCCGCCATGAGGTCGGCGCCGTAGCCCTTGCCCTGGTGGCGGGGGTGGACCATCACCGTGTAGAGCCACACCCAGTGGGTCATCAGCGGGTGGGTGTTGAAGGTGAAGAACGCGGTGGCGGCGACCTCGCCGTCCTCGTCGCGGCCGACGAGCAGGCGCGTACCGCCCTCGGTCATGGCGACGAGGTGCTTGAGCAGTGCGGGGCGGATCGCCTCGGGGGTCACAGGGGGGACGAAGCCGACGGCGCCGCCCGCGTTCGAGACGTCCGCCCAGAGGGCGAGCACGCCGTCGCGCAGGGTCCGGTCGACCGCCGGATCGACCTCGAAAGTAAGGGTCATGGGCGAAGCCTATCTATTACCTCTCGCGGCTCAACCCCCCGCTCCCGGCGAGCGCCCCTCGCCGTGCTTCACTGGAGGGGCGCTCGTCCCGTATGGGAACTTTTCGGAACGGAAGAGTGGACTGACTGACATGCTCCGCTACTCGCTGATGCGGCTCGGCATCTTCGCCGGGTGCTTCTTCGCCCTGTGGGGTCTCGTCTACGTCGGCGTGCTGCCGCGCGGCCTGGGCGACTCGAACCTGCTCTGGGTCCTCGCCCTCGCCATCGTCATCTCCGCCCCCCTCAGCTTCGTCCTCCTGCGCAAGCAGCGCGACGACATGAGCGTCGAGATCGTCGAGAAGGTCGACCGCGCCAAGGGCCGGCTGGCCTCGAACCGGTCCCAGGAAGACGCGCTCTAGCCCGTATAAGGGCTGCGTAAGCTTCGTCACAGATCCACCCGGATCCTCCCGGATCCCACCCACCCCAGCTGGAGCTTCCCAGGCTCCTGCCTGGGGTGTTCTGCGTTTCGGAGGCGCGGAGGCCTCTCCAGGTCTCAAAGAATGGCTTTGAGGATCTCAAAGTTCAAGTGTTAACGTGTTCGACATGACGACAGCAGTGCGCCTCTCTCATGCCGCGAGCATCCCGCTCGTGGCGCGCCTGCACGTCGATCTGTGCCGCTGTATGTCCGCGGTCTGTTGCCGCGAGCTCTGACCCGGCATCATGCAGCGGCCCGCGTGAAAACGCGTGTGTGCCGCACCCCCGTCCCGTATTCCCCGATACGCACCTGTGGAGTGTGTCTGTGTCCGCGTCCGCGACCACACCCGAGCAGAAGTCCCCGGCTTCCTCGCGCATACCCAAGATCCCCTTCTGGGCCCAGATCATCGCCGGTCTCGTCCTCGGCGCACTGCTCGGCTGGATCGCCCGCAGCCAGGACGTCTCCTGGCTGAAGGAGACCCTCGGCCAGGTCGGCGACATCTTCGTCCAGCTGCTGAAGCTGGCCGTCGCGCCGCTCGTCTTCTTCGCGATCCTGGTCTCGATCACCAACCTGCGGAAGGTGAACAACGCCGCCAGGCTCGCCACCCGCACGCTGCTCTGGTTCATGATCACCTCGCTGATCGCGGTCGCCATCGGCCTCGCGATCGGCCTGATCACCAACCCGGGCGCCGGCACCGGCCTCACCCCGCAGGACGGCAAGCTGCCGAAGCGCGAGGGTTCCTGGATCGACTTCCTCACGGGCATCATCCCGTCGGACGTCATCACGCCCTTCACCGAGCTGAACGTCCTCCAGATCGTCTTCATGGCCGCCGTCGCCGGCATCGCCGCCCTCAAGCTCGGCGACCGCGCCAAGCCGATCCTCACGCTCTCCGAGTCGATCCTGGAGCTCCTCCAGAAGGCCCTGTGGTGGGTCATCCGCCTCGCCCCGCTCGGCACCGTCGGCCTCATCGGCTTCGCCATCGCCGACTACGGCTGGGACCTGATCGGCAAGTACGCGACCTTCACCGCCGACGTCTACATCGGCTGCGCCCTGGTCCTCTTCGGCGTCTACCCGCTGCTGCTCGCCACGGTCGCCAAGGTCAACCCGCTCCAGTTCTACAAGGGCGCCTGGCCGGCCATCCAGCTGGCCTTCGTCTCCCGCTCCTCGGTCGGCACCATGCCGGTCACCCAGAAGGTCACCGAGCGCCTCGGCGTCCCGAAGGAGTACGCCTCCTTCGCCGTCCCGTTCGGCGCCACCACCAAGATGGACGGCTGCGCCGCGATCTACCCGGCGCTCGCCGCGATCTTCATCGCGCAGATCTTCGACGTCCAGCTCGGCATCGGCGACTACCTGCTGATCGCCTTCGTCTCGGTCATCGGCTCGGCGGCCACCGCCGGTCTGACCGGCGCGACGGTCATGCTGACGCTGACCCTCTCCACCCTCGGCCTCCCGCTGGAGGGCGTCGGCCTCCTCATGGCGATCGACCCGATCCTGGACATGATCAGGACGGCCACGAACGTCGCAGGTCAGGCGCTCGTCCCGGTGATCGTCGCCGCCCGCGAGAAGATCCTCGACCACACCGCGTACGCGAACGCCTCCTCGTCCCCGCTCGACGAGCTGGTCGCGGTCGGCGAGACCGACCAGAAGGTCGCGGTCACCGCCGCCGCCTGACGTACCACCAGCCCTGCCTGAACGCCTTCGTGCCCCCTGCCCCCGTCCGGGCAGGGGGCACGTAGGCTTTGGCGGGGCAGCCGATCGATCTTGGAAACAGGGGTGGGCGCCATGACCGACGGCGCGAAGGCGCGGCGGTTGCCGCGGGCCGTCCGGGAGCGGCAGATGATGGACGCGGCCGTGTGCTGCTTCGCCCGGCACGGGTACCAGACGGCGTCCATGGACGAGATCGCCGAGCTCGCGGGGGTCTCCAAGCCGCTGGTCTATCTGTATCTGGGCTCCAAGGAGGAGCTGTTCACCGCCTGCATCCGGCGGGAGGCGGGCGCGCTGCTCGCCGCCGTGGCCGCCGGTGTCGAGGACCGGAGCCGGCCCGCCGACGAGCAGCTGTGGGCGGGGCTGCTCGCCTTCTTCACGTACGTCGCGGACCACCCGGACGCCTGGGTGATGCTGAGCCGGCGGTCGTGGACGCAGGGGGAGCCGTTCGCGAGCGAGGCGGCGCGGATGCGGGAGGGGATCGCGGCCTTCGTGGCGGGGTTGCTCGGGGAGGCACACGGGGGCGTCGCCGGGCGGGAGGTGGAGGCCCTCGCGCAGGCGCTCGTCGGGGCCGCCGAGTCGCTGGCCGACTGGGCCGGTTCGACGCCCGGGACGACGGCCAGGGACGCCGCCGCGACGCTGATGAACTTCGCGTGGGCGGGGCTCGGAAACCTCATGAAAAGCGAGCGCTGGTCTCCCCCTTGAGGCTTACCCCGCAGTAAGGTTACCGGCTAGTCATCACCTGGCACGGCCACCGCCGGCGGTCCCCAGGAGCGCAACGTACCGACGCACGACCTCAGTTCATCGCGAAGACCGAGGAGCCGCACGTGTCCGTCGTCACCGCCGCATCCGGGACCGAGCCGGTCGAGCCGCAGAAGTTCCTGGTGGACGGGCGGGTACGGGAGGTCTCCATGCCCGCCCTCGTGCCCCAGGTGCGCCGCGGCTCCCTCGCCGACCTGCCGTACGACAACGCCCGTCAGGACCCCGAAGCCCCGCTCTTCTCCCGCAAGAACCCGCAGGGCGAGTGGTACGACGTCACCGCGTCCCGCTTCGCCGCCGACGTCCACGCCGTCGCCAAAGGGCTCATCGCCCACGGCCTGCGCCCCGGCGACCGGCTCGCCCTCATGGCCCGCACCACCTACGAGTGGACCCTGATCGACTTCGCCGCCTGGGCCGCGGGACTCGTCACCGTCCCCGTCTACCCCACCTCGTCCGCCTTCCAGACCCGCTGGATCCTCCAGGACTCCGGCGCCGCCGCCTGCGTCGTCGAGGACCCCGAGCAGGCCCGACTCGTCTCCGCCGAACGGCGCCAGCTCCCCGGCCTCGCCCACCTCTGGGCCCTCGACACCGGCGCCGTCGACCTGCTCCGCAGAGCGGGTGCTCGGGTCGCCGACGAGGCCGTCACCGCCCGGCGCGGACTCCTCACCCCCGAGACCCTCGCCACCCTCGTCTACACCTCCGGCACCACCGGCCGCCCCAAGGGCTGCGCCCTCACCCACGCCAACTTCTTCGCCGAGGTCGACAACGCCGTCCGGCTCCTCCACCCCGTCTTCCTCGCGGAGAGCAAGGAGCCCGCCGCCACCCTCCTCTTCCTTCCGCTCTCGCACGTCTTCGGCCGGATGGTCTCCGTCGGCTGTGTACGGGCCCGGGTCCGCGTCGGCCACGCCCCCTCCGTCGAGGGCGAGGAACTCCTCACCGACCTCGCCGCCTTCCGGCCCACCTTCCTCCTCGCCATCCCGTACGTCCTGGAGAAGGTCTTCAACACCGCCCGCGCCACCGCCGAACGCGGAGGCAAGGCCGCCGCCTTCGACCGCGCCGCGAAGATCGCCCGCCGGTACGGCGGGACTTCGGCCCCCTCGGTGCCCCTGCGGGCCGCGCGGGCGCTGTACGACCCGCTCGTCTACCGGCGGATCCGGGCCGCGCTCGGCGGCCGCGTGAAGTACGTGATCTGCGGCGGATCCCCGCTCGGCGCCCCGCTCGCCGAGTTCTTCAACGGCGCGGGCGTCGAGGTCTTCGAGGGGTACGGCCTGACGGAGACCACGGCCGCCTCGACGGTCACCCCGCCGCGGCGGCCGCGCACCGGCACCGTCGGCTGGCCCCTGCCGGGCACCGCCGTCCGGATCGCCGACGACGGGGAGGTCTGGCTCAAGGGCGCCCACGTCTTCGCCGGGTACTGGGACGCCCAGCGCGGGGCGGCCGTGCCGTACACCGACGACGGCTGGTTCCCCACCGGCGACCTCGGCTCGCTCGACGACGACGGCTACCTGCGGATCACCGGCCGCAAGAAGGACATCCTCATCACCTCGGCCGGCAAGAACGTGGCTCCGGCCCCGCTGGAGGACTGGCTGCGCGCCCACCCGCTGGTCGCCCAGTGCATGGTCGTCGGCGACGACCGCCCGTACGTCACGGCCCTGATCACCCTCGACCACGAGGGCCTCACGCACTGGCGGCGGATGCGGCACAAGGACCATCTGGCGCTCTTCGAGCTGACCCGGGACGAGGAGCTGCTCGCGGCGGTCCAGCGGGCCGTCGACGACGCCAACCGGCTGGTCTCGCGGGCCGAGTCGATCCGCGCCTTCCGGCTCCTGACGACCGAGTTCTCGGAGCGCTCGGGCCACATGACCCCGTCGCTGAAGCTCAAACGGCGGGCCGTGCTGCGGGACTTCGCGCGCGAGATCGACGAGATGTACGGGGCGGGGGGCACCCCGTGAGGGGTGCCCTTCGGGGATTCCTCACACCGTGAGGGACACCTCGTGGATCTCGTCGGCCGGGTGGCCCGTGCGGGCGTGGACCCGCTGGACGGATTCCATCGAGGGGCCGTGCGACAGGCAGTAGACCGTTCCGGACTCCGGGTCGGCCCACGCCCTCTCGAAGTGGACGCCCTCGTCCTTCTCGACGGCGAGGTCGGCCGCGTGGGCTTCCTTGAGCTGCTCGGCCGTGATGCCCACCATGTCGCGGTGCACGTCCATGTACGTCGCCATGGTTCTCACACCTCCACTTCCATGGTGCGCCGCTTTCACGGCCAGAGCAGCTCGCGGACCCAGCCGGTGCCGGTCGCCGGGTCGCGGCGGTAGCGGAGGCGGAGGTGGCGGCGCCGGGCGTCGCCCTGGAAGAACTCGACCTCGGCCGGTTCGACCACGTACAGGGTCCAGGTGGGGGCGTGGGCCTCCGGTTCGGCCTCGGCCCGGCGCCAGGCCGCCGCGCTCGCCTCGGCGAGGGCCTCGGGGGAGTCCAGGACCTCGCTCTGCCGGCCGACGAGCGCCGAGGCGAGGGCACCGGTGGTGCGGGCGTGGAGGTCCTCGTACGCCTCCTCGGCGGTGCCGGTGGTGACGTGGCCCCGGATCCGGACCTGGCGGCCCTGGACCGGCCAGTAGAAGCCGAGGGCGGCCTCGGGGCGGGCGGCGAGCTGGCGGCCCTTGGCGCTGCCGGCGTGCGAGGCGAAGTGCCAGCCGCGCTCGTCGGCGTCGTGCAGCATCACCGTACGGACGTCGGGCCTGCCGTCCTCGTCCACGGTGGCCAGGGAGAGGGTGTGCGGCTCGGTCTGGCCGGCCGCGACCGCCTCCGCGAACCAGTCGTGGAAGAGGGCGAGGGGCTCGGGCGGGGCGCCCGCGGGGTCGAAGGAGGGCAGCTCGGTGTCCCAGACCCGGAGGGAGCGGAGGGCGTGGTGGAAGTCGGTCATGCGGTCACGGTAGGGCTCGGGGTGCCGTCGCCGGTGGCCGGAGTGGTGGCCGGAGTGGCGGGCGGCGTGGGGGTCGAGGCGGCGGTCGGTGCGGCGGGCGCCGCGTAGTCCTCGATCGGGACCGCGTTCGCCGCCGCCTGGATCCCGTCGCGGATCTTCTTCGCGATGAGGTTCTTCCAGGGCGTCTTCGGCAGCGTCCGCACCATGAGCATGCGCAGGGCGATCTTCCACTTCGAGCCGACGGTCATCTCCTTGACGAAGCCCTCGGCCATCTTCTGGTTCTGCTCCACGCCCGGCCGCATCCGCTCCTCGTAGCGGGCGAAGGCCACGGTGTGGTCGCCGCCCGCCCGGGCCAGCTCGCCCGCCAGGACGTACGCGCCGGTGAGGGCGAGGCCGGTGCCCTGGCCGGAGGCGGGGGAGGAGCAGTGGGCGGCGTCGCCGAGGAGGACGACGCGCCCCCGCGACCAGCGGTCCATCTCGACGAGGGCCATGGAGTCGAGGTAGAAGTCGTCGGCGTCGGCCGCGTGCCCCAGGAGCCGGGGGACCTCCCAGCCGTCCCCCGCGAAGGTGTCGGCGAGCAGCCGCTTCTGGTCGGTGACGTCCCGGAGGTCGTAGGGGACGTCCTCGGGTGCGGAGAAGATGAAGAGGTTCTTCGCGTCCGTCTCGCCCGAGGCGCTGTAGACGCAGAGCAGCTTCTCCGGGATGGCGTGGTACGTCTCCCAGCGGTCCAGGCCCAGGTGGTTGGGGGCGGTGAAGATGGAGATGTACGCGCCGAGGTGGCGCTTGAACCGCTCCTCCTCGCCGAAGACCAGGCGCCGGGTGTTCGAGTGCAGTCCGTCGGCGCCGACGACGAGGTCGAAGCGGCGGACGGTGCCGCTCTCGAAGGTCACGGTGACCCCGTCCGTGTCTTCGGGGCCGTCTTCGAGTGCGGCGATCGAGTCGTCGAAGAGGTACTCGACGTCGTCGCGGGTCCGGTCGTAGAGGATGCGGGCGAGGTCGCCGCGCATGATCTCGTCGTCCTCCTCGACGCGTCCGCCGAAGATGTCGGCGGGCAGCTCGCCGATGGTGCGGCCGGCGTCGTCCACGTACGAACCGCCGCGCATGTCCGTGGACTTGGCGCGGATCTCGTCGAGGACGCCCATCCGCCGGCAGACCTCGATCGCGGTGCCGCGGATGTCGACCTTGTAGCCGCCGGTGCGGAGCTCGGGGGCGCGCTCGACGACGGTGGGGGCGAAGCCGTAGCGGTGCAGCCAGAGGGCGAGGGCGGGGCCGCCGATGGAGGCGCCGGAGATGAGGACGGTCTTGGCGGCGGTGTTCATGGCCTGGTGCGTCATCGCAGGACTCCTTGTCGGGTGGTGCGGGCCTTCCCCTGCCCGCACCGATGACTATACGGATGTCCTACACGTCTGTCTATGACGCTTGTATAGATTCTTGGGGCGACGTCGGGCGCCGGGGTCAGTCGCGGCCGAGCACCACCGTCCCCGAGGAGCAGAACCAGCCCCCCGTCCCCGAGGCCACCGCAAGCCGCGGGAGCGAGCCGTCCGCCCGCCGCACCTGGAGTCCTGGCGCCTCCCCGCGCAGCTGCCGCACCGCCTCCACCAGCAGGAACAGCCCCCGCATCCCGGGGTGGCAGGCCGAGAGCCCGCCGCCGTCCGTGTTCACCGGCAGCCGGCCCTTCTCCCCGAAGAACGCGCCCCCCTCGCCCTTCGCGCAGAAGCCCAGGTCCTCCAGGGTCACCAGGGTCATGTAGGTGAAGGCGTCGTAGATCTCGGCGAGGTCGACGTCGGCCGGGGTCACCCCCGCCCGCTCGAAGGCGAGCCGGCCGCTGACCGCCGCCGGGGAGACCGTGAAGTCCTCCCACTCCGACATCGTGGTGTGCGAGACGTGCTCGCCCGTGCCGAGGATCCAGACGGGGGTCGTCCGGCAGTCCTTGACGTACTCCTCGGCGACGAGCAGCACCGCGCAGCCGCCGTCGCTGCGCAGGCAGCAGTGCAGCTTGGTGAACGGGTCCGCGATCATCGGCCCGTCCAGGACCTCGTCGACGGTGATCGGGTCGCGGAACATCGCCTCGGGGTTGAGCGCCGCGTTCGCCCGCGCCTCCACGGCGACCTCGGCGAGCTGCTCCAGGGTCGTCCCGTACTCGTGCATGTGGCGGCGGGCGGCCATCGCGTACTTGGCGATCAGGGTGTGCCCGTACGGGACTTCGAACTGGAGAGGGCCGCGCGAGCCGAAGGAGAGGTTCGCGGTGCGGCGCCGGGCCCGGATGTCGGCGCGGGCGGTGGAGCCGTACACCAGCAGCACCGCGTTCGCGTGGCCGGCGGCTATCGCGTCGGCGGCGTGCGCGGCCATGACCTCCCAGGTGGCGCCGCCGACGGCGGTCGAGTCCACCCAGCGGGGGCGCAGGCCCAGGTATTCGGCGACCTCGACCGGGGCGAGCGTGCCGAGCCCCGTCGAGGCGACGCCGTCGATCAGCGAGCGGTCGAGGCCGCTGTCCGCGAGGGCGCGCCGGGCGGCCTGGGCGTGGAGTGCGTACGGGGTGGCCTCGTCGACGCGGCCGCTGTCGGAGAGGGAGACGCCGACGACGGCGACGCGGCGGGGGCTGCGTGGAGTGGCGGGCATGAATCTGACGGTACATCAGATTTGTCGAAACGGGACCGGCGTCTCTCTGGGCAACCGGCACCGTACCGCCCTAGCATGACGCACCGTCAGATACGGAGGGAGCTCCATGGACGCCGCCGACACAGCAGCGGACTCAGCCGCCCGCGCCACCGCGCCCGAGGTCGCGCTCGCAGTCGCGCTCACCGGGGAGCAGCAGAAGTTCCGCCACACCCTGCGCGACCTGCTCGCCGAACGGGCCCGACCAGGGGGGAGCCGCGCCGCCGGCCCCGAGGGGTACGACACGGGGCTCTGGGCCCGGCTGGCCGACACCCTCGGCCTCGCCGGGCTCGCTCTCCCCGCGGAGTACGGAGGCGCCGGCCGCGGGTCCGCCGAACTCGCCCTCGCCTGCGAGGAGACCGGCCGCGCCCTCGCGCCCTCCCCGCTCCTCGCCACCGCCGTGCTCGCCGCCCCGCTCATCGCCGCCCTCGGCACCCCCGCCCAGCGCGCCGAACTCCTCCCGCGCATCGCCGACGGGAGCCTGACCTGCGCACTCGCCGTCCCGGGCGGCTCCCTCGCGCTCGCCCTCGGCCTGACCGGCGACAACACGGCGGAGCACTGGTCGGGCGGCGGCCGGGCCGGCGGGATCCAGGCGCGCGCGGTGGACGGGGGCTGGCGGCTGTACGGGGAGGCCGCCCAGGTCCTCGACGGACACACCGCGGACCTGCTGCTCGTCGCCGCCCACACCGGCGGCTTCGCCCGCAGCCGCACCCTTCTCTTCCTGGTGAGGGAACGGGAGGGCGGGACCCCCGGGGTCGTACGGACCCGGCGGACCGCCCTCGACCCCACCCGCCCCCAGGCCGGCGTCGAACTCCGGGACGCCGAGGCCGAACTCCTCGGCGAGGAACCGGCCGACGTCCTCGGCGCGCTCGCCGCCACCGGCCGCACCGCCGCCGTGATGCTCGCCGCCGAGGCGGTGGGCGCGGCCGGCGCCGCGCTCGACCGGGCGATCGCCCACCTCGGCTCGCGCGGACAGCCACAGGCACAGGCGCAGGCACTGGCCGCCAAGGGCACCCTCGCCGACCTGTACGTCCGGGTCGAGGCCGCCCGCTCCCTGACGTACTGCGCGGCCCGGGAGCCCGGGCCCGGACCCGAGGGCGGGCCGCTCGCGCTCGCCCAGGCCCTGGAGGCACTGCGCGCCACGACGGGCGAGAGCGCCCGGCTCCACGGCGGCGACTCCACCGAGGACCAGGAGGCACGGCTCTTCTTCCAGCGGGCCGCCTCCGACGAACTGCTCTTCGGGCCCGCCCGGCGCCTGCGCGCCCGGGCGGCGGAACGGACCGGACTCTTCGGAGAGGTGGCGGCGTAGATGCCCGTCGGCGTGAGACTGATGCAGAAGGTGTCCTCGACCAGGACGTTCGCCCGGATCGCCCCGCACGTCATCCCCGCGATGGACAAGACGGTGCACCGGCTGACCAGGGGAAAGGTGCTGCTCAGCGCCCGGATGCTGCCGGGGGTGATCCTCACCGCCCGGGGCGCGAAGAGCGGGCAGCCCCGGGTGACGCCGCTCGCCTGCATGCCGGAGCCGGACGGCGGCTGGCTACTCATCGGCTCCAACTTCGGCCGCCCGGGTCATCCCGCCTGGACGGCGAACCTCCTCGCCCACCCGGACGCCGAGGTCAACTGGCGGGGCGAGGACATCCCCGTACGGGCGGAGCTCCTCGCGGGGGAGGCGCGGGCGGCGGCCTGGAAGTCGGCCCTCGTGTTCTGGCCGCCGTACGCCACGTACCAGCAGCGGGTGGAGCGGGAGATCCGGCTCTTCCGGCTGACCCGGCGCTGAGGTCCGGCTGTCGCCCCGGAAACGGCGACGCCGACGGCGGTTCCGCTCCGTGGGGGCGGAGCGGTACCACCGTCGGCGTCGACGACAGGACGGGTGAAGGAGGGGGAGGGAGGGGGGTAGGGGCTATCTGGTCGGCTTCTTGCCGGTGATGCCCAGGTGGACCAAGAGGGCGAGGTTCGGCTTGAGTTCGGCCTGCTTGACGCCCCAGGTCTGGAAGCCCTTCTGGTGGCCGGCGACCGAGGCCAGCATCGCCACCAGGGAGCCCGCCATGGCGGCAGGGTTGACGTCCTTGTCGACCTTGCCCTTGGCCTGGAGCTCCTTCACCGCGTCCGTGAGGGAGTTGGTGACCGAGTTCAGGATCTTCATGCGGATCTTGTAGAACCGCTTGTCGCCCTCGGCGGCACCGAGGTCGACGACCCGGAGGATCGCGTCGTGTTTGCGCCAGAAGTCCAGGAAGCCTTCGACGAGTTCCTCGGAGGTCTGCCAGCCGGCCTTGCCGACCCAGGAGCGGCCGGAGACCAGCTCGGTCAACCCGGCGCCCTCCTTGGCCATTTCCTCCGCGATCTCGAGGACCGCACCCTCGACGTCCGGGAAGTACTGATAGAACGTCGCGGGTGAAGTACCCGCCTTCCGGGCCACGTCGATGACCTTGACGTCCCGGTACGGCGAGGAGCTGAGCATCTCACCGAGGCAGTCGAGCAGCTTCTGCCGCGTCGCCTGGCCGCGTCGTCCGGCCACGCGGCCGTCGACGGTGCGTACTTGTCCTGTCATGCCGTCAGCTTACCGAGGGGCGATCGGCGCGCGATTCGGCCGACTGCAAATGGGGTGCGGCCCGGTTCCGGGGGCGTTCCGGGAGGTCGGGGAGGGTCTGGGGCCCGGGGTGCGGGGGCGGGTTCAAG
This sequence comes from Streptomyces sp. NPDC050842, assembly GCF_044456565.1. Taxonomy (NCBI): domain Bacteria; kingdom Bacillati; phylum Actinomycetota; class Actinomycetes; order Kitasatosporales; family Streptomycetaceae; genus Streptomyces; species Streptomyces sp. NPDC050842. Next base: position 299,207 of record NZ_JBITGA010000009.1, on the reverse strand, counting down.
CCAGGGCGAGGGGGTCATCGGATCGGCCGGGGGAGCCCCGTACCCGAATAGGCTTATGAACAGCCTGTGGACAACTTCGGTGGACAACTCAAGCGCCCCAAGGGTTCCAGGCCCCTAAATCGCCCACTTGTTCCCATATCGGGGTGTGCGGGTCCGACCACACCGTCATAGCGTGGACCCATGGCGCCACGTACTGAGGGCACCCCGTGCTGGGTGGACGCGCAGCTCCCCGATCTCGAAGCGGGCAAGCGCTTCTACGGCGAGCTCTTCGGCTGGACCTTCGACCCCGATCGCGACGAAGCCCTCCTCGACGGGCGCCGGGTCGCCGGGCTCCTCCCCAAGCGGGACGGCCGCATGCCCACCACCTGGACCGTCTACCTCTTCACCGAGAACGCGGGCACCCTCGCCCAGCGGATCAAGGCCGCCGGCGGACAGATGGTCATGGAGCCCTACCCCGTCGGCCCGTTCGGCGTCCTCGCGCTCGCCGCCGACCCCGGCGGCGCCGTCTTCGGACTCCGCCAGGCGGGCGACGACAACGGCTTCGAGAAGACGAACGAACCGGGCGCCTTCTGCTGGATGGAGGTGTACACCCGCCGGCCGGACGCCGTCGACACCTTCTACGCCACCGTCTTCGGCTACCTCGGCCGCCAGGCCGACGCCGACGAGGAGGGCAGGTCGGCCGGCTTCGACTACCGCGTCTGGTCGCCCCCCGGCTCCCGCCCCGGCGACGACAGCGCCTTCGGCGGGCGGGCCGTCATCACCGACGACTTCCCCGCCGAGATGCCCGGCCACATCCTCGTCTACTTCGTCGTCGACGACTGCGACGAGGCCTGCGAGACCACCGTCCGGCTCGGCGGCCGGGTCGCCACCCCGCCCTTCGACACCCCGCACGGCCGCATCGCCGTCCTCCACGACAACCAGGGCGCCCGCTTCGCCGTCCTCGCGGAACCCGCCGCTACGCCCTGATCCGCCCCGATCCGTCCGGGCCGGGAGGATCCGCGCACCCCCCACCGGGCCGGACCGATATGAGGTGTGACACCCCGATCCGCCCCCGGGTTCGCAACCAGGCCCTCGGACAGGAAGAATCAGGGCCACGGGGCCGTACCCTCATGGCCCGTACGGGGAGGTGGCAGGCAAGTGGAACAGCTGACGCAGCACGACCCGAGACGTATCGGGCCCTTCGAGGTGCTGGGCCGGCTCGGCGCGGGCGGAATGGGCCTGGTCTATCTCGCGCGCTCGGCCTCGGGCCGGCGCGTGGCGATCAAGACCGTGCGCACGGAGCTCGCCGAGGACCAGCTGTTCCGGGTCCGTTTCACCCGGGAGGTGGAGGCCGCCCGGGCGGTCTCGGGCTTCTACACGGCCGCCGTGGTGGACGCCGACCCACGGGCCGCCGTGCCGTGGCTGGCCACCGCCTACGTCCCCGCGCCCTCCCTCGAAGAAATAGTGAACGAGTGCGGGCCGCTCCCGGCCCAGGCCGTGCGCTGGCTCGCGGCCGGTGTCGCCGAGGCCCTCCAGTCCATCCACGGCGCGGGCCTGGTCCACCGCGACCTCAAGCCCTCCAATGTCCTCGTCGTCGAGGACGGCCCCCGGGTGATCGACTTCGGCATCGCGTCGGGCGTCTCCAACACGCGCCTGACCATGACCAATGTCGCCGTCGGCACCCCCGCCTACATGTCGCCCGAGCAGGCCCGCGACTCGCGCAGCGTCACCGGCGCGAGCGATGTCTTCTCGCTGGGCTCCATGCTGGTCTTCGCCGCCACCGGCCACGCGCCCTTCCACGGCGCCAACCCGGTCGAGACCGTCTTCATGCTGCTCCGCGAGGGCCCCGACCTGGAGGGCCTGCCCGACGAGCTGCGGCCCCTCATCGACTCCTGCATGCAGATGGACGTCACCCGGCGGCCCAGCCCGGCCGACCTCCAGGCCCAGCTCGCCCCGCACCTCTTCGGTCCCGGCAGCGACGACAGCGGCACGGCCTCGGCCTGGCTGCCGCACACCGCCACCGCCATGATCGAGGAGCGGCGCAACGGCGGCCGCTCCGTCCCCGGACCGGTCGCCCCGCCGAGGCCGCCGCGCCCGCCCCGGGAGCCCGCCGACTGGTCCGGCGACCCGCGCTCCCCGGAGCCCGGTCCCGGGCCTTCCGGCGGCCGGCAGCCCGCGCACGCCGGCGGCGGCCCGCAGCCCTCGCACGCCGAAGGCGGCCGACAGCCCGAGCCCGCGCACCTCGGCGGCCGGCACGCGGGTCCCGCCGAGAGCGCCGGCGGCCCCGTCCGCCTGGGCGGCGCCACCGTCCCGATCGGACCGGGCCCCCGGGTCTCCGACACCCGGGCCGCGCTCGCCGTCGGCCGGAGCGCCGACGCGGGCCCGGCGACCGGCTGGATCCGGCCGCCCGCCGGCGGCCCGCACGGCGCCGAGCCCGGCCCGCTGCCCGGCTCCCGCCCCGTCTCCGTACCCCCGCAGGGTGAGGCCGCCGCTCCGGCGCAGCCGCCGGAGCCCGGCCCCTGGCGGCCCTGGCGCTTCCGGATGTCGAACGACGTCTGGGGCACCCCGGTCGTCGACGGCGACCTGCTCTACGTGACCTCCTTCGAGGTGCACGCCCTGGACACCGGCAGCGGCCGGCGCCAGTTCAAGACCCGGGACGTGGCCTGGTCGATGGCCGTCGCCTCGGGCCGTATCCACGCCTCCGACGGCCCCACGCTGTACGCCCTCGACGCGACCGACGGCAGCGAGCGCTGGCGGCTGCACACGGACGCCTGGGTGTACTCCCTCCAGGTCGACCGGGGCACGGTCGTCACCGGGACGCGCGGCGGCGGGGTCCAGGGCTGGGAGGCCTCCAACGGCGCCAAGCTGTGGGAGATCACCGGCGCCCAGACCGACTTCGAGACCCCGGAGGCGGGGCCCGCCGTGCACGGCGACACCGTGTACGTGTGGCGGGAGGCCCGGCTCCAGGCCCTCGACGCCCGGACGGGCGCGGAGCGCTGGTCGTACCCGATCGGCGACGCCGCCTCCTGCGCCAACGTGCCCATCCGGGTCGCCCCGGCCGAGGACGGCTGCGTGTACGTCTCCGCCGGCACCCGGGTCCTCTCGATCGACATCGCCGCCGGACACGTCCGCTGGCACTTCGAGGCGCCCGCCGTCTTCCTCTCCCCGCCCGCGTTCGCCCCGGGACCGGCCGTCACGGGCGGCGGCGTGTACCTCTCCGACCACCTCGGCACGGTGTACGCGCTCGACGCCACGACCGGCCAGGACCGGTGGCGGATCGCGACCGAGCCGCGCCAGTCGGCGGAGCCGGTGCTCGTCGCCGACGGCAATGTCCACGTCGGCAGCGGCAGCGCGCTCTACACGCTCGACGCGGTCACCGGCACCCCGAGGTGGCGGTTCGCGGCGGGCGGCGAGCTCGTCGGCTCCCCGGTCGTCGCCGACGGACGGGTGCACTTCGGCTCCGCCGACCACGTCCTGTACACCCTGGACGCGACCGGCGGCCAGCTGCGCTGGAAGCTCGCGACGGGCGGCGAGATCACCGGCTCGCCGGTGGCGAAGGGCGGAGTCGTGTACGCGTGCAGCAAGGACCGCTGCGTGTACGCGCTCGACGCGGTCAAGGGCACGGCCACGGGCAGGGGGTCGGCTCCGCGCTGACGCCCGCTTCCCGCCGGGGCTAGCGCCTGTCCGGCGGAGGCGGTGCCTGCGGAGGCGGGCCGTCCCGGTCCGGGTCCCGGACCGGGACGTCGAACGGCTGGGTCGGGGCCGCGTACGGGGCCGAGGCCTGCGGGTGGCGGTGCGGCTCGTCGCCGAGGTCGTGCGGCAGGTCGTCCGGCGGCGGACCGTCCAGCGTGGGGTGGGTGGGCCGCGGCTCGTGGTCCCCCCGGTCCACCCGGTGCGTCCCGTGCGGCCGGGTCCGGCCGGACATGACGAGCGCGCCGATCAGCAGCAGGACCCCGCCGCCGAAGGCGTTCGCGACACCGTCGCCCAGTCCCCTGCCGTCGCCGGAGATCACGAGGCTCCCCTCGGCCTGGCCGACCCGCACCATCCAGAAGACGGTGAAGCCGAGGACGACGAGGCCGGCGAGGGCGACGAGCAGTCGGGAGCGGAGGGCGATCCCGACGAGCGTGACGAGGGCGGCGAAGGCGAAGGGCAGCAGGATCGAGCCGATCACCTCGGCCTTTGCGTCCGTGATGCCCGTGAACAGCTCGTCGATCGCGTAATCGCGTCCGTGACGGCCGTCGTACCAGGCACGGAAGGGACTCCAGACGGCGGCCGTCGCTCCGGTGAGGGCCAGCACCGAGCCGATGACGTTACGGATCATCGATCGGCCTCCTTGGCGGTCCGGCTCCCGCTCCCGACGCTACGCCGGGTGCGGGGGGCCCGCCAGGCGGCACGCGCCATCCCCTAGGGTGGCGCGGACACGACATGGAGACACGGGAGGACCGATGGTGCGCACGCGCCTGAAGATGGCGGCGACGCTCACGGTGGTGGTGCTCGCGCTGACCGGATTCCAGACAGGTCACGGCAGCAGCAGCGGCGGCGGCGGCGGCAGCGGCAGCGGGAAGAGCAAGAGCGGCAAGAGCCGCGGTCACTCGGACGACGACGATTCGGGCGGCGGTTGCTCCAGCGACGAGAAGAGCAACGACGACTACAGCGGCTCGGGCGGCTCCGGGTCGCAGGCGACGGCGCCCACCCCGACGGCCTCCCGCGCGGTGGCCGAGGTCGTGGTCGTCGACTGCGTGAAGCCCGCGCAGCGGAAGCGGAAGGGCAAGCCCGCCCGTAAGGCGGACACCACGGCGACCCTGCGGATCACCTCGAAGAGCGCGTACACGGAGACGTTCGCGGTGACCCTGGAGTTCAAGGGCGCGTCGGGGTCCGCGGTGGACTCGGCCGAGGCCCTCGTCACCGTCGAGGGCGGTGCGACGAAGACCTTCGAGGTCGCGATGAAGACCCCGAAGGCCGTCGATCGGGTGAAGAACTGCTGGGTGTACGACGTGCGCGAGGAGCCCGGCGCGACCGACATCCCCTCGGAGACCCCCTCCGCTACCTCGTCCTGAACCCCGCCCCCCGCCGGGTGAACAGCTCCGCCTGACGCTCCGGCGTCAGGTTGCCCAGGGCGACCAGGTGCGGCGCGTGGGCGAGGGCCGGGGTGCGGGACGGCTCCGTGACCGACCAGAGCGCCCGGACCGTGCCCTGGACGGCCTCGGTCGGGTGCCCTGCGATGACGGCGGCGGCCCGCACGGCGGCCTCCAGGGCCCCGCCGGCCGGGGTCAGCTCGGAGACGAGGCCCGTCTCGTACGCGCGCCGGGCCGAGACCCGTTCCGCGCTGCCCATCAGGGCCATCCGGGCGATCTCCCCGTAGGGCATCCGCTGGGCCATGTGGATGGTCTCGAAGGCGCTGACCATCCCGTAGGTGGTGTGCGGGTCGAAGAAGGTGGCGTTCTCCCCGGCGACCAGGAACTCGGCCTCGCCGAGCAGGTAGAACGCCCCGCCGCACGCCATGCCCTCGACGGCGGCGACCACCGGTTTCCACAGGTCGTTCGCCTTGGGGCCGATCGTGAGGAGCGGGTCGTCGATCGTGTACGGGGACGAGGGCTGCGGGATGTTCCCGACGGCGTCCCGGTCGATGCCGGTGCAGAAGGCCCGCCCTCCGGCCCCGGTGACGACGATCGCGCGGACCTCGTCCTCGTACCGGAACCCCCGCCAGGCGGCGGCGAGCTCGCGGGCCATGTCCAGGGTGATCGAGTTGTGCTTCTCCGGCCGGTCGAGGGTGACGACGGCGACCCCGGTCTCCTTGTCGCGCTCTACGCGTACGGTCATCCGCGCTCCAGGAGCCAGCGCGGGACGGTGACGCCGTCGACCTCGGTGAAGGCGACCTTCACCGCGGCGCCGATGCGCAGCCGGCCCGGGTCGACCGAGTTCAGGGGTGCGTCGGGGGTGGTGACGACGTTGCCGACGAGGCGGATGCGGGGGGCCTCGGCCAGTTCGACGAGGACCGCGTTGTACCCGGGCTGGGCGGCGTAGTCGGGCAGGAGGGGCGGGTGGGGCAGGACGTACGACCAGATGCGGCCGCGTCCGGACATGAGCCGCCACTCGCTGTCGAAGGAGCGGCAGTGCGGGCAGCAGGGGCGGGGCGGGAAGCGCAGCTCGCCGCAGTCGGGGGCCGCGCAGGCCTGGACGCGGAGCTCGCCCCGGGCGGCGTACTCCCAGAAAGGAGCGCCGTCCTCGTCGGCGACGGGTGTCAGCATCGGCATGGGTGTCTCGGCTCCTCAGGCTCGAAGGAGGATCGCGGAGGTGGGGACGCCCTCGCCGGCCGTGACCAGGCAGGTGGCGGCGTCGGGTACTTGGGCGGTGGAGCTGCCGCGGAGTTGCTTCACGCCTTCGTTGATGAGGTTGAAGCCGTGGACGTACGCCTCGGAGAGGCCGCCGCCGCCGGTGTTGAGGGGCAGCCGGCCGCCGATCTCCAGGGCGCCGCCCTCGGTGAACGCGGCGCCCTCGCCGCGCCCGCAGAAGCCGTAGCCCTCCAGGGAGAGCGGGACGAGCGGGGTGAAGGCGTCGTAGATCTGGGCGACGTCGACGTCCTCGGGGCCGAAGTCGGCCTGTTTCCAGAGGTGTCGGGCGGCGGTCCAGGCGGGTCCGGAGAGCGGGTCGTCGTTCCAGTAGTTGACCATGCCGTGGTGCTGGGCGGGCAGGCCCTGGGCGGCGGAGTGCACGTACACCGGCTTCTGGCGGCAGTCGCGGGCCCGTTCGGCGGAGACGATGACGCAGGCCAGCGCCCCGTCGGTCTCCAGGCAGTTGTCGAAGAGGCAGAGGGGTTCGCTGATCCAGCGGGAGGTCATGTACATCTCGCGGGTCATCGGGCGCTCGTACATGATCGCGGCGGGGTTCTGGTTGGCGCGGTTGCGGCAGGCGAGCGCGACGTTGAAGAGGTGGTCGCGGGTGGCGCCGTACTCGTGCATGTAGCGGCGGGCGAGCATGCCGATCTCGTCGGCGGGGCGGAGCAGCCCGAAGGGGCGGGTCCACTGGCCGGGGGTGGCGAGCTGGGCGGCGGTGTTGGTCCAGGGCCGGGGGCCGCTGCCCCGCTTCCGCGACCGCCAGGCGATGCCGACGCTCGCCTGCCCGGCGGCTATGGCGGCGGCGAGGTGGCCGACGGTGGCGCAGGAGCCGCCGCCGCCGTAGCCGACCTTGGAGAAGAAGGTGACGTCGCCGGCGCCGATGGCCTTGGCGACCTCGACCTCGTCGGTCTCCTCCATCGTGTACGAGGCGAAGCCGTCGACCTCGGAAGGGTCGATCCCGGCGTCGTCGAGGGCGGCGAGGATCGCCCGGCAGGCGAGGGCCTTCTCGGACTCGGGGAGCTGTTTCGCGAAGGCGGTCTGTCCGATACCGACGATGGCCGTGGCGTCCTTGAGCAAGACAACCTCCAGGAATGGCGACGCTACTGAGCCGCTGGGCTACTGACAGCGCGTCAGGTTACAACTAATCTGACGGATAGTCAGCTCACGGGAGCGGGCGGAGCAAGCGCTGGAGGTGGAGATGCGCGGAGACCTGGAGTGGGGCACGATCCCCGGGCTCGTACGGGCGGCGGCCGAGCGGTACGGGGAGCGGGAGGCCGTCGTCGACGGACGCGCCCGCGTCACGTACGCCGAACTCGGCGAGCGCGTCGAACGGGCCGCCGCGGCCTGTCTCGCCACCGGGATACGGGCGGGGGACCGGGTCGCGGTCTGGGCCCCCAACACCCTCGACTGGATCGTCTCGGCGCTCGGCGCCGTCACCGCGGGCGCCGTCCTCGTCCCCCTGAACACCCGCTTCAAGGGCACCGAGGCGGCGTACGTCCTCCAGAGCTCCCGGGCCCGCCTGCTCTTCGTCACCGGCACCTTCCTCGGCACCTCGTACGTGGCCTCCCTGCGCCGCTCCGGCGTCGCCCTCCCGGATCTGGAGAAGGTCGTCGTCCTCGGCGACACCGCGCCCGACGAGGCGGGCTGGACGACCTGGAAGGCCTTCCTCGCGGAGGGCGACCGGGTCCCGGCCGCGCGGGTCCGCGCCAGGGCCGACGCGATCGACCCCTCCGACCCCTCCGACATCATCTACACCTCGGGCACCACGGGCCGGCCCAAGGGGGCCGTCATCGGCCACGCCCAGACGCTGCGCTGCTACGAGGTCTGGTCCGAGCTCGCCGGCCTCCGCGAAGGCGACCGCTACCTCGTGGTCAACCCCTTCTTCCACACCTTCGGCTACAAGGCCGGGATCCTCGCCTGCCTCATGCGCGGCGCGGTGATCGTCCCGCAGCCCGTCTTCACCGTGGACACCGCCCTCGCCAACATCGCCGCCGAGCGCATCACGGTCCTCCCCGGACCGCCCACCCTCCACCAGTCCCTCCTGGACCACCCCGCCCGCGCCGCGCACGACCTCTCCTCGCTCCGCCTCGTCGTCACGGGCGCGGCCGTGGTCCCGCTCCGGCTCGTCGAGCGGCTCCGCACGGAACTGGGCGTCGGCACGGTCCTCACGGCGTACGGACTCTCCGAGGCGAGCGGCATCGTCACGATGTGCCGCCGCGACGACCCGGACGAGACCGTCGCCACCACCTCGGGCCGCCCGATCCCGGACACGGAGGTCCGCCTCTCGCCCACCGGCGAGGTGCTCGTCCGGGGTCACCACGTCATGCGCGGCTACTTCGAGGACGAGGAGGCGACGGCGGCGGCGATCGACGGGGACGGCTGGCTGCACACCGGGGACGTCGGCGTCCTGGACGAGGCGGGGAACCTGCGGATCACGGACCGGCTGAAGGACATGTTCATCGTGGGCGGCTTCAACGCCTACCCGGCCGAGATCGAGCAACTCCTCGGTCTCCACCCCGACATCGCGGACGTCGCGGTCGTCGGCGTCCCCGACCCGAGGCTGGGCGAGGTGGGCAAGGCCTTCGTGGTCAGGAGAGCGGAGGCGCGGATGACGGCGGACGACCTGATCGCCTGGTCGCGGCGGGAGATGGCGAACTTCAAGGTGCCGCGGGAGGTCGAGTTCGTGGCGGAGCTGCCGAGGAACGCGAGCGGGAAGGTGGTGAAGGGGGAGCTGAGGGCACGGGGCTGAAGGCGGCGGGCTCGCGGCGCGGGCTCACTGCGCGGGCTCACGGCGCGCGCTCGCGGCGCGGGGGAGTGCAACCAACTCCCCACGTGTACACGTCATACGAGCAGTCTTACGCTCCCCTTACCCCGCCCCCTCCTCCAGGAGCAGCCGGTGTCGACGCAAGAGATCCGCCTCACCCTCACCCCGCAGCAGGCCGCCACCGGCGTCGTCATCCCGGTCAACCTGCCGACGGGTCCCGTGCAGCTCGCCGTCCCGCCCTGCCGCAACGGCGACCTGGTTCCGGCGCGGCTCGGCAACGACACGGTGTACGTGCGCATCACGGTCTCGGGCGGCAAGAAGTCCGGCGTCCTGGGCTGCCTGGTCCCGCTCGTCGTGATCGGCGCGCTCGTGGGCGGCGCGTTCCTCCTGAACGACGACAAGGACTCGGCCGGCTCCAGGGGCCCGGGCCCGATCCCGACCTTCTCGGTCTCGCCGTTCCCGACGCTCGACCCTCTGGGCACGGCCACCGCGACCCCCACCGAGGAGGAGCCCGAACCCTTCGACAAGGGCACCTGCCTCAACGGGCAGCTGCCCGACTCGGAGACGGCGCAGACCGTCGACGACGTCGAGGAGGTCTCCTGCTCGGCCTCGGACGCGCACTACAAGGTGATCCAGACGTTCCCGTTCACGTCCGACATGAACAAGTGCAACGCCAACCCCAAGACGGAGTACGCCTTCTCGCACCGGTACACGATGAACGGCGCCGTCATCAGCCAGTACGTCTACTGCCTGGTCGGCCTGGGCTCCTACGCCCGCTGAGGCGGCCTGCCGAGGCCGCCCGCTGAGGCGGCCCGGCATCCACGACGACGAGGAGGGGCCGGGCAATTGCCCGGCCCCTCCTCGCGGTGGTCCGATCGCGTTGCGCACGGGCCCCGCCCGGACGGATCCCCCCTGGGTCCGTCGGGTGTCCCCCGAGTCCGTGTGCTCCCCCGTCGACCGGACCTCCCTGGGCCCCGGCGGCTCCCCCGAAGTCGCCGCCGCGGCCTTTCCCCGTCGGGAATGGTCTACTTGGCCGGCTCCGACGTCGCGTGGAGGTCTTCGGTCGTGGCGACGGGCGGCTGCTTCTGGGTCAGGATCTTGTCCGCGATCGCGTTCGCGGGCTCGGACGTGGCGTGCAGGTCCTTGGTGACGATCTGCTCGCTTCCGGTGCCCGTGGCGTGCAGGTCCTGCGGCTTGACGATCGGGTCCGTGGCGTCGATGTCGCCCATGGTGGTCCCTTCCTGATGGATGGCTTCGCGTGCTGGTGTGTGGAGCCCGCCCGGCTGTTCCCCCGTGGACGGTCGGACGGGCCCCTGGGGGCCGTTCACCCTAGTGCTTCGGAGAGACGGCTTCACCGGCGACCCGTCTGCCCCCCGACGCGGCGGATCGATGAGGACGACTCTGCCGGGTGGCGATAAACGAATGATGAACGTTCGTTGGAACGGCCCGGGGTCAGGCGGCCATGCGTGCTGCCAGCAGCGCCCTGACCTCGGACGCTTCCGGGACCGACAACTCCTCGTAGATGTCGAGGGCTTCCTGCCAGCAGACCTGGGCGCGTCCCGACTGCCCGATTCCGTGGAGCGCCCGGCCCAGGACGGTGAGGACGTTACCGCGCCGCCATTCGCCGCCGATGCCGCGGAGGACGGTCAGTGCCTTCTCCGCGCTCGCCGCGGCCGCCCCGTACCGGCGGGCGGCGATGTCGACCTCGGCGATGCGGAAGAGGGCCATGCCCTCCCACAGCCTCTGCCGGCTGTCCACGAAGACGGCGAGCGCCTCGCGGAGCCGCTGACCGGCGGCCGGGAGCTGTCCGCTCGCGGTGAGCGCGAGGCCGAGGGCGTAGCGCCCGTTCGCGCCCCTGAGGGCGTGGCCCATGTCGTCGTACATGTCCACCCCCTGCTGGGCCATGCGGACGGCGTCCTCCTGCCGGCCCGTCGCGAGGTGGATGCGGGAGAGGTTGCACAGTGCCGCGGCCTCGCCGGCGCGGTCCCCTGCGGCACGGAACGCGTCGATGGCCAGGGTGAGGTGCCTGTCCCCGTCCTCGTAGCGCGTCTGGTAGAGCGCGATGGCGCCCCTGGCGTTCGAGGCCCAGCAGGTGGGGAGCGGATCCTCGACGGACCGGGCCATGCGGACGACCTGCTCGGCCTCCTGCTCGGCGCGGTCGAAGCGTCCCTGGTGGTGGTGCACGTACGCCAGGGTCAGGGCCGCCCGGCCCTCGGTCCGGACGTCGCCGGTCCGGCCCGCCGCCTCCCGCAGCACCGTCGCCACCGCCTCGTACTCCCGGGAGTTCGCGCCCGACTCCGCCAGGTCCAGGGACGCCCACAGCAGGTCGACCGCTCGGCGGAGGGTCGTCGGGGACGGGGCCGACTGGCGGACCGTGGCCAGGAGGCAGTTGGCCTCCGCGTACAGCCAGTCCTGGGCCGTGTGGCGGTCGGTGAAGGTGAGGCCCTCGTGGGTGGTGGGTTCCAGGTGGTCGACGAGGCGGTCGCCCGGGCGCTCGATCGCGTACACCCTCGCCGCCGTCGAGAGGTAGAAGTCCAGGAGGCGGGACAGGGCCGCCTCCTTCTCCGACGGGGGCTGCTCGTCGCGGTCCGCGCAGGCACGCGCGTAGAGCCGGACCAGGTCGTGGTAGCGGTAGCGGCCCGGTGCCGCGGATTCCAGGAGGGACGTGTCGACCAGGGCCTCCAGGAGGTCCTCCGTGTCCCAGAGGGGGAGGTCCAGGACGGCCGCCGCGGCCGCGAGCGAGATGTCCGGGCCGTCGGCGAGGCCGAGGAGGCGGAAGGCGCGGGCCTGGGCCGGTTCGAGCTGGCCGTAGCCGAGTTCGAAGGTGGCCTTGACCGCGAGGTCGCCCGCCTGGAGTTCGTCGAGGCGGCGGCGCTCGTCGGCGAGCTTCGCGGCCAGGACCGAGACCGTCCAGGTGCGGCGGGCCGCCAGGCGGGACGCCGCGATGCGGATCGCGAGGGGGAGGAAGCCGCAGGCGGCGACCACGTCGAGGGCCGCTTCCCGTTCCGCCTGGACGCGTTCCTCGCCGACGATCCTCGTGAAGAGCTGGAGCGCCTCCTCCGGGGACATCACGTCCAGGTCCACCAGGTGCGCGCCCGCCAGGTCGACCATGCGGATGCGGCTGGTGACGAGGGCCGCGCAGCCTGCCGTGCCGGGCAGGAGCGGGCGGATCTGGGCCGCGTCCCTCGCGTTGTCGAGGAGGACCAGGACCCGCCGGCCGTCGAGCGTCGAGCGGTAGAGCGCGGCGCGGTCGTCGAGGGAGTCCGGGATGGCCGAGTCGGGGGTGCCGAGCGCGCGGAGGAAGGAGCCGAGGACCGTCTCGGGTGCGGTGGCGCGGTTGCCCGCGCCCTGGAGGTCCACGTACAGCTGGCCGTCCGGGAAGTGCGGCCGGGCCTCGTGGGCGACGTGGACCGCGAGGGTCGTCTTCCCGACGCCGCCGATTCCCGCCAGCGCCGAGACGGCCATGACGTGGCCCTCGGCCGTCGCGAGACGGGCACCGAGCTCCCGTACGAAGGAGACGCGACCGGTGAAGTCCGGGACAGTGGCGGGGAGTTGGGCGGGGCGTGCCACGGGTGCGGCCGCCGGGGCCGCTTCCTCGACGGGGAGGGCCAGTTCGGCGTCGCCCTGGAGGATGCGCTGCTGGAGCCGGGAGAGTTCGGGCGTCGGGTCGACGCCGAGCTCGTCGGCGAGGAGCCGGCGCGTGTCCGCGTACACGGCGAGCGCCTCCGCCTGCCGTCCGCCCCGGTAGAGGGCGAGCATGAGGAGCTCGCGGAGCCGCTCGCGCAGCGGGTGCGCGGCGGTGAGGGCGGTGAGCTCGGAGACGGCCTCGGCGTGCGCGCCGACCTCCAGGTCGATGTCGAGCCGGGTCTCCAGGAGCGTCAGCCGCCACTCCTCCAGGCGGGTCCGCTGCGTCTCGGCGTACGGGCCGGGTACGGAGGCGAGCACCTCGCCGTCCCACAGGGCGAGCGCCTCGGCGAGCCGGGCCCGGGCGCCCGCCCGGTCTCCGGAAGCCCGTAGCTTCTCGGCCTCGCCGGCCAGTTCCTGCGCGGTGAGGAGGTCCAGGGCCTTGGTGCGCAGGGCGTAGCCGCCGGACTCGCTGACCAGGACCTTGGGATCCAGGGCCTTGCGGAGGCGGGAGGCGTACGTCCGTACGGCCGCGAGGGCCTGCGAGGGCGGTTCCTCGCCCCAGAGCGCGTCGATCAGCTCCGAGGCGGTGGCGGTGCGTCCGCCGCGCAGGAGCAGGGCGGCGAGCAGGGCGCGTTGCTGCGGCGAGCCGGTGGGCAGGGCTTCGCCGTCCCGCCAGGCGCGTACGGGGCCGAGCACGCCGAAGCGCAGCTCGCCGCCGATCGCACTCCTGATGCCCGTGTCCGCGCTCACGTCGGAATCCGTGCCCGCGCCCGCGTCGGCACTCGCGCCCGCCTTCCGAGCGCGCTGCACCGGAACTCGCGGCCCGTCTTCACGGCCCATAGCTCCCCCTGCCCGTACCGCTGGTTTCGCCCAGGACAGTCTGCCTTGTCCGGAGGGAGTCCGTCAGCATCGGGTCGGCCGAGAACGGGGCCGGGAGCGGGACTGGAGCGGGGCTGGAACCGGGTCGTTGCACGACCGTTGTACGCCACGATAGCTGACGGGTCGTCAGATCAGCGCTACCGTGAAAGCCATGGAGCGCATGGAGAGCACGGAGAGCAGTAGGGAGAGCGGCATGGAGCGCGGCATGGACAGCGGCACGGAGACCGTCCCCGGGGACTTCCCGCAGATCATCTCGGTGGACGACCACACCGTGGAGCCCCCGCACGTATGGCGGGAGCGGCTCCCGTCCCGCTTCCACGACACCGGCCCCCGGATCGTCCGCGCCCCCCTCAAGGAGATGACCTTCCTCGGCGGCAAGTTCGCGCCGGTCATGGGCGCCAAGGGCGACGACGGGCCCATCGGCGACTGGTGGGTCTACGAGGACCTGCACCGGCCCCTCACCCGGCTCGACACCGCCGTCGGCTACGACCGGGACGAGATACGGCTCGAAGTCATCACCTTCGAGCAGATGCGGCCCGGCTCCCACTCCGTCCCCGACCGCCTCGCCGACATGGACGTCAACCACGTCCAGTCCGCCCTCTGCTTCCCCACCTTCCCGCGCTTCTGCGGGCAGACCTTCACCGAGGCGAGCGACCGCGAGCTCGGCCTGCTCTGCGTCCGCGCCTACAACGACTGGATGGTCGAGGAGTGGTGCGGCCCCGAGGCGAACGGCAGGCTCATCCCGCTCACCCTCATCCCGCTCTGGGACCCCGAACTCGCCGCCGCCGAGGTCCGCCGCAACGCCGCGCGCGGGGTGCGGGCCGTCGCCTTCTCGGAGATCCCGCCCCACCTCGGGCTCCCCTCGGTCCACACGGACCACTGGGACCCCTTCTTCCGCGCCTGCGACGAGACCGGCACGGTCATCGCCATGCACATCGGCTCGTCCAGCCGGATGCCGTCCACCTCCGCCGACGCGCCGCCGGCGGTCGGCTCCACCATCACCTTCGCGAACTGCTGCTTCTCGATGGTCGACTGGCTGATGAGCGGCAAGTTCGAGCGCTTCCCGAACCTGAGGATCATGTACGCGGAGGGGCAGATCGGCTGGATCCCGTACATCCTGGAGCGCGCCGACGTCGTCTGGGAGGAGAACCGCGGCTGGGGCGGGGTCGCGGACAAGGTCCTGCGCCCGCCGTCCGAGCTCTTCGCCGGGCACGTCTTCGGATGCTTCTTCGACGACGCCTTCGGCCTGAAGAACCTCGACTCGATCGGCGTCGGGAACGTCCTGTACGAGACGGACTACCCGCACTCCGACTCCACCTGGCCCAAGTCGCGCGAGGTCGGCGAGGCGCAGATGGGCCACCTGGCACCGGACGTCGTCGACCGCATCGTCCGCGGCAACGCGATCGACCTCCTTGGGCTCACGGCGGAGGGGCTCTGGCGGCCGTAGAGGCCCCGTAGGGGCCGTAAGGGCCGTAAGGGCCGTAGGGGCCGTAGGAGCCGTAAGGGTGCCGCACCCCTTGTCTGATGGACCGTCAGGTACGAGCATGGGCTCCGCTCGCATACGTGACGGTTCGTCAGATCGAGGGGGTTTCCCATGGTGGTCTACGGGATGCAGCTGCCCGTCCAGTCGCAGTCCACCCTCTACGCCGAGGCCTGGGAGGCGGCCGCCGGGCCCGGTGACCTGCTCGCCGTCGCCCGGGCCGCCGAGGAGCACGGCTTCGACTACCTCGCGAGCTGCGACCACGTCGCCATCCCGCGCCGTCTCGCCGGGGCGATGAGCACCGTCTGGTACGACCCGGTCGCCACGCTCTCCTTCCTCGCCGCCGCCACCGAGCGCGTCCGGCTCCTCTCGCACGTCGCCGTCGTCGGGCTGCGTCATCCGCTCGTCACCGCCAAGGCGTACGCGACCCTCGACCACCTCTCCGGCGGCCGTCTGGTCCTCGGCGTCGGCGCCGGACACGTCCAGGAGGAGTTCGAGGTGCTCGGCGTGGACTTCGCGCGCCGGGGCGCCGTCCTCGACGAGACCGTCGACGCGCTCCGGGCGGCCCTCGGCCCCGAGGAGTACCCCGAGCACCTCGGGGAGCGGTTCGCCTTCAAGGACCTCGGGCAGCTGCCCCGGCCCGCCCAGGAGCGGGTCCCCGTCTGGGTGGGCGGCTCCTCGCCGGCCGCCGTGCGCCGGGCCGCGCTCAAGGGCGACGGCTGGCTGCCGCAGGGCGACCCGCGCGACAGGCTCGCCGAGCAGATCCGGCGGATCCTGCGGCTCCGCGCCGAGGCGGGCATCGCCGAGCCGATCACGGTCGGCGCCATCACCGAGGCGCTGTACGTCGGCGCCCCCGGCTGGGAGGTCGGCCGCCGCACCCTGAGCGGCTCCCCGGAGGAGCTCGCCGCCTCCCTGCGCGCGTACGGGGAGATGGGCGTGCACCAGATCCAGGTCCGGTTCCGCTCCCGGAGCCGTACCGAACTCATCGACCAGATGGCGGCCTTCGGCACGGAGGTCGCCCCCCACCTCTAGGGAGTACGGACATGGGCAAGCTCGACGGGCGGGTCGTCCTCGTCACCGGCGCGGCGCGCGGGCAGGGCGAGCAGGAGGCGCGGCTCTTCGCCGCCGAGGGGGCGCGGGTCGTCCTCGCGGACGTGCTCGACGACGCCGGCGAGGCACTGGCCAAGGAACTGGTGGAGTCGCTGGGGGAGGAGCGGGCCGTCTACGTCCACCTCGACGTGACCAGGGAGGAGCAGTGGGCGGCGGCCGTGGCCGTCGCCAAGGACCGGTTCGGGAAGATCGACGGGCTCGTCAACAACGCCGGGATCCTCCGCTTCAACGAGCTGCTCTCCACGCCCCTGGAGGAGTTCCAGGCGATCGTCTCGGTCAACCAGACGGGCTGCTTCCTGGGCATCAGGACCGTCGCGCCCGAGATCGCGGCGGCCGGCGGCGGCACGATCGTCAACACCGCCTCGTACACGGGGCTCACCGGCATGGCCGGGGTAGGCGCCTACGCGGCGAGCAAGCACGCCGTCCTGGGCCTCACCAAGGTCGCGGCGCTGGAACTGGCCGCGCGGAACATCCGGGTGAACGCGGTCTGCCCCGGGGCGATCGACACCCCGATGAGCAACCCGGAGGGCGTGGACCCGGCGGCCACGGCCGAGCTGTACCGGAAGCTCGTGCCGCTCGGGCGGATCGGGCAGGCCGCGGAGGTGGCGGCCCTCGCGCTCTTCCTGACGGGGGAGGACTCGGCGTACATCACGGGGCAGCCGTTCGTGATCGACGGCGGGTGGCTGGCCGGCGTCAGCCTGTTCTGACGAGTCATCAGGTATTGACCGCGGTCGCTTCGCGGTGCCACAGTCGGGCACATCAGAGATCTGACGGTTCGTCAGAAATAATGAGGACGGTGAACCCCTTGGAATTCGGGATCTTCGTACAGGGATACGTCGGCAAGCGGGCCGAGACCGATCCCGAAGCCGAGCACAAAGCCCTCATGGAGGAGACCGAGTACGTCATCCAGGCGGACAAGTCCGGCTTCAAGTACGCCTGGGCTTCCGAGCACCACTTCCTGGACGAGTACTCGCACATCTCCGCCAACGACGTCTACCTGGGCTACCTCGCCCACGCCACCGACCGGATCCACCTCGGCTCCGGCATCTTCAACCCCCTCGCCCCCGTCAACCACCCGGTGAAGGTGGCCGAGAAGGTCGCCATGCTCGACCACCTCTCCGGCGGGCGCTTCGAGTTCGGCTCCGGACGCGGCGCGGGCTCCCACGAGATCCTCGGGTTCATGCCGGGCATCACCGACATGAACCACACGAAGGAGATCTGGGAGGAGACGATCGCCGAGTTCCCCAAGATGTGGCTCCAGGACGAGTACGTCGGCTTCCAGGGCAAGCACTGGTCGCTGCCGCCGCGCAAGATCCTGCCCAAGCCGTACGGGAAGTCCCACCCCGCCATGTGGTACGCGGCCGGGTCCCCCTCCTCGTACGCCATGGCCGCCAAGAAGGGCCTCGGCGTCCTCGGCTTCAGCGTGCAGAAGGTCTCCGACATGGAGTGGGTCGTCGAGTCGTACAAGACGGCGATCAAGGAGGCCAAGGCGGTCGGCGACTTCGTCAACGACAACGTCATGGTCACCTCCACCGCGATCTGCGCGGAGACCCACGACAAGGCCGTCGAGATCGCCGTCTCCGGCGGCCTCAACTACCTCCAGTCGCTGCTCTTCCGCTACCACGACACCTTCCCCCGGCCCGAGGGCATCCCCGAGTGGCCCGAGCTGCTCCCCGAGTACTCGGCCGAGATCATCGAACTCCTCATCCAGGAGGAGCTGATGATCTGCGGAGACCCCTCGGAGGTCCTCGCCCAGTGCAAGCGCTGGGAGCAGGCGGGCGCCGACCAGCTGTCCTTCGGGATGCCGATCGGGGTCTCGTACGAGGACACGATGAACTCGATCAAGCTCATCGGCGAGCACGTGATCCCCAAGATCGACACGGACCCGGTCCACCGCACGACCCGCTTCCGCCAGGCCGCGGGCTCCTGACGGCGCGGCGCCAGTCGTACGAACGCGGGGCGGTGTCTTCCCGGATCGCCGCCCCGTACAAGCCCCGGCCGGAGGCCGTTCCGCGGCGGCCCCCGGTCCGGGGCACACCCGCGTCCACGGACAGAAAGGGACCGTCATGCTCGACCACCTGATCACCGGAGCCACCGTCGTGGACGGCACCGGCGCCCCCGCCTTCACCGCCGACGTCGGGATACGCGACGGACGCATCGCCGTCGTCGCCGAACCCGGGACCGTCCGCGAGGAGGCCCGGACCACCGAGGACGCCACCGGCCTCGTCCTCACCCCCGGCTTCGTCGACCCCCACACCCACTACGACGCCCAGCTCTTCTGGGACCCGTACGCCACCCCCTCCATGAACCACGGCGTCACCACCGTCGCCGGCGGCAACTGCGGCTTCACCCTCGCGCCGCTCCACCCGGACCGGCCCGAGGACGCCGACTACACGCGCCGCATGATGTCCAAGGTCGAGGGCATGGCCCTGGCGGCCCTGGAGGAGGGCGTCGACTGGAGCTGGTCCTCCTTCGCCGAGTACCTCGACGCCCTCGAAGGGCGGATCGCCGTCAACGCCGGCTTCATGGTCGGCCACTGCGCGCTGCGCCGGTACGTGATGGGCCCCGACGCCGTCGGCGGCCGGCCCACCCCCGAGCAGCTGGAACAGATGGTCTCCCTCCTCAAGGGGGCCATGGACGCCGGGGCCTGGGGGCTCTCCACCACCCAGTCCTCCACCCACTCCGACGGCGACGGCGCCCCCGTCGCCTCCCGGCACGCCACGCCCGCCGAGCTGATCGCCCTGTCGAAGGCCGTCGGCGAGCACGAGGGCACCCAGCTGGAGGCGATCCTGGCCGGCTGCCTCGACCAGTTCTCGGACGCCGAGATCGAGCTGTTCGTGGAGATGACCGCCGCCGCCGGACGCCCGCTCAACTGGAACGTCCTCACCATCGACGCCGCCGTCCCCGAGCGCGTCCCGCGCCAGCTCACCGCCTCCGAGCGCGCCCGCAAGTCCGGCGGCCGGATCGTCGCCCTCACCATGCCGATCCTCACCCCCATGAACATGTCGCTCGGCACGTTCTGCGCCCTCAACCTCATCCCCGGCTGGGGCGAGATCCTCGCCCTCCCCGTCCCCGAGCGGATCGCGAAGCTCCGCGACCCCGACGTGCGGGCGGAGATGCTGCGGCGCGCCGACTCCAAGGAGGCCGGGGTCTTCCGGCGGCTCGCCCACTTCGGCCGGTACGTCATCGGCGACACGTACAGCGCGGAGAACGAGGGCCTGAGCGGCCGGGTCGTGAAGGACATCGCCGCCGAGCGCGGCCAGGACCCCTTCCAGTGCCTCGTCGAGATCTGCGCCAACGACGACCTGCGGACCGTCCTGTGGCCGATGCCCAGCGACAACGACCCGGCGTCCTGGGCGCTGCGCCGCGAGACCTGGGACCACGAGGACGTGCTGCTCGGCGGCTCGGACGCCGGCGCGCACCTGGACCGGATGTGCGGGGCGCCGTACACGACCCGCTTCCTCGGCGACTGTCTGCGCGGCCGGAAGCTGGTGCCCCTTGAGCGGGCGGTGCGGATGCTGACCGACGAGCCGGCCCGGCTGTTCGGGCTGCGGGAGCGCGGCCGTATAGAGGAGGGCTTCCACGCCGACCTGGTCCTCTTCGACCCGGAGCGGATCGAGGCGGGCCCGGCGACCCTCGTGCACGACCTGCCGGGGGACAGCCCGCGCCTTGACTCGCGCGCGATCGGGATCGTCTCGGTCCGGGTCAACGGCGTGGAGACCATACGGGACGACGAGGTGACCGGCGCGATCCCCGGCAAGGTGCTGCGTTCCGGCCGCGACACGAGGACGGTGGCGACGCGATGAGGACCGAGCGGCTTTTCATCGGCGGGGAGTGGGTCGAGCCCGACGGCGGCCACTACGAGGTGATCGACCCGGCCACGGAGGAGGTCGTCGGTCTGGCGCCCGAGGCGTCGCGCGCCCAGGTGTACGAGGCGGCCGCCGCGGCCCGCGAGGCCTTCGACTCCTGGTCGCGGACGAAGCCGGAGGAGCGGGCGGCGATCCTCGACCGGGCCGCGGACCTCATGGCGCGGGACGCCGAGGAGAACGTCCTGCTCGCGCGGGCCGAGACCGGCGCCACCACCGGCACCGCCCGCGGCATGCAGGTCGCGGTCGGCTCCTCCCGCTTCCGGCGGTACGCCCGGGGCGCGATGGAGCCGGTCGAGCAGGCGCTGCCCCCGCAGATCAACGAGGCAGGGCCGATGGGCAAGGCCGGGGTGTTCGGCGCGGTCGCGGTACGGCGCCCGGTCGGCGTCGTCACCTGCATCACCTCGTACAACAACCCCTGGGCCAACCCGGCGGGGAAGATCGCGCCGGCGCTCGCGATGGGCAACACGGTCCTCGTGAAGCCCGCCCCGCAGGACCCGCTCTCGGTGTACGCGATGACCCGGGCCCTGGCGGAGGCCGGCGTCCCGGCGGGCGTCGTGAACGTCGTCACCGGCTCCTCCGCGGAGTCCGGGCAGGCGGCCGTCGACTCCCCGGACGTCGACATGGTCTCCTTCACCGGCTCCACGGCCGTCGGGCAGGCGATCGGCGAGGTCTGCGGGCGCGGACTGAAGCGGCAGCTGATGGAGCTGGGCGGGAAGGGGGCCGCGGTCGTCTTCGACGACGCGGACCTGGACTCCGCCGTCATGGGCATCGGGACGACCTTCGCCTTCTACAGCGGCCAGATCTGCACGGCCCCGACGCGGGTGCTCGCCCAGCGCGGGATCTACGAGCAGCTGATCGAGAAGCTGACCGGCTTCATGGCCTTCATGAAGGTCGGCGACCCGGCCGTGCAGGGCACGGTGGTCGGCCCGGTGATCTCGGCGGCCCACCGCGACCGGGTGGAGTCGTACGTCGAGCTGGGGCGGAAGGAGGGGGCGCGGGTCGTCGCGGGCGGCGAGCGTCCGGACGTCGCCAAGGGCTTCTACGTGGCCCCGACCCTGCTCGCCGACTGCACGAACGAGATGCGGGTGGTCCGGGAGGAGATCTTCGGCCCGGTCGTCGTGGTCGTCCCCTTCGACGACGAGGAGGAGGGCATCGCGCTCGCCAACGACAGCGACTACGGGCTGATCGACTACGTGTGGTCGGGCGACGTGGCCCGCGCCTTCCGGGTCGCGGCCCGGCTGCGGGCCGGCGGGGTGGGCGTGAACACGATCGGGCGGAACATGGAGGCACCGTTCGGCGGATTCAAGAAGAGCGGGGTCGGACGGGACGTCGGCTCGTACGCGCTGCACGCCTACAGCGAGCTCCAGGCCGTTGTCTGGCCGGGCTGAGGAAGGGTTCGAAAATTCCTCGGGAAAATTTGGAAACGGACATTCAGGGCGCCGCTGCGGTTCCCGCATATCGGACATGGATCGACGGACCTACCAGTTGGTCGGTCCGTTCCGGTCGTCGATCTTTCAATCATTGGCGGGTGTCCGCTTCCACCCGCTCAATGCAAGGCAATGATCGATCAAGTGAGCGGACTTCGATCTTCCGGATATGGAAACCGCAGCATTTAACGTCCTGTTCATGACTCAGGTGGAAGCACGGCCCCAGGCCGGAGACACGGTAAGGCCAGTCGACGCCCAGGGCGGCGCCCAAGCCGTACGCACCAAAGGCCTCGGAGGCAACTCCGTCGGCCTGCTCGGCAGTGCCGTCATCGGCATCTCGACCGTCGCCCCCGTCTACTGCCTGACGTCGACGCTCGGCTCCACGGCCGGCGAAGTCGGCCTGCAGATGCCCGCGATCTTCCTCGCGGGCTTCCTCCCGATGCTCCTCGTCGCCTTCGCGTACCGGGAGCTCAACCGCGTCATGCCCGACTGCGGCACCTCCTTCACCTGGACCGTGAAGGCCTTCGGCCCCAAGATCGGCTGGATGTGCGGCTGGGGCCTCGTCATCGCGACGATCATCGTGCTCTCCAACCTCGCCGGCGTCGCGACCTCCTACTTCTGGCTCCTCGCGGGTGAGATCAGCGGCAGCGAATCCATCGCCGCCCTGGACGACAACAAACTCGTCCACATCGCCACCTGCCTCACGCTCATCGCCGTCGCCACGGCCATCAGCTACCGCGGCATGACCGCCACCAAGGGCATCCAGTACGCCCTCGTAGGCCTCCAGCTCGTCGTCCTCGTCGTCTTCGTGGCGATGGCGCTGTCGAAGGCCGGCGACTTCGAGACCTCGGTCTCCTTCTCCTGGTCCTGGATGAACCCCTTCGCGGTCCAGTCCTTCGCCGCCTTCACCGCCGGCCTCTCGCTCTCGATCTTCATGTACTGGGGCTGGGACGCCTGCATGGCGACCAACGAGGAGACCACCGGCAGCGCGAAGACCCCCGGCCGCGCCGCGCTCATCGCGATGGTCGTGCTCGTCGCCTCGTACCTGGCCACCGGCATCGCCGCGCAGATGGTCGTCGGCTCCGGCGAGGAGGGCCTCGGCCTCGCCAACCCGGAGACCTCCGACAACGTCTTCGCCGCCCTCGCGGGCCCGGTCATGGGCCCCACGCTCGGCATCCTGCTCTTCGTCGCGGTCCTCGCCTCGGCGGCCGCGAGCCTCCAGACGACCTTCATCCCGGTCGCCCGCACGGTGCTCGCCATGTCCACGTACGAGGCGCTGCCGAAGTCCTTCACCAAGGTCCACCCGGTGTTCAAGACCCCCGGCAAGGCCACGATCGTGG
Source organism: Streptomyces sp. NPDC050842 (assembly GCF_044456565.1). NCBI lineage: Bacteria > Bacillati > Actinomycetota > Actinomycetes > Kitasatosporales > Streptomycetaceae > Streptomyces > Streptomyces sp. NPDC050842. Next base: position 276,397 of record NZ_JBITGA010000009.1, on the reverse strand, counting down.
CCGGCGTCGCCACCGGCGTCTTCTACACCGTGATGACCCTCGTCAGCGAGAACGTCCTGGTCGACACGATCTACGCACTCGGCCTGATGATCTGCTTCTACTACGCGCTGACGGCCTTCGCCTGCGTCTGGTACTTCCGCGGCGAGCTCTTCCGCTCCGGCCGGGACTTCGCCTACAAGGGCCTCATGCCGCTCCTCGGCGGCCTGATCCTCACGTCCGTCTTCGGCAAGACCCTGTACGACATGTGGGACCCGGCCTACGGCTCCGGCTCCGCCGTCCTCGGCGTCGGCTCGGTCTTCGTCATCGCGGTCGGACTGCTGCTCCTCGGCGTGGTGATCATGCTGGTCATGCAGCGGAAGAGCCCGGCGTTCTTCCGGGGCGAGATCCTCACGAAGGAGACCCCGTTGCTGGTGGTGGCCGACTGACGGCAGCCGTACGTTCCTGAGTCATCCGAAACGCGAAGGTGGCGGCCCGTGGGGGGTCCGCCACCTTCGTCCTCGTTCTCCGGATGATCTCAGTGTCCGGGGAGGAGCCCCTCCACCGCCGCGTTGGCCGGCGGCAGGTCGGGGGTGCCGGCCGGCTTCGCCTTGGGGGCGAGGACGCCGCTGAGTGGGACGACGGAGGGCAGGTTCATGCCGCCGGTGTCGGCGGCGGCGGTCCCGGCGGTGGCGCCCGCGAGACCCGCGGCGGCGAAGGCGGTCAGGGCGGCTGCGGTGAGGATCTTCTTCATGCCGGTCCAACGCGGACGGGACGGATCCGGTTACGACGACCACCCACCGCCCGTGACGCCGACTGCTGGTGCGGGAGGCCGCCCGTACCGTCAGAAGGCCACGCCGGCCGGCTGCCGGACCGTGACGTTGAGCCGGTTGAAGAGGTTCGTGATCGCGACCATCAGCACGATCGACGCGAGCTGCTTCTCGTCGAAGTGATCGGCGGCCGCGTCCCAGATCGCGTCCGGCACGGCGTCCGAGACGTCGGCGAGCCGGGTCGCGGCCTCGGCCAGGGCGAGGGCCGCGCGCTCCTCGTCGGAGAAGTACGGCGCCTCGCGCCAGGCGGCGACGGCGAACAGCTTCTCGTCGCTCACCCCGGCCTTCCTGGCGTTCTTCGCGCCGATGTCGACGCAGAAGCCGCAGCTGTTGATCTGGCTGGCCCGCAGGTGCACGAGCTCCAGGGTCGACTCGGGGACCCCGCCCTGCCGGGCGGCCTTCACCAGGTTCATGATCGCCGGGCCGGCGTCGGGCAGGACGTAGGCGGGGTTGGTCATGCGGGCCTTGGGCTCGTGCAGCATGGTGATCGCTCCTCGGCGTCTCTCGTCGGTCGTTCGTGCGTCGCTTTCACAGCAATGACGGACCGGGCGCCGAGAATGTGACACGGCCGCAGAACTTCTTTCGAAAGAGTCGCTACGCCTCCGCGATGAGGGCGGTCGCGACCGTGCGGAAGCCGAGCCGGCCGTAGAGCCGGGCCACGTCCGCGTCCGACGCCGTCAGGAACACCAGCTCCGCGCCCCGGGCGCGGGCGTCCGCGACGAGCGCGGCGGTCACCGCGAGCCCGAGGCCGCGACGGCGGGCCGCCGGGACGGTGCCGACGCCGACGACCTCGGAGACCGGCCCGACCGGCTGGTGCTGCCCGGCCGAGAGGGCGACGCCGGCGCTGTCGAGGGCCGCCGCGAGCCGGGTGAGACCGGCGCCGATCCGCTCGCCGATCCGCTCGGCGGTGCCGGGCTCCGGCGCCATGCCGAAGGCCGCGTACGGGGCGGCGACGGCGGTCGCCAGGGCGTCGGTGTCGCCGACGTCGACCATCCGGACGGTGACGCCCTCGGGGCCCGGTACGGCGAGGCCGTCGCCCTCCAGGACCATCAGCGGATGCTCGTGCACGGTGAGCCCGCTCGCCTCCACGGCGGCCCGGAGCCCCGGAGTCGTCTCCGCGACCCACTCGAAGGCCTCGGGCACCCCGAGCTCCCGCTGCCGGGCCCGCACCGCCTCCACGGCGTCGAGCGCCACGTCGCCGGAGTGCCCGAGCGTGGGGCGGGCGTAGAAGGGCCAGCCCTCCCCCTCCCGTACGAACAGGGTCAGGGGCCCGTGCGCCTCGGCGCGGGCGGAGGAACGGGGGACGGCGTCGTAGTACGACTCGATTCGGTTCAGCACGCGGACACGGTAGGGGGCGGTGCGGTCGACCGTCTTCGAATATCGGACGGACGGTACGCGCAACCGGTTGTGGCATGAGCCCGTCATCATGGGCGGGAGCGCCAGGGGAACAGCCGAGGGGGAGCCATGAGCCGGACGCACGCCTGCCCGGGATGCGGGCAGGACGACCGGGTGCAGGCCGTGCCCGCCGTGTACCTCGCCGGCCGGGACGCGGTCACCAGCCGCGAGCGGAACCGGGACGGCGACCTGCGGACCGTGAAGCGGACGGTGACCACCGGACTCTCCGACGCGCTCGCGCCGGTGCCCGGGGCACCCGCGCACGCCATCGGCCTGCTCGGCTTCCTCAGCGGATTCGTGTGCGTCGCCGCGTTCCTGGGCTGGGTCTTCGTCGGGGGCGGTCTGGAGTCCGGGCCGGAGCTCGGGCCGGGGTCCGGGGCGGTGTCCGAGCCGGACTTCTCGATGTTCGGGCCTCCGGAGGATCTCGGCCCGGACCTGAGCTACCTGGGCTGGGTCTCGGCCGCCGCCCTCGCCGTCACCCTCCTGGTCCTCTTCGAGGTCCAGCGGCGCCGGACGGCCTTCGCCCACCTGACGCGCGGACGCGCCCGCGCCGAGGAGCTGTGGTCGCAGGGCTGGTACTGCCACCGCTGCGGCACGGTCCACTTCGAGGACGTCCCGGGCGAGGACCGCGCCCCGCTCACGCTCCAGCGCTTCCGCGAGAAGGTCTGGGAGCAGGGAGGCTACGGCGACCTGGCGGCGGAGCGGCGCGCGGTGGACCCGGCCCGTGACCGGGACTGACGACCCGCCCGTGTCGTACCCCTCGGAAAACGGCGCCCCACCCCCTACCGTGCCGCTATGCGGATCTCGACCACGATCTTCCTGACCGACGAGACCATCACCCCCGTGCGGCTCGCGCGCGAGCTGGAGGAGCGCGGCTTCGCCGGGCTGTACCTCCCCGAGCACACCCACATCCCCGTCGACCGGACCACGCCGTACCCGCAGGGCGGCGAGCTGCCCCGGGAGTACGGCCGTCTCCTCGACCCCTTCGTGGCGCTCGGGCAGGCCGCCGCCGTCACCGAACGGCTCGGGCTCGGCACCGGCGTCACGCTGATCGCCGAGCACGACGCGATCGCCCTCGCCAAGCAGATCGCGACCCTCGACCACCTCTCCGGGGGTCGCTTCACCCTCGGTGTCGGCTACGGCTGGAACCGGGAGGAGGCCGCCGACCACGGCGTCGACTGGTCGACCCGCCGGAAGCTCACCCACGACCGGCTGGCCCTGATGCGGGCCCTGTGGGCGCCGGAACCCACGGCGTACGAGGGGGAGTTCGGGCGCTCCGTCCGCGCCTCGCAGGCCTGGCCCAAGCCGCCGCGCGGCGACGCGCCCCGCATCCTGCTGGGCGGCGCGGCGGGCCCGAAGCTCTTCGCGCGGATCGCCGCGGAGGCGGACGGCTGGATGCCGATCGGCGGCCGGGGCCTGACGGAGTCGCTCCCGGTCCTGCGCGAGGCCTGGGAGGCCGCGGGGCGCGACCCGAAGACCCTCCGGCTCGTCCCGTACGCGGTCCTCCCGAACCCCGGCAAGCTCGCCCACTACGCGGAACTGGGCTGCGACGAGGTCGTGCTCCAGCTGCCGCCGGGAGGCGAGACGGAGATCCTGGGGGTCCTGGACGCGTACGCCGCGTACCTCTGAGCGATTGACTTCGGAATACGTTCCGAAGTACTGTCGGTCCATGCTGACCCAGACCGTCTCCTTCTCCGAGCTCTCCAAGAACTCGAAGCGGGTCGCCGAGAGGCTCGACAGCGAGCACCGCCTGCTTGTCACCCGCCGCGACGGGCAGGACCTCTACCTCACCACCGCCGGCTATGACCAGGACCGGGAGGAGACGGCCGACGTCACGGCACGCCTCCTCGCCGCTCTCCTCGCCGCCGACGACGGCGCACGCGTCATAGGGCGCGCCCTCCCCTCGGTCTTCCCCTGGGTGCGGCATCTGTCCGCAGGGGAGCTGCGGGAGTTCGTCCAGGACCTGCTGCACGCGACGCACGACGCCGCACAGCTGGATGTCCACGCGACCCTCCACCGCACGATCGTCGAGTGGCGGGCCACGGCGCGCGTCCTCGCCGACCCGGGCCTCACGGCTCAGCTCACACGGCCGCTCCCCGACGAGGACCACGGCGAGGTGACGGCGCCGTGACGCCGAACGCGGCGACGACGTCGCCCCGCCCCCGGTCGGCCAGGAGTGGCGTCTTCGCTTCGCGACGAACGAGGCCGCCAAGGGCTGGGGCGAACTCGCCGCGGAAGCCCCGGCAACACCCGGCGGTGCTTCGAGGCCCTGCGCGGGAATCCGCTCCGACAGGACGATCCGGACCGGCAGCACAGGCTGCGCGGGCGCCTCGCCACCGCGACCCTCGGCGGGCGGGCCTACCCGCAGTGGGAGTTCGAGGTGACGGCCGGAGGTCGGGTCAGGTACCTCGTCGACGAGCCGCGCAGGACGGTGCACCTGGTGTACGCCGCGCCCCGGCACCCCAAGGACACCGACTGACCGCCCTTCCTACGGGGACCCGAACCCGGCCCGGCGTGCCCGCTCGTATGCTCGGTTCATGACGGATCACCAGGCAGCACGTCCCACCGAGAACGCCATGCGTCGCGCGCTCAAGCGGGCCAGGGACGGGGTCGCGCTCGATGTCACCGAGGCCGCCGTGCTGTTGCAGGCGCGCGGGGAGGACCTGGCGGACCTCGTCGCGTCCGCCGGGCGGGTGCGGGACGCCGGTCTCGAGGCCGCCGGACGGCCCGGGGTCATCACGTACTCGAAGAGCGTGTTCATACCCCTCACCCGACTCTGCCGGGACAAGTGCCACTACTGCACCTTCGTCACCGTGCCCGGCAAGCTGCGCCGGGACGGCCACGGGATGTTCATGTCGCCGGACGAGGTCCTCGACGTCGCCCGGCGCGGGGCCGAGATGGGCTGCAAGGAGGCCCTGATCACCCTCGGCGACAAGCCCGAGGACCGGTGGCCCGAGGCGCGCGAGTGGCTCGACGCGCACGGTTACGACGACACCCTCGCGTACGTACGGGCCATGGCGATCCGCATCCTGGAGGAGACGGGGCTCCTCCCGCACCTCAACCCCGGCGTGCTGTCCTGGACCGACTTCCAGCGCCTCAAGCCCGTCGCGCCGTCCATGGGCATGATGCTGGAGACGACCGCGACCCGGCTGTGGAGCGAGCCCGGCGGGCCCCACTACGGCTCCCCCGACAAGGACCCCGCCGTGCGCCTGCGCGTCCTGGAGGACGCGGGCCGGTCCTCCGTGCCGTTCACGACGGGGCTGCTCCTCGGCATCGGCGAGACCGTCGAGGAGCGCGCCGAGTCGCTCTTCGCGCTGCGGCGCGTGGCGCGCGCGTACCACTCGATCCAGGAACTGATCATCCAGAACTTCCGCGCCAAGCCGGACACGGCCATGCGCGGCATGCCCGACGCCGAACTGGACGACCTGGTCGCCACCGTCGCCGTCGCCCGGCTCATCATGGGCCCCTCCGCCTGCCTCCAGGCACCGCCCAACCTCGTCGACTCCGAGTACGAGCGGCTCATCGCCGCCGGCATCGACGACTGGGGCGGCGTCTCCCCGATCACCATCGACCACGTCAACCCCGAGCGCCCCTGGCCGAGGATCGAGGAGCTGGCCGAGCGGTCCGCCGCCGCCGGCTTCGAGCTGCGCGAACGCCTCTGCGTCTACCCGGAGTTCATCCAGCGCGGCGAACCCTGGCTCGACCCCCGGCTCCTCCCGCACGTCCGCGCCCTCGCCGACCCCGAGACGGGCCTCGCCGCCCCCGACGCGCCCGTCCGCGGCCTGCCCTGGCAGGAGCCCGACGAGGCCTTCACCGCCGCCGGCCGCACCGACCTCCACCGCACCATCGACACCACGGGCCGCACGCACGACCGGCGCGACGACTTCGACGAGGTCTACGGGGACTGGGACGCGCTCCGCGAGGCCGCCGCCCCCGGCATGGTGCCCGAGCGCATCGACACCGACGTCCGCGAGGCCCTCGCCGTCGCCGCCGACGACCCGACGAAGCTCACCGACCCCCAGGCGCTCGCCCTGCTGCACGCCGACGGGCCCGCGCTCGACGCCCTCACCCGGATCGCCGACGACGTCCGTCGGGCGGCCGTCGGCGACGACGTGACCTACATCGTCACGCGGAACATCAACTTCACCAACGTCTGCTACACCGGCTGCCGTTTCTGCGCCTTCGCCCAGCGCCGCACCGACGCCGACGCGTACACCCTCTCCCTCGACCAGGTCGCGGACCGCGCCCAGCAGGCCTGGGAGGTCGGCGCCGTCGAGGTCTGCATGCAGGGCGGCATCCACCCCGACCTGCCCGGCACCGCCTACTTCGACATCGCGCGCGCGGTGAAGGAGCGCGTCCCCGGCATGCACGTGCACGCCTTCTCGCCGATGGAGGTCGTCAACGGCGCGACCCGGACCGGCCTTTCGATCAAGGAGTGGCTGACGGCGGCGAAGGAGGCCGGGCTCGACTCGATCCCCGGCACCGCCGCCGAGATCCTCGACGACGAGGTCCGCTGGGTCCTCACCAAGGGCAAACTGCCCACCGCCACCTGGATCGAGGTCGTCACCACCGCCCACGAGCTGGGCATCCGCTCCAGCTCCACGATGATGTACGGGCACGTGGACCAGCCCCGGCACTGGCTCGGCCACTTCCGGACGCTCTCCCGCATCCAGCAGGAGACGGGCGGCTTCACCGAGTTCGTGACGCTCCCCTTCATCCACACCAACGCGCCCGTCTACCTCGCGGGCATCGCCCGCCCCGGCCCGACCGCCCGCGACAACCGCGCCGTCATCGCCATGGCCCGGCTCCTCCTCCACCCGCACATCCCCAACATCCAGACCAGCTGGGTGAAGCTCGGCACCGAGGGCGCCGCCGAGATGCTCCGCTCGGGCGCCAACGACCTGGGCGGCACCCTGATGGAGGAGACCATCTCCCGGATGGCCGGGTCGAGTTACGGCTCGTACCGCTCGATCCGCGACCTGGAGGCCATCGCGGAGGCGGCGGGCCGCCCGGCGAAGCCGCGGACGACGATGTACGGGGAGGTGCCGGAGGAGCGGCAGCGCACGGCGAGGACGTCGGACGGACACCTCCCGGAACTGCTGCCGGTCCTGCCGAAGGGCTAGACGGTTCAGCCGACCAGCAGGTCCTTCTTCAGCTCCTTGAGCTCCTGCTGGTCGAGGCCGAGGCCCTTCCGCAGGTACGCGCGGAAGGAGCCGTACTCCTCCTCGACCTCGGCGAAGCTCGCGTTGAGGTACGCGGGGCGGACGTCGAGGAGGGGCTTGAAGACGGCCGCCTGCTGGGCCGGGAGGTGGGAGAGGATCGCCTCGTTGGTGGCGGCCCGGTAGGTGTTGCTGGCCAGGTAGTCCGCCATGACCGTCTCCTCGGGGACGCCGAGGGCGGTGAGCAGGGCGGCGTTCGACCAGCCGGTGCGGTCCTTGCCCGCGGTGCAGTGGAAGAGGACGCCCCGGCGGTCGTCGTCGGCGATGCCGTCGTAGACGGCGGTGTAGGCGGTACGGGCGGTGTCGCCGCTCACCATGAAGCGGTTGCCCTCGACCATCATCGCCTCGGCCTCGGCCGGGCTCTTCGGCATAGAGGTGAAGGTGCCGGAGCCCGCGAGGACGTCCGCGACGACATGCGTCGCGCCGGCCGGGACGCGGTCCGGGGCGGCGGTCCGCTCGGACTCCATGCGCAGGTCGAAGACGGTCCGGACATCGAGGCGCTTCAGCTTGGCGAGGTCGGCGTCGGTGAGCTTCTCCAGCGAGTCGGAGCGGTAGACCTCGCCCATCTTCACCCACTGGCCGTCGCGCGTCCGGTAGCCGCCCGCGTCCCGGAAGTTGACGGTGCCCTGGAGGCGTATCAGCCGGTCGGCGAGGCGCAGCGACGTGCCCCGGTCGGGGACGAGGTCGAACCAGCGACGGTCGGCGGCGGCCAGGCCGGAGACGGTGACCGAGCCGGTGGCGCCGCCGCGGGCGACGGTACGGCCGCCGGTGCGGATCGTGACGCCGCGGGTACCGGGGGCGGACCACGTGACGGTGTAGGTGCCGCCGGCGTTCTCGGTGACGGTCGCGGCGGTGAAGGGGATCCGCTGCTGCGCGTGTGCCTGTCCGTGGCGGTGCGCGGAGGCGGCGGGCGCGGTGATGCCGACGAGCAGTGCGGCGGCGAGGGCCGCGGTCGAGAGGGTCTTGACTCGTGTCACGGGGTTCATGCCGTGGATCGTTCAAGCCACGACCGAACCTCGGGTGAACTGCGGTCAAAAGTGGACTGACGGGCGTCCGATCACATAACGCTTCGGCCCCCGAACGCTCGTACCCGGTCGATTACAGTGCGGCAAGGAACCGTCAGCGAACCGCCGACCGGGGGAGGGCACGTCGTGGCCACGACAGCCGCAGCCGTGTGGGGCCGCGCCGAACAGCAGGACTTCCGGGCCCGCGTCAGGGGCTGTCTCCTCGGCGGAGCCGTCGGCGACGCGCTGGGCGCCGGGGCCGACGGCCTGACCCTCGCGGAGACGCGGGAGGCCCACGGACCTGACGGACTGACCGAGCCCGTCCCCGCGTACGGACGGCGCGGCGCCGTCACCGCCGCCACCCAGATGAGCCTGTTCACCGTCGACGGCCTCATCCGCGCGCAGGTCCGCCGCGACACCGGCGCCTGGCACCCGCCGACCGACGTCCACCGGGCGCACCTGCGCTGGGCCGCCACGCAGCGCGACTGGGGCCCCGACGAGCGCCGCAAGGACAACGGCTGGCTCGCCCACGAGGAGTGGCTCTACGCCCGCCGCAACCCGCCCCGCGCCTGCCTCACCGGCCTCGGCGACGAGCTCCTCGGCACCCTCGACAAGCCCAAGAACCCGGAGGCCGCCGACTCCGGTGCGCTCGTCCGCTCGGCGCCCTTCGGGCTCCTCGTCGGCTGGGAGCCGCAGCTCGTCTGCCAGCTCGCGGTGGAGTGCGCGGCGCAGACGCACGGCGCCCCGGCGGCCACCCTCGCGGCGGGCGCCCTCGCGGTCACGGTGCACGGTCTCGCGCGCGGCGCCTCCGTCGAGGCGGCGGTGGCCTCGGCCGTGGAGCAGGTCGCGGAGCGCCCCGGCCACGAGCCGGTGACCGAGGCCCTCACGGGGGCCCTCGGAGCCGTACGGGAAGGGGTGCCGGACGCGGAGCGGGTGGCCGGTCTCGGGGCGGACGAGGACCGGGCCGAGGGGCAGCTGGCGGCGGCCGTCTACTGCGCCCTGGTCGGCGAGGACGTCCGGCACGGGCTGCGGCTGGCCGTGAACCACGACGGGCCCTCGTCGGTCACGGGGGCGCTCACCGGCGCGCTGCTCGGCGCCCTGCACGGCGAGACGGCCCTCCCGCCGGCCTGGCTGGCCGAACTGGAGGGCCGTGCGACGGTCCTTGAGCTGGCGGACGACTTCTCGATGGAGATGACGCAGGGCGCCGCCCTGCACTCCGCCACGGAGGCCTCCCCGGGCTGGCTGGCCCGCTACCCGAGGGGCTGATCCGCGGCCCGCTCGGGCCCGCCCTGCGCCGGTACGGAAGCGGCTCCCGCCCCGTCCTCGTCCCCGTCCGGATCCGTGCCGATCCGGTGCAGGAGCGCGTCCCGCTCCGGGGTGTCCTCCGGCTTGACGAAGCCGATGAGGACGTACAGGACGAGGGAGGTGGCGAGCGGCGAGACGATCTGGATCTGGAGCTCGATGCCGTCGAGGCCGTAGTTGGTGAGCCAGAAGACGAAGAGCCCGGCCGCCCAGGAGACGAGGGCCGCGGTCGGCCCGGACTTCCGGAAGGTCTTCAGCAGGCCCAGCATGAACGGGATGGCGATCGGGCCCATCAGGCCGGCCACCCACTTGATGACGACGGTGATGATGTCCTTGAAGGTGGGGGAGTTGACCTGGGTGGCGACCGCCATCGACAGGGCGAGGAAGGCGATCGTCGACCAGCGCGCGGCGAGCAGCCCGGCCTGCTGGGTCCAGCTCCGCGCGGCCTTGCTGAGGACGGGGGCGATGTCCCGGGTGAAGACGGCCGCGATGGCGTTGGCGTCGGAGGAGCACATGGCCATCGTGTGGGAGAAGAAGCCGACGATGACCAGGCCGAGCAGTCCGTGCGGGAGCAGTTGCTCGGTCATCAGGGCGTAGCTGTCGGAGGCGTCGGGCTTCTTCGGGTCGACGAGCAGCGGCGCGACCCACATGGGGAAGAAGAGGACGAGCGGCCAGACGAACCACAGGACGGCGGAGAGCCGGCCGGAGCGGGTGGCCTCGCGGGCGTTGGGGGTGGCCATGTAGCGCTGGGCCTGGTTCCACATGCCGCCGCTGTACTCGAAGGTCTTGATGAAGAGGTACGCGAGGAGGAAGGTCAGCGTGTACGGGCCTGCGGTGGGCGCCGTGTGCCCCTGGAGCTCGGGCCGGTCCCAGACGTCCCACAGCGCGCTGATCCCGCCGAGCTTGGCGAGGACGGCGACGAGCATGGCGATGCCGGCGAAGAACTGGATGACGAACTGGCCGAGTTCGGTGAGGGCGTCGGCCCACAGGCCGCCGACCGTGCAGTAGATGCCGGTGATGACACCGGTGATGAGGATGCCCTCGTTGAGGGAGATCCCGGTGAAGACGGAGAGCAGGGTGGCGATGGCGGCCCACTTGGCGCCGACGTCGACGATCTTCAGGAGGACGCCGGACCAGGCGAGCGCCTGCTGGGTGGGGAGGTTGTACCGGTTCTTCAGGTATTCCAGCGGGGAGGCCACGTGGAGCCGGGAGCGGAGCCGGTTGAGGCGGGGCGCGAAGAGGTGGGCGCCGATGGCTATGCCGATGGCGATGGGGAAGGACCAGGTGACGTACGAGGTGACGCCGTAGGTGTAGGCGATGCCGGCGTACCCGGTGAACATGACGGCGCTGTAGCCGGACATGTGGTGGGAGATGCCGGAGAGCCACCAGGGCATCTTGCCGCCGGCGGTGAAGAAGTCGGAGACGTTGTCCACGCGCTTGTGGGACCAGACGCCGATCGCGACCATCACGCCGAAGTAGCCGATGAGCACGGTCCAGTCGAGACTGTTCATTGAGCCCCCTCCAAGGGGTCCGGTCCGCCTTGTGAACGCCGTTCATCGTGTGGCGAGTCACAAGGCGGGGACAATGCAATGGAGGGTCAAGGGACAGTAAAATCGTTCTGTTCACTGACCCTTGTTCATATCTATGAATTTATGGAGGGGTGGCGAACGGGCCTCCCGGCCGGTGTCAGCGCATCAACTCCCCGGCGTTGACCAGCAGGGACTGGCCCGTGATGGCCCGCGCGCGGTCCGAGGCGAGGAAGGCCGCGGCCTCCGCCACGTCCCCGTCCGTCGCCAGCTCCGGCAGTGCCATCCGCTCGGTGAGCCGGGCCAGGACCTCCGCCTCCGGCACTCCCTCGGAGTCGGCGGCGAACCGCACGTACGCCTGGACAGGCGGCCCCCACATCCACCCCGGCAGCACGGTGTTGACCCGGATCCGGTGCGGCCCCAGCTCGTGCGCGAGGGAGTACATCGCCGAGGTCAGCGCCCCCTTCGAGGCCGCGTACGCCGCCTGCCGCACCTGCGTGGGGGCGGCGATCGCCGACTGCGTACCGATGAGGACCACGGAGCCGCCACGCTCCTTGAGCGCCGGCAGGCAGGCCCGGGTCATCCGCAGCGTACCGAGCAGATTGACGTCGAGCACGGCCTGCCACGTCGCGAAGTCGGCGTCCTCAAGGCCGCCGAAGTAGGAGTCCCAGGCGGCGACATGGACGACCGCGTCGACCCCGCCGAACCGCTCGACGGCGAGGGAGACGAGGGCCGCGCACTGCTCCTCGTCGGTGATGTCCGTGGCCCGGTACGCGGTACGGCGCCCCTCCGGGTCGATCTCGGCGGCGCACTTGGCGAGGTTCGCCTCGGTGCGTGCGCCGAGCGCCGCGTTGCCACCGTCCCGCACCACCGTCTCGGCGATCCGATGACCTAGCCCGGCCCCGACCCCCGACACGACGACCGTCTTCCCCTGGAGCAGCATCCGGACCCTCCTCGACCCTGGCCAAGCATCTGACGGTCCGTCAGAGTAGGTCTCCGTCACCGACTTGGGAAGGGATACGCGAGTGAGCGATACGAGCGACACGAGCGATGCGTATGCGGAGCTGGCCGCCGTCGGCCCGTACGGCGTGCGCCCCGGCCACGCCCTGATCACGATGGTCGAACCGCACCCGGGCCACGAGTACGCGTACAACCGATGGTACGAAGACGATCACTACATCGCTGGAGCCATGGCCATGCCCTGGATGTACGCGGGGCGGCGCTGGGTCGCCACGCGTGAGCTCCAGGAGCTGCGTCGGCCGGAGAAGTCCGCCGTCGCGCAGCCCGTCACCGCGGGGTGTTACCTCTCCACGTACTGGATCACCGACGGCCGCTACGACGAGCACATGAAGTGGACCGTCGCCATCAACAAGCGGCTCAACCGCGACGCCCGCGTCCACCAGGACCGTACGCACGTCTTCACGGCGTTCCAGGACCACGAGGCGACCGTGTACCGCGACGGAGCGGGCGGCCCGCGCGACTTCCACGCCCTCGACCACCCCTACCAGGGCCTGATCCTCCAGGTCGTCGACACCGAGGGCCCCGAGGCCCGGGCCGCGCTCCTCGACCGGCTGCGCTCGCGGGAGCTGCCCCGGCGGCTGGCCGGCTCGCCGGCGGCGATGGTGACGGTCTTCCGACCGACCCCGCTGCCCGGCGACCGGATGACGTACGTGAAGCAGGTGGAGGGCGTCGACACCCGGCTGACCCTGCTCTGGTTCCTGGAGCGGGACCCGCGCGCGTGCTGGACGGAACACTTCGCCGACCTGGAGACCCTCGCGGGCGCCGGGGGAGACGGGTGCCGGGTGGAACTCGTAGCGCCGTTCATCCCGACGATTCCGGGGACCGACCGGTACGTGGACGAACTGCGCTGACCGAGTCGTCCCGTATCCCCGCCAGGGGGAGGCTTCCCCTTCCCCTTCCCCTCCCCCCCTTCCCCCTTCCCCTGACAGTCTCAAGAGCCGCACATATTGTGGATGTTCGGCCGGAACGACTGCCGCTGCATTGGCTGGGCATGGGGGCGTTGATGGAAGCACAGATGGTGGAACTCGCGCGGGTCGCAGGCACCGCCGTGGTCACACTCATGGCCACGGACGCCTGGGAGCGGACGCGAGACGGGGTCGTGGCGTTGTGGCAGCGCGTCAGCCCGGCCAGGGCCGACGGCGTGGAAGGGGAACTCGAGGCGACCCGGGACGACCTGCTGGCGGCCAGGGAGGACGGGGACGACCTGACCGAACAGGAGCTGCGCGAGGAATGGGTGGGCCGGCTGCGGCGCCTCCTCCGCGAGCAGCCCGAGGTCGCCGACGAGTTGCGCCGGATCCTCGGTGAGCTGGACCCCCGGCCGCAGGACACCGGCGCCGTGACGGTCAAGCTGCGGGCCGAGGCGACAGGCGGCGGCCGCGTCTACCAGGCGGGTCGCGACCAGCACATCACCGAGCGGTGAACGGGCCCGAGCGGGACACCGAGCCGGCGGTGCAGGGCAGGGCGTCGGGCCACGGCCGCGTCTACCAGGCACAGGGCGATCAGTACGTGACCGAGCACCACCACCACTACCCCTCACACGACGCTCCGTCCCTCTTCGGTCCGTCCGTGGGGCGAACCGTCGTCCAGATACCGCAGAGCAGAGGGGGGTCGGGTCCGCCCGCACCGGACTCGGTGCGCATGCCGCTCGTCGGGCGGACCCCGGTGGTGTTGCGAGACCGCCGGGAGCTCACGCGGGATCTCCTGACGGCGGCCGGGGACGAGACCGGGGGAGTGCACGTCCTCCACGGGCTCGGCGGCTGCGGCAAGACGGCGGTCGCGCAGGCCGTCTTCAACGAGGTGACGCGCGGGGGCCGGCGCATAGGCCTGTGGGTCAACGCCTCCGAGCGCTCCACGCTCCGGGCGGGAATGCTGGCCGTCGCCGCGGACCGCGGCGCCGAGGCCGGCGAGCTGGCCGCGGCCCATGGAGGACAGCGCGCGTCGGCCGACCTCGTCTGGCACTACCTCCACTGTTCCTCGGAACCGTGGCTCCTCGTCCTCGACAACGCGGATGATCCGGCCGCGCTGGGGGAAGGCAGTTGGCTGCGGCAGAGTCCGCAGGGCACGGTCATCGTCACCACACGGCAGGCCGGCTCCCCGGTATGGCAAGGAGCGCGCCTGCACCACTTGGGAGTACTGCCGATCGAGGACGCCGCTCTGGTCCTGCGTGACCTCGCGCCGGAAGCGGGATCGACCGAGGACGCGGAGACCGTGGCGCGCAGACTCGACTGTCTCCCTCTCGCGCTCACGCTGGCCGGGTCCTTCCTGTCACGACAACTCCTGGAGAGCTGGTCCATGAGCGACTACAGCCGCCACCTGGACGACAACCCGACGGAACTGATCGACCAGGGAGCGAACCCGGGCAACGCCGAGAGAAACGCCCGGCAACTGGTGGGCCGGACGTGGGAGATCTCGCTCGCCGCCCTCGCGGACGACGGCGTCCCGGAATGCGTCTCGCTGCTGAGGCTGTTGTCCTGCTGGAGCTCCGACCCGGTGCCCCTGTCCCTGATTCGCCCCGCGGCCGTGACGGCGACAGAACTCGGCGCCCTGGACCCGCCGTTGACCGGTCTACGCGTCGAGGCGGCCCTGCGGGGTCTTCTGGACCACTCGCTCGTCTCGCTCGTGAGCCTCGACGTCGCCGGCGAGGCGGTGCGGTGCGTCAAGACCCACGGTGTGGTCCTGGACAGCGTCGCCGCCACCGTCCCGAAGGATCAGCGGGCGCTGCTCGCCACGGCCGCCGCGACGCTGCTCCAGGCCGCCGCCCCTGAAGCCCGTGTCCGGGCGCAGGACGCGTACCCCGTGGGCCACCTGGTGCCCCATGCGGCGAGCCTGCTCGGACGCGTGGAGGAAGCGGGCAGTGCCGGCCACGCGGTGGCCCTCGGTACGCGTCTCGCCGCGCGCCTCTTCGAGGGCGGTGACTTCCGGGCCGCGTTGACTCTGGCGCAAGCCGCCGGGGAGACGGCCGGTCAGTGGCTGGAAGCCGATGATCCGGCGACGCTCCGCGCGGAGCACCGCGCGGCCATGTCGTTGTTCCGGTTGGGCCGCTTCGAGGAGTCGGAAGCGCTGCACCGCCGGGTACTCGACGCCCGGGAAAGGGTGCTGGGGCCCGAGCACGCGGAGACGCTGGAGAGCCGGCAGGACATTCACGAACCGCTCGGCCAACTAAGCCGGACCGAGGAGCGCTTGGCCACCCTGCGGGAGACGGCTGAGATCCGCTCGCGAGTCCTCGGCGCGTACCACCCGGACACGCTTCATACGCGTGCGCTGCTCATCGAAGGCCTCGCGATCGACGAAGCCGTCGACGAGTTCGGCAGGGTGGCGCCGGAGATCGTCGCCGCCTGCGAGGAACACCTGGGCAACGACTCCTTCACCACCGTCACGGCCCGCCACAACTACGCCTTCGGCCTGCATCGCCTCGGCCGCGCGGCGGAGGCGGAAGGGGAGGCCCGTAGGGCGCTGGCGGGCCGCGAGCTCGTGCACGGCCCCGACCACGCGCTCGCCCTCTCCGCGGCCGTCCTGCTGAGTTGGATCCTCGGCGAACTCGGACAGGTCGAGGAGTCCCTCGTACTCGGACGCCGGGTCGTCTCGGGGCAGGAGCAAGCGCTCGGGCGGGAGCACCCGTATCTCCTCACCAACCGCACCGGCCTGGCCGAGGCCTTGGCGGCGGCGGGTGAGACGGCCGAGGCGCAGGCCCTGGCCCGGCAGAACCTGCCGCTGTGCGAGCGGGTGCTGGGGGTGGACGACCCGGTCACGGTCAGGACGCGCGGTCTCGTCGGCTAGCCGCCAGTCGACCAGTCGGCTGGGGGATACAGGACCCCCGGACAGCAACCAGCCCCCTCGGCCGGGACGGCGATCCAGTCGAGAGGGCGTTCCTGGTGGTGCGGTGTGGCGCGGGCGTCAGACGCCGGGGCGGTCGCGCTCGCTGACGTCGAGGACGAACTCCGACCAGGTCTCGGCGGAGAAGCCGAGGCTTGAGCGGGCGACGTCCTTCGAGTCCCGAACGCGGACCAGGAGGTGCCCGTGAGCCTTGACCTCTACGCAGTCGCCATTGACGGCCGAGTACGAGGACTTGGTCCATTCCGTCAGCGCGTCGTGCCGAAACAGCATCGTGACTCCGATGGTTGTGCCAGTGGGGTGGGTGGTGATGCGCGATCCAGCCGCTGCGGCAGCGGCTCTGCCTTCGACGCTACGCTGCAACATCACCGGCGGTGAGACGCGTTCACCCATCCGGATGGCATATTCCATTGAAATCTTTGCGCCGGGGCGCCGGCGGTGTATCGTGCCCGGCCCCGCGGATCCCAATGGTCCCTGCCGGCCCCTCGCGGGTCCCGGCCGGCCCCCGCTAGTCCGACTCCAGCTCCTTGGCCACGCGGAGGATGAACTCCCGGGACTGCTCGGCACTCAGCGCCTTCGCCCTGAGGTGCTCGTACATCACCGCATAGCTCTGGACGTCGTTGGCCTTCTCCAGATAGAGGTCGCTGGTGACGCCCTCCAGGTAGACGACGCTGGCGTCCGTCGCCTCCTGGAACTCCAGGATGGCGAACTTCCCGTACATCCCGGGGTGGGCGCCGACGCCGTACGGCAGCACCTGGAGCGTGACGTGCGGCTTCTCGCTCAACTGGGCGAGATGCCTCAGCTGATCCGCCATGGTCTGGGGATTGCCGACGACGCGGCGCAGCAGGGCCTCGTCGATGACGGCCCAGAACCGCAGCGGGCTGACCGGATCGGACAGGCGGTCCTGGCGCTTCAACCGGATCTGGATGCGCCGGTCGATCTCGCTGGGGGTGGCCTCCGGCCACATCCCCTCGATCACCGCCTGCGCGTACTCACGCGTCTGCAGGAGACCGGGAACGATGAGCGACTCGTACACGCGCAGCGACGCCGCGTCCGTCTCCAGGCCGATGTAGACGCTGTACGGGATGTCGCCGAAGGCGTGCCACCAGCCCTGCTGGCGCGAGTCCTTCGCCATTTGCATGAGCGAGTCGACCATGCGCTCGTCCTCGACCTCGTACACCCCGCAGAGGTCGCGCACGTCGCGCTGGCTGATGGAGCGACGGCCGTTCTCGAGACGGCTGATCTTGGACTGGGAGACGAGAAGGCGCTCGGCGACCTGCTCGGCCGTCATGTTCTTCGCTTCCCGGAGCTTGCGCAGCTCCTGGCCCAAGCGGCGCCGCCTGACAGTGGGGTTGACGTTGGACGCCACGGAAACTGCACCTCCGGCTGCTGTCTGCCTGCGTAGCTGTGAGTATCTACTGCTTGGCAGACTGCCACCAAAGGCCGGGTACGCGCTGGGAAACCGGCACAACGTACGTGTGCGGGGCGGTCGTCACGACCGCCCCGCACACCTGTGCGGCTCCCGGGTGGGGTCCTTCTCGGTTCCTTGCGCGTCGGCTCAGTGAGCCGCCGCGCGGGCCATGGTGCCGCGTGGCTGCGCCGGTACGCCCGCGGTGGGCGCACGGCGCGGCTGTGCCGCCGCACCGTTCTGGACGTCCATCACGGCGTGTGCCACGAGGCCGCCCATCGGGTCGTGCCGGATCAGATCGCGCAGCCGGGACCGCGACGACCGTCCTTCGTTGCCGGGGTACAGGTGCTTCCCGAGACCGACCGCGTGGGCCAGTGCGGCAAGCGCCGCGGTCCGCGGGTCCGGCGGTACGCCGGTGCGGATCGCATTGTCCAGCCGGGAACGGATCTCCCTGCTGATCGCCGTGTCCGTCGCCTGGTAGCGAGTCGTCGGCAACACCCCGCACATCTGGCCCTCCACGGCATGCACCATGCCGCATCGCTCCAGATGCGAGAGATACGTCTGACGGAGCCCCAGTCGGGGTCCGCCGATCCAATGGACGGCCCGAACCGGGCTGCCACGCCTGCGCAGCAGCTCCAGTGCGGAGTCCAAGGTCGGATCTCCGGTCGGCCGTGGCATCACCACGGCGATACGATCCCCGTCTGGGGCTATCCGTCCTGCCAGAGCCAGCTCCACTAGCTGTGCTCCGGCCAGGCCGAGGTCGAGCGACTGCGGCTGCGCTGTGGTACCCGTGGTCGGGTCCAGAGCGAGCAGCAGAAGCTCCTCCGGAATATTTCTGCGGCTCCTGCCCATCCATGCCTCCCCGCGTGGATGAATGACAGGGTGACCCCTCTCACATTCATCTGTCGAGAGTGCCTGGGTGGTTCATCCGGGAACCAGTAGGTATGTCGTTCTCGTCTAGCACGGGAGCCAAGGGGTTCACACAGGACACTGGTAGACGGTTCGGACGTACGCATGACGCATGGAGGAGGCACGGTGGCGGGCGAGTCCCCCGACAAGGCGGAGCAGCAGGGGTCGTCGGAACAGACGGCGGCCTCGGGCGGCGGCGGCCGGGATCCTCGGCTTTCCGTACTCCGTGAGTCAGAGTCGTCCGCGGCCTCGCAGTCGCCGTCGCAGTCGCCGTCGCAGTCGGCGGTTCAGGTGGATCAGCCGACGGCCGTGTTCAAGACGCTGGCTCCCCGGACGTCGGAGGACGACGCACCGAAGCGGGCCGAGTCCCCGAAGCCGGCCGCGTCCCCGTCCACGGATGAGCCCGAGAGCGAGCGCCTGAAGGCGGCTGTGGCGGCGTGGGTCGCCTCGGCGGACGACGGCGACTCCAAGCCCGAGCCCGAGTCCGAGAGCGTCTCTGAGCCCGAGGACGCCGTCGAGACCGAGCCGGAGTCGGACCCGGAGCCGGAGCCGGAGGACGGCGAGTCCGACGCGCCGGCTGACGAGAACGTCGACGAGAGCGCCGGCGAGGAGTCCACCGACGAGGCCGTCGACGAGCCCGTCGAGGACACGGCGCCCGCCGAGTCCTGGTTCGCGGCGCGGAAGCCCAGCGAGGCCGAGAAGCCCGCGGCCGAAGACGAGCCGACTTCCGACGAGCCGACTTCCGACGAGCCGGCTTCCGACGAGCCGACTTCCGGCAAGCCGACTTCCGCCGAGCCGGCCGACGCCGAACCGGTCGACGACGAGCCGGTCGATCAGCCGACCGCCATGTTCAAGATCGTCCGTCCGCCCGTGGCGCCCGCCGTGGACCAGCCGACGACCGCGCTGAAGCTCCCGCCCGGCCTGCGCGAGGATTCCGACAGCGAGCGCACGAGCACCTTCGTGCCGCTGCGCGCGGACATCCCCGCCGAGCGGAAGGCCGAGGAGGCCCAGGCGGCCCAGGCGGCCCCGATGCCCCCCAAGGCGCCCGTGCCCGCCCCCGAGGCCGCGACCGGGTCCCCCACGGCCCCGGCGGCCCCCGTGGCCGCGGAGCCCGCCCCCGCCCCCGTACCGCCCGCGTCTCTCGTCGAGGCGGAGCGGACCCGGCAGCAGCCGCTTCCGCCGCTGCCTCCGCTGGACCTGCTCGCGGAGCTGACGAACACCCCGCCGCCGAAGCCGAACGCCCTGCGGACGACCGCGCGCCGGGTGCGGATCTGGACGCCGCTGGTCGTGCTCCTGCTGATCGTCTTTGCGATCGTGCAGATGGTCCGGCCGCTGCCCGCGCCCGCCCTGACGCTCTCCGCCTCGCCGACCTTCACCTTCGAGGGCGGCGAGCTGAAGATGCCGTGGCCCACCGAGGGCCAGGGCGCCGTCGAGGTCGAGGGCGTCGGCTCCATGGGCCTGTACGGCCCGCAGAAGCCGGCCCCGATCGCGAGCGTCACGAAGACGATGACGGCGTACGTGATCCTCCGCGACCACCCGCTCAAGGGGAGCCAGAAGGGCCCCGAGATCGAGATCGACAAGAAGGCCGCCGAGCAGGGCAAGGCCGAGCACGAGTCGACGGCGGCGGTCCAGGAGGGCCAGACCTACACGGAGAAGGAGCTCCTGGAGCTCCTCATGATCCCGTCCGCGAACAACGTGGCCCGGCTGCTGGCCCGCTGGGACGCCGGTTCGGAGGCCGCGTTCGTCGAGAAGATGAACGCCGCCGCGAAGGACCTGGGCATGACCCAGTCCACGTACACCGACCCGTCCGGTCTGCTCGACAGCACCGTGTCGACCCCGCAGGACCAGCTGAAGCTGGCGAAGGCGGTCATGCAGTACGACGTGTTCCGCGAGATCGTGAACATGCCGAACGTGACGGTCGACGGCATCCCCGGCCGGATCGAGAACAACAACAACATCCTGCTCGAGCCGGGCGTGAGCGGCATCAAGACCGGCTCCTCCACCCCGGCGGGCGGCAATCTGCTCTGGTCGGCGAACACCGTCGTGGACGGTGAGACCCGCCGCATCCTCGGCATCGTGATGGGCGCGAAGGACGCGGACCAGCTCGGCGAGAAGCTCCAGCTCGCCATCGACAACAGCCTGAAGATCATTCAGCAGGCCCAGAAGGACGTCACCTCCGCGGTCGTCGTCGGCAAGGGCCAGGTGCTCGGACACATCGACGACGGGCTCGGCGGCCGGACGCCGGTCGTGGCCACCAAGGAGCTCAAGGCCATCGGCTGGCCGGGCCTCCAGGTGAAGCTGTCGCTCACGAACGGCGGCAAGGCCGTGCCGCACGCCGGCAAGGCGGGCGACATCGTCGGCCAGGTGTCCATCGGTACGGGCGTGGGCAAGGTCAGCGCGCCGGTCGCCCTCCAGGCGGATCTGGTGGAGCCGGGCTTCGACAAGAAGCTCACGCGCGTGGGCTGAGCCGCCACCCGCTCGGCCGGGCGCCCCGGACCTCCGGGGCGCCCGGCTGTTAGCGTTTCCGGGGGACGAGAAGCGAGACGGTACGGGCAGCACGGGAGAGGGCAGCAGTGACCACCGCTGAGCCGACACGCGCGGACCGCGCCGACCACGCCGACGGCGAGGACCACACCGATGAAGCCGACCGAGGAGCGACCCGAGAAGCAGCCCGCACCGATTCCGCCCGCGAATCGCCGGCCTCTTCCCGTTCGCGAATAGTGCTCCCGTCCCAGCGGCCCGCCCCGGAGCCCGAGGCGGCACCACCCGCATCCGCCCCCGCATCCGCCCCCGCATCCGCCCCCGCATCCGCCCCCGCGTCCCCGCCGCCCCGCCGGCGGAAGCGCCGCTACACGGTCATGGCGGCCACCGGGGTCGCGGCCGTCACGCACATCCTCTGGTTCTTCTTCTTCGCGAACAGCGGTGGGGACCTGGCCGCGCAGGACGCGTGGGCCGAGTTCGTCGGACGGCACCCGGACTCCGCGTACAACCTCGCCTGGTACGGCGGGATGCACCCGGTCTCGTACAGCGTCGTCTCGCCGTACCTGATGTCGCTGCTCGGCGTCCGCAGCACGATGATGGTCGCCGGGACGCTGTCGGCCGCGCTGACCGCGCTGATCCTGGTGCGGGTGCCCGCGGTCCGCAATCCGATGGCCTGCTCGCTCGCGGGCGTCTTCGCCTTCCTCTGCAACGCCATGTCGGGGCGGGTGACCTTCGGCCTCGGCATGATGTTCGCGCTCGGCGCGGTCGCCGCCGTCTTCTGCTGGCCGCACCGCTGGCGCCGCAAGCGCTGGGCGAAGGCCGCGGTCGCCGCCCCGCTCGCCGGTCTCGCGACCGCGTGCAGCCCGGTCGCCGGGCTGTTCCTCGGGGTCGCGGCGGCGGCGCTCTTCCTCAACAAGCGGCGCCCGGGCGCGTACGCCCTCGGCCTCGCCCCGGTCGTGGTCGTCGCCCTCTCCTCCTGGCTCTTCCCCTTCTCCGGTACGCAGCCGATGGCGTTCGCCTCGACGGCACTCCCCCTGCTCTTCGGCGTCCTGGTCTTCGTGCTGGTCCCCGGGGACTGGCGGACGGTCCGCACCGCCGCGGCCGTCTACACGGTCGGCACGCTCCTGACCTGGCTGATCGACTCGCAGATCGGCTCGAACATCTCGCGGCTCCCGATGCTCTTCGCGGGTGTGGTGCTGCTCGCCGCCCTGCCGTACACGGCGCCGCGCTCGCGCCGCTGGTACGCGCTGGTGCTCGCCTTCGTCGGGCTGAACTTCTGGATCGGCTTCAAGGGCGTCGACGACGTCATCCGCACCGCCCCGGACGCCTCCTGGGCGCGCGAGCTCGCCCCGCTGGTCAACCAGCTCCAGGTGCGGGACGCGGGCAAGGCGCGGGTCGAGGTCGTGCCGGCCTCCAGCCACCGCGAGTCCTCCGCGCTCAGCCCGTACATCAACCTGGCGAGGGGCTGGAACCGCCAGGCCGACATGGAGCGCAACCCGCTCTTCTACGACGACACCCTGAACGCCGTGAACTACGAGGACTGGCTCCACCGCTGGGCCGTCCACTACGTGGTCCTGCCCACCGGCGCCCCCGACTCGGGCGCGGAGCAGGAGGCGGAGCTGGTCGGCGACGGCCTGCCGTACCTGAAGCAGATCTGGTCGGACGAGAACTGGCGGCTGTACGAGGTCGAGAACCCGACGCCGCTCGCGTCCGCGCCCGCGCGGGTGCTGAGCGCGGAGGAGAACGAGGTCGTGATCCGGGTGGGCAGCCCGGGCCGGGTCCAGATCCGCGTCCCGTACTCGCCGTGGCTCGCGCTCATCGACGAGAACGGCGGCAAGATCGAGGCGCCGCAGGAGACCGAGGCCTCGAAGCTGGCCCGCGAGGAGTCGGAGACGGAGCTCCCGAAGGTCTTCGCCAACGAGGAGGGCTGCCTGTTCAAGGCGGAGGCGGACGCGGAGGGCGACGAGTGGACCGAACTGGTCGCCCCGAAGGCGGGCGTCTACCGCCTGGGTGCCCCGTACGAACTGTCCCGGGGCACGCCCTGCCCGGAGGAACTCCGCTAAAGAGCCATGAACGAGGCGAGCATCCGCCGCATCCCGAAGGCGTGCCCGCCGCTGCCGATGACGAGGAGCCGGTAGAGCCGCCCGGCGACCCCGGGAAAGGCGGCCCGGCTCTCGGCCCGCAGCCGCGCCCGGCCGTCCGTGAGCTCCTCGATCCGGAAGACCAGCGAGTACGCGGAGAACCGGTGCCGCCCCTCAAGGGCCAGCTCCCGCCCCGGCACGACCCGGACCACCCGGAACCCGGGATACGCGGCCCCCTCGACCACCGGCCGAGGCCCACTCGCCACCCGCGGCTCGGCCCGCACGAGCCGCGCGTACGCCCCGAGCCCCCGCTGCGACAGCGAACGCTCCACCCCGTCCCGCATCCGCCGCCACGCCTCTGCGGCCCCGGCCTCGACGATGACGGTGTGCTCGTCGACGTACGGCAGCGTGCTCATGAGCTCTCGTCCCCCCGAGGCGCGAACAAAGCGACGAAGCAACGACCGGAGGCCCTGCCGTCCATCAGGACGACAGGGCCTCCGGCCTGCTACTTCACTGTGCCCCCGGCAGGATTCGAACCTGCGACACCCGCTTTAGGAGAGCGGTGCTCTATCCCCTGAGCTACGAAGGCGCACTGACCGCTGACAGCCTAGCGGATAGGGGTTGCGGAGGTCGCCCCTGTTGCCGCCGGCGGCCGCAGTGCGGTCGTGGGGTGCCCTTTGACGGCGTTCGGGGCGGGGGTCTTCTTCGGCCGTCAGCTTGCTGCAAGGGCGTCTGCAGCAAGCTGACACCGCATGCCGTGGAGTGACCCCTGCCCCGCTGGCATTGTCTTTCTCAGCGGAAACGCAGAGGGAACACGGAAGCGGAACCCAGGGGGAAACAGTGCGGATTCGAATCACTTCAGCGGCTGCGTGTCTGGCTCTGACGATCGCCGGATTCACTGTGGCGGCGGGCAGCGCGGCTGCCGCCGAGCAGAGTGAGGGGCAGAGCGTCGGCCAGGATGCCGGGCTGCACGGCGGGCCGCAGTGGCCCGGGTCGGTGCCGCCGGAGGTCAGCGACCTGATCTGCGAGATCCAGGCCGGCCTGCCGAGCCTGCCGCACATGCCGCACCCGGTTCCGGTCCCGCACTGCAAGCCGGTCAACGGCTGGCAGTAGTTCCCGCCCCTTTCCACGACTGCTGATCCAGAGGGCGAGAGCAGAGATGGTCATGACAAGTCAGCTCCCGAGTGTCACGGAATTCCGGGGAAGTTCGGAAAGCGTTCTCGAAGTCGTCGACCTACGGGTGAGATACGCGGACATCGAGGCGGTGGCGGGGATTTCCTTCTCCGTCGCTCCGGGGGAGATCTTCGGTCTCCTCGGTCGTAACGGAGCCGGCAAGACCAGCACCATCTCGGCCATCGCGGGACTGCGCAGGCCCGATGCGGGTCAGGTCCGCATCCTCGGTGAGGACGCGCTCGCACGGACCGACATCCTGCGCGCCTCCCTCGCCCTCCAGCCCCAACAGGCCAGCCTCTTCCCGAGGCTGAAGGTGCGGGAGACCCTGGAGACCTGGGCCGCGCTGTACCCGGCGCCCCGGGACGTGGACGCCCTGCTCGACGAGATCGGCCTGGCCGAGAAGGCAGGGGCACGCTCCGCCCGGCTCTCCGGCGGTCAGCAGCAGAGGCTGCTGCTCGCCACGGCGCTGGTCGGCGACACTCCCGTCGTCGTCCTCGACGAACCCACCACCGGCCTCGACCCGCACGCCCGGCACGCCGTCTGGGACCTGATCCGCAGGGCCCAGGCCGGCGGCACCACCTTCCTGCTCACGACCCACGCCATGGCCGAGGCCGAGGAGATGTGCGACCGGCTCGCCGTCATGCACGAAGGACGGATGGTCGCGGCCGGCTCCCCGGCGGAGCTGATCGCCCGGCACGCACCGGGCGGCGTCGTCTCCGTACGGACCGGACGGGCCGATCTCGCCGACCGGGTGCGCGCACGTCACGGAGACGCCGTGACAGCTGTCGAGTCGGCCGGTCGCTCGGGCCGTACGCGGTTCGAGGTGACGGCGGACGATCCGCACGCCACCGCCGCGTGGATCACCGGGCTCGACTCCGCGGCCGACGTCCGGCCGCGCCCCGCGACCTTGGAGGACGTGTTCCTCCGCCTCACCGGCACCTCGCTGGAACCGGCATCGGAGCCGGCATCGGAACAGGAGGAGAAGCGATGACCCACATCGGCCTCGGCGCACCACCCGTGTCGACGACGCGCCAGTGGAAGGCGCTCTCCCGGGCCATGACCAGACAGCTCCTGCGCGATCCCGCGGCGCTCTTCTTCACCGTGGTCTTCCCGCTGCTGATGGCGGTGTTCTTCGTCGTCCTCATGCAACTCACCTGGGTACGGGGGCCGTTCGACCTCGCCGTCGTCGGCCCCGCCACCCAGGCGACCGCCCTCCAGGAGGCGCTCGGCGGCGGCAGCACCGCCGTCGCCGTCGCCGAAGCCGGCCCACAGCCGGGCAAGGCGGCGGTCATCGTCCCCGACGCGGCCTCCCGCACCCTGCGGATGGCCGTCGACCCGGACCAGCCCTCGGTGGTCGCCGCCGTGCGCGCCGCGCTGGACGACACCGGCTGGCAGGGCTGGGAGGTCACGGCCGTCGGCAGCGACGGATCCGCGCTCTTCGACCCCATGGCCTTCGTGATCCCCGGCGTCCTCGCCTTCGCGCTGCTGTCGCTCGCCCTGACCGGTACCGCCTCCGCCCTCGTCTCGATGCGGGCCAGCGGCACCCTGCGGCTGCTGTCGACGACACCGGCCCGGCGGTCCGCCGTCCTGCTCTCGCTCCTCCCGGGCCGAGCCCTGCTGGCACTCGCCGTGCTGGCCCTGATGGGAACGGGCGCCGTCGTCGGCGGACTCCTGGAGCCGGCCTCGATGCTGCGGCTGCTGCTGACCACGGCCATCGGCCTGGTCATGCTGCTCGCCCTGGGCTACCTGCTCGGCGGACTGCTCTCCTCACCCGAGGTGACCAACGCGATCTCCGGGCTGCTCACCCCGGTGCTGCTGATGAGCACCGGACTGCTGTTCCCCCTCGAACTCCTCCCCGACTCGGTGGCCGGGCCGCTCTCCTGGACCCCGCTGGCGATGTTCGGAGACGCCCTGCGCCACGACGTGGTCGGCGGGATCACCCGCCACGCCCTGTGGCTCGACTGGACAGTGATGGCGGCGACGGCCGCGGGGCTCACGGCCCTCGCGGCACGGACGTTCCGCTGGGACACGGAGCGTGGATGATGACGCCGTACACGATGACCGGGACCAAGGCCGGGGCCGCGGCCGCCGCGAGCGGTGACAGCGCCGGGCCGGAGCATCCCCCGATACCCGACTCGCTCCTCCGCATCGGTCGACTGGCCTCCTCCTACGGCCTGGTGAACCGGGTGACCCGGCTCCCCGTCGCCGAGGGCGAACCCGACTTCCCGATCTTCACGGCCTCGCTCGGCAACCCCGGCGAAGTGCTCAGCGAGCAGACCGGCTGGGAGCACAACCCCAGCTCCGGGAACTTCGACGGAGCCGGCGGTGACCTCGATCCGGAGCGCGCCGCGCACCTCGCGGTCGCCGAATCGCTGGAACGGTACTCCTCCTGTGCCCGGGACCCCGAGCAGATCGTGTGGGCGACCGCCGCCGAACTCGGCGAGGACGCCATCCCCAGCGACCGCTGGCCCCGGTGCTCGCCGGCCGAACTGGCCGACCCCCGGAGCGGTCTCGTCCCCACCGACCCCGACGGTCCGATGCGCTGGGTCCGCGGCTGGTCCTTCACCCGCAACCGCCCGGTGTACGTGCCGGCCATGCAGGTCTGGCTGAAGAACCCGGTGGAGTCCCGGGCGGAGCGCTACGTCCACCCGGTCTCGACCGGCTGCGCCGCGCACTCCGATCCGGCCGCCGCCGTCGTCAACGGCATCCTGGAGATCGTCGAACGCGACGCCATCGCCCTGACCTGGCTCCAGCGGCTGCGGCTTCCCCGGCTGGAGTTCGACCCGGCCGAACTGGCCCCGGAGTTCCGGGCCTTCGTGGAGCGGGGCAGCAGCGAACGGCTGCGGACCCGGCTCTACGACGCGACGACCGACCTCGGCATCCCGGTGATCTACGGGGTGCAGCTCGCCGACGACGACCGGGTCATCGCCCAGCTCGTCGCGGCGACCGCGGAACTGGACCCCGGCAAGGGGATCGCCAAGCTCTACCGCGAGGCGTCCTCCCTCCGGATCGCGCTCCGCCACATGGCGCGGGCCGCCGAGAAGGACTCCACGGCGCCCGCGGCGGAGGAGGACATCGTCAGCGTCGTCGACGGCGCCCTGCTGTCCGGCCCGCTGTCCCAGCGGCACCGCTTCGACTTCCTGCTGGAGGGCGAACGCCCGGTGCACGGGCTGCGCGACCTTCCCCGGGCCCCGTCCGAGGAGCCGCTGCCGGCCCTGGCCTGGCTGCTGGACCGCCTGCACACCGCGGGCTGCGAGGTCGTCGCCGTCGACCTCACCACCGACGAGGCCGAGCAGGTCGGAGCCACCGTCGTACGGATGCTCGTTCCCCAGCTCATGCCGCTGTCCTTCGTGCACAGGGCCCGCTACCTGGCGCACCCCCGGCTCTACGCGGCACCCGCCGCCATGGGCCACCCGGTACGGGGCGAGGCCGACATCAACCCGCACCCCCAGCCCTTCGCCTGATACCCGACCGTTCCACCCGCCGTGAACGTCCGACGAGGAGTCCGAAGATGACCGATCCGCGCCTGCTGATCCTCGCCGCGGGAGCGTTCGGCGCGGCCGTCGCCGAAGGGCTGGCCGCACGCCACGCCGGGTCGACCGTGCTCGACGTGAACCAGGGCACCCACCCCAGCCTGTGGCCCGACAGCGATCTGATCGTGCTGGCCACGGGAGAGGGCCGGGAGGTGCTGGCCGACATGGTGGACGCCAGCGCCCACGCCTGGAAGCGGCCCTGGTTCCCCGTCCAGGCGGGCCCCCTCGACCTGCGGTGCGGACCGGTGGTCGTCCCCGGCCGCACCGCGTGCCACCGCTGCTACACCCGCCGCCGCGCACAGCACACCGCCCCGACGGCGGACCGGACCCGGGGCGACGGGACCACCGCGCCGCCGGTCTCCGGACACGCCCCGCACCACGTCGCCATCGCCGTGGGCCTCGCGGACCAGGCGGTGCGCGAGGCCCTGGCCGAACCCGGCGAGCCGGGCGCGGCGGAGGGCATCGGCGCCACCGTGCGGATCTTCGGGGTCGTGGAGGGCGCCACGTCCACCTCGGCGGTCGTGGCCGTCGACCGGTGCGGCCGCTGCCGGCCCGCCCGCACGCCCGAGAGCCGCCTGGAGCGGTTCGAGGCGATCGCGGCGGAGCTCGCGGCCCTCCCGGGCCTCCCGGGCCGGTGACCCCGATCCCCGTGCCCGAACCCGTACCGCATCCCGTACGTCCCGCCCACCTCGTACGTCCCGCGCACCTCGTACGTCCCGAACCGGAAAGGAGGCCTCGATGCCGGACCACTCTGTGATCACCGCCGAAGCCATGGCCTCGGCCGCCCTGAACGACCCGCAGTTCCACGTCCCGGCGCGGCCCAGGCTCCGGCGCGGGCTCTCCCTGCACCACACGTCCGAGGCCCTCGTCGTCGAAGGCACCCCCAAGAAGCAGCTGCTGCGCGGCGCCGCCGCCCGGGAACTGCTGCCCCGGCTGCTCCCGCTGCTCGACGGCAGCCGCGGCCACGAAGACGTCGCCGAGGCCCTGGGAATCCCGGCCGGCACCGTCTTCAAGGCCCTCTCCCTCCTCTGGACCTGCGGCCTGATCGAGGAGGCCGCGTCCCCGGCGGCGGCCTCCCGGGCGGCGGCGGTGCCCGAGGACCTCGCCGACTTCCTCTCCCGCATCGGCGACTCCACCGGGGCCAACCACGCCTGGGAGGAGGCCCTGGACCGGCTGGCCCGGGCCCGGGTCGAGGTGTTCGGCACCGGCCCCCTGGCCGCCGCCACCCGCCGCCACCTCGCCGACTCCCTCGTGGACACCCGCACAGGCGGCAGTACCGCGCCGGCACCCGGCACCACCTTCGCGGTCGCCGCCGGACCGGACCCGGCCGCCTCCGCGGCGCTCGCCGCCTCCTGCGCCCGGGCCGGCGTACCGCTGATCCGTCTCGCGCTCACCGGTCGCACCGCCCACCTCGGCCCGTACGTCGACCTCGCCTTCACGCCCTGTCTCGCCTGCCGCACCGCGGAGGACCCGGCGGACGACCGGCCCCCGCTGCCCGGTGACGCCGAACTGGCCGCCGCGCTCTTCGTCCGGGACCTGTTCGCGCTGCTCTCACGGAGCACGCCCAGCCCCCTGCCGTCCCAGTGGCGCACCGTCGACCTGGCGGACCTCTCCCAGCAGCGCCGCTCGGCCGCCACCCGGCCCGGCTGCCCCCACTGCTCGGCGGCACCGGGCGACCCGGTCGCCCCGCCGCTCGCCGCGCGCTACGAGGCGGCGATCGCCTTCCCGCCCCGGGAGTACGCCGACGGCAAGGCCCACCAGGCCCACTACAAGCCCTCGAACATCGCCTTGCAGAACGACGAGAAGACCTGGCCCGTCGCGGCGGCCGTGCCCCTCCCGGCACCCCCGCTGGAGTCCCTGCGCTCCCCGGCGCCCGCCGTCCTCGACGACCGGACCGCCGCACTGCTCCTCGCCGTCACCGCGGGCCGCAGGGCCCTGCTGCCCGGCCGCGTGCAGCGGTGGACGGCGAGCGGCGGCAACATCGGCTCCGTCGTCGCCCACCTCGTGGTCCGCGACGTCCCCGGCCTCGATCCCGGCGTCTACGGCTACGTGGCGTCCGAGCACCGGCTGGCCAGACTCGCCGCCGACCCCCGTGCCGTCTCCGGCGAGGCACCGCTGACGGTCGTCCTCACCGGCGACTTCACCAAGGTCGCCAAGAAGTACGCGGCGTTCGCCCTGCGGATCGTCCTGCTCGACGCCGGCTGCGCCACCGCCACGCTCCGCGCCGCGGCGACCGCGCTGGACCTGCCGTTCGCGATCCGCACCCGCTGGGACGACCTCGCGGTCGCCGCGGCCCTGGGGATCGACCCCGACCTGGAACCGGTCACCACCCTCGTCGACCTGGGAGGAGCCCCGTGAGCGCCCCGCACGAACTGGCCATGGACATGCTGGCGTCCTTCCGCGAGCAGCCCGGCGCCGCCGGGACCACGGCACTCGCCGAACGCCGGCCGCACGCACCGGACCCGGCGGCGCTCGGACCGGCCGTGACGGTCGCCCCGTACACGCACCGGAGCGTGCCCCACGACCTCCTGACCACCCTGGAGAACCGGCGCTCGCTGCGCGGCTTCTCCCCGGAGCCCCTGCCCGCCGGACTGCTGGCCGGCATCATGACCCGAGCCCTGCAGGACGACGAGAACGACGAGGCCGAGACGGACTGCCCGCTCGAACTCACCGTCGTCGCCCACCGGTTGACCGGTGTCACCCCCG
This sequence comes from Streptomyces sp. NPDC050842, assembly GCF_044456565.1. Taxonomy (NCBI): domain Bacteria; kingdom Bacillati; phylum Actinomycetota; class Actinomycetes; order Kitasatosporales; family Streptomycetaceae; genus Streptomyces; species Streptomyces sp. NPDC050842. The sequence goes on along the minus strand of NZ_JBITGA010000009.1, from coordinate 246,003 downwards.
CCGTCCACCGCTTCGACGCCGAGGCGTCCACCTTCACCCCGGTGATGGAACTCCCCACCGGAGCGGCCCGCTACGGACTGACGCTGCAGCCGGAGTTCTCCGACGCCGCCGCGATCGTCTCGATCGGAGTGCCGCTGGATGCCGCGGCCCACCGCCACGGCGGGCACGGCTACCGGCTGCTGCTCACCCGCGCCGGCTCCGCCGCGTACGCGATGTGGCTGGACGGCGTCGCCCACGGCCTGGTCGGCAGTGTCTTCGCCGGCTTCATCCCGGCGGCCGTCCGCGGCCCGCTGCTCAGCGACGGAACGAGCCGCCAGCAGATCTTCGCGCTGGCCCTGGGCCTGCCGCCGGCCCCCTGAGACTTCCCGCCCCGACCGGGTGCGGGAGCACCACCCACCGCACGACACCTGAGGAGGTGCCTCGCATGGAGGACATCGAGCTGTACGCCGTCGACGCCGAGGAACTGGCGATCGAGGAGCTGCCCGAGGGCAACGCCCTCGCGAGCTGGGCGTCCGCCGGATCCGCCTCGACCGCGTCCTGCCCGGCGACGTCCGCGTCGTCCGTCAGCAGCGCGTCCACCTACGGGTGATCCGCAGCCCCCGGCCGGCCCGTCCGGCCGTCCGCACCGCACACCGGAAGGAGGTGAACACCATGGAGAACAACCTCGAGCTCTACGTCATCGACGGTGACGAGCTGGCGATCGAGGAGCTTCCGGAGGGCAACGCCCTCGGCTGCTTCTTCTGCGCCGGATCCGCTTCGACCGCGTCCTGCCCCGGTACGTCCGCGGCCACCGCGTCGTCCGCGTCGACGATCGGCTGACCCGGTCGCCACGCACCAGCCCCACGCACCAGCCCCACGCAGAGCAGAAAGGATTCCTCGAATGCAGGACTTCGACGACCTCGAACTGGACCTGTCCGCCGACGAGCTGGCCTCGGACGCGCTCGGTCTCGAGCCCCTGAAGGAGGGCGTCGCCCTCGGCACCTGGGCGACCGCCGGCACCGCCTCGACGGCCTCGTGCCCGACGAGCACCGCCTCCTCCTCCGCGAGCGCCTCCAGCTTCGGCTGAGTCCGTCCGCGGAGCCACCGGCACCACCACACCCACCCGAAAGGAAGCGAACGCCATGAACGAGAACCTCGACAACGAGCTCGAGCTGTGGTCCGAGTCCCTCGACCTGGAGGTCCTCCAGGACGCCGTCAGCCCCGGTTTCACCACCGCGTTCTGCGGCGCCTGCGCCGGCTCGGCCAGCTGCCCCGTCGGCTGTGTCGGCTCGATGAGCAGCGTCTCCAGCCAGGGCGGCTGATCAGCCGCTCGGATCCCTGGGCTCCGGGGTGGTCCTAGTACCCCGGGGCCCAGGGCCCCTGGGGCCTGTCCGGCGGATCATGGCCGGGGCCGCGGGGTCTGGCACGGCACCTCGCCGCGTTGCCGAAACGCCCACATAGCTCCGCTATGAGGACGCTCCGGCGCCTTGCGATGCACCGCGCCAGACCCCGCGACCTATCCGACCCTGATCCGCCGGACAGGCCCCACCCGGTCCGCTTTTCCCGGACCGGACTGAACCACCAGATTAGAGCCAGGCGGCCCGGCACGGTAGCGGACCGGCCGCCGCTGCGGAGGGAGGAACCGCGCCGTGGACACGTGCACCGCACCCAAGCTCCGGGAGGATCTGGAGATCATCCGGGGGATGGACGACCACCCCCTGATGTTCGATCCGAAGGGCGGGACCTACCACCGGCTGACCAAGTCGGCGGCCGCGCTGCTCCGCCAGTTCGACGGAGCCCACTCGCTGGACGAGCTCTCGGCCCTCATGGCCGAGCGCCGGGGCGTACCCGCCGAAGGCGTGCGCGGAGAGCTCGCCGCCTTCGTCGACGAACTGGGCCGCAGCGGCCTCCTCGTCGGCACCGAAGCCGAGCGGGCGCCCAAGAAGCGCGCCGGCGGCCGCTTCGGCACCACCATGCTCATGCCCCGCTTCGTCATCACCCGCTCGCTCCCGACGGTCCTGGAACCGGTGGCCCGGCTGCTGCGCCCCGTGCCGGCCTGGCTGTCGGTCGGCGTCTTCGCCGGCGGCGGCGTCCTCGGCATCCTGCTCGGCCTCTACGCGGTCCTGACCTCGGCCCCGCCGGCCAAGGACCTGCTGGGCACGGGCACCCTCGTCGCCATCGCGCTGATGTTCCTCCAGATCCTGGTGCACGAGAGCGCGCACGCCGTGGTCTGCCAGGTGCTCAAGGTGCCCGTGCGGGGCCTCGGAGTGGCGCTGCTCTTCTACTTCATGCCGCTCGCCTACGTCGACCGCACCGACGCCTACCGCGTCCGCTCCCGAGGCGGCCGGGTCCTGCTCGCCCTCGCGGGCCCGCTCAGCGACGGCTGGTTCACCGGCGCCGCCGCCCTGCTCGTGCTCACCACGGACGGACCGGCCGCGCAGGTGGCCGGGGCGCTGCTGATCTTCCAGATGCTCAACCTGGTCACCAACATCAACCCGATGCTCCCGAGCGACGGTTACGCGGCGCTGGAAGCCGGCTTCGGCCTCGTCGACGCGCGGGGCCGCGCCTTCACCCTGCTGAAGCACCGCCTCCTCGGCCGCCCGCTGCCGGGCTTCCTGGAGCGGATGCCGGCCCGCAGCCGCCGGCTGCACGTCACGTACGGCATCGTGTGCTGCGTCTACACCGTGGCGCTCGGCTACTTCGTCGTCCAGTCGCTGATCTGGTCGTTCGAGCTGGTCGGACGGTCGCTGCCGTGACCGCCCCCGAGATCTCCGGACCGCTCCTGACCCGGGTGGGCGGTCTGCCCACCGAGGCCCTGGACCTCACCGGGTCCGCCACGCGACGGGCCATCGCGGAGGCCGCCGACGCCCACGCGGAACTGGAGCGCAGGCGGCCCGCCGTGGAGGACGCCTGCTTCCCGCTGGTGCCCCTCCTGGACGACGAAGTGCCGCTGCGCCGCCAGGTGCTGGCCGCCAAGCGGGCCGCGCACCGGCTGCGGGCCCTGCCGTGGGGCGAGGAACTGCCGCCTCGCATCGCCGAGTTGGCCGGGCCCGAGGCGACCGCCGGATTCCACGGCTGGCAGACGGCCGTACGGCTGCGTGACGAGGCCGCCCGGCGGCTCGACGTCCTGCTGGCCGAGGACCGTGCGGCGGCCCCGGCGGCACTCGCCGGCCACCTCGCCGATACGGGTTTCGCCCGGGCCGCGGCGCTGGCCGCGCCCGACTGGCTGCGGCACGGCCGCCCGCGCCGCCGCCCCGCCGAGACCCGCAACCTGCGCACGCTCTACTCCTATGTGTCCCGGGCCGCCGTGAAGACCAGCCCGTTCTCCACGCTGACCACTGTCGGAGAGGGCGGCTCGACCGGCGCCGCCGAGGCCGAGGCCCCCGCCGCCCACGCCGACGCGTCCGCCGCCCACGCCGACGCGTCCGCCGTCCACACCGCCGCCCCCGCCGCCCACAGCTACGCCGCCACCGCCCTCGCCCAGCTGGCCCTGCGCTGCCTGGCGCGCGAGGCCGGTACCGCCGGTCTGCTGCGCTACCGGCTCGCGCCGCTCCGGCCCGGTGGTCCCGACGCCCCCGGCGGCCTCGTCCTGCTGCCCGAACCCGTCGCCGACGGCGGTCTGGCCTGGCGGCTCGACCGGGTGGTGGAGGCCGACCACGCGGCGCCCTGGCTGTCGGGCTTCGCGCCCGACGTCGAACACTCCCTGGACGGGCTGCTGTCCGGGCTCGGCGGCCCAGACCCCTTCCGCCGCTTCCGGCGCCTGCTCGACACCGGGCTGATCGCACCCGTACCGCCGTGGCGGCGCGGCGGCGACCCGATGGGCGCCGTGGCGGAGCTGCTCGCGGGACACCCCGAGGACGGGATCGCGGGCGAGGTGCGGGAGGTGAGGGACTCGGCCGCCGCCCTCTCCGCCGCCGGCGAGGACGAACGGACCGAGACGCTCACCCGGGCCCGCCGCACCGCCGGTCGCTGGGCCCGACGGGCCGGTCTCGACCGGTTCGCGTCGGGGGAGGTGCTGTACGAGGACGTCGCGAGCGACCTCGCCCTGCCCCGGGTCCTCGACGTGCCGGAGGTCCGCGCCGACCTGACCGAACTGGGACGCCGCATGCGGCCGTTCGTCTTCCGCTCCCACCTCTACGACGTGCTCGTGGACCGCTTCACGGCCGAGTACGGGCCGGGCGGGACCTGCACCGACGTGCTCGGGTTCCTCATGCGCGTCGCCGTCGACGGTGACGCGCAGCCCGACCTCGACCAGGCCTCCGTCGCCGACCGTGCCGAGCGGGAGACCGCGGGGGCGCGGGCCTGGCTGCCGGTCGGGCCGAGCAGCGCGCCGCCCGCCGCGGCGGTGCTGTTCCAGCTCGCCGCGACCGGCCCGCAGGCCGTGAGCGGCGGCGACTACCGGCTGGTGGTCAACCAGTTCAACCCCGGTACGGGCGGGCTCGTGACCCGCTTCGGGCCGCTGCTCGGCGAAGGCTTCCGCGACCGGCTGCGCGAGCACGTCCGGGCCTGCTGGCCCGGCCGGACCTGCCGGGAACTCGTCCTGTGGACGGAGATCAACACGGCCCAGTCGCGGTCGGCCGGCCTGCTGCCGCCCCTGCTGCTGCCCGGCGAGATCCCGGCCGCCGACGGCCTCGACCTGACCGACACCGTCCTCACGCACGACCCCGGCGACGGCACCCTCGCGCTGCGCGACCGCGCGGGCGACCCGGTCGGCCTCGCCTACCTCGGTCTTGTCCCGCCGCACCTCTTCCCGCCGTTCGCCCGGCTGCTCGCCGTGCTCGCCGACCCGTGGGTCAACGGCTCGCCGCACTCGGACTACGTCCTGCCGTTCGGACTCCAGGAGCAGCGCACCGACGAGGTCGTGCCGACGCCGCGGACCGGCTTCGGCCGCGTCACCGTCTCCCGCGCCTCGTGGGTCGTCCCGGCGGCCGAACTGCCCGTGCCGAGGCCGGGCGAGAGCGACGCCGAGACCGCGCTGCGCGCCGAGGCGTTCCGGCGGGCGCACGGCCTGCCGGAGGAGGTCTTCTGCCACCGGCTGACCGGCTTCGGGCCGGGCGAGCAGGGCACGGACCGCAAGCCCCTGTGGGTCTCGCTGACCTCGCCGCTCTCGCTGTCCGTGCTCGCCCAGTGGGCCGGCCCGGCCACCGGCCACCTGCGCCTGGTCGAGGCGCTGCCGGCCAGGTCCGCGCATCCGCTGCGGGACGCGGCGGGCGGCACGCGGGCCGCCGAGCACATCGCGCTGCTGCGTTGGCGGCGACCGGAGGAGGAAGCATGAGCATGGCGGTTCCCCAGCGGGACTGGTGGTACGTACGGGTCTACCCGGGTGGTCCCCGGATGATGGACGCCGCGGTCCGCACCCTCGTGCCATGGCTGGCCGCACAGGCCGGGAGGCTGGACAGCGAGGAGTGGTTCTTCATCCGGTACTGGGACGCCACCGGCCACCACCTGCGGCTGCGGCTGCGCGCCGGGGCCGACGCGGTGGACGCGCTGGACGCCGTCGCCCGAGAGGAGCTCACCGGTCTGCTGGGCACGCTGGAGGAGCGGCCCGAGGACTCCGTCGGCCTGCTGCCCGGCGCCCTGCCGCCCGGCTCGACGGCCCGTGGCGTCACCCCCGCGCTGTACGCACCGGAGTCGGCCAAGTACGGCGGCCCGGAGGGTGTCGCCGTCGCCGAGCGCATCTTCCACCTGGACAGCGCGTTCTGCGCCGGGCTCGACCTCGCCGCCCTGCCCCGGCGCTTCGAACGGGCCGCGCACGCCGTCTACTTCGCCCGGGCGCTCACCGCGCGGGTGCTGACCGAGGAGGAGCGGGACGTCTTCTGGGTCCGCCATCGCACCCGGTGGGGCTGGCAACTGCGCCTGGCCGCCGGCGGGGAGCAGCTCAGGCCCCTGCTCGGGGGTGTCTCGGCCGGGGTCCGGGAGCAGGGCGTGCCCGCGCCCGGTGCGCGCCAGCGCATCGACGCGCACGCCGACGCGCTGGCCGGACTCCTCCTGCGGGCCCCCGGCTCCCGGGACCATCAGGTGCTCCACCACCTGCACATGGTGATGAACCGGCTGGGCTTCCCGCCCGGCGAGGAAGCGGCGCTCGGCATGCTGGCAGGGCAGACTGCCAGGAAACCGGCGGTTGTTGCCGGTGCGGTGCCCGGATGAGAGGAACACCTGTGACACCTGTGACGACCCTGGCGGGCGACATGATCCTGCTCGCCTTCGACGCGGAGGGCGGCAGGCTTCCGGTCCGGCAGTCCTTGGCTCCGGCGGTGCGCGGTGCGCTGCTCGCCGAACTGCTCGACGGCGGCGCCCTGACGGACGAGGCGGGGACGGCCGGGGCCGTGGGCGAGGCTCCGCAGGACGCCGCGCTCAAGGAGGTGTGGCAGCGGATCGCGGCGGAACCCGGCAGGAAGTGGCTGCACTGGGTCCGCAAGGACGGTCGTGCGTCGATCCACGAGGTGCTGCGGGGCCTGGAGAAGGACGGCCTCCTCGAGCGGAGCACCGGCCGGGTCTTCGGCGTCTTCCCGCTGAACCGGGCCGGCCTCACTCCGTCCGGTCTCACCGCCGCCGGGCAGGTGCGCGCCGCGGTGGCCGCCGCGGTCGAGGACCCGGCGGCCCCCGCCGCCGGCGGCCGCGCCGCGCTCCTCGCCGGACTCGCCCATGCGGGCGGCCAGTTGGGCACGGTCCTGGCCGCCGACCGGCGCCGCGCACTCAAGGACCGGCTGGCGGCCCTGTCCGACGGCGCCGCCCCGGTGTCGGCCGCGGTACGCCGGGCCGTCCAGGACCTCCAGGGCGCGGCCGTCTCGTAAGAGCCGCTCCACGGGTGGGCGGGCCGCGAACGGCCCTCAGATCCAGCCGCGTTCGCGCGCCAGCAGGGCGGCGTGCGGGCGGCTGGACGCGCCCAGGACGCGCAGGAGGTCGGCCACGTGCCGCCGGTAGGTCCGTACCGACATGCCCAGGTCCCGGGCGCCGATCTCGTCCTTGCCGACGTGGCACATGGACTTCAGGACCTGCAGCTCCGTCTCGGCGAGCCCGCCCGGGCAGTCCTGGTCGTCCGCGATGATCGTCGACAGGTCCGTGGCCTGGCACCAGATCTTCTCGAAGAGGGCGAGGATGCCGGCGACGAGGCCGGTCTCCTGGGCCACCAGGGCGCCCCGCGAGGTGTCCTCGGGATCGATCGGGACCAGGGCGGTGCGCCGGTCGTAGACGAGGACGCGCTCCGAGAGGTCGTCCGCCACCCGGATCTCCGCTCCCTTCGCGGTGAGTTCCCGCAGGTAGCCGACGGTCAGTGGGTCGTCGAGGGCCTCCTGGAGGACGACGCTGCGGATCCGGACGCCCCGGCTCAGGCAGCGCAGGTCCAGCGGGCGCGAGTGCGCGATGTTCTCGGGCGTCAGCACCGTGTACGGCTCGACGGACAGGATCTCCTCGCGGGCGAAGAAGGCGAGGTCGTCGATCCGGCTGCGGATCTGCGCCACGTTCTCCATGCGCTCGACGGACTGCGGCGAGGCAAGCGCCGGACTCTGTTCGTCCCGCAGGTCGGCGACCAGGTGCCGGCATCGGGTGACCTCCTGGAGCTCCTGGTGCAGTTCGCGCAGCCGCAGCTCGGTGAGCCGGTCCACGACGATCGCCGGATCGGTCGGGCACACGGTCTGCCGGTCGGTCCCGTACAGCAGGCCGAGTTCGCGCAGCCGGTCCTGGGCGGTGGTCACGGCCTCGCGGTCGGCCCGTAGCAGGAGGTGGATGTCTCCGTCCGTGGTGTCGGGATTCCGCAGGAAGTGTCGGTAGATGCTCTCCTCCAGTGGGGAGAGTCCCAATACGCGCATGCCTGTTACTGCCATGTACGAGCCCCCCGAGCTCTGCTTGCACACCGGCGTCACGTAGCGTCGCTCCGCTGGTCAGGCGGCTGTGGCTACGCGTCCGGATGGTGGGATGGAGAGTAATGCCGGAGTAAACGGACGCCTACCGCAGCGATCATGATGTGACGGGTGTCACGTTGCGGAGAGTGTGGAAGGTGTCGTCGGGATGAGCGGCGTGTAGTCGGCGCGCTGCTCCGGCGCCGCCCGCTGCTCGTGGGTTGACCCCCGTACCGGGGGCGCATAGCGTCGCCGGGCCGGGGTAAGCAAGCGCTCAGGAGGTCTCGTGGTGGTGTCGGGTGGGGTGGAGCGGCTGACCGTCGACGGGGCGCCCTTCGCCGTCGAGGACGGGGTGTACGTGAGCGGGCCGCGGACTCTGCGGGAGTTCGTGGAGGTCGTCTGGGCCTATGGGGACCGGGTGTTCCTCGTGTCCGAGGCCGGACGGACGACCTATCGGGAGTTCTTCGACGCCGCCTGCGGGCTCGCCCGGCGGTTCGTCGGGGAGTACGGGCTGCGCCCCGGGGACCGGGCCGTCGTCGCCATGCGGAACCTTCCCGAGTGGCAGGTCGCCTTCTGGGCCGCCCAGCTCGCCGGGCTCGTCGCCGTACCCCTCAACGCCTGGTGGACCGAGGACGAGTTCACGTACGCCCTGGACGACTGCGCGCCCGCGGTGTTGCTCGTCGACGGGGAGCGCGTCGAGCGGGTGCGGGCCTGGGCGCGGGAGAACCGTGTGCCGGGGATCGTCTTCCAGGGGGAGGCGGAGGAGGGGTTCGTCGCGTACGTCGCCGACCTCGACCCCTATCTCGGGCCGCCGGCCGTCGACGTCCTGCCCGAGCACGACGCCACCGTCATCTACACCTCCGGCACCACCGGCCGGCCCAAGGGCGCCGTCGCCACGCACCTCGCGCAGGCGGGGGCCGCCATGAATCCCCGGTACTTCGCCGCCGCTGCCGCCCTCGCCCGGGGAGAGGTGCCCGGGACCGGGCCCGCGCCCGTCTCGCTGACGACCTTTCCCTTCTTCCACGTCGCCGCGTTCACCTCGTTCTATGCCGTCATGGCGGCCGGCGGGACGCTGGTGATGATGCGGAAGTGGGATGCCGGGCAGGCGCTCGAGCTGATCCGGGAGCATGGCGTCACCCACTACGCCGGGGTGCCCACCACCGCCCTCCAGCTCCTCGATGCCGCCCGCGCCGAGAAGGACGGGCTGGAGAGCCTCGTGCTGCTCAGTACCGGCGGCGCCGCCGCCCCGCCCGGGATCGTCGCCGGGATCACCGCCGCGTACGGTGAGCGCGTCGAGCCCCGCAACGGCTACGGGCTGACCGAGACCTGCGGCGGCGTCCTGTCGAACGTCGGGGCCGAGTACCGCGCCCATCCCGGGAGCGTCGGCCGCCCCTCGCCCGCCACCGAGGTGCGGATCGACCGGCCCGACGAGGACGGTGTGGGGGAGCTGTGGCTGCGGGGGCAGTCGCTTGTCCGTGGGTACTGGGGGAACGAGGACGCCACCCGGGCCGCGTTCACCGGGGACGGGTGGTTCCGGACCGGTGACCTCGCCCGCGTGGACGAGGAGGGGCGCGTCAGTGTCGTCGACCGGCTCACGGACATGGTGATCCGCGGCGGCGAGAACGTGTACTGCGTCGAGGTCGAGGGCGTGCTGCATGAGCATCCGGACGTCCTCGACGCCGCCGTTCTCGGCGTTCCGCATCCCGTGCTCGGCGAGGAGGTCGTGGCCGTCGTGCGGCTGCGGGACGGGGCGGCCGTCGACACCGCCGCCGAGCGGCTGCGGGCGCACGTCGGCGCGCGCCTCGCCGCCTTCAAGGTGCCCGCCCGGGTCCTCGTACGGGAGGAAGAGCTGCCGCGGAATCCGACCGGGAAGCTGCTCAAGCGGGAGCTGAAGGACGCCTTCAGCGGCGGGTGACGCGGATGCGGTACGCGCCGCCCTCGTCCTCGCCGAGGACGCTGATCCGAATGCCCCCGGCCCGGTCCGTGAACGTCTCGCCCGGGCGGTACGGGGCGTCCGACAGCTCCGCGTGGACGTTCGGGCGCCGCGTGCAGCCGCCGCTGGAGCGGTCGCTGTCGGAGACGGTCACCGGGCCGTGGCCGGTGTCGACGTCGGACTCGACCCGGTAGACGAGCACGCCCTGCTCGCAGACCGCCTCGTCGTTGCCCTCCTTGCTGCGCACCTCGATCGCGTACCCCGAGGTGCCGGAGAGCGGGACGAAGGCGAGCTTGGGGCCGCCGGGGACGGCCAGCGGGGTGAGGGTGTAGTCGGTGGAGCCGGGGCCGGACGCGCAGTTGATCTGGTCGTTGTCGAGCCAGCCCAGCTTCCACTTGTGCCAGCCGAGCAGGTCGTTGTTGGCCCCCCAGTCCTCCGACATGATGTCCCAGTGGCCGACGGTGCCGCCGCCGTCCGCGGTGTAGAGGTCGGGCAGGCCGAAGACGTGGCCGTTCTCGTGGGGCAGCACCCGGTAGCCGGTCTCCGCGAAGCTGCCGGAGCCGTCGTCCTGACGGCTGTAGACGAAGGACGTGTTGGCGAGCGGCACGCCGTCGGCGTACGGGGCGTCGTCGTTGCCGGAGAAGGTCACGGACAGGACGGTGTCGAGGGCGGAGGGCCCGGCGTTCGGCGTGACGAGGACGTTGACCAGGTCGTACGCGCTGAAGTCCACCTTCGCGTCGGCGGCCTTCACGATGTCCTCGACGAGGGAGCGGTAGCCCGGCTCGTACGGTGAGCCGCGCTCGATCCCGTACGCGGAGAACGGCCGGGGCATCCGCAGCCAGTCGGTCATCGGGACCTCGGCCTGGTACGTCAGGCGCCCGTACGAGCTGGTGTGGAACCAGTCGGAGGTCTGCGGGAAGAACTCGCGGAAACGGCTCATCGCGGTGCCCTCCCCGACGGCGTCCGTGAAGTCGACCATCAGCGTGAGGGCCTTGATGCGGCCCGTGGAGCGGACGTATCCGGGGGCGGTGGGCAGCCCCTCCGACATCTGCACGCCCAGCGTGGTGGCGATCCGGCACGGCCCGAGCTGCGCGCCGCTCGGCGCGGCGGCCACGGGGCCGGCCGAGGCCGGGGCGGGGTCGGGGAGCGTCGTGCTCGCGGAGGCGAGCAGCGCGAGGGAGAGGGCCGTGGTCGCTGCCAGGGCGACGGGCCTGCGTATCCGTCGGCGGGGGTGCTGCATACGGACGCCTCTCCGGTGGGGGCAGGTCTGTGGCACGGATCTCCTGCGCGGGGAGACGTCCGGGGAGACGTCCGGGGAGACGGACGGAGATCCGTGTCGTGCGATCAGCCTGTGGCGAGTGGGTCGGAGGCGCGCGCCGGGTGGACCGATCGTGTGGGGATCCCCTACGGCGTGTCGGCTGTGACTCACGTCACATCGCGAAGGGGAAATAACCGGGGACCGCGTCCCCGTTTAACCCTGTGTTCCGCGAAGTGGGGAGTCCGTCCCCGGATGTCGATGCGGATGACCGATGACTGTTGTCGAGGAGGTTGTGGCGTGACCCGTACCCCCGTGGCCGGCGCCCCGGACACCGCGCCCGTCCGCCGCGTACCCCGCCCGCGCGCGGACGCCCTGCGCAACCGCGAGCGGATCGTGACGGCGGCCCGCGAGATGTTCGTCGAGTTCGGCCCCCAGGTGCCGTACGACGAGGTGGCGCGCCGCGCCGGCGTCGGGAACGCCACGCTCTACCGCAACTTCCCCGAGCGCACCGACCTCGTCCGCGAGGTCGTCCTCTCCCTCATGGCCCGCGTCACCGAGCTCGCCGAGCGCGCCGCCGAGGAGGAGACCGACACCTTCGCCGCCCTCCGTCGCTTCACCCACGCCGCCGCCGACGAACGCATCGGCGCCCTGTGCCCGATGCTCGACGGGGCCTTCGACAACGACCACCCCGATCTGACCGTCGAGCGCGAGCGCCTGGAGGAGGCCGTCCAGGGCCTCGTCGAGCGGGCGCAGCGCGCCGGCCGACTCCGCTCCGACGTCGGCGTCGGGGACCTGATGGTGGCGGTCTCACAGCTGACCCGCCCGCTGCCGGGCACGCCCTGCGCGAACTTCGACCAGTTCGTCCACCGTCACCTGCAGCTGTTCCTCGACGGCCTGGAGGCGCCCGCGCGCTCCGAGCTGCCCGGGACGGCCGCGACCCTGGAGGACCTGAGACGCGACTCCTGCCGGCGGTCGTGACGACTTCTTAGCGAAGCGCTTCCCCCTTACGTCTTTTACGCCCTTTTTCACCTGTACGCGCCAAGAGGTGGCTACCCCCATGTCCAAAATCCCCGAGAGCCCCGCGAGCCAGGCCGAGGTCGACCCCGGCCGCTGGAAAGCACTCGTCTTCATCGCCCTCGCCCAGCTGATGGTCGTGCTCGACGCGACGATCGTGAACATCGCGCTGCCCTCCGCCCAGCAGGACCTCGGGATCTCGGACGGCAACCGGCAGTGGGTCATCACCGCCTACGCCCTCGCCTTCGGCGGTCTCCTCCTCTTCGGCGGCCGCATCGCCGACCTGTGGGGCCGCAAGCGGACCTTCGTCGTCGGACTGATCGGCTTCGCCGCCGCCTCCGCCCTCGGCGGGGCCGCGAACGGCGAGGCCATGATGCTCGGTGCCCGCGCGCTCCAGGGCGCCTTCGGCGCGCTCCTCGCGCCCGCCGCGCTCTCGCTGCTCGCCGTGACCTTCACCGACGCCAAGGAGCGCGCGAAGGCCTTCGGCATCTACGGCGCGATCGCCGGTGGCGGCGGCGCCGTGGGCCTGATCCTCGGCGGTTTCCTCACCGAGTACCTGAACTGGCGCTGGACGTTCTTCGTCAACATCCCGTTCGCGATCGTCGCCGCCGTCGGCGCGTACTTCGTGATCCGTGAGCCCGCGGGCGGCCGCAACCGCTCCTCGCTCGACATCCCCGGCGTGATCCTCTCCACCCTGGGTCTGGTCGCGCTCGTCTACGGCTTCACGCGCGCCGAGTCCGAGGGCTGGAGCGACGCCGGCACGATCGGCCTCTTCGTCGGCTCCGCCGTCCTGCTCGCGGTGTTCGTGTTCACCGAGTCGCGGGTCAAGTCGCCGCTCCTGCCGCTGCGCGTCCTCACCGACCGCAACCGCGGCGGCGTCTACCTGTCGCTGGGTCTCGCCGTCATCGCGATGTTCGGCCTCTTCCTCTTCCTGACGTACTACCTCCAGATCGTGAAGGGCTACTCGCCCGTCATGACGGGCTTCGCGTTCCTGCCCATGATCGTGGGCATGATCGTCGGTTCGACGCAGATCGGTACGCGGCTGATGACCCGGGTCCCGCCGCGGCTGCTCATGGCCCCGGGCTTCCTCACCGCCGCCGCCGGCATGCTGCTCCTCACGCAGCTGGAGGTCGGCACCTCGTACGCCGGTCTGATCCTGCCCGCGCAGCTGCTGCTCGGTCTGGGCATGGGTACGGCGTTCATGCCGGCCATGTCGCTCGCGACGTTCGGCGTGGACCCGCGGGACGCCGGTGTGGCCTCCGCGATGGTCAACACCTCGCAGCAGGTCGGCGGTGCCATCGGTACGGCCCTGCTGAACACGATCGCTGCCTCGGCGACCACCGCCTACCTGGCCGACCACGCGGCCGGCGCGACCACCCCGGCCGCGCAGAAGCTGGTCCAGCTCCAGGGCATGGTCGAGGGTTACGCCGCGGCCATCTGGTGGGCCGTCGGCATCCTGGTCGTCTCGGCCACGATCGCCTTCGTGCTGATCAACACCGGGAAGCCGGAGATGGGGGTCGTCGCCGGGTCCGGAGCGGGCGCGGACGACGAGGTGAAGGTGCCCGTCATCGCCCACTGACCCCTCGGTGGATTCCGGACCTGCCCTGGCCCCGCGTACTCAGCGGAGCCAGGGCAGGTCCGCGTCCGGGTCCGCCGGTTCGAGGCCCTCGGCCATCACCCGCATGATCGCGCCGAGCTGTTCGACCTGCTCCGGCGCGAGCCGGTCGAAGAGGGCCTGGCGTACGGCCGCCACATGGCCGGGCGCGGTGCGGCGCAGGACGTCCATCCCCTCGTCCGTGAGCCGCGCGAACTGGCCGCGCTTGTCGGAGGGGCAGTTCTCGCGCGTCACCCAGCCGTTCTTCTCCAGCCGGGCGATCGCGTGGGAGAGGCGGGAGCGGGTGATCTTGGCGCTCTTGGCGAGCTCGGTCATCCGGAGCCGCCGGCGGGGCGCCTGGGAGAGCTGGACGAGCAGCCCGTAGTAGATGTGCGGCATCCCGGCGTCCCGCTGCAACTGGCGGTCGAGGTGATCCTCCAGGAGCGTGGTGGCGTGCAGGTACGCGCGCCAGGTGCGCTGTTCCTCGTCGTCGAGCCAGCGCGGTTCGGTCATGTCTCCCATGGGTCCCATCGTACGACTCGTTCTTGAAAGTTGAACTATGTACGTTTACTCTGCAGACATCTAGCTTGAAGTTTCAAGCAAGTTTGAGGTACCACGAGGATGTCGGAGGTCGTCGCCATGGACGCCACGCTGGAACGGATGCCCGCCCTCTACCTGTCCCACGGCGCCCCGCCGCTCGCCGACGACCCCGTCTGGCCCGGCGAGCTCGCCACCTGGTCCGCGGACCTCCCGCGCCCCAAGGCGATCCTCATGGTCTCCGCCCACTGGGAGGAGGCCCCGCTCGCGCTCGGCGCCACCGAGACCGTGCCCCTCGTCTACGACTTCTGGGGCTTCCCCGAGCACTACTACCGGGTCCGGTACGCGGCTCCCGGCGCCCCACAGCTCGCCGAGGCCGTCCGCAAGCTGCTCCGCGGACCCGGCACACCCGTGCAGGACATCCCCGACCGGGGGCTCGACCACGGCGCCTACGTGCCGCTCGTCGAGATGTTCCCGGGCGCCGACATCCCCGTACTCCAGATCTCCATGCCCACCCTCGACCCGCGCCGGCTCATGGACATCGGGCGCAAGCTCGCCCCGCTGCGCGACGAGGGCGTCCTGATCGTCGGCAGCGGCTTCTTCACCCACAACCTCGCCGCCCTCCGCCACACCGGCGGCGGCGTGCCGGGCTGGTCCGCCGAGTTCGACGACTGGGGGCACCGCGCCCTCGCGGCCCGGGACGTCGACGCGCTCCTCGACTTCGAGCGGAAGTCCCCGGCCGGACGCCTCGCCCACCCGCGTACGGAACACTTCGCCCCCCTCTTCGTCACCATGGGCGCGGCGGACGCGGCCGGGGACCTCGACGCCGAGCGGTCCGTGATCGACGGCTTCTGGATGGGGCTCGCCAAGCGGTCCGTCCAGTTCGGCTAGCGGCTACAGGACCGGCGGGTTCAGCTCGATCGAGCGGACGGCGGCGGCCAGCGCGAGCGGGTCGCCGACGTCGAGCGCCGTGTCGGTGAACTTGATCGTGTGGTCGTCGCCGTGCGCCGCCGCCCGCGCGAAGACCTCCTCGGAGGTCAGAACGATCTTCTTGTACGGGAGCGGGTCTCTCGGGGTGTAGGCCGCCGTCACCGCGGCCGCGGCCGCCCAGGCCGCGCCCAGGCTCGGTACCCACAGGTCGCGGGGGAGTGCGGGCAGCGCGCGGAGGACCGCGTTCGGTGCTGTCGCCGCGTGCACGAGCATGATCGGCTCGCCGTGGCCGTGCGTCGCGTACCGATGGGTGGCCGCCGTCACCAGCTCGGTGAGCCGGTCCTTGGCCGTGTCGGGGTCCGGAGCGGTGCCCCAGACGGGGAAGGCCGTCAGCTGGGCGAGTCGGGCACGCATCCCGCCGTCCTGCTCCGGAACCGGCGGTACGGCGTCCAGGGCGGCCGCCGCGCTCGGCGCCACGGCCAGCGGGACGAGCGGCGGCAGCGGCTGGTGGCGGGCCGCCCAGTAGCCGAGGGCGTGCGCCAGCTCGGCGCGGCGCGGCGCCGTCTCGCCGGTCGCCAGCAGCGTCCTTACGGCGTGCCCGGTACGGATGGCGGGGTGCGTCGACCCGGCCGCGATCCCGGGGAGCAGCCGGGGCCACCACTCGGCGAGGACCTCGCGCCACGGGCGGGCCGCGGGGCCGTCGAGCTCCCGCGCGAAGAAGCGCGTCCAGTCGGTGATCCGGGCCGGGTCGCCGAGGGCCTCGCGCCAGTCGTCCACCGTGACAGGGCGGTTCGCGGGCGGGAGCTCCTCCAGCTTGTGCGCGTAGTGGTCGAGCCAGCGGTGCACCGTCTGGGCCTGGCCGTTGCGGACGAGCGCCTCGACGGCCATCGGGGCGTGGTTGGTGAGCCGGCCGTTGCGCTCGGGGCCGGTGGTGTGGAGGCGTTCGAGGGCCTCGTCGAGGATGCCGGTCGTGTCGTGGCCGCTGCCCTCGTGACTCTTGCCGTTCTTGCCGCTCTCGTCGCTCATGGGGACGACGCTAGGGCGGCGCGGGTCGGGGCGTAACGGGCTGGGGACCTAGGCCCCGGGGCTGAGGACGGCGCAGGCAACCTCCACGCCCCCGGCGACGTCTGAAGGGATGGCGCCGCATGTGATCGCGGTCTCACCGACAGTGTGGTCGGAGCCCCCGCGAGCGGCGCCGCATCACCCCCGTGCCCGGTCTGACCTGCGCCTCCGTGGGTTTCCGCAGCATGCCCGAAGGGGCGGCGGCCGCGCAGGATACTGCATGATCGCGAAAATCCATGTGCCGGGTGGGAATTCTGTCCTGATTCCAGTCGTTGTTTCCGTCGGATGCAGGGCACTCGAAAGGGTGTCGCGACCTACTCAGCAAGGGAGCACGCATGGCAACCCGTGCCGTCGCCCGTCGTCAGACCTCCGCCAAGAGCGGGGCAAGCCGGGCCAGCAGCGTTCGCGCCGTGGGCGGGGACATCGCCGACCGCGACCTGGTCGGCATGTACCTCGACGAGATCGCGCGCACACCCCTGCTCGACGCCGCCAAGGAGGTCGAGCTCTCCCAGACGATCGAGGCGGGCGTGTACGCCCAGCAGATCCTGGACGGAGACATAGAGAGCGAGGCGGGCGGCGCGGCCCGTGAGGAGCTCGAAGCGCTGGTCGCCGAGGGCGAGCGTGCCAAGGACCTCTTCATCAAGTCCAATCTGCGGCTGGTGGTCGCCGTCGCGCGGCGCTACCCCCGCAGCGGGCTGCCGCTGCTCGACCTGATCCAGGAGGGGAACGCGGGCCTGGTGCGCGCGGTCGAGAAGTTCGACTACGCGAAGGGCTTCAAGTTCTCCACGTACGCGACGTGGTGGATCCGTCAGGCCATCACCCGGTCGATCGCCGACCAGTCCCGGACGATCCGGCTCCCCGTCCACCTGGTGGAGGAGCTGGGCCGCATCCGCCGCGTGCAGCGCGAGTTCAACCGGGAGCACGGCCGGGAGCCGGAGCCGGCCGAGATCGCGGCGGAGCTGGACACCAAGCCGGAGCGGGTCGTCGACGTCCTCGACTGGGCGCGCGACCCGGTCTCCCTGAACATGGGGGTGGACGACGAGGGCGAGACTCAGTTCGGCGACCTCCTGGAGGACACCTCGGCGATCTCGCCCGAGCAGTCGGTCCTCACGCTGCTGCGCAGCGAGGAGCTCGACGACCTCATCGCCAAGCTCGACCACCGCACGGCCTCGATCATCCGCATGCGGTACGGGATCGAGGACGGCCGTGAGCGGACGCTGACGGAGGTCGGCAAGCAGCACGGCCTGACGCGCGAGCGGATCCGCCAGATCGAGAAGCACGCCCTGCTGGAACTGAAGAAGATGGCCGCCGACACCGGCTTCGACGCGGTGGCCTAGAGCGGCCGGCGACGTAAGGGGCCCGGGGAGTTCCGTCCCCGGGCCCCTTCGCGTGCCGGTGCCCCGGCCCCTACCCCCGTGTGGCCGTCGCCAGGCGGGTCGCCAGCTCGTCCACGTAGCCGTGGAGGGCGGGCGGGCCGTGGATCGTGAAGGGGGCGTCCACCAGGGCCAGGCGGAGCGCCAGCCACTCGACGGAGTCGGTGGAGCGGGTGCGGAGACGGCAGGTCGTGGGGCCCGTCGCCGCCGGGACCAGGTGGGACGGGAGCCTGGCCGTCACGAAGTCGGCCGGGGCCTCGAAGCTGACGTCGAGCTCCAGCTCGGGCTGGGCCCGGGACATGGAGCGGACCAGGAGCTGGGCCGCGTCGCCGGCCGGGAGCTCACGCGGGGTGAAGCGGGCGCCCGTCGCGAGCGGATCGCTCACCCGGTCCACCCGGAAGGTCCGCCAGTCCTCGCGGTCCAGGTCGTACGCGACGAGGTACCAGCGGCGCCCGGTCGAGACCAGCCGGTACGGCTCGACCAGCCGCTTCGACTCGACGCCGTCGCCCGCCCGGTAGCCGAAGCGCAGCTTCTCCCGCCCCGTGACCGTGCCCGCGAGGGTCGTCAGGGTGGCGGGCGCGACCGTGGCGCCGTCGCCCCTGGTCAGCGGGAGCGTCGCGTTCTGGAGGGTGGAGACCCGGTGGCGGAGCCGCGCGGGCAGGACCTGTTCCAGCTTCGCCAGGGCCCGTACGGACGCCTCCTCGATGCCCTCGATGGCATGGCCGGCGCCGGCCCGCAGGCCGACGGCGATCGCGACGGCCTCCTCGTCGTCGAGGAGCAGCGGCGGCATGGCCGTACCGGCGACGAGGCGGTAGCCGCCGACCGCGCCGAGGGTCGCCTCGACCGGATAGCCGAGGTCGCGGAGCCGGTCGATGTCCCGGCGGATGGTGCGCGCGGAGACCGCGAGCCGTTCGGCGAGCTCGCTTCCGGGCCACTCGCGCGGGGTCTGGAGGAGCGACAGCAGATTCAGGAGTCGAACCGGGGTATCTGTCATGTCTCCCAGGATGAGGCCCATCTAGGACATCATTTGACCTAGATGACTTCTATCTTCTTCGTATGAGTTCACACGAAGCCGTCACGGATGCGGCCCCCACGGACACGAGCGACAAGAGGCGGTGGATCGCCCTCGCCATCGTGATGACGGCCGCCTTCATGGATCTGGTCGACGCCACGATCGTCAACATCGCGATCCCCAGCATCGAGCACGACCTCGGCGCTTCCTCCGGGGCCATCCAGTGGATCACCGCCGGTTACGCCCTCGCCTTCGCGACCGGGCTGATCACCGGCGGCCGGCTCGGTGACATCTACGGCCGCAAGCGGCTCTTCCTCATCGGCACCGCCGCCTTCACCATCGCCTCCGCGCTCTGCGGCTTCGCCGCCAACTCGGAGATGCTGGTCGCCTCCCGCCTCCTCCAGGGCGCGGCGGCGGCGATGATGGTGCCGCAGGTCCTCTCGATCATCCACGTCACCTTCCCCGCGCACGAGCGCGGCAAGGTCTTCGGGATGTTCGGCGCGATCATCGGCCTCGGCGCCGTCTCGGGTCCGCTGCTCGGCGCGCTGCTCACGGAGTGGAACATCGCCGGCCTGGAGTGGCGCCCGATCTTCCTGATCAATCTGCCGGTCGGCATCGCCGGTCTGATCCTGGGCCGGAAGTTCATCACCGAGTCGAAGGCGCCGAAGGCGCTCCGCCTCGACATCGTCGGCATGGTCCTGGTGGCGGCGGCGCTGCTGATGCTGATCTACCCGCTGACGCGCGGCCGTGAGCTGGACTGGCCGCTGTGGGGCCATCTGATGATGATCGGCAGCCTGTTCGTGTTCGCCGCGCTCATCGCGTACGAGAAGTACAAGGCGAGGAAGGACGGTTCGCCGCTCGTCGAGCTGTCGCTGTTCAAGGTGAAGAGCTTCGCCGCCGGTATCGCCGTGCAGCTGACCTTCGGTGTCGTGCTCGGCATCTTCTTCCTGGTCTGGACGCTGTACATGCAGATCGGCCTCGGTTGGACCGCCCTGAAGGCGGGTCTCACCGGCGTGCCGTTCTCGGTCGCGGTCTCCGTGGCCGCCGGTCTCTCGGTGCAGAAGCTGGTGCCGCGCTTCGGCCGCAAGGTGCTCCAGGCGGGTGCGCTCACGATGATCGCGGGCGTTCTCCTCTACTTCTTCGTGGCGGGCCGGTACGGGACCGGGATCGAGTCCTGGCAGATGATCCCGCCGCTGGTGGTCATGGGTCTGGGCATGGGCCTGATCGTGGCCCCGCTGACGGACGCGGTCCTCTCCGAGGTGCCGCGTGAGCACGCCGGCTCGGCGTCGGGCCTGATCAACACGACGGGCCAGATGGGCAACGCGCTCGGGCTCGGCCTGGTGTCCGTGGTCTTCTTCGGCGTGGTCGACGACTGGGACCTGGCGAAGGCTCCGGCCGAGGTGGGCGCGGCGTTCACGGACGCCTTCCAGAACTCGCTCGGCTGGGCGGCGGGCGTACTCGCCGCGATCTTCCTGGTGATGTTCGCGCTGCCGGCGAAGCCGAAGCAGCACCTGGAGGGCGGCGACGACGAGGGTGACGGCGACGGCGACGCCGTGATCGAGAAGGAGCCGGTGCTGGCGCACTGAGCCCCTCAGGCGGAAGGGCCCTGGCCCCGGGAATCGTCCCGGGACCAGGGCCCGTCGTCGTATCCGGACAGGACTGACGGTCAGCTGCGGTTGACCACGCCGCCGGTCTTCAGGTCACCCTTGAACGGGATGGCTCGCAGGGCGCCTGGTGTCGGGGTCGACTGCTGGATCCAGGGTTCGTTCCAGACGAAGGTCTGACCCATGATGGCGCCGTGGGTCTGGTACACCTCCCCGGTGGTCGTCACCACCTTGACGAAGGCGTCGTCGCCCTGAGACTCGATGGCGATGCCACAGGCGTTGGCCGGGTAGTTGACGGGGGTGTTCTCGTTGGGCGGGAGGAGCGCGTCGGTGAGGTCGTGCCAGGTGATCGTCCCGCCCGGAACGCTCGCCTTGCCGGCGTAGGCGACCCCGTTCGTGAGGACGGCCTGGAAGTCCTCGGTGGCGGACGGGCTGTACGTGTCGATGTCGGAGCAGGGCCCGGTGGGCCCGGTGGCACCCGTGTCGCCCGTGGCTCCGGTGTCGCCTGTCGCTCCGGTCGTGCCGGTCGCTCCGGTGTCACCCGTCGGGCCGGTGGGGCCGATGTCGCCCGTGGCGCCTGTCGCGCCCGTCGCACCGGTTTCGCCTGTGGCGCCGGTGGTGCCGGTGGTGCCAGTCGCTCCGGTTTCGCCCGTGGCCCCAGTGGCCCCAGTGGCCCCAGTGGCTCCGGTGGCGCCGGTCTCGCCTGTCGCACCCGTGGCTCCGGTCGCACCGGTCGCACCGGTCGCACCTGTGGAGCCGGTAGCGCCCGTCGCGCCCGTCGCGCCCGTGTCTCCCTTCGGGCCGGGCGGTCCGGTCGGGCCAGGCGGGCCTACCTTGCAGTCGTCGCCGCCGGCGGGGACCGCGCGGAGGGCGCGGGGCTCGTAGCCCTCGACCAGGGGCTGGATCTCGTGGTCCAGGAACGCCAGGAGGCCGTCGGCCTCCGGTGCGCCGCCCTGGACGGCGTGGCGCGGGCCGCCCTGGTGCTGCTCCCACGGCGGAGGGCCGTCCTCGTGGTGCGGGGGCGGGCCGTCCGGGTGGTGCGGGGGCCGGTCCTCGCAGTGGTCGCCCGGCGGCGGGCCCGCCGCCGCCCTGCCCGGGGCGTCCCAGGCGGCAGCCGCCGGTGAGGCGAAGCCCGTGAGGACGAGGGCGACGGAGGCGATGGCCCCGCCGACGTGCCACGGGCGGCGTCGGGGCAGGGGACCCAGCGGGGACCTGGTCCTGGCATCAGGACGCATGCATGCTCCTTCTTCCACCGACCGCCCTGCGGCGGCCGGTCCGAGTGATGTCCGGGAAGCCCGTTCGTGCTTCCCAGTCGGATCATCGGATCGCGCTTGCGAAGGCTTGACGGTCTCGCGGCACTCCCAACGGCATGGCGTATCGCTGCTAGCCGAATGGATGCGTACGCGAAGGCGAATCTCGACCCGCCCGTCGGCGTGCCGACACCGCCTCCTCGGTGGGCGCCCGTAGGGTCGCCCACCCCCCGACAGCTCCCCCGTCCCCACTGGAAGTGGTGTTGCCGTGCAGCCGTCCATCTGCCTCTGCATGATCGTCAAGAACGAGGCCAAGGTCATCGAGCGGTGCCTCGCCTCCGTACGCGGTCTCGTGGACACCTGGGTCATCTCGGACACCGGTTCCACCGACGGGACCCAGGAGCTGATCCGTACCGCCCTCGCGGGCATCCCGGGCGAGCTGCGGGAGGAGCCGTGGGTGAACTTCGGCCACAACCGCAGCCTGAACATCGCGCACGCCCGCGGCCGCGCCGACTACCTGCTGCTCCTCGACGCCGACCACGTCCTGCGACAGGACGGCCCGCTGCCGGAGCTGACGGCGGACGCGTACATGATCCGCCACGAGGGATCCCTGGAGTACCGCATCAAGCGCCTGGTCAGGGGCGGTCTGCCGTGGCGGTACGAGGGCGTCACCCACGAATACCTGACCGCCGACCGGAACCACGCGCAGCGGAACCTGGACGCCCTCGTCATCCAGGACTACGCCGACGGCGGGTCCCGCCACGACAAGTTCGAGCGGGACGCCCGTCTGCTGGGCGCCGAGCTCGAACGGGACCCGGCCAACCCCCGTACGGTCTTCTACCTGGCCCAGACCCTGCGGGACATGGGCCGCGCCGACGAGGCCGTCCCCCTCTACGAGCGGCGGGCGGCCATGGGCGGCTGGGGCGAGGAGGTCTACTACTCCCTCCTCCAGTCCGGCGTCCTCCGGGCCGAGTCCGGCGACTGGCCGGCCGCGATGGACGCCCTCTCGCGGGCCTGGGAGTCGCGGCCGGAGCGGCTGGAGGCCTGTTACGAGCTGGCGGCGCGGCTGCGGAAGATGCGCCGCTACCGGGCCGCCCACGCCGTCGTCTCCGCCGTCCGGGACGGGAGGCAGCCGGACGACCTGCTGTTCATGCAGCCGTGGGTGTACCGGTGGGGGCTGCTCTTCGAGTACTCGATCACCGCGTACTGGACGGGCGACCACGCCGCCTCGCTCGCCGCCTGCGACCGGCTGCTCGCCCTGCCGGACCTGCCCCCGGCGTACCGCGAACAGACCCGTGCCAACCGGGCGTTCGCCGTGGGCAAGCTGGCGGAAGCCGGCGTCGACGTCCCCGAGCCCGCCACTCCCGACCCCGGCCCCGACCCCGCGCCCGCGCTCGTCTGAGAAGGCGCGGGAGCGCGGCCGGGGAGCGGGCGTCAGCGGACCCGCGCGCGGGTCTCCATCGCCGCGCGGGCCGAGCGCTCGTCCTCGTACACCTCGCACATGTGCCGGCCGTCCGGGGTCGCCGTGTGCTCGATCTCCCAGAGGCTGATCTCGCTGCCGTCGAGCAGCAGGAACTGGTGCTCGTAGAGGGTGAAGCCGGCGTCCCGGCCCCCCTCCACCGCGCACTGGCGCCCGAAGGCCTGCGTGATGTGGTGGGCGAAGGCCAGGCGGAGCCGCCGGGCCGTCCGCTCGCCCGGCCGGTCCACGTTCTCCGCGCGCCGCAGGACGCGGCGCGCGTGGTCGGCGGAGTTGTCCGGTACGTACATCCGCGGCTGGGCCGGTATGGGGCGGGCGAGCAGGGCGCTCAGGAGCGCCATGTCATCGTCGTCGTCACTGTCGAGGGCGGTGCCGTCGGCGCGCTCCGCGGTCCAGCCCGGCAGCGGTCCGGCGGGCAGGCGTGAGGCCGCGAGGCGGGCCTCCGACTCCTCCGCGTACAGCTCGTGCTGGTCGGTGCCGTCCCGTCCGGTGTTGTGGGTGAGCTCCCACAGGCTGAGCGCGCTGCCGTCGGCGAGCAGGTAGGTGTGGCGGTAGGTGGTCCGGTGCAGCGACGCGCTGTGGTGCGAGGAGTGCAGCGCGCTGGAGTGGGCGAGCGCCGTGCCGAGGCGCTCGACGGTGGAGTCGGGCAGGTCGAAGGAGTTGAGCGCCCTGCCGAGGAGCCGTTCAAGGTGCGTCTCGGTCGTCTCGTACGGATCGTGAGGATCCTGCGGATCGTTCAAGAGGGTCTCCAGGCCGTCGCCGCATGTCACTTGGTGCTTGCTAAACGTAGTCCCTGGGTCTGACATCGTGTCCTGGGTTCAGCAAAACGAAGGGCGCGCACGGGAAGTTCCCGCATGGTCCTGCGTCAACTCCCTTGTGGTTACCGGGAGTACGGTGCGGCTTCGGGTGATTCGTCGGGCAGCTCGCCGTACAGCTCGCCGTACGAGGGGAAGTCGCCGCCCGGGCCGCGCAGCCCGCCCGGGGCCGCGCGCACCGCCCGCACGATCGCCCGGGTCACCAGGTCCGCGCCGGCCGCCAGGATCTCGTTCAGGGCGAGCGGACCGGGCTCCTCCGGCAGCTCCCGCCGCCCGGTGGCGAGCGCGAAGACCGTGTCCCCGTCGTTCATCAGGTGCACCGGACGCACGGCGCGCGCGATGCCGTCGTGCGCCGTGCCCGCGACCTTCTGCGCCTGCGCGCGCGTGAGCACCGCGTCCGTGGCGACGACGGCGAGCGTCGTGTTCAGCGGGGGAGGGGCGCTCGCCGCCCGGGCCTCCGCGAGCCTCCGCAGCGCCGCCTCGTGCACCGCCTCCGCCGGGAAGCGGGGCCTGCCGCCCTCGAACCAGCTCCCGTACGGGACGCCCGTCGCCGGATCGACGGCCGAACCGACCGCGTTCACCACGACCAGGGCGCCGACCGTGATGCCCGACTCCAGGACCGCGCTCGCCGTCCCCACCCCGCCCCGCAGCCCGCCGACGACGGCCCCGGTGCCCGCGCCGACCGCCCCGGTCTCCACGCGCGCGTGGTCCCCGCTCGCGTCGGCCGCCTCCACGGCCGCCCGGCCCGTCGCCGCGTCCGGCCTGGCCGAGAAGTCGCCGCCGCGCCCCAGGTCGAAGACGCACGCGGCGGGCACGACCGGCACCACATGGGACGGGTCGGGACCCACCCGCACACCCCGGTGCCGCTCCTCCAGCCAGGCCATGACCCCGCCGGCCGCGTCCAGCCCGTACGCGCTGCCGCCGGTCAGGACGACCGCGTCGATCCGCTGGACGACGTTCCGCGGGTCGAGCGCGTCCGTCTCCCGCGTGCCCGGCCCGCCGCCCCGCACGTCGACGGCCGCGACGACCCCGCCCACCGGGGCGAGGACGACCGTGGTGCCGCTCAGCGCCCCGGCCCCGGCCACGCGCGCGTGCCCCACGCGCACCCCGCTCACGTCGGTGATCGCGTCCATCTCACGGCCGGGCCTGCTGGTCTCCTCGCGCGGTGTCATGTCTCCTGCCTACCACGCGCTTTGGCCTCTGGCAGGGCCTGTGCCCACGTCACCGAGGCCAGGGTGCATGGGACGGATCGTCGCGCAGGGGGAGGCGGTCCGGGGCTCAGGCGGTCGGTGTCCGGGTCGCCGGGTTCCGGGCGGTCAGGGTCACCCCGGTCGCTACGGTCGCCGCCGCGACGAGGCCCGCGACGAAGACCGCCCAGCGGCCCGCGAACGTACACATCAGGAGGGCCAGCGAGGCCACGGGCAGCACCAGTTGCTGGGCGATGCCGATCTTGAAGTAGCGCGCGTGCAGCAGCCAGACGGAGAGCAGGAAGATCGCCGACGGGATCGTCACGGCGGCGGACGCGGCGAGCGTGGAGATGTGGGCCTCGCCCACGGCCTGTTCGACGGCGATCTCCAGGCCCGCGCCGACGGCGGCGGCCGAGGCGAAGATGACGTAGTGGCCGTAGCCCCACAGGAAGCCCTGGCGGCTGGAGATCAGCCGGTCGTGGGCGGGCACGACGAAGTAGATCCACCAGGCGGCGAAGACCAGGAGCAGGCCGCCGACGGCGATCGGCAGGAGCTCGCCGAGGGCGTCGTTCTCGACGACGCCGGACTTCACGGCGACGGTCGCGGCGGCGACGGTCTCGCCGAGCACGATGATGGTGAACAGGCCGTACCGCTCGGCGATGTGGTGCGGGTGCCAGGTGCTGGGGGCGTCCTTCTCCGCGTACACGGGCACGGCCATCTCCGCCAGCGCCATGACGAGGAAGATCCAGCCGCGGGCCGGCTCGGGGGCGAGGACGAGCGCGAGCCAGCCGATCTGGACGGCGACGACCCCGCCCGCGTACCGCCGGCACATCGTCCGCTCGGCGGGGTCGGTGGCGTGGTGGGCGGCGCGCAGCCACTGGAAGGCGAGCGCGAGCCGCATGACGAGGTAGCCGAGGTAGACGACGAGGAAGTCGTGCTCCTGGAAGGCGCGCGTGATGCCGGCGGCGAGGACGAGCACGCCGGCGATCTGGACGAGCGTGACGACGCGGTAGAGGACGTCGTCGTTGTCGTAGGCCGAGGCGAACCAGGTGAAGTTCATCCACGCCCACCAGATGGCGAAGAAGACCATCGCGTAGTTGAGGATCCCCTCGCCGGCGTGGTTCTCGGCGACCGCGTGCACGAGCTCGGCGCCGGCCTGGGCGACGGCGACGACGAAGCACAGGTCGAAGAAGAGTTCCAGGGGGGTGGCGGCCCGGTGGGACTCCTCGCGGGAGCGGGCGGTGAGGGGGAGGAACGGTTGCGTCATGCGTCCCAGCACAGCAGAGCGCCCCGCCGTATGCCACGCGGTACGGGGAGGGTGTCGCCGTACGGGTGGGAGCGGCGCTTCGTCACGCGACCCGTGCGGCCGGCGCCGTCCCCGTGGTCTTCCCGGCCGGCGCCCCCGCGGAGGCCTGCGCGTACCGCGCCGTCACCAGCTCGGCAAGGCGCGGATGGTCGGCGAGCGGCTCCCCGACCGCCCAGGTGTCCGGGACCGACCAGAGGGCGCGGGTGAAGCGGCCCGGGGCCAGCAGGTGGGCGGCGAGCACGACACGGCGGAAGCCGCAGTGGACGGCACGTACTCGGTGGTGCCGCGCGTCCCCGGCGGCGAGATCACCGCCGAACAGCTCATCGTCATCGGCGAGGTGGCCCGCGACCGCGGCCTCTACAGCAAGATCACCGCCGGTCAGCGGATCGACCTCTTCGGCGCGAGGAAGGAGGAACTGCCCGCCATATGGCGGCGGTTGATCGCCGCCGGATTCGAGTCGGGGCAGGCGTACGGAAAGTCCCTGCGGACGGTCAAGTCCTGCGTCGGGTCCCGGTTCTGCCGCTTCGGACGTCGCCGGCCCCACCGAGCGGACCACCGCCGTGTGGAAGGCCATCACGGACAAGTTCCCGGAGGAGCGCGCCAAGGGCGTCCACGACGTCTCGTACGACATCCCCTCCACCATCACCGCCCACGCCCCCGGCTGGATCGACCGCGACAAGGACCTGATCGTCGGCCTCCAGACCGACGCCCCGCTGAAGCGCGCGATCATGCCGTACGGCGGCTGGCGCATGGTCGCCGGCGCCCTGGAGACCTACGGCTACCCGGTCTCCTCGGACCTGGAGAAGGTCTTCACCGAGTACCGCAAGACCCACAACGCCGGTGTCTTCGACGCGTACACCCCCGAGATCCGCGCCGCCCGCAAGGCCGGCATCGTCACCGGCCTCCCCGACGCCTACGGCCGCGGCCGCATCATCGGCGACTACCGCCGTGTCGCGCTCTACGGCGTCGACCGCCTGATCGCGGTGAAGAAGGAGGAGAAGGAGGAGCTCAACGCCCTCCCCGCGGAGAACCGCTCCATCGAGGAGACCATCCGTCTCCGCGAGGAGCTCTCCGAACAGATCCGCGCCCTCGGTGAACTCAAGGCGATGGCCGCCTCCTACGGCCACGACGTCTCCGCCCCCGCCGGCACGGGCCGCGAGGCGATCCAGTGGCTGTACTTCGCCTATCTCGCCGCCGTGAAGGAGCAGAACGGCGCCGCGATGTCCCTCGGCCGGACGTCGACCTTCCTCGACGTCTACCTCCAGCGCGACATCGAGGCCGGTCTCCTCACCGAGGAGCAGGCCCAGGAGCTCGTCGACGACTTCATCATCAAGCTCCGCATCGTCCGCTTCCTGCGCACCCCCGAGTACGACGAACTGTTCTCCGGCGACCCGACCTGGGTCACCGAGTCCATCGCCGGCATGGGCGAGGACGGCCGGTCGCTCGTCACGAAGACCTCCTTCCGCTACCTCCAGACGCTCTACAACCTCGGCCCGGCCCCCGAGCCGAACATGACGGTCTTCTGGTCGCCGCAGCTCCCGCAGGGCTTCAAGGAGTTCTGCGCGAGGGTCTCCATCGACACCTCCTCCGTCCAGTACGAGTCGGACGAGCTGATGCGCCCGCGCTTCGGCGACGACACCGCCATCGCCTGCTGTGTCTCCGCGATGCCCGTCGGCAAGCAGATGCAGTTCTTCGGCGCCCGCGTGAACCTCGCCAAGACCCTCCTGTACGCGATCAACGGCGGCCGCGACGAGAAGTCCGGCGCCCAGGTCGGCCCCGCCAGCGGCCCCCTCACGGCCGAGGTCCTCGACTACGACGAGGTCATGGCCAGGTTCGACGCGCAGATGGAGTGGCTCGCGAGCGTCTACGTCCACGCCCTGAACGTCATCCACTACATGCACGACCGGTACGCCTACGAGCGCATCGAGATGGCGCTCCACGACCGCGACGTGCGCCGCACCATGGCCTGCGGCATCGCGGGTCTCTCCGTCGCCGCCGACTCCCTCGCCGCCGTCAAGTACGCCAAGGTCGCCCCGGTCCGGGACGAGACCGGTCTCGCGACGGACTACGTCATCGACGGCGAGTACCCGGCGTACGGCAACAACGACGAGCGCGTCGACGAGATCGCCGTCCAGCTGGTCGAGGAGTTCATGCGGAAGGTGCGCAAGCACCCGACGTACCGCGACGCCGAGCACACCCAGTCCGTCCTGACCATCACCTCCAACGTCGTCTACGGCAAGAAGACCGGCAACACCCCCGACGGGCGCCGCGCCGGCGAGCCCTTCTCCCCGGGCGCCAACCCGATGAACGGCCGCGACACCCACGGCTACGTGGCCTCGGCCCTCTCGGTCGCCAAGCTCCCGTACGAGGACGCCGAGGACGGCATCTCGCTCACCAACACCGTCACCCCCGACGGCCTGGGCCGCACCCCCGAGGAGCGGATCAAGAACCTCGCGGGCGTCCTCGACGGCTACATGGCGAGCGACGGCTTCCACATGAACGTCAACGTCCTCAACCGCGACGTGCTGGCGGACGCCATGGAGCACCCGGAGAACTACCCGCAGTTGACCATCCGGGTCTCCGGATACGCGGTCAACTTCGTCCGGCTCACCCGCGAGCAGCAGCTCGACGTCATGAACCGCACCTTCCACGGCTCCCTGTAGCCCCGCCGAAGCACCCGGGGCCGGTGGCCCTCACTCCCGGCCCCGGGGTCGCGCCCGACACCCTCCGAAGGAGGTCCTGCCATGACCGGCCGCACCATCGGACCCGCCACCCCGGCCGCCGCGGCGACCCACCGGCCCTCCGAGGGCTCGGTCCACTCCTGGGACCTGTCCACCGGTGTCGACGGACCCGGCACCCGCTTCGTCACCTTCCTGTCCGGCTGCCCCCTCACCTGTCTCTACTGCCACAACCCCGACACCTGGAGGATGTGCAACGGCAGGCGCACCTCCGCCGACGACGTGATCGCCGAGGCGGGCAAGTACGTCCGCTTCATCGCCGCCTCAGGCGGCGGGGCCCACCATCTCCGGCGGGGAGCCGCTCCTCCAGCCCGCCTTCACCGGCGAGCTCCTGCACCGGATGAAGCACGAGCTCGGCCTCCACACGGCCCTCGACACCTCGGGCTTCCTCGGCGCCCGCGCCACCGACGCCCTGCTGCGCGACACCGACCTGGTCCTGCTCGACATCAAGTCCTGGGCCCCGGACACGTACAAGAAGGTCACCGGGCGGCCGCTGCGGCCGACCCTGGACTTCGCCCGGCGCCTCGCCGACCTCGGCCAGGAGGTCCACGTCCGCTTCGTGCTCGTCCCGGGGCTCACCGACGACCCCGCCAACGTCGAGGGAGTCGCCGCCTTCGCCGCCGGCCTCGGCAACGTCTCCCGCGTGGACATCCTCCCCTTCCACAAGCTCGGCGAAGCCAAGTGGCAAGCACTCGCCAAGCCGTTCACCCTGCACGACACCCCGTCCCCGACGCCGGAGCAGGTCGCCGAGGCCCGCGAGGTCTTCCTCTCCCACGGCCTCCACGCCGTCTGAGCGACGCCCTCACCCTGCCACCTCGCAAAACAGGACGAAACGGTACGTACGCCCTTACCGTGGCCGCGTGACCGAGCCACCGAAGACAGCCGAGCCGAGCCCCGCCCCCGGAGACCCGGCCTCGGCCCCAGGCGACCCCGCCTCCGGCGCCGCCATGCCCGGGGACCCCGCAGCCACCGGACCCGGGCCGCAGACCCCCGCCGACGTGCGCCGCCGCGCGGTCCTCGCGGGCACCGCCGTCTCCGTGCTCCTGATCCTCGCGATCGTCTTCGGCAGCCGCCTGCTCCGCGACTTCGACTCGGCCCTCCTGCCGTACGCCGTCGCCACGGTCTTCCTCGCCTTCGGCGTCGCCTACCGGTACACCGTCTGGGTCTCCGCCCCCGGCGCCCGCCGCCTCTTCAGGCAGGGCTGGCGGTCCTTCTTCTCCGCCGCGAACCTCCGCAAGGCGCCCACCGCCCTGCCCCGGATGATCGCCACCTACCTCGGCTTCCAGAAGTTCCTCGGCGCCCGCTCCCACGCCCGCTGGGCCGCCCACCAGCTCGTCTTCTGGGGCTGTCTGCTGGCCGCCGCGATCACCTTCCCCCTCACCTGGGGCTGGTTCACCTTCACCTCGTCCACCGGCTCGGGGCCCGGCTACGAGATGCGGATCTGGGGATTCAAGGTCGTCGGCTTCGACGCGCTCAGCATCCTCGGCTGGCTCATGTTCCACGGCCTCGACATCGCCGCCGTCCTCGTCATCGCCGGCGCCTCCTACTTCCTCTGGCGCCGCATGAAGGACCGCGCGGCCATCACCGGCCAGCGGTTCGCCTACGACCTGGTGCCCCTCCTCGCCCTCATCGTCATCTCCGTGACGGGGCTCCTGCTCACCTTCTCGTCGATCTTCCTGCACGGCGGCGGCTACGAGTTCCTCGCCATCCTCCACATGGTGTCCGTGGTCTTCACCCTCATCTACATCCCCTTCGGGAAGTTCTTCCACATCGTCCAGCGGCCCGCGGCCGTCGGCATGCAGCTCTTCAAATACACCTCCCGCGGCAAGGGCGGGTCCGACGACACCGTCCTCGCCTGCCGCCGCTGCCAGGAGCCCATCGACACCGCCCCCTACGTCGAGAACCTCCAAGGCACCATGCGCGACCTCGACCTGGGCTTCGACGAATGGGCCGAGTACTGCCCCCGCTGCAAGCGCGTCCTCCGCGGCAACGCCTATCTCGACCACGTGAAGAAGGGCTTCAAGTGACCGCGACCGACCCGACGACCACACCCGGGCAGCCGCTGCCGCTCGACCCCTCCCTCGCCCCGCCCGGCACCCGCGCCTTCCGCGACGCCGGGGGCATCCCCGCCGACCGCTGGCACGCCGACCAGAACGGCGAGACCCTCGTCCCCACCCACTGCTGCTTCTGCGGAGTCCAGTGCGGCATGTACCTCCGCGTCGACCGCGGCGGCAAGGTCTTCGGCGTCGAGCCCCGCAACCACGACATCAACCGCATGCGGCTCTGCCCGAAGGGCATCAACGCCTACCAGCAGGTCAACCACCCCGACCGGCTCACCGCACCCCTCATGCGAGCCCACCGCGACGAGGAGTTCCGCGAGGTCAGCTGGGAAGAGGCCCTCGACCACACCGTCGCCGAGATCCGCCGCATCCAGGGCGAGTACGGCAACGACGCCTTCGGACTCCTCGGCGGCGCCAGCCTCTTCTCCGAGAAGACCTACCTCGTCGGCAAGTTCGCCCGCGTCGCCCTCAAGTCCCGGCACGTCGACTACAACGGCCGCCTCTGCATGGTCTCCGCCGCCGGCGCCAACAAGCTCGCCTTCGGCATCGACCGCGCCGGCAACCCCTTCTCCGACATCCTCCTCACCGACTGTCTGCTCATCGCCGGCTCCAACGTCGGCGAGTGCTTCCCGGTCATGACCCAGTACCTGTGGGGAGCCCGCGACCGGGGCGCCACCCTGATCGTCGTCGACCCCCGCGAGACGGCCATCGCCCGCACCGCCGACGTCCACGTCGCGATCAAGCCCGGCACGGACTCCGCCTTCTTCAACGCCGTCCTCCACGTCGTCGTCGCCGAGGGCCTCACCGACGAGGCCTACCTCGCCGCCCACACCACCGGCTGGGCGGAGGTCAAGAAGACCGTCGCCGACTATCCGCCCTCCCGCTCCGCCACGATCTGCGGCGTACCCGAGGAGCAGATCGTCCAGGTCGCCCGCATGTTCGCGGGCGCGGGCAAGGGCATGGCCTGGCACGCCCGCGGCGTCGAGCACCACTCCCAGGGCGTCGAGAACTGCCTGTCGATCATCAATCTCTGCGTCGCCACCGGGCACATCGGCAGGCCCGGCGCCGGCTACGGCACGATCACCGGCCAGGGCAACGGTCAGGGCGGCCGCGAACACGGCCAGAAGTCCGACCTCCTGCCCGGCGGCCGCTCCATCACCAACCCCGAGCACCGCCGCCAGATCTGCGAGATCTGGGGCGTCGACGAGGCGGAACTCCCGCTCGCCGGCACCTCCATGATGGAGATGGTCTGGCAGATGCAGCGCAAGGAGATCCGCGGCCTCGTCGGCATCTGCAACAACCCCTTCGTCTCCCTCCCGAACTACGCCACCGTCAAGGACGGCTACGACGCCCTCGAATTCCACGCCCAGTTCGACTTCTTCCTCTCCGAGACCGCCGCCAATGCCCACGTCGTCTTCCCGGTCACCGTCTGGGCCGAGGACGAGGGCGTCATGGCCAACGCCGAGGCCAGGGTCGTCAAGCACAACAAGGCCCAGGAACCCCCGGCCGGAGTCCGTACCGACACCTGGGTGATGTGCGAACTCGCCAAACGGCTCGGCGCCGGCGACAAGTTCGCCTTCCCGGACTCCCGCTCCGTCTTCGAGGAGCTCCGCGTCGCCTCCGCCGGCACGGTCAACGACTACTACGGCATCACCTACGAACGCCTGGAGGAGACCGGCGGCATCGCCTGGCCCTGCCCCACCACGGAGCACCCCGGCACCCCGCGTCTCTTCGAGGACGGGACGACCTACCACCCCGACGGCAAGATCCACATGCAGGTCGTCGAATGGCACCCGCCCATGGACCCGTACAGCGAGGAGTACCCCCTCTCGCTCACCACCGGCCGGACCGTCGCCCACTTCCTCTCCGGCAACCAGACCCGCAGGCTCGGCGCCCTCGTCGAACAGACCCCCCGCCCCTGGGTCGAGGTCCACCCCTCCCACGGCTTCCGCAACGGCGATCCCGTCCGCGTCGTCACCCGCCGCGGCAGCGAGGTCTTCCCCGCCCTCGTCACCGAGGCCATCCGCCCCGACACGGTCTTCATCCCCTACCACTGGCCCGTCCCCACCTCGGCGAACGCCCTCACCATCGACGCCCTCGACCCGCGCTCCAAGATCCCGGAGTACAAGGTCTGCGCCGCCCGCATCGAGGCCGCCGAACACGTCGACGACGTCCCCGCGCCGCCCACCGCCCCCGGACAGCAGGCCTACCCCGAGACCCAGGTCTCGCGCCTCGACCCGCTGCCCCCCACCTCCCCCCAGGGCCGCGGCACCGCGGAGAGGAGCTGACCCGCACATGATGGGCCGAACGATCTTCATCGACCCGGGCCGCTGCATCGGCTGCCAGGCCTGCGTCTCCGCCTGCCGCGAATGCGACTCCCACCGCGGCAAGTCGATGATCCACCTCGACTACCCCGACGAAGGCCACTCCGTCGCCTCCCTCCCCACCGTCTGCATGCACTGCGAGGACCCTGTCGCCCCCTGCGCCGAGGTCTGCCCCGCCGACGCGATCCTCGTCACCGCCGACGGCGTCGTGCAGCAGGCCGACACCACCCGCTGCATCGGCTGCGCCAACTGCGTCAACGCCTGCCCCTTCGGCGTCCCCAAGATCGACCTCCAGGCGAAGCTCCAGATGAAGTGCAACCTCTGCTACGACCGCACCGCCTACGGCCTCGCCCCCATGTGCGCCACCGTCTGCCCCACCGGCGCCCTCTTCTACGGAACCCTCGAAGAGCTCCAGGCGGAACGCCCCGGCGTCCAGGTCGCCGACTCCTTCACCTTCGGCACGACCACCGTCACCACCGGCGTCGCGATGGTCGTCCCCGCCGACAAGGTCCAGTGGCCGGTCCCGGGAGGTCTGCCCGTCGTCGAGATCAATGGAGTGGACGTGAGCGAAGCGAACTCGAACAAGGGTGGCGGCGGGCGACGGGAGGGAGTCCGATGAGCGTCACCGACCCCCAGCCGCCCGCGCCGGACCCCCGCGCCGACGCGGCCCAGGAGGCGCTCCGCGACCGGATCGCCGCCGACTCCCTCACCACCCGCCGCGACTACCTGCGGATCGTCGCCACCGTCTCCGGCGGCCTGGCCGTCGGCGGCATCGCCGTCGCCTCCGGCATCCTGCACCGCCACGGCGACAGCGACGGGGCCCCCGAGATCAAGAAGGTCGCCGACCGGATCGAGCCGGGGGAGTCGCTCGCCTTCCGCTACCCGGGAGACGAGGACCGGGCCATCGCCGTCCGCATGGACGACGGCACCCTCACCGGCTACTCCGCCGTCTGCACCCACCTCGCCTGCGCCGTGCTGTGGCGCAAGGAGCGGGGGAGCGAGGGAGAGCTGTACTGCCCCTGCCACGAGGGGATCTTCGACGCCCGTACGGGAGAGGTCACCGCCGGCCCGCCGCCGAGGGGCCTGCCGAAGGTGATCCTGATCGAGCAGGTCGACGGCAGTGTCTGGGCGATCGGCACGGCCCGCTCGGGCGAGAGCGCCGTCGAGGGCTTCTGCCGCCAGAACGGCGAGGACCGTCCGGGCTGCCCCGGCTTCGGCGCGGAAGGCCCGGCCGCCCCGGCCGCCCCGGCCGCCCCGACGGCCCCGGGCCGGAAGACGGCCGAGAGGAGTGAGCGGACATGAGCGAGACCCCGTTCCCGAGGGACCCCGGGGCGCCCGAACCCCCGCCGCCGCCCGCGTACACCCCCGGCAGTGCCCAGCCGCGCCTGAACCGGCCGGTGCACGAGCGCTATCCGCAGATCCGGCCCACCAGCGGCTACGGCGACCCCCGGATCCGGCACACCGGTCCGGGCCCGGGAGCCGGCACGGAGCAGGAGCCGGAGCGCTCCTCGAAGCTGTCCGCGCGTCTCGCGCTGGCACTCACGGTCGTCATCGGCCAGCTCTGGGGGCTGACGATCGTGGTGGACGAGTGGATGACGGGCGACACCGGCACCGCGTGGTGGGGCGCAGGCTTCCTCGTCCTGTCGTTCCTGGTCGTGCTCGGCATCTGGCTCATCGACCCGAAGGACCGCTGACCGAAGGCCCCCTGGCCAAAGGACCGTTGGTCAGAGGAGCATGAGGCGGGGTACGGGCCGGGGGGAGCGGCGTACCCTGAAGGTATGAGCACCGCCCCCGCCCACGGACCGCGAGACGCGAAGCGAACCGGCTCCCGACCCACCCCCGAGAACACACCGAAGCCGGTACTCGTCTTCGACGATCCGCTGGACCAGCAGTCCGCGGACGACACGGACCGCGGGTGGGGCGAGCGGCCTCCGGCCGCCAGCGACAGCGCCGCCGACCTCGCGCGCTTCCTCGACGAGAAGCCGCCGCACCACCTCTGAGCCCGGCACGCAGTGCCGGTCAGGAGGTGGAGTGCGTCCCCGAGGTCGTACCGGAGCCCGACCCGTTGGAGCTCGGTGTGGCGTTCGTGCCCGCACCCACGAACGGGCCGCGCTGCGCGACGAGGTGGTCGCGGATCTCCTTGAGCACCTCCAGCTCGCTGATCTCCATGGTCTCCGCGATCCCTTCCTTCGCCTTGTCGTGCGCGGCACGCTTGGCGAGGACCTTGGCCATCGGCAGGACCATCAGGAAGTAGACGACGCCCGCGGTGATCAGGAAACTCAGGACCGAGCTGAGGACCAGGCCCCACTGGAGCTGGACGCCCTGCACCTCGCCGTTGACCACCGCGCAGGTGCCCTTGATGCAGGACGCGTAGCTCTCCAGGTCCTTCGTGCCGAAGGCACCGACCACCGGGTTGATGAGGCCCTTGACCATCGAGTTCACAATGTTGGTGAACGCGGCGCCGATCACGACCGCGACCGCCAGGTCGATCACGTTGCCGCGCATCAAGAAGGCCTTGAAGCCTCCGAGCAAGCTTTCCTTCTTCTCGGCCACCAAGGTGCCTTTCGTTCTCGTCATGTGTGCTGCGTGCGGAGCCATTACGCCGTGAACGGCGCAGAGGCGTCCAATCCGTACACACGGACCGGTGACTTGACAGTGAGTGCGTGCGAATCAGCACAACGTCACCGCCAGTTGGGACGTGACACCGGCACCTGCCAGCGCCGCGGCGGTGGACCGTGGCACGGACAGGACGACGAGTGCCCCTCCGTCCGAACGAGTTTCGCCCGAGCGCGGAACTTCGGCCACTCGGGCGCCCGTCGCCACCACGCGGGCCTCACCACCGCCGCCCATCGGGGAGTTGGGCGCGGCGATCACGTCGACCCGGTCGCCGGCGCGCAGCAGCCGTACGGTCTCGGCGTCGGCGATCCGTACCGGCGCGGACACCAGCCGGACGGCGACCGGGGCGGGCGGCCGCGCCCGAGGTGTCACGGCGGCCCCGGCCGGCGAGGCCCCCGAGCCCGAGCCTGAACCCCAGCTCGCCGCCACCAGGGCGGCGACCGTCAAGGCGAGCAGCGCCAGGGGAGCGCGCCACCCCCGCCGCAGGGCCCTGAACGGCCCGCGCCGCGCGCCGCGGCCCCGTACCGGCTCGAAGACCGGCACGACGCACGGCGCCGGAACGGAGGAGGGGGAGGAAGGGAAGGAAGGGGAGGAAGGGGAGGAAGGGGAGGAAGGGGAGGGGAGAGTCGTCGTCATCGCGGGTACCGCCTGTCCTGGTCGGGAGTAGGGCCACGCCCCACTCTCCCGGCCCCGCCGCATCCCCGCTCCGGCCTGGGGATCACCCGCCGACTGTGGACAACTCCCTCACCCCCGAGGGTGGTTTGGCAGGCCCCGCAGGGCGCCTACGGCAGCTCGATCCCCAGATCCCAGCCGTCGTGCGCCTCCGTGCACAGGCAGTCCCGGTCGACCGTCGCCGGGAGGGCGCCGACCGCGTCGAACAGCACCTCCCGCAGCCGTCCCACGTTCTCGCCGAACACCCGCAGCACCTCGGTGTGGGAGACGCCCTCGCCGGTCTCGGCGCCCGCGTCCAGGTCCGTGACCAGCGCCAGTGAGGTGTAGCAGAGGCCCAGCTCGCGGGCGAGGACCGCCTCGGGGTGGCCGGTCATGCCGACGACCGACCAGCCGGCGGCGGCGTGCCACCGCGACTCGGCGCGGGTGGAGAAGCGGGGCCCCTCGACCACGACCATCGTGCCGCCGTCCACGGGCTCCCAGGCCCGCCCCCGGGCGGCCTTGACCGCGACCCGCCGCCCGTCGGGGCAGTACGGGTCGGCGAAGGTCACGTGCACGACGTTCGGGACGGCTCCGTCGGCCCGCCGCTCCCCGTCGAAGTACGTCTGCGCCCGGGTCTTCGTCCGGTCGACGAGCTGGTCCGGTACGACGAGGGTGCCCGGCCCGTACTCCTCGCGGAGCCCGCCGACGGCGCACGGCCCGAGGACCTGTCGTACGCCCACGGAGCGCAGCGCCCAGAGGTTGGCGCGGTAGTTGATGCCGTGCGGCGGGACGGAGTGGCTCCGGCCGTGACGGGGGAGGAACGCGACCTGCCGGCCGGCGATCTCGCCGAGGAAGAGGGAGTCGCTGGGGCTGCCGTACGGGGTGTCCACCGGCACCTCCGTGACGTCCTCCAGGAAGGAGTAGAAGCCCGAGCCGCCGATCACGCCGATGTCCGCGTACGCACCATGGGTCGCCATGGCGATCACCCTATGGGCGGGCGCGGGGAAACACCGAGGGCCCCGTCGCGTACAAGCGACGGGGCCCTCGGTGAAGAGAACGGATCAGGCAGCCGAGGACGAGCTTCCGGCGCTCGACGACGACGAAGAAGACGACGAAGACGACGCGGAAGCGGTCGAGGACGACGACGCGGCCGGCTTCGAGTCCGACGTCGAGGACGACGAGGACGAAGGCGACGGGGTCGTGGACTTCGACGCCGGCGAGCTGCTGGACGACGAGCCGCGGCTGTCGTTCCGGTAGAAGCCGGAGCCCTTGAAGACGATGCCGACGGCCGAGAACACCTTCTTCAGGCGTCCTGCACAGCTGGGGCACTCGGTCAGCGCGTCATCGGTGAACTTCTGGACCGCCTCAAGGCCCTCGCCACACTCGGTGCACTGGTACTGGTAGGTCGGCACGTGACTTCCTCCTGGCACTCACACTCATCGAGTGCTAACGACGATCCATCTTGACGTATTCCGTGGGATCAGTCCACCGCCACCGGCACGCGGTGACCGATACCACGTGCCGCGACCCGGCTGGTCTCGCGCGGCTTCAGCCGCGACCGGAGGGCGACGAGCGTGCCCAGGGCGAGGACGGTGCCCACGGCCGGCACCAGGAATCCGGCGCTCGATCCCTGCGAGTCGGCCAGGCGGCCGGCGATCGTGACGGCCGCGGCCTGACCGAGCGCGACGGCGCCGGTGAGCCAGGTGAAGGCCTCGGTACGGGCCGTCGCCGGGATCAGGGTCTCGACGATGGTGTAGCCGGTGATCAGGGCGGGGGCGATGCACAGACCCACGACCAGGCCCAGGGCGCCGAGGAGGAGCACCGAGTGCGCGGTCCACAGCAGGGAGGCCGCGATCGTGAGGCCGGTGTAGCCGAGGATCAGACGGCGGCGGGGGCCGACCTTCCAGGCGACGGCGCCCA
Organism: Streptomyces sp. NPDC050842; assembly: GCF_044456565.1. Classification (NCBI taxonomy): domain Bacteria; kingdom Bacillati; phylum Actinomycetota; class Actinomycetes; order Kitasatosporales; family Streptomycetaceae; genus Streptomyces; species Streptomyces sp. NPDC050842. The sequence goes on along the minus strand of NZ_JBITGA010000009.1, from coordinate 207,525 downwards.
TCGCGATGCCCGCGAGCATGTTGCCGGCGGCGAAGATCCCGTACAGCAGGCCGTTGGCACCGGGGTTGCCGATCTCCTCGGTGAAGGCGGTCAGGGAGACCTGCATGCCGCCGAAGACGGCGCCGATGCCGAGGAAGGCGACGATCAGGACGCGGACGCCGGGGATGGAGAGGGCCGAGCGGGGCGGGCCGGCGGTGGTGGCCGCGGCGATGCCGTACGCGGGCTGGGTGGCGCGCTGCGCGGCGAAGAACAGGCCGCCGACGAGGGTGAGGGCGGCCTCGGCGATCAGGCCCGCGGCCGGGTGGATGCCGGTGCACAGGGCGGTCGCGAGGACAGGGCCGACGACGAAGGTGAACTCGTCGGTCACGGACTCGAAGGCCGCGGCCGTCGGCATCAGCGGCGTGCCGTCGAGCTTGGCCGCCCACCGGGCCCGGACCATCGGTCCGACCTGGGGCACGGAGGCACCGGCGGGCACGGCGGCCAGGAACAGCGCCCACAGCGGGGCGCCGGACAGGGCGAGCACCACGAGCAGGATGACGGACGCGGTGTGGACGAGGACACCGGGGATGAGGACGGCGCGCTGGCCGAAGCGGTCGGCGAGCTTGCCGCTCTGCGGGGCGAAGATCGCCATGGAGACGCCGGTGACGGCGGCGACCGCGCCCGCGCTGCCGAACGAGCCGGTGGTGTGCTGGACGAGCAGGACGATGCCGATGGTCAGCATCGCGAAGGGCTGCCGGGCGGCGAAGCCGGGGAGCAGGAAGGACAGCGCACCGGGGGTGCGCAGGAGCTGCCCGTAGCCGGGTCGCTTGTCCGAGATGACCGTGGACGCCACGGTCCTGGCCTTTCTGCCGCCTGGTAGCGCGCCCCGGCACGGTGGTGCGGGTGTCGCCGAGAGCTGTCCTCATGCGCGTTACTGCGGTAGATACCGGGCCGGCCCCACTACGGAGGGGCGCCTCGGCCGCCATACGGTCGCGCCAGCTCTGCTTCAGGCAGAGTTGGTTCGATCAGGTGTGCCTTCAGGGTACAGGGAAGAGCGTCTTCCCGCCTGGGAAAACGCTCTCGCACCTGAATTAATGCCTGGGATTAACCGGATGTTTTCTTGTCGGGGCCCTGCGAGAGGCCGCGCGAGGAGCCCTGCGAGGTCCCGCGGGAGGAGCCGCGCGAACGGTGCTCGTGGCTCCCGCCGTGCCCGCCCGGCAGGTGGAAGCGCGTCGCCGTTCCCGCGTGCGAGGTGACCTCCACGCCGCCCGTACCGAGCCACCCGGCGAGCTTGCCGCCCTGTCCGACCGCCCGCAGGCGCCGCTCCGTGGCGTCCCGCACCGGGTCGGTCGCGACGACGAGGAGCTCGTCGCCGCGGCGCAGGACGGTCGCGGGACCGGGCACGAAGCTCTTCTCCTCGCGTACGACGAGGGTGACCGCCGCTCCGGCCGGGAGCCGCAGTTCCCCGACCTCGACGCCGTGCATGCGCGAGGCCTTGGGGATGGCGACGGAGAGCAGGTGCCCGCGCAGTCGCTCCAGGGGCGCGGACTCGACGCCGAGGTCGGCGGCCTCGGCGTCGTCGCCCAGCTTCAGCGCCTTCGCCAGCCAGGGCAGGGTCGGCCCCTGGACCAGGGTGTAGACGACGACGAGCACGAAGACGATGTTGAAGATCCGCTCGCTGCCCTCGATCTGCGCCACCATCGGAATGGTGGCGAGGATGATGGGGACGGCTCCGCGCAGGCCGGCCCAGGACATGAGGGCCTGCTCCTGCCACGGGATCCGGAACGGCGCCAGGCTGACCAGGACCTCCATCGGCCGCGCGACCACCGTCAGGACGAGGCCGATGACGACGGCGGGCCAGAAGTCGTGGACGAGCTCGTGCGGGGTGACGAGCAGGCCGAGCAGGACGAACATGCCGATCTGGGCGATCCAGCCGAGCCCCTCGGCGAAGCCGCGGTTGGCGGGCGCGTGCGGCAGCTTGGCGTTGCCGAGGACCATCGCCGCCAGGTAGACGGCGAGGAAGCCGGAGCCGTGGGCCAGGGCGCCGGCCGCGTACGCCACCACCGCGATGGCCATGACGGCGATCGGGTAGAGGCCGGAGGCGGGCAGGGCCACGTGCCGGAGGCCGTACGCGCCGAGGAAGCCGACGGCGAGACCGACCGCGACGCCGATGGCGAGCTCCAGGGCGATCGTGCCGACGAGGAGGTACCAGGCGTCGACGGGTCCCGCGGTGGAGAAGGCGACGACGAGGATGACGACGGGGGCGTCGTTGAAGCCGGACTCGGCCTCCAGGACACCGGTGACCCGGGAGGGCAGCGGCACCTTGCGCAGCACGGAGAAGACCGCGGCGGCGTCGGTGGAGGAGACGACGGCGCCGATGATCAGCGCCTGCCGCCAGTCGAGGCCGACGAGGTAGTGGGCGGCCGTGGCCGTGATGCCGACGCTGACGGCGACCCCGACGGTGGAGAGGACGACGGCGGCGGGCAGTGCCGGCTTGATCTCCTTCCACTTCGTGCCGAGGCCACCCTCGGCGAGGATCACGACGAGGGCGGCGTAGCCGATGACCTGGGTCAGTTCGGCGTTGTCGAAGGCGACGTTGCCGATGCCGTCCTGCCCTATCGCGACGCCGATCCCGAGGTAGAGCAGCAGGCTGGGGAGCCCGCTCCGGGACGAGATCCGCACGGCCGCGACGGCGATCAGCAACACGAGGGAGCAGATGAGCAGGAGTTCGTTGAGCTGGTGGACAGTCAGTGGCCGATCCTTCCCCTCGCATGCAGCTGGATCGTTCCTCCAGCGGCCGACACTTCGTTACCTTACCTAATCTTTAACGTTTTCTTGACGCCTCCTTTGCATCGGGCCGCTCATCAGTACGGTTCTCTTCCTGACACCGAGTCCGGGCCGTCCGGACGCTGCACCTAAGGTTGCTCCCGTACTCCAGGACCACCCTGCCCCTCGAAGGACAGCGATGCCCTCCAACACGACCGCGCCCCCCGCCAAGAAGAAAGGGCGGCGCGTCCGCCTGCTCCTCCTCGTCCTGGTCCTTGCGCTGGTCGCGGGCATCGGATTCGGCGGGTACTGGGGTGTCACCACCGTCCGGGCCTCGTTCCCGCAGACCACCGGCGAGATCCGGCTCGACAGCCTCTCCGCCGACGTCACGGTCAAGCGGGACGCGAACGGCGTCCCGCAGATCTACGCGGACAACGAGACGGACCTCTTCCGCGCCCAGGGCTACGTCCAGGCGCAGGACCGCTTCTACGAGATGGACGTCCGCCGGCACGTGACGGCGGGCCGCCTCTCCGAGATGTTCGGCGAGAGCCAGGTCGAGACCGACTCCTTCCTGCGCACGCTCGGCTGGCGCCGGGTCGCGCAGCAGGAGTACGACAAGGTCCTCTCGGCCGAGACGAAGAAGTACCTCCAGGCCTACGCGGAGGGCGTCAACGCCTACCTCGAGGACCGGGACCCGGCGGACATCTCCGTCGAGTACGCGGCCCTGGGCTTCACCAACGACTACGCGATCGAGCCGTGGACCCCGGTCGACTCGGTGGCCTGGCTCAAGGCGATGGCCTGGGACCTGCGCGGCAACATGCAGGACGAGATCGACCGCTCGCTGATGACGAGCCGGCTGAGCGCGAGCCAGATCAAGCAGCTCTACCCGGAGTACCCGTACGCGCTCCACCAGCCGATCGTCGACAAGGGCGCGGTCGACGAGACGACCGGTTCCTTCGATCCGTCGGCCGAGGCCGGCGGGGGCGACGGGAGCGGCGAGGGCGACGGGTCGACGACGGGCGACACCCCGGGCACCAACCCCACCGGCCCCGGCAGCTCCACCGGTTCCTCCCAGGGCGGCGTGGACGCCCAGCTCGGCGCGCTCTCCGAGGTCCTGGACGGCATCCCGGCCCTCCTCGGCCCCAACGGCAACGGCATCGGCTCGAACTCGTGGGTCGTGTCCGGCGCGAAGACGACCTCGGGCAAGCCGCTCCTCGCCAACGACCCGCACCTCGCGCCGCAGCTGCCGTCGCTCTGGTACCAGATGGGTCTGCACTGCCGCTCGGTCTCGGCCACGTGCCGCTACGACGTCGCCGGCTACACCTTCTCCGGCATGCCCGGTGTGATCATCGGTCATAACGACAAGATCGCCTGGGGTCTCACCAACCTCGGCGCCGACGTCACCGACCTCTACCTGGAGAAGATCGGCCCGGACGGCTACCTCGTCGACGGCAAGGTCAAGCCGTTCACGGTCCGCGACGAGGTCATCAAGGTGGCCGGCGGGAACGACCGGAAGATCACCGTCCGATCCACCGACCGCGGCCCGCTCGTCTCCGACCGCTCCTCCGAGCTGGAGAAGGTCGGCCAGAAGGCCCCCGTCGGCAACGCCGCCCCCGACCGAGGCACCGGCTACGGCGTCTCCCTCCAGTGGACGGCGCTCCAGCCCGGCAAGTCGATGGACGCGATCTTCGCGCTCGACCGCGCCAAGGACTTCACCACCTTCCGGGCGGCGGCCAAGAACTTCGAGGTCCCGTCCCAGAACCTGATCTACGCCGACACCGAGGGCAACATCGGCTACCAGTCCCCGGGCAAGATCCCGCAGCGCACCAAGGGCGACGGCGCCCTCCCGGCGCCGGGCTGGGACTCCGCGTACCGGTGGAAGGGCTACATCCCCTTCGCGCAGCTGCCGTACGAGTACAACCCGGACCGCGGCTACATCGTCACCGCCAACCAGGCCGTGATCGACGAGAAGACGTACCCGGACCTGCTCACCAAGGACTGGGGCTACGGCTCGCGCAGCCAGCGGATCAACGACCTCATCGAGTCGAAGACCAAGGACGGCGGAAAGATCTCGCCGGACGACATGCGGACCATGCAGACGGACAACCGCAGCGAGATCGCGACGCTGCTCAACCCGCTGCTGCTGAAGGTCGACATCTCGGACCCGTACGTCCGCGAGGCGCAGAAGCTCCTGGAGGGCTGGGACTACACCCAGGAGCCCGACTCGGCCGCAGCCGCCTACTTCAACGCGGTCTGGCGCAACGTCCTCAAGCTCGCCTTCGGCGACAAGCTGCCCAAGGAACTGCGGGCCGAGGGCGACTGCATCACCGTCCGCCCGGCCGACGCCACCGGCCCGGTCGACGAGCAGAACAAGCTCGTCCGGGAGTGCGGCCAGCGCGACCCCGACTCGGCGCAGCCGGACGGCGGCGACCGCTGGTACGAGGTGGTCCGCCCGCTCCTCAAGCAGGAGGAGAGCGAGTGGTGGACGACCCCGGGCAACCGCACGGACGCGGCCACCGAGACCCGTGACCAGCTGCTCGCCCGGGCCATGAAGGACGCCCGCTGGGAGCTGACCGCCAAGCTCGGCAAGGACATCTCCACCTGGAGCTGGGGCCGGCTGCACCAGCTGACCCTGAAGAACCAGACCCTCGGCACCGCCGGTCCCGGCGTCGTGCAGCAGCTCCTCAACCGCGGCCCGTGGAACCTGGGCGGTGGCGAGGCGGCGGTCGACGCGACCGGCTGGAACGCGGCCGGCGGCTACGAGGTCATCTGGGTGCCGTCGATGCGGATGGTGGTCAACGTCGGCGACTGGGACAAGTCCCGGTGGGTCAACCTGACCGGGTCCTCGGGCCACGCCTTCCACGACCACTACACCGACCAGACGGACACGTGGGCGAAGGGCGAGCTCTACGACTGGGCCTACGGCAAGGCGGCGGTGGACGCGTCGACGAAGGACACGCTGGTCCTCAAGCCGTAGGGGTCGTACGGAATCGGATGACCCCCTTCGGGGTCACCACCGCGTGCACGGGGTGGTCGTGCGGTTCCTCCGGGACCCGGGCGACCACCTCGTCCGCGTACAGGAGCACGACCAGGGCCGGGTCGGTGCCCGCCCGCACGAGCCGGGCGAGGACCCGGTCGTACGAGCCGCCGCCCCGGCCGAGCCGCATCCCTCGCGCGTCGACCGCGAGGCCCGGCAACAGGACGGCGTCGGCGGCGCATACGGCCTCCGGCCCGAGGCGGGGCCCGACCGGTTCGAGGAGTCCGCGGCCGGCCTTCGCGAGCTGCTCCGGACCTTCGTACGAAGCCCAGTCCAGGTCGTTGTCGGGGAGCAGTACGGGGAGCAGGACCCGCACCCCGCGCGTGTGCAGCGCGTCGAGCAGCGCGCGGGTGCCCGGCTCGCGGCCCACGGAGACGTAGGCGGCGACGGTGGACGCCTCGGCGAGTTCGGCCAGTTCCACTCCCTGGCGGGCGAGGGATTCGGCCGCGTCCGCGAGGGAGTCGGCGCTCAGCGCGGCTCGGGCGGCCAGAAGTCGCTTGCGCAGCAGGGTCTTTTCGGACAACTCGGGTGTCTCGGGTGTCATGACGGCCTCATCTGAATTCACGAAACTCTCGTAACTGTCTTTATGTGGATGAAGTTAATCGAAGCCACATCTTTCTCTCATTCCGAACGACTAAGGTGCAGTTCATGAATCAGTCGCTCCCCAGGCTCGGCCGGATCAGCAAGGCTGTCATCCCGGCCGCGGGCCTCGGCACCCGCTTCCTTCCGGCGACCAAGGCGACGCCGAAGGAGATGCTGCCGGTCGTCGACAAACCGGCGATCCAGTACGTCGTCGAGGAGGCCGTCGCGGCCGGTCTTTCGGACGTTCTGATGATCACCGGTCGCAACAAGCGTCCCCTTGAGGACCACTTCGACCGGAACTACGAGCTGGAGGAAGCTCTGATCCGGAAGGGCGACGACGAGCGCCTCTCCAAGGTCCAGGAGTCCAGCGACCTCGCCACCATGCACTACGTGCGCCAGGGCGCCCCGCGCGGTCTCGGCCACGCGGTGCTGTGCGCGGCCCCGCACGTCGGCGACCAGCCCTTCGCGGTGCTCCTCGGCGACGACCTGATCGACCCGCGCGACCCGCTCCTCTCGCGGATGGTGGAGGTCCAGGAGCGTGAGGGCGGCAGCGTGATCGCGCTGATGGAGGTCGAGCCCTCGCAGATCCATCTGTACGGCTGCGCGGCCGTCGAGGCGACCGCCGACCCGGACATCGTGAAGGTGACGGATCTGGTCGAGAAGCCGGAGCCGGCAGAGGCGCCCAGCAACTACGCGATCATCGGCCGCTATGTGCTGGATCCGGCCGTCTTCGGGATGCTGCGGGAGACCGAGCCGGGCCGCGGCGGGGAGATCCAGCTGACCGACGCCCTGCAGAAACTCGCCTCCGACGAGAAGATCGGCGGCCCGGTGCACGGTGTGGTCTTCAAGGGCCGCCGCTATGACACCGGTGACCGCGGGGACTATCTGCGTGCCATTGTCAGACTCGCGTGCGAACGTGAAGATCTGGGACCGGACTTCCGGGCCTGGCTCCGGAGATACGTCAGCGAGGAGATGTAGGACCTTGAGCAGCAGCGCGGCACCGTCGCCGTCCGACGAGCACCCGTCCGGCGAGCACGGCCACGAGCACGGCCCGGCGGACCCCTGCGCGGGCGCGGCCCGCGGTCTGTGGTCGGTGGACGAGCACCTGGCCGACATCCTCGCGACGGTCGGCCCGCTCGAACCCATCGAGCTCCAACTCCTCGACGCGCAGGGCTGTGTCCTCGTCGAGGACGTGACGGTGCCGGTCGCGCTGCCGCCGTTCGACAACAGCTCCATGGACGGGTACGCGGTGCGGGTCGCCGATGTCGCCGGTGCCACCGAGGAGTTCCCCGCGGTCCTCACGGTCATCGGCGACGTCGCGGCCGGTGACGGCGGGCTGCCGACCGTCGGCCCCGGGCAGGCCGCCCGGATCATGACGGGCGCCCCGCTGCCGCCCGGCGCCGAGGCCGTCGTCCCCGTCGAGTGGACCGACGGCGGTACGGGCGGGGGCGCGGCCACCGGCATGCGCGCCGCCAGCGCCGCCCCGGAGGGCGCGGGCGGCGAGGTGCGGGTGCACCGGTCCGCCGAGGCCCGCGCGCACGTCCGCGCGCGCGGCAGCGACGTACGGGCCGGGGAGCTGGCCCTCGCGGCCGGCACCGTCCTCGGTCCGCCGCAGATCGGACTCCTCGCGGCGATCGGCCGGGGCACGGTCCGCGTGCGGCCCCGCCCGAGGGTCGTGGTCATCTCCACCGGCAGCGAGCTCGTCCAGCCCGGCGAGCCGCTGGGCGAGGGCCAGATCCACGACTCCAACAGCTTCGCGCTGGCCGCGGCCGCGCGGGACGCCGGCGCCCTCGCCTACCGGGTGGGCGCCGTCACCGACGAGGCCGAGACGCTGCGGGCCACGATCGAGGACCAGCTCATCCGGGCGGACCTGATCGTGACGACGGGCGGGGTGAGCGTCGGCGCGTACGACGTGGTGAAGGAGGCGCTGAGCGCCGACGGGCAGGTCGACTTCCGGAAGCTGGCGATGCAGCCGGGCAAGCCGCAGGGCTTCGGTGCGATCGGCGCCGAGCAGATCCCGCTGCTCGCGCTGCCGGGCAACCCGGTGTCCTCGTACGTCTCCTTCGAGCTGTTCGTCCGGCCGGCGATCCGGTCCCTGATGGGCGTCGAGGACCTGCACAGACCCACGGTCCGGGCGGTGCTCGCCGCCGACAAGGCGCTCTCGTCCCCGGCGGGCCGCCGTCAGTTCCTGCGGGGCACGTACGACCCGGAGGCGGGCACCGTCACTCCGGTGGGCGGTGCCGGCTCGCACCTCATCGCGGCCCTCGCGCACGCGGACTGCCTGCTCGTGGTCCCGGAGGAGACGGACAGCGTCGAGCCGGGCAGCGAGCTGGAAGTGGTCCTCCTCGGCTGAGGGGGCGAGGGTGGGGGTACGGTGTCGTCCCCATACAGCGACCGGGAGTGTCACGGCCATGAGCACGCAGCAAGGTCTCACCCACATCGACGAGGCGGGTGCGGCCCGCATGGTCGACGTCTCCGCGAAGGACGTCACGGCCCGCACCGCGCGGGCCAGCGGACGGGTCCTCGTCTCGCCGCGCGTGATCGAGCTGCTGCGCGGCGAGGGCGTCCCGAAGGGCGACGCGCTGGCGACGGCCCGTATCGCCGGGATCATGGGGGCGAAGAAGACCCCCGACCTGATCCCGCTCTGCCACCCGCTCGCCGTCTCGGGCGTCACCCTGGACCTGGCGGTCACGGACGAGGCGGTCGAGATCCTGGCGACGGTGAAGACCACGGACCGCACGGGCGTCGAGATGGAGGCCCTGACGGCGGTCTCGGTGGCGGCGCTGACGGTCGTCGACATGGTGAAGGCGGTCGACAAGGGCGCGGTCATCTCCGACGTACGGGTGGAGGAGAAGACGGGCGGCAAGTCGGGCCACTGGACGCGGAGCGAGTCGTGACGCGCGGGGGCCGGGTGACGGGCGTACACGAGCACGACGCCTCGGCCGCGCCGTACAGGGCGCTGGTCGTCACCGCCTCGAACCGGGCGTCGGCCGGGGTGTACGAGGACAAGGGCGGTCCGCTGATCGCCGAGGGCCTGACCCGGATGGGCTTCGCCGTGGACGGCCCGCAGATCGTCCCGGACGGGGCGCCGGTCGAGGCCGCGCTGCGGGCCGGGGTCGAGGCGGGGTACGACGCGATCGTCACCACCGGCGGTACGGGCATCTCGCCCACCGACGAGACCCCGGAGGCGACGCGCCGGGTCCTGGACCGCGACATCCCCGGCATCCCGGAGGCCATTCGCGCGTACGGCCGGGAGAAGGTGCCGACGGCGGCGCTCTCGCGCGGGCTCGCGGGGGTCGCGGGCGGCACGCTGATCGTGAACCTGCCGGGGTCTCCGGGCGGGGTACGGGACGGGCTGGCGGTCCTGGAGCCGATCCTCCGGCACGCCGTCGACCAGATCCGCGGTGGCGACCACCCGAGAACGTCATGATCCCGCCCTGGCCCGTGGTCCTGGTGGACGGGGACGTCGTCCTCCGCCCGATAAAGATGGGCGACCAGCGGGCCTGGCGCGAGGTGAACCGGCGCAACCGCGAGTGGCTGCGGCCCTGGGAGGCGACGGTTCCGCCCCCGGCGCCGGGCGGCCCGGTCGCGCAGCGGCCGACGTACCGTCAGATGGTCCGCCATCTGCGGGCGGAGGCGAAGGCGGGCCGGATGCTGCCGTTCGTCATCGAGTACCAGGGGCTTCTCGTCGGGCAGTTGACCGTGGCCGGGATCACCTGGGGCTCGATGTGCTCGGGGCACGTGGGCTACTGGGTGGACAGCGAGGTGGCCGGGCGCGGGGTGATGCCGACGGCGGTCGCGCTCGCCGTCGACCACTGCTTCCGCGCGGTCGGACTGCACCGGATGGAGGTGTGCATCCGGCCGGAGAACGGCCCTTCGCGCCGCGTCGTGGAGAAACTCGGCTTCCGCGAGGAGGGGATGCGGCCCCGCTATCTCCACATCGACGGCGCGTGGCGGGACCATCTGATCTTCGCGCTGACGGTGGAGGAGGTGCCGGAGGGATTGCTGCGACGCTGGCGCCAAACAAGAATGGCATAAACGTTCGAATTTAATCGGTAGTTGGCACGCAAACGATCTGAACAATCACAAAAAAGTTCAGTGATATCAGCCAGATCGTGCGACACACCGGGCCAATTGGCCGATGCCCTCCCGCGAACCCCTCTACCGTGTGAGGCGTGAGCAGCAGCGGCCTCATCTACGCAGTCATCGTCGGGGCCTGGGCCGCCTACTTGGTGCCGATGTGGCTCCGCAGGCAGGACGAGCTGAACGAAGCCCGTCCGACGGAACGCTTCAGCACCGCCATCCGGCTGCTGTCCGGACGGGCGGGAATGGAGCGCCGGTACGCCAAGGAGCTCAAGGAGCGGGACCGTACGGCGGAGGGTCCGACGCCCGACGTGGACCCGGACGCGGCGACCGAGCATCTGAGCTCGGTCGACGTCCGGGCCTTTTCCGCGCCCGCGGCCAGGACCGAGGCGCGCCTCGAACTCCCGGAACCCGAGCCGGAACCCACGCCGGAACCCGCCCCCGCACCAGCCCCCGCGCGCCCCTCCACGGGCGGCGCGGCGGCCGAGCGGGCCCGCCGGGGCAAGGTCCTCGCGCGGCGCCGGCGCACCACGACGCTCCTCTTCGCCGGGTTCACCCTCGGCGCGGTCGTCGCGGCCGTCGGCGGCATCGGCTTCCTGTGGGCGCCCGCCGTCCCGGCGCTGCTCCTCAGCGCGTACATCGTGCACCTGCGGGTCCAGGAGCGACGCCGCTTCGTGTACGTGATGGACCGGCGCCGCGCGGAAGCGGCGGCGGCCCGGCTGCGGGAGAGCAGGCGGCCCACCCCGACCCCCGAGCCGGAGGCCGAACAGGCGCCGGTCTCGACGTCGCCCGTGTCCCCGCAGGAGGCGGGGCGCCGCGCCCTCGTCGAGCAGACGGACCACGCGGAGTGGGTGGACCAGCAGCGCGAGCGCGGCCCGGCCCGCGGTGACAGCTGGGAGCCGGTCCCGGTCCCGCTCCCCACGTACGTCACGGCGCCGGTCGCGCCGCGCGCGTCGAGCGGCGTCGACATCACGGACCCGGAGACCTGGAGCGCGGCCCGCTCCTCCACGGTGGCGGACCCGGCCCCGGCCCCCGCCCCGGCGCCCCGCCGCCGCACGACCCCGCCCCGCCGCGGCCGCGACAGCGGCCGCACCCCCCTCTTCGACCAGTACGCGGAGGACGACCGCCCCCGGGCGGCCAACGAATGACCCCCGCCGGGGGCCCACGACGGCCCCCGGTGACCTGCGGCGGAACGGATTTTTGCGTGAGCCGGTAGGGATGCTAATGTTTCACACGTCGCAAGGGCCTGTGGCGCAGTCTGGTAGCGCACCTCGTTCGCATCGAGGGGGTCTGGGGTTCAAATCCCCACAGGTCCACAAACGACAGTTCGCGAGTAGCTCTCGGGAACAGTGACGAGATCCCGTCCGATCGAAAGATCGGGCGGGATCTTCGTCGTTTCCCGGGGGTTCGGTCGATCGCCCCCTGTGGCCGGGGGTGCGTCCGGCCGCAGCGGGCGGGTGGGTCAGGCGCCTGCGGCCACGGTCGTCAGCCAGGCGTTCCAGTCGCTCTCGTAGTCCAGCGAGGTGAGGAAGGAACGCGCGGCGGCCCAGTTTCCGGTGCGGTAGTGGCCGAGGACGGTGGCGACGTCGGCCGGGTGCTTCTCGACCATGTAGCGGGCGGCGAGGTAGCCCCAGTTGTAGGTGCGGTTGACGTCGCTGTTGGCGTAGGTGGTGTCGAACAGCGTGCGCAGGGAGTACGTGTGCTTGCCGGCCTCGGCCACCGCGTTGGCGTAGGTGACGCCGCGGTAGGAGTAGGAGACGTACTCCGCGATGCCCTCGCCCCACCACACCGTGGGGGTGGTCTGGCCGGCGCCGAAGTCGCCGTACAGGTTGTAGCGGCCGTCGAGGTAGTGCGTGTACTCGTGGTTGAGGTTCCAGATCTGCCAGCCGGGGCTCACGTCGGTGCGCTCGTAACAGATGAACCGCGGCTGGTTGCCCGTCACGGACGGGTCTCCCTCCAGGTACATGCCGCCGTTGTTGGTGTCGATGCCGTAGATCTTCCTCGCGTAGGCCTTGTAGTCGGCGCTCGAGTTGAAGACATCGACCTCGAGGGTGGTGTTGTAGTCGTTCGCGACCGGCCCCGAGTCCTTGACCACGTTGTGGAAGTACGCGTCCTGGTCGGCCAGGCTCGCGCAGGTCGCCGTCAGCTGGGCGGCGGTCATCTCCTGGGCCCGGATCCGCAGCGACGGGCTGCAGTTGTGGACGATCGGCAGGATGCGCGCTTCCAGCCCGCCGCCGGCGGTGGCGCCGGGCGCGCCCTTGGTGTTGCCGTGGGCCGGGCGCTGGCCCGGGTCCGCGAAGACGTGGTCCGGCTTGGGCTCGTCCTGGACGGCCCGGGCGGCCTGGACGGCCTGGGCGGGAGCGGCCGCGAAGGCCGATATGAGCAGGGCGGTGGCGATGGCCATGGCGCGCAAGATTCGCTCCTGGGGATGGGAGGAAGGGGCCCGTCCGTAACGGCTGCGCTGTAAAATGGCACATGTCACATGTCTTTTCAATGCTGTTCACAGGATGCGTCGAGCCCGCTCGTCGTCTGCCGGGCGCGAGTCGGTGCGAACCGGCGACCCGCATGCCTCTCGGGCTTCGGTCGTCCCGGTGGTGTCGGCGCCGGATCAGGCGGGTCCGTGCCTCGGGGGCGTCGAGGGCGGGGTCCGTCCGGGCCGAGTCCGGGAGTTCCGTCGCGCGGGCGAGCAGGCGGGACCAGGCGGCGAACGGGAAGTCGTCCGAATCCGGCGGCCTCGGCAATCGGAGGGGCCCCTGGGAGCGTCAGGTCAGCGGCTTCGCGAAGCAGCGGCTGGTGTCGTAGCTGCGGTAGTGGCCGAACTTGGCGCAGGGCTCGTAGCCGCTGGACGCGTAGAGGGCTATCGCCTCCGGCTGGGCCGTGCCCGTCTCCAGGACCATGCGGGTGCGGCCGGCCGTGCGGGCGTCGGCTTCGAGGGTGGCGAGGATGCGGCGGGCCAGGCCCAGGCCGCGGGCCTCGGGGACCACGTACATGCGCTTCAGTTCGGCGTCCCCGTCCGCGTAACCCTCGTCGTTCGTGTCCTGGGCGCGCCAGCCGCCGGTGGCGACGGGGCGGCCCTCGTCGTCGTAGGCGAGGAGGTAGAGGCCGTGCGGGGGCGCGAACATCGCGGGGTCCAGCGGTGTGGCGTCGCCCTCACTGTCGTAGCGGGCGGCGTATTCCAGCTGGACCGCGTCGTTGAGTTTCACGGCGTCGGGGTGATCGAAAGGAGTGGGGTGGATGTTCATGCGGGGGAGTGTATATGCATGCGGAAAGTGAGTGTCGGTATTCTCCCGGGATGCTCACTGTCACCACCGTCAATGTCAATGGTCTCCGCGCCGCAGCCAAGAAGGGCTTCGTCGAGTGGCTGGCCGGCACCTCCGCCGACGCCGTCTGCCTGCAGGAGGTCCGCGCCGAGGAGGCCCAGCTGCCCGCCGAGGTCCGGGCGCCCGAGGGCTGGTTCACGGCCCACGCGCCCGCCGCCGCCAAGGGCCGCGCCGGCGTCTCCCTCTACACGCGCCGCGAGCCCGACGCCGTGCGCGTCGGCTTCGGGTCGAGCGAGTTCGACGGCAGCGGGCGGTACATCGAGGCCGACCTGCCCGGTGTGACCGTCGCCAGCCTCTACCTGCCCTCCGGCGAGGTCGGCACCGAGCGCCAGGACGAGAAGCTGCGGTTCATGGGCGAGTTCCTGCCGTACCTGAAGGAGCTCAGGAGCCGGGCCGCCGCCGACGGGCGCGAGGTCGTCGTCTGCGGCGACTGGAACATCGCCCACCGCGAGGCCGACCTCAAGAACTGGAAGGCCAACAAGAAGAACGCCGGCTTCCTGCCCGAGGAGCGGGAGTGGCTCGGCCGCGTCCTCGACGAGGGCGACGGCGCGTACGTCGACGTCGTGCGGGCCCTGCACCCCGAGCAGGAAGGGCCCTACTCCTGGTGGTCCTACCGCGGCCGCGCCTTCGACAACGACAGCGGCTGGCGCATCGACTACCAGGTCGCCACCCCCGGCCTCGCCGCCAAGGCCGTCAAGGCCTACGTCGAGCGCGCCGCCACCCACGCCGAGCGGTGGAGCGACCACGCCCCCGTGACCGCCGTCTACGAGCTGTAGGCAGACCCCCGGGCGGTAGCGTGCGGGGGAACGCAGGGGATTCAGGGGGATTCCCTCGACCTTGGTCCGTTCGACGAGGGTCGCGCGGGTGACGGCGACCGTGGAGCCCGCCCGGGGCGGGGCGGCCGGCGTCTCGTCGTCCCCGCCGCCGAGGCCGAGCGCGCCGACGGAGGCGATCGTCCCGACCACGACGACGGCCGCGGCGAGGAGGACGGTAAGGCTCCGGCGCCGGCCGCGAGCGGTGGGTGGCCCGACCGTAGGACCGGGGTCATGAAGAACTTTTGAAGAACCTGTCAGGCGGTCGTGATCAGGTGTTCTCGGGGCGAAGGCGCCGGTCGAGGGCCATCGACAGCTCCGCCTCGACGACGCTCTTCGCGAGCGGGCGCAGCCGCCACAGGTCGTCCTCGGCCGCGTGCGCGCGGAGCAGGTCGGTGAAGAGCTCCGCGAGGGCGTCGGCGTGTTCGCGGACGCGGGCGCCCGCCTTGAGGACCTCGGCGAGCGGGACGCCCTCCCGGACGAGCGCGGCGGAGACGTCGAGCAGGCGGCGGCTGATGTGGACGATCTCCTCGCCGTCGGTGACGAGGTAGCCGAGGTCGAGGGCGGCCGCGAGGTTCTCGGGGGTGACCTCGCCGGCGAAGTGGTCGGCGAGCTCCTCGGGGGTGAGCCGGACGGGCTCCTCCTCGGTGGGGGAGCCGAGGGCGAGGACCTCGCGGACGTTCCGGCCGCTCTCGAAGGCGGTGGTGAGGTCGGCGATGCCGTTGAGGGTGTGGCCGCGCTCCAGGAGGGCGGCTATGGTGCGCAGCCGGGCGAGGTGGTGCTCGTCGTACCAGGCGATGCGGCCCTCGCGGCGGGGCGGCGGGATCAGTCCGCGCTCGCGGTAGAAGCGCAGGGTGCGCACGGTGATGCCGGCGGCCGTCGCCAGCTCCTCCATGCGGTACTCGCGTACGGCTTCGTGTGCGCCCGTGTCGGGTCCTGATCCTTCTGCCACACACGCCAGCCTATGTTGTACCGCCGGTAACTTTCCCTCGCCGTACCCCTACCGCTCGGTATGGAGCTGCTCTACAGTCCCGACTGTGCCAGTGATTGCTGGCGTGATCTGCCGGGCGTTCGGGAGGCGGCATGGCGAAGCACGAGCACGTACGGGTGGCGGTGATCGGATCGGGATTCGGTGGCCTGGGGGCCGCCGTCCGACTGCGCCGCGAGGGAATCACCGACTTCGTCGTCCTGGAGCGGGCCGACTCCGTGGGCGGCACATGGCGCGACAACAGCTACCCCGGCTGTGCCTGCGACGTGCCCTCGCACCTCTACTCCTTCTCCTTCGCGCCCAACCCCGACTGGCCGCGGACCTTCTCCGGACAGCGCCACATCCGCGCCTACCTGGAGCATGTCACGGACACCTTCGGGATCCGCCCCCACCTGCGCCTGAACCACGAGGTGCGGCGGATGGCCTGGGACACGGAGGCGCTCCGCTGGGAGATCGAGACGAGCCAGGGCTCCTTCAGCGCCGAGGTCGTCGTCTCCGCGACCGGGCCGCTCTCCGACCCCAAGATCCCCGACATCCCGGGGCTCGCCGACTTCCCCGGCAAGGTCTTCCACTCCGCCCGCTGGGACCACGACTACGACCTCACCGGCAAGCGCGTCGCCATGATCGGCACCGGCGCCTCCGCCATCCAGATCGTGCCCGCCATCCAGCCACTGGTCGGGAAGCTGACGCTCTTCCAGCGCACGCCCCCGTGGGTCATGCGCCGCATGGACCGCGCCATCAGCGGCCCCGAGCGCTGGCTCCACCGCGCCGTGCCCGCCACCGGCACCCTGCGCCGCGGCCTGCTCTGGGGCATCCGCGAACTCCAGGTCGGCGCCTTCACCAAGCACCCGGGCGAACTCGGGCTCATCGAGAAGCTCGCCAAGGCCAACATCGCCAAGGCGATCAAGGACCCGGAGCTGCGCGCCAAGCTGACGCCCTCGTACCGCATCGGCTGCAAGCGCATCCTGCTCTCCAGCACGTACTACCCGGCGGTCGCCCAGCCGAACGTGGACGTCGTCGCCTCCGGGCTGCGCGAGGTCCGCGGCTCGACCGTCGTCGCCGCCGACGGCACCGAGACCGAGGTCGACGCCATCGTCTTCGGCACCGGCTTCCACGTCACCGACATGCCGATCGCCGAGCGGGTCGTCGGCGCGGAGGGGCAGACGCTCGCCGAGGCCTGGAAGGGCGGCATGGAGGCGCTGCGCGGCGCCACCGCCGCCGGCTTCCCCAACTTCATGACGGTCATCGGCCCCAACACCGGCCTCGGCAACTCCTCGATGATCCTGATGATCGAGTCCCAGCTGAACTACATGGCCGACTACCTGCGCCAGCTGAACATGCTGGGCGGGCGCGCCGCGCTCGCCGTCCGCCCCTCCGCCGTCGGCGCCTGGAACCGCAAGGTGCAGACCCGGATGGAGCGGACCGTCTGGAAGGCCGGCGGCTGCGAGAGCTGGTACCTCGACGCCAACGGCCGCAACACGACCCTGTGGCCGGGGACGACGGGCGAGTTCCGCAAGGAGACCCGGCAGGTCGACCTCTCCGAGTACGAGGTCCTGCGCGCGCCCAAGACGGCCCCGACGGCCCCGACGGCCCCGACGGCCCCGACGGCCACGATGGCCACGACGGACCCGGCGACCCCTGAGGCGAGGAACCGTCCCTCCCGCAAGAAGGAGGCCGCCCAGTGAGCCGCCGACCGATCCCGCTGCCCGCGTCCCGGGAGCTGACCGTCGTCTCCGCCGACGGTTCCCCGATCCACGTCGAGGTGTACGGCCCCGAGAGCGCCCCCGTCGTCGTCCTCGCCCACGGCTGGACCTGCTCCATAGCCTTCTGGGCCGAGCAGATACGGGCCCTCGCCGCCGACCACCGGGTCATCGCCTACGACCAGCGCGGCCACGGCCGCTCCCCGGCCCCCGCCGGACCCTCCGGATACTCGGTCCGGGCGCTCGCCGACGACCTCGAAGCCGTCCTCGCGGCCACCCTCGCCCCCGGCGAGAAGGCCGTCGTCGCCGGCCACTCCATGGGCGGCATGACCGTGATGGCGGCGGCGTCCCGCCCCGGCTTCCGGGAGCACGCGGCGGCCGTACTGCTCTGCTCCACCGGGCCCTCGCGGCTGACCGCCGAGGCCACCGTCGTACCGCTGCGTCCGAGCGACCGGCGCACCCGGCTCACCCGGACCGTCCTCGGGGCGAAGGCCCCGCTCGGGCCGGTCACTCCCGTCTCGAAGAAGATCCTCAAGTACGCGACGATGGGACCGGGGTCGGCTTCCGAGCGGGTCGACACCTGCGCCCGGATCGTGCACGCCTGCCCGCGCGGGGCCCGCGTCGGCTGGTCCCGCGTCCTCTCCGAGATCGACGTCGAAGCGGGCGTACGGGAGCTGGACCTGCCGGTGGCCGTCCTCGTCGGCACCGCCGACCGGCTCACCCCGCCCGTCCACTCCCGGGCCATGGCCGAGGCGCTCCCGCAGTGCGTGGGGCTCCTCGAAGTCACCGGCGCCGGCCACATGACGCCGGTGGAGGCCCCCGAGGCCGTCACCGCCCGGATCCGCGAACTGGCGGACACCTACGTGGAAGTGAAGGAGAAGGCATGAGCCGGGTGAGCCTGGAAGGGCAGGTCGCGGTCGTCACCGGAGGGGCCCGCGGCGTCGGCGAACTCCTCGCCCGCAAGCTCTCCGCGCGCGGCGCGAAGATCGCGCTCGTCGGCCTGGAGCCCGAGCAGCTCAAGGACGTCGCCGGGCGACTGCACACCGAGGCCGACTGGTGGCACGCCGACGTCACCGACCACGAGGCCATGGCGAAGGTCGCGGCCGAGGTCAAGGAGCGGTTCGGGAAGGTCGACATCGTCGTCGCCAATGCCGGTGTCGCGGCCGGCGGTCCGTTCGTCGAGTCCGACCCCGACGCCTGGCGGCGGGTCATCGAGGTCAACCTGATCGGCGGCGCCGTGACCGGCCGGGCGTTCCTGCCCGTCCTCATGGAGTCCCGGGGGTACTTCCTCCAGATCGCCTCGCTCGCGGCGCTCACCCCGGCCCCGATGATGACGGCGTACTGCGCCTCGAAGTCGGGCGTCGAGGCCTTCGCGCACAGCCTGCGCGCCGAGGTCGCGTACAAGGGCGTGAAGGTCGGCGTCGGCTATCTGTCCTGGACCGACACCGACATGGTCCGGGGCGCCGACCAGGACGACGTGATGCGCGAGCTCCGGTCCCGGCTGCCGTGGCCCGCGAACCGCACGTACCCCCTCGGCCCGGCCGTCGACCGGATCGTCGCCGGCATCGAGCGGCGCTCCTCCCACGTGTACGCGCAGTGGTGGCTGCGCGGGATGCAGTCGGTCCGGGGCTATCTGCCCGGGATGATCGCGACGGTCGGACAGCGCGAGATGCGGCGGTTCGAGCCGCGCCTCGGCTCCGTCTCCAAGGGGCTCGTGGGCGCGGGCGGCGCGGCCGACGAGCAGGCGCGCGCGGGGGACGCGACCCGCCGGTGACGAAGGCTCCGTAACGAAGGCTCCGTAACGAAGGCTCCGTAACGGAGTCCGTAACGGAGGTCCGTGACGGAGGTCCGTGACCAAGGTCCGTGACGGAGGTCCGTGACGGGGGCTCGGTGACGGGGAGTGAGGGGGACGGGCTGATCGAAATGCGTGGGATGTGTGCCCGTGCAACGCTGGTCGAGCCCGACGGGGCACGACGCCCCGTCCCCACCTCACACCCTTCTAGGAGTGACTCTTCATGGGCATGAAGGACCAGTTCAGCGACAAGGCGGACGAGCTCAAGCAGCGGGCCAAGCAGGCCGCGGGCAAGAAGGACGAGGCGTCCGAACGTGCTTCCCAGGGCCGCGAGCGCTCCGACGACGAGACGCGCAAGGCCCAGCAGGAGGCCCAGGACCGTTTCGACCAGGACTACGACGCCTGACGTCCGGCCGGCCCACGGCCGACTGAGGAAGGCGCACCCGGGACGCCGGGTGCGCCTTCGCGCGTGTTCAAGGCTCCGGCGGGCGGGGAGTACGGGGCGTGATCGAGAAGGTCCGGTCGAGGAGGACGCTCTCGGCACGGTCCTGGAGGCGGCGCGCGAGCGGCTTGAGGTCGGCGGTCCGGGCGGCCGGGATCGACAGTGCCAGGGCCGCCGCGGAGGAGCCGACCGTGATGGGGACGGCGGCGCAGACGGTGCCGAGGGCGTACTCCTCGTACTCGAGGAGGGGCCGGCCCCGCCGCTGGGAGGCGAGGCGACGCTCGATCGCGGTGCGGCCCGCCACGGTGTGCCGGGTCAGCGGCGTCGCGGGGTTCCGGTCGAGGTGGTCGGCGCGCTCCTCGTCGCTGAGCTGGGTGAGGAGCGACTGGCCGGCGGCGTGCGCGTGGCCGGTGAGACCGAACTCCGCCCATTCGGTGACGGGTGGGCAATCGGGGTTCCGGGAGACGGCCGTGACCCGTATCTCGCCCTCGCGGTAGATGACGAAGTAGACGGCGGCGTCGAGTTCCAGACTGAGGGCGTCCGCCCACTCCTGGGTGGGGAGCCCCTCGGGCGGGGACGTCTGAGGGACGGCGAGGCCGGCCGGGTCCGCGAGGGCGTATCCGTGGCGGTCCTTGCTCACCAGTCCCTCGTGGCAGAGGGTCCGCAGCAGGTGGTACGCGGTGGGAAGCGGCAGGTCCGTGTCGCGCGCGAGCTGCTTGGCGCTCGCGCTGCCGCCCCGGTGATTCAGCGCGCGCAGCAGATGGACGGCGCGCTGGACCGACTGGATGAGGGTCTGGCCGGTCGGGGGTCGATCGGGCATGCGTGTTCCTGTTCTGCATCTGCTGCATCCTGGACGGCGTGCTCCGCCCGGCGGGATCCCGCCGTGACCGGCCCCTGGCCGCAGGATATTAGGGCGCCCTTTCCCGGGCGAGCGCATACCGTGCCCCCCATGCCTGAACTGCAGCGACTGCGCCCCGACCACGCGCCCGCCCTGCTCGCGTTCGAGCGGGCCAACAGGGCCTACTTCGCCGCCTCCGTGCCGGACCGGGGCGACGCCTTCTTCGAGGAGTTCGAGGACCGGCACCGGGCGCTCCTGGAGGAGCAGGAGACCGGTGCGATCCACTTCCACGTCCTGGTGGGGGAGGACGGGGAGATAATCGGCCGCTTCAACCTCGTGGACGCCGTCGACGGGGCCGCCGAGCTCGGCTACCGGGTCGCCGAGAAGGCGACCGGGCGGGGCGTGGCGACGGCCGGGGTGCGCGAGGTGTGCCGGCTGGCGCGGGAGGTGTACGGGCTGACCCGGCTGACCGCCGCCACGACCCTCGACAACACGGGGTCGAGGGCCGTGCTCGGGCGGGTCGGTTTCGGCGCCGTCGGGAGCGTGACGCTGGACGGAGAGCCCGGCACCTCCTACGAGCTGGACCTCGGCGCGGCGTACGCGTAGTTCCTCTGCATACCTCTACGGGGCGGACCTCGGCGGCAGTTTCGGGCGGGAGCGGTCGGGGACGGCCTCGTACCCCGGGGGGCTGGCCGGCGGGGTCTCCGCGAGGAGCGAGAGGGCGACGTGCACGGCGTCGTCGAGCTGCGCGTGCCGCCCCTCGGCCCAGTCGAGGGGCGTGCGCAGGACCGCGAGGTCGGGTTCGACGCCGTGGTTCTCCAGGGACCAGCCGTACTCGGGGAACCAGGCCGCGTTCATCGGGACCGTGATCTGGGTGCCGTCGCCGAGCCGGTGGCGGCCGGTCATGCCGACGACCCCGCCCCAGGTGCGCTGGCCGACGACGGGCCCGAGGCCGAGGAGCTTGAAGGCGGCGGTGATCATGTCGCCGTCGGAGGAGGTGGCCTCGTCGGCGAGGGCGACGACGGGGCCGCGGGGGGCGTTCGAGGCGTACGAGACGGGCTGGGCGTTCCGGGTCAGGTCCCAGCCGAGGATCCTGCGGGTGAGTTTCTCTATGACGAGCTCGCTGATGTTGCCGCCGGCGTTGCCGCGGACGTCGACGATGAGCGCGGGCCGGGAGACCTCCATGCGCAGGTCGCGGTTGAACTGGGCCCAGCCGGAGCCGCCCATGTCGGGGATGTGGAGGTAGCCGCAGCGGCCGCCGCTGAGCTCCCGGACCACGGCCCGGCGTTTGGCGACCCAGTCCTGGTAGCGCAGCGGCCGTTCGTCGACGAGCGGGACGACGGCGACGCGGCGGGAGGGGCCCTCGCCCTCGGCGGGGGCGAAGGTGAGCTCGACGGTGGTGCCGCCGGTGCCGGAGAGCCGGGGGTAGGGGCCCGTGACCGGGTCGACGGGCCGGCCGTCGACGTGGGTGAGGACGGCGCCCTCGCGGATGCCGGTGCCGGCGAGCGGGGAGCGGGCCTTGGAGTCGGAGGACTCGCCGGGCAGGATCCGCTTCACCGTCCAGCCGGCCTCCCGGGGCACGAGGTTGGCGCCGAGGAGGCCCATGGCCCGCTGGTAGTGCGGCGGGCCCTCGTTGCGGCGGGCGGGGGTGACGTACGCGTGGGAGGTGCCCAGTTCGCCGACGACCTCGCGGAGCAGGTCGGCGAACTCGTCGGGGGACGCGACCCGTTCGACGAGCGGCCGGTACTGGTCGAGGATCGCCGACCAGTCGACGCCGCCCATGCCGGGCTCCCAGAAGTAGGCGCGGACGATCCGGCCGGCCTCGTCGAAGGCCTGGCGCCACTCGGCGCCGGGGTCGACCTCGTGGAGGATGCGCCGCAGGTCCAGGTAGACGGTGGAGTCGCCGTCGCCGGACTCGGTGGCGGGCACGGCCCGCAGCTCGCCCTCGTCGGCGACGACGAGCCGGGTGCCGTCGCCGCTGACCGCGAACCAGTCGAGGTCCTTGGCGAGTTCGGTCTTGCGGGCCTTGGTGATGGTGAAGTGTTCGAGGGAGGGGCGGCCGGAGGTGTCGGCCGGATTGGCGAAGGTCTCGCCGAGCGCGCCCGAGATGGGCCAGCGCAGCCAGACCAGGCCGCCGCCGCTGACGGGGTGCAGCGCGGAGTACTTGGAGGCGGTGACCGGGATGGGGGTGACCCGGTCGGGGAGCCCCTCGATCTCGACCGTGACGGTGCCGTCGCCGGTGTCCGTGTCGTCGTCGGCGGGGTCGAGGCCGCCGGCCGCCGGGCGCCCGTCGGGGAGCAGCGCGAAGGGGGAGGGCGTGGCGGAGGAGAGCGGTACGAGGTAGGGGCGGCAGCCGAGCGGGAAGGAGAGGTCGCCGGTGTGGACGTCGTACACCGGGTCGAAGCCGCGCCAGGAGAGGAAGGCGAGGTAGCGGCCGTCCCGGGTGAAGACCGGGTTCTCGTCCTCGAAGCGGCCGTTGGTGACGTCGATGACGGTCCGGGCGCCGGGGCCGGAGATACGGGCCAGCTTGATGGAGCGCAGGGAGCGGCCGATGCCGGGGTGGGACCAGGTGAGCCAGTCGCCGTCGGGGGAGAAGGCGAGGTCGCGGACGGGTCCGTTCACCGACCGGATCAGCTCGGTGACCTGGCCTCCGCCAGAGCCTTCGGCCGGGGAGGTACCCCCGGAGCCTTCGGCCTGGGAGGTGTCCCCGGAGTCCTCCGTCGTGTCGAGGAGCAGGAGCCGCCCGTCGTGGGAGGCGATGGCGAGCCGTTCGCCTTCCGGGTCGGAGATGAGCTCCTCGACCCGGCCGAGGCCGCCCGAGGCGAGCCGGCGCGGCGGCCGGTCGCCGCTGGCGCGCGGCAGGTAGGCGACCTCGACGGCGTCCTCGCCCTCGGCGTCGGTGACGTACGCGACCTGCCCGCCGCTGCCGAGCATCTCGGGCAGCCGGACGCGGACGCCCGGCGAGTCGATGATCGTGCGGGCCGGGCCGTCGCGGTGCGTGAGCCAGTACAGGCTGCCGCGTACGGAGACGGCGCTGGCCCGGCCGGTCTCGTCGACGGAGACCGCGTCGACGTGGTGGGCGGCGGGCACCTGGTAGGGGCGGCGGCCGACGCGCTGCCCGCCGAGCCGGACCTCCAGCTTCCGGGGGCGGGAGTGGGGGGTGAGCGCGTCGACGATCCACAGCTCGCCCGCGCACTGGTAGACGACCCGGCGCCCGTCGGTGGAGGCGTGCCGGGCGTAGAAGGCGTCGTGGTCGGTGTGGCGGCGCAGGTCGGTGCCGTCGGGCAGGCAGGAGTAGAGGTTCCCGACGCCCTCGTGGTCGGAGAGGAAGGCGATCCGGCCGTCGACGGCCATGGCGCAGTCCAGGTGGCCGCCGATGTCGGGAAGGAGTCGTTCGCCGTGCAGCCAGAGCCGTCCGGTGGCGCCGCCGAGGTACCGCTTCCAGGCGGCCGGCTCGTGCGGCGGCTTCCCGGTGAGGAGGAGGGTCCGGCGCTCGCCGCCGTGGCCGGCGCGGGCGGTGTCACCGGTGCGGGCGCTGTCACCGGTGAGGATGCTGTCACCGGTGTGGACGCTGTCGCCGGTGATGGCGGTGTCGTCGGTGACGGCGATGTCGGAGACCGGGCCCCAGGGCATGCGCATGCCGGGGGAGCCGTCGGTGGGGACGGTGTAGGCCCAGGAGTAGTACGAGAAGGGCTGCCCGTGCGAGGAGACGGCGAGGATGTCCGAGCGGCCGTCCCGGTCGGGGTCGGGGGGCGTCCAGCCGCAGACCCGGGTGTCCGTGGAGCCCCAGTAGGTGAGGCGCCGGGCGGATCCGCCGTCGATGGGGACGAGATGGATCTCCGGATCGAGGCTGCGCCAGTTCGTGTACGCGATGTGGCGGCCGTCCGGCGAGAAGCGCGGGTGGCCGACCCGGGTGCGGTCGACGGTCAGCCGCCAGGCCCGGCCGGGGCGGTGGCCCTCGGGGGCGAGGGGGGCGATCCAGAGATCGTCCTCGGCCGCGAAGCACAGCAGGTCGTCGTGGAGGTGCGGAAACCGGAGATACGCGACGTCGTCACTCACCTGTACATGCTTTCCGCGCGGAGGGGGTGCGGCAACTCGTACGTGTGTACCGGTTCGCGGGGCCGCGGTGTGGGCCAGGACACGTACGAAACGGTTTCGTTTCGCTGAGGGCGTGGGTATCTTCGTACTGTACGAAACCGTTTCGTTCGCACAGTCCGATCGGAGGAGCCGTTCATGGCTCGCAGCAGACTCACTCCCGAGCGGGAGTCCGAGCTGTACACAGCCGTGCTCGACCTTCTCCGCGAGGTCGGCTACGACGCCCTCACCATGGACGCCGTCGCCGCCCGCACCCACTCCAGCAAGGCCACCCTCTACCGCCAGTGGGGGAGCAAGCCCGAACTGGTCGCCCGGGCGCTGCGCGACAACAAGCCCGCCGATCTCGCCGAGATCGACACCGGCTCGCTGCGCGGCGACTTCCACGTGCTCCTGGAGCGGACCGACGACTGCCAGATGGAGAAGGACTCCGCGCTGATGCGGGGTCTGGCCCATGCCGTCCACACCAACCCCGAACTGCACCGGGCGCTGCGCGAGCTGCTCATCGAACCCGAGATGAACGGCCTGGACGAACTGCTGCGCCGAGCGGTCCGCAGGGGAGAGGTCGCCGCCGACAACCCGGCGCTGAAGCTCCTTCCCCACATGTTGATCGGTGCGTTCATCGCCCGGCCGCTGATCGAGGATCAGCCGGTCGACCGCGCCTTCCTCAGTGCCTACGTCGACGCCGTCGTGCTCCCCTCACTCGGCGTCTGACCCACCCGCGTCACCCGCACCAACCGACCGCGCACCGCTCACGCCGTCGGGCCGGCTCCCCATGTCCTGTCCCGCCCCACAATGGGAGTACGCCCCCGTGGCCACGTTCCTCTACAAGCTGGGCCGTTCCGCCTTCCGGCGCCGACGGCTCGTCGCCCTCCTCTGGGTGGCGCTCCTGGCGGTCGCCGGTATCGGCGCCGCCACCGCGCCAGCCCCCACCTCCGGTTCCTTCTCGATCCCGGGCACCGAGGCCCAGCGCGCCTTCGACCTGCTCGAAGAGCGCTTCCCCGGTGCCGGCGCCGACGGGGCCACCGCCCGTGTCGTCTTCAAGGCCCCCGAGGGCCAGAAGGTGACCGACACGGCCCACAAGGCCGTCGTCGAGGAGACCGTCGCCGCGCTGAAGTCCGGCTCGGACCAGATCGTCTCGGTCGCCGACCCGTACACCGCGCACGCCGTCTCGCAGGACGGCTCCACGGCCTACGTCTCCGTCGCCTACAAGGTCAACGCGATGGAGCTGACCGACGAGACCCGCGAGGCGCTCACCCAGGCCGGTCACAACGCGCAGGGCAAGGGGCTGACCGTCGAGGTCGGCGGCGACGCCCTCCAGACCATGCCCGCGACCGGCGCCGGCGAGATCGTCGGCGTGATCATCGCCGGCATCGTCCTCGTCATCACCTTCGGCTCGCTCGTCGCGGCGGGGCTCCCGCTGCTGACCGCGATCATCGGCGTCGGCATCGGCGTCTCCTCGATCGCGGCCCTCGCGAACGTCCTCGACCTGGGCTCCACCACCTCCACCCTCGCGATGATGATCGGCCTCGCGGTCGGTATCGACTACGCCCTCTTCATCGTCTCGCGCTACCGCGCGGAGCTCGCCGACGGGCGCGAGAAGGAGGAGGCCGCGGGCCGCGCGGTCGGCACGGCGGGCTCGGCGGTCGTCTTCGCCGGACTCACCGTCGTCATCGCCCTGGTCGGCCTGGCCGTCGTCAACATCCCGATGCTGACGAAGATGGGCTTCGCCGCCGCCGGCACGGTCGTCATCGCCGTACTGATCGCCCTCACCCTCATCCCGGCGCTGCTGGGCTTCGCCGGGGACAAGGTCGTCGGCCGCAAGCAGCGCAAGGGCACGGCGAAGGCGAGCGACAAGCCGAACGGCGGCACCCGCTGGGCCCGGTTCGTCATCCGCCGCCCCGTCATGGTGCTGCTCATCGGTGTCCTCGGACTCGGCGCGATCGCCCTGCCCGCCGCCTCCCTGGAGATGGGCCTGCCCGACGACGGCGTGAAGCCGACCTCCACCACGGAGCGCCGGGCGTACGACACGCTGTCGGACGGCTTCGGCCCCGGCTTCAACGGCCCGCTGCTCGTCGTCGTCGACGGCGACAAGGCCACCGCGGACAAGACGGTCTCCACGATCAAGGGCCTCGAAGGCTGGGCGGCGGTCACCCCGGCGACCCCGAACAAGGCCGGCGACGCCGCGATGATCACGGTGGTCCCGAAGGACCGCCCGTCCTCCGTCGCCACCGAGGACCTGGTCCACGACATCCGGGACGCCACCGGCGACGAGGTCCTCGTCACCGGCGCCACCGCGATGAACATCGACTTCTCGCAGAAGATGAACGACGCGCTCGTGCCCTACCTGGCACTCGTCGTCGGCCTCGCCTTCCTGCTCCTGACGGTGGTCTTCCGGTCGATCCTGGTCCCGCTCAAGGCGGCCCTCGGCTTCCTGCTCTCGGTCGTCGCGGCCCTCGGCGCGGTCGTCGCGGTCTTCCAGTGGGGCTGGCTCGGCAGCCTGTTCGGGGTCGAGCAGACCGGCCCGATCATGTCGATGATGCCGATCTTCATGGTGGGCGTCGTCTTCGGTCTCGCGATGGACTACGAGGTCTTCCTCGTGACCCGGATGCGCGAGGCGTACGTCCACGGGGAGCGGCCCGGCGAGGCGATCGTGACCGGCTTCCGGCACAGCGCCCGGGTGGTCGTCGCCGCGGCGGTCATCATGATCGCGGTCTTCTCCGGCTTCATCGGCATGACGGACCAGATGATCAAGATGATCGGCTTCGGTCTCGCCGTCGCGGTCCTCTTCGACGCCTTCGTGGTCCGGATGGCGATCGTCCCGGCCGTGCTCGCGCTCCTCGGCCACAAGGCCTGGTGGCTGCCGAAGTGGCTCGACCGGATCCTGCCGAACGTGGACGTGGAGGGCGAGAGCCTCGCCGCGTCGACGGGTGAGGACACGCCCGCGAAGCCGGACCTCGTGAAGGCCTGACCTTCGGTTCCACTCGTTACGCCGTCAGTGTGTCGTCAACGACGCGCTGACGGCGTCGGCGTACCCGCGGCGTACGTGTGGCGGAGGAACCGGAGCAGGGCGGCGGTGTCGAACTGGACGACCTCGACCCCGTCTTCCTTGTGGAACTCGACGACCGTCTGCACCCGGCCGCAGGGCCACACCTCGATGTCGCCGCGGCGGGTCGGGGTGCGCAGACCGGTCTCGAGGAGCGTGCGGGGGAAGGACCACTCGACCTCGCCGGGGAAGACGAAGTGGACGGTCGCGGGGGAGTGGTCGGCGTCGAAGTGGAGGGTCACGGGGACCGGCCGGGAGAGGGGGGCGTCGCTGATGATCCGCCCCTTGGCATGGTCGTCGACTGCGTGGTCGGCTACGGCGGCCATCGCGGGCTCCTCACGTTTTGTCCTGCTATCAGTCAATGTGTCACTTCTTCCCGTCCGGTGCGAGGGCCATGCGTGGTCCACCCTGTGATCTGTGACCCATGCGCTCTTGCAAGTGGTTCGCAAGAAGGCTCATCATTCGGGACGTGCATGTACCTGACGGATTCATCAACGCCCCCGTATCGGCCGTGGCCGGTGTCGTCGCCGCCGGCGCCGTCGCCGTGAGCCTGCGCGGGGCCCGCCGCGAGTTTGGGGGCACCTCCCGTGCCGGAGGCTACGGGGGAGAGAGGACGGCGCCGCTCGCCGGGCTCGTCGCGGCCTTCATCTTCGCCGTGCAGATGCTGAACTTCCCGGTCGCCGCCGGGACCAGCGGACACCTGCTCGGCGGCGCGCTCGCCGCGATACTCGTCGGCCCGTGGACCGGCGTCCTGTGCATCGCCGTCGTCCTGCTGATGCAGGGCATCCTCTTCGCCGACGGAGGCCTCACCGCCCTCGGTGTGAACATCACCGTCATGGGCGTCGTCACGGTCGTCGTCTCGTACGCGCTCTTCCGCGGCCTCGTCCTCGTGCTGCCGCGCACCCGCCGCTCGGTGACCGTGGCCTCGTTCGTCGCCGCGCTCGTCTCCGTACCGGCCTCGGCCGCCGCCTTCACCCTGATCTACGCGATCGGCGGCACCACCGACGTGCCGCTCGGCAAGGTCCTCACCGCCATGGTCGGCGTGCACGTCCTCATCGGCATCGGCGAGGCCGTCATCACCATGCTGACCGTCGGCGCGGTCGTCGCCGTCCGCCCCGACCTGGTCTACGGCGCCCGCGGCCTGACCGCCCCGCTGAAGCTCCGGGTCGACGGCGAGCTGGTCGACGCGGATAGCCCGGCCGCCGTTCCGGTGGCCGCCGGATCTCCGAAGAAGGTGTGGATCGGCGGTGTCGTCACCGCGCTCGTCCTCGCCGGCTTCGTCTCCTTCTACGCCTCCGCCAGCCCCGACGGCCTGGAGAAGGTCGCCGCCGACAAGGGCTTCGACGCCAAGGTCGAGGAGCACGCCGCCGCCGGATCGCCGCTCGCCGACTACGGCGTCAAGGACGTCGACAACGCCCGCCTCTCCGGCGGCCTGGCCGGCACGATCGGCGTGGGCGTGACCCTCGCCGTCGGCACCGGCGCCTTCTGGGTCGTGCGCCGACGTCGTACCGCGGTACCGGAAACCGTCTGACATGGGGTCCGGTGGGGGTACCTCCCGTGCCGGAGGCCACGGGGGAGCACACAAGCTCTACCGGCACGCGCACTCGCCGGTCCACGCGCTGCCCCCGCACACCAAGCTCGCGGCCGTCCTCGGCTTCGTGGTGGTCGTCGTCTCGACGCCCCGCGAAGCCGTCTGGGCCTTCGCCCTCTACGCCCTGCTCCTCGCGGTCGTGGCGGCGAAGGCCCGGATCCCGGCCGGTTTCCTGCTGAAGCGGCTGCTCATCGAGGTGCCGTTCGTCGCGTTCGCGCTGCTCATGCCGTTCGTCGTGCCCGGCGAGCAGAGAGAGGTCCTCGGGGTGTCGCTGAGCGTCCCCGGCCTGTGGGGCGCCTGGAACGTCCTGGCCAAGGGCACCCTCGGCGTCGCCGCCTCGGTGATCCTCGCCTCCACGACCGAGCTGCGCGCCCTGCTCCTCGGCCTCCAGCGGCTGAGGCTGCCCCCGATGCTCGTCCAGATCGCCTCGTTCATGATCCGGTACGGCGACGTCATCACCGACGAGATGCGCCGCATGTCCGTCGCCCGCCGCTCGCGCGGCTTCGAGGCGAGGGGCGTCCGCCAGTGGGGCGTCCTCGCGAAGTCCGCGGGCGCGCTCTTCATCCGCTCGTACGAGCGCGGGGAACGGGTCCACCTGGCCATGGTGAGCCGCGGCTACACGGGCACCATGCCGGTCATCGACGAGGCGACCGCCACCCGCGCCCAGTGGACGTACGCCGCCGCCCTGCCGCTCACCGCACTGCTGATCTGCCTCCTCGGATGGACGCTATGACGACTCCCCCCTCGCTCGAGGTCCGTGGCCTCGCGTACGCCTACCCCGACGGCCACCAGGCCCTCTTCGGTGTGGACCTGACCGTCGGGCGCGGCGAGCGGGTCGCGCTCCTCGGCCCCAACGGCGCCGGCAAGACCACCCTCGTCCTCCACCTCAACGGCATCCTCACCGGCGGCGCGGGCACGGTCACCGTCGCCGGGCTCCCGGTCGGCAAGAAGCACCTCGCGGAGATCAGGCGGAAGGTCGGGATCGTCTTCCAGGACCCCGACGACCAGCTCTTCATGCCGACCGTCCGCGAGGACGTGGCCTTCGGCCCGGCCGCGGCGGGCCTCCGGGGCGCGGAGCTCGACGCCGTGGTCGCGGCCGCCCTGGAGCGCGTCGGCATGGCGGAGTACGCGGACCGGCCGCCGCACCACCTCTCCTTCGGGCAGCGGCGCCGGGTCGCCGTGGCCACCGTCCTCGCCATGGAGCCGGAGATCCTCGTCCTCGACGAGCCGTCCTCCAACCTGGACCCGGCCTCGCGCCGCGAGCTCGCCGACATCCTCCGCTCCCTCGACGTCACCGTCCTCATGGTCACCCACGACCTGCCGTACGCCCTGGAGCTCTGCCCGCGCGCGGTCATCCTCAGCGAGGGCGCCATCGCCGCCGACGGACCGACCGGCGACATCCTCACCGACGAGGAGCTCATGGCCCGGCACCGACTGGAGCTGCCCTTCGGCTTCGTGCCGAGCTCCGTGGCCTGACCCCGTCTCCTGACCCGTCCCCTGACCCCGGAATCCGTCCCTCGCGGCCCGCGTTGCACCATGGGAGCCGGTCGTACAAAAGGGAGAGTGGGTCGGGTGGACGTCCAGGGCACGGTGGCGGCGGGCTGGGAGCCGGTCAGGGACGCGTTCCTGCGCAACTTCGAGCAGCGCGGCGAGCGCGGGGCGGCCCTCGCCGTCCACCGCGACGGCGAGCGGGTCGTCGACCTGTGGGCGGGCAGCCGCGATGTGGACGGCACGGACCCGTGGACGGCGGACACCGCCCAGGTCGTCCGCTCGGCCACGAAGGGCGTCGCCGCCGCCGTACCGCTGCTCCTGCACCAGCGCGGGCTGCTCGACCTGGACGCCCCCGTCGCCACGTACTGGCCGGAGTTCAAGGCGGCCGGCAAGGACCGGGTGACCGTACGGCAGCTCCTCGCGCACCGGGCCGGCGTCCCCGTCCTGGACCGGCCGCTCACCCTCGCCGAGGCGATCGACCTGCCGACGGCGACCGGCGCGATCGCCGCCCAGGCCCCCGTCTGGGAGCCCGGCACCGCCCACGGCTACCACGCCCACACCTTCAGCTGGCTGCTCTCCGGGCTCGTCCACCGCGTCACCGGCCGCACCATCGGCCGCTGGGTCGCCGAGGAGATCACCGGCCCGCTCGGCCTCGACCTGTGGATCGGGCTCCCGGCGGCGGAGGCCCACCGGGTCGGCCGCCTCGGCCCCGTCGAGGAGATCGACCCGCCCGGCGGCGGCGCGCTGAAGCTCCGCCCCAAGCGCTCGGTCTCCGAGGCGTACAAGGACCCGGACTCCCTCACCCGCCGCGCCTTCGGCGTCATCGAGCCCAAGCCCGACGAGAACGACCCCGTCTACCGGGCCGCCGAGCTGCCCGGCTCGGCGGGCGTCGCCACCGCCCGCGCGCTCGCCCGCTTCTACGCCGCGACCCTCGGCCCCGTCGACGGCGCCGAGCGACTCTTCGCCCCGGCGACGCTCACTCTGGCCCGTACGGAGGAGTCGGCGGGACCGGACGAGGTGCTGCTCGTCGGCACCCGCTTCGGGCTCGGTCACATGCTGCACGGACCGGCCTCCCCGCTCCTCGGCCCGTCGTCCTTCGGCCACCCCGGCCGCGGCGGCTCCCTCGGCTTCGCCGACCCCGAGTCGGGGATCGCCTTCGGGTACGTCACCAACGGCATGCGGAAGACGGTCACGGCCGATCCCCGCGCCCAGGCCCTGGTTCGGGCGGTGCGGTCGGTCGTGGACCTGACATTCTGAGCCTTCGCCCGGCGGGTGCGGGGGTGCGTGGCCAGTACCGTGTGCGGGCCCACTGACCGGTGGGCAGGCACGGGGGTGCAGGTGAGCGAGATTCCGTCGCGACCATCCGACTGCGCGATGAACGGCGTCACGAACGGCGTCACGAACGGCGTGACGAACGGCGTGACGAACGGCGTGACGAACGGCGTCGCGAACAGCGTCGCGAACGGCGTCACGAACGACGTCACGAGCGGCGTGACGGTTCGGATCGCGAGCAGCCGGCTCTGGGAGATCCACGGCAGCGTCGGGCTGCTCTCGGCCCACCGGGGCATGGTCCCCTGGCCGTACGCGAACTGGGCCAAGGCCGCCCGCCGTTCGCTGAGCCGCTCCGACGTGACCATCCCGGGCTGGCTCGTCCACCTCTTCCGGACCGGCGGCGGGACCCTTCCGCCGTTCCTCCTCGCCGTCCCGCCCGCGGACGGACCGGACCTGAGCGAGGAGCTCGCACACCTCGCGGCGGTCGACCCGTCCCGGGTCCGCGCGGAGCTAGAACAGCGCTACCCGCACGGCGTGCCCGCCGAGGTCCGCCCGCTGTACGCGGACCCGGCGGCCCGCGTCGCCGAACTCCGCGCCTTCCTCCCGCGGTACTGGCGGGCAGCGCTCGCCCCGTACGCGGCGACCCTGCGGGCGGCGACGGAGGAGGACATCCTGCGCCGCGCCCGCACGCTCGCCACCCAGGGCCCGGAGGCGCTCCTGGACGCGGTGGGCGGGATCGCGGTACCCGGCGGGGTCGCGGTGCCCGGCGTGATGGCGGTCTCGGGCGTCTCCCGACTCGTCCTCGTACCCCTGCTGTTCGGCCGCGGCACGCCCTTCTGCGCCTCGGCCCCGGACGGCTCCGAGGCCGCCCTGTCCTACCCGGTCGAAGGGTCCGCCGTCCTCGTCGGGGAGGCCCCGCCCGAGCGGCGCCCCGACGCCGACGCGCCCGTGCGCGGCGACCGGCTGGAGATCCTGATCGGCCGCAGCCGGGCCGGCGTGGTCCGGGCCCTCGTGGCGCCCACGACGACCTCGGATCTCGCGGCGGCGCTCGGCCTCGCCCCGAGCACGGTCTCCCAGCACCTGACGGCGCTGGTCGCGGCGGGCGTGGTGCGGCGGCGCAGGGCGGGCGTACGCGTGCTGTACGAACTGGACCGCCCGGGCGTCGTGCTGCTCAGGCACCTGGACCACGCGCGCGGGCTCCCGGTGACCCGCTGACCGGCCAGTAGGGTCGACTCGCCGTACAACTCGCCGTACCCGTACATCGGTTGTCACACGAAAGAAGAGAACGCATGTCCCAGGAAACGTACGAGAAGCTGGTCGCCCTGCTCGACGAGCGTGGCGCCGCCTACCGGGTGATCGAGCACGCGCCCGAGGGCGCCACCGAGGCGGTCAGCACCCTGCGGGGACACGCACTCGCCCAGGCGGCCAAGTGCATCATCGCGATGGTCAAGATCGGCAAGAAGGAGAAGCGGTTCGCGCTGGTCGTCGTCCCCGGCGACAAGCGGATCGACCTGGCGGCGGTGAAGGCGCTGTACGGCGGCACGTACGTCTCCTTCGCGTCCCCGGAGATCGCCGAGGAGCTCGCGGGCTCGGAGAGCGGCACCATCCTGCCGTTCTCCTTCGACGAGCGCCTCGAACTCCTCGTCGACCCGGACCTGCTGACGCACGAGGAGTTCTATTTCAACGCGGCGCGCCTGGACCGCTCGATCGCGCTCTCCGCCGCGGACTACCGGTCGGTCGCCGAGCCGCGCGTGGAGCGGGTCTCGACCGACTGAGCCACGCCGCGGCTGTCGCGCCACGGACGGGGTCAGGATGGACGGGGTCAGGCTACGGGCGGGGTCAGGCCATGGACGGGGTCAGGCCATGGACGGGGTCAGCGCGAGGACCATCCCGAGCCCGACGAGCACCGTCCCGATCACCTTGTTCAGCACGGTCTGTCGCTGGAGCAGCCGGGTGCGCAGGCTCTGCTGGGAGAAGAGGAGCGCGGCGAGCGCGAACCAGACCAGGTGGGCGAAGGACATGAAGAGGCCGTAGCCGACCTGCTGGAAGACGGGGGTGTCGGCGCTGACGACCTGCGTGTACGTGCTCAGCACGAAGAGCATCGTCTTCGGGTTGAGCGCGTTCGTCAGGAAGCCGGTGCGCAGCGCGCCCGCCTTCGAAAGGCCGTCGCCGCTCGACAGGTCGACGTCCACCTGGGTCTTCGTGACGAACGTCTTGTACCCGATGTACACCAGATAGGCGGCGCCGATCAGTTTCATCGCCGTGAAAAGCATCGGACTCCTGGAAACCAGGAGTCCCACGCCCAGCATGGTGTACGTGACGTGGACGAGAACGCCCAGCGCAATTCCGACGGCGGCGAGAACACCGGCGGTCCGCCCGTACAGATAACTGTTGCGGACGGTCATCGCGAAATCCGCGCCGGGGCTGATCACAGCCAGAATGGTGATGACCGCCACGGCGATGAGCTGACCCATGTACCCGTCTTCCCGTCTTTCACTCAAGGGGTACGCGGGTGGGGGGCGGCGCGCCTTCGCGGACGCCGGCCCCCGCACCCGCGTCTGACATCAGGGCTTGTGACGGTAGGTCACGACCAGCACGTCGCGCGAGGCCGGGGCTGCGGAATCGATCTGCTCGATCGGCGTGACGCCGTGGTAGACCCGCTCGTCGTTGACGAGCGCCAGGTCGAGGGGGTCGGCCAGGGCGAACTTCTCCACCGGCTCCTTGTCCAGGTTGAAGACGGTGCTCTCGCCGCCGGTGGCGTTGGAGCGGCCGACCATCGCCATCAGGACGAAGGTGACGCCGTCGCGGTGGACGCCCTCGGGCGTGGGCAGGCCGACCTCTTCGCCGTCGACCTCGATGCGGAACTGGTGGGCCTCGATGTGCCACGCGGAGTACGGGGCGAGCCGGCCGAAGATGTCGCAGCCGAGCGTGACCAGGCTGTTCATCGTGGCGCCGCGCAGGATCCGGTCCTCGAACGCCTCGTAGTGCCGGGCCACGCCGCCGTTGAGGGTGTTGTAGTCGAGCCCCTGGTAGTGGGGCTGGTGGGCCTCGACGCGGTAGTCGGCGCTCGCCCGGGGCGCGCTGAGCGTGGCGTGCCGGCGGCGGCGGTAGCGCCCGCCGTCCGCCATGTAGCTGTCGAGCGGCATCCCGCCCCAGCTGTCGCGGAAGGGCTCCAGGTCGTCGAGCGCGTTCTCGGAGCGCTGGAGGAGAAGCTGCCTGACCTTCTCGCCGGAGCGAAGGTCAAAGCTCCGCGAGGAAAGGGACTCGCATATTTGCTCTACTCCGGATTCGTACGTCGAAGACATTGTTCCCCCTGTGTCCACATGGTCATCGGCGGAGTCGATCGTGGTATTCGGGGAGGGTGTGTGTCAAAGCCTTTCGGTCATGGCCGAATTGTCAGGGCTCCCTTTTCTCCGCTTTCCTCCCGCGCCTTTTGTTAACGGAATGTTGCGGCCGGGTGGGGTGATGGGTAGGAGCAGCCCATGGATCTCAACGAACGCCCGGAACCCCCGCGACGCTTCGACGGATACGCGGCACTGATCACGGGCGCGGCGCGCGGCATCGGCGCGGCCACCGCGCGGCGCCTCGCGGCGGAGGGCGCGCGGGTGCTGGTCACGGACATCGACGAGGACGAGGCCGTACGGACCGCCGCCGAGCTGCCCGGGGCGGTGGGCCTGCGCTGCGACGTCGGGGACCGGGACTCGGTGGAGGCGGCCGTCGCGTACGCGGTGGAGACCTTCGGTGGTCTCGACGTCCTCGTCAACAACGCCCTCGCGCCCGTCGCCCCCGACCGGGACCGTTTCGAGGACGAACCGGACGGGGGCTGGGCGGGCCAGCTCGACGTGACGCTGATGGGCGCGGTCCGCTGCTCCCGGGCGGCGCTGCCGCACCTTGCGGCTGCGGGCGGGCGCGGGGCGATCGTCACGATCGGCTCGGTCAACGCCGAGGTGGACTTCGGCAACCACGCCTACAGCGCGGCCAAGGCGGGTCTCGCCTCGCTCACCCGGACGCTGGCGGGCGACGCGGCGCCGCGCGGCGTCCGCGTCAACCAGATCAACCCGGGGACGATCGCGACGACGGCCTGGGCGGGCAAGGAGGCCGAACTCGCGGCCCTGGCGGACCGCGTCTACCCGCTGGGCCGCGTGGGCACGCCGGAGGACGTGGCCGCCGCCGTCGCGTTCCTCGCGTCGCGCGACGCGTCCTGGATCACGGGCACGGTCCTGCGGGTCGACGGCGGCCTGCTGGCGGTGAACTCGCACTTCGCGGAGGTCCTGGCGGACTGAGGGCCGGAGAGCTCCTTCGCCGGAGAACTCCTTCGCCCGAGAACTTCTTCGAACGACGACGCAACCTCGGGAGGTGCCACACGTCTGGTGGGTTGAAGGCGCCCTTCACCGCACGTCCCTCATCCCACCTCCTGACCTGGAGAACGTCATGAACCGCAACCCCCGCCGCATCCTGGGTGCCGTCGCCGGCGCCGCGCTGCTCCTGGGCGGTGTCTTCACCGCGCAGGCCGTCGCCGACTCCGGCGCCACCCCGGCGCCGAAGGTCGTCACGCCCGCCGAGTCGGGGCCGAAGGGCGTCACGCCGGGCGAGTCGACCCCGAAGCCGGCGTCGAAGCCGGTCGTGGTGAAGCCGGGCACGGCCGGGACCGACGCCGCCAAGAAGGGCGTCCCGACCATGAAGTCGGTGCCCGCGGAGAACGCGCCCCGCGTGATCACCCCGGGCAAGTAACCCCGGAGCAAGGGCGGGCCGACCCACCAAAGGGCCGGCCCGCCCCCCCTACCCCCCACCCCGCAACGGATCGAGCGACACATGCAGTACGCGATGGCCGCGGCGCCGCCCTGGTGGTCCCGTCTGCTCGCCCGCGTGTCCGGCACGGAGGGCAGGGCGGTGGTACGGGAACTCCGCCCGCGCGCGCGGGTCACGCCGTACGAAGAGCGCCCGCCCACGCTGACCGACCTGTACAAGGCCCGGCGGCTCGACATGGTGAGACTGGCGCTCTTCCTCGTCGACGACCTGCACACGGCCGAGGACGTCGTCCAGGACGCGTTCGCGGCCGTGTGCAGGGCCTACGGCACGTCCCTCGACGGCCTCCAGGACCCGGGCGCGTACCTGCACACCGCCGTGGTCAACGCGGCCCGCTCCGTACTGCGCCGCCGCCGCACGGCCCGCGGCTACACCCCGCCCCACCAGCCGGCGAGCGCCCCGGTCGACGAGGGACTCCTCCTCGCGGAGGAACACCGCACGGTCCTCGACGCGCTGACCCGGCTCACCGACCGCCAGCGCGAGGTCCTGGTCCTGCGCTACTGGTCGGAACTGACCGAGGCACAGATCGCCCAGACCCTCGGCCTGTCCCGTGGCACGGTGAAGTCCACGGCGAGCAGGGCCCTGGACGCCCTGGAGAAGAACCTGGAGGCGTCCCGATGACCACCACCCCACCCACCGAAGACCGCCACGCCACGACGGAGACCCGCCTCAGAGCGGCCCTGACGGCCCGCGCGGCCCTGGTCACCCACCGGGACCTCCGCCGCGAGGACCCCCCGCGGGGCCGCGCCTGGACGATCCGCGCCCTGCGCGGCCCCGGCCTCGCCGCACTGGCCGCGGCGGCCATGGTGGCGGCCGTCTGCCTCCTGTACCTGCTCCCGGGCAGCCCCCTGGCCCCGGCCCCGGTCCAGCCGGCCCGCTCCCCGGGCATCAGCGACCCGGCACCGCCCACCCCTCCCGTGACGACCCCGTCGTCCGCCGGGACACCCAGCGTCGTACGGCCCTCGGACTGACGGGCTCGGCCGGAGCCGGGTGAGTCCGCCTGTCCCTCAAGCGGGTTCGGGCAGACTCACCGGGGGCTTCCCCTCGTCCACGTTCTCGCTGTCACGTGGGTGTCTGCGAACGCCTCGGTGCGGGAAAGCTGGTGTGGGCTGAGCTTGCCGTGGAGGGGGAGTCTGATGCGTCGTGAGGGAATCGCGGTCGGTCGGGTGGCCGGGCCGTATCACCGGGGGGCGCGGCGGCCGAAGCTCTGGGCGTTACGGGCCGACCGCTCCGGGAGCGGGCTGATCACCGAGGCCGAGTGCACCACCTGCCTGGACGGTTCCGGCGCGGCGGACGACGGGCGCGGGCCCGCCGTCTGGTGTCTGGCCCACGCCGAGGAGACCGGGCACACCGGCTTCCGGCGCATCCGGACCGACTTCTTCCGTGCCTCCTGCGACGGCCCCTGAGCCGAGGGCGGTTCAGCCCGCCTGGAGCATCAGGCCGATGCCGAGGACCATCAGGCCCGCCCCCACGACCCGGGGGCCGCCGAAGCGTTCCTTGAAGAAGAGCGCGCCGATCGCCGCGCCCACGATGATCGAGGACTCGCGGAGCGCCGCGACCGGGGCCAGCGGGGCCTTCGTCTGGGCCCACAGGACGAGGGCGTACGCCATGAGGGAGAGGGCCGCACTGAGGAGGCCCCGGGCCGCGTACGGGCGGAGTTGGGGGACGAGGGCCGCGCGGCGCCGCCACAGGGCGTACGCCGGGATCGCGAGGCCCTGGAGGATCATCAGCCACGCGATGTAGCCGAGCGGGGTGCCGGACACGCGGACGCCCACCCCGTCGACGACCGTGTAGATCGCGATGGACAGACCCGTCGCGCCGGCGGCGACGAGCGCCGGCCAGTGCGGGCGGGTGTCCTTGCCCCGGATCCCCCAGAGGGCCAGGCCCGTCAGGCCCGCGCACGCCACCGCCACCCCCAGCAGCTGCCAGCCGCCCGGCACCTCGTCGAGGAACACGGCCGCGAGGACGGTCACGACGAGGGGGGCCGTACCGCGCGCGATCGGGTACATCTGCCCGAAGTCGCCCAGCGTGAACGCGCGCATGAGCAGGGCCTGGTAGCCGACGTGGAGGAGCGCCGAAGCGATCAGGTACGGCCACGCGCCGGCCGCCGGGAGGGGGACGAAGACGGCCATGACCAGGCCGAGCAGCGCCCCGCCGCCGCAGATCAGCGTGAACGAGAGCAGCTGGTCCTTGATGTGGTGCGCGACGGCGTTCCAGCTCGCGTGCGTGACGGCGGCGACGATCACCGCGAGGGTGACGAGCGGGGTCACGCCGAGGGCTCGCGGACGTCCACCAGGGTGGCGCCGGCGTGAGCGACCAGCGTCTTCGGGTCCAGCGCGAAGACGGTGTGCGGGGTGCCCGCCGCCGCCCACACCACGTCGTGGTCGAGGACGCCCCGGTCGGCGAGGACCCGGGTCCGGGTGCGGTGCCCGAAGGGCGGGACACCCCCGATCGCGTACCCGGTGGTCTCCCGGACCGCCTTGGCGTCGGCCCGGGTGACCTTCCCGGCGCCCAGCTCCTGCCGTACCCGCTCGACGTCCACCCGCGAGGCGCCGTCCATCAGGACGAGGACCGGCACCCCGTCGGCGGCGAAGATCAGCGACTTCACGATCTCGGCGACCTCGCAGCCGATGGCGTCGGCGGCCTGCTGCGCGGTGCGGGTCTCGTCCGGGAAGCGACGGACCTCGACGTCGAGGCCCAACTCCTGGAGAGCGGCGGCGAACAGGGGGTGCGCGGGGGAGGTCTCGTCAGCGGTGCTCATGGCCCGCACGCTAGCGGTAGCTGTACGGGCCACGCGACCGTGTTCCGCAGGCTGGGTCAGCCGGCCTTCAGGACCTGCGCGACCACCGGGCCCGCCGCGTCGCTGCCGTGGCCGCCCTCCTCGACGACCGCCGCCGCCGCGAGGTCGCCCGAGTAGCCGGTGAACCAGCTGTTGGACGTGCCTTGGCCGTCGACCTCGGCGGAACCGGTCTTCGCGCCCTTCGGGCGGGCGAGCCCCGACATCGCGCGGACCGCGGTGCCGTCCGCCGCCGTCGCCGTCTCCCTCATCATCCGCTGCAGCCCCGAGGCGACCGCGGGGGAGAGCCGGTCGGCCTTGGCGAACTCCCGGTCGTCGAGCTCCTTCGCCACCAGGTACGGCTGGAGGAACCCGCCGTTCTTCACGGTCGCGGAGAGCGAGGCGACGTTCAGAGCGCTCATCGTGATCTTGCCCTGGCCGATGTACGAGGCGGGTGTCTCGCTGCCGGCCGACTCGGGGACGCTGCCGTCCGCCGCCGGGACGCCCACCGCCCAGGTCTGGCCGATGCCGAAGGAGTCGCGGGCGGTGTCGCCGAGGGCGGTGTTCTCGATGCCCTTTTCATTGAGGGGAGGGACCGCCTTGATGAAGGCGGTGTTGCAGGAGCGGCGGAACGACTCGGCGAGGGTGCCGTTGGGGATGCTGAACCTCTTGAGGTTCTCGAAGGTGGTGCTCCTCGACACGACGTCGGGAGGACACTCGACCTTGCTGTCGGGCGTCGCGATGCCGTTCTGCATCATCATCGCCGCCGTGACGATCTTCATCGTCGAACCGGGGGCCTGGGCTCCCCGGAACGCGGTGTTGTACTCGGTGGCCGGGTTGTTGGCGACCGCCCGTATCGCGCCCGTCGACGGCTCTATCGCCGCCACCGAGGCGTTCTCGTACGTCTTGACCGCCTTCTCGGCCGCCGCCTGCACACCCGCGTCGATCGTGGTCTTCAGCGTGCCCGGCTTGCCCTTCGACAGGACGAGGAGGGTCGAGTCCGGCACGGACGCGCTGCCCGACTCGATCCACGTCTCGATGCCGGTCTCGCCGCCCGCCTTCGCCCCGTACCGCTTGCGCAGCTCGTCCAGGACCGGTCTCAGCGACGGGTACTTCTCCGCCGTCAGCTCCTTGCCGTTCCGGTCGACGGTCTTCACCGAGGGCGTCTTCGCGACGCCCGTGCGCAGGGTGGCGTCGGCGGTGAGCAGCCTCGGGTGGAGCACGGACGGTGCCCACTTCACCAGTGGCCGGCCGGTGGTCTGCCCCCGGACGACGGTCAGTTCGGAGGCGTACGACCAAGGCTTCGACACGCCGTTGTGCGTGATCGTGGCCTTCACGGTGAACGGCACCTTCGCCCCGACGGGCGCCCCCGGCGTGATCTCGGCCTCCGAGACGCTCGCGCCCTCCCGGTAGGCCGCCACGGCCGGCCCCGCCGTGACCGGGTCGTTCGTCAGCTGCCCGGCCTTCTCCGGCTCACCGGCGGCCCAGGCCGCGAGGAAGTCCCGCGCGGTCGTCGTCACCTCGTCGCCCGTGACGGGCCCGGTCTTCGGTGCCTCATCGGAGGAACGGTTCCCCACGGACGAATCGCCGCCCGTGATCCCGTTGTAGAGGTTGAATCCCCCGTACCCGACACCGCCTGCCACGACGAGGAACACGCCCCCGACTATCGCGGTCTTGGCTCCACTGCGCATGACTGCGCCTCCCCTCCCCAGGTGGCCGTCCAGTCAACCAGCGTCCTTTCGGTGTGTCGAGCAACTACCGCCACATACGTCACTTGGGCCGTCGTGTACTCGGCAGAGAGGCCGCGTCGTACTCGGTCACCTCCCGCACCTCGTGGAGGAAGAGCTGGAAGAGGAGGTGACCGGGCGTCTGCTGCCACTCGCCGTTCCGTTGCGAGGACTTACCGGGATTGACGCTGAAGTATCCGTGCTGCTCGGCCTTGATCCCGATGTAGCCGCCGAGCGTTCCCTCGTTCGCGGAGGCCGCCACGCGCTGGGGGTCCTTCGCCCCGGGGGGATACGCGTGGTTGATGTAGGTCGGCGCGTCCCCCTGGGGTGCCAGCGCGGTGTACAGCGGGTTGAAAAGCAGCTCGTGAGCTCCGGGCTTGAGCGTGAAGGCGAGCATCCTGCTGCCGTCTTCCATGTAGTTGTGAGCCTGCTTCTGGTCGCCCAGGTGAGTGCCGACCGGGATGTAGGGGTGTCCCGAATCGTGCCATTCCTCGGCGGTCGCCTTCGGGTTCTCCCTGATCCAGGCCTCGGTCGCGGCCTTCTCGCTCACGACGCCTTCAGCGCCCTGGGCCCACTCCAGCACCCGGTCCGCCTCACCGCTGCTCATGCCGCGGTAGAGCGTCATGGACCCGGATGTCGCGGGCTTGGCGTCCAGCTGCACGAGCAGGCTGTTGGCGATTCCGCCGACGATGGCATCGATGGGTCGTGGCTTGACCTTCACGATGCCCTTCATGCCCTTCCTGGCCTTCTGCAGCTCCTTGGCCCCTCCCGCCTGCTGTTCCCAGTAGCGCTGGGTGAGCATGTCGTCGGCTGTGGTGGGGTATTCGACGCGCTGCACGGACGGTGTGCCCGACGCCACCGGAGAAGGGGCCGCGTCACGCTGCACGGCATGTGCGGCCTCCGGCCGGGCGCCCGCCATCACGCGGTTCGCGGTGGCCTCGGCCTCTCGCTCGAAGCGGTCGGAGGGGTCGCTCACGCGGAGCCCGGATCCGGTGTCGGAGCCGGCGACAGGGCCCTGGCGCTGCTGGATGACATGGGTCAGCTCGTGGGCGAGGGTGTGTTTGTCGTTGCCGCCGTCGCCGATGACGACGTGGTTGCCGGAGGTGTAGGCGCGGGCGCCGACCTCGGCGGCGGACGTCCTGGCGGCGGAGTCGTCATGGATGCGGACGTCGGAGAAGTCCGCGCCGAGCCGGCTCTCCATGTCGGTGCGGGTGGCCTCGTCCAGGGAGCGTCCGGGGGCGCGCAGGACGTCGTGAACGGCTGAGCGCTGCACCGAGGGCGCCGCCTGCTCGGTCTGCCCGTGGCCGCAGCCGGCGTTGTGCTGGTGCAGTTCCTGGGCCCAGGGGTGGCCGGCCATGCGGAGCAGTTGGATGGCCGCCGCGTTGCCCGCGCCGGGCGGGAGCCCGGCCGTTCCCTGGGGCGAGGAGGACTCCGCCTCCCGGCGCGCGACCGCCTTGCCGGCCGGTGTCCGGTCCTGCTCTCCGCCGTTGCTGGTTCTGCCGTCGCTCGGGGTCCGCACGGGTACCTCACTCCTGGTCGCGGCCTGAGCTTCCTGGATACACGCAGGCGAGCCGCCGGCCCACGGCACGCGGGGCAGGAGCGGGGGCAGAGGCGGGGGACCGATCGGGCAGCCTCGTACGGCGGCGACGCGGACGGCCCCGGCCATGCGGACGGCCCCGGACATGCGGGAGGGGTGCGACCGGACCGGTCGCACCCCTCCCACATGCCATTCGTGTCTACGTGGCTAGACCCACGTGTCGAGCCACATCCGACCCCGCCATTGGTCTATCGGAATCGGCGTTCCCGTGTAGATCGGCCAGAAATAGATGAAGTTCCAGACGATCAGCAGCACCAGGCATCCGGCCGCCACCGCGCCGAATGTGCGGCGCCTTTCCGAGGAGCCGCGTGGCCCGATGATCGCGCCCAGCATCATGGCCACCGCCAGACACAGGAAAGGCACGAAGACGACCGCGTAGAAAAGGAAGATGGTGCGTTCCTGGTAGAGGAACCAGGGGACCCAGCCCGCCGCGATGCCGCACGCGATCGCGCCCGCGCGCCAGTCGCGGCGGAAGGCCCAGCGCCACAGGACGTACAGGATGGCGAAGCAGGCGGCCCACCACAGGAGAGGGGTGCCGAGGGCCAGGACCTCCTGGGCGCACTTCGCCTTGGCGGTGGCCGGGCAGCCGGCGGTGCCGGGGGCCGGGGACTCGTAGAAGTACGAGACGGGGCGGCCGAGGACGATCCAGGACCAGGGGTTCGACTCG
Source organism: Streptomyces sp. NPDC050842 (assembly GCF_044456565.1). Classification (NCBI taxonomy): domain Bacteria; kingdom Bacillati; phylum Actinomycetota; class Actinomycetes; order Kitasatosporales; family Streptomycetaceae; genus Streptomyces; species Streptomyces sp. NPDC050842. The sequence continues at coordinate 164,121 of NZ_JBITGA010000009.1, read as the reverse complement.
TACGTGTGCGGCGAGGTCAGGCCCACGTGGAACGAGTAGACCTCGGACTCGTAGTGCCAGAGGCTGCGCAGCCACTCCGGCAGCCAGCCCCAGAAGCTGTCCCCGCCGCCCGGGAGCTTGTCCTGGTCGGCGGCCCAGTTCCGGAAGTACCCCTTGTCGGAGACGATCCAGCCGGTCCAGGTGACCAGGTACGTGGCGATCGCCACCGGCACCACCGACACGAACGCCGGGACCAGGTCCTTCTTGATCACCGAGAGGTACGGGCGGACCGCGCCGCCCGTGCGGCGGCCCGCCACGTCCCACAGGACCGTCATCAGGCCGAACGCCACCATGACGTACAGGCCGTTCCACTTGGTCGCCGCCGCGAGGCCCAGCATCACGCCGGCCGCGATCCGCCACGGCCGCCATCCCATGCGCAGGGTCTCCGCGATCTCCCCGTCGGGCCGCAGCACCCCCTCCTCGTCCTCGGGAAGCGCCGCCGCGAGCCGTTTCCGGTTGCGGTCGCGGTCGACGACGAGGCAGCCGAAGGAGGCGAGCACGAAGAACATCAGCACCTGGTCGAGGAGCGCCGTGCGGCTCATCACGAAGTGCAGTCCGTCGACGGCGAGCAGCAGGCCCGCCAGACAGCCGAGGAACGTCGAGCGGAAGAGGCGCCGGCCGATCCGGCACAGCATCAGCACCGACAGCGTGCCGAGCAGCGCCACCATGAAGCGCCAGCCGAAGGGCTCGAAGCCGAAGATCTTCTCGCCGAGGCCGATGACCCATTTGCCCATCGGGGGATGGACGACGTAGCCGGGGTCGGTCGGGACGAGCACCGCGCCCGGGTCGTTCAGGATCGTCTTGTCGATGTCCTTCGGCCAGGCCCCCTCGTACCCCTGGTTGATCAGGGCCCAGGAGTCCTTGGCGTAATACGTCTCGTCGAATATCACCGCGTGCGGCTTGCCCAGGTTCCAGAACCTCAGCAGGCCCGCGACCGCCGTGACCAGGAGCGGACCGCCCCAGGCCATCAGCCGCCACAGCCGCTCGGCCCGGACGGGGCCGATGCCGAGGAGCGACCACACACGCGCCGATGGACGGGCGTACGGGGGGTCGAGCCGCTCCCGCAGCCCGATGGGAGCGGGGTTCTCGGCGCGGGGCGCGTAGCCGAAGCGCCGCAGCCTCTGCTGCCACGAAGAGGGCTCTGCCACGGCGTGCCGGCCCTCCAGGGTCTCGGGTGCGGTACTGGTCACCGCGCCATCGTAGGGAACGCGCCTGTGCGCGTCGCCTGTCCGGGCTGGGAGGATGTCCCGTGTGACAGGAACGCTGGTACTCGCAGGGACCCCCATCGGTGACATCGCGGACGCTCCGCCCCGACTCGCCACCGAACTGGAGAACGCGGACATCGTGGCCGCCGAGGACACCCGGAGGCTGCGCGGCCTGACCCGGGCCCTCGGCATCCACACCTCGGGACGGGTCGTCTCGTACTTCGAGGGCAACGAGTCCGCCCGTACGCCCGAACTGGTCGAGGCGCTCGTGGGCGGCGCCCGTGTGCTGCTCGTCACGGACGCGGGCATGCCGTCCGTCTCGGACCCCGGCTACCGCCTGGTCGCCGCCGCCGTCGAGCAGGACATCAAGGTCACGGCCGTCCCCGGCCCGTCCGCCGTGCTCACCGCGCTCGCCCTCTCCGGGCTGCCCGTCGACCGGTTCTGCTTCGAGGGCTTCCTGCCGCGCAAGGCGGGCGAGCGGCTCGGGAAGCTGCGCGAGGTCGCCGACGAGCGTCGGACCCTCGTCTACTTCGAGGCCCCGCACCGGCTCGACGACACGCTCGCCGCGATGGCCGAGGTCTTCGGCGCCGAGCGCCGTGCCGCCGTCTGCCGCGAGCTGACCAAGACGTACGAGGAGGTCAAGCGCGGCCCGCTCGCCGAGCTCGCCGCCTGGGCCGCCGAGGGCGTACGCGGCGAGATCACCGTCGTCGTCGAGGGCGCCCCGGAGACCGGACCCGGCGAGCTCGACGCCGCGGAGCTGGTGCGCAGGGTGCAGGTGCGCGAGGAGGCGGGGGAGCGGCGCAAGGAGGCGATCGTCGCGGTCGCGGCCGAGGCGGGCCTGCCCAAGCGCGAGGTGTTCGATGCGGTCGTCGCGGCAAAGAACGCGGCAAAGGGCTGACTGGAAGGGTCCTCGTAAACGTAAAGGACTAACCTGAAAGGCAAAGCCGAACCCGGCGCCGGGACTCTTCGCAGGGCGCTTGGCAAGGGAAGAGCCAAAAGCCTTCCATGGTTCGTCTCCTGCTGATGCGCTCCGGCCCGAAAAGGCGTCCACTGATCAGTGGAGAGGAGCTGGCATGAGCGAGATCACCGGCACCGGCATATCCGTCGCCCATGAGGCGTACGCCTTCGCCTGCATGCGCTGTGGATACGGCTGGGAGCAGGCGTACGACATCGAGCACCACGTCGACGCCGCCGGCCAGGAATTCGTCGTCTACAAGGCCGACGGGGAGCGGGTCCCTTCCCCGCTGTCCAGTCCCACCTGCATGAACTGCGGCGGTCACGTCGTCCGGATCATGCGCGCGGGGCAGGTGTCGTCGGTGCTCGACCTGATCGCCGCGACGGAGAAGCACCAGCACGGGGCGAAGGCGACCAAGCCCGTCTCGATGGCCGGGCCGATCGGACAGGAACTGACCGTGGGCGCCGAGGACGCCATGGCCACCGCGGGCACGAGGGGCACGGCGGGCTCGGCGGGCACGGCGGGAGCCTCGGACGCCGCGGGACCGGAGACACCGCCGGTGCCGCACCACTGGCACCTCTCCGACCTCCTGCATCCCTTCCGCAACCGCGAAAGGTAAGCCGGGGGTCACCCCGCGCGCCGGCGCTCGTGGCCCTCGTACGATCGGGGCCATGAGTGCCAAGGACGCCCCGCCGCCGCTGCCCGAACCCCTGCTCGTGGAGGTCGCGGACTCGCACACCCACCTGGACATGCAGTCCGGGACCGTCGAGGAGGCCCTGGTCAAGGCCGCCGCCGTCGGCGTGACCACGGTCGTCCAGGTCGGCTGCGACGTGAAGGGCTCGCAGTGGGCCGCCGAGACCGCCGCCGCCCACGCGAACGTGCACGCCGCCGTCGCCCTGCACCCGAACGAAGCCCCGCGGATCGTCCTGGGGGACCCCGACGGCTGGTCGCGGCAGGGGGCGCGGGAAGGCGGCGGCGACGCCGCCCTCGACGACGCGCTCGCCGAGATCGACCGGCTCGCCGCCCTGCCGTACGTCCTCGGGGTCGGCGAGACCGGCCTCGACTTCTTCCGCACCGGCCCCGAGGGCATCGCCGCGCAGGAGCGTTCCTTCCGCGCCCACATCGAGATCGCCAAGCGGCACGGCAAGGCGCTCGTCATCCACGACCGCGAGGCGCATGCCGACGTGCTGCGCGTCCTCGACGAGGAGGGCGCCCCCGAGCGGACCGTCTTCCACTGCTACTCCGGCGACGCCGCCATGGCCGAGATCTGCGCCGCCAAGGGCTACTACATGTCCTTCGCCGGCAACGTCACCTTCAAGAACGCCCAGCACCTCCGCGACGCGCTCGCCGTCGCCCCGCTGGAGCTCGTCCTCGTCGAGACCGACGCGCCCTTCCTCACCCCGGCGCCCTACCGGGGCCGCCCCAACGCCCCGTACCTCATCCCGGTCACCGTCCGGGCGATGGCGGCCGTGCGCGGGATCGGGGAGAACGACCTCGCCGAGGCGATCGCCGTGAACACGGCCCGCGCCTTCGACTACTGACCACCGGCTACTGATTACTGATCCATAACGGTTACGTGTCGTAGCCGGATAGTTCGGGAGAGTGACCGTGGCCGGGGCTAGTGTCCCGGCCTCGTGAGCACTTCCCAGGGCAGTCACCGAGCCGGACGGCGAGCGGCGACCCTGCCCGTCCACGAGCAGCCCACCCAAGAGGCCCGGCTCGTCGTCCCCGGTCAAGGGGGCTCCCGGGCCGGATCCCGGCGTGCCGCCCGCCGCCGCAAGGCCGCCGGCTCCCCCCGGGACGGCCTCCGGCGGCTCGTCCCGCAGGCCCTCGTCGTCGCCTTCCTCGCCGGCGGCACCAGCGCCTTCGTCGCCAACGACAAGGCGGTCCGGCTCTCCGTCGACGGCGTCCCGCGCAGCTTCCACACCTTCGCCGACGACGTCGACGAGCTCCTCGCCCACGAGGGCCTGACCGTCGGCTCCCACGACATCGTCGCCCCCGCCCCCGGCGAGGCCCTCGCCGACGGCGACGAGGTCGTCGTCCGGTACGGGCGGCCCGTCGCCCTCACCCTCGACGGCCGGCGCCACACGATCTGGACCACCGCCAGGACCGTCGAGGGGGCGCTGCGCCAGCTCGGGGTCCGCGCGGAGGGCGCGTACCTCTCGGTCTCCCGCGCGGCCCCGATCACCCGCCAGGGCCTCGCCCTCGACGTCCGCACCGAGCGGACGGTCACCTTCCTCGCCGACGGCCGCGAGCGCGTCGTCCGCACCAACGCCGCCACCATCGGCGAGGCCCTCGCCGAGGCCGGGATCACGCTCTCCGGCCAGGACACCACCTCCGTCACGGCCGGCTCCTACCCCCGCGACGGCCAGACGGTCACCGTGCTGCGCATCACCGGCTCCCGGCAGGTCCGGGAGGAGGCGATCCCGTACGCCGTCGAGAGGGTCCGCGACCCGGAGCTCTTCGCGGGCACCGAGGTCGTCGAACGCCAGGGTGTCGCGGGCGTCCGCCGCGTCACGTACGCCCTGCGCACGGTCAACGGCGTCAAGCAGAGGCCCCGCAGGACCGGCGAGGAGATCGTCCGCGAACCCGTCAGCCGCAAGGTGCGGGTCGGCACCCGGGCGCTGCCCACCTCCGTCGCCGGCGCCGACGGCCTCGACTGGGGAGCGCTCGCCGCCTGCGAGTCCGGCGGCCGCCCGAACGCCGTCGACCCCTCGGGGACGTACGGCGGGCTCTACCAGTTCGACCCCGGCACCTGGCGCTCGCTCGGCGGCACCGGCACCGCCCAGAACGCGCCCGCGGCCGAGCAGACGTTCCGGGCGAAGAAGCTGTACGTGCAGCGGGGCGCGAGCCCGTGGCCCCACTGCGGCAGGCGGCTCCACGGGTGAGCCGTCGGTCGGCCCCACCGGTGCCCCGTAGGCTGTACCGGTGAGCACCACCACCGGCCCCGAAAGCCCCGACGCCCTCCTCGGCCCCGCCGACATCCGTGAGCTGGCCGCCGCCCTCGGCGTGCGCCCCACGAAGCAGAAGGGCCAGAACTTCGTCATCGACGCCAACACCGTCCGGCGGATCGTCCGCACGGCCGAGGTGCGGCCCGACGACGTCGTCGTGGAGGTGGGGCCCGGACTCGGCTCCCTCACCCTGGCGCTCCTGGAGGCCGCGGACCGGGTGACGGCCGTCGAGATCGACGACGTGCTCGCCGCCGCGCTGCCCGCCACGATCGCCGCCCGCATGCCCGCGCGCGCCGACCGCTTCGCGCTCGTCCACTCCGACGCCATGCAGGTGCAGGAGCTCCCAGGCCCGCCGCCGACCGCGCTCGTCGCCAACCTGCCGTACAACGTGGCCGTGCCGGTCCTGCTCCACATGCTGGAGCGGTTCCCGACCATCGAGCGGACCCTCGTCATGGTCCAGGCCGAGGTCGCCGACCGGCTCGCCGCCAAGCCCGGCAACAAGGTCTACGGCGTCCCGTCGGTCAAGGCGAACTGGTACGCGGAGGTGAAGCGGGCCGGCTCCATCGGCCGCAACGTCTTCTGGCCCGCGCCGAACGTCGACTCGGGTCTCGTCTCCCTCGTCCGGCGCAGCGAGCCGCTCGCGACCACCGCCTCCCGCAAGGAGGTCTTCGCGGTCGTCGACGCGGCGTTCGCGCAGCGCCGCAAGACCCTGCGCGCGGCCCTCGCGACGTGGGCGGGCTCACCCGCCGCGGCGGAGGAGGCCCTGGTCAAGGCCGGGATCTCGCCGCAGGCGCGCGGCGAGGCGCTGACGGTCGAGGAGTTCGCGAGGATCGCGGAGGCGAAGCAGTGACCGTGACCGTACGGGTGCCCGCCAAGGTCAACGTCCAGCTGGCGGTGGGCGCGGCCCGCCCCGACGGCTTCCACGACCTGGCCAACGTCTTCCTCGCCGTCTCCCTGTACGACGAGGTGACGGCCACCCCGGCCGCCGAGCTGACGATCACCTGCGAGGGCCCCGACGCCGACAAGGTGCCGCTGGACCGCACGAACCTCGCCGCGCGCGCCGCCGAGCTGCTCGCCGCCCGGCACGGCATCTCCCCGGACGTGCACCTGCACATCGCCAAGGACATCCCCGTCGCCGGCGGCATGGCCGGCGGCAGCGCGGACGGCGCGGGCGCGCTGCTCGCCTGCGACGCGCTGTGGGGCCTGAACTCCTCGCGCGAGTCGCTTCTCGAGATCTGTGCGGAGCTGGGCTCCGACGTGCCGTTCAGCCTGGTCGGCGGGGCGGCACTCGGCACCGGCCGCGGCGAGACGCTCACGGAACTCCCGGTCGGCGGGACCTTCCACTGGGTGTTCGCCGTCGCGGACGGCGGGCTCTCGACCCCGGCGGTGTACGGCGAGTTCGACCGCCTCACCGAGGGCGTCGACGTCCCCGCCCCGACCGCCTCCCCGCTCCTCCTGGACGCCCTCCGCACCGGCGACACCACCGCCCTCGCGGGCACGCTCGCCAACGACCTCCAGGCGGCGGCGCTCTCCCTGCGCCCGTCGCTCGCGGCGACCCTGACGGCCGGCACGGACGCGGGCGCGCTGGCCGCGCTGGTCTCCGGCTCGGGCCCGACGACGGCGTTCCTGGTGAAGGACGCGGGGGCGGCGGAGTCCGTCGCCGCGGCCCTCATCGCCTCGGGCACGTGCCGCACGGCGCGGCCGGCGACCTCCCCGGCGCCGGGCGCGGCCGTCCTCCCGGCCTGACACCTTCCCTTCACCTTCGCCTGCCACCCTGGGCCGTCGGTTCCGACGAGCCCTGGGGGGCATCGCGTGAAGGTGTGGCGGTGGTGGAAGGCGACGACGGCGAGACACCGGCTGGTGCTGAAGCTGCTCGACGAATGCGGCCAGGTCGGCATGTTCAGCGGGCTGATCGTCTGGAACCTCGCGTTCTGGGACTCCGGCGAGGTCCAGGCCGTCCTGTCCCCGCTCCCCGGCGCCGCCTGGTGGAGGTGGGTGGTGTTCGCGGCCGCCGTCATCTGCCTCCCCGCCGCCTGCCGGGGTGCCGTGCACGCCTGGCGGGCGTGGCGCCGCGACCCGGACCGCGTCCGCGCCGGCTGAGTCTCCTCAGCGCTTGTTCTTGGAGATCCGGGCCAGGAGCAGGTTCGGGTCCGGGTTCTGTGTGTTGAAGAAGGCCGCGCTGTTCACGTAGACGGTCTTGGCACGCACCGCCACGGAGGTCGGGTTGTCGAGGCCGTCCGCGCGGGTGAGCACGGTCTTGTGGGTGCCGTCGGGCCGCACGAGTTCCACCTCGTCGACCTGGTTCAGCGCGGCGAGGACCGTGTCGCCGTGCCCGGTGAAGGCGAAGTCGTCGATGGACGTGAGCCCGGTCGCCCGGGTCTCGATCGGACCCGCCGCGTGGTCGGGGCCGGGGCCGATCGGGATGCGCAGCAGGGTCTCGCGGGCGGTGTTGGACACCCAGACGGCACCGTGGTGGATCTTGAGGCCGTTGGCGCCGAAGGGGATCTGCGCGGTGGGTTCGAGAGCGGCGCCGGTGGCCCAGGCCGTGGGCGTGCCGCCGGTCACCGGGAGGGACCACACCGTGCCGAGCTGCGTGTCGGCGGTGTAGAGGGTGCCGCACTTCTCGTCGAGGGCGAGCCCGTTGGGGAAGGAGTTCGCCGGGAAGAACCCGATCTGCTCCGGCTCGCCGCCGCCGGGCGCGATGCGCCAGACGCCGGTCTCCTCCGTCCCGGTGACGTAGGTGACGTACAGGGTGCCGTCGTGGGCGCGGGCGATGCCCAGGGCGACCGCCCCGCCGACGGGCGTCTGCGCGTCCGGCACCTCGGGCAGGGTGGCGAGGATCGTCGTCCCGCCCTCCTGGGTGACGCGGGCGACCTGATGGGCGAGGGCGAAGGTGATGTCGGCGGAGCCGTCGGGTTCGAGGGCGATGTTCTCCGCGCTCTGCCCGGCGGCGAAGTCGAAGTGGGCGACGACGCGGGGATCGGACACGGTCGGATCGCCGCCCGACGCGGGGCCCGCCGCGAGCACGGCGAGTGCGGCGGTGGCGGTGGCGACGGCGGCGAGGCGTGGGTGTCTCGTCATGGGTGTCTCCTTCGAGGCGGCTTGGGGGCGGTGGCCCGAGGAGAACATGGCGGGTCGTCAGTCACGGGGTCCGGCAGCCGTGGCCGAGGGGTCGCCCGCGTGGTGGACGGCATGGGGCCGGTTGGCACTGCGCCCGGGGGCCCGGGAGGCGCGTACTCAGCGGCCGGTTGAGTATCCGCGCCCTGTCGGCCACCGGCCCCCGCGCGGGACCGTACGCGCATGGGAATCAGCGCTCGTGAACTCGCCGCCGCGACACCCGCGACCCGCGACCGGTACGTCGACCTGCTCCGGGTCGCCTCGCTCGCGGTCGTCGTCCTCGGGCACTGGCTCATGGCGGCCGTCACCGCGGACGGGCAGATCGGGAACCTTCTCGCCGTCGTCCCCGAGCTCCAGCTCGTGACCTGGGTCTTCCAGGTCATGCCGGTGTTCTTCTTCGTCGGCGGCTTCTCGCACGCCCTCGCCCACCGCTCCCGCCCCGGGTACGCGTCCTTCCTGCGGGCCCGGCTCCAGCGGCTGCTGCGGCCGACGATGGTCTTCGTCGCGGTGTGGGGCGCGGCCGCGCTCGTCCTCCAACTGGCCGGCGCCGACGGCGGGCTCACCGGGGTCGCGCTGCGTCTGGTCACCCAGCCGCTCTGGTTCATCGGGATCTACCTCGCGATGGTCGCCTTCACCCCGCCGCTGCTGCGGCTGCACGAGCGCTGGGGCTGGGGCGCGTTCGCCGCGCTCGCGGGCGGGGCGGTCGCCGTCGACGTGCTGCGGTTCGCGGCCCACGTGCCGTTCGTCGAGTTCCTGAACTTCGCGTTCGTGTGGCTGGCGGTCCACCAGCTCGGCTTCCTGCGCGCCGACGGCATGATCCGCCGCCCGGCGCTGCTCGCCGGTGCGGGCCTCGTCGGTGCCGCCGCGCTCGTGGCCCTCGGCCCGTATCCGCTGTCGATGGTGGGAATGCCCGGCGAGAAGGTCTCGAACATGGCCCCGCCGACCCTCGCCCTGCTCTGCCACGGCCTGTGGCTGGTCGGCGCGGTGGAGCTGCTGAGGGGGCCGGGGGCGCGGCTCGTCGCCCGGGCCGGGGTGTGGCGGGCGGTGGTCGCCGCCAACGGGATCGCGATGACCGCGTTCCTCTGGCATCTGACGGCGATGCTCGGCGTGTACGGGGCGATGCTCGGCTTCGGCGTCACGCTGCCCGAGCCGGCGTCCGGCGCCTGGTGGGCGCAGGTCCCGCTCAGGATCGCCGCGGCTGCCGTCCTCACCGCCGGGCTCGTCGCCGTGTTCCGCCGCTTCGAGGCCCCGCCGCGGCCCGCGCCGCCGACCGCCTCGGGCGGCCCCGCCGCGGCCCTCGGCATCACCCTCGCGCTGCTCGGCGTGCTCGGCCTCTCGATGACGGGCTTCGCGGGCCTGCTGACGGGCCACTCGGCGACCCTGATCGCCGTCCCGGTCACGGCCCCGGCGGCCGTCGGCCTCGCCCTCGCGGGCTGGCTGCTGGTGGAGCGGGCGGGGCGGAGCCGGGCCGGGCACGGTTCCTGAGGTCGTCGCCTCAGATCGCGATGACGGTCGCCCGCCCGGCGCAGAGGACCGTCAGGTCCTCCGGGTCCGAGGTGAGCACGGTGACCGGACCGGGCGCCGCGAGAGCCGTCGCGGCGACCATCGCGTCGATGGCGTACGTGTGGCCGTGCAGCCCGTTCTCGGCCAGCAGCGCAGCCGCACGGCGGGCGACGGCGTCCGTCACGGGCTCGATGACGAGGCGGGACAGGGTCCATTCCAGGGCCGCGCGGTTGATCCGCGGGTGCATCACCTCCACCAGCGTGGCGGCGCTCGTCACGACGCGCAGGTCGTCGGCGCGGGCGAGCGCGAGCCAGGTGGTGACCTCGCGGTCACGCAGTACGGCCTTGGCCAGTCCCTCGCTGTCGAGGACCAGGGTGCCGCCGGGGACGGCCTCCGTACGGGTCACGCGGCGCTCGCCCCGGTCGCCTTCGCGTCGCTCTGCTGCTCGCGGGCCCGGCGCAGCTGTTCGCGCCGTGCCTGGATCTCCTCGTCCGTGACGGGTCCGTGCTCGGCCTCGGCCACCGAGACGAGCTCGTTGAGATCGTCCCGCTCTATCTGCCGGGCGACCGCGGCCGCGACATAGGCGGAGAGTCCCGAGGGCCCGCTGCGGGCCCGTGCCGCCTCCGCGATGTCGCGCGGCATGCTGATCGAGTACTTCTGAGTGGGCTCGCTCATGCCCCTTATGCTACTGCCGATGCCACCCGTCGGCGTGGCGTACGCGGCGACGTACCCTGGGACGTCGATCGATCCCCCGTACAGGAAGAGTCAACGTGGCCGTCAACCTGGTCAATGTCGAGGCTGTCACCAAGGTGTACGGCACCCGTGCCCTGCTCGACGGGGTCTCGCTCGGCGTCTCCGAAGGGGAGCGGATCGGGGTCGTCGGGCGCAACGGCGACGGCAAGACCACCCTCATCCGGATGCTCGCCAAGCTGGAGGAGGCCGACACCGGCCGCGTCACGCACAGCGGCGGGCTGCGGCTCGGCGTGCTCACGCAGCACGACTCGCTCGACCCGAAGGCCACCATCCGGCACGAGGTCATCGGCGTCATGGCCGACCACGAGTGGGCCGGCAGCGCCAAGATCCGCGACGTGCTCACCGGGCTCTTCGGCGGGCTCGACCTGCCCGGCTTCGAGCAGGGCCTCGACACCGTCATCGGCCCGCTCTCCGGTGGCGAGCGGCGCCGGATCGCGCTCGCCAAGCTCCTCATCGACGACCAGGACATGCTCGTCCTCGACGAGCCCACCAACCACCTCGACGTCGAGGGCATCGCCTGGCTCGCCAAGCACCTCCAGGAGCGCCGCTCCGCGCTCGTCTGCGTCACCCACGACCGCTGGTTCCTCGACCAGGTCTGCACCCGCATGTGGGACGTGCAGCGCGGTGACGTGCACGAGTACGAGGGCGGCTACTCCGACTACGTCTTCGCCCGCGCCGAGCGCGAGCGCATCGCGGCCACGGAGGAGACGAAGCGGCAGAACCTGATGCGCAAGGAGCTGGCCTGGCTGCGGCGCGGCGCCCCCGCCCGTACGTCCAAGCCGCGCTACCGCATCGAGGCCGCGAACGAGCTCATCGCCGACGTGCCGCCGCCGCGCGACACCAGCGAGCTGATGAAGTTCGCCAACGCCCGCCTCGGCAAGACGGTCTTCGACCTGGAGGACGTGACCGTCACCGCCGGTCCCAAGACCCTCCTTCGGCACCTCACCTGGCAGCTGGGCCCCGGCGACCGGATCGGTCTCGTCGGCGTCAACGGCGCGGGCAAGACCTCACTCCTGCGCGCCCTCGCCGACGCCGCCGTCTCCGACGGCGAGCAGCAGCCCGCCGCCGGCAAGGTCGTCGTCGGCAAGACCGTCCGCCTCGCCTACCTCTCGCAGGACGTCACCGAACTCCCCGGCACGCTGCGCGTCCTGGAGGCCGTCCAGCAGATCCGCGACCGCGTCGACCTCGGCAAGGGCCGCGAGATGACGGCCGGCCAGCTCTGCGAGCAGTTCGGCTTCACCAAGGAGAAGCAGTGGACGCCGGTCGGCGACCTCTCCGGCGGTGAGCGCCGCCGCCTCCAGCTGCTGCGCCTGCTGATGGACGAGCCGAACGTCCTCTTCCTCGACGAGCCCACCAACGACCTCGACATCGAGACCCTGACGCAGCTGGAAGACCTCCTCGACGGCTGGCCGGGCTCCATGGTCGTCATCTCCCACGACCGGTTCTTCATCGAGCGCACCACCGACAAGACGCTCGCGCTGCTCGGCGACCAGACCCTGCGCATGCTGCCGCGCGGCATCGACGAGTACCTGGAGCGCCGCCGGAAGATGATCGAGGCGGCCGTCCCGACGCCCGCCGCCGCCGCGGCCGCGCCGCAGAAGGCCGGCGTCTCCGCGGCCGACGCGCGCGCCGCGAAGAAGGAGCTCCAGAAGGTCGAGCGACAGCTCGACAAGGTCTCCCAGAAGGAGGCGAAGCTGCACACGCAGATCGCCGACAACGCCACCGATTTCGAGAAGGTGGCGAAGCTCGACGCGGAGCTCCGGGAACTCGTCGGGGAGCGCGAGGAGTTGGAGATGCGCTGGCTCGAACTGGCCGAGGACGCGTAACGGGACAGGTGACGGCACGCATAACAAGGGCATCACGGGCCGGTCCTCCCTTGGGTACAAGGGGCGGACCGGTCGCTTTTGCGCCGCCGCGTGAGTGGTAGAAAGAAAACCCGCTCACGTCAAGGGGGAACCGCTGATGACCCAGCCGCCCAGCAACCAGCCGCCGGGGGGCTTCGGAGCCCCTCAGGACCCGAACCAGGTCCCGGGCCAGGGCATGCCGCCCGTGCCGCCGGTCCCGCCGCAGGCACCGCCGGTGCCGCCGCAGGCCGGCGCGCCCGGTCAGCCGGCCCAGCCCGGCCCGTACGGCCAGCCGCAGCAGCCGCCGCAGCAGCCCGGGTACGGATACCCGCAGCAGCCCGGTCAGCCGGCCCAGCCCGGTCCGTACGGTCAGCCGGCCCAGCCCGGTCCGTACGGCTACCCGCAGCAGCAGCCCGGTCCGTACGGCCAGCAGCCGCAGCAGCCCGGCCAGTACGGCCAGCAGCCGCAGCAGCCGGGTCCGTACGGCCAGCAGCCCGGCCAGTACGGCGGCGGTTACCCGACGCAGCCCATGTACCAGGGCGCCCCCACCCCGCCCGCCTCCGGCGGTGGCCTCAAGGGCCGGACCGGTGTCGTCGCGGCCGTGGCCGCCGGAGCCGTCCTGGTCGCCGCCGTCACGACCTGGGCGGTCGTCGGCGGCGGGGACGACGAGAAGGACCCGATCGCCGGGCCGACCGCGACCGCGAGCGCCTCGACCTCGGCCACCGGCGCCCCCAAGCCGACCGAGTCGGTGGACCAGGGCGACGGTTCGGGCGACGGCCGGGGCGGTGACGACGACCTCAACGCCGGCCGCAAGCCCGGCGAGGCGAAGGTGAACTGGCTGCTCAAGAACAACGTCGACCTGCCCCGCAACGGCGCCGACGTCATGGGCCCGTGGATCGTCGGCGACGTCGTCGTCAAGGCGATGTACAAGAGCATCGACGGCTACAGCCTGAGCGACGGCTCCCTGAAGTGGCACGTCGACGTGCCGTTCGAGCTGTGCGCGGCCCCGCCGCAGCCCTCCACCGGCGGCTTCATGGTCTTCGGGCACAACGACAGCGCCAAGGACGGCGCCAAGTGCCTCGGGCTCCAGCAGGTGAACCTCAAGACCGGCAAGGTGGGCTGGAAGAAGTCCATCCCGAAGCCGACCGGTCTCTTCGCCTTCTCCGACAACACCCTGTCCATCAGCGGCAACACGGTCACCGCGGCCGGCTCCAGCACCGCCTACGGCTTCTCCCTCACCGACGGGAAGCAGCTCTTCAAGGGCGCGACCTCCGGCTGCAAGCCCTTCGCCTACGCGGGCGGCAGCAAGCTGATCGCCGCGATGGACTGCCCCTCGGGCAGCACGACCAAGAAGATCCAGGCGGTCGGCGAGGTCAACCCCGCCACCGGCAAGCCCAAGTACACCTTCCAGCTGGAGGCGAACTGGGAGGTCGACAAGGTCTACTCGGTCGACCCGCTGGTCGTCTCCGCCACCCAGCGCGAGCAGAAGAAGTGGACCATCTTCGCGCTCGACGCCAAGGGCAAGCTCCGCTCGCAGATCCAGGGCGGCAAGGACAAGTTCGCCCCGTCCTGCGGCGGCAGCTTCGTCGTCTTCGGCAAGAACCTCCAGGGCTGCACCGGAGTCGCCGCCGACGCCAACACCTTCTACATGGCCACCGAGACCTCGTACGGCAAGTCCAACGAGGTCGTCGCCTTCGACCTGAAGACCGGCAAGCCCAAGTGGCGTTCCAAGGCGCCGGACGAGCAGCAGATGACCCCGCTGCGCATGGACGGCGGGCAGGTCCTGGTCTACGTCGACCCGAAGTACGACAAGGGCGGCGCGGTCGCGACCATCGCCCCGACCGGCGGTGCGCCGAAGATCGTGCTCCAGCACCCGGCCTCGACGTCCGAGGTCGAGAACAGCTTCTACGACCCGGGGTTCGCCTACGGCAGTGGCACCTTCGTCGTCACGAGCGGACGTGTCTCCGCGACGAACGACAAAGAAGAGAAGGAAGTCAAGACGATGATGGCGTTCAGCAAGTGAGGGATTCGGACCGATGACGCAGCCACCCCCGCCCCCGCCGAACCAGCCCCCGGATCCCCAGGGCGGCTTCGGCGCCCCCACGCCCCCGCTGGGGGCACCCGGGCCGCAAGGCCCAGGGGGACAGCCGCCGGGTTACGGCTACCCCCAGCAGCCCCCGGCCCAGCAGCCGGAGCCGGGGTACGGCTACCCGCAGCAGCCGCCGGCCCCGCAGCCCGAGCCCGGTTACGGCTACCCGCAGCATCAGCAGCAGCCGCCCACGGCTCCGCAGCAGTCCCCGTACGGCTACCCGACGCCCCCGCAGCAGCCGGGCCAGCAGCCGGTCCCGCCGCCGTACGGCTACCCGGCGCAGCCGCAGCAGCCCTACGGCGGCTACCCGCAGACCGCCCCGGTCCCGGCCGTGGCGCCCGGCGGCAAGAAGCTGTCGGCGCAGCTCCAGATCGTGATCGCGGCGGCCGTCGCCGTCGTCCTGATCGTCGGCGCCGGCATCTGGTACGCCAACTCCGAGAGCGGCGGCGACGACAAGAACCCCGTCAGTTCCGCCGGCACCTCCCAGGGCACCGGCGGCCAGACCGGCGGGTCCGACGGCGCGAACGGCCTGGGGGGCGACGGCAAGGAGAAGGCCCCGGCTGTCACCCAGGCGCAGGAGGTCTTCCGCATCGGTCTGCCGAAGGTCCCCGACACCACCGACGTCTCCGGTTCCTGGGCCACCGACAAGGCGTTCGTGAAGACCGGCGTGAACTCCGTCGTCGGCTACGACCGCGACAAGGGCACGGCCCTGTGGACGCTCCCGCTGACCGGACAGGTCTGCGGCGCGTCCCGGCACATGACCGCCGACCACAAGGTGGCGATCCTCTTCGAGGCCACCAAGCGGGTGGCGCCGCGCTACTACCAGCCCTGCACCGAGGTCGGCATGGTCGACCTCGGCACCGGGAAGCTGCTGTGGACGAGCTCCGTCACCGGTGGTTCCGCGGGTGACGCGAAGGCCCGGTTCAGCGAGGTCACGCTCAGCGGGCAGACGGTCGCGGCCGGCGGCACCGACGGAGGCGCGGCCTTCGACGCGGCCAACGGCAACCCGCGCTGGAAGCCGCAGGCCAACGACCAGAACTGCTTCGACCTGGGCTACGGCGGCGGCGCGGGCCTCGTCGCGGTCCGCAAGTGCGGTCCGTACGACAGCCAGTACGTGCTGATCCAGAACCTCAACCCGACCACGGGCGCCCCGCTCTCGCAGTACAAGATGCCGACCGGCGTGAAGTACGCGTCGGTCGTCTCCACCAAGCCGCTGGTCGTCGCGGCCGACGTCGGCGACAGCGCCGGTGACGGCAGCGGCATCTCGGACTTCTTCTCGATCGACGAGAAGACCGGCAAGCTGAAGGCGAAGATCACGGCGGACGCCGACCAGTACGGGGCCCGCTGCCGTTCGACCAAGGTCGAGGCCTGCACGCAGGCACTCGTCGGCAACGGCCGGCTCTACGTACCGACCGAGGAGCACGAGGGCTCCACCGGCGAGTACGGGGACGAGACGAACGAGATCATCGCCTTCGACCTGGCCACGGGCAGGACGGTGCCGGAGAAGGCGGACGCGGGCGACACGTACACGCTGGTCCCGCTGCGCATGGACGGCGGCGACCTGATCGCGTACAAGGTCCCCCCGTACGACAAGGGCGGCCGGGTCGTGTCCATCAACGGCGGCACGATGAAGGAGACCGTCCTCCTGGAGAACCCGTCGGAGAAGACGACGCGGGAGACCGAGCGGAGCTTCGGCGTGACCGGCAGCGAGTACCTCTACGCCGACGGCCGGTTCTTCGTCTCGAAGACGTACGTCAGCAAGACCCGCGACGGCGGCTCCTCGGCCACCGGGGAGTACCTCGCCGTCTCGTACCGCGCCAAGGGCTGACAGCCGCGGACACATACAGAAGCGGGCCCCTCCGGTATGCCGGAGGGGCCCGTTTCGTCTGCTCGGCCCGAGACCGAGGAGCCAGGGAAACGGGGTTGGGTCGACATGGGGTGGGGAGCGTGTACCTTGCCGGGTCTGGCCTGCCGGGTGACGGTGGGCCCGGAGGATGGGGGATGACCGGGATGGGCGTACGCCTCGTGGTGGTCGACGACCACCGACTGCTCGCCGAGGCGCTGGCCTCGGCGCTGAAGCTGCGCGGGCACCGGGTGCTCGCGGCGGCGGCGCCGGTGGCCGGGGCGGCGGAGCTCGTGGTGGCCCGGGCGCCGGAGGTGTGCCTGCTGGGCACCGCCGCCCCGGCCGAGCCGGGCGCCTTCGACGTGATCGCCCGGATCAAGCGGGAGCGGCCGCAGGTGGCCGTGGTGGTGCTGGGTCCCGTGCCGTCGCCGCGCGGGATCGCGGCGGCCTTCGCGGCCGGGGCCTCGGGGTACGTCCGGCACGACGAGCGCATCGAGGGCGTCGAGCGGGCGCTCGTGAAGGCCCGGGCGGGGGAGGCGGCGGTGGCGCCGCAGCTGCTCCAAGCGGCCTTCGCGGAGCTGCTCAATCCCTCGGTGCGGCAGGACGACGAGGGCCAGCGGCTGCTGCGGCTGCTCACCCAGCGGGAGGTGGAGGTCCTCGTCCGGGTCGCGGAGGGGGAGGACACCCGGCTGATCGCGGCGGGCATGCGGATCGCGCCGAGCACGGCGCGGACGCATGTGCAGCGGGTCCTGATGAAGCTGGGCGTCGGTTCGCGTCTGGAGGCGGCGGCGCTCGCGGCCCGCACGGGGCTCCTCGACCGGGCGGTGCCGACGCAGCGCGGCACGTTCTCGTAATCCTTCGATCAGGTGTCCGTCCGTCCGTGTGCGCGGGCGGACGGCTTCGGCATTGACGGTGATGTGCGAATGTGATTCTTTGTGCGTGGTTCTGTTTGATCCCGCCCGGAGGGCACCCCCGTGAAGAAGACCGTCACCACGCTCGCCGACGGGCGCGAGCTCATCTACTACGACTCGCGCGACGACGCCGTCCGCGACGCCGTCGACCCGCGCCCCCTCACCCCCGTCGTCTCCCGCTCCGAGATCCGGTACGACGAGCTCACCGGCGACCCCGTCGCCGTCGCCTCGCACCGCCAGGCCCGCACCTACCAGCCGCCGGCGGACGCCTGCCCGCTCTGCCCCGGCCGGGACGGGCGCGAGAGCGAGATCCCCGCCGCGGGCTACGAGGTGGCGGTCTTCGAGAACCGCTTCCCCTCCCTCTCCGGCGGCTTCGGCCGCTGCGAGGTCGTCTGCTTCACCGAGGACCACACCGCCTCCTTCGCCGACCTCACCGAGGAGCAGGCCCGGCTCGTCCTCGACGCCTGGACCGACCGGACCGCCGAACTCTCCGCGCTGCCCGGCATCGAGCAGGTCTACTGCTTCGAGAACCGCGGCCAGGAGATCGGCGTCACCCTGCCCCACTCGCACGGCCAGATCTACGCCTTCCCGTACGTCACGCCCCGCACGGCCCGGATGCGGAGCCGGCTCGACGAGCACCGGGCGGCGACCGGACGGAACCTCTTCGACGACGTCGTCGCCCGCGAGCGGACCGACGGCGAGCGGGTCGTCCTGGAGACCGAGCACTGGATCGCCTTCGTGCCGTACGCGGCCCACTGGCCGTACGAGGTGCACCTGTACCCCACGCGCCGGGTGCCCGACCTGCTCGCGCTCGACGAGGCCGCCCGCACAGAGTTCGCACAGGTCTACCTGGAACTCTTGAGGCGCTTCGACCGGCTCTTCGGCCCGGACGAGCCGCCGACGCCCTACATCGCCGCCTGGCACCAGGCGCCGTTCACGGGCGAGCGGCGCGAGGACTTCGGACTGCACCTGGAGCTTTTCACCGTCCGACGGGCCTCTGGCAAGCTGAAGTTCCTCGCGGGCACCGAGTCCGGCATGGGCGCGTTCATGAACGACGTACGGCCGGAGGACGCGGCCCGACGCATCCGAGAGGTGGCCACCGCATGACCACGACCGCGAAGAAGTACCTGGTGACGGGAGGGGCCGGGTACGTGGGCAGCGTCGTCGCCGCCCACCTCCTGGAGCGGGGCCACCGCGTCACCGTCCTCGACGACCTCTCCACCGGCTTCGCCGAAGGCGTCCCGGAAGGCGCCGAGTTCATCGAGGGCCGCATCCAGGACGCCGCGCGGTGGCTGGACTCCGGCTACGACGGCGTCCTGCACTTCGCCGCCTTCTCCCAGGTCGGCGAGTCCGTCGCCAAGCCCGAGAAGTACTGGGAGAACAACGTCGGCGGCACCATGGCCCTGCTCGCCGCCATGCGCGCGGCCGGGGTCCGCAAGCTCGTCTTCTCGTCCACCGCCGCGACCTACGGCGAGCCCGAGTCCGTCCCGATCACCGAGACCGCGCCGACCGCGCCCACCAGCCCGTACGGGGCGAGCAAGCTGGCCGTCGACCACATGATCGGCGGGGAGTGCGCCGCGCACGGCCTGGCCGCCGTCTCGCTGCGCTACTTCAACGTGGCCGGGGCGTACGGCGCGCTCGGCGAGCGCCACGCGCCCGAGTCGCACCTGATCCCGCTCGTCCTCCAGGTCGCCCTGGGCGAGCGCGAGGCCATCTCCGTGTACGGCGAGGACTACCCGACCGCGGACGGCACCTGCGTCCGCGACTACATCCACGTCGCCGACCTCGCCGAGGCCCACGTCCTGGCGCTCGACGCGATGACCGCCGGCGAGGTGACGGCGGGCGAGCACCTCGTCTGCAACCTCGGCAACGGCAACGGCTTCTCCGTCCGCGAGGTCGTCGAGACCGTACGGAAGGTCACCGGCCACCCGATCCCGGAGGTCACCGCCGCCCGCCGTCCCGGCGACCCGGCGGCCCTGGTCGCCTCCGCCGCGGCCGCCCGCGACCGGCTCGGCTGGACGCCGTCCCGCCCGGACCTGGCGGACGTCGTCGCCGACGCCTGGGCCTTCGCCCGGCACCGCGCGGGGGAGGGGCGTTCATGAGCGTCGCCGCCGGCTTCGAGGCGCTGTACGGCGCCGCCCCCGACGGGGTGTGGGCCGCCCCGGGGCGGGTCAACCTCATCGGTGAGTACACCGACTTCAACGACGGCTTCGTGCTGCCGCTCGCGCTGCCGCACACCGCCGTCGCCGCCGTCTCCCGCCGGGACGACGGCATCCTCCGCCTGCACTCCGCCGACATCGACGGCGGGATCGTCCAGCTGGCGGTCGAGGACCTGCGGCCGCTCTCCGGCGGCGGCTGGGCGGCCTACCCGGCCGGTGTCGTCTGGGCACTGCGGGAGGCCGGGCACCCGGTGACGGGCGCGGACGTCCACCTCGCCTCGACCGTGCCGACGGGCGCGGGGCTCTCCTCCTCGGCGGCCCTGGAGGTCGTCACGGCGCTCGCCCTGAACGACCTCTTCGGCCTCGGGCTCTCCCGGCCCGAGCTCGCCCGGCTCGCCCAGCGCGCGGAGAACGCCTTCGTCGGCGTCCCCTGCGGCGTCATGGACCAGATGGCCTCCGCCTGCGCGGAAGAGGGGCACGCCCTCCATCTGGACACCCGGGACCTCTCGTACCGTCAGGTCCCCTTCGACCTGGCCCGCGAGGGGCTGCGGCTGCTCGTCGTCGACACCCGCGTGAAGCACGCGCTCGGGGACGGCGCGTACGCGGAGCGGCGCGCCGGTTGTGAAGCGGGTGCGCGGGCGCTCGGCGTGCGGGCCCTGCGCGATGTGAGCGCCGCGCACCTACCCGAATCCCTCGCACTCCTGAGCGACGAGACGGTTCTGCGCTATGTCCGCCACGTCGTCACGGACAACGCCCGGGTGGAGCGCGTGATCGCGCTCCTCGACGCCGGGGACCCCCGGGCCGTCGGTCCGGTCCTCACCGAGGGCCACGCCTCCCTCCGGGACGACCTGCGCGTCTCCTGCCCCGAGCTGGACCTCGTCGTCGAGGCGGCGAACGCGGCCGGGGCGCTCGGCGCCCGTATGACAGGCGGCGGCTTCGGCGGCTCGGCCGTCGTCCTCGTCGAGTCCGACCGGGCGGAGGAGGTCGCCGCCGCCGTCGGGAAGGCCTTCGCGGAGGCCGGGTACGCGGCCCCCGGGATCTTCCCGGCCGTCCCCGCGGAGGGCGCGCGCAGGCTCTGAACCCGGCCGTACGTACGGGCGATCCGGCCATATGTACGGACGACTTCGCACAGTTCCGCCAAACGGCCCCCGCCGCGGCGCCCCGCCCCTACCCTGAGGGGCAGCGCCGGTGGGGGCCGGTGCTGTTCAGGGGTCGAGACCTGCCGGGTACGGCGCCGCAAGCGGGGTAGTCAACGCACGGCGGCGGCCGTGCAACGGACGGACCCGCCTCCGGCGCCGTGCCCGCGCCGGTCCGTTCCTCGACACTTGGGGGTGTCCGTGGCACGTATCCGGGTCCTGGTGGTGGACGACCACCGCATCTTCGCCGAGTCGCTCGCCGCCGCTCTCGCGGCGGAGCCCGACGTCGACGTCTCCGCCGCGGGCAGCGGCCCGGCCGCCTTGCGCTGCCTGGACCGCGGGGTCGCGGAGGGGCGCAGGTTCGATGTGCTGCTCGTCGACGCCGAGCTGGGCGCGGGTCCCGCGGCGGCCGCCGCCGCGCGCGCGGTGCCGGACCACGGGGAGTCGGTGGTCGACGGGATCTCCCTGGTCGCGGGCGTGCGCCGGGCCCAGCCCGCCGTCCGTACCGTCGTCCTCGCCGAGAAGGACGACCCGCGCAGGGCGGCGCTCGCCCTCCAGGCCGGGGCCTCGGGATGGGTGGCGAAGGACTGCTCGCTCCAGCGCCTCCTCGCGGTGGTCCGGGGGGTGTTGCGGGACGAGACGCATCTGCCGCCCGCGCTGCTCACCGGGGTACTGCGGGAGCTGACGGCGGCCCGCAAGCACCGCACGGACAGCGAGCGGCTCGTGGAGGCGCTGACCCCCCGCGAGCGGGAGGTGCTGCGCTGCATGGTCGCGGGCCTGGGTCGCAAGGCGGTCGCCGAGCGGCTCTTCCTCTCCCCGCACACCGTCCGTACACATATGCAGAACGTGCTGGGGAAGCTGGGGGTCCACTCGACCCTGGCGGCGGTGGCACTGGCCCGCCGCGCGGGCGTAGGCCCGGCACCGCTGGACCCGGAGGGGCTACCCGCTCAGGTCCTGCCGGCTCAGGCGCTACCCGGGGACGTTGTCGAACGGGGCGGTCAGCCGGCGTAGCAACGCGGCCAGTTCGCCGCGCTGGGCGCGGGAGAGCTGGGCCAGGATGGCGCGCTCCTGGGCGAGGAGCCCGGCGAGCGCCTCGTCGGCGCGGTCGCGGCCCTCGGGGGTGAGCCGGACGAGGACCCCGCGCCGGTCGCTGGGGTCGGGGAGCCGCTCGACCAGGCCCTTCTTGGTGAGCCGGTCGATGCGGTTGGTCATGGTGCCCGAGGTGACCAGAGTCTGCGTCAGGAGCTGGCCGGGGGAGAGCTGGTAGGGCGCGCCGGCCCGGCGGAGCGAGGTGAGGACGTCGAACTCCCAGGGCTCCAGCTGGTGCTCGGAGAAGGCGAGCCGACGGGCGCGGTCGAGGTGCCGGGCGAGCCGCGAGACGCGGCTGAGCACCTCGAGCGGTTCCACGTCGAGGTCGGGGCGCTCGCGGCGCCATGCTGCGACCAGTCGGTCGACCTCGTCCTCCATGGCGATCAGTGTAGAGGGTCTGTTGACATAAAGTCTCTTGTGTTCGAGTTTCTCGATATCGAGAATCTTGGTTACGAGATATATTTCACCGGCGTGCGGGGAAGGGACCGGGCCGGAACACCATTCCGCTTCGGTAACTCGTTCCAGCAAGGGGGCTTCGAACATGCATTCCGTGGAATCCACCGCACCAACCTGGGATCCGCAGCAGTACCTCCGTCACTCCGGCCACCGCACCCGGCCCTTCCTCGACATGCTCGCCCGAATACCACGCCTCCCGGCCCAGGGCAGGCCGGCCCGCATCGCCGACCTCGGCTGCGGCCCCGGGAACATGACGGCGCTCCTCGCCGACCACTGGGCCGACGCCCACATCACCGGCTTCGACCTCTCACCCGACATGCTGGAACGCGCCGAGAAGGACTGGTCCGGCACCACCCGGGGCGGCGGCTGGCTCGACTTCAGGCCCGCCGACGCCGCGCACTGGACCCCGGCCGAGCCGTACGACCTGATCGTCTCCAGCGCGGCCCTCCAGTGGGTTCCCAACCACCCCGAGTCCTTCGCCGTGTGGATCGACGGCCTCCGCCCCGGCGGCACCCTCGCCTTCCAGGTCCCCGCCAACTTCACCTCGCCCAGCCACGCCCTGCTCGGCGAACTCTGCGACACCCCCGAGTGGCGCTCCCGCCTCGGCGACCAGGGCCGCCGCTTCGTCCACATCCTCGACGCGGCCGAGTACCTCACCCGGCTCACCGACCTCGGCTGCGAGACCGACGTCTGGGAGACCACGTACTGCCGGCTCCTCCAGGGCGAGGACCCCGTCCTCGACTGGGTGATGGGCACGGCGCTGCGGCCCGTCCTCACGACCCTGGGCGACGACCAGGCGGCGGTCGACGCGTTCCTCGCGCAGTACCGCGCCCGGCTCCGCCAGGTCTACCCGCCGGGCCCGCACGGCACGGTCTTCCCCTTCCGCCGCGTCTTCGCCGTCGCCCGCAAGCCGGCGTGAGCGCCTTGACGCACGGGCGCTTAACCACGGGCGCCCCGCACCGAAGAGCCGGTGCGGGGCGCCCGTGTCCTGTGCGGACGGACCGGACTAGTACAGGCTGTCGTACGTCTGGTAGCCGTAGCCGATCTTCACCCGGGGGGTGAGGGTGGCGCCGGTGCCCGTGCCCAGGTACCGGTACAGGTCACCCGCGGAGTTCACCGCCAGCAGGTCGGCCTTGCCGTCGCCGCTCATGTCGCCGGGCGCCACCAGCTTGTTGTAGGTGCCCCAGCCGCGGCCGAGGTTGACGCGCTTGGCGAACGGCGTGGTCGCGGAACCCGTGCCCCGGTACAGCCAGAGGGTGCCGGCGCCGTCGCGGGCCAGCAGGTCATCCCGGCCGTCGCCCGAGAAGTCGCCCGCGCCCAGGACGCGGTTGTACGCGCTCCAGCCGTCACCGACCCGGATCCGGGAGCCCACAGCCGTGCCCTTGCCGTTGCCGGGGTACAGGTAGAGGACTCCGGAACGGTCCCGGGCCACCAGGTCGGCCTTGCCGTCGCCGGTCAGGTCACCGGGGCCGGCGATGAGGTTGTAGATCTGCCAGCCGCCGCCGAGGTCGGTCTCGCCGTTGCTGGTCAGGCGGCCTTGGTAGACGTCCAGGAAGTCGGCGAGCGGGCCCGGGTCCAACGCGGAGACGAACGAGATGTTCGCCCCGGCGAAGACGCCGGTGGCGCTCGCCTGCTGGCGGGCGCCGAGCTTGCCGCTGTTCCGGTGGCGGTACTCGAAGAGCGTCCCGGCCTTGTCACGGGCGAGGAACCCGCGCTTGCCGTTCGTGGGAATGTTGCCCGCCGCGCCGAACTGGTCGACGTCGACCCAGCTGCCGGAGAGTTTCAGCGGCGCCGAGTACGAGCCGTTGCCGAGACCGCTGTAGGCCCAGAGGGAGCCGGCGCCGTCACGGGCGAGCAGGTCGGCCTTGCCGTCGCCGTTGCGGTCGTCGGGGGCGAGGAGCTGGTTGTACGTGTTCCAGCCCTTGCCGAGCTCCCTGCGGGGCTTGAACGGCGAGGACGGGACGCCGGTGCTGCCGTAGAAGAACAGCCGGCCGTCCGTGGTGCGGGCCACGACGTCACCGCGGCCGTCGCCGCTGTTGTCGCCGATGCCCACGAGCTGGTCGTAGACGCCCCAGCCGGGGCCGATCTTCACGCGGCCGGCGAACGGCGCCGTCGCCGTGCCGGTCCAGCGGTAGTAGTAGAGGTCGCCGTTGTGCTGACGGGCCAGCAGGTCGGCCTTGCCGTCACCGCTGATGTCACCGGGCGAGAAGACCTTGTTGTAGAGGGTCCAGCCCTTGCCCGACCAGGTGATCGAACCGCCGGTCGCGGTCGACTCCGAGTACAGCCGGAGCACGCCGTCCTCGGAGCGCGAGAGCAGCTCGGGCTTGCCCGTGCCGTTCTGGTCGCCGAGCGGAACGAGGTCGAAGCCCAGCGAGGAGCCCGCGGTCTCGAACACGGTGGCGGCCGCGCCGTTGGACGGCGCGACGAACGTCCAGCCGGTCCACCTGCGGTGGACCAGATCGGTCTTGCCGTCCCCGGTCACGTCGAAGCGGGGCCGCACGACGGCCGCCGCCGCGGCGGCGCGGGCCGTGCCCGGCTCCACGGCCGGCTGCGACATGTCCAGCGTCGGCGTCGACGTGTCGGCGGTCTGCGGCCGCTCCACGACGGGCCGGGGGCCGGACTCGGCCACGGCCACGGCGGGCGAGGCCAGCACCATGCCGGCGGACAGGGCGAGCGCGGTGCACGTGGTGACACGGCGGGCACGCCCGAAGAATGCGGAACGCAAGGAATCCCCCCAGGGATGAGACGACCCGCACCGGAACACCGATGCGGGTCGCCGGAGAACGGAGAGGCTGATTACGACATGGTGTTGTAGGCCTGGAAGCCGTGGCCGATGTTGAGGCGCGTCGAGAACTTCGACGGGCTGGTGTTCAGGTAGCGGTACAGGTCGCCGCCCGAGGTCACACCGAGCAGGTCGGCCTTGCCGTCGGCGTTCAGGTCGCCGGGGGCGACCAGCTGCTTGTACGTGTTCCAGCCGCCGCCGATCTCCACGCGCGTCTTGAACGGCGTGGTGCCGTTGCCGGTGCCCGGGTACAGGTACAGGACGCCGCCCGTGGTGCGGGCCAGCAGGTCGGTCCGACCGTCGCCGGTGTAGTCGCCGGCGCCGAGGATCTTGTTGTACGCGCCCCAGCCGCTGCCCACGCGGACGCGGCTGGAGAGGGCGTCGCCCTTGCCGTTGCCGCGGTACAGGTAGAGGACACCGGAACGGTCCCGGGCGAGCAGGTCGGCCTTGCCGTCGCCGCTCAGGTCGCCGGGGCCCACGAGGGTGTCGTAGGCGCCCCAGCCGTAGCCGATGGGGTTGCCTTCGACCCAGAGCTCGCCGTCGTCGAAGACGATGGCGAGGTCGGAGTAGCCGTCCGAGTTCAGCGAGGACAGGTGCGAGTACTTCAGCCCGGCCCAGCTACCCGCCTCGTCGAGCATCTGGCGCGCGCCCAGCTTGCCGGTGGTGGTGTTGCCGTACCAGTACAGCGACCCGCCGGAGGTGCCCGCCATGACACCCTCCTTGCCGGTGTACGGGATGCTGCCGGAGTTGGCGAACTGCGCGATGCCCGCCCAGTCACCCACGGCACCGGCCTGCTGGCGCCCGCCCAGGGTGCCGTTGCCGTTGGCGGGGTAGTAGAAGGCCGTGCCCGTGTTGTCCCGGGCCAACAGATCGCCGCCGCCGACGGGCAGGATCTGGTTGTAGGCGTTCCAGCCACCGCCGATGGCCTTGCGGACGCCGAACGGCTTGGTCTTGTCGCCCGTGCCGGCGTACCACCACAGCGTGCCGGCGGTGTCGCGGGCGTACAGGTCGGCGCGACCGTCACCGTTGCCGTCGCCGAGGCCCACGAGCTGGTCGTAGGCGTTCCAGCCGCCGCCGACGCTGATCCGGGTGCCGAGCGGCGCGGACAGGTTGCCGGTGGCCAGGTACAGGTAGAGCGCGCCGTCCTGGGTGCGGGCGATCACGTCGGCCCGGCCGTCGCCGTTCACGTCACCGGGCGAGACGATCTTGTTGTAGGTCTGCCAGCCGCCGCCCACGACGTCCTCGTACGGCGTGCCCGTCGCGTCGGCGTCCTTGTACAGCGTCAGGGTGCCGTTCTCGGAGAGGACGAGCACCTCGGGCTGGGGCTCGCCGCCCTGGTTGCCGATCGGGATGACGTCCTTCGCGACGTCGTCGACGCGGAACAGCTCGAAGGGGTCCTGGGACAGGTCCGAGTAGAGCTGGCCGTCCAAGCCCCGGAAGATGAGGTCCTCGATGCCGTCCCCGTCCAGGTCGGAGAGCAGCGGGGAGGTGGCCTCGGCAGCGGCGATGCCCGCGCGGGCGCCGTCCTGCTTCGGAAGGGTCAGCTTCGGCGGGGTGAAGGCGGGCGCCTTCTTCTCGACCGAAGGGACCGGCGCCGGAGTGTCGGCGGAGGCCGTGCTCGTGAGGAGCATGCCCGCGGAGAGGGCGAGAGCGGTGCAGGCGGTGACCCGGCCGGCACGCTTGGAGCGCAGGAAGAACAAGAAGATCCCCCCAGGGAATCAGAGGTTCGAAGGAACCAAACAGGGGGGCTCGTACAGGCATCGAACGGCGTCAGCGCAGGCCGGTGGGCGTGCGGAGACGGCTTCGCTCGAAGGTCGGAACACCCCCCCGGATGTTGAACGCGATTCTACCCACGGGGGCGCCCTACGCCAGAGCTTTACTCAGTGAAAGCGCCGGAATCGAACTTTCCGGTTCAGTTCTTGCGATGCCCTATCAACCGCGGCTTCTGCTCCAGACCGTCGAGGCCGTGCCACGCCAGGTTCACCAGGTGCGCCGCGACCTCCGCCTTGTCCGGCTTGCGCACGTCCAGCCACCACTGGCCCGTCAGCGCCACACTGCCCACCAGCGCCTGCGCGTACAGCGGGGCCAGCTTCGGGTCGAAGCCGCGGTTCTTGAACTCCATCCCGAGGATGTCCTCGACCTGCGTGGCGATGTCGCTGATCAGCGAGGCGAACGTGCCCGTCGACTGCGCCACCGGCGAATCCCGCACCAGGATCCGGAAGCCGTCCGTGTACTTCTCGATGTAGTCGAGCAGCGCGAACGCCGCCTGCTCCAGGAGCTCCCGCGGGTGGCCCGCGGTCAGCGCGCCCGTCACCCCTTCCAGGAGCTGCCGCATCTCCCGGTCGACGACGACCGCGTACAGCCCCTCCTTGCCGCCGAAGTGCTCGTACACCACCGGCTTGGAGACCCCGGCCTTCGCCGCGATCTCCTCCACCGACGTGCCCTCGAAGCCCTTCTCGGCGAACAGCGTGCGGCCGATGTCGAGGAGCTGTTCCCGGCGCTCCGCGCCCGTCATCCTCACCCGGCGGCCACGCTGGGGCTTCCGCTCGCCGCTGCCGTTGTCGGTGCTGCCGGTACCACTGGAACTGCCGTCGATCGCCACGTCTTCCATCATGCCGCTTCTGCGGACGGGTTCTGCCGCCGGGCTTCGATGCGCTCCTTCGCCGGCCAGCGCACGTCCGACGCCCAGCCCGCCAGCTCGAACCAGCGGATCAGCCGCGCGCTGGAGTCGACCTGGCCGCGCAGCACCCCGTGCCGGGCCGAGGTCGGGTCCGCGTGGTGCAGGTTGTGCCAGGACTCGCCGCAGGACAGCACCGCGAGCCACCACACGTTGCCCGAGCGGTCACGCGACTTGAAGGGACGCTTGCCCACCGCGTGGCAGATCGAGTTGATCGACCAGGTCACGTGGTGCAGCAGCGCCACCCGGATCAGCGAGCCCCAGAAGAACGCGGTGAACGCGCCCCACCACGACATCGTCACCAGGCCGCCCACCAGCGGCGGGATCGCCAGGGACAGGATCGTGAAGGAGAGGAAGTGGCGGGAGATCCCCCGAATCGCCGGGTCCTTGATCAGGTCCGGGGCGTACTTGTGCTGCGGCGTCCGCTCCTCGTCGAACATCCAGCCGATGTGCGCCCACCACAGGCCCTTCATCAGCGCCGGGACCGTCTCCCCGAAACGCCACGGCGAATGCGGGTCGCCCTCCGCGTCCGAGAACTTGTGGTGCTTGCGGTGGTCCGCCACCCAGCGCACCAGCGGACCCTCCACGGCCAGCGACCCCATGATCGCGAGCGCGATCCGCAGCGGCCGCTTCGCCTTGAAGGAACCGTGCGTGAAGTAACGGTGGAAACCGATCGTGATCCCGTGGCAGCCGATGTAGTACATCGCCACCATCAGCCCGAGATCCAGCCAGCTCACCCCCCAGCCCCAGGCCAGCGGCACCGCCGCGAGCAGCGCCACGAACGGCACCGTGATGAACAGGGCCAGGGTGATCTGCTCGATCGAACCCTTGCTGTCCCCGCCCAGCGTGGCGGAGGGCAGGGCCGTGGCGGCGTCGGACGCCTCGGGCGCCGAGGTCACCTCGGAGCTGATGGTCATGGGTGTCCCCTGGGGATGAGGGTGAGGGTGAAAGGTCGACGAAGAAGCGGAAACCTACGCCGTGGCTACGCCTCCGTAACCTACGGCGTCGTAAGTATGGCAGCGCCGTGACGCGCGGCAAGAGGGCACGAGAGGGGCGTTGGCCACGCCGCCACGGCGGACACCTATCCTGGGTGCGTCGGACAGCGCGGTCCGCAAGCCTCCAGTACCCCTCCAGACGTGCTCAAACACTGCAAGGAGCCGCACCTGTGAGCAGTGCCGACCAGACCCCCACCGCCAGCGCCGAGCTGCGCGCCGACATCCGCCGACTGGGCGATCTGCTGGGCGAGACCCTCGTCCGGCAGGAGGGCCACGAGCTCCTCGACCTCGTCGAGCAGGTCCGCAGCCTCACCCGCGAGAACGGCGAGGCAGCCGCCGAGCTGCTCCGTGGCGTCGAACTGGAGACCGCCGCCAAGCTGGTGCGCGCCTTCTCCACCTACTTCCACCTGGCGAACGTCACCGAGCAGGTCCACCGCGGCCGCGAGATGCGCGAGAAGCGCGCCGCCGAGGGCGGCCTCCTCGCCCGCACCGCCGACATGCTCAAGGACGGCGACCCCGAGCACGTCCGCGAGACGGTCAAGAACCTCAACGTGCGCCCGGTCTTCACCGCGCACCCCACCGAGGCCGCCCGCCGCTCCGTCCTCAACAAGCTGCGCCGGATCGCCGCCCTCCTGGAGACCCCGGTCATCGAGGCCGACCGGCGCCGCCACGACCTGCGGCTCGCCGAGAACATCGACCTCATCTGGCAGACCGACGAGCTCCGGGTCGTCCGGCCCGAGCCCGCCGACGAGGCCCGCAACGCCATCTACTACCTCGACGAGCTGCACGCCAACGCCGTCGGCGACGTCCTGGAGGACCTCGCCGCCGAGCTGGAGCGCGTCGGCGTCGAGCTGCCCGCCGGCACGCGCCCGCTGACCTTCGGCACCTGGATCGGCGGCGACCGCGACGGCAACCCCAACGTCACCCCGCAGGTGACCTGGGACGTCCTGATCCTCCAGCACGAGCACGGGATCACCGACGCCCTCGAACTCGTCGACTTCCTGCGCGGGCTCCTCTCCAACTCCATCCGCTACACCGGAGCCACCCAGGAACTCCTGGACTCCCTCCAGCGCGACCTGGAGCTCCTCCCGGAGATCAGCCCCCGCTACAAGCGCCTCAACGCCGAGGAGCCGTACCGGCTCAAGGCCACCTGCATCCGGCAGAAGCTCGTCAACACCCGCGAGCGCCTCGCCTCCGGCACCCCGCACCAGGACGGCCGCGACTACCTCGGCACCGCCGAGCTGATCCACGACCTCACCCTCGTGCAGACCTCGCTGCGCGAGCACCGCGGCGGCCTCTTCGCCGACGGCCGGATGGACCGCACCATCCGCACCCTCTCGGCCTTCGGCCTCCAGCTCGCCACCATGGACGTCCGCGAGCACGCCGACGCGCACCACCACGCCCTCGGCCAGCTCTTCGACCGCCTCGGCGAGGAGTCCTGGCGGTACGCGGACATGCCGCGCGACTACCGGCAGAAGCTGCTCGCCAAGGAGCTGCGCTCGCGCCGCCCGCTCGCCCCGACCCCGGCCCCGCTGGACGCCGCCGGCGAGAAGACCCTCGGCGTCTTCCACACCATCAAGCAGGCCTTCGAGCGCTTCGGCCCCGAGGTCATCGAGTCGTACATCATCTCGATGTGCCAGGGCGCCGACGACGTCTTCGCCGCGGCCGTCCTCGCCCGCGAGGCCGGTCTGATCGACCTGCACGCCGGCTGGGCCAAGATCGGCATCGTGCCGCTCCTGGAGACCACCGACGAGCTCAAGGCCGCCGACGTCATCCTCAACGACATGCTGGCCGATCCCTCCTACCGGCGCCTCGTCTCGCTCCGCGGCGACGTCCAGGAGGTCATGCTCGGCTACTCGGACTCCTCCAAGTTCGGCGGCATCACCACCTCCCAGTGGGAGATCCACCGCGCCCAGCGCAGGCTCCGCGACGTCGCCCACCGCTACGGCGTACGGCTCCGCCTCTTCCACGGCCGCGGCGGCACCGTCGGCCGCGGCGGCGGCCCCTCGCACACCGCGATCCTCGCGCAGCCCTGGGGCACGCTGGAGGGCGAGATCAAGGTGACCGAGCAGGGCGAGGTCATCTCCGACAAGTACCTGATCCCGTCCCTCGCGAGGGAGAACCTGGAGCTGACGGTCGCCGCCACCCTCCAGGCCTCCGCCCTCCACACCTCCCCGCGCCAGTCCGACGAGGCCCTCGCCCGCTGGGACGCGGCCATGGACACCGTCTCGGACGCCGCCCACACCGCGTACCGCAAGCTGGTCGAGGACCCGGACCTGCCCGCGTACTTCTTCGCGGCCACCCCGGTCGACCAGCTCGCCGACCTCCACCTGGGCTCCCGCCCGTCGCGCCGCCCCGACTCGGGTGCCGGTCTCGACGGACTGCGCGCCATCCCGTGGGTCTTCGGCTGGACGCAGTCCCGCCAGATCGTCCCCGGCTGGTTCGGCGTCGGCTCGGGCCTCAAGGCCCTGCGCGAGGCCGGTCTCGACGCGGTCCTCGGCGAGATGTACGGGAAGTGGCACTTCTTCCGCAACTTCCTCGCCAACGTCGAGATGACGCTCGCGAAGACCGACCTGCGGATCGCCCGTCACTACGTCGACACCCTCGTCCCCGACGAGCTGAAGCACGTCTTCGAGGCCATCGAGGCCGAGCACGCGCTGACGGTCGCCGAGGTCCTCAAGATCACCGGCGGCGAGACGCTGCTCGACTCCAACCCGGTCCTCCAGCAGACCTTCGCGATCCGCGACGCCTACCTGGACCCGATCTCCTACCTCCAGGTCGCCCTCCTCGCCCGCCAGCGCGCGGCCGCCGAGCGCGGCGAGGACCCGGACCCGCTGCTCGCACGGGCCCTGCTCCTCACGGTGAACGGTGTCGCGGCGGGCCTGCGCAACACCGGCTGATCCGACCCCTGTCCATGACTGTGCCCCCGCCGGAATCCGACGGGGGCACAGTCATGCGTACGGGGTACGTCAGTGCTGCTGCGCCTTGCGGCGGCGGGTCACCAGGAACGCGCCGGCACCCGCGAGGGCCACGGCGACGGCGGCGAGGACGCCGACGGGGGCGCTGGAGCCGGTCTCGGCGAGGTCGCCCTCACCCTTGGTGTCGGTGCCGTCGGTGCCGGCGGTCTCGCCGGCCGGGGCGGTCACGGACGGGGTCTCGGACGGAGCCGGGGACTCGGTACCGCCGGGCGTCGTCTCGGAGGGAGCCGGGGACTCGGTACCCGGGGTCTCCGTGCCGGGTGTCTCCGTGCCGGGTGTCTCCGTGCCGGGTGTCTCCGTACCCGGGGTCTCCGTGCCGGGGGTCTCGGTGCCGGGCGTCTCGTCCGGGCAGTCGACCTTGAAGACCTTGTGCTTGGCCTTGCCGTTCTCGCCCTCGAAGTTCCAGAACAGCTTGTACTGGCCGTCGGCGAGGGTCAGGTCCTCGGTGCGCCCGTGGCCCTCGGCGTCGAGAGTCAGGGAGCCGTCCTTGACCTCGGTGCCCTTCTCCTGGTCGTTGTTCGACCAGGCCTCGATGCGCCAGGTCGCCTTCTGCTGCGCGTCGAAGTGGAAGGCGTCGAGGTAGAACGTGCAGACCTTCGGCTCGTTGGCCTTGATTTCCTCGTCGGTGTTCGCGTCGTGGATCTTGACCGTGCCGTTGTCGCCCTTGGGGCCTTCGGAGGCGAAGGCGGCGGGGGCCAGCACGAGGGAGCCTGTCACGGCCGCGACGAGCGCGCCGGAGGAGATGAGAGTACGTCGCATGTGCAGTCGTCCGTCTCGGAGATGAGGATGCCGTGGGGGATGGCGGACGCAGACTATCCGTCGCTATAAGTCGGCCTTAACCCAGTGGCCCGTAACGATCGCGCCATGAAACGGCCAAATCCTGTCAGAGCGTCAGGAACGCCGCGACCAGCAGCGCCCCGCCCGCTCCCGCGAGCGACCACGCCGTCCTCGTCAGCCGCAGCCCGCCGCCGACCACCGGCGCCGCGAGCAGCAGCGCCCCGCCCAGGGGCAGCCACGCGTGCAGACCGCCGCCCCAGCCCGTCCGTACGCCCTCGTCCGTGCCCGGCTTCACCACCACCGGTATCGTCACGCCCTTCTCCGCCGCGACCGAGGCCTCGATCGTCAGCGTCCGCCGCGGCGACGACGGGTCCTCGGCGGCGTACGTACCGCTGCACGTGTCCTCCGTGCAGCCGGTCACCGTCAGCGTCCCGTGCTCACGGCCCTTGGCGAGCAGGACGTGCTGGGCGGAGTCCCACGACGCCCACGCACCCCCGACGACGAGGAGCAGGGCGACCAGGGTCATGGCGGCGTTACGGACGTGCGTCATGACCCGCGATCGTACAGTCGTACGTTCCCGCGTCCGGGGGCCCTACGAGTTGTACGCGGACTGGGCCCGCTCCAGGCCCTCGGCCACCAGGCACTCCACCGAGTCCGCCGCCCGGTCCACGAACCAGTCGAGGTCCTTGCGCTCCGTCGACGAGAAGTCCTTCAGGACGAAGTCCGCGACCTGCATCCGGCCCGGCGGACGCCCGATCCCGCACCGCACCCGGTGGTACTCGGGACCCATCGCCTTCGTCATCGACTTCAGACCGTTGTGGCCGTTGTCGCCGCCGCCGATCTTCAGCCGCAGCACCGCGTAGTCGATGTCCAGCTCGTCGTGGATCGCCACGATGCGCGCCGTCGGCACCTTGTAGAAGTCGCGCAGCGCCGTCACCGGACCGCCCGACAGGTTCATGTACGACATCGGCTTCGCGAGGATCACCCGGCGGTTCTCCGGCCCGGGGGGACCCATCCGGCCCTCGACGACCTGCGCCTGGGCCTTCTGCGCCCGCTTGAACGAACCGCGCATCCGGTCCGCGAGCAGATCCACCACCATGAAGCCGATGTTGTGGCGGTTGGCCGCGTACTCCGGTCCCGGGTTGCCGAGGCCGACGATCAGCCAGGGGGCGTTCGGGTCGTCGTCCGTCATGTGCGTCAGGTCTCCTCGTATCCGTCCGTACAAGAGAAACGGGGTGACGGGCCGATCGGCCCGTCACCCCGTCACGTCAAGCAGAGCCCGTCAGGCGGGCCCGTAGGCAAGCCCTCAGGCAGAGCCTACGGCTCAGGCCTCGGCACCCTCGGTGGCGGCCTCGGCGGCCGGCTCCTCGGACTGGGCGGACAGGATCTGGATGACGACGGCGTCGGGGTCGGTCACCAGGGTGGTGCCGGCCGGCAGCTCGACGTCCTTGGCGAGGATGGAGTTACCGGCCTCCAGGCCCTCGATGGAAACGGTGACGGAGGTCGGGATGTGCGTGGCCTCGGTCTCGACGGAGAGCGTGTTCAGCACGTTCTCGACCAGGAAGCTGCCCGGGGCCAGTTCGCCCTCGGTCTCGACGACGACCTCGACGGTGACCTTCTCGCCACGACGCACGAGGAGCAGGTCGACGTGGACCAGGAAGCCCTTGATGGCGTCACGCTGGACGGCCTTCGGGATCGCCAGCTCGTTCTTGCCGTCGACGTCCAGGGAGAGCAGGACGTTCGGCGTACGCAGCGCGAGCGCCAGGTCGTGGGCCGGGAGGGTCACGTGCGCCGGCTCGGCACCGTGGCCGTAGACGACGGCGGGAACCTGGCCGTCACGGCGGACCGCGCGAGCGGCGCCCTTGCCGAACTCGGTACGGACGGAAGCGGCGAGCTTGACCTCGGACATGGTGCACTCCTCGTAGAAAGGTGACGAAAAAACTGGGTCACCCGGCCACGACTGGCGATGGCCTGCTACGAAGAGCGCGTCGATAACGGACCGCCGTGACCCTGTACATTCGTACGGGTACGGCCTCCCTCGCCGAGCAACTACGGCAGTCTACCCGCCGCCACCGGGCCGCCCAAATGGATCAACCGGGACCCCTCCGACCTGTGCCTCCCTGGCCCCCTGGTCTCCCCGGCCCCCCTGGTCTCCCCGGCCCCCTGGGCTCCTTGGTCCTCCCCGGCCCCCGTCAGCCCGCCGCGCCGCCCCCGCCCGACTCCGCGAGCAGGTCGCGCAGGACCGGACCGGCCGACCCCGAACCGCTCTCCGCCCCCTCCACCACGCACGCCACCGCGATCTCGTCGTCGTACGCCACGAGCCAGCCGTTGTTGTTCCCGTCCTCCGTCACCTCGGCCGTCCCCGTCTTGGCCCCCACCTCGCCCGGCAGCCCCGCGAGGACCTTCGCCGACCCGTCCGTC
This sequence comes from Streptomyces sp. NPDC050842, assembly GCF_044456565.1. Taxonomy (NCBI): domain Bacteria; kingdom Bacillati; phylum Actinomycetota; class Actinomycetes; order Kitasatosporales; family Streptomycetaceae; genus Streptomyces; species Streptomyces sp. NPDC050842. Next base: position 129,441 of record NZ_JBITGA010000009.1, on the reverse strand, counting down.
ACCGTGTCCCGCATCAGCGACCGCACCTGCTTCACCACCCCCGAGGGCAGCGGCTTCGTCGCCACCGCCGGCTGCTCCGTCCCCTTCACCAGCAGCGGCTGGTGGAACGTCCCCGACACCGCCGTCGCCGTCGCCGACGCCATCGCCAGCGGATTAGTGCGCAGCCTCCCCTGCCCGAACAGCGCCGCCGCCTTCTCCGTCTCGCTCGCGGGCACCGGCACCTCGGCGTCCACCGAGCCCACACCCGTCTTCCACTCCGGCCCGATCCCGAAGTAGTCCTTCGCGAACACGGTCATCTCGTCGTTCGTGAGACGCCCCCGCAGCGCCACGAACGCCGTGTTGCACGAATGGATGAAGTCCTCACGGAACGTCGCCCCCGGAATCTCCGAGGTCTCCACGTTGTGGAACTGCTTCCCGACCGTCAGGTACTTCGGACAGTCCACCCGCGACTCCGGCGTCACCGCCCCCTTCGCCAGCAGCGCCGCGGTCGTCACCACCTTCCACGTCGACCCCGGCGCGTACGTGCCCTGGAAGGCCCGGTTGAAGCCGCCGGCCGGCCCGTTCGCCACCGCCACCACCTCACCGCTGTCGATCCGCACGGCCACCAGACCCGCGTTCCGCCCGTCGGCGTGCCGGGCGAGCGCCCTCTCCGCCGCCCGCTGGATCCGCGCGTCGATCGTCGTCCGCAGCGGACCGCCGCCCTCCCCGGGATCCGGCCCGAAGCGCACGGCCGTCGACCTCGTCTCGCCCGTGATCCGGTCCACGACCCGCACCTCGCCCCGCGGCTTCCCGCCGCCCAGGCCCAGCACCGAGACCAGCGACGGATGCTCCGCCGCCGAGATCGCCTTCCCGTCCCGGTCCACCGCCGCGAGCTCCGCCGACTCCTCCTCCACCAGCTTGAACCGCTGCTTGTCGTTCAGCTGGGGATGGATCAGCGGCAGCTCCCACCGCACCCGCCACCCCGCCTCCGTACGCGCCACCGCGAGCTCGGAGCCGTACGACCACGTCCCCAGCTCCGCCACCGGCATCCTCGCCCGGTACGGGACACGGGCGCCGGCGCCCGCCTCACCGTCCACGCGGGCCGCGCCCGCCGTCAGCGCCGGCTTCGTGATCTCCAGACCCGCGGTGAAGTTCCGCAGCGTCTCCTCGGCCTTCGCCGGCGAGTCCGTCAGCCGCGCCGCCGCCGGGAGATCCCCCGCCGCCCAACTCCTCAGGAACGCCTGAGCCGTCCGTACGGCCTCCGGATCGGCCGTCCTCGGCGGCTCCTCGCCCTTCTTCAGCGGGCCGTACGCGACCGCCCACCCGGCGGCCCCCGCCACCAGCGCACCCGTCACCGCCACCGCGGGCCAGCGCCGCCGCCTCGCCCGCCCCACCCCTGCTCGATGTGTCGTCATACCGGCAGCGAAACAGACACGCGTACGACCAGTCCAAGACTCGAATCGCCATGAAATACATAGCTGATTGCCTATCCTTGCTGCTCATGGACCTGCTCCTGCACCTGCGGTACTTCAGGACCGTCGCCGAGGAACAACACTTCGGACGGGCCGCCGCCCGCCTGCGCATGGCCCAGCCCTCCCTCTCCCAGCGCATCCAGCGCCTCGAACGCGAACTCGGCGTCCGCCTCCTCGACCGCGGGGCCCGCGGCGCCACCCTCACCCCCGCCGGCCGCCTCGTCCTCACCGAGGCCGACCAGCTCCTCGCCGCCGCCGACCGGCTCACCGCCACCGTCGCCCGCGTCCACAGCGGCGCCGCCGGCACCCTCCGCGCCGCCGTACCACCCGGCCTCGGCGCCACCGCCGTCGGCGCCCTCCTCACCGCCTTCCGCGAACGCTCACCCGGCGCCACCCTCGAACTCCGCGAACTCCCCACCGCCGCCCAGACCGCCGAACTCGCCGCCGGCACCCTCGACGTCGGCATCGTCCGCCACCCCTGCCCCGCCCCCGGCCTCGCCTTCGGCCCCACCCTCCACCAGCCCCTCGGCGCCCTCCTCGCCGCCGACGACCCGCTCGCCGCCCCGCCCGAACTCCCCGCCGCCGCCCTCACCGGCCGCGACCTCGTCCTCTTCCCCCGCGCCGAGGCCCCCGCCCTCCACGACGAGACCCTCACCGCCTGCGCCCGCCACGGCTGCACCCCCGCCGCCGTCCTCGCCGCCACCGGACCCGACTTCACCCGCGGCCTCGTCCTCTCCGGCGGCGCCGTCGCCCTCGTCCCCCGCACCCCCGACGAGGCCGGCACCGTCTGGCGCCCCCTCCGCGGCGCCACCGTCACCTGGCGCACCTCCACCGCCTGGCCCGACGGCAAGGACAGCCCCGCCGTACGCCTCTTCGCCGACACCGCCCACGCGGTCCTCCGCGCGCACGCGGACATGCGCCCCGCCCCGTCGACGAGGATGGTCTTCCCCCGCCCCGCATCGGAGTTCCCCCTGTGACCGCGCACGCCGCCGCCCACCGCCGCATCACCGCGGCCTTCTCCGACGCGGGCGTCACCGGCCGGCTCCACGCCGTCGACATCGACACGGGCAGCGCACTCGGCCTCGGCTCCGACACCCTCGTACCGACCGCCAGCGTCCACAAGCTCTGCCTCGTCGCCACCCTCTACCGGCAGTCCTCGCTCGGCCTCGTCGACCCGACCCGCCCCGTCGACATCCCCGCCGAGGGCCGCGCCCCCGGTGCGACCGGCCTCTCCGTCATGCGCGACGCCGCCCGGCTCTCCCTCCGCGACCTCGCGAGCCTCGCCGTCGCCGTCAGCGACAACACCGCCGCCGACCTCCTCTGGGACGCCCTCGGCCTCGACACCGTCAACGCCACCATGGCCGGCCTCGGACTGACCAGGACCCACGCCGTCCAGACCATGCGGGAACTCTTCGAGACCGTCCGCGAGGACGCCCACGGCGACCCCGCCGCCCTCACCGACCCCGCCGTCGTCGCCCGGCTCCGCGCCCTCGACCCGACGCGTACGAACCGCTCGACCCCGCGCGAGATCGCCGCCCTGCTCGCGGCCGTCTGGCGCGACGAGGTCTGTCCGGGGGAGCACGGCGAGGAGCTGCGGGCCCTCCTCGGCCTCCAGGCCTGGAGCCACCGGCTCGCCGCCGGCTTCCCCTTCGACGACGTCCGCGTCAGCGGGAAGACCGGCTCCCTGCCCACCCTCCGGCACGAGGCGGGCGTCGTCGAGTACCCCGACGGCGGACGGTACGCGGTGGCCGTCTTCACCCGCGCGGCCTCCACGGACGTCACGCTGCCGGCGGCGGACGCGGCGATCGGCGCGGCGGCGAGGATCGCGGTGGACGCGCTCAGGGCATGAGAAAGGGCCGCTCCCCGAGTACGGGGGAGCGGCCCTTCCTAGGTACTGCTACGGACTCAGTGCTCCTCGAAGAGGCTCGTCACGGAGCCGTCCTCGAAGACCTCGCGCACGGCGCGCGCGATCGTCGGCGCGATCGACAGGACCGTGATCTTGTCGAGCTCGAGGGCGCCCGGAACCGGCAGCGTGTCCGTGAAGACGAACTCGCTGACCTTGGAGTTCTTCAGGCGGTCGGCGGCCGGGCCCGACAGGATGCCGTGCGTGGCCGTCACGATGACGTCCTCGGCTCCGTGCGCGAACAGGGCGTCCGCGGCGGCGCAGATCGTGCCACCGGTGTCGACCATGTCGTCCACCAGGACACAGACGCGGCCCTTCACGTCACCGACGACCTCGTGGACGGTGACCTGGTTGGCGACGTCCTTGTCGCGGCGCTTGTGCACGATCGCCAGCGGCGCGTCGAGACGGTCGCACCAGCGGTCGGCGACACGCACACGGCCGGCGTCCGGGGAGACGATCGTCAGCTTCGCGCGGTCGACCTTCGCACCCACGTAGTCCGCGAGGACCGGCAGCGCCGACAGGTGGTCCACCGGGCCGTCGAAGAAGCCCTGGATCTGGTCGGTGTGCAGGTCCACGGTCAGGATGCGGTCCGCACCCGCCGTCTCCAGCAGGTCCGCGACCAGACGGGCCGAGATCGGCTCGCGACCACGGTGCTTCTTGTCCTGACGGGCGTAGCCGTACGACGGGATGATCACGGTGATGCTGCGGGCCGAGGCCCGCTTCAGCGCATCGACCATGATCAGCTGCTCCATGATCCACTTGTTGATCGGAGCCGTGTGGCTCTGGATCAGGAAGCAGTCCGCGCCGCGGGCCGACTCCTGGAAGCGGACGTAGATCTCACCGTTGGCGAAGTCGAACGCCTTGGTGGGAACGAGACCGACGCCCAGCTGGTGCGCGACCTCCTCGGCCAGCTCGGGGTGGGCGCGGCCGGAGAAGAGCATCAGCTTCTTCTCGCCGGTCGTCTTGATCCCGGTCACAGCACTGTCTCCTCAGACGTGTTCTCTGGCCGCGAACCCACGCCCTGCGAGCGCGTGTGCGAACCAGCCGAATTTGTGTGCACGTATCACGGTACGCCGAGTTCGACGCACCCGTTTCCGGTCAGCTTTCGCTTGCGGAGTCCTCCGAAGCGACCTGAGCGGCCTGCGCGGCAGCGCTTCCGGGCCGCTTCCGGGCCACCCAACCCTCGATATTCCGCTGCTGGCCCCGGGCCACGGCCAGTGCACCGGCCGGGACGTCCTTCGTGATGACGGACCCGGCGGCGGTGTAGGCGCCGTCCCCGATGGTGACGGGAGCCACAAACATGTTGTCCGAGCCGGTCTTGCAGTGGGAGCCGACCGTGGTGTGGTGCTTGGCCTCGCCGTCGTAGTTCACGAAGACGCTCGCGGCGCCGATGTTCGTGTACTCGCCGATGGTCGCGTCGCCGACGTACGACAGGTGGGGGACCTTGGTGCCCTCGCCGATCGTCGCGTTCTTCATCTCGACGTACGTACCGGCCTTGGCCTTCGCGCCGAGGTTCGTGCCCGGACGGAGGTACGCGTACGGCCCCACGGAGGCGCCCTCGCCGACGACGGCGGTGTCGGAGACGGTGTTGTCCACCCGGGCGCCCTTGCCGACGCGGGTGTCCTTCAGCCGGCTGTTCGGGCCGACGACGGCGTCCTCGGCGACGTGCGTGGCGCCGAGCAGCTGCGTACCGGGCAGGATGACGGCGTCGGCCTCGAAGGTCACGGTCACGTCGATGAACACGGAGGCGGGGTCGACGACGGTGACGCCGCCCATCATGGCCTGCTCCAGGAGCCGCTGGTTCAGCAGGGCGCGGGCCTCGGCGAGCTGCACGCGGTTGTTGATCCCGAGGATCTCGCGGTGGTCGCCGGCGACGGAGGCGCCGACGCGGTGGCCGGCCTCGCGCAGGATCGACAGCACGTCGGTGAGGTACTCCTCGCCCTGGCTGTTGTCCGTCCGCACCTGACCGAGGGCCTCGGCCAGCAGCTTCCCGTCGAACGCGAACACCCCGGAGTTGATCTCGCGGATGGCGAGCTGCTCGGCGGAGGCGTCCTTGTGCTCGACGATCGCGGTGACGGCACCGGCGGCGTCGCGCACGATCCGGCCGTAGCCGGTGGAGTCCGGCACCTCGGCGGTCAGCACGGTCACGGCGTTGCCGTCGGCGGCGTGCGTGCCGGCCAGGGCCTTCAGGGTCTCGCCGGAGAGCAGCGGGGTGTCGCCGCAGACGACGACGACGGTGCCGTCGGGCGTCTTCCCCAGCTCCTCAAGGGCCATGCGCACGGCGTGCCCCGTGCCGTTCTGCTCCTCCTGCACGGCGGTCCGGGTCCCGGCGTAGTGCGCCTCCAGGTGACCCTTCACCTGCTCACGGGCGTGCCCGACGACCACGACGAGGTGCTCGGGCTCCAGCTCGCGGGCGGCGGACACGACGTGCCCGACGAGCGAACGTCCGGCGATCTCGTGCAGGACCTTGGGGGTCTTCGACTTCATGCGGGTGCCCTCACCCGCTGCGAGGACGACGACGGCTGCCGGGCGGTTGGCGCTCACGGGAATGCCCTTCGGCTTTGGGTGGTGGACGCACGAAGGATACCGGGGGGCCGGGGGCCGGACATGAGCGCGGGTCCTGACCGTGACGGTCAGGACCCTGGTGAAGAAGCTCCCCCGCCAGGACTCGAACCCGGACATAAGGCACCAAAAGCCTCAGTGCTGCCAATTACACCACAGGGGATGGCGTGTGGGGTCAAAACGGACAGGCCGTCAGTCCTGTGCCCCGGCGGCCTCCACTATGCCGTACCAGGCACCTTCCACGCGACGGTATAGCTCCGGAGTGCCCGCGGTGCGGGTGGTGACGCGTGGCGCGCCCGTAGGGTGGAGGGCATGACCGCGACGGGGGCAGACCGGGACGCTGTGGGCGTTCGTTCGGGGAGTTGGTGGTGGTGGGGGAGACGGCGGAGTGTCGCTCTTGATGTGGGGCTCGCTCTCCTCTCCGCACTGGAGTGCGGGTTTCAGGGCATCGGGTTCGCCGAGAAGGCCGGGCTGCCCGTGCCCGTCGGGGTGCTGTTCGGGCTGATCGTCGGGTCGACGCTGCTCGTGCGGCGGCGGTGGCCCATCGCCGTCGTGCTCGTCTCCATGGCCGTCACGCCCGCCGAGATGGGCTTCCTGATGGGGATCGTCGGGCTGTACACGCTCGCCGCCTCCGAGGTCCCGCGCCGCATCACCGCCGTCCTGGCCTCGATGTCGACCGTCGCCGTGTTCGTCGTGACCTTCGTGCGGATGCGCCAGGACGTCGCCCAGGCCGATGTCGGGCAGCCGGACATCGACCCGAGCGGCTGGTACGTGCCCGTCGTCTCGCTCTTCATGACCCTCGGGCTCAACGCGCCGCCCGTGCTCTTCGGCCTCTACATAGGGGCCCGCCGCCGTCTCATGGAGAGTCTGCGCGAGCGGGCCGACAGTCTGGAGCAGGAGCTGTCGCTCCTCGCCGACCGGGCCGAGCAGCGGGCGCAGTGGGCCCGGCGGGAGGAGCGGACCCGGATCGCCCGGGAGATGCACGACGTCGTCGCGCACCGGGTGTCGCTGATGGTCGTGCACGCGGCGGCCCTCCAGGCGGTGGCCCTGAAGGACCCGCAGAAGGCCGTGCGGAACGCCGCCCTGGTCGGTGACATGGGGCGGCAGGCGTTGACGGAGTTGCGCGAGATGCTGGGGGTTCTGCGGGAGGATCTGGCGCCGGTCGTCCCTGCCGTGGTGCCGCTGGCCGCCGTGGGGCGTGCCGCTGCCGCCGCCGCGGAGGCCGCCGCCGACGACGGTCCGCGCCTCGACGTCCTGGAGGCGCTGTGCGAGCAGTCCCGGCTCGCGGGGGCGGTCGTGGAGCTCGTGGTGCTGGGGGAGGCGCGCGCGTATCCGCCGGAGGTGGAGCGTACGGCGTACCGCGTGGTGCAGGAGGCGCTGACCAACGTCCACAAGCACGCGGCGGGCGCCGAGGTCGTGGTGCGCCTCGCGCACCGCGAGGCCGAGGTCGCGATGCAGGTGGAGAACGGTCCCTGTCCGTCGGACGCGGGCGTCGCCGACGCGCACCTGCCGAGCGGGGGGAACGGGCTCGTCGGGATGCGGGAGCGGGTCGCGCGGCTCGGTGGCGTGTTCGTGGCGGGTGCGACGGACGCGGGCGGGTTCAAGGTGTCCGCGGTGCTGCCGACGGGGGAGTAGAAGGTCTACTGCCCCGTCGTCAGACGGTTCGGCTGGACGCCGTTGATCAGCGTCGAAAGCGCCGCGTCGATGTCCTTGCCGAGGTACCAGTCGCCCGCGTGGTCGAGGCTGTAGACCCGACCTTCGACGTCCATCGCCAGGACGGCCTGGTGCTCGCCCTCCTCCCCGAGCGGGGCGAGCTCGCTCTCCAGGGCGCGCCCCAGGTCGGCGAGGGTGCGCGCGAGGTGGAGCCCGGCGAGCGGGTCGAAGCGGACGGTCGCGGGCGCTATCTGCCGCCCGTGCCCGGGAGCGGTGATCCGCAGTCCGCCGAATTCCGCCCAGGCCTCGACGGCCGCGGGGAAGACGCTGTGCCGGTGGCCGGCGGGGGAGACGTGGGCACGCAGGGCGTCGGCCCACTCCTCGGCGAGCTTGATGTCCCAGCGGCCGGGCTGCCAGCCGGCCTCGCGGAGGGCGGCGTCGACGTTGACCGGGAAGCGTGTGGTGCTGAGGTGGTCGGGCATGGGTGTGCGGTCAGCCGTTCTCGACAGGTGTCGTGGGGTCGACGGTGCGGACACCGAAGTGGGCGAGCATCGCCGTACAGGAGCGACAGGGGGCCGCGTAGCTGCCGTGGAGCGGGTCGCCGTCCTCCCGGATGCGCCGGGCGGTGAGCTTGGCGTGCTTGAGGGACCGGCGGGCCTCGCCGGGGGTGAGGGGCTTGCGCTGGGCGCGCTTGGAGCGGCCGTTCTCGGTGGCCGTGAGGTGCCGGGAGAGCAGGATCGCCTCGGGGCAGCGCCCGGTGAAGCGTTCCCGTTGGTTGCCGGTGAGGGTGTCCAGGAAGTCCTGGACGAGCGCGTGCAGGAGGGGCGGGCGGTCGCCGCGGCCCGCGGTGCACGTGAGGGTCTCGCCGCGCACGGAGAGAGCGGCCCCGACGGTGGGAAGGATGCCGTCGCGGCGGTGACGCAGTAAGGGCGCCCGTGTGGCTTCGGCGCTGCTGCTCCAGTTGAGGCGTGGGTCACCCTGTGTGGGCGTCGTTGCTGTTTGCATGGTGCGTGTCTTCCCCTCCTGCAATCCCCCGAGTTGCGTGCACAGCCTGCCAAATAGGGAGCCATATGGGGAAGCTGGGGGCGCGAACGGTGGGGCCGGTGTGTCGGAATCATGGTGCAACTGTCATGGCGTCGTGACACTTGGTCACCGTCGGGCGGGGGCCGTTCGAGCTCTTGTGGCAGCGCATAGGCTGTCCCAGATCAGTCGGTAGCAGCAGTCAGCGACGCCAGTGCAGGGGGCAACCGCCATGACGACAGGTCGGCTCGGGCAGGACACCGCGCCACCGAACGCGGCCTATGCCGGGCAGGTCGTGCATTTTCCGGACCCGGTCCGCGCCGCCCGTCACCCCAGAGGGGTACGGATCGACGAGCACGGCCACCCGGACTTCTCGCCGTACGCGCGTGCGGCGGCGGAGATCGCCGATCCTCCGGAGGGCTTCGGCGTCGACGAGCTGCGTCTCACGGACTACGTGTCGGCGAACGCGGCGATGGCGGCGACCGGTCATGAGCTGTGGGACACGATCCCGCCGGTCGCGACCCCGCACGGCTGGACCTGGCACCACGTGGCGCGCAGTCGCCGGATGGAGCTCGTGCCGGTCGAGGTGAAGGCGCTGCTGCGCCATCACGGTGGAGTGGCGACGGCCGCCGTCGATCACGCGAAGCGCGGCACGCGGCCGCTCCAGGAGACCCGTCCCGCGCACTTCGGCCTGCCGAAGACGCTCGTGTCGGTGTCGGAGTCGCAGCTCCAGGGCGTCGAGGAGGACCTCGGCTACCGGCTGCCCGGCGCGTACCGCTCGTTCCTGAAGGCGGCGGGCGGGTGCGCGCCGGTGGGCGCGGCGCTCGACGCGGAGCTGGGGCTCCTGGTCGACCAGCCGTTCTTCACGGTGCGGGAACAGGCGGGCGTCAACGACCTCGTCTACGTCAACAAGTGTCTGCGTGACCACCTGACCAAGGACTATCTGGGCGTCGCCTTCGTCCAGGGCGGTCTGGTCGCGGTGAAGGTGCGGGGCGACGCGATCGGCTCGGTGTGGTTCTGCGCGTACGACGACGCGCGGGATTCCGGGCCGGAGGCGGGCGCCTGGTCGGTGGCCGAGCGGGTCGAGCGGCTGCTGCTGCCCTGCGGCGAGGACTTCGACGTCTTCCTGCAGCGTCTCGCCGGCAATCCGCCGGAGCTGGAGACGGTGGCGAACCTGATGGTGGACGGCGGCTTCGCGCGCGCCGTGCCCGTGGTCCCGGTAGGGGAGTGAACTGGCTGTGGTGACGTTCGCGCAGGCGCAGGAGCGCGCCGAGGAATGGATCAACGGCGACCTGCCGGCGTACCAGCACCGTGAGGTGCGGGTGCGGGAGTTCGAACTGGGCTTCGTGGTGTGGTCGGAGGACCGTCAGGGCGGTCCCGTCTCGGACGGCGGCCGGCAGCGGCTGGTGATCGCGCGGGACAGCGGCGAGGCCACGCTGTGGCCGGGGCTCCCGGTGGGCGAGGTGATCCGGCGGTACGAGGAGGAGTACGGGTCGCAGGAGGAGGCGGCCGCCCCGGCGGCGCCGCAGGCGGCCAGGATCGATCTGAACCAGACGTCGTTCCTGCTGAGCCCGCCGGAGTGGCTCCAGGACGCGGCGGACCGGATCGGCCTGCCGCAGGGGCCGAACGCGTCGCAGGAGGGCGGGAGTTCGTCCGCGCCGGTGGACGACGCGTCGGATTCGGTGTCTTCGGACACCTCGGGGGCTTCGGCATCTTCGGCCGCTTCGGTTTCGGTGGCGTCGTCGGCTGGTGTCGGGGCGGACGAGCCGACGGCTCCGGCCGCGGCCGCTCCGGTGGCTCCGGTTGCTCCCCCGGTCGCGCCTGCGCCCGTACCCGTTCCGACTCCTGCTCCCGTGTCCACCCCGACCCCCGCTCCCGCGGCGAGTCCGTGGGCGGACGCGAACGCGAGTTCCGGTGGTGCGGACGGGGCGGTGCCGTTGCCCGCGACCGTGTTCGCGCCGCCGCTGTCGGGGACGGACGACGAGGACACGCCGCCCCCGTTGGTGGGTGCCGACGCACCGACCGCCCTGATGAAGGGGGGCAGCGCGCTGCCCCCGACCGCGGTGGCTCCGCGCCTCGACCCGTCGGCGCCGCCGCCGTCGGCTCCGGTGGTGCCTCCTGTCCAGCCCGCGCCTCCCGGTCCTCCGGTTCCGGCGGCCGGGCCCGGTGCGACGCCGCCTCCGCCGCCGCCCGCGCCGCGGGCGCCGGGTGCCGGGGACATCGCGGACGCCGCGACGAGCAAGGCCGCGCTGCCGCCGAAGAGCGGGCGCGGTCCGGCGACGCCTCCGCCGCCGCCGGGCGCGCCGGGTGTGCCCGGCGCGTCGCTGGGGGGTGCCCCCGCGTACGTACCGACGCAGCTGGTGTCGCAGCTCGGGCCCGAGGGGCTCAAGCCGCCGCAGCCCGCCCCGCCGGGTCCGCCCGGTGCGCCGGCCCCTCCCGGTCCTCCCGGTCCGCCGACCCCGCCGCAGCCCGTGCACCAGGCGGCGACGATGCTGGCGCACCCGAGTCAGAGTGGTCCGGGCGCGCCTCCGCCGCCCCCGCCGCCGCCGGGTGTGCCCGGTGGTACGCCCGCGGGTGGCGTGGCGCACGCCGCGACGATGCTGGCGCACCCCGGTCCTGGCGGCCCGTCGGTGCCGCCGCCTCCGGGGCCGCCGGCTCCGCCGCCGCCGGTGCACGGCGGGCACACGCCGCCGCCCGGCCCGGGGCCCGTGGCGCCCGCGTACGGGTATCCCCAGGCCGCGGGTCAGCCGACGGTCGGCCCCGGCTATCAGGCGGTGCTGCGCTACCGGGCGCCCGACGGTTCCGAGGCGCAGATCATCCGGCGTTCGGCGCCGGGCACCCCGCACCCGGAGTGGCAGATCCTGCACGAGCTGCGCGCGATGAACGTGCCGCCGCAGCAGGTGCTCGAACTGCACACGGAGCTGGAGTCCTGTGAGCTGCCGGGCGGTTACTGCGCGCGGATGATCCGGGAGACGTGGCCGCAGGCGCGGATCACGAGCATCGCCCCGTACGGTCGCGACCACGCGGGCCGGCAGCAGGGCATGCGTCAACTCCTCACCCATCAGGGCGAGTTGCATCAGGTCGCGGACGGTCCGGCGCGTCCGGCGCCGGTGCGGGCGCCGCTGCCGCAGGTGCAGCCGGCGCCGCCGGTCCCGCCGGAGGCGATCGCGCAGGAGCTGGCCGGGGCGTTCGGCCCGGGCATCCTCCGCTTCGACCAGCACGCGGTGTCGCGTCAGGGTGTGCCGGAGCTGGTGGCGCGGACGCTGATGTGGGCAGGACTGCCGGCGGACTTCGGTCCGTTCTTCTGGGCGCAGCCGGCCGTGCCGGTGGTGCCGACGCTCGCGGAGCTGGCGGCGCAGCGGCAGGTGCAGTCGGCCCCGGACGCGAGTTCGTACCTGGTGCTCGGCTCGGACTTCGGGCGGGCGATCTGCGTCCAGTACGGGACCGCGCACATCGTGGCGGTGCCGGTGGAGGCCGGTCCGGGCGGGCAGTCGGTGCCGCCGCAGTTCGTGAACACCGGGCTGCCGGAGTTCGCCCGCTCGATGGCGCTGCTCGGCCGGATGTGGCGGCTGCGCTTCGGGCTCAACCCGGAGCAGGCGGGGCGCTGGACGGTCGACTTCCAGGCGCAGTTGGCGATGCTGGATCCGGCGGCGCTGTCGTCGCCGGAGAACTGGTGGTCCGTGCTGCTCGAGCAGATGTGGGACGGCCTCCTGTAGGCACAGATGGACAGAATGTGACGAAAGGCGCTCGACGTGTATCCACGTTGGGCGTCTTTTGTCCGTTCTGATGGCGCATCCTGGACGTTCGGGCCGTTGGGGTCACAGGGAAGGGGCGTCAGGGATGAATTTCGCTGTCGGACGGGGGCGCGGATACCGCCCCGAGCAGGTCGACCGCCACCTCGCGGCGCTCTCCGAGGAGCGCGACGGGGCGTGGGAGCGGGCGGCGCGGCTCACCGTCCTCGCGAAAGACATGGAGGCGGAGGCGGTACGGCTGCGCGAGGCCGTCGAGGCGCTCGCGCCGCAGCGGTACGAGGCGTTGAGCGACCGGGCCCGGAAGATCCTGGAGATGGCCGAGCAGGAGGACGAGACGCTTGTCCGTGCCGCGGAGGCCGAGGCGCAGTCCCTCGCGGAGGCGGCCGATGCGGCGGGCCGGGAGGCGGAGGAGTCGGCCCGGGCGTACGCGGAGGGCGTCCGGACGGCGGCCGAGTCGGCGGCCCGCGCGACCCTGACGGCGGCGCGCGAGCGGGCCGAGGAGCTGGCGACGGACGCGGGCCGTGAGGCGGAGGAGCAGCGGTCCGCGGCGCGGGAGGTCTTCGAGGAGACCGAGCACCGGGCGACGGAGCTCCTCGAAGAGCAGCGGGCCGAGCAGACGGCGGTACGGGACGAGGTTGAGCGTACGGCGGAGGGCAAGGCGGCCGATCTGGACGCGCGCCACGACGAGCTGGTGGCCCGCGCGGAGGAGCGGCTAGCGGAGGCGCAGCGCGCCCTGGCGGAGACCGAGGAGCAGGCCCGGCACGGCCAGGAGGACGCGGAGGCGCGGGCGGAGGAGATCCTCGCGGAGGCCCGGATGAAGAGGGAGCGGGCCGAGCGCGAGACGGAGCGGGTGCTGCGGGAGCACGACGAGGCGCGGGACGAGATCCACGGGCACATGGAGCACATCCGCAACTCGCTGGCGGCGCTGACGGGGCGGGTGGCACCGCCGGCGGAGGAGGCCGAGAAGGCCGAGAAGGCCGAGGAGGGCGAGCAGGACGAGCAGGACGCGGACGAGGCCTAGGGGAGGGGACGGGGGCTCAGAGGCTTCCGCTGCGCGGAAGCCTCTTCAAAGCCTGCGCCCTGCCCTCAGTCCAGGCAGAACTCGTTCCCCTCCGGGTCGGCCATCGCGATCATCCCCTCGTCCACACCGTCGGATTCGAGCCGGTACAGCCGCTTCGCGCCCAGCTTCTCCAGCCTGGTGCACTCGTCCTCCAGCACGGCCATCCGCTCGTCCCCGGTCAGGCCGGGTGCCGCGCGCACGTCCAGGTGCAGGCGGTTCTTCACCGTCTTGCCCTCCGGCACCTTCTGGAAGTAGATGCGCGGTCCCTTGCCGTCCGGATCGGTGATGGCCGCCCGGAGGTTCGGCTCCTGGGGCGGCGGCGGGAGCCGGTAGCCCAGCGCCTGAGCCCAGAACGTCGCCTGCGCGCCCGGATCGGCACAGTCGTACGTCACCTGGAATTCCTTGGCCATGCCGCCTCCACCGCTCGAAACCAGCTCACGTCCTCGCCCCGGTCATCGCCGGAACGCGCCGCCATCCTCGCACCGCCCCCGGGCGGGCCGCTCGCCGATTTCGGCTCGCAGGGGCGTCAGTTGACGGACTAGCCTCACGGGGCCCCCGCTCCACGAGGGCTCGGACGGCGACTTCGCGGGTCTCCTCGGCGAGGGCGAGGGCGGTCTGTACGTCGGCTTCCAGAGGATCGACGCGTACAGGGCACCGATCTGGCCCGAGGGGGCGGTGCCGCAGCAGAGCCACCTCTGCTTCGACGTCGACGACCTGGACGAGGCCGAGACCGAGCTTCTCGCGCTGGGCGCGACCCTCCCCGCCGACCAGCCCTGCCCGGACCCGGTACGCCGATGTCGTGCTGGACATCCCGACCGGCGTGATCACCGACACGTACCCCGTCACCGGAACCAGCAGCGTCCACGTCCGGACCGGATCGGTCACGGCGGGGCACGTCGCCTGGGTGGCACCCGCGTCCTCCACGACGGTCGTCGTCGGCACGAGGGCCACCGGTGACGTGGCGGGAACACGTATCGCCGACGTCGTGGCCAGGGACCGGAGCGGGGTCCTCTGGCTGTACCAGGGGGCGGGCGCGTGGGGCCGGGGAGCCTTCCTCGGCCGGGTCAGGGTCGGCGGCGGCTGGCAGGCGTACGACCGGCTCGCGGGCGGCAGCGACGTCACCGGCGACGGCCGCTCCGACCTCCTCGCCACCGACAAGTCCGGCGTCCTGTGGGTCTACCCGGGCACCGGCAACGCCAAGGCCCCCTTCTCCGCCCGCAAGAGGGTCGGGGGTGGCTGGGGGACGTACAACCACGTCACGGCCGTCGGGAACATCGGCGGCGCGAAGGCCGGCGACCTCGTCGCCCGGGACCGGGCCGGTGTGCTGTGGCTGTATCTCGGGAAGGGTGACGGGTCGTTCGCGGAGCGGGTGCGGATCGGCGGCGGCTGGAGCGGATACGGCCACCTCGTCGGCATCGGTGACGCGAACCGGGACGGCCGCCCCGACCTGCTGGCCTCCCGCGGCGGCGGCGAGACGACCTTCTACGCCGGCACGGGCGACTGGCGGTCACCGTTCAAGACGGGCCCCGGTGGCTCCGTACTGTCCTGGCACTCGGGGCACGACGAGGTGTTCTGGCGGGCCGGTCCCACCTGAAGCCCGCCGGACACGTCCACCTCTGGGGGCCTGGGCGACCCGCGCCGTTCCTGATGCCCTTCCTGATGTCGTCTGCCGTGCCACGCTCAGGCGGCCTGGCGGTCGGTGCCGGTGGCGATTTCGCGGGTGGCGTCGGCGATGGCGCGGTAGTCCTTGCGGAGGATTTTGGAGTGGTTGCTGGGGACCTTCGCGCTGATCCGGATGTTCGGATTGCGGGTCGTGACCGGGGTGAGGTCGGCGCGGATCTTTTCCATCAGGACGGGGTCGCCGCCGAGGTTGCCGCCGGTGGCCAGGACGTAGCGGGTGGGGACGGTGATGCGGTCGAAGACCGGATCGAGCGCGGCGGGTGCGCAGAGTTCGTTGACCTCGATGTTGATCTCGGCGTGCTGTTCGGCGCTCATCCGGGCCGCCATGCCAAGCCGGCGGGCGATCGGGAAGAGCGGGCTGAGGCGACGGAAGAGTTTGCGGACCTGGGTCTTGGTGGCGTCGTCGAGCCAGGAGTGGGGCATGGCGCCGTCCACGGACACGACCCCGTGGACGCGGTCGGGGTTCTGCGCGGCCCAGTGGACCGCGAGCATCGCGCCGTAGGACCAGCCGACAAGGATGGGGCGGTCGATGCCTCGGGCGGTGAGGACGGCGTCGAGGTCGCGCAGGCAGGCGGCGAAGGTGTAGTCGGCGGAGAGGCCGGACTTGCCTCGGGCGCGCTCGTCGTAGGTGATGTGGCGGTAGTCGCCGCCGAGTTCGCCGATCACGTGGCGCCAGTGCTTCTGGTCGGCGTAGGAGCCGTTGAGGTAGACGACGGGGCGGCCGGCGCCGCCGGTGTCGGTCACGGCGAGGCGGGTGTCGTCGACCGAGACCGTACCGGTCCAGGCAGCGGGATGGGTGAGGGCGGTGACGGTCATGACGAGCCTTCTTTCCGGATGGCAGGGAGGGGAGGGGCGATGCGGGTGTTTCAGAGGCTGCGGGCGGTGATGTCGCCGTGGGCGGTGGTCGCGTGGATGTTCAGCCCGGCCGTCGAACCCTCGCTGTTCTGCAGGGTGTTGGTGATGCGGCCGTAGGTCGTGCCGGCGTCGAGGGTCGCGGAGACGCCGCGGGCGGCGCCGATCTCCAGGTCGCCGGACTCGGTACGGACCGTGACCGTGCCGGTCTTCGCCTCGGTGATACGGATGTCGCCCTTCAGGGTGCGGAGTTCCGCCGGGCCGCCCAGGCGGCCGACGGTGATGTCACCGGCCTGCAGGGTCAGGCGGGCGGAGGCGGTCTCGTCGAGCTTGACCGTGCCCTGCGCGCTGTCGTAGGTGACGTCACCCAGGCGCCCCACACCCCGCAGTTCCGCGGTCGCGGTGGTCGCCTCGACGCGGGAGCCGGCCGGGAGCTGGACGGTGACCTCGACCGCACCCGAGCCGCCCAGGATCCGGCTCTTCGGCTCCGCGGCCTCGATCCGCAGCACACCGTCGCCGTAGGCGACGGCGACCCGCTCGGCAGCCTTGACGTCGTTGCTCTTCGACGGATCCGCGGGGAGGACCTCGACCGTGGTGTCCGTCCGGTCGGCGGCGATGAACCGGATCCGGCCCGCCGGGACGGCCAGGACGGTGACGATCGCGGCGGGGGTGGCGAACTTCTGCATGATGCGCTCCTCGTGTTCTCGCGGCCGGCCCGGACTCCTCGCCCGCGCCGTTTCCGACAAGAGAAACGCTACGTTGCGTTCGACAGTTCGGCAACGCCTCCGTTGCGCTGGATGCGCATCATTGCAGGTCATTGGCGGGAATTCATTGCAACGGCCATGCCGTCTAACGCAACAATCCTTCCTCCTGCGTTGCAATGAATTGATGGTGAATGTCAGGTCGCAACGGCATCGAAGAGGGCGAGGGCGCAGCGTTCCCGTCGTCGGCCGAGTGGCCGAAGGGTGTCCCTCGTGGGAAGTTCGGCCTGGTGGAAGGGTTCCAACTGACGGGAGTGCGGCACATGGCTGACGATTTCTCTGGTCTGGCGACGGAAGCGTGGCTGTTCGGCTATCCGCTGATGCTGATGGACACCACGCGTCGAGCGATGACGTCGGGCCCGCAAGAGCCACCGGTCAATGCGTTCTCCCACCGGCGGGAGTTCCCGGACGCCTCGTTCACCTCGGTGGTGTCGCCCAATGCCGACACGCTGTACTCCATCGCGTGGCTGGACCTGCGGGCGGAGCCGATGCTGATCAGTGTCGCGGACAGCGACGGCCGGTATTGGATGCTGCCGATCCTGTCGGCCTGGACGGACGTCTTCGCCTCTCCCGGCAGCCGCACCACGGGGGGACGTGCCGACGTCTTCGCGGTGTGCGGTCCGGGGTGGGACGGCACCCTGCCGGACGGGGTCCAGCGCCTCGACGCGCCCACCGCCCTGGCCTGGGTGATCGGCCGGATCAACACCGCCGGGCCGGCGGACTACCCGGCCGTGCACGCCTTGCAGGACAAGATGCGCCTGGAACCGCTGTCCCGCTTCGACCCGGCAGCGCCGCAGCCTCCGTCCGTTCCTCCGCTGCCCGCGCAGCCCCCGAGCGTGGCTCCCGTGGAACACGTCGAGGCACTGAGTGGCGAGGCGTTCTTCTCTCAGCTGGCCGAATTGCTGGTCGACAACCCGCCCACTGCCGCCGACGCTCCGGCGATGGAACGCTTTGCCGCCCTCGGTCTCATCGCCGGACAGCCCTGGAACCCGGACGCGCTGAGCCACGAGGCCCGCCAAGCCGTGCTTGCCGCCCCCGCTGCCGGCCGGGAGGCCCTCGCGCAGGCCAAGGCGGCACAGTTCGACAACAGCCCCGGAGGCTGGTCCACCCTGCGGGACAACGGAGACTTCGGCACCGACTACACCCGGCGGGCCTTCGTCGCCCAGATCGGCCTGGGCGCCAACCTGGACGCCGACGCGATCTACCCCGGCGCGCGCCAGGACGACCAAGGCCGCCCCCTGACCGGTCGGCACCGCTACCGGATCCACTTCACCGCCGAGCAACTGCCCCCGGTGGACGGCTTCTGGTCCCTCACCCTCTACGACGAGCGTCAGGCTTTCGCCGACAACCCGCTCAACCGCTACGCCATCGGCGACCGCGATCCCCTCGTCCTGGCCGACGACGGCTCGCTGACCCTCCATGTCCAGCAGGACAGTCCCGGCCCGCATCAGGAGGCGAACTGGCTCCCCGCCCCCGCCGGGCCCTTCAACCTCTTCTTCCGCCTCTACTGGCCCAAGCCACCCGTCCTCGACGGCACATGGACCCTGCCGCCCCTCCGGCGCATCGACTGACCAGAAACACGTCCTAGTCGTTCGTCTCCTCCAGGACCGGGAAGCGGCGCGGTGCCAGGGTGAGGAGGGCCAGGAGTGCGAGGGCCGCCGCGCCCGCCGCGCCCAGGTAGACGTAGTCGACCGCCGCGTCGACCGCCCGGCGCAGGTGGTCCATGGTCTCGGCCGTGAGGGACGCGGGGGCGTCCAGTGCGCGGGCCAGGGTGTCCAGGTCGGTGCCGCCGCCCAGGCGGGCCGCCAGGACGCCGTTGGCGACCGCGCCGAAGAGGGCCGCGCCCACGGTCTGGCCGATCTGGCGGCAGAAGAGGACGGAGGCGGTCGTCGTGCCCCTTTCCTCGTACGGGACTGTCGACTGGACGCCGACGATCAGGGGGAGTTGGAAGAGGCCCAGGGTGCCGCCCAGGAGCAGCATCAGGAGCGCGGGCTGCCATGGTTCGCCGGGGAACGGCAGGAACGGGAAGGCCAGCAGTAGGAGGAGCGCGCCCGAGATGCCGAGGATCGCCGTGGCGCGGAAGCCGATGCGGTTGTAGACGCGGTTGGAGAGCGCCGCCGTGACGGGCCAGCTCAGGGTCCAGGACGAGAGGACGAAGCCGGCGGCTATGGGTCCGAGGCCGAGGACGGACTGCGCGTACGTCGGGAGGAAGACCGTCGGGGCGACCATCAGGAGGCCCAGGGCGCCCAGCGACAGGTTCACGGCGGCTATCGTGCGGCGGCGCCAGACCCAGCCCGGGATGATCGGTTCGGCCGCGCGCCGTTCGATGACGACGGTGAGGGCGCCGAGGGCGGCGGCCCCGCCGAGCAGGCCGAGGGACGGGGCGGAGAGCCAGGGCCAGGCGACGCCGCCCTGGACGAGCGCGGTGATGAGCACGGCGCCGGTGGCGAAGACGGCGAGTGCGCCGGCCCAGTCGATCCGGGTCTTCTCGCGGGGTGTGGTGCGCTGCGGTTCGATCAGGTGGCGGGTGACCAGCCAGAGCGCCACCAGGCCTATCGGCAGGTTGATGAGGAAGATCCAGCGCCAGTCGGCGTAGCCGGCGAGCAGTCCGCCCACCGCCGGGCCCGCGACCGAGGACGCGGCCCAGACGGAGGAGAGCCGCGCCTGGATCTTGGGGCGTTCCTTGAGCGGGTACAGGTCGGCGGCGATCGTCTGGACCGTGCCCTGGAGTGCGCCGCCGCCGAGGCCCTGGACGACGCGGAACGCGATGAGCGAGGCCATGCTCCAGGCGGCGGCGCAGAGCAGGGAGCCGATGAGGAAGAGGACGATCCCGGCGATGAGGACGGGCTTGCGGCCGAAGGTGTCGCTGAGCTTCCCGTACACCGGCAGGGTCACGGTCACGGCGAGCAGGTAGCCGGAGAACAGCCAGGAGAAGACGGCGAGTCCGCCGAGGTCGCCGACGATCTGGGGGACGGCGGTGGAGACGATCGTGCCGTCGATGGCGGCGAGCCCCATGCCGAGCATGAGCGCGGCCACGACGGGGCCTCGGCGTGCGGCCGTGCCGGGGGTGGGGGGTGCGGTGGTGGGCGGTGTCCCGGGCCCGCCTGCTTCCGCCGGTGTCGTGGACGGCTCGGTCACCGCAAGATTCCTTTCTTCGTACACCTAAATGTTCGCCGTCAGGGTCTCACCAGGACTACGGGTGGAGGAACCCCTAGGGGGCTCTCCCCCATACGGGCCAGGGGTCGTTCGTCCCGGCGGAGGAGGAGATGGCCGGTTCTTGCTTCTTAACTTGAACTTACAAACCCACCCACTGCTCTAGGAGAAGACCGTGACTTCGGCTGTGACCATCCCCAGGCACGGGGGTACTGGAGGGCGTACTACGGCCGTCGCCGCGCGGGCGCGTCAGGTCGTCAAGGCGTACGGCACCGGGGAGACCCGGGTCGTCGCGCTGGATGCCGTCGACGTGGACATCGCCCGCGGCGCCTTCACCGCGATCATGGGGCCCTCCGGCTCCGGCAAGTCGACCCTGATGCACTGCCTCGCCGGGCTCGACACCGTCACCAGCGGCGAGATCTTCCTCGACGAGACCGAGATCACCGGGCTCAAGGACAAGAAGCTCACGCAACTGCGCCGGGACCGGATCGGCTTCATCTTCCAGGCGTTCAACCTGCTGCCGACGCTGAGCGCCATCGAGAACATCACGCTCCCGATGGACATCGCAGGGCGCAAGCCGGACGCCGAGTGGCTGCGCCGGGTCGTCGACACCGTCGGACTCTCCGACCGCCTCAAGCACCGCCCCAACCAACTCTCCGGCGGCCAGCAGCAGCGTGTCGCCGTGGCCCGCGCGCTCGCCGCCCGGCCCGAGATCATCTTCGGCGACGAGCCGACCGGAAACCTGGACTCCCGGGCCGGCGCCGAGGTCCTCGGCTTCCTGCGGCAGTCCGTCGACGAGCTGGGGCAGACGATCGTCATGGTCACCCACGACCCGGTCGCCGCCTCCTACGCCGACCGGGTCCTCTACCTCGCCGACGGGCGGATCGTGGACGAGATGGAGCGGCCCACCGCCGACGCCGTCCTCGACCGCATGAAGGACTTCGACGCGCGCGGGCGGACGTCATGACCGTCCTCAAGACGTCGCTGCGCAACTTCCTCGCGCACAAGGGACGCATGGCGCTCTCCGCCGTCGCCGTCCTCCTCTCCGTCGCGTTCGTCTCGGGGACGCTCGTCTTCACCGACACGATGAACACGACGTTCGACAAGCTCTTCGCGTCGACCGCCTCCGACGTCACCGTCAGCCCGAAGGGTGCGGCGGCGAACGACGAGACCCCGCAGTCCGGCCGCCCCGAGTCCCTCCCCGCCTCGCTCGTCGAGCAGGTCAGGAAGGCGGAGGGCGTCCAGGCCGCGCAGGGCGGGATCGCCTCCACCAGCGTCACCGTCGTCGACGCCGGGAACAAGAACGTCGGGCCCACCAGCGGCGCCCCGACCATCGCCCTCAACTGGAGCCCCAACGAGCTCCGTTCGGTGGAGCTCGTCTCCGGCCACGAGCCGCGCGGCCCCACCGACGTGGTCGTCGACGGCGCCACCGCCGAGAAGCACGGCCTGAAGCTCGGCGACGAGCTGCGGACGATCGCCGTCGACGGCGACTTCACCGCGAGGATCTCCGGCATCGTCGACTTCAAGGTCACCAACCCCGGCGCCACCCTCGTCTACTACGACACCGCCACCGCCCAGCGCGAACTCCTCGGCAAGGAAGGCCTGTTCACACAGGTCCAGGCCGACGCGAAGCCCGGCGTCAGCGACGACGCCCTCAAGGCGGACATCGCCGCCGCCGTCGGCGACGGCTACAAGCTCCAGACGGCGGCCGAGGCCGCCGACGCGGGCCGCGAGGACGTCGCCGGATTCCTCGACGTCATGAAGTACGCGATGCTCGGCTTCGCCGGGATCGCCTTCCTCGTCGGCATCTTCCTCATCGTCAACACCTTCTCCATGCTGGTCGCCCAGCGCACCCGCGAGATCGGCCTCATGCGGGCCATCGGATCGAGCCGCAAGCAGATCAACCGCTCCGTCCTCGTCGAGGCCCTGCTCCTCGGCATCGTCGGCTCGGTCGCCGGCGTCGCGGCCGGCGTCGGGCTCGCCGTCGGCCTCATGAAGCTCATGTCCTCCATGGGCATGGAGCTCTCCACCCGCGACCTCACCGTGGCGTGGACGACCCCCGCCGTCGGCCTCGCCCTCGGCATCGTCGTCACCGTCCTCGCCGCCTACATCCCGGCCCGCCGGGCGGGCAAGGTCTCCCCGATGGCCGCCCTCCGCGACGCCGGCACCCCGGCCGACGGCAGGGCCGGACGCGTCCGGGGCGGCCTCGGCCTCGCCCTGACCGCCGCCGGCGCCGCCGCCCTGTGGGCCGCGACCCGCGCCGACGAAGCCGGCCCCGGCTCCCTCTGGCTCGGCCTCGGAGTCGTCCTCTCCCTCCTCGGCTTCATCGTCATCGGCCCGCTCCTCGCGGGCGGTGTGGTCCGCGCCCTCGGCGTCGTCGTCCTGCGGGTCTTCGGCCCGGTCGGCCGCATGGCCGAGCGCAACGCCCTGCGCAACCCGCGCCGCACCGGCGCCACCGGCGCCGCCCTGATGATCGGCCTCGCGCTGGTCGCCTGCCTCTCGGTGGTCGGCTCCTCGATGGTCGCCTCGGCCACCGACGAGCTGGACCGCTCCGTCGGCGCCGACTTCATCGTCCAGTCCGGCACCGGCCAGCCGATCGTGCCGCAGGCACAGGCCGCCCTGGAGAAGGTCCCGGGCCTCGACCACGTCACCGAGTACAAGTGGGCCGTCGCCACCATCACCGACCCGCGCGGCCGGACCAAGACGGCCGACCTGGCCGCCACCGACCCGACGTACGTGCAGGACCTCCGGCGGGAGATCAGCTCCGGCACGCTCGCCGACGCCTACGGCACGGACGCGATGTCCGTCGGCAGCGAGTACGCCACCGAGCACGGCGTGAAGGTCGGCGACGTCCTGACCGTCGCCTTCAAGGGCGGCGAGAAGGCGAAGCTCAAGGTCGCGGCGATCACCGTGGACACCGGCACCGTCGACAACGGCGCGATGTACACCAACGTCACCACCCTCGCCCGGTACGTCCCGGTCGACCGGATGCCGCACAGCCTGCTCCTCCTCGCCAGCGCGAAGGACGGCCAGGAGACCCAGGCGTACGAGGCGGTCAAGAAGGCCCTCGCGCCCTACCCCCAGTACAAGGCCAGCAACCAGGCCGACTACAAGGAGGACCTCAAGAGCCAGGTCGGCCAGCTCCTCAACATCGTGTACGGGCTCCTCGCCCTCGCGATCGTCGTGGCGATCCTCGGTGTCGTGAACACCCTGGCCCTCTCCGTGGTCGAGCGGACCCGCGAGATCGGCCTCATGCGGGCCATCGGCCTCTCCCGCCGCCAGCTGCGCCGCATGATCCGCCTGGAGTCCGTGGTCATCGCCCTCTTCGGCGCCCTCCTGGGCCTCGGCCTGGGCATGGGCTGGGGCACGGCCGCCCAGAAGCTGCTCGCCCTGGAGGGCCTCGGCGTCCTGGAGATCCCCTGGCCGACGATCCTCACCGTGTTCGTCGGCTCGGCCTTCGTGGGCCTCTTCGCGGCCCTCGTCCCGGCCTTCCGGGCCGGCCGGATGAACGTCCTGAACGCCATCGCGAGCGAGTAGCGGTACGTGCATCCGAGCGGCCCCGGCGGACCCCCGAAAGGGGTGGACGCCGGGGCCGCACCGCGTCGCCTCCCGGTGTTTCGGAAGCGACTGTCGTCGCCCCGTCGTACGCTGGGCACCCCGGCCCGTTCGACGTGTCGGGCTGTTCGCGTTGTCCGCCCCGCGCCACCGCGCCCCGTACTCCGAACCCGGGATGGAAAGCTCCATGAGCCTGCACGGCCTGCTTGATGTAGTCGTCAAGGACGCGGCCCTCGCCGAGGCGGTGAAGGCCGCCGCCGACGGGAACCGCCCGCACGTCGACCTGGTCGGGCCCGCCGCCGCGCGGCCGTTCGCCGTCGCCGCGCTCGCCCGCGACTCGGGGCGCCCGGTGCTGGCCGTCACGGCGACCGGGCGGGAGGCCGAGGACCTGGCCGCCGCACTCCGCTCGCTCCTCGACCCGGACACGGTCGCCGAGTACCCCTCCTGGGAGACCCTGCCGCACGAGCGGCTCTCGCCCCGCTCCGACACCGTCGGCCGCCGCCTCGCCGTGCTGCGCCGCCTCGCGCACCCGCGCGACGACGACCCGGCCGCCGGCCCCGTCAGCGTGGTCGTCGCGCCGATCCGCTCCGTGCTCCAGCCGCAGGTCAAGGGCCTCGGCGACCTGGAGCCGGTGGCGCTGCGCAGCGGCCAGAGCGCGGACCTGAACGAGATCGTCGAGGGCCTGGCGGCCGCCGCGTACTCCCGGGTCGAGCTCGTCGAGAAGCGCGGCGAGTTCGCCGTCCGCGGCGGCATCCTGGACGTCTTCCCGCCCACCGAGGAGCACCCGCTCCGCATCGAGTTCTGGGGCGACGACGTCGAGGAGATCCGCTACTTCAAGGTGGCGGACCAGCGCTCCCTCGAAGTCGCCGAGCACGGTCTGTGGGCGCCGCCCTGCCGCGAGCTGCTCCTCACCGACTCCGTACGCGAGCGGGCCAGGGCGCTGGCCGAGGCCCACCCCGAGCTGGGCGAGCTCCTCAACAAGATCGCGGAGGGCATCGCGGTCGAGGGCATGGAGTCGCTGGCCCCGGTCCTCGTCGACGACATGGAGCTGCTGCTCGACGTGCTGCCGAAGGGCGCCATGGCCGTGGTCTGCGACCCGGAGCGGGTCAGGACCCGGGCCTCGGACCTGGTGGCGACGTCGCAGGAGTTCCTCCAGGCGTCGTGGGCGGCGACCGCCGGCGGCGGCGAGGCCCCGATCGACGTCGGCGCGGCCTCCCTGTGGGGGATCGCGGACGTCCGGGACCGGGCGCGCGAGCTGGACATCGCCTGGTGGTCGGTGGCGCCGTTCGCGGCGGACGAGGTCCTGTCGGGCGACACCCTGCTCCTCGGCATGCGCGCCCCGGAGTCGTACCGCGGGGACACCGCCCGGGCGCTCGCCGACACCAAGGGCTGGCTGGCCGACGGCTGGCGGACGGTGTACGTGACGGAGGCCCACGGCCCCGCGACCCGCACGGTCGAGGTCCTCGGCGGCGAGGGCATCGCCGCCCGCCTCGACGCGGACCTCGCGGAGATCTCCCCGTCCGTCGTGCACGTGTCGACCGGCTCCATCGACTTCGGCTTCGTCGACCCGGCGCTCAAGCTCGCCGTCCTCACCGAGACCGACCTGTCCGGCCAGAAGGCGGCCGGCAAGGACGGCCAGCGGATGCCGGCCAAGCGCCGCAAGACGATCGACCCGCTGACCCTGGAGGTCGGCGACTACATCGTGCACGAGCAGCACGGCGTCGGCCGGTACGTGGAGATGGTCCAGCGGACCGTGCAGGGCGCGACCCGCGAGTACCTCCTCGTCGAGTACGCCCCCGCCAAGCGCGGCCAGCCCGGCGACCGGCTGTACATCCCGACGGACCAGCTGGAGCAGGTCACCAAGTACGTCGGCGGCGAGGCCCCGACCCTGCACCGGCTCGGCGGCGCGGACTGGACGAAGACGAAGGCGCGAGCGAAGAAGGCCGTCAAGGAGATCGCCGCCGACCTGATCAAGCTGTACTCGGCGCGGATGGCGGCCCCCGGGCACGCCTTCGGCACGGACACCCCGTGGCAGCGCGAGCTGGAGGACGCCTTCCCGTACGCGGAGACCCCCGACCAGCTGTCCACGATCGCCGAGGTGAAGGAGGACATGGAGAAGACGGTCCCCATGGACCGGCTGATCTGCGGCGACGTCGGCTACGGCAAGACGGAGATCGCGGTACGGGCCGCCTTCAAGGCGGTCCAGGACGGCAAGCAGGTCGCCGTCCTCGTCCCGACCACGCTCCTCGTGCAACAGCACTTCGGCACGTTCAGCGAGCGCTACTCGCAGTTCCCGGTGAAGGTGCGGGCGCTGTCCCGCTTCCAGAGCGACACCGAGTCGAAGGCGACCCTGGAAGGCCTGCGGGAGGGCTCGGTCGACGTCGTCATCGGCACCCACCGCCTCTTCTCCTCCGAGACGAAGTTCAAGGACCTGGGCCTGGTCATCGTCGACGAGGAGCAGCGCTTCGGCGTCGAGCACAAGGAGCAGCTGAAGAAGCTCCGCGCCAACGTCGACGTCCTGACGATGTCGGCCACCCCGATCCCGCGAACCCTGGAGATGGCGGTCACCGGCATCCGCGAGATGTCGACCATCACCACCCCGCCGGAGGAGCGGCACCCGGTCCTCACCTTCGTCGGCCCGTACGAGGAGAAGCAGATCGGCGCGGCGATCCGGCGTGAACTCCTGCGCGAGGGCCAGGTCTTCTACATCCACAACCGGGTCGACTCGATCGACCGGGCGGCGGCGCGGCTGCGCGAGATCGTGCCGGAGGCGCGGATCGCGACCGCCCACGGCCAGATGTCGGAATCGGCGCTCGAGCAGGTCGTCGTCGACTTCTGGGAGAAGAAGTTCGACGTGCTCGTCTCGACGACGATCGTCGAGTCCGGCATCGACATCTCCAACGCGAACACCCTCATCGTGGAGCGCGGCGACAACTTCGGCCTCTCGCAGCTCCACCAGCTGCGCGGCCGCGTCGGCCGTGGCCGCGAGCGCGGCTACGCCTACTTCCTGTACCCGCCGGAGAAGCCGCTGACGGAGACCGCGCACGAGCGGCTCGCGACGATCGCCCAGCACACCGAGATGGGCGCGGGCATGTACGTGGCGATGAAGGACCTGGAGATCCGCGGCGCGGGCAACCTGCTGGGCGGCGAGCAGTCCGGCCACATCGCGGGCGTCGGCTTCGACCTGTACGTCCGCATGGTCGGCGAGGCGGTCGCGGACTACCGGGCGCAGATGGAGGGCGGCGTGGAGGAGGAGGCGCCGCTGGAGGTCAAGATCGAGCTTCCGGTCGACGCCCACATGCCGCACGACTACGCGCCGGGGGAGCGGCTGCGCCTCCAGGCGTACCGCTCGATCGCCTCCGCGAACTCGGAGGAGGACATCCGGGCCGTACGCGAGGAACTCACCGACCGGTACGGCAAGTTGCCGGAGCCGGTGGAGAACCTGCTCCTGGTGGCGGGCCTGCGGATGCTGGCGCGCGCGTGCGGCGTCGGCGAGATCGTCCTCCAGGGCCCGAACATCCGCTTCGCGCCGGTGGAGTTGAGGGAGTCGCAGGAGCTGCGCCTGAAGCGCCTGTACCCGCGCACGGTCATCAAGCCGGCGGTCCACCAGATCCTGGTGCCGCGCCCGACGTCGGGCAAGATCGGCGGGAAGCCGGTGGTGGGGCGCGAACTGCTCGCGTGGACGGGCGAGTTCCTCACGACGATCCTGGGCTCGTGACGCGGTGACCGTCTCCCGTCCGGCAGGATGTCCCCATGCCGGACGGGGGACGAGGGGGCTGGATGGCACGCGGGTGGCTGCTGGGGGCGGGGGTGCTCGCCCTGGTGGTGGCGGGTGTCCTGTGGGCCCTGGACGGCGAGGACGCGACCGGCCCGATGGAGCTGTCGGAGCGGACGGACCTGATCGCGATGGTCTGCGCGGTACTCGGCGGTGTCGCGGTGCTCGCGACGTTGTGGCGGCGACCGGAGGAGGACTCGGCGGCAGCGGTCGCGCGGCTCGCCAGGGCGGTCAAGTCCATCGGCGAACCCCAGTGGACCAGTTCCCTGGGCGGTGACCTCAAGGCCATCGACGTCACGTTCGCCTTTCGCCCGTACGCCAGTGCCCGGGCCGCCGCGCTCCCGGCGTCGCCCGCCGGGCGGCTTGAGCGGGTGGTCGAGGACTATCGTGACCTGCGGCCCCGCCGGATGGTGATCACGGGGGAGCCGGGGGCCGGGAAGACGGTCCTGGCGCGGAAGTTCGTGATGAAGCTGATCGAGGTGCGGGGCGAGGACGAGCCCGTGCCGGTGCTGATCGCCCTGGCCGACTGGGATGCGGGCGAACCCTTCCGCGACTGGCTGATCCGGCACCTCCAGCGCGACTACGGCCTGCCGCCCGCGTCCGCCCGCCGGGTCGTCGCCGCCCGTATGGTCCTCCCGGTCCTCGACGGTCTGGACGAGATGGACGCCACGGGCGCCGACCCGGAGGACTCGAGGGCGGCCCGGGCCCTGGACGCGCTCGGCGGCTACCAGGACGGCACCGATCCGGCGCCCCTGGTCCTCACCTGCCGGTCCCGGGAGTACGACGCCCTGGAGGCGGCGGGCAGCCACATCCTCGACGCGGCCCGGCTGGAGCTCGCCCCGGTGACTCCGGAGCAGGCCCGTGACTTCCTCGCCCTGCGCGGGGCCCGCCGCCCGGCGCGCTGGCAGCCGCTCCTCGACGACCTCCGCGACCATCCGTCCGGGACGCTGGCCAGGTCGCTGGCCACACCGTGGCGCCTGACACTGGCAGCGGTGGCTTTCGACCGGGACGGTGATCCGGCGGAGCTGCTCACGGCCACCTCGGAGGGAGAGGTGGCGGACCGTCTCCTGGCCCGGTTCATCGGAGCCTCGACGGTGAACACGGCGGTGGGGTCAGGGCGTTACGCGCCGGAGCAGATCCATCGCCGGCTGGCGGCCCTGGCGCGGGGGATGGTGACGAGCCACGGCACCGAGACGGATCTGGTGCTGGAGCAACTCGCCGGGCGGCTGAACCCGAGGAGGGTGAAGGCGCTCTATCTGGCGTTCTGCCTCTGGTGGGCGGCGGTGGCGGGTGCCTCGCTGGTTCCGGGCTGGTCGGTGTTCGGCGGCGACTTGACCTTGTCGCTGATGGTCGTGGTCCTGCTCGGCCTGGCGGGAGCGCATGTCGTCGGCCGCGCGTCGCGCGTGCTGGGCCTGAAGAGGTTCTCGGTGCCGCCTCTCGGCAGCCCGATGTGGCGGGTCGGTCTGAGTGTGTCGCTGCGTGCCGACCGGCGGCCGTTCCTCGTTGTGGGGCTGATCTTCCTGGCGATCCTCTGGGTGCTGGTCGCGCCGCGGGGCTGGGGAGGGCTGGGGCTGCCGCACTTGGCGTTGGCGGCCGCGGGCTTCCTGGGCACGCTCGGTTGCATGATCGCGCTGCACGACAGCGACCTGACGGCGTTCGGGCCGTCCGGTTGGACGCGCATGGGGGTGGCCACGGCACTGGCGGTGGTGTCGACCGGCTTGATCCTGCCGGGTTCGGCATGGCTCGAGCCTGAGCTGAGGGTGTCCGTCCTCCTCCTGGTGCCCGCGACCTTCTGGCTGATGCACATGGTGATCGCGGGCCCCTGGCACCTGTACTACTGCGCCCTCCTCGTGCACCGCCCCCGCCTCCCCCTCCGCCTCGCCCGTTTCCTCGACTGGTCCGTCTCCGCCGGGCTCATGCGGACCTCCGGTGTCGCCTATCAGTTCCGGCACCGGGAGTTCCAGGAGTGGCTGGTGCGGCACCCCGAGCCGTAGGGCGGGGCGCCGCACCACCGGGGACTACAGCTCGTTCAGGTCGACGGCCTGGGCCATCGCCTCGTAGCCCGCGTCGTTCGGGTGGAGGCCGTCGCCCGAGTCGTACGCCGGGAGGATGCGGTCCGGGTCCGTCGGGTCCGCGACCGCGCGGTCGAAGTCGACGACCGCGTCGTACGCGCCGGACGTGCGGATCCAGTCGTTGACGGCGTCGCGCTTGGCCTCGTTCGCCGGGGTGTCGTAGAAGGAGCCCTTGACCGGGGTGAGGGTCGCTCCGATGACCTTGAGGCCCTTCGCGTGGGCCTCGCGGATCAGGGTGCGGTGGCCCGCGATCAGCTGTGCGGCGGAGACGTCGGGGGTGGGCGCGGCGGGGAAGGTCACCGTGCTGCCGCCGATGTCGTTGATGCCTTCGAAGACGATCACGGTCCGGACGCCGGGCTCCGCCAGCACGTCCTGCCGGAAGCGCTTGAGGCCCTTCTCGCCCGCCCAGGTGGTGTCGTTGACGACCTGGTTGCCGGCTATTCCGTGGTTGACGACGGCGCGCGGACGCCCGGACTCGGCGAGGCGTTCCGCCAGCGCGTCGGGGTAGCGGCCGTCGGCGTCGACCGTGGAGCCGACGCCGTCGGTGATGGAGTCGCCGAAGGTCACGACGCCGTTGCGGCGGGCGGTGTCCCGGCCGCCGGTGACCTCGACGCCGGAGAGGAAGTACCAGGACGCGCTGGTCTCCTGGAAGGCCGCGCCGCTCAGGTCGCCGCGGTGGTCGCCGTCGGCGCGGTAGCTGGTGGCCGAGGAGAAGTGGTGGAAGGTCGCGGGGCCGGTCTTCTCCGCGAGGTAGAGCGTGACGGTCAGGGATTCGAACGCCTCGACGGGGAGGTTCGCGGTGTCGCTGAGGAGCGTGCCGCCGGCCGGGATCGTCACGGACGCCCGCCCGTCGAAGCGGAGTTGGCGTACGGAGCCGGGGCGTACGGCGCCGCCCTCCGCCGTGCGGGCGACGGTCGCGCCGGCGATCCGCAGGGGAGTGGAGCCGTAGCGGTTCGTCAGCTCGATCCGGGCCCGGTTGCCGCCGGTGGTGACCCGGACGACCTGGCGGACGGTGTGGTTGTCGAAGCCCTGCTGCGACCAGTTGGGGGTGAGGGGCGCGGTCGGCGACTGCGGGGACGCGGCCCAGGCGGCGCGCCAGGAGGGGCCGTGGTGGCCGGTGTCGGCGAGCGCGGCGGGGGCCATGCCGAGGGCGGCGGTGGTGAGGAGGGCTATGGCGGCGCGGCGGAGGGTGTTCGTCGTTTGCATGCTTGCGTCAATTAATGGCTGGCGCGGGGTATTCCCGGCCGGCGGGAACTACTTCCGGTCCTCCGTGGGGAGTTGGCCGGTGAAGAGCAGGCCGGTCAGGGAGCGGAAGTATTCCTCGGGGTCCTGGCCGCCCAGTGCCGCGTCGACGTTCCGCGTGAGGAGCAGGGTCGCGAAGCCGTGGGCGAGCGACCAGGCGGCGATGCCCGCCGCGCGGGCGTCGGGGACGTCCGGCAGCCCGGCGACGCCCGCGCGGAGTTCGGCGGAGGCGCGTTCCTTGGCGGCGAGGAGCTCCGGGTCGTCGGCGCGGAGCAGGTCCGGCTGGAACATGATCTGGAAGTGGGCGGGGTGTTCCGTCGCGAACCGCACGTACCGCACGCCGCGTTCGCGCAGCTCGGGCGTCCCGGCGAGGGCCGCGGCCAGGAGGTCGTACCCCTCGGCGGCGATCGCCGTGAGGAGTCCGGTGCGGTCCTTGAAGTGGTGGGCGGGGGCGGCGTGGGAGACGCCGGCGCGGCGGGCGAGGTCGCGCAGGCTCAGTGCCCCGGGGCCGTCGGCGGCGATCACGTCGAGGGCGGCGGCGAGGACGGACTGCCGCAGGTCGCCGTGGTGGTAGGTCTTCCGGCTCGTCATGGCAGCAGCCTAGCCGCTATCTAGTCATTGACAAGTTCCCGAGGTCGGGTGCAATCTTGTCAGTGACAAGACGATGAGTGGTTGAGTGAGCCGATCGCGAGGGAGACCGCCGTGGACACCGGACGTGTACGTCAGATGTGGCACCTGCTCGAACCCCTGCACGCCCTGCTCTACTACGCCCCCGAGGCCTTCGACGAGGCCGCCGCCCTCGGCTACGACACCGCCGAGCGCTGGCCCTCCTACTTCGCGTGGCGTTCCGCCCCGCTCGGCGCGCCCGGCCCGGCCCGGGTGACCTCGGCGTTCTACAGCTTCAGCCCCGAGATGGTCGCCCGGTACGTCCCCGGGGGCGGCGCCCAGGAGGCCCCGACCCCCGCCGACGTCCTCGGCGCCCGCCTCCGGGCCGTCGACCGCACCTACCGTTCCGTCCTCGGCGAGGACACCGTCAAGAGCGCCGAGCTCGCCGAGGCCGCCGCCCTCGCCCGCCGCGCCGCCGAGGCGGCCGGGACCGAGGGGCGCCCCCTCGCCGCCGCCAACGCCGCCCTGCCCTGGCCCGAGGCCCCGCACCTCGTCCTCTGGCAGGCCGCGACGATCCTGCGCGAGCACCGCGGCGACGGGCACCTCGCCGCGCTCCTCGTCGCCGGGCTCGACCCGGTCGAGGCGCTCGTCTCCTTCGCGGCGATCGGCGCCGCCCCCGAGGCCGTCTTCGAGAGCCGCGGCTGGAGTGCGGCGGAGTGGGCGTCCGCGCGTGAGCGCCTCGCCGCCCGCGGTGTCCTGGGCGCGGACGGGACCGTCACCGAGGAAGGCCGTGCGCTGCGCGCCCAGGTCGAGCTGCGTACGGACGTACTCGCCGCCGCCCCCTGGGCAGCCCTCGGTCCGGACGGCACGGCCCGGCTCGCCGAACTGCTCGGCGGCCCCTGGCTGTCCGCGATCGGCTCCGGCCTGCTGCCCGCCGAGAACACACTGGGCATCGGCAAGGTGTGAGACCGGAGCGTCACGGGACGGATCTCGGAAGGTCAGAAGAGCAGTTCCCCCGCCGGGAATCTCGAACCGGCCTTCACGCGCGGGGCGTAGCCGCCGGTGCCGTCGCCCTTGTACGCGTAGAGGTCACCCCCGGCCTCGCGGCCGACCAGGTGTGAGGATGCGTATCGGAAGGACGGAACGCTACCCTCCGGCCGCGGAGGACGAAGTGCCCGTATCGGCCCAAGTGTGAGATTCCGGGGCGCCTAGGATTCCAGGGTGCTGACGAATCGAAATACCCTGACCGCGACCGCGCTCGCCGCCGCCGCCCTGGTGGCGGCCACCGCCTGCACGCCCGGCTCCGACACCCCTTCCGCCGAGGGCGGCTCGGGCGGCAAGCCGGCCGCGCGCGGGTCCGCGCTCGCCGCCGTGGACACGCTCACCGTCAAGGGCCGGGCGCCGAAGACGGGTTACGAGCGGGAGAAGTTCGGCCGGGCCTGGGCGGACGTCGACGGCAACGGCTGCGGCACCCGCGACGACATACTCCGGCGCGACCTGAGCGGCGTCCGCCTCACGGACGGCCGCTGCAAGGTCGCCTCCGGCACCCTCACCGACGACCCGTACACCGGGACCACCGTCGCGTACGTCCGGGGCCGCAGCAAGGTCGACATCGACCACGTCGTGGCGCTCTCCGACGCCTGGCAGAAGGGTGCGGGGAAGTGGGGCGAGGACACCCGCCGCCGCTTCGCCAACGACCCGCTCAACCTCCTCGCCGTCGACGCGTCGACGAACCGGCGCAAGTCCGACGGCGACGCCGCGACCTGGCTCCCGCCGAACAAGGCGTACCGCTGCACGTACGTGGCCCGGCAGGTCGCCGTGAAGAGGAAGTACGGGGTGTGGGTGACCGGCGCCGAGCGGGACGCCATGAAGCGGGTCCTCAAGGGCTGCCCGCAGCAGAAGCTCCCGTAGCGGGCTTGCCTCTCGGGAAAATCGCTTCCTCTCCCCGAAGATCATCTTTATCCTGCACGCATGGACCTGAACATATCGACCCTCGCCGCCCGTCCCGAGCTGGAAGGGCCGATGTGGAGCATGCTCGACCTCTGGCCCGAGTTCATGATGTACGACCCGGTCGGCTGGGCGAACATCGGCCGGATCGTGCGCGAGCTGCCGGAGTACGTCCTCGTCGCCACGAACGACGAGGGCAAGGTCGTCGCCCGCGGCTTCAGCGTCCCCTTCCGGATGGACGTCGACGGCCGCCGCGAACTGCCGCCCCGGGGCTGGGACGAGGTGCTGCTCTGGGCCTTCTCGGACCTGCGGGCCGGCCGTGAGGCGGACACCGTCAGCGCGATCGAGATCACGGTCGACACGAGCGCCCTGGGCAACGGCGTCTCGCACCGGATGCTCGCCGCCATGCGGGAGAACGTGAAGCGGCTCGGCTTCTCGGAGCTCGTCGCCCCGGTCCGCCCCAACGGCAAGCACCTGGAGCACGAGTCCTCCATCCACGAGTACGCCTTCCGCACCCGCGAGTCCGACGGCCTGCCCGTCGACCCGTGGCTGCGCGTCCACGTCCGCGCGGGCGGTGTCGTCGAGGCGGTGGCCCCGGCGTCGATGACGATCGGCGGCTCCGTCGAGCAGTGGCGCAAGTGGACCGGCCTGCCGTTCGACACGGACGGCCCGGTCGAGGTCGACAAGGCCCTCGTCCCGGTGCACTGCGAGGCCTCGCGCGGCTACGCGGTCTACGTCGAGCCCAACGTGTGGGTGCGCCACACCCTCTGACGGCGGATCAGTCCACCACGACGACGTCCTCGGCCGGCGGGGCCTTCGCCTCGACCGGCCTGCCGTAGTCCGAGTAGGTGGTCGTCCCCGGCACGTCGCCGCCCCTCGTGACGATCTTCAGGATGTACGGCGGGCCCTCCGCGGCGATGTAGACGGCCGTCTCGCTTTCGCCGCCCGCCTTCACCAGCTTCCGCGCCTTCCGCCCGTCGACGGTGGTCGGGTCACCCTTCGCGGAGTCGTCGTCCCACCCGTTCTCCAGACCGGCGTCGAATCCCACCCGGCTGCAGAGCGCCAGTTCCTCCGGGGCGTCGGGGCCGTCGGCGGGCGACTTCGTCCAGCGGCCCGTGAGCTTCTCGATCAGGACCTCCAGGTCTTCCGGGCTCCGGTCCCTCTCCTCCCTGCGCAGGCGCGTCTCGCTGCTGCGCACGTACACGTCCTTGTCGACCGTGATGACGTCGACCGTGTCCGACGCGCCGTAGGTCAGCGTCGCGGTGCAGTTCCCCCGGCCGTCGCGGGAGGTGCGGCTCTTCACCGGCACCGCCAACGAGAACCCGTCGGAGCGCACGGTCACGGACTCCGCCGACTCCGTCGCCTCGATCGCCTCGCCGAGGATCTCGGGCTTGGTCAGGTCGCCGACGTACCGGCCGCAGGCGCTGGCGGAGAGGGTGAAGGCCGCGCAGAGGAAGACGGCGGTGACGGGGCGGCGGAGTAAGGCGTGCATCGTGGCAGTCTCTCCGAAGGGGGAGAACGGGGGAAGGGGCCCCGTGGGGCCCCCGGTCCTGGTGGTGCGTGGTGCGTGGTGATGGGCTGGGCCCGGTCAGCCGAGCTTCAGCTCCCACTGCGAGGGGTTGTAGTCGAAGCCGGGGTTGACCTCGACGGTCAGGGTCTTGGCGGCCTTCGGGGCGTCGAAGGCGACCGTGAGGGTGGCCTTCTTGCCGGGCAGGACAGAGCCCTGGAAGCCCGCGCCGACCTTCTCGTCGAAGATCTGCTCCGCCTCGACACCCTCCGCACCAGCCCGTGCGCTCAGCAGCACGCCGACCGCGTCGAACTTCTTCGTGCCGCCGTTCTCGACGACGACGGTGACCTGGTAGGCCTTGTTGCCCTTGGTGTGGCCCACCGCGTACTCGCTCGCGGTGTACGCCTTCGGGTCCGAGACCGTGATCTTCAGCTTGTCGTCGTAGACCGACGAGTCGCCGTCCGCCAGGCCCTTCCCCTTGTCCGCCGTCCCCTTGTCCGACGTCCCGGCGTCGCCCGACGAGTCCCCGGCCTTCGTCGGGTCCTGCGGCGCCGCGTCCTTGATGGTCTTGTCGATCTCGTCCACCGCGTCGCTGACCGCCGTGACCGTGATGATCAGGCCGACCGTCGCGAGGATCAGGGACACGAGGCCGAGGATCGCGCCGGTGAGCGTCACACCCTTGTTGTTCGCCTCTCCGCGCTTCACGCGGCCCTTGCCGACGAGGCCCAGGATCAGGGCGATGACGCCGAGCGTGCCGGCCAGCCAGAAGAGCAGCGGGATCAGACCGGAGACCGCGCCGATGATGCCGAGGATCAGGGCTGCGGTGCCGAGGCCGTTGCGCATGGCCTGCCGCGGGGCGGCCGGCGGGACCTGGGTGTCGTACGACATGAGTGTGTCCTCCCGGACAGAGAAGCTGTCTGAAGCGATGGGTCAATCACAGCAGAGCTTGTGAACCGAGTCAACACGGTTCACGGAAATGAAGTCTGCTCACGCTGTGAAGTGGTGCCGCGTGCGTGCAGCAGTAAGATCGATGTCACACGAGGACGTGGACATGGACATGGACGCGGACGTGGACGCGGGCGAGTCAGGGAGATGAGTCAGGTGCCAGAGGAGAGCGCAGGAGACGCGGGCGCGACAGGCGCGGGCTCCGCGGAGGTGACCGCCGCCGGGATCGCCCGGCTCGCGGGGGTCGGCCGGGCCGCCGTCAGCAACTGGCGCCGCCGCCACCCCGACTTCCCCAAGCCCGTGGGCGGTACGGAGACCAGCCCGTCCTTCTCGCTCGCCGAGGTCGAGCGGTGGCTCCGCGACCAGGGCAAGCTGGCCGAGGTCCCGCTGCGCGAGCGCGTCTGGCAGCAGATCGCCGGCCACCCCGCCGGCGCCGTCACCGCCCTCGTCCACGCGGGCTGCGCCCTCCTTCTCGTACGGGACAGGTCGGCGGCCTGGCCGGCGCTCGCCGCGCTCCCGGACGAGCGGCTCACGGGCGTGCTCCCCGTCGCCCTGGAGGAGACGCTCACCGAGCGCCTCGGCCCCGAGCGGCCCGTCCTCACCCCCACCGCCGCCGCGCTGTCCGCCTCCGTCCCCCTCCTGCGCGGGGTCGCCGAGCTCGCGGCGGAGACGGGCGGAGTCCGTCCGGCCTTCGAGTTCCTGCTCGGCCGTCACCTCGACGCCAACCCCCGGCAGTACACGATGACCCCGCCCGGCCCCGCCTCCCTGATGGCCGCCCTCGCGACCGGCCGCACGGAGCCCCCCGCCCCCCACGGCACCGGCACCCCGCTCACCGTCCTCGACCCCGCCTCCGGCACCGGCGGCCTGCTCAGCGCGGTCGAATGGCCCGGCGCCGTCTGCGGCCAGGACGCCGACCACGACCTTGCCGCGCTCACCGCCCTCCGCCTGGCGCTCTCCACCGACGCCGACATCCGCGTCCGCTCCGGCGACAGCCTCCGCGCCGACGCGTTCCCGGCGCTCGCCGCCGACGCCGTCCTCTGCCACCCGCCGTTCAACGAACGCAACTGGGGCCATGACGAACTGGCCTACGACCCGCGCTGGGAGTACGGCTTCCCGGCCCGTACGGAGTCCGAGCTCGCCTGGGTGCAGCACGCCCTGGCCCGCCTCCGCCCCGGCGGCACCGCCGTCCTCCTCATGCCGCCGGCCGCCGCCTCCCGCCGCTCCGGCCGCCGGATCCGCGCCGAACTGCTCCGCCGGGGCGCCCTCCGTGCCGTCGTCGCCCTCCCGGCCGGCGCCGCGCCCCCGTACGGCATCCCGCTCCACCTCTGGGTCCTGCGCAAGCCCGTCGCGGGCGAGCGCCCCGCCGCCGAACTGCTCCTCGTCGACACCGCGTCCGAGCACACCGGCCAGGGTCGGGACGGCCAGGGCAGGGACGGCAGGGACAGCAGGGACCGGCTCGACTGGCCGGCCGTCCACTCGGCCGTACTGGACGCCTGGACGGCCTTCGACCGGGACGGGACCGTCACCGCGACCCCCGGCGAGAGCCGCGCCGTCCCCGTCATCGAGCTCCTCGACGACGACGTCGACCTCGCCCCCGCCCGCCACCTCCCGCCCCCGGCGGCCGCCGAGGGCGTGACCCAACTGGCCCTGGTCCGCGAGCGGCTCGCCGCGACCCTGCACCGGACCCGCGAGCTGACCCCGCCGCCCGTGACCGACCCCGCCACGGCGGGCGGCGGCGCGGCGGGCCGGCTCACGGCCACGACCGGCACGACCACCGTCGGCGAACTCGCGCGTGCCGGCGCCTTGGAGCTGTACGCGGGCGGCGCGGGCACGGCCCCCGCCGGCGCCCCCGTCGCGGTCCTCACCGACCACGACGTCCTCGCCGCCCAGCCGCCCACCGGCACGCTCCCCGACGGCCCGCCCGAGGACCCGGTCCTCCTCGCCGTCGGCGACGTCGTCGTCCCGGTCCTCGGCGGCGGCGCGGCCGTCCGCGTCGTCGGCGCCCCCGCCGAGGGCGCCGCCCTCGGCCGCAACCTCCAACTCCTCCGCCCCGACCCGGCGACCCTCGACCCGTGGTTCCTGGCCGGATTCCTCCGGGCCACCGCCAACACCCGGCAGGCCAGCAGCTACGCGTCCACCGCGACCCGGCTTGACGTGCGCCGCCTCCAGCTGCCCCGCCTGCCCCTGGCCGAACAGCGCCGGTACGGCGAGCGGTTCCGCGCCCTCGCGGAGTTCGAGGAGACCCTGCGGCAGGCCTCCCGGCTCGGCGAACAGCTCGTCCAGGGCCTGTACGACGGCCTGGCGGACGGCACGGTCGCGCCCTGATCGGGACCGTCGCGGGTCTGATCCGGCTCGTCGCGGTCACCGTCGCGCTCTGATCTGTTCGACAACGGTTCTGGACAACCCGGAACCGTTGTCGGCGACGGTGTATACGCTCGTCCTCGACCCGATCCGATCCGTTCGAGCAGGAGCAGCAGCCGATGTACGGCCCCCCGCAGGCCCCGCGGCCGTCGCCGCAGTCGCCGCCCGGCCCCGCCTCCGGTGGCGTGATCGCGCTGCGCGTCCTCTTCGTCGCGCTCCCGCTGCTCAGTTGCGGCTTCCTGGCCTGGGCGCCGATGCTGCGTCTGGCGATCCTGACGCAGAAGGTCCGGGACTGGGTGTTCTTCGGTCTGGCCTTCCTCGTGGCCACCGCGCTCTTCGTGTACATGGGCGTCACGGGCGACAAGGAGTCCTCCGACCTGGAGGCGGTCATCGGGGTCGGCACGATCCTGGCCCTGGGGGCCGGTTCCGTCGCCTACTACCTGGTCGGGGAGATCCGGCACTACGACCGCCGCCGCGCACTGCCGGCTGCCGTGCCGCCCCCGTTCCGGCCGCTCGGGTACGCGTACGGGCCGGACGGCTCCGCCGTCACGACGACGCCGAGCGGCGCCCCCGCCCCGTACATCTGCGCCCCGCCGCCCCCGGCACAGCCCGTCCAGCCCCACCAGTCGCCCACCGCGCCCCGCATCGACCAGGTCCGCGCCGAACTGGACGAGCTGAGCGATCTGCTGCGAGGGACCGACCGGGAAGACGGCAAGTGACGTGAACGGACGCGTCATCGGCGGGCGTTACGAGCTCGCCACCGTCATCGGCCAGGGCGGCATGGGCCAGGTCTGGACGGCGTACGACGGGCGGCTCGACCGCCGTGTCGCCGTGAAGCTGCTGCACCCCGCCGGCATCGCCGGGCCCGCGACCGCCGCCGACGAGCTGCGCCGCCGTTTCGTGCGCGAGTGCCGGGTCACGGCGCAGGTCGACCACCCGGGCCTGGTGACCGTGCACGACGCGGGCAGCGACGGCGAGGACCTGTACCTCGTCATGCAGTACGTGGAGGGCGCGGACCTCGCCGACCACCTGGCCGAGAACGACCCGTACCCCTGGGAGTGGGCCGTCTGCGTCGCCGCGCAGCTGTGCGCGGTCCTCGCCGCCGTCCACGCGGTGCCGATCGTGCACCGCGACCTCAAGCCGCGGAACGTGATGGTCCGCCCGGACGGCACCATCACCGTCCTCGACCTGGGCGTCGCCTCCGTCCTCGACTCTGACACCACCCGGCTCACCCACACCGGTTCGCCCATCGGCAGCCCGGCGTACATGGCGCCCGAGCAGGCCATGGGCGGCGCCGTCGGCCCGTACACCGACGTGTACGCGCTCGGCGTCGTCCTCCACGAACTCCTCAGCGGGGACGTGCCGTTCTCCGGTTCGACCGCGCTCGGCGTGCTGCACCGGCACCTGTACGAGCCGCCGCGCCCGATCCGGCAACTCCGCCCCGAGGTCCCCGAGGTGCTCGAAGCGCTCGTGCTGCGCCTCCTCGCGAAGGACCCGCGCGACCGGCCGTCTGGCGCGCAGGAGGTGTACGAGCACCTCCTCCCGCTGCTGCCCGCGCGCGGCGCCCCGGCGGGCCCGATGGACCCGACCCGCCCGTTCCTGCGCCCGCACGCGCCGTGGCCGGACCGGAGCGCGACGCCGGTCACGGCCCCGCCGCCCGTACCCGTACGGGCGCCCGTACCCGCGCAGCCGACGTCTCCGCCGCAGCCGGTCGACCCCCGGACGTACGTGACGCCGCCGCCCGCCAAGCCGGATGTCGCCGCGGCCGTCGACGAGGTCAAGCGGCTGCTCGGGGAGGGCTCGCTGACGCAGGCCGTGGACATCCTCGGCGGCATCCTGCCCGCCGCCGCGGCCGAGCACGGCGAGCGTTCGCCGGTCGTCCGCATCCTGCGCAAGCAGTACGCGTCGACGCTGATGGACGACGGCCAGTACCGGCGCGCGCTGCCGGAGCTGCGCCGGCTCGCGGAGGACCGTGCGGCGGAGGCGGGCCCGGCGGACCCGCAGACGCTCCAGTTCCGGTACGACGCGGCGGTGTGCCTGGAGCAGTTGGGCGAGACGGCCGCCGCGCTCGCGGAGTTCCGCGCGGTCCTGCCGTTCTGGGAGCAGAGCGCCGACCCGGCGCGGGCCTTCGACATCAGGCACCGCCTGGGCCTGCTCCACCTGGCGACAGGCGAGCACGCGGCCGGACAGGCGGAGCTCCAGCGGCTGTTGTTCGACACGGAGCGCGCGTACGGCCCGTATCACCCGCTTCCGGTGGACTTGCGAAGGGCGCTGGACCGTCAGCGGCAGCTGGGGCCCGGCTCCTGACGGACCGTCGGCGAGTAACGGTCAGGCCTCTGACGGCACGCCAGAATCACGACTCGGCATCTGATCTGGAAGTGGATCTTCCAGATCCTTCTTGCGCGTTTTGGCGCATGCAACGTTCGCGTCTGATCATGTCCGCGCCCAGAAGTTCGGCGTCCCGTACCTCACGGGCGAGGCCCCGGTGCACGCCGAGGCCGGCGAGTGCGTCACGGTGACCGGTCCCGACAACGACCCGAAGGTCGACACGGTCGACTGCGGCGCCGGCAAGGCCGACACGTTCAAGGTCGTCGAGGACACCTTCGACGTGAACAAGTGCGGCGAGGACCTCTCGGCCCTCGCGCAGCAGCTGGAGACGATCAAGTTCGTGCTCTGCCTCGAAGAGGTCGCCGCGAAGTAACACGCGGACGCGCCGCAGACTGCCGTACCGAGAAGGGCCGGAACCCCAAGGGGTCCCGGCCCTTCTCGCGCGTATCGGCCCGGTCAGGCGTGGGCGGCGGGGAACATGTCCCACGGCGCCTGCGGCAGGACCTCGCCGGTCTCCAGCAGCGACTTGAGGTTGGAGAGCACGGCCGGCCAGCCGAGCGAGATCCCGTCGAGCATCTCCTTGTCGGGAAGGTTCTCGTGGGTCACGGTGAGCCGGACGATGTCCTCGTGCGGCTCGGCGAGGAAGGTCACCACCGAGGGCCCTCCCGGCTTCTCCGTGTCGAGCGAGTCGTCGAAGGTGATGACCAGACGGTTCGGCGGCTCGGCCGCGATCACCTTGCCGACGACGTCGACGGCGCCCGACCCGTCGAGGTAGTTACCCGCATATCGTCAAGCGTGGCCGAAAACCGTGTGTCCCCGCATATCTCCCTTGGCCTGCTCGCCGGCCGCGACTACCGTCGGCCGGATGTCCCATCCTTCTGACGCGATCCAGCTGAACCACACAGCCGTCTACTCCTCCGACCGTTCCCTCTCCGCCCATTTCCTCGCAGACATCCTCGGTCTGGAGGTCGGCGCCCCCTTCGGCCCGTTCCTCCCCGTCGACCTCTCCAACGGCGTGACCCTCGACTACTACGAGTGGAGGGAGGGGCCGGTCCAGCCGCAGCACTACGCCTTCCTCGTCCCCGAGGAGCGCTTCGACGCGATGATCGACCGTCTGGAATCGGCCGGCGTGACGTACTACGCCGACCCCGGGCACACCGAACCGGGCAAGGTGAACGGCCTCTTCGG
Organism: Streptomyces sp. NPDC050842; assembly: GCF_044456565.1. Classification (NCBI taxonomy): domain Bacteria; kingdom Bacillati; phylum Actinomycetota; class Actinomycetes; order Kitasatosporales; family Streptomycetaceae; genus Streptomyces; species Streptomyces sp. NPDC050842. The sequence continues at coordinate 88,068 of NZ_JBITGA010000009.1, read as the reverse complement.
CGGCCGGGGCGCGTACTTCGACGACCCGGACGGCCACAACATGGAGATCATGACCGTGCCGTACGCGCGGCCGTAGCGGGCAGCGGATACGCCGAAGGGGCCGGGTCGCGGGATTCCGCGACCCGGCGCCTTCGTGTCGTGGTCAGCGCGTGAAGTCGAACTTGAGGTCGAGGGCGGCCAGATCCTCTTCGGCGGCGGTGTAGCCACGGACGGCCATGTGGAACTTGGCCGGCGGGGTTTCCCGGGGAAGTTGCATCGTAAAGGTCAGCTCCAGGTCGCCTGGCTTGATCGGCCCGCCGGCCGGGTCGGGGCTCGCGCTCCACCCCTCGGTGGGGGAGCCGTCGCGCAGCTCCTGGAAGAGGTCGAACCGCTTCTGCAGCAGCTTGACGAGGCCCAGCTTCACGGTGACGTCGAACCAGGCGCCGTCCTCGATCGCCTCCTGGACGGTCCCCTTGATGGTCAGCTTCGCCTCCTGGCCCGGCTTCGGCGGGTCCGGGGTGACGGTGACGGTGTCGATGTACAGCGGGTCTGTGTCCAGGCCCGTGTCTACGTAGCTCCAACTGGTCATGTCGCGGAGGGTACCGGTGTCATCGCTCAGCGTGCGGATGGCTTGAGTGGTTCGGGGACGGCCGGGTCGTGGGAGGTCGCGGTTCGGTGGCTCGGGACATCCCTTAAGTACCTGGGCAATTACCAAACCCCACCCTTCCCATCCCCCCGGTGGTCACCTGCGGGGGGCGCGTCACCCACACGAGCGAACATTGCCAACTGGGCTGGATCCGAGGCCGGTTGCCTGGCATATGCTCACGCCGACCCCAACTGAAAACAGTTCGGCCCCCGGCCGGGACTCGCAATCCCGATCGAGGGCCTGACCACGAGGAAGCGAAGACCTTCCCGATGGATACCCAGCACCCTAGCGCGCCCGCTTCTCGCGGGGGCGTCATCCACGTCAACGTGCCCCACACGACGGATTACGTCGTCGTCGGCAACCACCTCGCCCAGAGCGACCACCTCTCGTACATGGCGAGGGGCCTGGGCCTGTACATCCAGTCGCTGCCCGCCGGTACGGGCATCGACATCAAAAGCCTGGCGAGCAAGGCCAAGGAGGGCGAGATCAGCGTCGCCGCCGCCCTCCGCGACCTGGAGGCCGCCGGGTACCTGAAGCGGACCCGCGTACGCCTCCCGGACGGCCGGATCGTGACGGAGACGTACTCGTACAACCACCCGGCCGCGCTACGGCTGTTGAACGAGAACCCGGACCCGGACCCGGACCTGGATCCGGACCCTGACGGCCCCCCGGCGCCCGAGCCCGAGACCCGGCCGGAGCCCGAGCCGCAGGGCGAGGTCGTGTCCGCCCCGGCTCCCGCGCCCACCGTCCCCGCCTCCGCATCCCATGGGACGACCGCCCGGCTCCCGCACGGCCCGGCCGCCGAGCTGCTCGCGGGGTTGCGCGTCGAGGACCCCCGACTCCTGCTCTCCGTACGGGACGTCGAGAGACTGGCCCCGGCCGTGGACGCCTGGTTCGCCACGGGAGCCACCCCGGAGGCGGTCATCCGTACGTTGACGGCGGCCCTCCCGGCGACGCTCCAGCGCCCGGCGGGCCTGCTGGCCCACCGCCTGACCACGCTCCTGCCGCCACCCGTCCCCGCACGGCCGCGAGCGGCCGCCCCGCACCCGATCCAGTTCTGCGTGACCTGCGACGAAACGGCGTTCCGCGCCCCGCAACCGGGCCAATGCCCCGACTGCGTCGCGCTGGCCAGCGAGCATGCGGCGTGACTCGCGCGGCACGGGTCGAGCGTCACACGGGGTGGTGGCGTCCCCAGAAGTGCTGCACGAGCGGCGCCGCGATCCCGACCGCGCACAGGAGCGCGGCGGCGACCCAGTGCCTCGGCTCCTGCCCCAGCGTCAGCACGACGACGACACCCACCCCGGCGCCCAGGCTCAGGCTCATGGAGGGCCACCACGCCGCGCGGCGCAGCAGCCCGGGCACGGAGTAGATCGACACAATGAGCCCGGCGAGCAGGCCGAACTCGTACCACCCACCGCCCTCGGGCAGGCCGAAGTAGTTCGCGCCCCTCCCGTTGCCGCCGGTCCGCTCGAACCCCAGATGAACCGCGCCCGCCACACCCCAACAGAACCCGACCGCGCCCACGGCGCCTATCGCCGCCCGCCGCCCCTGACTGATCATCCGCCGGATGCTACAGCCGTCCAGGTGTTCCGGAGCGGGGAGCCGGGCGTGTCAGCACGTACGCGGGGAAGGGGCGGCAGGACCGTCTCCGTATGACGAAGCCGACCCAGCCGACGAAGTCCCTCGGGCTCACCGCCTGCGCGGCCGCCTGCGCCGTGGCCTCGCTGGCCCTCCCGGCGGGGGCGGTGGAGCCCCGGGCGGCCGCCGTGGCCGTGGCCGTGACCGTGGGCAACCCCGTCGCCGGGAACAACGGCTTCGGCGTCGTCACCGAGAAGAACGCCCTCCTCGGCAGTACGGAGTCCGAGGGCCCCGTCGCCGTCGGCGGCGACCTGGCCTACGGCGCCGGGTACGACGTCTCCCTCCACACCGCCGGAACGTTCACCGCCCCCGGCGACACCCGCCCCACCGCGCTCCTGGTCGGCGGCCGGATCGACTACGCGGACAGCAGCCAGGTGGGCGTGCTCAAGGTCCTCGCGGACGGTTACGTGAAGATCGGCGACGCGACGGGAAGCGAGGTCGTGACGAAGGACGCCAACGGGGCCACGGTCAAGACACAGGTCACGGCGACGGGCGCGGGCCACGACGCGACGCCCCGCATCGAACTCGCCGACGAGCAGCCCGCGTCCTCCGTGGCCCCCGCAGCGGGCCTGATGGACTTCACATCACTCTTCGCGACCTACCGGAACCGCGCGGACGCGCTCGCGACCTGCGAGAACACCGTCGAGATCGACGACCCCGGCCGCATCACCCTGGACACCACCCGCACCAACGTCCTCCGCCTGACGGGCGCCGAGCTGAACGGGCTCTCCGAGCTGACGTTCCTCAACCGCCCGACGGCGGCGGGCCCGCTGGTCATCGACGTGGACACGACGGCCACGGGCTCCGTGCTCACCTGGAACGTCCCCGATCTCGCCGGGGTGAGCGGCGAGGACGCCCCGTACATCCTGTGGAATCTCGCCGACGCGACGGCGATCACGATCGCCACCGGCGACTCGATCGAGGGAACGATCTACGCACCCCGCGCCCACCTGACGGACGTCGACCCGGCGAACATCGAGGGCGACATCATCGTCCGCTCCCTGACAGCGGGCCCCCTGGACGCCAACACCCGGGCGAGGTCCCCGCGCAGGGGAGTCCAGCGGGAGCTACGTTCCCCGGTGAACGCGGGCGAGATCCACTACGCCCCGTTCGCGGCGAACCTGACCTGTGGAAACGCCCTAACCCCAACGCCGACACCCACGGACCCGACCCCGACCCCCACTCCGAAGCCGACCGAGCCGGAACCGGAACCGGAACCCTCGACCGAGACCCCGAGTACCCCCAGCCCCTCACCCGGCTACCCGGGCCCGGACGGCAACCTCGCCGACAGCGGCACGACCGCCCGCACGTACGCGGCGGCCGCCCTCGCCGTACTGAGCACAGTGGCCGGCCTCCTACTGGTCCGCCGCTTCAGGCGCTGAGCCGTGCGTGCCTCGGGTTGTGCTGATCGGGTGCAAGGAGATCTCGCGTGTATTCGGAACCCCGTACGGATCGTTGGCCGGATATGAACATGAAGAGCATCACCCTCCGCATGGTCACGGTCCTCGCCGTCGCCTCGGTTCCCTTCGCCCTCGTCGGCGCCGCTCACGCCGCCGACAGCCCGAAAGCCAAGGTCGTCGCCGCCGACGTCGTGGAGGCCGAGGACGGGGTAGTGGGCACCCTGGCCCAAGACGTGAGGGATCTCCTCGGCACCGGCCTGCCCGGCAATCCCAAGGGGGGACTCGGCCTGGTCTCGAACCTGGCGGACGACCTCCTGGGCGAGGCCGGCACGGCGCAGGCGGCGGGCACCAGCGCAGTCGTCGCCACCAAGGACGCAAAGAAGGGGGCCGGCAGCTAGCTCGAGAACGGCGGGCGCGAGGCGGCATGGATAGGGCAATCGCCTCTGTCCCCCCTCGCCCCCCGGTCCGGAGCGCCGGCCGAGCCGGCGGAGGTGCTCCGGCTCATCGTCCGCGTGAGGCCGCAGAAGGTCACCGGCTTCTCCGTCTGAGCCCCGCCCCACGGCCCGCGGCCACCGTCTGCGGCCTCATCGGGCAGCGCCATGTCCCGGCGCCGCGCGCCCGCGTGCGAGCATGCTCCGGTGCGTGAACTGAGCGAGTTGATCGAGGTCGAGGACCCGGCGTGGCCGGTGCTCGGCGAGGAGTTGCGGGGCGCGGCCGTGCCCGTCGAGGTGCTGGACGCCGACGCGGGGCGCGCCGCCGCCACGCTGGTGCAGACGCAGGTGACCGTGCGGTCGTTCCTGGGCGCGTTCGTGCTGCACAGCGGCGGGGCGTTCGTCGACGACGGCTGGCTGCGGGTGTACGGCAGCGCGGCCGCCGACAACGACCGGCGGCTGCCGTCTCTCGCGAAGGTCAACGGCTATCCCCCCGTCACCGTCCCCGACTGGCGGCCCCAGGCCGGGCTCGTCGTGGCCCACGACGTCCTGGGCGGGGTGTTCGTCGTCCAGGGCGGGCCCGCGGACCAGGTCGGGCTGCCGGGTCAGCCCGGGGAGATGGTCTACTTCGCGCCGGACTCGCTCCGGTGGGACGCGCTGGGCGCCGGCTACGGGGCCTGGCTGTCGTGGATGCTCGCCGGAGGCGCGGAGGAGTTCTACGAGGGCCTCCGCTGGCCCGGCTGGCGCGACGAGGTCCGTGACCTGGACGGGGACCGGGGGCTCACCCTCTACCCGCCGCTGTGGTCCGCCGAGGCGCACCAGGACCTGGCGGCGACGAGCCGACGCATCGTGTCGATGGCGGAACTCCTGGACTTCGAGCGGGAGACGAGCGTGCAGTTCGACGAGGCCGACCCCGGATTCCTGGGGGCGGTGTGAGCGGCACGGTCACGCGGACCGAGCGGCTCGACCTCGTGCCGCTCGCCGTCGCGCACGCGGAGGAGATGGCCGAGGTCCTGGGCGATCCGGCCCTGCACGCGTTCATCGGGGGCGCCCCGCTGACCCCGTCCGAGCTGCGCGCCCGCTACGAGCGGCTGGCCGCCGGGTCGCCGGACCCCGCGGTGGTCTGGTGCAACTGGGTCGTGCGGCTGCGCGACGAGGACCGGCTCGCCGGGACCGTACAGGCGACGGTCACCGACGGCGGGCGGGTCGCGGAGATCGCGTGGGTCGTCGGCACGGACTGGCAGGGACGGGGGATCGCCCGCGAGGCGGCCCGGGGGCTCGTGGAACGGCTCGCGGACCAGGGCGTACGCACGGTGCTCGCGCACGTCCACCCCGAGCACGCGGCCTCCGCCGCCGTCGCCCGCGCGGCCGGGCTCGCCCCGACGGAGGAGGAGCAGGACGGGGAGATCCGCTGGCGCCTCGACCTCCACGGGTGAACGACAAGCGGTGAACGACAAGCGGTGAACGACAAGCGGTGAACGACAAGCGGTGAACGACAAGCGGTGAACGACAAGCGGTGAACGACAAGCTCCCCCTTCTTGATCCACTTCATGTGATGATCCACCGAATGTGGATCCGCACGGGATCCGCGGGGGAGCGAAGACCATGGCAACGACCCATCCGAACGGCATCGATCCGACCGGCCCGACCGGTCGGCTGATCCAGACGGCCGACCTCAGGGACAACCCGGCACCGCAGGCCATCGCCACCGACACGAAGAACGGCTACGTGTTCGTCCTGCAACTGGAGTCGCAGGAGACCGCCGCGAGGACGTCCGGGAACCTGATCCTCAACCGCTTCAGCCGGCAGACCGGTGCCTACCTCGACTCGATGCAGCTCGTCGGCTTCGGCCACGGCCTGTCCCTGGGCGCCGAGCCCGTCATCACCGACTCCGGAACCTACCTCTGGACCGAGTGCGCGCCGCTGCGCGTCACGACGCCGGCGGATCCGACGGAGGCCGTCGCGTACGGCACGAGCGTCACGCGCTTCACGTACGACGGAGGCGGCGTGCTCAATGCCAAAGACCCCGAGCTGCCGAAGTTCACACCGCCCGGCGGCAGCACCGCCACCGGCCCGTCGTACGACCCGACGACCACGACCGCCACGGTCACCGTCATGCACATCCAGGGCGAGACGCGGTACTTCACCCGTTACGAGGCGGCCAAGGCCGCCGCCGGCACCTGGACACCGATCGGCGACCCCCTCGGCATCGCCAGGACTCAGCTGGCGGCGACCGTCGCCCCCAGCCTGCCGACGAAGCCCGCCCTGGCCGAGAAGCTCAGCTTCCAGGGCTTCCAGACCCTGGGCGACATCCTGTACGTGTACCAGTGGGCCAAGTACACGGAGGCGGAAGGCACGTTCCCGGGTCACACCCTGCTGAGGAGGTTCCGCTGGTCGACGGGCCTCCCGATCGACCAGGAGCCCGTGGTCGTCACCAGCGCCCCCGGCCTGGAGCGCCGCGAACCGGAGGGCCTCGCCGCCGAGATCGACCCCGTGACCGGGCAGCGCCGCCTGCTGTTCGGCTTCAGCAACAAGGTCCCGGACGGCGAGCCGGGCGAACGTGACGTCACCATCTGCTGGTACCCCACCGAGGCCCCCGTCGAAGGGGTCCAGGTCCTGGCCGACTGGGAGGACCTCGCCCTCGCCGGAGGCTTCCTCCCCGGGGCGGAGCGCCCGCAAGGACGACTCGTCGCCCTCGCCGGCACCACCTACCTCCAGCTCCGGGGCAGCCTCTCCGTCTCCCCCGGCCTGACCGAGGACCGCCAGGTCGCGACGCTGCCGCACCGGCTGCGCCCGACGGTGCAGCTCCGGCACAACGCGCCCCGCAACAACAACAAGGGGCGCGCGATCTGCCGCGTGGAGGCCAACATCCGAGGCGAGCTGTGGGTGTTCGGCGCGACCTCCGACAACGCGATCACCTGGGTCGACCTCGACAGCGTCTCCGCCGTCTGGCGCTGACGGTCCCCGGTCCGCATCACGCCGCCCGGCGGCGTCCCCTTCACTTCCCGATCCGGAGGATCACCCCATGACCACGACCAGCCGCCGTTCCTTGCTCGCCGCGGCGCTCGCCGCCCCCGTAGCCGCCGTCGGCGTGCCGCTCGCCACCGCCGCCCCGGCCGCCGCCGCGGATCCCCTCACGGGCTGCCAGACCGTCGTCGGCTGGACGGACATCGTCCCGGCGCCGGGCATCACCGCCGAGACCGGCTCCCCGATCCAGGCCCGGATCATCCGGCTCGCCGGCACGGAGTTCCTCCAGCTGCGCGGCGTGGCGCTCTGCACCTTCACGGCCGACACCGACCTCGGTACGTTGCCGGCCGCGGTCCGCCCGCCCAAGCTGACCCGCGGCATAGCCGCGCGGAACAACCACGAGGGCATCAGCGCGATCCGCGTCGAGGTGAACACCGCCGGAGTCCTCAGGGCCTTCGGCACGGCGACGGCGGCGGGCCAGCCGCCGTCGACGAACGTCGTGCGCTGGATCCAGCTGGACTCCTTCTCGGCCGTCACACGCTGACCCGGGACGGCGACGGCTAGGGCGTGCCGCCGCCCCACACCGTGGCGATCAGGGCGTCCGCCGTGCCGGGGTCGTCCGCGAGGCGGCCCGCCTCGCGGACCTGGTCGGCGTCCAGGGCGCCGGACTTCGCCAGTTCGATCGCCTCGTGGACGCCGTCGCCCTCGCCGTGCGCGAGCATCGTGAAGAACCAGCGCACCGCCTGCACCGGGTCCGGGTCGGTGCCGAAGCCGTCGCGGTACCAGCAGGCGGCGGCGTGCATCGCGCCCGTGTGGCCGCGCTCGGCCGCCCAGAGGTACCAGGTCAGCGCCTCCTCGTCGCGGTCCAGCTCCGAGAGGCGGTCGGCGAGCAGGGCGCCGGCGATGTCGATGCCCTCCCGGGTGGCCGTCTCCAGGAGGCGCCGGGACTCGTCGGGGTCGTCGACGAGCTGGGCGAGGTTCAGGCAGGCGTAGGCGTCCCCGGCCTCGGCGGCCGACCTGAACAGGTCCGCGGCACGGTCGTGGTCCTCGTCGACGCCGATCCCTTCGAGCAGCATGTACCCGAAGGTGCGCTGTCCGGCCGGGTGCCCGGCCCCGGCCGCCGCGCGGGCGTACCGCACGGCGTCGGGCAGGGCCGACTCGTCGAAGTACTCCAGGTAGATCCCGGCCAGCAGCGCGGCGGCCTCCGCCGACCCCGCGTCCGCCAGCGGTACGAGGCCGACGGTCACCTGCGTCGCCAGCTCGGCGCCCTCCGCGCTGCCGTCCATGGCGGCCCGCACGAACGCGTGCCCGGCCGCCACCCACTCCCCGGCCTCGGCGGCCTTCCGTCCCTCGTCCAGATGCATGCCCCGACCTTAAGGCCGGGGCCGGGAACGCCTGATGGCGGTCAGCCGCCACAGCAGCAGTACCGTCAGCGCCGCCGCTCCCGTCGCCAGGCCCGCCCGCAGGCCTGGTGGGCGGAACGTGCAGTCGATGGTTCCGGACGCCGGTGCCGGGAGGGCGAGCAGGCCGCCGTACGACGTCGGCCGGGCGCCCCCGGCGCACTGCCAGCCCGCGATGTGGGGGGCCGCTATGACCACCGTGCCCGGACCGCCCGCGGGGACGGTCGCGCTGATGCCGTCCCGTGTGGGGCGGATCGTCGTGGCTGACGTGGTGCGGAGGGCCGTCACCGCCTCCCGTAGCCGTGCGTGGTCCAGGCAGCCGACCTCGGCCTTCCCTCCGCCGCCCGGGGCCTCCACCTTCGTGCCCGCCGTGCGTTGGATCCCCAGTGACGTCATGGCCGCGCTGCGCTTCGGCCGGCCGCCCAGGAGGTGGGTCGTGTGCGTGCCCAGGCGGGCCGGGCCCGAGGCGTCGGGGGCCCAGAGGAAGACCTCGGTGCCGACCGGGCAGGCGCCCGCGCGCGGAGCCTCGTACACCCGGGCGCCCAGCAGGAGTTCCTGGTTGCGGAAGGGGGACGGGCCGTAGACCGGGGGCGGGCCCGGCGGGCGTGCCGTCACGAGCGGGAGGTACGTGTCCGTGCGGTCCACGGCGCCGTCCCGCCACCGCGCCCCCACCCCGAACACCGCGTCCGTCACCGGGTTGTCCAGGCTCAGCAGGTTCCGGCCCCGCGAGGTCCAGCCGCCGCCGAGCGCCGTCAGCGTCTCCGTGAGGACCGCCGGCGTGTGGCTGCTGTAGTACGCGGCGCCCTGACCGCCCAGGAGCAGGGGATCGTTCCCGGCGAACCGGGGGAGGCCCGTGTCCGTGCGGTACGCGGGCCAGCCGTCGGCCGCCGCCAGGGCCGCCGCCCGCCGCTCCTCCTCCGGACCCAGCGGGGGGTAGTCGTCGAGGCGGGTCAGTCGCTCGCGGTCCGCGTATGCCGTCGTCGCTGCCGCCTGGCCGAGCAGCGTCCCTGTGACGAGGAGCGCGGCCAGGATCCCGTACCGGCCGCGGCGGGGGAGGAGGAGCGCGCCCGCCACCGCCGCGAGGCCCGCGCCCGCGAGCAGCAGCGCCCAGCGCGTGACGACCTCGCTCGGCAGCGCGCCCGCCGCGAGGACCACGACCACGCCCGCGCCGCCGAGCAGCGCCCGGCGGTCCGGGAGGCCGTGGGAGACGGCCGTCCAGGCGGCGAGGACAAGGACGCCGGAGAGGACGAAGGTCTGGCGGTACGGGCTGCCGTTCGGGGTGGCGAAGACATGCCAGAGGAGGTGGGTCGGGCCCCATTGCATCGAGAGCGCGACCGCCGCGCACAGGGCCGGCCACAGCCATCGCTCGCGGCCCGGGACGTCCCGGCGGAAGAGCAGCGTCCCCGCGAGCAGCGGCACCGCCGTGCAGACGAAGGCCGCCGGGGTGGCGAAGCCGTACGTCGCCGGGAGCAGCCGGGCGAGGACGTCCGTACCGGCCGCCGGGTCGAACTCCCGGACCACGCCGGGGTGGGCGTGGCGGGACCCGAGGAAGACGGGGACGAGGACGGGCGCCGCGAGGCCGATGCCGAGTGCCGTCGTCGCCACCGCCCGGACCACGACGGTCCGTACGCGGAGGCCGTCCGTCGTCGCCAGGCGGACCAGGAGGACGAGGGCGGCGCCGAGCGTCGCCATGTACGCCGTGTAGAAGTTCGCCAGCCAGCAGACCGCCACCACCAGCGGCCCCAGGAGCGGCCTGCGGCCCTCCCGTACCCACTCGCCGACCAGACAGAGCAGCGGGAAGGCGATCAGGCCGTCCAGCCACATCGGGTTGTACGTGCCCTCCGCGAGCGACCAGCCGCACAGCGCGTACGCGGCGCCCAGGACCGCCGCCCACCACCACGCGCCGGCGCCGGGGCCCGGGCCGAGACGGCGCAGCAGGAACGTCATCGCGGCCGCCGCGACCGCCGTCTTCAGGACGGTGATCCCGTACACCGCGTACTCGATGTCCGCGCGGGGCAGGAGCGCCACCAGCGGGGCGAAGGGGCTCGACAGGTAGGTGCCGTAGTCGGGGAGGAAGCTCGTGCCCCAGCCCGCCCGCCAGTCGAGCAGCAGTCCGCCGTCCGCGCGCCCGTGCAGCAGGTCCCAGAGGTGCGCGTGGAACGGCACGAACTGGTTCGCGAGGTCGTTGACGGCCCGGTGGCGCGGCCCGAAGGGGAAGACGCGGGCGACGGCGTCCCCGGCGCAGACGGCGACCGTGGCGAGCAGGGCGGCCAGCAGGGACGAGCGCCTGGTGTTCGAAGAAGCCTGGGCGGTGTTCGGCATGACGGGTCGAATATGCCAGCGACCGCGCGGGAAAGGCCCGGCCCGGCAGGCCAGTTCACGCGATGGTCGCCTGCCCGTCATCCGGGCGGACCGGCCGGGTCACCGGGCTCCGTTGTCGTGGTCCGCGTGCTGCTCTCGATCGTGGTCCCGTGCTTCAACGAGGACGACGTCCTCACCCGCTTCCATGCCCGCGTGACCGAGGAATTCTCCCGTCTCGACGGGGAGTTCGAGCTGGTCTACGTGGACGACGGGAGCCGGGACCGGACCCTCCCGCTCCTCCAGGAGCTCGCCGCCGCCGACCCCGGCCGCGTCCGCTACGTCTCCTTCAGCCGCAACTTCGGCAAGGAGGCCGCGATGCTCGCCGGTCTCCGGCACGCCGTCGGGGACGCCGTCGTCATCATGGACGCCGACCTCCAGCACCCGCCCGAGCTCGTGCACCGCATGGTCGCCCTGCACGCCGAGGGGTACGACCAGGTCGTCGCCCGCCGCACCCGCGAGGGCGACCGGGTCACCCGGACCCTGACCGCCCGCCTCTACTACCGGGCGATCAACCGGCTCGTGGACGTCGAGCTCGTCGACGGCGTCGGCGACTTCCGGCTGCTCTCCCGCCGTACCGTCGACGCCCTCCTCGGCCTCGGCGAGTACAACCGCTTCTCCAAGGGCCTCTTCGCCTGGGTCGGCTTCCGCACGACGACGTTCTCCTACGAGAACGCCGTGCGCGAGGAGGGCCGCTCCAAGTGGACCTTCGGCAAGCTCCTCAACTACGGGCTCGACGGACTCCTCTCCTTCAACAACAAGCCCCTGCGGGCCGCCGTCTACCTCGGCCTGCTCCTCGTCTCCCTCGCCTGCGCCTACGCCGCCTGGATCGTCGTCGACGCCCTCGCCAACGGCGTCGACACACCCGGCTACGTCACGCTCCTCGTCGCCGTCACCGCGCTCGCCGGCGTCCAGATGGTGATGGTCGGACTCATCGGCGAGTACGTCGGCCGCATCTACTACGAGGTGAAACGACGCCCCCATTACCTGGTGCAGGAGACGGAGACGGGTCAGGAGGAGAGGGAGTTGCGGGCCGACACCCGGCGTGCCGGTGACTCGTTGTGGGAAACAGTCGCTCCGAAGTAGTGGCTACGGCCCCGGCGACTCCCTACCATCGATCACCGCAAGGTCGTTCAACTGACGCACGACCAGCCCGGGAGGCTCCTGTGCACCGCCGCGATCGCCGCATTGCTCTCTCCGTCTCCGCCGCGCTCCTCGCGGCGCCGTTGCTCACCGCCTGCGGGAGTGACGCCCACCCAGGAGCGGCGGCCGTCGTCGGCGGCGAGCGGATCGAGGTGGCCACCCTCCAGGCGCAGGTCACGGACGTGCGGGCCGCGCAGGCCGCCTCGCCGCAGGCCGCCCAGCTGCTCGGGGCCACCGGCGACCTCAACCGCCGCAAACTCAACGCCCTGATCTTCGACCGGGTCGTGAACAAGGTCGCCGACGACAACGGCGTCACCGCGAGCCGCTCCGAGCTCCAGCAGACCCGCGCCGCCTTCGTCCGCCAGAGCGGCGGCGAGGACCGGCTCGCGGACGCCCTGCTCCAGGAGCAGGGCGTGGCGCCCGACCAGATCGACGACGTCGTCCGCCGCAACGTCCTCATGAACAAGATCGCCGCCAAGCTGGGGATCACCGAGACCCCCGAGGGCCAGAAGAAGCTGACGGACGTCTTCACCGCCGCCTCGAAGTCCCTCGACATCGACGTGAACCCGCGGTTCGGCGCCTGGGACGACGCCCAGGTCCAGCTCGACGGCGGCTACAACGGTGCGCCGTGGCTGCGGCAGGTCAGCCAGGACCCGGGCGCGGCCCAGACCGGGGCCTGAGCAAGGCAGCTCGGGGCCGGGGGCCGAGTCCGCTCCCCGGTCGCGAGTCCGGTCCCCGGTCCCGAGTCCGGGGGCCGGGCCCGTCCGGGCCCGCGACACCCGGCCCGCCCCCGTCCGGGTAGGTTCGAGGGGTGACATCTGAGAGCCCCGGCCGCATCGTCCTGCTGACCGCCAGCCATCGTGTGGCGCCCGGACTGCTGTCCTGGCCCGCGTGGCAGGCCCTGCACGGCGCGGACCGGGTGCTCTGTCCCGACGAGCGCCACCCCCAGCTGCCGTACCTGACGGAGGCCGGGGTCGCCGTCGAGCACGTCCTGCCCACCGCGCAGGAGCTCGTCGAGGACTGCGCCGGCGGCCGGACGATCGTGCTGCTGCCCTCCGGCGAGGGCGACCGCGCCCTCACCGACGGGCTCGCCCGGCTGGCCGGCTCCGGCCGGGTCTCCATGCCCGACCTGGAGCTGCTCCCCGGCTCGTACGACCTGCCCGGCTCCCGCCTCCTCGACCTGGTGCAGGTCATGGACCGGATCCGGCGCGAGTGCCCCTGGTCGTCGCAGCAGACGCACAAGGCGCTCGCCAAGTACGGCATCGAGGAGGCGTACGAGCTCGTCGAGGCGATCGAGGAGGGCGACCGCGAGGAGCTCCGCGAGGAGCTCGGGGACGTCCTGCTCCAGGTCGTCTTCCACGCCCGGATCGCCGAGGAGGACCCGGAGGAGCCGTTCTCCGTGGACGACGTCGCCGGGACGATCGTCGAGAAGCTGATCCACCGGCACCCGCACGTCTTCGGGGACGCGACCGCCGAGACCCCGGAAGAGGTCAAGGCGCACTGGCTGCGGACCAAGGCCGTCGAGAAGCAGCGGGAGTCCGTGACCGACGGCGTGCCGCTCGGGCAGCCCGGGCTCGCGCTCGCCGCGAAGCTGGCGGGCCGCGTCCGGACGGCGGGGCTCGACGTGCCGCTGCCGGAGGGCGAGGGCATCGGGTACGAGCTGCTCGGCCTCGTCGCACGGGCGGAGGCGACCGGCGTGGACCCGGAAGCTGCCCTGCGCGCGGCGGCCCGGACGTACCGCGACGCGATCCGCGCGGCGGAGGGGCTGTGACGGAGCCGAAGGAGCTCCGGCGGCCGGCCGCCGCCAGGCAGTGGATCCAGATGATCCCGATCGCCCTGTTCGGCACGGCGAAGGCGCTGGACGACGCTTCGGCGTGGTGGGTGCGGGCCCTCTGCGCGCTGTTCGCGCTGTGGGCCGTCACGGGGCTGGTGCGGGTGGCCGTGTGGCGCCTGCGCAGGCGCGCCCGCGTCGTCGCCCGCTTCCGCCGGGCCTGAACCCCCGGCTCAGGACTCGCGCGGGGCGCGGGCCTCGGGGTCGTGCCAGTGGAGTTGGGGCGGGCCGAGGAGGCGTTCGGCCGCGGTGCTCGGGCGGGTCGAGAAACGGCCGATCGCCGGCAGCGTGTCCTGGTGGATCCGGTCCGGGTCGGTGCCGAGCTCCGTCAGGACCTCGGTGACCTCCGTCAGGAAGCCGGGCGGCCCGGCGAGGTAGACCTCGTGCGCGGGCCACTGCCCGCAGGCCTGGAGCGCGTGGACGAGGCGTTCGGTCGCCTGGTCGCGTCGGCGCCCGGGGGCAGCCGTGATGTAGGTGACGTTCAGTCCGGGGAGACGTTCCTTCAGGGACTCGGCGTCGGGGCGCCCGTACAGATGGTCCTTCGCGCGGGCCACGACGAACAGCCGGCCCTCAAGGTCCGGCTCCGTCTCGGTGGCCTCCTCCAGGAGGGCCCGCACCGGCGCCCAGCCCGTACCCGCGCATATATACGTGCGGAGTCCGCCCGAAGGCGTCCGTGACGTGAGGCCGCCGCCGGCGGCGCTGAGCCGCAGGACCTCGCCGGGACCGGTCTCCTCGACGAGCGCCGTGCTCATCGCGCCGCCGGGGATCCGGCTCACATGGAGGTCGAGCGTGCCGTCGTCACGGGGCGCGTTCGCGACGGAGTAGGTGCGCCAGACGCGCGGGACGCGCAGCGAGCTGACGCTGACGTACTGGCCGGGGACATAGGGGAAGGGCTGCCGGGGCCGCAGGGTCAGGACGGCCAGGCTGTCGCCGTACCGCTCGTGGCGGACGACGTCCGCGTCCCACCAGGCGGGCTCGCCTGCCCCGGCGGCCTCGTCGGCGCCCGCCTGCATCAGCTCGACCACGAGCCCGTACGCCTCCGTCCAGGCCTTCTCCGCCTCGATGGTCCACGCGGACCCGGCGGCGTGCGCGAAGGCGCCGATCAGGCTCTCGCCGACGGCGGCGTACAGCGCGGGCGAGGCGAGGAACTTGCGGTGGTCGCGGCCCAGGTGCCCCAGATAGGCGGCGAGGGCGGGGTCCTCCAGGTGGGTCACCACATGCGTCAGCGCGGCGAAGAGCCGGTCCCGCTGCGGGACCATGTCCTCGGGGAAGAGCTCGCGCACTCCCGGGTTGTTCCAGAAGAGGTGCGAGTAGAAGAAGGTGACGGCGTGCTCGGCCCGTCTCTCGACGATCGCGAACGTGCTTCTGATCTGCTGGGGATCCACTGACATGAATCTAGGGCACGTCCGGCACCTCATGATCACAGGTTCTCCATACATGCGCCCCGCCTGTGACCCGGAGCCCTCCCTGTACGGTCGGGGAGTGAGTACCAGCCCCGCCCCCGAGCTCTTCACCTGGGAGTTCGCCAGCGATCCCTACCCCGCCTACGCCTGGCTGCGGGAGCACGCGCCCGTGCACCGCACCAGACTGCCCAGCGGGGTCGAGGCCTGGCTCGTGACCCGGTACGCGGACGCCCGGCAGGCCCTCGCCGACCAGCGTCTCTCCAAGAACCCGGCGCACCACGACGAGTCCCCGCACGCGAAGGGGAAGACGGGCATCCCGGGCGAGCGCAAGGCCGAGCTGATGACGCATCTGCTCAACATCGACCCGCCGGACCACACCCGGCTGCGGCGGCTCGTGTCGAAGGCCTTCACGCCGCGCCGGGTCGCGGAGTTCGCGCCGCGCGTGCAGGAGCTGACCGACCGGCTCATGGACGACTTCGTGGAGAAGGGGAGCGCCGACCTCATCCACGAGTTCGCGTTCCCGCTCCCCATCTACGCGATCTGCGACCTGCTCGGCGTGCCCCCGGAGGACCAGGACGACTTCCGGGACTGGGCCGGGATGATGATCCGGCACGGCGGCGGGCCGCGCGGCGGGGTCGCCCGGTCGGTGAAGAAGATGCGCGGCTATCTCGCGGAGCTGATCCACCGCAAGCGCGAGGAGCCGGGCGAGGACCTCATCTCGGGGCTCATCAGGGCCTCCGACCACGGTGAGCACCTCACCGAGAACGAGGCCGCCGCCATGGCCTTCATCATCCTCTTCGCCGGTTTCGAGACGACCGTGAACCTCATCGGCAACGGCGTCTACCAGTTGCTGCGCCATCCCGAGCAGCGGGAGCGGCTCCAGGCCTCGATCGCGGCGGGGGAGACGGGGCTGCTGGAGACGGGCGTCGAGGAGCTGCTGCGGTACGACGGGCCGGTGGAGATGGCGACCTGGCGGTACGCGACGCAGGCGCTGACCGTCGGCGGACAGGAGATCCCGGCGGGCGACCCGGTGCTCGTGGTCCTCGCCGCCGCCAACCGGGACCCGGAGCGGTTCGCGGAGCCGGACACGCTGGACCTCTCCCGGCGCGACAACCAGCACCTCGGGTACGGGCACGGCATCCACTACTGCCTGGGGGCGCCGCTCGCCCGCCTGGAGGGGCAGGCCGCGCTGGCCACGCTCCTGACGCGCCTGCCGGACCTGCGACTTGCGGCCGACCCGGCCGAACTGCGGTGGCGCGGCGGGCTCATCATGAGGGGATTGCGCACCCTTCCAGTGGATTTCACCCCTTCCGCACGCCTCCTATGAGTTGACGGACCGTCAGAAATGTGATCTTCACGTGATCGGGGGTCCATCGACTTGTGACGAGCGTTCGAATGCCGCTACGTTTCCCGGCAGTCTCAGCCGTCACGCGAAAGGCCCTCCGTATGCGCTCCGGGAACGGAAGACACCGTCGCCCCCGTCAGGCCCCCGCCATCGTCGTCGCCGCGGGAGTGACCGGATCCGCCCTGGCGCTGCCGCTGCTCGCCAGTGGCTCCGCCTCCGCCGCCGACGCGGCGACCTGGGACCGGGTCGCCGAGTGCGAGTCCGGTGGCCAGTGGAGTGCCAACTTCGGCAACGGCATGTACGGCGGCCTCCAGTTCACCCAGGACAGCTGGGAGCGGAACGGCGGCCTCGCCTACGCGCCCAGCCCCGACCTGGCCAGCCGCGCCCAGCAGATCGCGATCGCCGACACGGCGCTCGCCGGTGGCAGCAACGACTGGGCCACCTGCGCGCCCATCGCCGGTCTGTCGAACGACGGCAAGGTCACCGGGGTCAACCCGGGCCCCGCCACCGCCACGAAGGCGCCCACGGGGCCCGTGGCGGAATCGAACCGGACCGCGGGCGTCCCGGTCGCGCCCTCGGAGACCGCCGCCGCCGAGAAGTCGGCGGAGGAGTCCGCCACGGCCACCCCGACCACCGAGGGCGCCGAGGGCGCCGAGTCGCCCCGTACCGCGTCGAAGACCCCCGCCGCGTCCACCACCCCCGTCAGCCCCACCGCGCCGGTCAGTCCGACCGCGCCGGCGACGGCGGCCACCACCCCGGCCGCGCCGGGCACGGCGACCACCCCGGCCACTCCGGTCGGCCCGGCCACGCCGGGCACCCCGACCACCCCCGCCGCGCCGGACGCGTCCCTGACGCCCGTATCGCCCGGGGCGCCGAAGGATGACGCCTCGTCGGCCACGCCCGGCACCGGCAAGCACCGGGGCGACGCAGCTCCGGAGGAAACCGGCAAGACGGACACTCCTGTCGATTCCGGCAGACACGCTTCATCCACGGACAAGCTGGCGGAAACCCCTGCCGCCACACCCGTCACTGACGAGGCGAAGAAGTCGGACACAACGGACAGTCAGGACGCTTCGGACGCGTACACCGTGCGGCCCGGTGACAACCTGTCCGAGATTGCACAGGAGAACGAACTCCCCGGCGGCTGGAACGCCCTCTACGACGCCAACCGCGGGACGGTGGGCATCGATCCGGACCTCATCGTCCCTGGTCAGAGCCTCGACCTGACGATCGGTTCGGAAGCGAAGGCGGAGTAGTTCGGGGTCATATGTCCGGTTCTGGGGAAGTGAGACATGGGTCTCTTCGCCCCAACTGGCGTGTCACGTCCGCGAACTTTGCTCCCGTCACCTCCCACCTGCACAAACGCCCCCCACCGGAGGGCAAGTAGGGGCGAAATTTCCGTAATGCGCCTCTTTGAACTTCCGGTGGGTCTGTGTCTACGGTCGTAACCGCTCGCCACCGCGGGCCCCGTCGACCGAAACGCCGAATCCTGCCGTCGGCCGATGGGAACGTCGCGTAAGCGCCGTAGGCAGGAGCGGGGGACCCAAGGTAAGTGCCGACCCCGGCCGTTGAGACAGACGGCCGACGATCGGCTAGGGGTTAAGTCGCGTGCTAGGACACGCGGCCGGACAACTCATTGGTCCGAACCCGACAGCTCACCTCGTAGGCGTCGGTGAGGAGAATCTCCATGCTGTTTTCCGGCAAGGGCAAACACCGTCGTCCCTCCAAGGCCACCCAGGTCGTCACGCTCGTCGGCGTCACCGGTGTCGCCGTCGCCGCCCCGCTGATGACCGCGGGCACCGCCTCGGCCGCCACGTCCTCGGAGTGGGACCGCGTCGCCCAGTGCGAGTCCGGCGGCAACTGGTCCATCAACACCGGCAACGGGTACTACGGCGGCCTGCAGTTCTCCGCCTCCACCTGGGCCGCGTACGGCGGCACCGCCTACGCCTCGACCGCCAACCAGGCGTCGAAGTCCCAGCAGATCGCCATCGCCGAGAAGGTCCTCGCGGGCCAGGGCAAGGGTGCCTGGCCGTCCTGTGGCGTGGGCCTCTCCGGCGCCTCGTACGACGGCGGCTCCGCCGAGAGCGCGCCGCAGCAGCAGGCCGCGCCGAAGCAGGAGACCCAGCAGCAGCCGCAGCAGCAGCAGCGCTCGACCGAGCAGCCGACCACCCGCAGCGAGCAGCGCCAGGCCCCGAAGCAGGCCACGCAGCAGCAGGCCGCCCCGAAGGCCGCCACCAAGAAGACGGTCACCACCCCGACCGGCAAGGTGGTCAAGAAGGGTGACGGCGAGTACAAGGTCGTCGCCGGCGACACCCTCAGCAAGATCGCCGAGGCGCACGGCGTCAAGGGCGGCTGGGCCGAGCTCTTCGAGCTGAACAAGGACGTCGTCGACAACGCCGACCTCATCTACGTGGGCCAGCAGCTCCACCTGAAGTGAACCCGGCGGCTCGGGTGAGTCCGGCGGCTCGCCCGACCCCTCTATGACCCTCCCGCGGTGACCACCCCGGTCCGGCGCACTCTCCCCCGTGCGCGCCGGACCGGGGTTCCGTGTATCCGGCGCCCCTTTCAGGGCGACCTGACGGTTACCGTCCAGTAGATCTGGGGCCCTTCGTCCCGAGATGCATGCCCTCGGGTCCTTTTTCGTCCCAGGGGGCGGGCGTCCGGCCGGCCGGAGCCCCGGAGCCGGTTAGGCTCTTGTCGCAAGGCCGAGCGACCCTGCACCGGCCATGCGTCACATCCAGCGTCACATCCCAAAAAGGAGATGCTCGTGCCGTCCATCGACGTCGTCGTAGCCCGGGAAATCCTGGACTCCCGAGGTAACCCCACGGTCGAGGTCGAGGTCGGCCTCGACGACGGCAGCACCGGTCGTGCTGCTGTCCCGTCCGGTGCCTCCACCGGTGCGTTCGAGGCCATCGAGCTTCGCGACGGTGACCCGAACCGCTACCTCGGCAAGGGTGTCGAGAAGGCCGTCCTCGCCGTCATCGAGCAGATCGGCCCGGAGCTCGTCGGCTACGACGCCACCGAGCAGCGCCTGATCGACCAGGCGATGTTCGACCTCGACGCCACCGAGAACAAGGGCTCGCTCGGCGCCAACGCCATCCTCGGCGTCTCCCTCGCCGTCGCGCACGCCGCGTCCGAGGCCTCGGACCTCCCGCTCTTCCGCTACCTCGGCGGCCCGAACGCGCACCTGCTGCCCGTTCCGATGATGAACATCCTCAACGGTGGGTCGCACGCCGACTCCAACGTGGACATCCAGGAGTTCATGATCGCCCCGATCGGCGCGGAGTCCTTCTCCGAGGCCCTCCGCTGGGGTGCCGAGATCTACCACACCCTCAAGGGCGTGCTGAAGCGCAAGGGCCTCTCCACCGGCCTCGGCGACGAGGGCGGCTTCGCGCCGAACCTCGAGTCGAACCGCGCCGCCCTCGACCTCATCGTCGAGGCCATCAAGGAGGCCGGCTACACCCCGGGCTCCGACGTCGCGCTCGCCCTCGACGTGGCCGCGTCCGAGTTCTACAAGGACGGCAAGTACGAGTTCGAGGGCAAGTCCCGCACGGCCGCCGAGATGACCGAGTACTACGAGGAGCTCGTCTCCGCGTACCCGATGGTCTCCATCGAGGACCCGCTGTACGAGGACGACTGGGCGGGCTGGAAGGTCCTCACCGACAAGCTGGGCACCAAGGTCCAGATCGTCGGCGACGACCTCTTCGTCACCAACCCGGAGCGCCTCGCCCGCGGCATCGAGGAGGGCACCGCGAACGCCCTCCTGGTCAAGGTCAACCAGATCGGCTCGCTGACCGAGACCCTGGACGCCGTCGAGCTGGCCCAGCGCAACGGCTTCAAGTGCATGATGTCCCACCGCTCCGGCGAGACCGAGGACGTCACCATCGCCGACCTCGCCGTCGCGGTGAACTGCGGTCAGATCAAGACCGGCGCCCCGGCCCGCTCGGACCGCGTCGCCAAGTACAACCAGCTCCTGCGCATCGAGGAGATCCTCGACGACGCCGCGGTCTACGCCGGCCGCAGCGCCTTCCCGCGCTTCAAGGGCTGACCAGCAGATCAGGGGCTGACACCTCTCCGTAGTGCAGCTTCCGTACGTCCCCGTACTCGGTCCCGTACCGTGTGCGGGGACGTACGTATGAACAGGGGAGGCGACACGACATGGCCGCGAAGGACCGGGACCGGTTCTCGACCGCGACCCGGATCAGGCTGCTCGGCGAGCAGACCGCCGCCCGTGTCTACCGCTCCCAGACCCGCCGTCAGGCCCGCCGCTCCCGGCTCACCGGCCGTGCGGCCTTCCTCGCCCTCGTCGTCTGCTCTCTCGTCGTGGCCCTCGCCTACCCGATGCGGAGCTACGTCTCCCAGCAGGGCGAGATCGCCGACCAGGAGCGCCGGGCGGCCGAGGCGGCCCGCCGGGTCGAGGAACTGCGGGACGAGAAGGCCCGCCTCCAGGACCCGGCCTACGTCCGCCGCCTCGCCCGCGAGCACCTGCACTACCTGCTGCCCGGCGAGACCGGCTTCACCGTGAACGACCCCGACGCGGAGCAGCGGCCCCGCGCCGACCAGGGAGCGGCCGAGCGCCCCTGGTACGACAACCTCTGGGACGGCGTCGACCACGCCGACCGCCCCTGACCCCTCCTCCGCGACACACGAGCAAGGCAACCGAAAAGACATGGAAACGCCCCCTCCGCAGACCGAACGCACCGAGCCCACCGAGAAGGACATCGCCGCCTTCGAGCTCCAGCTCGGTCGGCCGCCCCGCGGCCTGCGCGCCATCGCGCACCGCTGCCCGTGCGGCAATCCGGACGTCGTCGAGACCGCGCCGCGGCTCCCCGACGGCACGCCGTTCCCGACGACGTACTACCTGACCTGCCCCCGGGCGGCCTCGGCCATCGGCACCCTCGAGGCCAACGGGGTCATGAAGGAGATGCAGGCCCGGCTCGCCACGGACCCGGAGCTCGCCGCCGCCTACCGGGCCGCGCACGAGGACTACATCGCCCGCCGTGACGCGATCGAGGTCCTGGAGGGCTTCCCGAGCGCCGGCGGCATGCCGGACCGCGTCAAGTGCCTGCACGTCCTCGTCGGCCACTCGCTGGCCGCGGGACCGGGCGTCAACCCGTTCGGCGACGAGGCCCTCGCGATGCTGCCGGAGTGGTGGGCGAAGGGCCCGTGCGTCACCCCGTGCACCGACGAAGGGAAGTCCGCGGAATGACCCGGGTCGCCGGAATCGACTGCGGGACGAACTCGATCCGCCTCCTCGTCGCCGACGTCCACCCCGAGACGGGTGACCTCGTCGAGCTGGACCGGCGGATGACGATCGTCCGGCTCGGGCAGGGCGTCGACAAGACGGGCCGGCTCGCGCCCGAGGCGCTGGAGCGGACCTTCGCGGCCTGCCGCGAGTACGCCGCGGTCATCAAGGAGCTCGGCGCCGAGAAGCTCCGCTTCGTCGCCACCTCCGCCTCGCGCGACGCCGAGAACCGCCAGGACTTCGTGAACGGGGTCGTGGAGATCCTGGGCGTCGAGCCCGAGGTGATCACCGGCGACCAGGAGGCGGCGTTCTCCTTCACCGGCGCCACCGGCGAGCTGCACGGCACGGAGACGTACCTCGTCGTGGACATCGGCGGCGGCTCGACCGAGTTCGTCACCGGTAACAAGCACGTCGAGGCCGCCCGCTCCGTCGACATCGGCTGCGTCCGGCTGACCGAGCGCCACGTCCGCCACGACCCGCCGACCGCCGAGGAGGTCGCCGCGATCCGCGCCGACGTCCGCGCCGCGCTCGACCTGGCCGCGGAGACCGTGCCGATCGGCACGGCGGAGACCCTCGTCGGCCTCGCCGGGTCGGTCACCACCGTCGCCGCGATCGCCCTCGGGCTCACCGCGTACGACTCCGAGAAGATCCACCACTCCCGGATCTCCGCCGCCCAGGTCGCCGAGGTGACCGACCGGCTCCTCGCCTCCACGCACGACGAGCGGGCCGCGATCCCCGTCATCCACCCGGGACGGGTCGACGTGATCATCGCCGGAGCGCTCGTCCTGAGGGAGATCGTGGAGCGCGTCGGAGCGAGCGAGGTCGTCGTCAGCGAGCACGACATCCTCGATGGGATCGCCCTATCCGTGGCATAGCGGGCATCTATCGAGCGTCCTGACGACACCCCGTCGGGAAAGTTCGTGAAGTTCTTCACAAGGAAAAGGGCCCTGATGGCGCCCGAAGAGGGTCCGGAGGGGGTCTTTGGGCCTTCCGAGGGGCGTCTCAGGGCCCTTTCGCAGGCGCGGAGGCCACTTCGCTCGTTGTTTCCATCGCGTGAACGCACCCGGTGGTTCAGCGTTAACGAGGCCTCTCCAGGCCAGTTCACGAGGGGTGAACAACGTTCACCCCCGCACCCCGGTTCCTTTGCACCGTCATGACATGGATCACGTGGGCGGCGGAGTGTAGCAGAGGTGCGCCAGGACCTTGTGAAGGGGCGCACGAGCAACCCCCCAGGGCTGGGTGGATACTCGATCCCATGAGCACCACGGAGCGTCCCAGGATCCTCGTAGTAGGCGGCGGGTACGTAGGCCTGTACGCAGCTCGGCGCATCCTCAAGAAGATGCGCTATGCGGAAGCGACCGTCACGGTCGTCGACCCGCGGTCGTACATGACCTACCAGCCCTTCCTGCCCGAAGCCGCCGCCGGCAGCATCTCGCCGAGGCACGTCGTCGTCCCGCTGCGACGCGTCCTCCCCAAGGCCGAGGTGCTCACCGGTCGGGTCACCACCATCGATCAGGACCGCAAGGTCGCCACCGTCGCGCCGCTCGTCGGCGAGGCGTACGAGCTGCCTTTCGACTACCTCGTCATCGCGATGGGCGCGGTCTCCCGCACCTTCCCGATCCCCGGCCTCGCCGAGCAGGGCATCGGCATGAAGGGCATCGAGGAGGCCATCGGCCTGCGCAACCACGTCCTCGAGCAGCTCGACAAGGCCGACTCGACCACTGACGAGGAGGTCCGCCGCAAGGCGCTGACCTTCGTCTTCGTGGGCGGCGGCTTCGCCGGCGCGGAGACCATCGGCGAGGTCGAGGACCTGGCCCGTGACGCGTCGAAGTACTACCAGAACGTCAAGCGCGAGGACATGCGCTTCGTCCTGGTCGACGCGGCCGACAAGATCCTCCCCGAGGTGGGCCCCAAGCTCGGCCTGTACGGCAAGGAGCACCTCGAGGGCCGCGGTATCGAGATCTACCTCGAGACCTCGATGGACTCCTGCGTCGACGGCCACGTCGTGCTGAAGAACGGCCTCGAGGTCGACTCCAACACGATCGTGTGGACCGCCGGTGTGAAGCCGAACCCGGCGCTCTCCCGCTTCGGTCTGCCGCTCGGCCCCCGCGGCCACGTGGACTGCAACGAGAAGCTCCAGATCAACGGCCTCGACTACGCGTGGGCCGCGGGCGACAACGCCCAGGTGCCGGACATGGTCGGCCGCAAGGCCGGCAACCCGAACGCCTGGTGCCCGCCGAACGCCCAGCACGCGCTGCGTCAGGCGAAGGTCCTCGGCGACAACGTGGTGGCCGGCATGCGCGGCTTCCCGCAGGCCGACTACAGCCACGCCAACAAGGGCGCCGTGGCCGGCCTCGGCCTCCACAAGGGCGTCGCGATGATCGTCATGGGCAAGGTGAAGATCAAGCTCAAGGGCCGTCTCGCCTGGTACATGCACCGCGGCTACCACGGCATGGCCATGCCGACCTGGAACCGCAAGATCCGCGTCTTCGCGGACTGGACCCTCGCGATGTTCCTCAAGCGCGAGGTCGTCTCGCTCGGCGCCATCGAGACGCCGCGCGAGGAGTTCTACGAGGCCGCCAAGCCCGCCCCCGCCCCGGCCGCGCCGGCGCAGGAGAAGGCCAAGGCCTCCTAGGGCACCGCAGTACACGCAATACCCCGAAAGGGCCGTCCGCCATCCGTGGTGCGGACGGCCCTTCGCGTGTTTTGCCGAGGTGTTGCGCTGCGCCGGGATGGGAAACGCCTACGCAGGGTGTTCCCTTGGTGACGAGCATTTCTGGGGCACGAGATCACGGAGGTGTGCACCATGGCCGACGCCGCGTCGCGGCTGACGACTCTCGCCGAGGAACTCCTCGGAGGACCGCTCCCGGTCCGACTGCGAGCCTGGGACGGCAGCGAAGCCGGCCCCGCGGGCGCCCCCGTCCTGATCGTCCGTGACCGCCGCGCCCTGCGGAGAATGATCTGGAAGCCCGGCGAACTGGGTCTTGCCCGCGCCTGGGTGGCCGGGGAGCTCGACGTCGAAGGGGACCTGTACGAGGTCCTGGACCGGATCTCGGGCCTCCTCTGGGAGCGCCCCGAGGACACCAGGAGCCGCCTCACGGCCCTGCGCGACTCCGTACGGGACCCGAAGCTCCGCGCCGCCGCCCGCGCCCTGCTGCGGCTCGCCGGGCCGTTCCCGCCCCCGCCGCCGCCCGCCGAGGAGATGCGCGGCCGCAGCGGCCACAGCCACAGCAGGCGCCGCGACAAGCAGGCGATCAGTCACCACTACGACGTGGGCAACGACTTCTACGAGATCGTCCTCGGCCCGTCCATGGTCTACTCCTGCGCCTACTGGACGGCGGACGGCACCCTGGAGGACGCCCAGCGCGACAAGCTGGACCTCATCGCCCGCAAGCTGAACCTCACGGAGGGCGACCGGCTCCTCGACGTGGGGTGCGGATGGGGCTCCATGGCCCTGCACGCCGCCCGCGAGTACGGCGCCCGGGTCGTCGGCATCACCCTCTCCCGCGAGCAGGCCGCCTACGCCCGCAAGCGCGTCGCGGACGAGGGCCTCACCGACCTCGTGGAGATCCGCGTCCAGGACTACCGGGACGTCGCGGACGGCCCGTACGACGCGATCTCCTCGATCGGCATGGCCGAGCACGTCGGGGCCGTGAAGTACCGGGAGTACGCCGACACGCTGTACGGGCTCCTCAAACCCGGCGGTCGGCTCCTCAACCACCAGATCTCCCGCCGCCCCGAGCCCGACGAGGAGGCCTACGAGATCGACCCCTTCATCGACGCGTACGTCTTCCCGGACGGCGAACTCGCCCCCATGGGCCGGACACTGTCCACCCTGGAGGACGCCGGCTTCGAGGTCCGCGACGTCGAGGCGATCCGCGAGCACTACGCGCTCACCCTGCGCCGGTGGGTGGCCAACCTGGAGCGGGAGTGGGACCGGGCGGTCCGGCTCACCTCGCCCGGCCGGGCCAGGATCTGGCGGCTCTACATGGCGGCCTCCGCCGTCTCCTTCGAACGCAACCGGATCGGCGTGAACCAGTTCCTCGCCGTGAAGACCCCGCTGTCGGGGAAGAGCGGGACGGCGCTGCGGCCGCGCGTCTGGAACGAGAAGACGGACTGAGCGGGCGGACTGAGCGGACGGACCGAGCGGACGGACTGAGCCGGATACGGCGAAGGGCCGGCCTCCCCGGGTGGGCAGACCGGCCCTTCGCCGGGGAGTTCCTACTCGGCCTTGATGGCCGAGAGCATGTTCAGCCGCGCGGCGCTCCGGGCCGGCCACAGGGAGGCGAGGACGCCGACCAGGGCGGCCAGGACCAGGAAGAGCCCGATCCGGTCCCAGGGCAGGACCAGGGAGTAGCCCGGCAGGCTGTCGGCGAAGGTCTCGCCGATGGCCCAGCCGAGGAACGCGCCCAGGCCGATGCCGACGACCGCGCCGAACACCGAGATGACCACGGCCTCCAGACGGACCATCCGCTTCACACGGCGCCGGTCGAGACCGATCGCCCGCAGCATGCCGATCTCCTGCTGACGCTCGAAGACGGACATCGCGAGGGTGTTGACGACACCGAGGATGGCGATGAGCAGGGCCATCGCGAGCAGGCCGTAGACGATGTTCAGGAGCAGGTTGATCTGCCCGCCGAAGGTGTCACGGATGTCCTTCTCGTCCATGATGCTGATGGCCGGGTTGTCGCCCAGCGCCTTCGCCAGCGCCTTCTCGTTGGCGGCGGACGCGCCGCCGTCCGTCTTCACGAAGATCTGCGGCGTGTAGGCCCGCTGCTCGTGCGCCGTGATGGTCTTGTGGTCGATCAGGACCGGCGAGACGAACTCGCTGTCCTTGTAGACCGCGCCGATCGTGAGCTCGGCCTTGGCCTTGTCGAGGTACTCGACCGGGACGGTGTCGCCGACCTTCAGGCCGCGCTTCGTCGCGGTCTTCTCCGCGACGGCGATCTTGCCGTCCTTGAGGGAGCCGAGCGAGCCGGTCACGACGTCGAGCTTGAGGACCTTCTCGACGTCGCCGGGGGTGACGCCGGAGGCCGAGGCGAAGTCGCCCTTGATCTTCAGGGCGCCGGCCTGCTGCGGGGAGACCGCCGTGACGCCCGCGGCCTTCTCCAGGGCGGTCAGCGCCTCCTGGCTGAGGCTCTCGCCACTGGCCATGGTGATCATGTAGTCGGCCTTGATCTGGTCGACCGTCATCTTGTCCAGGGCGCTGCCGACGGTCGCGCCGAGCACCGAGAGGCCGGTGACCAGGGTCAGACCGATGGCGAGCGCGGAGGCGGTGGCGCCGGTACGGCGCGGGTTGCGGACCGCGTTGAGGCCGGCGAGCTTGCCGGAGACCCCGAAGACGCTCACGAAGAGCGGGCGGATCAGCGCGATCACGGGCCGGGACAGGAACGGGATCAGCACGATGACACCGATGAGGGTGACGAAGGCGCCCCCCGCGATGAGCATGCGGCCCTCGTCGCCGCCCTGGCCGGCGCCGAGCACGATCAGGACCACGCCGAGCGCGGTGAGCGCGGCGCCGATGGAGTTCCGCACGACGAGCGACTTGCCGCTGGGGGTGGAGTGGACGCTGCTCATGGCGGCGACCGGCGGGATCTTCGCGGCGCGGCGGCCCGGCAGCCAGGCGGCGAGCATCGTGATGAGGACGCCGACGCCGAAGGCGGCGAGGACGGGGGTGGCTTCGAGGACGAGCGGGCCGCCCGGAACCTTCAGGTCGAAGGCGCTCATGGCGGAGCGGAGACCGGCGGCGAGACCGACGCCCAGGGCGTAGCCGACGGCCGAGGCGACGAGACCGACGAGACCGGCCTCGGCGAGGACGGAGCGGGTGATCTGCTTGCGCGAGGCACCGACCGCACGCATCAGCGCCAGTTCCTTGGTGCGCTGCGCGACCAGCATGGTGAAGGTGTTGGAGATCAGGAAGACGCCGACGAAGAGGGCGATGCCCGCGAAGCCGAGCAGGACCTGGTTGAGGTTGCCGAGGCCGGACTCGATGTCCTTGGCCTGTTGGTCGGCGAGGGCCGCGCCGGTCTGGGCCGTGGCGGACTTCGGGACGACCTTCAGGACCTCGGTGAGGATCTTGTCCGCGTCGGTGCCGGGGGCGGCGGTGACGGTCAGGTCCCGGAAGAACCCGGGCTTCAGGTAGAGCTTCTGGGCGACGGGGGTGTCGAAGAGGATCAGGCTGCCGCCCGCGTTGACGGCGCCGTCCTCGGTCGTGAAGACACCGGAGAGGGTGTACTCCTTCACCGGGCCGTTGGTGGCGACGCGGACGCTGTCGCCGACCTTGTAGCCGCCCTTGTCGGCGGTGTCCTTGTCCAGGGCGATCTGACCCGCCTCGACCGGTCCGGCGCCCGCGGTGAAGGCGTACGCGCGGTCCTTGCCGTCCTTGCCGGGCGCGAAGTTGGTGCCCTTGTTGGACCAGCCGACGCCGATCAGCTTGCCGTCCTTGTCGGGGACACCGGCGAAGCCGTCGACGCGGGCGGAGACGGAGGCGACGCCGTCGAGCTTCCCGACGCGGTCGACGACCGCCTGCGACAGGCCGGGGGTCTTCTGGGCCTCCGCGTCGCTCGGGTACATGTTCACGGCGACGGCGACGTCGTCGTAGCTCTTGGCGGACTGGCTGCGGAAGGCGCTGGAGAGGGTGTCGGTGAAGACGAGGGTGCCGGAGACGAAGGCCACGCCGAGCATCACGGCGAGGACGGTCATCAGCAGTCTCGCCTTGTGCGCGAGGACGTTGCGCAGGGCGGTACGGAACATGGGTGTGTCCTGAAGGAGGGTGGGGCGGGACGGAGGTCGGGGCGGCGTGACGCTTCGGCGTCGCTCGCGTCAGCTCGTACGGCCCTTGGCGTCGAAGGCCTTCATGCGGTCGAGCACCCCGTCCGCCGTCGGGTGCAGCATCTCGTCGACGATCCGGCCGTCGGCGAGGAAGATCACGCGGTCCGCGTAGGAGGCGGCGACCGGGTCGTGGGTGACCATGACGACGGTCTGGCCCAGCTCGCGGACCGAGTTGCGCAGGAAGCCCAGGACCTCGGCGCCGGAGCGCGAGTCCAGGTTTCCGGTCGGCTCGTCGCCGAAGATGATCTCCGGGCGGGAGGCCAGGGCGCGGGCCACGGCCACGCGCTGCTGCTGGCCGCCGGAGAGCTCGGTGGGGCGGTGGCTGAGCCGGGCGGAGAGGCCGAGCATGTCGATGACCTGCTGGACCCACTGCTTGTCGGCCTTGCGGCCCGCGATGTCCATCGGCAGCGTGATGTTCTCCAGGGCCGTCAGCGTCGGCAGCAGGTTGAAGGCCTGGAAGATGAAGCCGATCTTGTCCCGGCGGAGCTGGGTGAGCTGCTTGTCCTTGAGGGTGGAGAGCTCGGTCTCGCCGATCCGCACCGAGCCGGAGGAGAAGGAGTCCAGACCGGCGACGCAGTGCATCAGGGTCGACTTGCCGGAGCCGGAGGGGCCCATGATCGCGGTGAACTCGCCCTGCCGGAAGTCGACGGTGACGTGGTCGAGCGCGACCACCTGGGTCTCGCCCTGTCCGTAGACCTTCGAGAGATCCGTGGCGCGGGCGGCCACCGCGGTGGCGCGGGACACGGTGGGGGTGGTGGTCACGAGGGGGACTCCTGTCACTGCGGGGCTGCTGCGGGAACCCCTCCATCGTGTCGAGCGTTACGGCCCGGGACGTCCGTCCACGTGCCCGTTCTCGGGGCAGTCTCGAGTCGGACCGGAGCCGCCGATCCTCCTCCTGAGGTATGACGGCGTCCCTGAGAGACGGCTTCGAGCCGACGTGACAGACGTGCGACGACTTTTCGTCATTCCGGTGGGCTCGGCTTTGCGCCTGCGACCCCCGTCACAGTTCGGCGAAAAGCCTCCCACCTGCACTGACGCACCCTCAGGCGTCAATAAAATAAGACAACATCGGGCTGATCTTCCGCTGAACGAGGGAAGGGGCCCGGATAGGCTCCTGTGCCAACGCGGAGCTTCGCGGAACGCCCGGATGGTGGAATACGCAGACACGGCGAGCTTAAACCTCGCTGGCCCTCGGGCCGTACCGGTTCAAGTCCGGTTCCGGGCACCACCCCGGGCCGCAGGCGAGTGCCTGGGGCCCGGCGCAGTCCCTCCGTCAGCCCTTCGGGAGACGGTCGACCAGCCAGGAGCCGACTGGGTCCAGAGCGACTGATCCGCGGTCGGAGCGACGAGGACCACGTCGAGACCGTGTGCGTGCAGCTCCGCGAGGAGCGGGTACGAGCCGTCGGTGAGGCTCGCCGTCAGCGCCTCCAGGTCCGTACCGGGCGCTCCGACCACTGCCAGGTCGTGCTCGGTGCAGTGGCCATCAGTTCTCCCGAGCGGGTGGGTACATGTACGGGAGGAGCGTCGTGGAGCGGTGCGCTCCGGTGTGGGGGAAGATCGAAATCTTCCGGGAAAAGATCCTCCCCGAGCACTAGGGAGTTTCTTTTGCCTACGCATTACCCTTGACGCAAGGCCGCGCCGTGCGGTCTGCCATGGAGGAGTGAGATGAGGAGCAGCAACCCGGTCTTCTCGCGACGGGGGTTCAGCCGCGACAACGGCTACGCGGTGAACGCGCAGCAGCCGCAGGCCGGGGGCCCCGCCGTCGGAACCAACCCGTACGCCACCGGCAACCCGTACGCCGAGGGTGCGACGAACCCGTACGCCACCAACCCGTACGCCCCGCAGGACGCCGCGCTCGGCGCCCCGCAGCAGGCCCGCGGCAACGTGATGACGATCGACGACGTCGTGAGCCGTACGGCCATGACGCTCGGCACGGTCGTGCTCACCGCCGTCCTGTCCTGGTTCCTGCTGCCGGTCGACTCGGCCAACCTGGGCAAGTCGTACGGCATCGCCATCGGCGCCGCGCTCGTCGCGTTCGTCCTGGCGATGGTGCAGTCCTTCAAGCGCAAGCCGTCTCCCGCGCTGATCCTGGGCTACGCGGCCTTCGAGGGCGTCTTCCTCGGTGTGATCTCGGCCGCCGTCTCGACGTACATCGCCGACGGCGTGGTCATCCAGGCGGTCCTGGGCACGATGGCGGTCTTCGCCGGTGTCCTGATCGCCTACAAGATGGGCTGGATCCGGGTCAACCGACGCTTCTACGGCTTCGTGATGGCCGCCGCCATGGGCTTCATGCTGCTCATGGTGGTCAACCTCCTCTTCGCCGTCTTCGCCGGCGGTGACGGCCTCGGCTTCCGCAGCGGTGGCCTCGGCATCCTCTTCGGTGTCATCGGCGTCATCCTGGGCGCCTGCTTCCTCGCCCTCGACTTCAAGCAGGTCGAGGACGGCGTGAACTACGGCGCGCCGCGCGAGGAGGCCTGGCTGGCCGCCTTCGGTCTCACCATGACCCTGGTGTGGATCTACCTGGAGATGCTGCGTCTGCTGTCGATCCTGCAGGGCGACGACTGACGCGTCAGAGCTCGGGGGAAGGGCCCGTCCGGCTTCGTGCCGGGCGGGCCCTTTCCGCGTGTACGGGGGCCTGTCGCGCCGCGTCGAGGAGGACGCGGGCGGCGGCCCGGGCGGCGCGTAGGGTGACGGGGTGCGTGATACGAGTGAACTGACCGCCGCCGTCGAGCGCTTCGCCGACCGGCTGCGGGCCGCCCCGCAGAGCCGCCTCCAGCGCGGGGCCGCGGCCGAGGGGCTCGCGCTCGCCCGGGAGCTCGCGGTGCGCGCCCAGCGCGCCGAGAACCCGGAGCGGGAGCCGCTGACGATGCCGGACGCGGGGGTCTTCACCGTCGCCGACCAGCTCGTCGTCGCCGGGAACGACCTGGCGGAGATCCTGCGAACGGCCCCGGCCGATTCCCGCGAGGGGGAACTGGGCGAGGCCGTGAGGCTGGTACGTGAGGCGGCGGAGCGCTCGGGGCTCTGAGGCCTCTGGGGCTCCCAGAGGCTGACGCCGCCTTGCTGCGGGGGCTTGCGGGGGCTGTGGGGCCTTGTGGGGGCTACAGCGAGGCGATGACGCGGTCCGCCAGGATGTAGACGTTCTCCTCGTCCGTGTCGCCGTACGAGAAGGTGAGCGCGAAGGCGCCCGAGACGCCCGAGCCGCCGAGCAGCACCGGGGCGCGGCCCGCGCGCAGGGCCTCGGCGAGGCGCTCCGCGGTCTCGCGGTGGCCGGGGGTCATGCAGAGCGTCGTACCGTCCGCGAAGACGTACACGTCCAGGGTGCCGAGCGGGCCCGGGCGCACGTCGGTCAGCGCCGTGCGGTCGTCCGCGAGCTCCTCGAGACGGGCCACCGTCCGCTCGTGGTCGGTGACGACCGGGGTCTGCACCGGCACGAAGTCCGGGTGCGAGGGGTGGCGGCGGCGGGCCGCGGCCAGCTCCGCGGAGTCCTCGGGGAACTCGTCCAGCGGGTCGGCGAAGTCGGCGACGCCGTCGAGCGAGGCGGCCTCCGCCTCCATGGCCTCCAGGGCCATCGCCTCCAGGCCCACGAAGTCGGCCTGGCGCGGGACGAAGAAGGCACCGTCCTCGACCGGGCCGCCGAGCCCGCCGAGCAGGGACGGCGCGTCGGCCGCGTCACGGGCCTCCTGCGCGGCCCAGAAGGCACGGGCCTCCGCGAGCTCGCGCTCGCGCTCCTCGGCCAGCGCCTCGGCGACCGCGGCCCGTATCTCCGCGGCGGGCGTGGCGCGCGCCGCGGGGACCTTGGCGCCGCGGGCGGCCGCCAGCTCAGTGCGGAGGCCGGTGACCTCCTTGCGGAGACCGTGGACGGCGTGCAGGGCAGCAGCGCCCACGGCCGTGGCAGCGGCCGTGGTCAGCAGCAGGGCAAGAGACATGGCGCTCACTGACGAACTCCCGATTCCGAGTCGATCCCCCGACTTCCTACATCAGCTTGTCCTGGGGTGGTGCTCGCTGTCAGTGCATTACGTCACGAATTGGACAGGTATTTCGGCCGGGCGTTTAGTCCCAAGACTGCTCTGACCTGCGAAAACGAACTCCCCCGGGACGTAGGTCACATCCTGGGGGAGATTCGGTCACGGCTCGGACGCGGAGCGGTTGAGTGCTCCCCGCTCGGGTGATTACGAGAGGCGCTCGATGACCATGGCCATGCCCTGGCCGCCGCCGACGCACATGGTCTCCAGGCCGAACTGCTTGTCGTGGAACTGGAGGCTGTTGATGAGGGTGCCGGTGATGCGGGCGCCCGTCATGCCGAAGGGGTGGCCGACGGCGATCGCGCCGCCGTTGACGTTCACCTTGTCCAGATCCAGACCCAGGTCCTGGTAGGACGGGATGACCTGGGCGGCGAAGGCCTCGTTGATCTCGGCCAGGTCGATGTCGCCGATGGTCAGGCCGGCGCGCTTGAGGGCCTGCTTGGACGCCTCGACCGGGCCGAGGCCCATGATCTCGGGGGAGAGGCCGGAGACGCCGGTGGAGACGATGCGGGCGAGCGGGGTCAGACCGAGCTCGCGGGCCTTCGTGTCCGACATGATCACGAGCGCGGCGGCGCCGTCGTTCAGCGGGCAGCAGTTGGCGGCGGTGACCAGGCCGTCGGGGCGGAAGACCGGCTTGAGGCCCTGCACGCCCTCCAGGGTGACGCCGGCGCGCGGGCCGTCGTCGCCGGAGACGACGGTGCCGTCCGGCAGCGTCACGGGGGTGATCTCGCGCTCCCAGAAGCCGTTCTTGATGGCCTGCTCGGCGAGGTTCTGCGACCGTACGCCGAACTCGTCCATCTCCTGGCGGCTGATGCCCTTCCAGCGGGCCAGGTTCTCGGCGGTCTGGCCCATCGCGATGTACGCGTCCGGGACGATGCCGTCCTCGCGCGGGTCGTGCCACGCGGAGCCCTCGGAGGCGGCGACCGCGGCGGTGCGGGCCTCGGCGTCGGCGAAGAAGGGGTTGTGCGTGTCGGGCAGCGAGTCCGAGTTGCCCTTCACGAAGCGGGACACCATCTCGACACCGGCCGAGATGAAGACGTCGCCCTCGCCGGCCTTGATGGCGTGCAGCGCCATGCGGGAGGTCTGGAGCGAGGAGGAGCAGTAGCGGGTGACCGTGCAGCCCGGCAGGTGGTCCATGCCCATCTGCACGGCGACGATCCGGCCCAGGTTGTTGCCCTGCTCGCCGCCGGGCAGACCGCAGCCCAGCATCAGGTCGTCGATGTCGCGGGGGTCGAGCTCGGGCACCTTGGCCAGGGCGGCCTGGATGATGGTCGCGGTGAGGTCGTCCGGCCGCAGGTCCTTGAGGGAGCCCTTGAAGGCCCGTCCGATGGGAGAGCGGGCGGTCGAGACGATCACGGCTTCGGGCATCACGGCTCCATGAGGGTGCGGAGTGAGCGGACTGAAAGGGAAGTTACCCGTACGTACCGCATGTGGTCACCGGCCCGGACGTGTGATGCGGACCTCTTTTCTAAGCGTATGCTCAGTTGGCTGGAGTCTCCGTCGATGGGGTGGTGCCGGCCGGTGTCTCCGTGATCTCCTCCGCGCCCCCGGCTACCGGGAGGCGCCGCCGGCGGCGGTGCTTGAGGAGCGCCCACGGCGCACGCGCGGCCGTGACCTCCGTGCCCGCCTCCTTCGCCGCCTCGGCCGCCGCCTTCGCCACCGGCAGGATGTTCTCCCGCCGCGCCGGCTCCAGCCGGTCGGTTTCCGGCCACACGCCGAGCGACGCGCACAGCGTCGGCAGCACCGCCATCGCCGCCGTCGCGTACCCCTCCGCCGACGGGTGGAAGTTGTCCACGCCGAACATCTCGCGCGGATTCGCCGCGAACTCGGGGCCGAGCAGATCGCCCAGCGACACCGTCCGCCCGCCCTGCTCCACCACCACGATCGTCTGCGCCGCAGCCAGCTGCCGCGAGGCCCGCCGGGCCAGCCAGCGCAGCGGCTGGTAGACCGGTTCGATCGTCCCCAGGTCGGGGCAGGTCCCGACCACCACCTCCGCGCCCGCCGTCCGCAGCCGCCGCACCGCCGCCGTGAGGTGCCGCACCGACTCCGTGGGCGGCATCCGGTGCGTCACGTCGTTCGCCCCGATCATGATCACGCAGACGTCGGGCACCCCCACCGGCTGGGCGAGGAGCAGCGAGACCTGGCGCTCCAGGTCGTCCGAGCGCGCCCCCGACAGCGCCACGTTCCGCAGGACCACCGGCCGCTCGGCCACCGCCGCGAGCCCCGAGGCGAGCAGCGCGCCCGGCGTCTGACCCGCGCGGCGGACCCCCTGGCCCGCCGCCGTGGAATCACCCAGAAGGGCCAGTCGCAGGGGCCCCTCCGTACCGAAGGAACGGCCGTAGAAGCCGTCCGACACCGGCGGCAGGGGCGCCGTCCCGTTCCCCACCGATCTCTTCGCCAGCTGCATCTCGGTCAGCAGGAGCCCGACCGCGGCCACGCCGAGGAGACCGATGCTCCCGCCGCCGTAGGCCGCTCCCGCCGCGATCCGCCGTGCCACCCTCGCCCTCGACATCGGGGCCGTCACCTCCTCGAACCGTTCGGGGTCTTCAAGCCGTTCAGGGTCTAACTGCCCCGTAAGCCGCTCCGACTACGCATACGCTGGCCACACCATTACGGAGACCCCGGAGATTACGGTGCAATTCCACGACTCGATGATCAGCCTCGTCGGCAACACCCCGCTGGTGAAGCTCAACAACGTCACGGCGGGCATCCAGGCAACCGTCCTGGCCAAGGTCGAGTACTTCAACCCGGGCGGGTCGGTCAAGGACCGCATCGCCGTCCGCATGATCGAGGCGGCCGAGCAGAGCGGCGCGCTCAAGCCCGGCGGCACGATCGTCGAGCCCACGTCCGGGAACACCGGCGTCGGCCTCGCGATCGTGGCCCAGCAGAAGGGCTACAAGTGCATCTTCGTCTGCCCCGACAAGGTGTCCCTCGACAAGATCAACGTGCTGCGGGCGTACGGCGCCGAGGTCGTCGTCTGCCCCACGGCCGTGGATCCCGAGCACCCGGACTCGTACTACAACGTCTCGGACCGGCTCGTCCGTGAGACGGCCGGTGCCTGGAAGCCCGACCAGTACTCCAACCCGAACAACCCGCGCTCCCACTACGAGACCACCGGTCCCGAGCTCTGGGACCAGACGGACGGGAAGATCACCCACTTCGTGGCGGGTGTCGGCACCGGCGGCACCATCTCCGGCACCGGCAACTACCTCAAGGAGGTCAGCGGCGGCTCCGTCAAGGTCATCGGCGCCGACCCCGAGGGCTCCGTCTACTCGGGCGGTTCCGGCCGGCCGTACCTGGTCGAGGGCGTCGGCGAGGACTTCTGGCCGACCGCGTACGACCGGAACGTCACGGACCGGATCGTCGCCGTGTCCGACAAGGACTCGTTCCAGATGACCCGCCGCCTCGCCAAGGAGGAGGGCCTGCTCGTCGGCGGCTCCTGCGGCATGGCCGTGGTCGCCGCCCTTGAGGTCGCCAAGGAGCTGGGCCCCGACGACGTCGTCGTGGTGCTGCTCCCGGACTCCGGCCGCGGCTACATGTCCAAGATCTTCAGCGACGAGTGGATGGCCGGACACGGCTTCCTGGAGGACACCTCCACCGCCACCGTCGCGGACGTCCTGCGGCACAAGGAGGGCGTCATGCCCTCCCTCGTCCACATGCACCCGGACGAGACCGTCGGCCAGGCCATCGAGGTGCTGCGCGAGTACGGCGTCTCCCAGATGCCCATCGTCAAGCCCGGCGCCGGCCACCCCGACGTGATGGCCGCCGAGGTCGTCGGCTCGGTCGTCGAGCGCGAGCTCCTCGACGCGCTCTTCACGAAGCGGGCCTCCCTGGAGGACCCGCTGGAGCACCACATGAGCGCGCCGCTGCCGCAGGTCGGCTCCGGCGAGCCCGTCGCCGACCTGATGTCCGTCCTCGGCGAGGCCTCCGACGCGGCGATCGTCCTGGTCGAGGGCAAGCCGACCGGTGTCGTCAGCCGCCAGGACCTGCTGGCCTTCCTGGCCAACGGCGGCGCGAAGTAGTCCGCACGACGGGCGGTGCGGGGTGCGTGAAGCCGTTCGTACAACTGGTACGAGGGCGTCACGTACCCGCAGCACCCGCTTAACACGCGTCCGGCACATTGGTGGTCGTCGGCGTCACGGACTTCCGGAGCGGCTCCCGGGCCTCCACAGACGCCGCGGACGCGGAGACCGGCCCTGACCCGGGCCCGTGTCCCACGCGGGGACCGCCGTCGTCCCGCCCCCCTTCACCGGGGGTGCGGCGGTCCCCGCGCCACTCCTTCCCCTCCCTCCACCCGACTGCATATCCTTATGCAGAGTTAGTCGTGGATGAATAGGCGGAAGGGGGACGGACGGCATGAGCGACAGCCCGGCCGGACGGCTGCAGGCGCTCTTCGAGGGGCACCGGCTGACGCCGACGCAGCGGCGCATCGCGCAC
The DNA here is from genome assembly GCF_044456565.1 of Streptomyces sp. NPDC050842. NCBI lineage: Bacteria > Bacillati > Actinomycetota > Actinomycetes > Kitasatosporales > Streptomycetaceae > Streptomyces > Streptomyces sp. NPDC050842. The sequence goes on along the minus strand of NZ_JBITGA010000009.1, from coordinate 50,992 downwards.
TGCATGGTGCGGCGCGCCGCCGATGTGCCGTTCCTGTCCAGCGTCGAGCTCGCCGAGCTCGCCGGGGTCAGCCAGCCCTCCGTCACCCGCTTCGCCGTCGCCCTCGGCTTCGACGGGTATCCGGCGCTCCGCCGCCATCTGCGGGAGGTCGCGCCCCCGGAGCCCGGCGCCGCCGCCGCGGAGAAGGGCGGCGAGGGCCACAACGAGTACCAGCAGGCCGTGCTCGCCGAGATCGAGAACCTCCGGCACCTGGCCGGGCTGCTCGCCGACCCGAAGCCCGTCGAGCGGGCCGGCCGGCTCCTCGCCTCCTCCCGCCCGCTGCTCGTCCTCGGCCTGCGGGCCGCCTCCTCGCAGGCGCGCGGCTTCGCCTACTTCGCCGCCAAGGTGCACCCCGACGTCCGGCTCCTCGACGAGGGCGGCTCGATGCTCACGGACCGCGTCGACGCGGCCGTACGGGCCGGGGCGACGGCGCTGCTCTGCTTCGCGCTGCCCCGGCATCCCCGGGAGGTCGTCGAGGCCCTGGAGTACGCGCGGGCGGCCGGGCTCACGGTCGTGGCCGTCGCCGACTCGGCGTTCGCGCCCGTCGCCGCCCACAGCGACCTGCTGATCCCGGCCGCCGTCGGCACGGGGCTCGCCTTCGACACCGCCTGCGCGCCGATGATGCTCGGCCGGGTCCTCCTGGAGGCCATGGCGGACGAACTCCCTGACGCGCAGGCGCGCCTGGAGGAGTTCGACACGAAGGCGGCCGCGCGGGGCCTGTTCGTCGAGTAGGCGGCGCCCCGGGGATCAGACCTGGAGCTCGGCCGCGATCTTCTTGAGCTGGTGGCGGGCCATCGCGAGGTTCGCGCGCTCCTTGTCCAGGGCGAGGTACAGGAACAGGCCGTTCGCGCCCTGCCCCTTGAGCAGCAGGATCAGGTGGTACTGCCGGCCGAGGGTGATCAGGATGTCCTCGATCGCGTCGCCGAGGCCGAGCATCTCCATCGCACGGACCTTGGCCCGGACCACGTCGGTGTTGCCCGCCGCGGCCACGTTCAGGTCGAGCTCCTTGCCGCCGCCGATGGTGCCGAGCGCCATGCCGCTCGTGTAGTCGACGAGCGCCGCGCCGATGGCGCCTTCGATCGCGGCGGCTTCCTTGAGGGAGGTCTCGGTGTTCGCCATGGTGTCGCACTTCCTTTTCGTGTTCTGCTGCGTGTTCTGCTGCGTGTTCTTCGTGGGTTGCTTCGGACTTCGGGTCAGATCAGGTCTTTGCGCTCCAGCGCTCCGTCGACGAGCTCGCCTATCCGGGCGCTGGACCTGCGGGCCTCCAGATGGAGCCGTCCCACGTTGATCCGGGGCTCGGCGAGCAGCGTCAGGACGGCCGCGCCGCCTGCCGCGTACGTCGCCACGTAACCGCTCTCGCCGCGGACGAGGAGCTCGCGGAAGCGGCCCTGGCCCGTGCAGTCGGTCAGTCGCTGGCCGACGCCGAGCGCCGCCGCCGTCAGGGCGGCCACGCTCTCCGCCTCGCCGTCGACGGTGTCGTGGGCGAGGACGAGGCCGTCGGCGCTGGCCGCGAGGGCTCCGGTCAGCTGGGGCAGCCGGGCCCGCAGCCGTCTGAGTTCGCCGAGGACCTCTGTTTCCGCAGTCATGAGCTGTCTCCTCTCGGCGCGCAGGCGCAGGGCACGTCTCATCACAGATGTGCCTCCAGGGCGTCACGGAGCCGGCGCAGCAGGGCGATGTCGGGGTCGGCCACCTGCGGGGCCGCCAGGAGCGGTTGCGGGGGCGGTACGGGTTCGGGGCCGGGTTCCGGCGGGGTCTCGACGAGTCCGGCGGCGGCGAGCCGCCGGACGTCGAGGAGCGTGTGGAAGGCGGGGCGGCCGAGCAGCCGGGCGAGCTCCGCCGGGGTCCGCTCCCCGTCGGCCAGGGCGAGCAGGGCGCGCTGCCGGGCCCCGACGGTCTGGCCGGGGGCGGCGGGGCGCGGCACGACCGGGGCGCTGTCGACGGAGGCGTACGGCCAGACGGCGTCGAGGAGCTCGCGGCGGCGTACGGTCTCGCGCTCGACGGCCTCGGCGGAGACCGGCCGCACCGTGCCGAACCAGTGCCCGACCCCGTACCGGAAGCGGGTCGGTCCGCTGGTGGGGGAGAGGGCGAAGAAGGCCGCGTCGAAGACGGCGCCGAGGTGGCAGATCTCCAGCTCGCCGTCGTGCAGCCGGCCGCTGTCGACGAGGAAGCGGCCGACGGCGCGGTGGGCGCCGGCGCGGTCGACGGCCTCGTCCCAGCCTTCGCGGGGCAGGCGTCCGCCGGTGGTCAGGAGGACGTCGACGCCGGGGGCGGCGGGGCTTTCGGCGTGTACGACGCGGCCGTCGACGAGGTAGAGCGTGCCGTGGTCGCGCAGCAGTGCGCCGGTGGCCTTCTCCGCGGCGAGCCGGACCAGCATCGGGGAGACGGGTGGTGCGGGTGGTGCGGCGACGGGGCTCATCCGAGGACCAGCCTCTCGGCGAGATCGCGGAGGCGTATGCGGGCGAGGGCGAGGTTGCCCTGGTCGCGGTCGAGCCAGAGGTGGAGGAAGACGCTGCTGTCGAAGGACGTCTCGACGAAGCGGAGGACGTGGTAGCCGGCGCGGGTGGTGACGATCAGGTCCTCGACGGGCGGGCCGGGCGGGGGCGCCGCCTCTCCCGCCTTGCCCGCCTCGCCCGTGTCGCCTGTCGCCGCGAAGGAGTCGAACTCGGCTGCAGCACGGGCGAGTTCGGCGGTCTCGGCGGCCGTGGTCTCATGGTCCCCGGTGGGGGACTCGCCCGCCGTCCCGAGCGCGAGCCCGCTGGTCCAGTCGACCAGGGAGGCTCCGCGAGCGCCTGGCAGGGCCATGGCCTCCAGCAGGCACTCGTCGATTCCGGGCACGCGGATTCCCCTCCCGATACGGCGCGCGAACGAACGGCGGTGACGGTGACGTTACTGAACGTTCCGGCCTGCGGGGGGTGTTCTGGCATTTTCCATCGGAACATGCCGGACGGTGGCGGGAATTGACCGATCCGTTTGCGTCAGGCGCGGGACTCGACGGCGTTCGCGATGTCGGTCAGGTCCTTCCTGAGCGCCTTGGCGACGGCCTTCGCGCCGAAGCGGGCGAGCAGCCGGGCGACGAATCCGGGCTTGCGGCCGCTCGCCGGACCGCCCGAGAAATGCATCCGCAAGATCGTGCCCCCGTCGCCGTCTGCCTTGAGGGTGAGCTCGGAGACGTAGTGCATGCCGTGCGAGTCGGCGACCGTGACGTACCGGTCGGGCGGCACGCACTCGGTCACGGTCATCTCCTCGGTGGCCTCCTTGCCCAGCATCCGCCGCGTCTCGCGCCAGCGCGTGCCCACGCCGAAGCCGCCTTCGGTGAGCACCTCGACCTTCTCGACGCCCGAGAGGACGCGGGGCATGTCCCGGAGGTCGGTGATCGCCTCCCAGACGCGGCCGGGGGAGGCGGCGACCCGGCGCTCGACGACGACGGAGGTGGTGTCCGAATCCGTTCCAGTCATGTCCTCATCGAAGCCGGGGCGCAGCGCCCGCGCTACCCGACGGGTGCGTTCGCGTGTGCCCCGCCGGGCTAACCGACGAGGGCGTTCGCGTGGGCCCCGCCCGCCTCCGCGACGATCTCGTCGAGCGTCTGGGGCTTCCGTACCGTCGAGAAGGCCACCGCCCCGTCCTCGGCCACCGTGAAGCCGTGGATCCCGGGCCGGGGCAGGCTGTTGTACGCGTAGTGGTGGGCGAAGTAGTACGCGCCGGTGTCCGGGACCGCCACGACGTCGCCGGGGTGCAGCAGCGGCAGCTCCCGGCCGATGGCGAGGAGGTCCCCGGTGAAGCAGGCGGGGCCCGCCACGTCCTGGACGGTGACGTCCCCGGCGCGGGGGCGGCCCTCGGCGTCGTACGCGAGGATCCGCAGCGGCCAGGAGTCGGGGGCGTAGACCGTACGGGTGGCGAGCTGGACGCCCGCGTGGGTGACGGCGATCGGGCGGCCCCCGGAGGTCTTCGTGTACTCCACCCGGGCGAGGACCGTGCCGTGCTTGGCGAGCAGGGAGCGGCCGAACTCGGTGACGAGCCGGTAGCGGCCGTCGAGGAGGCCGGGCACGGTGTCGGCGAGCAGCCGGGCGTACTCGGCGTACGTCGGCGTCTCCTCGTCGGAGGCGAAGTTGACCGGCAGGCCGCCGCCGATGTCGAGGGTGTCGATCTGCTGCCGGCCCGCCTTGTGGTTGATCTCCTCGGCGAGGGCGTAGGCCTCCCCGACGCCTTCGGCCATCAGGGCGAGCGGGACGCCCTGGGAGCCGGTGTGGGTGTGCAGCCGGGTCAGCCAGGGCCGGTCCAGGTAGGCCTGGACGACGCCGGCGCGGGCGCCCTCGTCGCGGAGGGCCACCCCGAACTTGGAGGTGGCGGTCGCCGTCGAGAGCGCGCCGATGGAACCGGCTCCGACCTGCGGGTTCACCCGGAGTCCGAGGGGGGAGGCGGTGGGCGCGGAGGCGACGAGCGCGTCGAGGCGGTCCAGCTCCTGGAGGTTGTCGGCGTTGACGGCGATCCCGAGCGCGAGGGCCTGGCGCAGCTCGGCCGGGGTCTTGGCGGGGGAGTCGAGCACGGTGTGGGTGGGCGGGATCCCGGCGGCGCGGGCGAGGGCGAGCTCGCCCGGGCTGGCGACCTCGACACCGAGCCCCGCGTCGTGGAGGAGGCGCAGGACGGGGACGAGCGGGGCGGCCTTGACGGCGAAGGCGTGGAGGACGTGGGCGTCGGTGACGGCGGCGAAAGCGCTGGTCAGGGCTGCGGCGGAGGCGCGGATGCCGGTGGTGTCGAGGAGCGCGACGACCGGCTCGGCGGGGGAGAGGAGTCCTTGGTCGACGGAGGCTCGGACGGCGAGATCACGACGGTAGGAGGCCATGCGGCCCATCCCATCATTTCGACTCACCGAGAAGGGTGAAGCCCGTCCTGTTGACTACATCTATTCAGCGCGCCAAGATGTGAATATCTGATCGACATTCGAGGAGGCACCCCCATGTCAGGACCCCGCCCCGTCCGAGCAGCGCGCGGTACGGAACTGAGCGCCCTGGGATGGCAGCAGGAAGCCGCCCTCCGGATGCTCCAGAACAACCTCGACCCCGAGGTCGCCGAGCACCCCGACAAGCTCGTCGTCTACGGCGGCACCGGCAAGGCCGCCCGCGACTGGCGCTCGTACGACGCCATGGTCCGCACCCTGCGCACCCTGAAGCAGGACGAGACGATGCTCGTCCAGTCCGGCCGCCCCGTCGGCGTCATGCAGACCCACGAGTGGGCCCCGCGCGTCCTCATCGCCAACTCCAACCTGGTCGGCGACTGGGCGAACTGGGAGGAGTTCCGGCGCCTGGAGCAGCTCGGCCTCACCATGTACGGCCAGATGACCGCCGGCTCCTGGATCTACATCGGCACCCAGGGCATCCTCCAGGGCACGTACGAGACCTTCGCCGCCGTCGCCGCCAAGAAGTTCGGCGGCACCCTGGCCGGCACCATCACCCTCACCGCCGGCCTCGGCGGCATGGGCGGCGCCCAGCCCCTCGCCGTGACGATGAACGACGGCGTCGCGATCTGCGTCGACGTCGACCCGCGCGCCATCGAGCGCCGCATCGAGCACCGCTACCTGGACGTGAAGGCCGACGACCTCGCCCACGCGCTCCAGCTGGCCACCGAGGCGCGCGACGCCCGCCGCCCGCTCTCCATCGGCCTCCTCGGCAACGCCGCCGAGCTGCTCCCGCAGATGCTCGCCGAGGGCGCCCCGATCGACATCGTGACCGACCAGACCTCGGCCCACGACCCGCTGGCCTACCTGCCGGTCGGCGTCGCCTTCGAGGACATGGCCGACGCCGCCGCCAAGGACCCGGCCGGCTTCACCACCCGCGCCCGCGAGTCGATGGCCAAGCACGTCGAGGCCATGGTCGGCTTCATGGACGCCGGCGCCGAGGTCTTCGACTACGGCAACTCGATCCGCGGCGAAGCCCAGCTCGCCGGCTACGACCGGGCCTTCGCCTTCCCCGGCTTCGTCCCCGCCTACATCCGCCCGCTGTTCTGCGAGGGCAAGGGCCCCTTCCGCTGGGCCGCGCTCTCGGGCGAGGCGAGCGACATCCACAAGACGGACAAGGCGCTCCTGGAGCTCTTCCCGGAGAACGAGTCCCTGCACCGCTGGATCAAGATGGCCGGCGAGCGCGTCCACTTCCAGGGCCTCCCGGCGCGCATCTGCTGGCTCGGCCAGGGCGAGCGCGACAAGGCCGGCGACATGTTCAACGACATGGTCGGCAACGGCACCCTCGCCGCGCCCCTCGCGATCGGCCGCGACCACCTCGACTGCGGCTCGGTGGCCTCCCCGTACCGCGAGACCGAGGCCATGCTCGACGGCTCCGACGCCATCGCCGACTGGCCGCTCCTCAACGCCATGGTCAACGTCGCCTCCGGCGCCTCCTGGGTCTCCATCCACCACGGCGGCGGCGTCGGCATGGGCCGCTCCATCCACGCGGGCCAGGTCACGGTCGCCGACGGCACCCCGCTGGCCGGCGAGAAGATCCGCCGCGTGCTCACCAACGACCCGGGCATGGGCGTCATCCGCCACGTCGACGCGGGCTACGACATCGCGGAGCGCGTCGCCGACGAGAAGGGCGTCCGCGTCCCGATGCGCGAGGGCTCCGACGACGAGGCCTCGGCGTGAGCGCGAGCTTCCACGCCATGTGGCAGTCGCTGCGGCCCATCGGCCGCAGCGACGCCTCGGGCGGCTACCGCCGCTACGCCTGGACCGGCGCCGACGCCGACTGCCGGCTCTGGTTCCGGATGCAGGCCGAGGCCCGCCGCCTGGACGTCGAGACCGACCGCAACGGCAACCAGTGGGCCTGGCTCGGCGACCCCACCGCCGGTGACGCCGTCGTCACCGGCTCCCACCTGGACTCCGTCCCCGACGGCGGCGCCTTCGACGGCCCCCTCGGCGTCGTGTCCGCCTTCGCCGCGCTCGACGAACTCCGCTCCCGCGGGGCCGTTTTCCGGCGCCCCCTCGCCATCGTCAACTTCGGCGACGAGGAAGGCGCCCGCTTCGGCCTCGCCTGCGTCGGCTCCCGCCTCACCGCGGGCCGGCTGACGAAGGAGCAGGCGTACGAGCTCCGCGACGCCGACGGGATCAGCCTCCCGCAGGCGATGGAGGCCGCCGGCTACGACCCGGACGCCATCGGCCCCGACCCGGAGCGCCTCGCGCGGATCGGCGCCTTCGTCGAGCTGCACGTCGAGCAGGGCCGGGCCCTGGACCTGTCCGGGGACGCCGTCGGCCTCGCCTCCGCGATCTGGCCGCACGGCCGCTGGCGCTACGACTTCGCCGGCGAGGCGAACCACGCCGGCACCACCCGGCTCGTCGACCGCCGCGACCCGATGCTCACCTACGCGGAGACGGTCCTCGCCGCCCGCCGCGAGGCCGAACTCGCGGGAGCCGTCGCCACCTTCGGCAAGATCGCGGTCGAGCCGAACGGCGTCAACGCGATCCCGTCCCTCGTCCGCGGCTGGCTCGACGCCCGCGCCGCCGACCAGGGCGCTCTGGACAAGGTCGTCACGGGCATCGAGGCGGAGGCCCGCGCCTACGCCGACCGCCACGGCATCGACCTCACGGTCGTCCAGGAGTCCTTCACCCCGATCGTGGACTTCTCGCACGCACTGCGCGACGAGCTGTCCCGGCTCCTGGGCGCGTCGGGGAAGGTGCCGGTCCTCGGCACGGGCGCGGGACACGACGCGGGAATCCTCTCCGAATCGATCCCGACCGCCATGCTGTTCGTACGGAACCCCACCGGCGTCTCGCACTCCCCGGCCGAATTCGCGGCCGAGGACGACTGCGCGGCCGGGGTCCTCGCACTCGCCGACGTACTGGAGGGCCTGGCGTGTCGCTGACGACGTACTGGCTGGAGCACGCCTGGCTCGACACGAACGTCGAGCCGGGCGTGGCCCTCGACGTGTCGGACGGCCGCATCACCGCCGTACGCACCGGGGCCGACACCCCGCCCCCGGGCGCGGTCGTCCTCCGCGGCCTGACGATCCCGGGCCTTTCCAACGCCCACTCGCACGCCTTCCACCGCGCCCTGCGCGGCACGGTCCAGGTCGGCTCCGGCACCTTCTGGACCTGGCGCGAGGTGATGTACACCGTCGCCCAGCGCCTCACCCCCGACAGCTACTTCGCCCTCGCCCGCGCCGTGTACGCGGAGATGGCGCTCGCCGGCATCACCTCCGTCGGCGAGTTCCACTACCTGCACCACGCGCCCGGCGGCAGCCCGTACGCCGACCCCAACGCGATGGGCGAGGCCCTGATCGCCGCGGCGGCCGAGGCGGGCATCCGCATCACCCTCCTCGACACCGCCTACCTCTCCTCCGGCTTCGGTGCCGCGCCCGACAAGCACCAGCTCCGCTTCACCGACGGCACCGCCGAGCGGTGGGCCGAACGCGTGTCGGCCCTCAAGGAGCGGGACGGCGTACGCATCGGAGCGGCGATCCACTCCGTACGGGCGGTCCCGGCGGACCAGCTCGCCACGGTCGCCGCGTGGGCACAGGACAGGGAGGCTCCTCTCCACGTCCATCTGTCGGAGCAGACCGCCGAGAACGACGCCTGCCTCGCGGCGCACGGCCTCACCCCCACCCAGCTCCTCGCCGAGCACGGTGTCCTGGGCCCCCGCACCACGGGCGTCCACAACACGCACCTGACGGACACGGACATCGCCCTCCTCGGCACGTCGACGACCGGCACCTGCATGTGCCCGACGACCGAACGCGACCTCGCGGACGGCATCGGACCGGCGGTCGCCCTCCAGCGCGCGGGCTCCCCGCTCTCCCTGGGCAGCGACAGCCACGCGGTCATCGACCTCCTGGAAGAGGCGCGGGGCATGGAGCTGAACGAGCGCCTGCGCACCCGCACCCGCGGCCACTGGACGGCCGCCGCCCTGCTCAGGGCCGCCACCGCCGACGGCCACGCGGCCCTCGGCTGGCCGGACGCGGGCACCCTGGAGGCCGGCGCGCTCGCCGACTTCACGACGATCGCGCTGGACACGGTCAGGACAGCGGGACCGGTACCGCGTCTGGCAGCAGAGACGGCGGTATTCGCCGCGTCGGCAGCGGACGTCCGGCACACGGTCGTGGCCGGCCGTCACGTCGTACGGGACGGGGCGCACCACTCCGTACCGGACGTGGCCGGCGCCCTCGCGGACTCGATCGCCGCCCTGCGCGGCTGAAACGGCCGAAACGGCTGAAGGAGACACCTCTCACCATGAACAACGGCCCCGCGGCGACGAACAACCCGGCGGCGATCTCCGCGCCCACGAGCGCGAACAGCGCCGTGGCGACGACCGCCACCGCCATCGTCAACATCGCCAGTCTCGTCACCAACGATCCCTCCCTCGGTGATGGCAGTCCTCTGGGCCTGATCCAGGACGCGGCCGTCGTCATCGACGGCGACCGCATCGTCTGGGTCGGTGAAACCAGCAAAACACCCGCCACTGACAACAGGGTCGACGCGGCCGGCCGGGCCGTGATCCCCGGCTTCGTCGACTCCCACTCGCACCTCGTCTTCGCGGGCGACCGCACCGCCGAGTTCAACGCCCGCATGTCGGGCCAGGCGTACGCGGCGGGCGGCATCCGCACGACGGTCGCGGCCACCCGCGCCGCCTCCGACGAGGCCCTGTCCGCGAACGTGGCCCGCTACCTGCGCGAAGCCCTCCGCCAGGGCACGACCACCTTCGAGACGAAGTCCGGCTACGGCCTGACGGTCGAGGACGAGGCCCGCGCCCTGCGGATCGCGGCCGAGCACACGGACGAGGTGACGTACCTCGGCGCGCACATCGTCTCCCCGGACTACGCGGACGACCCGGCCGCCTACGTCGAGCTCGTCACCGGCGAGATGCTCGACGCCTGCGCCCCGTACGCCCGTTGGGTCGACGTCTTCTGCGAGAAGGGCGCCTTCGACGGCGACCAGGCCCGCGCGATCCTCACCGCGGGCAAGGCGAAGGGCCTGCACCCCCGGGTCCACGCCAACCAGCTGACGTACGGCCCCGGCGTGCAGCTGGCGGTGGAGCTGGACGCGGCGAGCGCGGACCACTGCACCCACCTCACCGACGCCGACGTCGACGCCCTGGCCTCCGGCGACACGGTCGCCACGCTCCTCCCGGGCGCGGAGTTCTCCACCCGTGCGGAGTGGCCGAACGCCCGCCGTCTCCTGGACGCGGGCGTGACCGTGGCCCTCTCCACGGACTGCAACCCGGGCTCGTCCTTCACGTCCTCCGTCCCCTTCTGCATCGCCCTCGCGGTACGGGACATGGGCATGACCCCCGACGAGGCGATCTGGTCCGCCACGGCCGGCGGCGCCGCCGCCCTCCGCCGCACGGACGTGGGCCGCCTGACGGTCGGCGCCCGCGCGGACCTGACCTTCCTGGACGCCCCGTCCCCCGTGCACCTGGCCTACCGCCCGGGCGTCCCGCTGGTGACGGAGGTCTGGCGCAAGGGCGTGCGTGTGGCTTGAGCGACCGGCGAGACGTCAAAAGCGGCGGACGACAGTCCGATCGGCCACAGGGCGCGGTTGAGTAGGGGTACTCATGTGGGCGACCCCCGGTCGCTCGCATGATTCCCGCATGAGAACTCCGAACCGCCTCGCGAAGATCGTCCTGGCCACCGCGCTCGGCAGCATGGCCCTGACCGCCTGCGGTACGGCGGACCCCACCGGCAGGCCCGCGGTCAAGGCGTCCGCCGTGGGCGTCGAGGCCCGGCCGACGTCGAAGCCGACGCCCTCGCCGACGTCGACGCGGCCGCTCCCGTCGGACGACCTGGCGAAGCACCCCGACCCGGAGATGCGCTTCCTGGCGCTGTACTCCCGCGTCCTGGACGGCTGCGTGCCGGGCGGTCTGCCCGAGCCGCCCGCCGACCCGGCCGCGGACGACGCGATCCCGCCGCAGAACCTGCCGGACGGGGCGAAGCCGGAGGAGCCCGGGGACCTCTCGGTCCCCTTGGACGCCCCCGAGCCGCCGTCCTCCCCGGAGCCGGAGCAAACCCCCACGAGGTCCGGCCCCGTCGAGGAGGTGCCGCTGAACGCCATCGACAAGTGCGTCGGCGACGCGCACGTCCAGCGCATCCGCGAGGCGTTCGACGGCGCGGGTCCGGCCGACCAGCCCGCCCTGCGGAAGAAGCTGGCTGCCTTGGACTACCCGCCGTCGCGCATCCACCGCATGCCGGACCACGGGGGCTCGCCCCGGGCCCGGATCGACCTGCGCTTCATGGGCAACAACCTGATCCTGGAGGTCACCGGCACCGGTGACGGCGTGCTGGTCGAACCGTTCGGGGCACCGGAGACGATGGACGTGGACGTGGCCGAGGTGAAGCGGAAGCCCGGCTCGGACGACGCCACCGCGTCCTGACCGTCAGGCGGCCGCCAGGCACCTCACCAGGGACTCCGCCGCCCCCAGGGCCGCCACCTCGTCGGGCGTCAGGTTCGGGTCGGCCGCCCGGCGTGTGCGCGCCGCCGGCAGGTGGGGGAGGAGCGGGGTGCGGACGGCCGCGAGGAGGGCGGCGAGGCCCGCGCGGGCGCCGGGGGCGTACGGGGCGGGGGAGACCGCCACCTCCGCGAGGATCAGCGCCGACATGGCGCAGTCCAGGCCCGGCGGGCCCTCCTCGGCGGTCTGCCAGTCGATGACGACGGGGCCCGCGGACGCCGTGAGCACCACGTTCCCCGGATGCAGGTCCAGATGCAGGAGGCGGGAGCCCGGCAGGCCGTGCAGGCGGGTGAGGAGCCCCGCTATCAGTTCGCCCGCCGGTTCCGGCTCGTACGTGCCCTCCAGGAGCGCGTCCAGGAGCGACGGTCCGGCGAGGCGCTCCATCACCAGGTCGGGCCCCTCCGCGCGTACCACCGCCGGAACCGGATAGCCGTGGCCCGCCAGCCGCGTCATCACCCCCGCCTCCCGCGTCGCGTCGTCGCCGTCCCGGTACCGCCGCAGGACCCGCGTCTCGTCGAGTGCGTAGACGTCCGCGGTCCTGCCCTGCCCGATGATCTTCAACTGCCCTGCCCCATCCGCCTCTTGTCCACCGTCACCGCCACGTGACCACTGCTTCGCAGCGAGGCCACGGAATGGCCGAGTATGCCTGCCGAGGAGGGGTTCGGACCGGTACCGTCCTGTCCTGGCAGTACTCAGGGGACCGGGGGGTCGGCAAGGTGAGTGCTTTTCGTGTGCGGATCGTGAGGCCGGGGGAGCTGAGCGAGCGCGAGATCGAGGCGTGGCGGGAACTGCGCGCGAAATCCGGCGCTCCCGCGAACCCCTTCATGGAACCGGAGTTCACGCGCGCGGTCGCCCAGGTGCGCCCCCGCTCGCGGGTCGCAGTGTGGTGGGAGGGGGACGAGCCGGTCGGCTTCCTCCCGTACGAGAAGGGGGCGTTGGGGCAGGGGCGGGCCATCGGCTTCGGCGTCTCCGACAGTCAGGGCGCCGTCCTGCGGCCAGGGCTGCGGCCCGGCTCCCGCGCGGTGCTGCGCGCCTGCGGGGCCGTGGTGTGGGAGTTCGACAACCTGGAGGCCGGCCAGCCCGTCTTCGAGGGCGCCGCCACCGAGTCCTTCGCCTCGCCCGTGATCGACGTCGGCGAGGGGTACGCGGCCTACGAGGCGCTGCTGCGCGTCCAGTCGCCCAAGTTCCTCAAGACCACCCTCGCCAAGGAGCGCAAGCTCGGCCGCCAGGCGGACGGCGAGGTGCGCTTCGTCTTCGACGAGCGCGACCCGGCCGCCCTGCGCACCCTCATGGAGTGGAAGTCCGCCCAGTACCGCAGGACCGGGCGCGGCGACCGCTTCGCCAAGGAGTGGATCACCACCCTCGTCCGCCGCCTCCACGAGCAGCGCACGCCCGGCTGCTCCGGCGTCCTGTCCGTGCTGTACGTGGGGGAGCGGCCCATCGCCGCCCACTTCGGGCTGCGGTCCGGGACCGTGCTGTCCTGCTGGTTCCCGGCGTACGACCCCGAGTTCGCGAAGTACTCGCCCGGGCTCGTCCTCCATCTCCGGATGGCCGAGGGTGCGGCCGCCGCCGGGATCGGGATGCTCGACCTGGGGCGCGGCGACGCCGAGTACAAGGACGCCCTGAAGACAGGGGAGTTGACCGTGTACGAGGGGGCCGTCTTCGTCCCGGGCGCACGCGCCGCCCTGCACTGGCTCGGGCGCGAGCCCGCCCGGCGCGCCCACCGCTTCGTCCGCGACCGTCCGGCCCTCGCGGCCCGGGCCCGCGCCACCCTCAACGGGCTCGCGCGGCTGCGGGGAAACCGATAACCGCGGCGACGTCGGTACGTGCCGAGGGCGAGGCGGAGCCCTGCACCTCCGCACCCCTCGCCGTCGCACCCGATGCGTTCGTCGCACCGCACGACGAGGTCCCGGGTCCGCCGCAGGCCCACCCTTGAAGGGCGGGGCCTGTTGCGTTCCCGGGACCTGTCCAGCACGCGCACCGGATCGCGGACGCTAGCCCGGCGGCTCCGTGGCCGCCGGGCTAGCGCCGGCCGTTCCGGCACCGGGAGCGTGGCCGAGGACCACGACCCATGTGCCGTCGTGACGGGACATCTGCACGTAGGTGGCGAACGGCTTGCCGGCCTGGTCCGTGGCGACCACATGGGCGCTCGCCACGTCGTCACCGAACTCGTGCGACACCTTGACGCTGTCGATCTCCAGTCCCTTGCCGCCGTCGGCGGCCACGGCCTTGCGGGCGTCCGCCTCGACCTCTTCGTAGCCCGGGGGCCCCAGCTTCGCGAGCGCATCCACGTCACGGCTGTTCAGCGCCTGAACGTAGGCTTCGGCGGTCTGCCGTTCCGTACGGCCCTGGGGATCGGGCTCCTGGGTGCATCCCACCAGTAGCGCACAGGCGAAGACGGCCAGCATGGGAGACTTCCGAAAGGTCATGCGTCCCTCATCAAAGGATCAGGTCCGGTGGGCGTACCACCAGGCACGGGGGTACTGCGCCACGATCGTGCTGAGCTTCTTGTTGTGCGTACTGGGCGTGTGGTAGGTGAGGTAGACCTCGTTCGACGTCCGGGTCGTGACGATCATGCTGTGATCGATGATGCCGTCGCGCTTCCAGTCGGCCTGCAGGACGTCGGCCTTGCCCATGTGCCACACGTTGTTGAGTATTTTGGTGCGCTTCGAGTGCTTACTCGCGAACCAGTACCAGTTCTCGGCGCCGGCCCAGGTGTAGCTGGTGGTCCACGTGAAGCTGGCGTAGAACCACTTGCTGTTGTCCTTGCGGCTCATCGCACTGCCCGACGTCGTCCCCCACCCGCCGGCGCGCATCGCCTGAGAGATGAAGTTCGTGCAGTCGTTTCCGTAGACGCGGTAGTCGGAGTTCCCCCGCTTCCAGTACCTGTCCGCGTACGACGCCATGGTGTTGTAGTTGTAGCCGCTGGTCGGGTCCGGCTCCTCGGTCGGCGGGTCGAGGCCGTCGTTCTCCGTCAGCGCGGGCGCCGCCTTGTCGCCCTCGACCTCGGAGTCGGGGGCCGGCACGTCGACCGGCTGGGTGAGCTGGGTCGTCGGGGCGGGCCCGGTCCAGTCGACCCGTGCCAGGTCGCTCGTGAGGTCCCAGGTCCCGTCGACCGCCTTCGTGTAGGTCAGCGTGTGCGGGAGCGAGTACTCCTCGTAGGCCGGCTCGCCGGGCTGCGGGTCCGGGTAGTGGAGCTTGGTGTCCTCGGTCACCTCCACGGTCGCGGTGTTGCCGCTGACCGTCGCCTGGTCGACCAGGAGGTCGACCTCCGCGCTGCTGTAGCCCCCGTTGACGCCTTCGAGTACACGGCCCTGTTCTGCCAGGGCGGCGAAGTCGGCCTCCAGCACTTCCGCCAGGTCGGGCGAGACGTCCGCCGGCGCGCTGGGCGGGAGCTCGGCGCTGAGGGCCGTGACCGCCTCGGCCCGCTTCTGGAGGTATGCCTCGGCGATGCCTGCGAACTGGGCCGTGTCCTCGACCGAGGCCGGCGTGCCCGGCTCGTCCGCCTGGGCGGTGGGAGCCGTCGCGCCCACCACGGCAAAGGCCAGTAGAGCTGCGGAGACGGTTCTCCGCACCTGCGCGTTCCTACGCAAAGTTGTTCCCCCCTGATTCTTGGTGATCACGAACGGTTCTATAGGGGGCCTCAGCCCCTGCACAGGCCCAATAGGGCGCATTGACCGGATCACGCGGGCCGATGGCGGGATGAAGCCCGGGAATCCGGGATTCCCCAGGGGGCGCGCCCGCGCTCGACGAGCGCACCCCCGTGATCGGTGCCGTCAGAGGGTCAGCATCCAGCCGCTGATCGATCCACTGTTCCCTTGCGCGGTGTCCTTGGCCCGAAGCTTCCAGGTGCCCTTCGCCAAAGAGGCGCGCGCGTCCACGACGTAGTGCTCGTGGATCGTGTCGCCGGAATCCTTGGCCGCCGCTGCCCGCAGGGGGTACGCGCGGCCGTCGGGGGCGATCAGGTCCAGCTGGAGGTCGCCGCGCCATGAGTGGTGGATGTCGACGTAGACCCGCGTCGTCTGCGGGGCGTTGCCCGTGCGCGCGCTGCCGACGACCACCGGAGACTCGACGGTGCCCAGGTCGGGAATCTGCGTTTCGGTCCAGTTGTCGAACCACGGGAAGCGAAGGTCCCAGCCGCTGATCGAGCCGCCTGCGCCGATCGAGGTGACACGGAGCTTCCAGGTGCCGTTCGCCTGCTCACCGCTCGCGTCCACCTGGTACAGCTCGTGGATCGCGTCGACCTCGTTGTCCCGGACCTGCTGGAGGGGGTAGAGGGAACCGTCGGGGGCGACGAGGTCGATGTTCAGATCGCCGGGCCCTGCGCGGTGGACATCCACGTACACCTGGAGGGAGGACGGCGCGAGCCTGTTCTGATCGATCTCGATCACCGACTCGGCACTCCCGGAGACAGGGACGGTGACCTCGGTCCAGTTGTCCCACGCGGTCAGTTCAGGATCCTCTTCCGGGTCGGTCCCGCCGCCGCCGCCGAGCGCAGCCGCGTCGAGCTGTATCCGGGGGGTGACCGCGCCCGTGTAGGTGAGGGCTTCGCCCGATTCCAGCAGGAGCGCCTCCAGTTCCGTCACCGACTTCTCGGGGAAGGACTGGCGGAGGACGGCGAGGGCCCCGGCGACGTGGGGGGCGGCCATCGAGGTGCCGTCCTTCGAGGCGAAACCGCCACCGGGGACCGAGGAGACGATGCCGGTGCCGGGAGCGAGCAGGTCAAGCAGCGCGCCGCGGTTGGTGAACGAGGACAGCTGGTCGTCGTCGGTGGTGGACCCCACGGTGAGGGCGGAGGGCACACAGCCGGGGGCGTTGACGGCCTCGGCGTAGCCGTTGTTGCCGGCCGCGACGACCGTGGCGACCCCTTCGGCGAGCAGGTTGTCGATGATCGCCTTGCGGGCGTCGGTGAAGCACGCGCTGGTCCAGCGGCCGCTGCCCAGACTCATGTTCGCCGCGACGATGTCGGTTCCGGCCCGCTTCAGCGCGAGGACCCTCTCCAGCGCCTTGACCTGGGAGCTGGTGAAGCTGAGCACGCACGGGCTCTTGCCGGCGCCGCCGCAGCGGTCGTCGGAGGTGAACTTGGAGAAGACCTGGATGGCGAGGACGTCCGCGTCGGGGGCGACACCGCGCTTGGGGGCACCGTCGACGCCGGTTCCGTCTCCGGCGACGATCCCGGCGACGTGGGTTCCGTGGGAGCAGACGGCGCCCATGGTGGCGCACGGGCCCGTCTCGACGTCCGCGCTGCCGGGGCCCACCTGTTCGCCGGTGCCGTCGGGGCACAGACTGGTGGAACCGACGCTCGCGTCGGTGACCGAGAAGCACGCCTCACCCGTGACGCGACCCGAGAGGAACGGGTGGTCGACGGCGACGCCGGTGTCGAGGACGGCGACCGTGGTGCCGGCGCCGGTCTTCCCGGCCGCGAAGGTCCTGTCGCTGCCTATCGTGAGGGTGGATTCGTCCAGGGCGGGGGCGACCGGTACGTCCTCGGAGACGCTGACGACGTTCGGATCGGCGTTCAGCCGCTGAAGTCCCGCCTCGTCCACGCGGAGGGTGACGAGAGGCAGTGAGTCGTAGGAGACGAGTGTCTCGCCTGCCTCGGAGGCGGAGTCCAAGGCCGCGCGGTGGCGGGTGACGACGTTGACACGGACGGTGCCGCCGTCCGCGGTCGCGTCGAGCAGAGGCGGGTCGACCGGGTCGGGCTCCGTCGAGGCGGCCGGAACGGCGTCGGGCTGGGGGGCGGCGTTCGCCGGGACGGCGGTGAACAGCATGACCGCCGTGACGGCGGCCAAGGCCCATATCGGTCTCTTAGGTCTCTTCACTCATCACTCCGTGGAAGGGCGCTCAGGCGCGCAAGAGAGGGGGCCGGCGGGGCGGCGGAGTGACGGTTGCCGCGGATAACACGGTTCTCCGCACGTCGTACCTCTTCTCCGAGCCGGCCGGTGATCGACGATCATGGACGCTAGGAGTGCCGGAGTGACTGCGCAAGGTATTTGTGGCGACAGCAGGAGTACTGCGTCAACTCAGCGTTGGCGGCGGTCATTTGGAACGAAGTACTCCGCGTCGGGCGCTCGCGGACGGCTCCGTCCCGGTCACCCTCGTCCCCCTCCGTGACCCAAAGGGCGAGTTTGCCTGTCGGGGTGGGGTTCGGGCCGGTACCTTCCTGTCCAGAAGGTCTCGGGGGATGACCGGGGGGTCGGCTAGGTGAGTGTGTGGCGTGTGCGGGGCGCGGTCTGGTGCGAGGACGGTGAGCCGGTCGGCTTCCTCCCCTTCGAGAAGGGCCCGTTGGGGCGCGGCGCGGCGGAGGCGGGCATCGGCCTGCTCGACCTCGGGCGCGGCGCCGCCGAGTGCGAGGACTCGCTGAAGTCCGGCGAACTCACCGTGTACGAGGGCGCCTTCACCCGGCCCTACCCGCGCACCGCCCCGCACTGGCTGAGCCGCGAGCCGGTCCGGGCGGCCCACGCCTCTGTCCGTGAGCGCCCCGCCCCGGCGGCCCGCGCCCGAGAAGCCCTGAACACCGTCGCCCGCCTCAAGGGCGACCGGTAGCCGCAGGTGTCCGTCCCTGGGGGAACCCCGTGAACCAGCAACCCGCCATATCCGTCGCCGAGCTGGAACTCGACGCGTCCGGCGCCGCCGTCGGCCTCCGCGCCGCTCCCGGCGCCCCCGGGCCCGTCCCCGGCGAGGTCTACGCCCTCGTCCGCGTCGACGGCCGCCCCGTCGCCACCGTCCTCGGCCGGTACGAGGAGAGCGAGGACCCCGCCGAGGTCCTCGCCGCGCTCGCGGTCCCCCGCCTGGCGGACGGCACCGCGCCCCGCGCCGACGCGGAGCGCCTCGCGGCGAAGGAAGCCGCCGCCGCGGCGGCGGCAGGCCCGCAGGCCGCCGGCCGGGGAGCCGCAGGTCCGGTAGCCGCCGGCCGGGGAGCCGCGGGACCGGTAGCGGCAGGCCGGGGAGCCGCGGGTCCGGGCCCGGGCGTCGTCCCGCCGCGCGCCTCCGTGATCGTCGCCACCCGCGAGCGCCCCGAGTCCCTCGCCCGCGCCCTCGACTCGCTCCTCGCCCAGGACCACCCCGACCACGAGCTGATCGTCGTCGACAACGCGCCCCGCACCACCGACACCCACGACCTGGTCACCCACAAGTACGCCGGCCGCGTCCGGTACGTCCGCGAGGACACCCCCGGGCTCGCCGTCGCCCACAACAGCGGAGCCGCCGCCGCCGACGGCGAGGTCCTCGCCTTCACCGACGACGACGTGATCGCCGACCCGCGCTGGCTGACCGCCCTCACCGGGCCCTTCGCCGCCGACCCCCGCCTCGGCTGCGTCACCGGCCTCATCCTGCCCGCCCGGCTCACCACCCCCGCCCAGATCCTCCTGGAGTCCCACGGCGGCTTCGCCAAGGGCTTCGCGCCCCGGCTGTACGACCCGGCCCGGCCGCCCGCCGA
This sequence comes from Streptomyces sp. NPDC050842, assembly GCF_044456565.1. NCBI lineage: Bacteria > Bacillati > Actinomycetota > Actinomycetes > Kitasatosporales > Streptomycetaceae > Streptomyces > Streptomyces sp. NPDC050842. The sequence goes on along the minus strand of NZ_JBITGA010000009.1, from coordinate 32,095 downwards.
CGAGCCGCTGTTCCCGTTCACCGCGGGCAGCTTCGGCTCCGGCGCCAACATGGCCTTCCGGGCGGCCGCCCTCCGCCAGGCCGGCGGCTTCGACCCGGCGACCGGCACCGGGACCCCGGCCAAGGGCGGCGACGACCTGTACGCCTTCGTCGCCGTCCTCTCCGCCGGCTTCCGCCTCCGCTACACGCCCGAGGCGCTCGTCTGGCACCACCACCGGGAGACCTGGCAGGACCTGCGGAACCAGGCGTACGGCTACGGCGCGGGCCTCACCGCGTACCTCACCGCGACCCTGGTCCGCCGCCCCCGCATGCTGCCCGCGCTGCTCACCCGGCTGCCGCGCGGCCTCGCGTACGCGCGGTCCATGACCGCCCAGCGCGGCGAGGGCGCCGGCGGAGTCCCCGGGGAGCACGGCACCCAGCACCATCCCTGGCCCAGGAGCCTCTCCCGACTGGAGCGACGCGGCATGCTGTACGGACCGATCGGCTACGCCAGGGCACGGGCGCGCGACGCCTTCCGGAAGGCGGACGCCCGATGACCAGCGCGCCCGTTCGCACCCGGATACCCGTCCTCCTCTACCACGCCGTGATGGACGACCCCCCGGACTGGATCGCCGAATTCACCGTCTCCCCCAAGGAGTTCGCCTCCCAGCTCGACGCGATCGTCGCCAGCGGCCGCACTCCGGTCACCGTCGGCACCCTGGCCGCGCACCTCGCTTCCGGGGCTCCGCTGCCGGACCGGCCCACCGCCATCACCTTCGACGACGGCTTCGCCGACCTGGTGGGACCGACGGCCGAGGCGCTCGCCGCACGGGACCTGCCGGCCACGGCGTACCTCACCACCGGGGCCATCACTCCCGGCCGGCCCTGTCTGCTGCCGCCCGCGCCGATGATGACCCTCGCCCAGGCACCGCGCCTGAAGGCGTACGGGATGGAGGTCGGCGGTCACACCGCCACCCACGCGCAGCTCGACACGCTGACGCCGGCCGCGCTCCGGCGCGAACTTCGCGAGTCGAAGGCGGTCCTGGAGGACACCCTCGGCCACGAGATCCGGCACCTCGCCTACCCGCACGGCTACAACAGCCCCGCCGTCCGCCGGGCCGCCGAAGCCGCCGGATACACCTCGGCCGTCGCCGTGCGGCACGCGCTCAGCTCCAGGAGCGACGAGATCTACCGGATCGCGCGGCTCATCGTGCGCCGCAGCCACACCGCCGCCGACGTGGAGCGGTGGATGGAGGGACGGGGCGCGAAGGCCGCGCCGTACCCGGACTCGCTGCCCACGATCGGCTGGCGGCTGTACCGAAGGACGCGTGCGCTGGTGCGCGGAACGGAGTTCGCGGGGTGACGAAGCACCTGTCCACACCGACGGCGGCGACCGGCACGGAACCCGCCCCCGCCCGGGAGCACGAGGGCAAGCCCGCGCCGCGGGAGCGACGCGTCGCCGTGCCCGACCTCACCTGGCTGCCACCCGCCCTGCTGGCGCTCGGCCTCGGTCTGTGGGCGCTCGCCCTGCCCGGGATCGACTTCCGCACCATGGTCGACTACGGGCTCCTGGACCGGCTGCCCGCCCTCTTCTACGTCTCCCTGCTGGTCCTGACCGCCGGCTTCCTGGTGTCGCTGCGGCGCGCCGGGACCTCGCCGGGCTGGCCCCTCGCCCACTGCGTCGCGCTGCTCGTCGCGCTCAAGGCGCCCCCGGCCGTGCTGTACGACTCCGTGCGCTACCCCTGGGCCTCCAAGCACGACGCCGTCGTCGGCACCATCCTCGGCGCCGGCGAACTGCGCCCGGACGCCGCCCTGTCCGGGAACATGTCCGCCTACGACCAGTGGCCCGGCTTCTTCACCCTGAACGCGGCGCTCGTACGGGCCTTCGGCGTCGAGAGCACCGCCGCCTACCTCAACTGGGCGCCGATCGCCCTCGGTCTGATCACGCTGCCCGTGCTCGTGCTGATCTACCGCACCTTCACCGAGGACTGGCGGCTGGTGTGGACCGCCGTCTGGATCTTCCAGCTCGCCAACTGGGTCGGCCAGGACTACCTGGCCCCGCAGGGCTTCGCCTACGTCCTCCACCTGACCGTACTCGCCGTCGTGCTCCGGCACTTCGTGCGGCCCGGTTCGGCGGGACGGCTGCGCGACCGGGCGAATCTCGACCCTGCCGCGGCCACCGTGCCGCCGCCCACGACGCTGCGCCAGCGCGCGGTCTGCGTGGTGATCATCGCCCCGCTGATCGTCGCGATCAACGCGGCCCACCAGCTCACGCCGGTCATGCTCTGCGCCGCGCTCTTCGCCCTCAGCCTCACCCGCCGCTACCGCAACTACGGTCTGCTGGTCGTCGCCGGGCTCCTGATGCTGGCCTGGGACCTCACCATGGGCCGGCCGCTGTTCCTGGAGACGCTCGGCACCCTGCGCGATTCGATCGGCCGGCTCACCGAGAACTCCCGCGCCGGATACGCCGGACAGCTCACCGGCCCCGGACCCGAACTGGCCGGCCAGGCCGGCATCGTCATGGCCCTCGCCGTCGTCCTGCTCGCCGGGATCGCCGTGGTCGGCCGCCGCCGGCTGACCCGCAGCGCGCTCCCGCTGCTGCTCGTCTCCATCGCCCCCGTACCGCTCTTCGCCGTCAACGACTACGGCGGCGAAATGCTCTTCCGGGTCTATCTCTTCGGGCTGCCCGGTGCCGCGTTCTTCGCCGCGGCGGCGCTGGTCCCCGCCGTCGCGGGCACCCACCGGAGCCGCGGCCGTCTCGTCCGTCGCCGCACCGCGGCCATCGCCCTGCCGGTCGTCCTCGTCGTCCTGACGGCCGGATTCCTGCCCGCGTACTACGGCAAGGACGCGATGTACTACACCCCGCCCGCCGAGACGGAGCTGGTCACCCGCGCCATCGACCGGCTGCCCGAAGGCGGTCTGGTCCTCGCCACCTCCGGCTCCTTCCCGCAGGCACTGCACCGCTACGACCAGGTCGAGCACTGGTTCTTCGCCGAGCAGGAGCTGCCCGAGAACAAGAAGATGCTCGTCGATCCGGCCCGCTACCTGGACGAGAGAATCCCGCCCGGCACCACTGCGCACGTCGTCCTCACCCGCACCCAGGACATCTACACGGCCGGCGAGGGTCTGCTTCCGCCGGGCGGCTTCGCGACCCTGCGCGACCGCCTGAAGGCGTCCCCGCTCTTCACGACGGTCGAGGAACACCCGTACGGGATCGTCCTCGCCTACACCCCGAAGTCCACCAAGCCCTCGGCCACCACAGGCGGTGCACCGTGAACACGACCCAGAACCGGATCAGAGCGATCGCCGCCGGATCGGGATGGGTGGCCCTCGCGGCGACCCTGCTGCCGGGCGGCTCCTTCGTGCGCTGGCTGCCCGTGCTGCTCTTCGTCTGCTTCGGACCCGGCCTCGCCCTGCTCCACCCCCAACCGCACGGACTGCGCCCCGGCGCCCGACTGGAGGCCTTCGCACTGGCCGCGCCGATCAGCCTCTCCCTCGCCGCACTCACCGCCACTCTCCTCTTCCTGATCGAGGGGTTCTCCGTGCCCGCCTTCCTCATCCCGCTCGCCGCGTTCGCCACCGTCGTCGCCCTCCTGCCCGGCCTGCCGCTGCCCGCCGCCACCCGCGGCGCGGTCGAACCCGAGGCGGCCGAGCCCTTCCGGTTCCGTAAACGAGGGCCCGGTGGGGGCCGATGACCGGGCAGCACGCCAAGGGCGGCGCCGCCGGACGGCTCGCGGTGGCGCTCGCCGCCGTCGGCGCGCTGACCGCCGGCATAGGAGTGTGGTCGACCGTCGCCGAGGGGGACGACCGGTGCGCCCCCGACACCCGGCTCGTCGCCCCCTGCGGGGCCTGGTGGGGCGCGTACATCCCGTACGACGGCGACAGTTCGCTCGTCCGGCCGGTGCACGCCTTCGAGAAGAAGATCGGCCGTCGCCTCGATCTCGTCTACACGTACCACGACATGTCCGGCAACGAGCTCGACGGCACTCTCCTCACCCCCGACGAACAGGTCCTCGGCCGCGACCGGTTGCTGATGCTCGCCTGGGAGTCCACGGTGTGGAAGGAACCGCACCACGCCGGGTACACCGAGACCCAGCTCGGCTGGAAGAACCTCGCCTCCGGGCAGTACGACGCGGAGATCCTCGACCCGCAGATCCGTCGCATCAAGGCCTACGGCAAGCGGGTCTTCCTCTCCTTCGACCAGGAGGCCGACGCCCGGATCAAGGAGGGCGCCGGCACCCCCGCCGAGTACGTCGCCGCCTACCGCCACCTCCACGACCGGTTCAAGCAGCTCGGGGTGGACAACGTGGTCTGGGTGTGGACGGTCTCCGGCTACCTGGGCAGCGCGGAGTCGATGAAGCAGCTCTACCCCGGCGACGACTACGTCGACTGGATCGGCATGGACCAGTACAACTACTTCCAATGCCACCGGACGACGAAGTGGCTCGACTTCGACAAGAGCCAGCGCCCCAGCTACGACTGGCTCCGCGAGAACATCTCCGCCGAGAAGCCGATCATGCTCTCCGAGTTCTCCACCGCCCCCGACCCGGAACGACCCGCGCGGCAGCGCGACTGGTACACCGCGATCCCGGGAGTGGCGCCGACGCTGCCGGAGGCGAAGGCGTACGTGCACTGGAACCGTGCCGTGCCCGGGCCCGGGTGCGACCTGACGGTCGACTCCGGGCCGGGCCTCGAGGGCTACCGGACCGCCGGCCAGGACCCGTACTTCAAGCAGCCCCTGCCGCGCCGCTGATGGGGCTCAGCGGCGGCCCGCCGCCACCCCGCGGAAGGCGCAGACCGCCATCGTGGCGCCGGCCAGGCCCAGGAAGAGCGGGAGCGGGGCGGTGGCGAAGGCCTGCTGCCCCGCCCACCCGGCCCAGACGAGGACCCACACCATGCCCGCCGTGACCCGGTCGGCCACGCCGAGCACCCGCAGCAGCAGGGCAGCGAGCAGCAGGCACAGCGCCTGGAGCACGATCGGGGTCACGACCGCCGCCGGTCCCGCGGCCTCGCCGAGGAGTGCCGCGCCCGGGCCGCCGGCCGCGGCGGGCCGCAGGCCCAGCAGGGGCGGCGCGGTGTGCAGGGCGAGGAAGGTGGCGAGCAGGACCGTTCCGGCGAACGCCGGCCGGAAGGCGCGGAGGCCGACGGCGGCGCCCTGGAGGGCGACGAGCAGCAGCCCCGCGAGCAGCGTGACGGGCGGGAGCGCGGTCAGCAGACCGGTCCCGGAGAGCCGCTCCACGTCGAGGGCGCCGGCCCCGGCGAGCGGGAGCCAGAACAGCACGGCGGCCACGCCGAGGGACAGCCAGAGCCACAGCCGGAGCCGGGTCGTCGGCCTTTCGGCCCCGTCAGGCCCGTCAGGCCCGTCCGGCCGGTCCGTACCCCCCGCCTCCCGCCGCGCGGGGGTGATCGCCGGCTCGTCCGTCCGCTGCCGGGGTACGTACACGGGGATGCCGAACGCGGGCGTCACCGAGTCGTGCGTCCCCCGCAGATAGGCGCTCTCCCGCGCCCAGTTCGTGCCGTACCCGTCCTCCGCGCGCTCCTTCACCCGCGCGGCCGCCCGGGCCCCCTCGACCGGCGCCCGGCCCTTGAGCGTGGCCCGCAGGCCCGGCACGGACGCCACCGCCATCAGGGTCATCGAGCCGAGGACGGCGTACCCCGCGCCGGCGATGCCGAAGGGCCCGAGGAGGAAGACCGCGCTGCCCAGCACCATGACGCACATCGCGCCCTGGAGCGCGGCGAGCATGCCCGTACGGCCCTGGACGCGCAGCACCCCGATGTACAGCTCGACGGCGACCCGGGGGAGCGCCGCGGCGGCCAGCAGGCGCAGCACGGTCGTGCCGTTCCGGGCGTAGTCCTCGCCGAAGGGCGCGAGGATCAGCGGCGCGAAGACGACGAGGACGAGCACCACCGGGACGAGCAGCAGCGCCATGCGGCGCAGCGCTCCCCTGACCCCCTCGGCGAGGGACTCGGGGCTGTGCGAGGCGTGCGCGGTGAGCGAGGAGGCCATGTTGATGGCCATGAACTCCATCGTGCCGCCGACGGTGTAGGCCGTGTAGAAGAAGGCGTTGTGGGCGGCGTCGAAGCGGACGGCGACCATCATCGGCAGCAGGCTGATCATCAGCAGGCTGAAGATCGAGCCGACGGAGTCCCCGGCGAGGAAGCGGCCGATCTCGCGCAGGGCGGGCGGCTCGCGGTCCCGGTCGGCGTGCGCCTGCCGGGGGATCAGGTGCCGGAAGACGAGCCAGCCGACCGGCACGACGGAGAGCACGATGGCCGCCGCCCAGGAGACGAAGACACCGAGCACCGGCACGCCGACGGCGAGGACGACGAGCAGCACGAGCTTGCCGAGCGAGAAGACGGCGTTGCCGACGGGGACCCAGATGGCCCGTCTGAGCCCGGTGAGGACCGCGTCCTGGAGGGTGAGCAGGGCCCAGCCGATGCTTGCCGCGGTGAAGAAGATCCCGGCGGACACGGTGCCGAGCGGGGCGTACGAGGGGCCCCACCAGTCCAGGGTGAGCAGGAAGACGCCGCAGGCGACGGCCACGACCGCCGTGCTGACCAGGTAGAGGCGGACCACGAGCGGCCCGGTGGCGCGCCCCGCCCGGGGCACGTACCGGACGACCGCACCGGTCAGCGTCGTCGCGGTCAGCGAGGCGAGCATCCGCTGCGCGGCGATGGCGGCGGAGCCCTGTCCGACGGCCTCCTCCGTGTAGTAGCGGGCCGCGACCAGCCAGAAGCCGAGCCCGAGGGCGGCGGAGACGCCGGTGGAGAGCATCAGGGCGTAGGCGTTGCGGAACAGGGAGTTCTCGCCGGATTCGCCCTTCTCGTGCTGCTCCCCGGAGGGTTCCGACACGGCGTCGGCCGAGGTCTTCCCGGTCTCCGCCGCCGTGCCCGATTCCCGCAGCCGTACGGTGTCGGTCACCGGGCGCCGCCGGGGGCCTCCGACAGGCGCGCCGGCCGGGTCCCGGACGCGCGCAGCACGCCGAGGACCTCGTCCGCGCGGCGCGGGTCCACCGGCAGGGCGTGCCGGGCGAACCGGGCGGCGGCCTCCGGCGCGGGGGAGAGGTCGGTGAACGCCTCGCCCGCGTAGGTGTCGAGCGGCGGGTCGTAGACGTAGCCGGTGGTGATCCGGTGCCGGGCGAGGGCGGCGATCGCCGCGTCCCGGTCCTCGACGAGCAGCGGGACGCGGAACAGCGGCTGCGCCGGCTCGTCCGCGGCCCCGGGCGTGCCGTACTCGCTCGCCAGGAGCAGGGCCGTGCCCGCGCGGTGGGCGGCGAGGACGCCGTCGAGCCGGGCCAGTCTGCGGGTGGTGCGGCGCAGCCGCCCCGACCCCGGCCGGAGCCGGTAGTCGTGCATGTCGACCCGTACCCAGGAGTGGAAGGGGGCGAGATCGGGCGCGGCCGGCAGGGCCCGCAGCAGCTCGTCGGCGCGGAGCGGCATCCGGATCTCCTCCCGCTCCTCCATCCCGAGCAGCCGCACCGTCGCGCGCGCGGCCCGTACGAGGCGCATGCCGCGTACGGCGGCCTCCGCGTACGGCCGTGCCAGGTAGGCGAGTTCGTTGCCGGTACGGGTCGGGTGCAGCAACTCGTCCCGCGCGGCGGTGAGTTCCTCGCGCAGCGCCGGGTCGGCGAGGGCGACGAAGCCGCCGGTCTTGGCGGCGGTGTGCTTCGAGAGGCTGAAGACGGAGGCCTCGCCGTACGTGCCGACCGGGCGCCCGCCGACGGTGGAGCCGATCGCGTGGGCCGCGTCCTCGATCAGCGGGATGCCGAGCCGGTCGCAGCGGGCCCGCAGCTCCGGGGCAGGGTCGGGATTCCCGTACAGATTGGTGGTGATGACCGCCGACAGGCCGCGCCAGACGGACTCCGGGACGGCCGTCGTGTCGATCGACCCGTCCCGGGGGTCGAGCGGCGCCTGCACCGGGCGGAGCCCGGCGGCGAGCACGACGAAGAAGATCACGTCGTCGTTGACCGGTGACATCAGCACCCGGCCGCCGGGCTCACACCAGTGGCGCAGCGCGAGGTAGAGCCCGAAGCGGCACGACGGCACGTAGAGGCACTCCCTGCCCCCGAGCCGGTCGCGCATCCGCCCTTCCAGTTCCGCGTACGCAGAAACCATGTGATTCCCCCCTGAATCCCCGGGCTCAATGTGGCCCAATCCGGACGGCGCGTCAACAAGGCCTTCCGGGCGCGCGATCGGCCTGGTGCGGGGCTGCACGCGCGGTCGTACGGAAGGGCCCGTCCCGGGTCGGCGGATCGAGAACGCGACCGTGAACGGGCCCTTTCCGGAGCCATCTTGACGGCTCGGGGGAGCCGCCGGAGGTCATTCCTCCAGAGTGAGACCGCGGCGCAGCCGGGTGAGGGTGCGGGCGAGGAGCCGGGAGACGTGCATCTGGGAGATCCCGAGCTCCGTGCCGATCTCCGACTGCGTCATGCCGGAGACGAAGCGGAGGGAGAGGATGTGCCGTTCGCGGGCGGGCAGCGAGGCGATCATCGGCTTGAGGGAGGCGATGTACTCGATGCCGGCGAGCCCGTCGTCCTCGTAGCCGATCCGGTCGGCGAGGGCGCTCTCCCCGCTGCCGGCCTCGTCCTCCTCGGTCTTGGCGTCGAGCGAGCTCGCGGTGTACGCGTTGCTGGCGGTCATGCCCTCGACGACCTCCTCCGCGGAGATCCCGAGCTCCTCCGCGAGTTCGGTGACGGTGGGGGCACGGTCGAGGCGCTGGGCGAGCGCGTCACCGGCCTTCGCGAGGTCGAGCCGGAGCTCCTGGAGCCTGCGGGGGACGTGCACGGACCACGAGGTGTCGCGGAAGAACCGCTTGATCTCGCCGATGATCGTGGGCATCGCGAAGGTGGGGAACTCGACGCCCCGGGTCAGCTCGAAGCGGTCGATCGCCTTGATGAGGCCGATCGTGCCGACCTGGACGATGTCCTCCATCGGCTCGCTGCGGCTCCCGAACCGGGAGGCGGCGAACTTCACCAGGGCCAGGTTGAGTTCGACGAGCGTGTTCCGGACGTACGCGTAGTCGTGGGTGCCCTCCTCCAGGACGGCGAGCCGCGCGAAGAGCTGCTTCGACAGGGCGCGCGCGTCGACCGCTCCGATGCGGTCGAGGGGCCGGTCGGGCAGGTCGGGCAGGTCGTCGCGCATGGCGGGGCGCTGGGCGGGCAGGTGGTCGAGGGGGACTGCTGCCGACGGCGCGTCGGGGGTACGCGGGGCGTCGAGCCGGGGTGACATGGGTCTCCTCCATTGTTCTTCTGCTGCGGTTTGCGGCGCCTCCGAGGCCGGTCGTGTCGGGTGTTCTTTCAGGTGTTCCCTTCTAGCCCTACCTGGTGAACCGCAATGGTTGCAAGTGCCAATAATCCGCTTTGTGTCGGTTTGCGTAGCCCGTGTGTGCGTCGGAGGGTGCCCCGCTTGTAGGGTTCGACGCACGTCAGTCGGCAGCCGCGAGAGCGAGAAGAGGCACGGCCATGGACCGCCAGCACATCGGCAGCGCACAGCCCGCGCGGCTGCGGGTCGAGGTCCGGATCGTGGACGCGGGGAGTGAACTCCTCACGCCCGTAGGTGAGCTGGATCACCACACCGCCGAACTGTTGCGCACGCCACTCGACGCCGCCCTCGACGTGGGCCGGTCACGGCTCGTCGTCGACTGCTCGGGCCTCGACTTCTGCGACTCGACCGGGCTCAACGTGCTGCTCGGCGCCCGGCTGCGGGCGGACGCCGCGGGTGGCGGGGTCCATCTGGTGGCGATGCGGCCCGCGGTCGCCCGGGTGTTCCACATCACCGGCGCGGAGGCCGTCTTCACGCTGCACGACACGCTCGACACGGCCCTCCCCGGCTGAGGCGCGGCGTTCGCTCCGCGTTCGCTCCGCACGTCCCGCCCCTCTGTCTCGTCAATCGGTGAGGTGAAGCGCTGATGGACCAAGCTTCCGACGTCCGTACGCTCGCCCTCGGCGAGACCAGCGGCACCGTCCCGCTCGCCCGCGACTTCACGCGGTCGGCGCTCCAGGAGTGGGGGTGGCTCCCGGCCGCCACCGCCGACCGCAGGGCCGCCGCCGAGGACGTCCTGCTCGTCGTCTCCGAGCTCGTCACCAACGCCTGCCTACACGCCGAGGGCCCCGAGCGCCTGCGCGTCCTGCGCGGAAGCCAGGTCGTACGCCTGGAAGTCACCGACCGCGGCGCCGGACAGCCGGCGCCCCGTACCCCGCACCGCTCCGGACGGCCCGGCGGCCACGGCATGTTCATCGTCCAGCGGCTCTGCCTGGACTGGGGCATCGACCGCACACCCGGCGCCCTGGGCAAGACGGTCTGGGCCGAACTGGCCGCGCCCGCCTAGGACTTTCACCAGGAGTCTGTCGATTCCACCCGACGTTTATGTCGGGGAGGAATCGACTCCGGGCCCCGCGATGCGAAGCGTCGCCGCGTTCGGCTCCTTTCGCGGGCGCTGAGTGCCCGCCACCGCGTCCTCGGCGGAGCCGGGAAAAAAGCGAACAGATGGCCGGATGATCGCCTGTTCGCGTGCATATGTGCGGAGTTCGTGTACGGGTGCGGCGACTGGTCGTACCGTCGGATCTTGTGAAACTGGCCGTGCGAGTGAAGCTACTGCCGACGCCCCTACAAGCGGCGGCGCTTGAAGCGACCCTGCACGCCTGTAACCAGGCCGCCGAGCATGTCGCCAAGGTGGCCTACACGCGTGGGGTGAAGGATCGCAACGGGCTGCAGAAACTGCTCTACACCGAAATCAAGGCCTCGTTCGGGCTTTCCGCGCAGCCGGCGGTGCGGGTGGTGAAGAAGGTCGCCGACGCCTACGCGGCCCTGGCCGCGCAGGCGAAGGCGGGGTGTCTGGGCCGGGTGTCGTCGAAGCGGTATCGCAAGGCGATGGGCGGCCCGATCACCTTCCGCCTGCAGTCGGCGCAGCCGTTCGACGACCGGTGCCTGTCCTGGCAGACCGATGCCCACATCGTCTCCATCTGGACGGTCTCCGGGCGGATGAAGGGCGTGCGGTACACCGGGGCTGCCGACCAGCTCAAGACCCTTCGGGAGCACCGGCGGGGCGAGTCGGACTTGGTGTGCCGCAAGGGCAAGTGGTACCTGATCGCCACCTGTGACATCCCCGACCCGGATGTGTGCGATCCGGTGGACTTCATCGGCGTGGACCGGGGCATCGTCAACCTCGCCACTACCTCGGACGGCACCAACTATCAGGGCCGCCGCCTCGCCCGCTACCGAAACTGGCACGCCCGCAAACGGGCCCGACTCCAGGCGGTGGGCACCCGGTCCGCGAAACGCCTGCTGGCCCGGCGTGCGGGGCGGGAGCAGCGGCATGCCACGCAGGTGAATCACCGTATTTCCAAGGAGATCGTGTCCGTCGCGCAACGCACCGGTCGCGGGATCGCCGTCGAGGAGTTGGACGGGATCCGCGACCGGGTACGGCTTCGACGCGACCAGCGGGGCACGCTCTCGTCTTGGCCCTTTCACCAACTCGGAGAGCACCTTGCCTACAAGGCCCGCCGGGCCGGGGTGCCGTTTGGGGTCAACGTGCGTGACCGCGCACGCTCGGCGTGGGCCTTCGTCAACAGGCCCGTCCCCGACACCGCCCCGGCTTGAACAAGCCTGAGCAGTAGCGGGGAGATGCGACCCGTGACCGTCCCGTCGTAGGGGGCAGTCGGAAGCGCGACAAGGTGTGAACGCAACCGAGCGCACAAGCTCGGCCGTTCACGGCCGAGAAGTTGACCCGTTCCTCTGCCTTCCCTCCGCAAGGCTCCCGGCGTACCTTGACGGCCAATCTGAAAGACCGTCAGTTACGTTGCGGTGAGGGGTGCTCGGGTGTCCAAGGTGCCGAACCGAAGGAGAACGGCCGCCGGTCTCACGGCGGCGGTCGCGGTGGCGGGCGCCGCCGTGCTGACCACCGCGCCGGCCGCCCAGGCGACCGTCGTCGATGTGAACTACGCGTGCGTGACGAAGATCGGCCCGAAGGACGCCGTCTCGCCCGTCGACATCAAGGCCGTCAAGAGCGGCAGCGGCTACACGATCACGATGTCCTTCGAGAAGGGCGTCTCCGACAGCCCGATCGAACTCCCCAAGGGAGTCATGACCCCGCGCGCCGAGCTCGTCCTCGGCGGGGCCGCGTCGGGCACGGTGAAGGTCAAGGGAACGCCGAACACGGCCGCCATCCCGCCGGAGACCCCGATCAAGATCGGCACGCTGACCGGGACGTTCACGCCGACGAAGAACGGCAAGGTCACCTTCACGGCCGGCACGCTCATCGTGCACGCCCTCGGCATGGACGCGGCCGAGTGCACACCGAAGAACAACCCCGCGCCCTCGCTGGAACTCGACGTGACCGGGGTCGCGGGCGGCGACGACACCCCGCCGGCCGACGACGACAGTGACGACAACGGCTCCGGGACCGAACTGCCCAAGACCGGCCCGCTCGACTCCGCCCTGGCCCTCGGGACCCTCGGCGGCACCGTCCTGCTGACCGGCGCCGCCGGAGTCCTCTGGCTCACGCGGCGCACGGCACGCTGATGCGGGCGGCGGTGCGCTCCGGGCTCGTGGCCGCCGCGACCGCCCTCGTCGGCGCGGTCGCGGCGGCTCCCCCCGGAGACCGGGCCTGGACGGCGGCACCCACCGCCGGACGGCCGTACGCCTATCTGGAGGGCCCCGCGGGGAGCGTCCTCCAGGACACCCTGTCGGTGACCAACCCGGGCGGGCGGCCGCTCACCGTACGACTCGCGGGCGAGGGCGCACCGGTGGCCTTCGCCGCGCGGACCGTCACCGTGCCGGCCAGGACCCGGGCCGACGTGCCGTTCGCCGTGACCGTCACCGCGGACACCCCACCCGGCGACCACCGGGGCACCGTGCGCGCCACGGCCGCCGGACGCGAGCTGAGCGTGGAGCTGCTCCTGCGCGTGAGCGGCCCGCGCCTCGCCGCGCTCACCATCGAGGACGTCCACGTCGACGAGGCCGCCGGCGGCCTCCACTACACCCTGGTCAACCGCGGCACGACGGTCCTCGCCCCGACCCTCGCGGTCCGTGCCGAGGGCCTCCTCGGCACGGTCCTCGACCGGCCGGAGCGCGCCCTGCCGCTCACCCTGCGCCCCGGCGAGCGGGTCACCCGCACCGAACCCTGGCCCGATCCGCCCGCCCTCGACTCCGTCACCGTCCGGCTGACCGCCGGCGCCCCTGGCGCGGCCCCCGCCGGCGCCCGTACCGAGGCCGCCTTCGCCGAGGGCACCGCCCTCGCGGGGACGGCCGGACTGCTGCTCGCGGTGGCGGGCGGCGGGTACGCGGTGTGGCGGCGCGGCAGGTCCCGTACCCAGCGAGCCCCGGAGGGAGCGACACCATGAGGACGATCCGTACGGCTGCCGCCGCCCTCCTGACGGCCCTCGCCCTCGCGCTGCCGCCCGCGGTCACCGCCACGGCCGCGCCCGGGCCCGTGGTCGAACTCTCCCAGGCCGAGGGCGGCAAGGGCGGCACGATCACCGTCAGCGGCAGCGGCTGGAAGCCGGGCGCGCTGCTCATGCTCCTGATCTGCGGCCAGTCCGCGCCTGGCAAGGGCGTCATCGGCGGCACCAACTCCTGCTCCAACAGCGAGGGCCGGGCCGCCACCGTCGACGCCAGGGGAGCGTTCAGCGCGAAACTCCCGGTCGCCGAACCGCCCAAGCCCTGCCCCTGCGTGGTCCACGTGGCCGGTGTCACGGGCCAACAGGACGCGGTCGACAAGGCGTTCACGGTCGCCGGACACCCCACGGCCCCGCTCCCCGAGGCCTCGGGCAACGGGCGGCTCGCCGTCCTCGCGTCCGTCCGCCTCGACGGCTCCAGCGGCCTGCTCGTCTGGTTCGGGGCGCCACCGCGCCGGGAGGTCGTCTTCACCGTCGGCAACCTCGGCTCGGCCGCCGTCAAGGACCCGGTCTTCGAAGTCGGCACGAGCCACGGCGTCTTCGCGCCGCAGTACGAGGAACGCCAGTGGCGCGGCACGATCGAACCCGGCAAGAAAGCCCTGGTCCGGCTCCCGGCCGAACTCACGGCGGGCGCGCACGGCGACTACCAGGTCTCCGTCCGGTACGCGGGCAAGATCCTCGTCGAGCAGCCGTGGGGGGTGGACCGCCCCTGGGGCGTGACGCTCTTCTGGGTGCTGCTCGCCGTCGTCGTGCCGGCGGCGCTGTTCCGGATCGGGATGGCCGTGGTGGACCGCGTCCGGCCCGCCGCGGGCCGCCCGTCCGCCGGACGCCGGGCCGGCCGCGCTCCCCGCACTCGTACGGCCGCACTGCGCCGCCGTACCCGCACGTCCGTCCCCGCCCCCGTGAACGGGGACGCGAGGGACGACGAACCGACCACGGTCCTGCCGTGGTTCAGCCCTGACTCCGCACCGTCAGCGCCAGAGAGCAGTCCGACGACGAAGGGACATGCGTGAGTACGCAACGGAGGATGAGCGCGGCCGGGGTCGCGCTGATGCTCGGCGGCGCGGGGATCCTGATTTCCGCCGGCCCCGCACAGGCCGCCGAGGTCTCGTACAAGACGGAGTGCATCCCACCGTCCATCTCCGGTCTCCCGCCGGTGCAGGGCACCACGAAGGTGCTCATCACCGCACCGGCGGAGGCCAAGGTCGGCGACGAGGTCGAGATCGTCTGGAAGACGGTCCAGGCCGCCTCGAAGAACCCCGACGTGCTCGACCTCGGGGCGGACACGGTGAAGCCGAGCGGCGTCCTCAAGGTGGGCGGCGCGGGGAGCGGCACCGTCGCGATGGAGGGGCCGCGGAGCAACCCGCCGATCCCCAAGAACAGCGCGATGGTGCTGCCCGAGATGAAGGGGAAGCTGAAGCTGACCGCGGCGGGCGACATCACGCTGACGCCCGACAAGTACACGATCAACGTGTCCAAGCCGCTGTCGACGGACACGAAGTGCACCCCGAAGGAAGCGGTCCCGGCCGCGGCGACGATCAAGGTGACGGCGGCCGGGGGCACCACCTCGGGCGGCAGCAGTACGACCACGTCGGGCGGCAGTTCCACGACGACCTCGGGCGGCAGCACGACCACCACCTCCGGGGGCAGCAGTACGACCACCTCCGGCGGGCACACGGGCAGCGCCGGTACGGGCAGCTCGACGTCCACCTCGGGCGGCAGCTCCACCTCGGGCGGCAGCTCGACCTCTGGAGGAAGCTCCAGCTCCGCCGGCGGATCGACCTCCACCGGTGGTTCCTCCGGTGGCAGCGGCGGGGGGCAGACCGACTTCCCGGGCAAGGAAGTCACCGTCGCCTTCACCTGCACGTCCCCCGGCCCGCCGAACATCAACTCCAAGGTGACGATCAGCGCGAAGAAGAACGGCGCCGTCTACGACCTCACCGTCAAGACGGCCAAGGGCGTCATGGACAGCCCGGCTCCCCTCCCCAAGGGCGCTCTCGTCCCGACCATGGCGGTCAAGATCGGCGGAGCCGACAGCGGCACGGTGCTGGTCACCGGCGCCCCCAACCCCACGGCGGTCGCGGCGGGCGCCCCGGTGAGCCTGGAGGACATGAAGGGCACGTACAAGCCCGGCGCGACCGGGAAGTCCACGCTCAGCCCGGGCGCGCTGACCATCAAGGTCACGCTCGGCTCCGCGAAGATGGACATCCCGTGCCAGGTCAAGGGCGCGGTGAACGCCTCCCTCGAGCTGGACACGAGCAAGCAGTCCGGCGGGGCGGCGAGCGGCGGCTCCGACGGCGGTTCGAGCGCGTCGGGCTCCGGTTCCGGCTCCGGCTCGGGCTCCGGCGGCAGCGCGGCGGCCTCCGGCGGCTCCTCCGGTGAGAACCTCGCCGAGACCGGCGCCGAGAGCGACGGCGCCCTGCGCGCCCTCGCCCTGGTCGCGGGCACGGTCATCCTCATCGGCGGCGCGGTGTTCACCTTCACACCGTGGGCGCGCCTGAGGCGCTGAGACGGCGCTGAGAAGGCTCATGACGGCGAAGGCCGCCGCACCGGAACCGGTGCGGCGGCCTTCACGTGTCCTGCGGGGGACGGCGTCAGTGGACGCTGCCCATGAGCCCCTGGACCTTCTTGCGGTACATGTAGATCGCGAAGCCCGCGAGGACGGCCAATGAGGCTTCCATCGCGATGATCCCTGTCCCGTTGAGGTCGACGCCGGCCAGCGAGAGCAGACCGGTGGTGCAGTCGCCGGCGGTGACGGCGAGGAACCAGACACCCATCATCTGGGAGGCGTACTTCTGCGGAGCCATCTTCGTCGTGACGGAGAGGCCGACGGGGGAGAGGCACAGCTCGCCGATGGTCTGGATCATGTAGATCGAGACGAGCCACATCGGGGAGACCTTGGTGCCGTCGCCCGCCATGTTCATCGGGACGACGAAGACGAAGAAGGACGCGCCGACCAGGACGAGACCCATCGCGAACTTCACGATGGTGTTCGGCTCCTGGTTCTTCCGGGCCAGCCACAGCCACAGCCAGGCGAAGACCGGGGCCAGCGCCATGACGAAGAGCGGGTTCAGGGACTGGTACCAGGTGGCCGGGAAGCCGAAGCCGAAGACGCTGTCGGCGGTCTTGCCGTCGGCGAAGAGGGCCAGGGTCGAGCCGCCCTGGTCGTAGATCATCCAGAAGACGGCGGCGGCGACGAAGAACCAGATGTAGCCGGTCATCTTCGACTGCTCGGTCTTGTCGAGGTCCTTGTCGCGCTTGATGCGGACGAGGACGGCGACCGGGATGATCAGACCGGCGAGGGTGATCGGGACGAGCGCCCAGTTCAGGGTGTACATGCCGAGGGCCACGACGACGCCGTAGAAGACGGCGACGAGCACGGCGACGAGCGACACCTTGACCAGGATGGCCTTCCGCTCCTCGGAGGAGAGCGGGTTCGGGACGACGTTGCTCTTCGGGCTCAGGCTCTTGCTGAAGGACAGGAAGCACGCGAGACCGAGCGCCATGCCGGCGGCGGCGAGGGCGAAGCCCAGGTGCCAGTTGACCTTCTCGCCGATGGTGCCGACGACGAAGGGCGCCACGAACGCACCCAGGTTGATGCCGATGTAGAAGAGCGTGAAGCCACCGTCACGGCGCGGGTCGTCCGGGCCGTCGTAGAGGTGGCCGACCATCGTCGAGATGTTGGCCTTGAGGAGACCGGAGCCGGCCGCGACGAGCGCGAGGCCGACGAAGAACATCGCCTGGCCGGGGAGGGCCAGCGAGACGTGACCGGCGATGATCACGAAGCCGGCGATCGTGACGGTCTTGCGGGCGCCCCAGACGCGGTCGCCGAACCATCCGCCGGGCATGGCCATCAGGTAGACCATCGACACGTACACGGAGTAGATCGCCGTGGCCGTGGCCGCGGTCATCGCGAGGCCGCCGCCCTGGCTGCCGGTGGCCGCGTCCGCGCCGCCGGAGACCAGGTACAGAACGAGAAGGGCCCTCATGCCGTAGTAGGAGAAACGCTCCCACATCTCGGTGAAGAAGAGGGTGGCCAGGCCGCGGGGGTGGCCGAGGAACGTCTTCCCGGAACCAGGGGTTCCGGTCGAAGCCGTCGTCAGGCTGGACGCCATGTCGATCCTTGCTCTGTCGGGACGCTCGCCTTGTGAGCGGGGTGCGCCCGGTGGGGGAGGCCGGCACCGGCAGAGTCGTTGGACGCCACCGGGATCCACGCCCCGGGAGTCGCGTCGTCGCGTCCCGGAACCCGGCCCACAGGTCGTTCACTGTCTTCGAGGATCGGCGGGGCCGACCTCACGTAGAAAGAGGACCTTGGCGCACGAAGCTCGCCAAAGGTCCCCGATTACCGCTACATACGTCGAGACACCATACGACACGACAGTGCCGGATATGGAAGGACTTGAGAGATGGATCACAGGCGGAAATGCAACCGCGCAAGGCTATTCCAAGGTCATGAACAGGATGCCCACAGGATACGGAGGGGGCGCCCGGGCCGAACGGATCCCGCCACGGCCCGGCGGCGGTGCGGACTACCATCACCCCATGACCCGTGTACTGCTCGCCGAGGACGACGCATCCATCTCGGAACCGCTGGCCCGCGCCCTGCGGAGAGAGGGGTACGAGGTCGAGGTCCGCGAGGACGGTCCGACCGCCCTCGACGCCGGACTCCAGGGCGGAGTGGACCTGGTCGTACTCGACCTGGGGCTGCCCGGCATGGACGGCCTGGAGGTCGCCCGGCGGCTGCGCGCCGAGGGACACGCGGTCCCGATCCTGGTCCTCACCGCGCGGGCCGACGAGGTCGACACCGTCGTCGGGCTCGACGCGGGCGCCGACGACTACGTCACCAAGCCCTTCCGCCTGGCCGAGCTCCTCGCCCGGGTCCGGGCCCTGCTCCGGCGCGGCTCCAGCGAGCCCGTCGCCGCCCCCTCGACCCACGGCGTACGGATCGACGTCGAGTCGCACCGCGCCTGGATGGGCGACGAGGAGCTCCAGCTCACGGCCAAGGAGTTCGACCTGCTCCGGGTCCTGGTCCGCGACGCGGGCCGGGTCGTCACCCGCGACCAGCTGATGCGCGAGGTCTGGGACACGACCTGGTGGTCCTCCACCAAGACCCTCGACATGCACATCTCCTGGCTCCGCAAGAAGCTCGGCGACGACGCCGCCAACCCGCGCTACATCGCCACCGTGCGCGGAGTCGGTTTCCGCTTCGAAAAGAGCTAGGAAAGCGTCGTGCGCCGCCGTCTGATCAACTCCACGCTCGCCGTGGTGCTCGTCGTCATCGCCGTCTTCGGCGTCTCCCTCGTCATCGTCGAGACCCGCACGATCTCCAGCAGCGCGCAGGAGAGCGTGGACTCGGAGGCGCTGCGGATCGTCTCCATCGTCGACAGCCGGCTCATCGGCGGCGAGCCGGTCAACCCGGACATCCTGGCCGAGCAGAGCGGCGCCAAGCGGTACGCGCAGATCCGCATCCCCGGCCGCGACACCATCGAGATCGGCACCCGCCCCACCGGAAACGTCATCCGCGGCCTCGCCGAGGGCGAGCGCGGCGAGACCGTGGTCGTCGAGGAGTCCCGTTCCACGGTCACCGCCGAGGTCGGCCGCACGCTCCTGATCATCGGCGCGGTGGCACTGCTCGCCGTCATCGCCGCCGTCCTCCTCGCCATCCGCCAGGCCGACAAGCTGGCGTCCCCGCTGACCGACCTGGCGGAAACCGCCGAGCGCCTCGGCTCCGGCGACCCCCGGCCCCGGCACAAGCGGTACGGGGTGCCCGAGCTCGACCGGGTCGCGGACGTCCTCGACGCCTCCGCCGAGCGCATCGCCCGGATGCTCACCGCCGAGCGCCGGCTCGCGGCCGACGCCTCGCATCAGCTCCGTACGCCCCTCACGGCCCTCTCCATGCGGTTGGAGGAGGTCGCGCTCGCCGACGACCTCGACACGGTCAAGGAGGAGGCGACGATCGCGCTCACCCAGGTCGAGCGGCTCACGGACGTCGTCGAACGGCTCCTGACCAACTCCCGGGACCCCCGTACGGGCTCCGCCGTCGCCTTCGACCTCGACGAGGTCGTCAAGCAGCAGCTGGAGGAGTGGCGCTCGGCCTACCGCAGCGCGGGGCGGGCCATCGTGCACTCGGGCAAGCAGGGGATGCGGGCCGTCGGCACCCCGGGCGCGGTCGCCCAGGTCCTTGCCGCGCTGATCGAGAACTCGCTCATGCACGGCGGCGGCACCGTCGCCGTACGGACCCGGGTCACCGGCAACCAGTCGGTGATCGAGGTCACGGACGAGGGGCCGGGCGTCCCGTCCGACCTCGGCGCGCGGATCTTCGAGCGGGCGGTGAGCGGCCGCAGCTCCACGGGGATCGGCCTGGCCGTCGCCCGCGACCTGGCGGAGGCGGACGGCGGGCGCCTGGAACTGCTCCAGCAGCACCCGCCGATCTTCGCGCTCTTCCTGAGCCGGGAGGTCAGGAGCGTCTCGGACCGGACGCGCGAGCGCCCCGTACGGTAGCTCCGTACGGGGCGCTCGCGTCCGATGAAAGGGCAGGTCAGACGCGGTCGGGCTGGCGGCGGGTCGCCTGCCGCGGAGGCTGCTCAAGGAACGATTCGGCGGCCTGCACCGCTTCCTTCGCGGGCAGCGCGCGGAACACCCAGGTGCGGTACGACCAGAAGCGGAACAGGGTCCCGATCCCGATCCCGAAGAATTTGAAGAAGTTGCTCGCGAGCGGGCCGTCCCAGCCGAAGCCGTACGTGGCCGCGTAGAGCACGCCGTTCTCGATGACCATGCCGACCAGACTGAACAGCAGGAACAGCGACAGTTCCTTCGTCCGTCCCGACTTGTCCCGGTCGCGGTACGTGAAGTAACGGAACCCCACGTAGTTGAAGCCGATCGCGACCACGGTGGCGATCAGGCTGGCCCGGACCACCTGAAGGTCCGAGAAGTGGCGGACCACGTTGAAGACGCCGAGGTTGACCAGGACGCCGAGACCACCGACGACCCCGAACTTGGCGACCTCACGGAAGAGCCCGTTGAGTCGCATGCGCAGCGCGCCGGGTTCACTCATGGTGATGGCTCAGTCCCGTCCGTCCGGGTGACGTCCGGGCGACGTCAACCCAACCATGCTAACCAGCCCCCCTGTCACCCGCCCGAGTACCTCGTAAACCACGGGGAAACCCAGGTTCCACCCGCACTGTCCTTGTGACAAACCACAGGCGGACGAGTGTTCCCCGGTGGTGCGGATACCCTAAGAGAGTGACGTTCCCGGTAGTCGGCATGGTCGGTGGCGGTCAGCTCGCCCGTATGACCCACGAGGCGGGCATCCCCCTCGGCATCAAGTTCAAGCTCCTCAGTGACACCCCGCAGGACTCGGCGGCCCAGGTGGTCAGCGACGTCGTCATCGGCGACTATCGCGACCTGGACACGCTGCGTGACTTCGCGCGCGGATGTGACGTGATCACCTTCGATCACGAGCACGTCCCCACGGAGCACCTGCGGGCCCTGGAGGCGGACGGCATCCCCGTCCGCCCGGGGCCCGACGCGTTGGTGCACGCCCAGGACAAGGGGGTGATGCGCGCCAAGCTCGACGAGATCGGCGCGCCGAGCCCGCGCCACCGCATCGTCGCGGACGCGGCGGACGCGGTGGCCTTCGCGGCCGAGGTCGGGGGCTTCCCGATCATCCTCAAGACCGTGCGCGGCGGCTACGACGGCAAGGGCGTCTGGTTCGTGCGTACGGAGGCGGAGGCCCGTGACCCGTTCCTCGCGGGCGTCCCGGTCCTCGCCGAGGAGAAGGTCGACTTCGTCCGCGAGCTCGCGGCGAACATCGTCCGCTCCCCGCACGGCCAGGCCGTGGCCTACCCGGTCGTCGAGTCCCGTCAGGTCGACGGTGTCTGCGACACCGTGATCGCCCCGGCGCCGGACCTCGACGACGAGCTCGCGGGCCAGGCCCAGGAGCTCGCCCTCCGCATCGCCAAGGAGCTGGGGGTCGTCGGCCACCTCGCCGTCGAGCTCTTCCAGACCACGGACGGCCGCATCCTCGTCAACGAACTGGCGATGCGTCCGCACAACTCCGGCCACTGGACCCAGGACGGCGCGATCACCTCGCAGTTCGCCAACCACGTCCGGGCGGTTCTCGACCTTCCTCTCGGCGATCCGCGGCCGCGCGCCCGCTGGACCGTGATGTGCAATGTCCTGGGCGGCGACTACCCGGACATGTACTCCGCGTATCTGCACTGCATGGCCAGGGACCCGCAGCTCAAGATCCACATGTACGGCAAGGATGTGAAGCCCGGCCGCAAGGTGGGGCACGTCAACACCTACGGCGACGACCTGGACGAGGTGCTGGAGCGCGCCCGTCACGCCGCCGGCTATCTGCGAGGAACGATCACCGAATGAGCAGCACCGCCACCGCCCCCGTCGTCGGCATCGCCATGGGATCCGACTCCGACTGGTCCGTCATGGAGGCCGCCGCCCAGGCCCTGGACGAGTTCGAGATCGCGTACGAGGTGAACGTCCTCTCGGCGCACCGGATGCCGCGCGAGATGATCGCGTACGGCGAGGAGGCCGCGGGCCGTGGGCTCAAGGCGATCATCGCGGGCGCGGGCGGCGCCGCCCACCTGCCGGGCATGCTCGCCTCGGTCACGCCGCTCCCGGTCATCGGCGTGCCGGTGCCGCTGAAGTACCTCGACGGCATGGACTCGCTGCTCTCCATCGTGCAGATGCCGGCCGGCGTCCCCGTCGCGACGGTCTCCGTCGCCGGCGCGCGCAACGCGGGCCTGCTCGCGGCCCGGATGCTCGCCGCGCACGACCCCGAACTCCTCACCCGGATGAACGAGTTCCTCCAGGAGCTCAACGACCAGGCCACGGAGAAGGGCAAGCGCCTGCGGGCCAAGGTCGAGGGCGCGGACTCGTTCGGCTTCGGCAAGTGAGCACGACCGCCGGAAGCGCGGGGGCCGGCAGCATGACGGCCGGCAGTACGACGGCCGGAAGCGCGGCGGACCGTCTGGCGGAGGCCCGCGAGCTGCTCGCGGGCCATCCCGTCGTCGACGGCCACAACGACCTGCCGTGGGCGCTGCGCCAGCACGCGCGGTACGACCTGGACCGCATGGACATCGGCGCGGACCAGACCGGCGCGCTCCACACGGACCTCGCCCGGATGCGGGCCGGCGGCGTCGGCGCCCAGTTCTGGTCGGTCTACGTGCCCTGCCGGCTGGCCGGGGACGACGCGGTCAGCGCGACCCTGGAGCAGATCGACATCGTCGACCAGCTCCTGGAGCGGTACGCGGGCGACCTCGCCCCGGCGCTGACGGCGGACGCCATGGAGGCGGCCCGCAAGCAGGGCCGTATCGCCTCGCTCAAGGGCGCCGAGGGCGGCCACTCGATCAACAACTCCCTCGCCACCCTGCGCGCGCTGCACGCCCTGGGCGTCCGCTACATGACGCTCACGCACAACGACAACAACGACTGGGCGGACTCGGCGACCGACGAGCCCGGCGTCGGCGGGCTCTCCGCCTTCGGCCGGCAGGTCGTCCGTGAGATGAACCGCTCCGGCATGCTCGTCGACCTCTCGCACGTCGCCGCCACCACCATGCGGGACGCGCTCGACACCTCGACCGCGCCGGTGATCTTCTCGCACTCCTCGGCCCGGGCGGTCTGCGACCACCCGAGGAACATCCCGGACGACGTCCTGGAGCGGCTGCCCGCCAATGGCGGCGTCGCGATGGCCACGTTCGTGCCGAAGTTCATCCTCCCCGCGGCCGTCGAGTGGACCGCGCGGGCGGACGAGAACCTCCGCGAGCACGGCTTCGACCACCTCGACACCACCGCCGACGCGATGAAGCTGCACCGCGCCTTCGAGGCGGACAACCCGCGCCCGATCGCCACCGTCGCCACGGTCGCCGACCACCTCGACCACATGCGCGAGGCCGCCGGCATCGACCACATCGGCATCGGCGGCGACTACGACGGCACGGCCTTCACCCCGGCCGGCCTCGACGACGTCGCGGGCTACCCGAACCTGATCGCGGAGCTCCTGCACCGCGGCTGGTCCCACCCGGACATCGCCAAGCTGACCTGGTCCAACGCGGTCCGCACCCTCCGCGACGCGGAAGCGGTCTCCCGCGACCTCCGCTCCCGCACGTCCCCGTCGAACGCGACGATCGACACGACGGACGCCCGCTAGCGGGTGTCCCGGAAGCTGATGGTGCCCCGCTCGCGGCGCGACCCGCCGTCGAACCGCGAGCGGTCCACCACGGGCCGCGGCGCGGGCTGCGCGGCGAGCAACTTGATCGTGTCCCGTCCGGCCAGCGCCGTACGCCACTGCCCCAGGTCGGGCCGCGTGCCGTACGCCCCGCCCGCGAGCCCCCACAGCCGCCCCACGGCCGCCGCCCGCCGCTCGTCCAGGACGCCGGCCAGCGGCGTCAGGGGCTGCTCGGGAGTGGCGTACGCGTCCTGAGCGAGGACCCGGCCGATCATCAGCGCAGCCTTGTACCGGTCGCTGTCGATGCTCACCACCCCCGGCGGGGCCTTCGGGTCCAGCCAGTCCGGGGTGTCGGCCTGCGCGAGGACCGGGGGCCTGCCGGTGATCCGTACGCCGTCGCAGTCGAGCAGGTGCACGGCGGGGCCGGGATCGAGCGACCACAGGACGTTGGCCTGCGAGAGGTCCCCGACGACGAGCCCCAGCGTGTGCAGCCACCCGAACAGCTCCACCAGCGCCACCACCAGCGCGTACCGCTCGGCCGGCGCGGGCTGCGGCACCGCCTGCCAGGCCGCCTTCGGCGGGCGCAGCAGGTAGGACAGCTCGATGAGCCGGGTGTCGCCCTTGCCCGTCCGCCAGGACATGGCGTCGGGCGCCCGGCGCATGAGGAAGCCCACGACCCGGCCGCCGTCCAGCACCCGGCACAGCGGCCACGCCGTCTCCCGGTCCAGCCGCTGGACCTCGGCGGGGGCGAGCCCCTGGCGCAGCGTCACCAGGGCGGCGAGCGCCGCCCCGTCGACCTTCTGCGGTTCCAGGTACCGCTTGAAGAGCAGCTCCCCGGGGCCGCCCACCTCGTGCACCTCGCCCTGCCCGCCGGTCGCGAGCTTCCGCACCAGCGTGAGCAGGGACTGCTCGACGTCGGCCCCGTCCTGCGCGGTCACGGCTGGGCCTCCCAGAGCACGACGCCTGTGCGGTCGTCGTCGTACGACTTCACCCGGTACTGGAACTGCCAGAGGAAGTCGGCGGGTTCGGGCACGGAACCACCGCCCCAGGCGGAGCCGAAGAACTCCCGCATCTCGGACTCGCCCGCCAGCGGCGTGGACAGACCGTCGGTGGAGAGGACGAGGACGTCGCCGGGTCGGGTGGTCAGAAGCCTCGTCTCGGCGGTACGGGACAGGGGGAGCGCGGCGGTCCGGGTGTCGATGACCCCGTCCCCGGCCCCGCTCGCCTCGGAGGTCCCGCCGGGATCCAGGTCCCAGCGCCCGTCTCGGAGCAGCGCGATGCCGCCGTCGCCCACGGTGAGCAGGCCTCGGGTACGGATGGACGGATCGCGCGGGACGAGGAGCACGCGCAGCGTGGTGGCGTGACTCGCAGGGTCGTGCGACCGGCTCTTCGCGTTGCGGGCCAGCTTGTCCGCGAGCCGCTCGACCACGAAGGTCGCCAGTTCGGCGAAGTGGGCGGCCGCGCCGGCGGCCAGCGCCTCGTACAGCTCCTGGGCGTGGTGGGCGAAGGCCCAGGCGGCCCAGCGGCACACGCTGCTCGACCCCACGTGCGAGAGGGAGGCGGAGCCGACCCCGTCGGCCACGGCGAGCATGAGGAGCTCGCCGGGGCCGGGCTCGCCGAGCAGGCTCACACCGAGCGAGTCCTGACGGGGCTCACCGTGATAGCGGTGGGAGTCGCCCCGGACGGAGGCGGCCCGTACCGTCAGCGGCGGGTAGGCGGCGCCGTCCAGGACGATGTCGGGCAGGACGGCGGCGGTGGGATCGTCCGACACCCGGGGCCTGCCCTGCGGCACCGGCGGATAGCTCGGCGGTCTGCGCCCGCTGTGAGCCGGGACTCCGAGCGTCGGCGGCACCGGGCGCGGGGTCTGCTGCGCAGCGGCGACCTCCGCCCCTGAACCCTCCGCCTCGGGGGCCTCGGCCCCTGGGCTCCGAACCCCGAGGGTCTCCTCCGTGGTGGGCTCCGTCCGGAGAGCGGGCGGCGTGCCGTCGACAGCGGCCGACGGGGCCGACGCCGCCACGGGTGCCACGGGTGCCACGGTCGGCACGGGCGTCAATGGGGATTCCTGCTCCATGTCCACCCTCAGAGCTTGTCGAGCGAGACGGTCGCGAAGCCGGGCACGGTCTCCTCCACGCTGAGCGTGAAGTCGGAACCGCCGTCGGCCGCGATGCTGCTGGCCGAGCGGACGATGGACCGGGTCAGGCTGGAGGCGAACTCGCGCAGCGCCGCCGCGGGCGAGACGTTGCTGTCCTGCTGGATGAAGGCGCGGAAGTTCGCCACCTGCGCGATGGTGGACTCCTCCGCGTCGCCGACCCCGAAGGCGATGATCTTCGGGCAGAAGCGGGACTCCGTCAGCTCCTTGTACGCCTGCGGCCAGTCGTCGTCCGTCGGGATGCCGTCCGACATGAAGAACGCGACCGGGCGGTACACCTCGTGCCCCTCGGCCTTCAGCGCGGCGACGTCCGTCTCGATGCAGCGCAGCAGCGTACGGAAGGCGTTGCCGAAGGAGGTGAGGCCGCCGGCCGCCAGCGCCGGGACCTCCTCGATGTCGCTGAGGTCGACCAGCGGCTGGAGCACGTTGGCCTCGGTGGAGAATCCGATGAGACAGAACCGGGTCTTGTCGGCCACCGTCGGATTGGTGCTGATCTCGTGGTGCAGCTCGGGCAGCGTCGTGTTGAGCGCGTCGACGTTGTCACCCGCCATCGAACCCGACTCGTCGCACAGCAGGTAGAACGGAAGTATCTGCATGGGGTCTCATCCCTCCGGTGAGGCGGTCGGTGGCCGCTCAGTACGTGTAGAAGTAGATCTCGATGTCGGCGTGACCGTCGGAGGCCCCGCCCTTCCAGAAGTCGCGCGTCGTGGCGCCCTTGAACATGCCCGGACGGGCCTTCGCCAGCAGCGAGTTGACCTCGCCCGCGTACGCGCCGCCGGCGCCGGGGTCGGAGTGCCGCCCGAAGGTGAGGACGAAGGCCGCCTGGCGCCCCTCGTACCGCGCGGTGGCGGCCTTCAGCCGCGCCAGGATCTCGGCGCGGTCCCCTGGACTCGCGTCGATGGACACCTTCACCGGTGTACGGGTCACCGCACGCGGCCCCTTGGGCTTCTGGCTCTTCGAGGGGCCGGGCTTCGGCGTCGCGGAGCTCCCCGGCCGGGCGGCCGCCTGAGGGTCGCCCTGGTCGCCCATTGCGACCAGCGCGAGGACGAGCAGCATGTCGGCGAAGAGCCAGCCCGCCAGATGCAGGGGGTTGAAGCGGGGTGCCCTCACCGGACGTCGGCCCGGTCCGCGGGCCGCCGGGGCGCGGGCAGCACGTCCCGGCCCGCATCCCGCCCGGTGTCCCGTCCGACGGTGTCGAGCGCGGAGTGCAGCGCCTCGACGGCCTTCCCGAGCCGCTCGGCCACCAGCCCGAGGGCGTCGGCCTGGTCGGCGAACCGGCCGACGAGGGCCTGGGCGTCGGCACTGCCGCGCACCGAGGCCTCCACCACCTCCGTGAGCCTGCCGAGCACCTGCGCGGAGAGGTCTCCCGTCACCTCGATGCCGGTGGTGAAGGAGCGCTGCGCCGCGGCCAGCGCCGTCACGGAGTCCTCCACCCGCTCCCCGGCCTTCTCCAGGACGTCCTTGACCTCGCCGTTCGTACCCCGTACGTCCTCCAGGGCCTTGCGGATCATGACCCCGCTGCCGCTCACCGCGGCCTCGACGTCCTTCCCGCCGCCCCGTACCGCCTCCTCGATCCGGGTCGCGGCGGACTCCAGCGGGCGGACCGAGGTGTCGACCCCGGCGAGCCGCTTCTCCGCCTTGTCCAGCGAGTCGGCGACGAGCAGGGCCGCCTGGGAGAGCTCCTGCGTGGTCGAAGCCGCGCGGTCGCCGAGCCGGTTCAGCGTCTCGGCCGATTGCGTCAACTCCGCGGTGAAACGGCGGGGAGAGGACAGCCGGTAGGAGTTGAGCAGGAGCTGCGCTCGGGTCAGCGAGGGTACGAGCCGGCGCAGCAGCTCGTCGGTGAGCCGCTCGGCCTCCGCCTCGCGGCGGGAGATCCCGGCGCGACGCCAGCCGTGCAGGAGGACGAGGGCGAGGAGGACGAGGATCGCGACGGTCGCGGTCCCGGCGACGTGCCCGAAGGTGAAGAAGCCCGTCAGATGGCCTTCGAAGCCGGACTGCCACAGCTGGAGGAAGGGCCGGGCGGCGGCCTTCGGGTCCGCGCCCGTCAACGCCCCGTAGGCGCTGGACGCCTGGGTGAGCCCCAGCCAGGTAAGGGCGAGCGGGATGAAGACCAGACCGCCGAGGAGTGCCTCCAGCCAGCCCCACGCCGGGTGTTCGGGCTTGGAGGCGCCGTGGGTGATGCTCTCGGGGCGGGCGTAGGCCTGGAGCAGATCGAGCTCGGTCCACGGGTCCAGGGGACGGGTGTCGCTGTCCGCCGCCCTCAAGGCCCGGCAGAGTTCCAGGAGTTCCTCGCTCCGAGGCGCGAGGGCGGCCTCGCGTGAGAACTCCTCGATCTCCCGGGCTATCTGATGACGATTCGCCGAAGCCCCGACGGGCATGCCCACCCCCACACGAAGGAACAGGGGCCGCGACAGCCGGTGCCTCGCGCTCCCCAGCGCTGATGAGGCACCCTCGAACCCCCGGATGGGAACGCATCGTAGCCCAGGGGCGGTTAGTGTGCGCACAGGTGAAGTGCGCATTCAGGGGGAGTGGTCGTGGGCGACGATCGCCGTCGTGGAGTCATCCGTCTCAAGCCGGCGACCGGCGACCGCCCGGTGCGCCCACCGGCCGAGGAACGAGCGCAGCATCCGCCGGAGAAGACCCCTGTACGTCCGCCGGAGAGGACCCCCGCGCGTCCGCCCGAGGCGACCCCCGCGCGTCCGCCGGAGAGGACCCCTGCCGGCCCGTCCGGGAAGACCCCTGCCCGCCGCACCGACACCCTCCTGACCAAGGCGGCCCCCCGAGGCCTGGTGGCCGGGCGCGGAGTGCTCCAGGCCAACCTCAATTGGTCGGCGTCGACCGGCGCGGACCTCGACCTCGGCTGTCTGGTCGAACTCGCCGACGGCACCCGCGAGGCCGTGCAGGCGCTCGGAAACTCCTTCGGCGCGCTCACCGCACCCCCGTACGTCCAGCTCGACCAGGACGACCGCAGCGGCGCGTCCTCGGACGGGGAGACCCTGCGGACACACCTGGAGTACCGGTCCCGCATCCGGCGGCTCCTCGTCTACACCTACGTCTACGAGGGAGCGGTGGACTTCCGGAGCCTGGGCGCGGCCGTGACCGTCACGGCCCCGTCCGCGAGCTTCCGGATCCTGCTCGACGACGCCCCACAGGGAGCGACCGCCTGCGCGATCGCGCTGATCGACTCGGGCGAGGACGGCCTGTCGGTGCGGCGCGAGGTCCGCTGGTTCACCCCGGCCCACGGGCTGAGCAACCAGCAGCTGATCGACCAGGCGTACGGCTTCGGGCTCGAATGGGTGTGGGCCACCAAGGACTGACCGAGGACCGGCCCAGGGCGCCGGGACTGCCCTCCGCGCCTCACCCGGACGGTCTACTCCGTCGCGCCCCGCCCCGGGGCCGGTGGCACGGTGGACGGTACTGCCCCGCCGCTTTGGGCGGGGCAGTACTGCATCACCGAGTTCGGAGTAGCACCATGGCAGATCTCGACGATCATCCCCCCTTCTCTGCCGCCCCCGCCGCCGTCGGCGCGCTCGATCCCCCCGATCCACCACCGCCGCTCGACGAGACGACCCGGGCCCGCGCCATCCTGGCCGCCCAGCCCGTCACCGAGGGCCATACCGAGCTGCCCCGGTCCCTCGACCCGGAGGACCTCCCGCCCGTCCGGGCGGCGGAGGCCGGAGCGCAGTTCTGGTCCCTGCACGTGGAGGCCGACGAGGGCGTCATCGGCACGCTGCGGCGCATCGACGCGATCCGCGCCCTCGTCGCCGCCTGCCCCGAGGACCTGCGGCTCGTGTACACCACGGCCGAGATGGCCCACGCCGGGAACTGCGGCCGGGTCGCCGCCCTGCTCGGCCCGGTCGGCTGGCCCGCGCTCGGCGGCTCGGCGGCCACCCTGCGGGCCTACCACGCCCTGGGCGTCCGGGCCGTGAACCTCACCCGCTTCGACCGCTTCGCCCGCGAGGCCGTACGGGAGATGAACCGCCTCGGCCTGGCCGTGGACCTCTCCGGCGCCGACCAGGACACGGTCCGCCGCGCCCTCGCGGTCACCCGGGCCCCGGCCCTGCTGACCAGGGCGGCGCCGGAGGGCCTGCCGGACGACGTGCTGCGGCTCCTCGGCGAGAACGGCGCCGTCTGCATGGTCACGGTCACGGACGACCCGGCCGCCGACGCCGACGTCCTCGACCGGGTGCGTACGGAGGCGGGCCCGCGCTCCACGGGCGTCTCGCACACCACCGACCCGGCCCGCGGCTACGTCCCGCTCTTCGCGGAGCTCCTCCGCCGGGGCTGGCCCGCCCAGGACCTGGTCGGCCTCGCCCACGCCAACGTCACGCGGGCGCTGCGCGAGACGGAGTTCCTGTCGCGGACGAACCGGATCCGCCCGGCCGCGGCCTGACGGTACGACGCGGCCTGACCGCACGAAACGGGGGAGGGGCGCCGACCGGCGCCCCTCCCCCTTCTCGCGTCGTCTCAGGCGCGCGGGCGGCCCATCGCCCGGTACGTCCAGCCCGCCGCCCGCCAGAGCTCCGAGTCCAGCGCGTTGCGGCCGTCGAGGATCACCGGCGACGAGACGACCGAGGCGAGCTCCGCCGGGTCGAGCTCGCGGAACTCCCGCCACTCGGTCAGGTGCAGCACCACGTCCGCCCCGCGCACGGCGTCCAGGGCCGTGTCGGCGTATCCCAGGGTCGGGAAGACGCGGCGCGCGTTCTCCATGCCCTTCGGGTCGTAGACGGTGACCTGGCCGCCCTGGAGGTGTATCTGACCGGCCACGTTCAGCGCGGGGGAGTCGCGGACGTCGTCCGAGTCCGGCTTGAAGGTCGCGCCGAGCACGGCCACGCGACGGCCCAGGAAGGAGTTCCCGCCGAGGACCTCCCGGGTCATCTCCACCATCTGACCGCGCCGCCGCATGTTGATCGAGTCGATCTCGCGCAGGAAGGTCAGCGCCTGGTCGACGCCCAGCTCGCCCGCCCGGGCCATGAAGGCCCGGATGTCCTTGGGCAGGCAGCCGCCGCCGAAGCCGACCCCGGCCCGCAGGAACTTGGCCCCGATCCGGTCGTCGTGGCCGATGGCCTCCGCCAGCTTGGCGACGTCGCCGCCCGCGGCCTCGCACACCTCCGCCATCGCGTTGATGAAGGAGATCTTGGTGGCGAGGAAGGAGTTCGCGGCCGTCTTCACGAGCTCGGCCGTCGGGAAGTCGGTCACCACGAACGGCGAACCCTGGCCGGTCGGCACCGCGTACACCTCGCGCAGCGTCTTCTCGGCCCGCCCGCCGGCGTCCTGCACGCCGACCACGATCCGGTCCGGGCGCAGGGTGTCCTGCACGGCGAAGCCCTCCCGCAGGAACTCCGGGTTCCAGGCGAGCTCGACGCCCTCGGGCAGCAGGCCCGCGAGCCGCTCCGCCGAGCCGACCGGCACCGTCGACTTGCCGACGACCAGGGCCCCCTCGCGGACGACCGCGGCGAGGGAGGCGAAGGCGGCGTCGACGTAGCTCATGTCGCAGGCGTACTCGCCGTGCTTCTGCGGGGTGTTCACGCAGACGAAGTGCACGTCGCCGAAGGCGCCGACCTCCTCCCAGGAGGTGGTGAACCGCAGCCGGCCGCTCGACCCCTCGATGCCGGCCACGTGCTTCGCGAGGAGGTCCTCGAGCCCGGGCTCGTACATCGGGACGCGCCCGGAGGACAGCAGCTCGATCTTCTCGGGGACCACGTCCAGGCCGAGCACCTCGAAGCCCAGTTCCGCCATGGCCGCGGCATGGGTGGCGCCGAGGTAGCCGGTGCCGATCACAGTGATCTTGAGGGCCATGCGGTACTCCAGTGACGTCGGGCGGAATGCCTGCCCGAGCATAGTCGTGCCCTGGCCCGGGGCCGGGCCACGCCCTACCCTTTGGGTTACTTAACGGTAGTTAGCAAGCGTGGGAGTGAGTGAACGTGGCGGGTTCAACCGATTTCGACCTGTATCGGCCCTCCGAGGAGCACGACATGCTCCGGGAGTCGGTGCGTGCGCTGGCGGAGGCGAAGATCGCGCCGTTCGCGGCCGCGGTGGACGAGGAGGGCCGGTTCCCGCAGGAGGCGCTGGACGCGCTGGTCGCCAACGACCTGCACGCCGTGCACGTCCCGGAGGCGTACGGCGGCGCGGGCGCGGACGCGCTGGCGACGGTGATCGTGATCGAGGAGGTCGCGCGGGTGTGCGGGTCCTCGTCGCTGATCCCGGCGGTGAACAAGCTGGGCTCGCTGCCGGTGATCCTGTCCGGCTCGGAGGAGCTGAAGGCGAAGTACCTGGGCCCGCTGGCCAAGGGTGACGCGATGTTCTCCTACGCCCTCTCCGAGCCCGACGCGGGCTCGGACGCGGCCGGGATGAAGACCCGCGCGGTCCGCGACGGCGACTTCTGGAT